>NZ_JBALEF010000001.1:0-161899 GCF_036918245.1 Nostoc sp.
TTGAGCTTCATTGTTGAACCTTTGAGCTTCATTGTTGAACCTTTGAGCTTCATTGTTGAACCTTTGAGCTTCATTGTTGAACCTTTGAGCTTCATCGTCGAGCCTTTGAGCTTCACCGTTGAACCTCAGAACTTTAAACTTCTAGTTTTAACACTCTCCCATCTCCCTAATCTTCCTTTTACGGATAAATTAAGATTTTATAAGTATCCGGTGTGGGTGCGATCGCAACTTCCACAGCTGCTGATAAATCTTTTAATGGATAGCGATCGCTAATCAATGCTTGCACGTCAATTCGCTGATTAAATACAATATCGGCTGATAGATTCTGAAGCCGATAAGATGAGCTGTAACTGCCGATCAAGTCAATTTCCCGACGGTAGAGGATATTCGGGTTAATCGGAATTTCCACCTCATCAGGGAATTCAGCGAAAAACAAGATTTTGCCACCTTTGCGGGTACTATCAAGTGCTTGAAAGAAAGCTTTCTCGCTAGGAACAGCCAGCAAAGTAACATCAACACCTAGTCCACCAGTTAAGGCAGAGATTTTGGCGGGTAAATCGGCATCACGGGCATCAAAAGCCGCCTCTGCACCAACACTTAAGGCTTTATCAATTCTAGAGGGTAGTAAATCAGTAGCGATCGCTTTTGCTCCGAAATACTTCACCAACATGATAAACATTAACCCAATTGGCCCAGCACCAGTAACTAACACAGTTTGTCCTGGAGCAATTTGGGCTTTTTTCACCGCTTTCAAGCAGCAGTTCGTTGGTTCTACAAAACTCGCTTCTTCAAAACTGATATTATCTGGGATGGGAATTAACCCACCGTTTTCCACAATATGTCCGGGAACTTTGACATAATCAGCAAAACCGCCGCCACTGGCGTTAAAGCCTGCGGTAGTGGAGATGTTTTTGTAAACATCGCACATCGAGAAATTGTCATTTAGACAGTAGGCGCAACGCATACAAGGGATGTGGTGCATCACTGCTACCCGTTGTCCAACTTGCCAACCTTTGACATTATTGCCCAGTGCTGCGATCGTACCAGCAGTTTCATGTCCAAAAATGCGCGGCGGTTCATACAGCGGATAACGAATTTTTTTAATATCTGACTGACACAATCCCACAACCCGCACCTGTACCAGCACTTCATCTGGTTCCAGATTTGGAACTGGGATATCTTCGTAAGACAGTTGATTAACGCCTCTAAATACCTGTGCTTTCACGTTGGTTTTTCCCCGCTCAACGATACTAGATGTAACATTAGCAGTCAACGTTAGGCTATCAGATTTGTGATTTCTCTGTCTTAGCTTGTTCAAATATAGTGTATACACAAGTCTTAAAATCCTTGCCTGGTAAAATACAAGCCTTAGTAGGCAAGGTTTTGAGTTTACCAAAGCTATTATCAATAGTGTCAGCTTGTTGATAAAAATTTAAGGTCAAATTAAGGATTTTAAACAAATTTTCCGTTCTTTTCCGTCCATTTTATTCCCAACTCTACTTGTGTGTACACCGTAGCCTTACAAACAGGGAGACGCTGATAGGTGGAGAAATTTTGGTGTAACTTCACAGAGAAACGGTATTAATCACTAACAATAATTATTTGCAATAATTTTCTTAATGCTGTAAGCTTTTCTAAAATATATTGAATATTTTTATCAATAAGTTTTTTATAAGAGGTTTGACACACTGGTAAGTCTGGCTGGAAAAATCAGCTGGAATCAGATATAGCAACTTGTAATTATTAGTTACAAAAATTCTTAATTAGCAAATTAAGAGTTTATTCTATTTACAGGAAAATCAGGATGTCTAAACTGCCGGATGTTCTTTGGTTAAATACAAGCCCTAGTTTGCAATACTTTGCTCAACCACTACTTCGTTACCTGTCCGATCTAGTGACAATCCAAGAGTGGAAATATCGCCAAAGCCAAGATGAAGTAAGTTCACTAGATGCTGCTGTTGTTCTGCTTCATGACTACCTGAAATCTTGCAATCGACCTGTTCACCTAATTGGTCATAGTACAGGAGGATTACTAGGGCTACTGTATAGCCGTCGCTATCCAGAAACAGTTAAGTCTTTGACACTATTAGCCGTGGGTGTTGATGCGGCGGTTGATTGGCAAGCTCATTACTATATGCACCGTCAGTTTTTAAGTCGCCAAAAGCTTTTGACTGATATGGTTTATAACTTGTTTGGTTATCAAGATAAACGCACTCTCAAGAGTTTGACACATCTGCTGGAGCAAGACTTAGATTGTTCGCTCTCTCCTCATTCTCTGTTTGAGAGGGTGAGTATAAAGGCAAACGGAGTTCCAGTCCCTTTGATGGTTTGTGGTAGCTTAAATGACATTATTGTGGAACCAGAGGCACTGCAAGGATGGCGATCGCATTTGAAGGAGGGCGATCGCCTCTGGTCTTGTTTAGAAGGAGGGCATTTCTTTCACTTTTCCCAGTCTCAGCTTGTAGGAGAACAGCTACTCGACTTCTGGAAGTTTATCCGGGTATCAGATTCGCTGTATTCCTGTTTGCGACTTTAGGCATAAATATAATGATAATACATCTCAAGAATGATTTGTTAAGCAAAAGAAATGTGAGAGGTTAATAGTATCCTAATTTATTTGAGGCAAGTCTAGAAATGGTTGTAGCTTTAGATGATACCAAGCGTAAGGCGATCGCTACAGAACTAGCAGATTTGAAAGCTATACAAGAGTTGCTAATTTCTAATGAACGAAAAGTACTACCTGCTGTAAGCAACGATCAAGAAATTAGCAAACGCCTAAACGACTTTCTCAAAGATGACCAAGAAAACCTCACAGTGATTGAGGGAGTTATTTCAAAATTTGGTGGTGGTTCAGCCCAGCCTAGAGACACTATCGGGCAGTACATTGAGCAAGTAAACCGGATAATAGATGGAGATGAGCTGACAATATACCAAAAGTTTTCTATTCACGAAAGGATTAAGCACCAAGCCGTAATGACTGGTTTAATTATCCATAAAGCTGCTCAGGTGGTAGGTGATGACGTGAAAGAAGCTATTGGGCCGCTCAATCAAGTGAACTTTGAAAATCGCGCTCATCAAGAACAGTTGAAAGGTGTGTTAGAAGTTTTGGGTACAAGAGAACTTACAGGTCAAGACCCAGATCAAGGAGTTTGGGCGCGGACTCAAGATGCTGTTGCAGCTTTGAGGGGTGTGTTTGAGGGTTTGACAAAGTAAATCTAACTCAACTACCGCCTTGACTTCTAGTTAGGTAAGTACTAATTGAGAAATAATCCTAATAATCTCTTTTGATTTCAGGAATCCGATCGCGATCGCACTCAGTTTGAGATAAAAACTGCAAGGCGATCGCTTTTTTTAGGAGAATATGTCGGAACTCCTGTGAGGTTAAAGGATGGTTAATCAGACATATACAGCTGATGTCTTAGTTGTTGGTGGCGGAACCGGAGGCACTGCGGCTGCTATCCAAGCGGCGCGACGGGGAGCCAAAACCATTCTGGTGAGTGAATTTCCTTGGTTGGGGGGAATGCTAACTTCGGCTGGAGTGTCTGTACCCGATGGCAACGAATTAGAAGCTTTTCAAACGGGGTTATGGGGTGCGTTTTTGCAGGAATTGCGACAACGACAGCCTGGTGGATTAGATAACAGCTGGGTAAGCTTTTTTAGTTACGATCCCCGAATTGGGGCAGAGATTTTTGCCGATTGGGTGCAGGAGTTGCCGTATCTACACTGGATTTCTGGACAAGTACCAATAGATGTTTACCGACAAGGTGATTCGATTACTGGTGTCTGCTTTGCAGATTTTGCTGTCACAGCCAAAATTATTCTTGACGGCACAGAATTAGGAGATTTATTACCTTTAGCTGATATACCTTACCGCTGGGGCTGGGAATTGCAATCGGAGTGGGGAGAACCCAGCGCCCCAGTGACTTTTAACTCTTTAACCCAGAAATATCCCGTGCAAGCGCCCACTTATGTAGTGATTATGCAAGACTTTGGTGAATCAATTGCACCAGAGATTCCGGCTGCACCTAACTATAATCCATCACAGTTTACAGGTGCTTGGAATGGCTATGGAGCAGAAACATTTTTAAATTATGGACGTTTGCCTGGTGGCCTGTTTATGATGAATTGGCCAATCTGTGGCAATGACTACGGCGAAGGGGTAGGGCGGTTGATAGAGTCAGATGTATCCAGAAGTGAATTCATCCCAGAATCTCGCTGGCATAGCCAAAATTTTGCTCATTTTATCCAAAAACAGCTTGGTAGTCGCTATGGTTTAGCAAAAAAAGTATTTCCTCACGCCCCTACAGCTTTTGCATTGCATCCCTATTACCGGGAAAGCCGCCGCTTAGTGGGGCTAACTACTGTCCGAGAACAGGATATTTTACCGATCGCCAAAGGTAGAGTTGCATCTATATTTAATGATGCAATCGCAGTTGGTAACTACGCCAATGACCATCATTATCCTGGCGTTCAATTCCCACTGCAACCTAAATCCATCCGTTGGGGAGGACGTTGGACGGGGAGTCCTTTTACAATTCCCTACAGTTGTCTAATTCCAGCCACAACAGATGGTTTCTTGGTCTGTGAAAAGAATATTTCTGTCTCCCACATTGCCAATGGCGCTACCAGATTACAACCTGTGGTTATGGGAATTGGTCAAGCAGCGGGAATGGCAGCGGCAATATGTGTTGAGTTAAACTGCCAGCCGAGAGATTTACCTGTTAGGACGCTGCAAACGGCTTTATTAGAAGATAATCGCTCAAAAGCAGCAATTATTCCTTTATTTAATCTTCCTCCCAATCATTCGGATTGGCAGCACTGGCAACTGTATTACTTAGATAACCCACAAGCCTATCCAGTTAGTGGCGATTGCCCTGACTCTGCTTTTGACAAAGCATTAATTCAGGAAAGTAACTGTTTTAAAGGTATCTTTTTCCGCTTGGAACAGCAGGAATACAGATTTACTGTCACAGCCCCAGCCGCATATCAAGGGCAAAGTTGGCAGCTTGTGACTTTGCGATCGCATATTGACGAGCAATTACGCGCTTATCCCCACGAACAATTAGTTACATTGTGGGGCCGTCACAATCACTCTGGTAATTGGTTATTAGTCGAACATTTAAACAGAGGATAAGAAGAGTTTATTTTCAGTAAAGCAGAATACTTTTTGATTAATTGTCCGGATATTCATTAAAAAGCTAAGTATCAGTGAACAGGAGAGTTCCAAAATAGACATCTGCTATGCGTGCTGCCATTTCACTTTTAGTCTCGAGTCTGGTGTTCGGCCCCTTAGCTTTTAATTGCCAAGCAATGGTCAATCACTTATCAACAGGGCTGCCTTCCACGCCTACTTCAGAACAGTGGCACTTGGCGGCATCTGAACAAGCTTCAGATGATGCGCCACGTCATCGCGGTAGTGGGCGCAGAGAAGTGACACAAAAAGCCCGAAATATCTATGCTGTGGTTTAACTACTGTAGAGTAATGCCTCTTTAGAAATAGATGTTATTTAGGCTATCAGTTAATCTAAAGCACATTTAATTCAGACATTTTGCTTGTTGAGAAAACAGTCTTAAGGCAACTTCACTTTATTCCCAAATAAGTTTTCTCATATATTGAGTAACTGGCTATCTACATCAGGAAATAATTGATCTTCGCTTTGGCGTTTGTTTAGCGTCCTTTGGCGAAGCATAAAATCTCTTACGTTGCATCTGAGCTTATCTAGAGCATAGATTCGCACAAGTAGTATAGGTTTAATTGCACTTGGCAGCGAATCTTACTATTTCTGACCTACTCTTGCACCCTGCTTCCTTCTTCTCGCAGATGGCTCCCGACGAAATAAATATTAAGCAGGATTTGTTAGATCCTCTTAGTCCTCTTAATTATTTTACACCCAAGGGCAGATGCAAAATTTTGCATTTGCCCTTTTTAGGTAAAGTTTATTTAAAGAAAAGGGAATGAGAAGGTTTTATCTTAAGCTGGCTTATGAGCAATGAAATACTTGCTCATAAAATGGACTTGCGTCTCAATATTCTCAAAGCCTACTCTCTGTAAACGTTCTAGCAAGTTATCACTGCTGTAATGCTTGTAATAGGGTTCATGGAAAGCTTCGGGGAAAGAATCCATCATATATTCCAACTCAGGTGAATCACTCAACTGAATTGAGTCACAGATAATAAAGACTCCTCCTGGTTTTGTTACCCGGAAGCATTGCTCAATGACTGTCTGACGTACAGTTGCTGGTAACTCATGGAAAAGAAAAACAGAAGTTACAGCATGAAAATAGTTATCTAGATAGGGTAACTCTTCGGCATTCGCTTGTAAAAGTTGCGGCAATTCTCCTGGAATTTGGGATAGTAGTTCATTTGCTTTACGCAAATAAGCTGGTGACAAATCCGTACCAAACAGAGATGCTTGCGGCAAGGCTGCCCGAATCAACTTCAGAGTCCGCCCAGTTCCACAAGCTACATCCAAAATACGAGTTTGCCGTGGTGCAACTGAATCAATTGCTTTCAGTTCTTGCTTGAGCGGAGCGAGAATCCGCCGCCGCATCGGATCAGCCGCCCCACCAAAAACAATTTCTACTTGTAAGTCATATAAATTGGCTGACAAATCACTCAAGTAGCCATTGCTTTGGTGATGGAAGTTCTGCACGTAGTAGCTGGGATAACCATCTGTATCAATTTCGGGCGAAAAATCTTGGTAATTCTGTTTTTGAACCCGCTCCCACGTTTTAGGGGAATCTAGCCATATCAAAGGATAGTAGCGGAAAAACTCATCCCAAGGGTTGTCAAACAGCAAACTTTCCGGGTACACGCCTTTTTCGGCATCTTGCCAATCTGCTTCTAGCAACTCATTCAATCTCTGTTGAAGTTTGAGTAAAAGCTCATTCGGGATGGGTTTGGTCTTTTGTTCAAGTGTCGGATACACCAGGTTCCTCAACCGTGAACTTAATATTTTGTGAGCCAGACCAAAGTAATTTTTGCTCTGCTGAAAGGTTTGATAAGTCAGTTTAGTTAAACTCTCAGGCATACAAATAGCTCAAGTTTTGATTAATTCTATGTAAATAATTGTAACGAATAAATTACCTACTGTTAGAAAGGTAAAGGCTCCCAGATGAGACAAATCTGAAGCCAGATGATTTTAACCATCAAAGGTAGATTAGGAAAGATTTTTCCAGGTTTGGGAAAAAATACCTGATATTGTCAGGAAAGGCAAATATAATCTTTGGTAAAAAGTAGCTTATGTTACAGTTTTTTTGTTATAGTAGTTTAGAGAAAAGCCAAAAATTATATATTCACAAAATAGAGAGGACTATGGTTATGTCTATCGCAGATAAATCTCGTGCGTTAATGGTGCGTGAACATCAGCAAGTCAAGAATCGCCAACAATCAATACTAATGCGGGCTGCACAAGAACTTGGTCTTCCTGAAGAAGCATCCCACAACTGGAACCCGATTCAAGGGAAGGTTGATGCTAACACTCGGATGATTTATGGGTCCAGTCATGCTTCCATGAGCTAAGTTTCAGGATTTACGAGCTGGATTTTTTGAGTGAATGTCTCAACTGACAAATCTGGAAAAAAAAGCCACCCTCTACTTTAGGGTGGCAAAACTTATTACTTTTTAGTTAGATACGACTCTTAATTAAGCATCGTAATAGAGGTAAAACTCGTAGGGATGAGGACGCAGCTGCAACTGTTTAACTTCGTTACCTAGCTTGTAATCAATCCAATTTTCGATAAAGTCTTCCGTGAAGACGCCTGATTCTGTCAAAAAGGCGTGATCTTTTTCCAGTGCTTGCAACGCCAATTCTAAAGAGCCTGGAGTTGAAGGAACCTTTGCCAGTTCTTCTGGAGAGAGTTCATAGATATTCTTATCTAAGGGTTCACCAGGATGGATTTTGTTCTTGATGCCATCGATACCAGCACAAAGCATTGCAGCAAATGCCAAATAGGGGTTAGATGTAGCATCTGGACAACGGAATTCTAAACGCTTGGCTTTAGGGTTAGTGCCAGATAAAGGAATACGGATAGAAGCAGAACGGTTTCCTTGGGAGTAAGCCAAGTTAACAGGAGCTTCATAACCAGGTACTAGGCGCTTGTATGAGTTGGTGCTAGGGTTGGTGATTGCCAACAGGGCTGGTGCGTGTTTGAGAAGACCACCAATGTAGTACAACCCCATATCGCTCAAACCAGCATACTTATCACCTGCAAACAGAGGTTGGCCGTCTCTCCAAATGGATTGGTGACAGTGCATTCCCGAACCGTTATCGCCAAAAATCGGTTTTGGCATGAAGGTGACGGTTTTACCGTATTTCTTAGCAACATTCTTGATGACATATTTATAAATCATCAACCAGTCAGCCGCTTCGATCAACTTCCCAAACTTGAAACCAAGTTCGCACTGACCACCAGTAGCAACTTCGTGGTGATGCTTTTCAATGGGTACACCTAATTCTGCCATTGTCAACAGCATTTCTGTACGGATATCTTGAAAAGAATCCGTCGGTGCAACTGGGAAGTAACCTTCTTTGAAGCGTGGTTTGTAACCTAAGTTGGGTTTTCCTTTTTCATATTTACCGGAATTCCAAGCACCTTCTTCGGAGTCTAAGAAGTAGTAGCCTTCGTTGGCGGTTTGGGCAAATCTAGCACTGTCAAAGATAAAGAACTCAGCTTCAGGACCAAAGAAAGCTGTGTCACCAAGACCAGTAGAAACCAGGTAATCTATTGCTTTTTGGGCAATAACACGTGGGCAACGGTTGTACCATTCACCCGTGCGGGGTTCTTTGATACTACAAATTATACTTAGCGTTGGCACTTCCATGAATGGGTCGATCCAAGCAGTGTTGGGATCGAGTACCATCGTCATGTCCGATTCGTTGATCGCTTTCCAACCCCGGATGCTGGAACCGTCAAAAGGTACGCCATCAGTGAATGCAGTCTCATCGATTTGGTTTTGGTACAGTGTGAGGTGCTGCCAAGTCCCTACTGTATCGATGAATTTGAGATCAATCAGTTGAATTTTTTCATCTTGAATTCTCTTCAAGAGTTCTTGTGGTGTTGTCATTGTTACTCCTTCTCTACCAATTTCCTAAAGTAATACCAGAATATTCCAAAGCATCGTAACCCTGCTGATCTCAATCAGACCGTGACACACCAGAAATATCTTAAATACTAGACATTAACGAATTTTGTAGCTTATGTTACAGATATCTGGATTATCAGGTTATATTAACCTTTCGACGATCATCTGTACAAAACTGGAAAGTTCATCACATAGGGGTCAACTTTGGCATAGAATCCATAGATAGTGGATATATTGTTTTTGTGCCGAATCTATTTTTAATAGCACAAAAATTTACTGGTGCATAAGTGCAGCCAAATAAATATCAAACCATAAATAGCAATGATTGGGAGAAGAAGGAATGCGCGATGCGGTAACAAGTTTAATTAAGAATTATGATCTAGCTGGTCGGTATTTTGACCGGAATGCGATCGATAGCCTGAAGTCTTACTTTGATAGTGGTACAGCAAGAGTACAAGCGGCGGCGGCAATCAATTCTAATGCGGCTGCACTTGTCAAGCAGGCTGGTTTACAGTTATTTGAAGAACTGCCAGAATTGATTCGCCCCGGTGGAAATGCTTATACGACTCGTCGTTATGCAGCTTGTCTGCGAGATATGGACTACTATCTGCGCTATGCCACTTATGCGCTGGTTGCTGGTAACACAAATGTATTGGATGAACGAGTGCTGCAAGGACTGCGAGAAACTTACAATTCTCTAGGAGTACCTATTGGGCCTACGGTTCGCGGTATCCAAATTCTCAAGGATTTGATTAAGGAACAAGTGACAGCAGCAGGTGTGATTAATACTGCTTTTGTGGATGAACCATTCGATCACATTACACGCGAGTTGAGCGAGATAGATATTTAGCATCTAGTCTTGGTGACTAGAAATCGCAGAACTATACAAACAAAGTTCGCATAAGTGGACTTAATATTTATCGCACTTTGGCTTGATTGGCAAGGTGCGTTTACTTTTATTAATGCAAAAATTTTTATCTGATGAATTAATTAGTAGTACTGAGAAAATTTTATACCTATTTTATAATATTTATTATTGATATAAATAATCTCGTTCTAATGTTTTAGATCCTTCAGTAATTGATGTATTAGTACCAGGATCATTAGTTTTTCCTCAAAGTCCAGCCTATAAAAAAGATGAAATCGAGGATAATTTCAAAAAAATTGAGAACCTTTTAAAAAATTGTTAAGACAACGATCAATATTATGAAGTTGATATAAAATTTACCATTAAAATACTCAATCATACAAAAAGCCATTATGTCCTATCGGAAAAATGGGAAGATAAACGTATTATCAAAGGATTAACAGATATAAAATCAAAGAGAAAGTGTGGATTCAATATGATGGTACTTCCCAGCCAGTAGCAGAGGCATTATAAGAAGCGGGTATTTTGCACAAAGATATTGTCTTGGGTTTCCATCCTGCTGAACTACTGCAGTACACGGATTTTGCTGTATCTTAATTATTTTGATGTCCTGTATTCCAAAAAAATAATACATTTAAATAGCGATCGCCAGATTAAACGCATTAGCTTATCTTATCTGTACTATAACCGTCATAACCCACAATAGAAGTTGCCGATGTTTGAGGCGCTGATGATGGAAGAATTATTAACCCTGAAAGACTTACTTGTTAAGGGCGATGTTCAAGGAGCATTGATTATAGTTGAAGAATTAGAGGAAATGAGCCGAAATGACATAATCAAGACGATTCGTAGCTATGGAGTGATTCTATTGTTGCATCTGATTAAACAACAAGCTGAAAATCGCACGACTCGCTCTTGGGAAGTCTTAATTCGGAATTCGGTTCGGGAAATTCAGCGGGAAAATAAGCGGCGCAAAGCTGGGGGCTATTATCTCACGCCAGAAGAATTGTTAGAAATCTTAGCAGAAGCCTATTTAAATGCCATTGATGAGGCTTCTCTAGAAGTAGAAGAAGGTCGTTATGAAGCCCAAGAATTAGAAAAGCTGGTTAACCAAGAAGAAATGATTAATCGTGCTTTGGTTTTAATCTTACCAGGAGAGTCTAGTTAATTGGCTAAACAGCGACTCGACACACTATTAGTGGAATTAAATTTATGTTCTTCTCGCGCCTTAGCACAACGCTTAATTCAGGCGGGAGAAGTTACTGTTAATCAGCAGTTAGTTGATAAACCTGGTACTGAAGTTGATATTGCAGCTCAAATAAATATTAAAGAGCGATCGCCTTTTGTTTCTAGAGGCGGTGAAAAACTCTCCAAAGCTTTGTCAGTATTTACCATTCCCGTAGCCGAGCGCATTTGTTTAGATGGCGGGATTTCTACTGGTGGTTTTACTGATTGTCTTTTGCAAGCTGGAGCAAAACAAGTTTACGGTATTGATGTCGGTTACGGACAAGTTGACTGGCGGTTACGAAACGATCCACGGGTGATTTTGCGGGAACGCACAAATTTACGGCAACTACGACCAGATGAATTATATGGTGAAAATGACCCGATTCCTGATTTGGCGGTGGTTGATGTATCGTTTATTTCTTTAACCAAAATTCTGCCTGCTTTGTGGCAACTAACTCAAGCTAACCGAGAAGCTGTGTTGTTAGTCAAGCCACAGTTTGAAGTCGGCAAATCCCGTGTGGGTAAAAAAGGTGTTGTGCGCGATCCAAACGACCAAGCTGATGCCATTTTTCAGGTGTTGCAAGCCGCCCACGAATTAGGGTGGAAATACAAAGGCTTAACTTGGTCGCCGATCACTGGCCCGGCTGGGAATATCGAATATCTTTTGTGGTTGGGAATGGAAAGTGAAATACCACCACCTAATTTAGAGGCAGTTAAGCAAATAACGCAATCAGCAACAACTGATTTACGGAAAAGTTAAACGTCGTAGATGAGACATTCTACGGAACCTGGATGGGTATCGCAGTAATTTTCTAGAGAGGTTTTCTTTTGTTTTGCTTGTTGTTGATCAGCTTTCTCAGCTTGCAACTCTTCTACAATGTCCCAGGCTACGGCACAATCGGCAGAATTACTGCCATCTTGCTCACAAGTTGTACGGGCTTCAGTAATGGCACTAGTAATGGCTTCTTCAAGATTTGCCGTCCCAGCATTTTCAAATGAGTTTAGGCTAGTTGTCATGATACTTTCACCTTTGTTTACAGAGATAGATATTAACTGTGAGCTTTTAATGACCTCAGAAAGCTCACATTTCTAGTTTAGATAGGCTTCCCACAAGAGGTAGTGGTAAACACCGCCATCTTTTTAGCAAAATTGAGTGTGATTACCCTCTTGTCATCTTTGATTCAAAAAGGTAAAGGAATTCTACTAGTTGCACTAACAAGCAGAGATGGTCATGTTCTCAATCTTGCATCCCAAATTGGGAATGTCAGTCAATTGTCAGAAGAGCTTGATAGAAGTTGATAAACACTTATAAACAGTAACAAAGGCGAAATAATTCTTGTTTATTCTCAATATTTCTGTCTGTAGTAACTCAAAACTCCCTAAAGAACTACTCATCTGTACAACTAACTACCCAATTTATCAGGTTGTACTGTCTCTAAGCAGCTACCCTTACACAAGTACCAATATGAATATTTTTTAAACAAAGTATATTTTTTGAGCGTTTAAGTAGAGTAAATACTGATAAAAAATATAAAGGTAAAGTTTTAATAACAATATGTTGAAGTATACTCTGGGCGCTACTGGTATCGGGCTGATAGCCTTAATCATGGGAGAAGTTACAGTTCCCCAACAGGCTACTGCTGCATCTTTGTACTCTATTACCGATCTTGGTTCTTTAAACCCTACTGCTACTGGCTTTGATGCTTTTAGTGCAGCATACGGCATTAACAATGCTGGTCAAGTGGTTGGTAACTCAATTGTTCCTAGTACTGATGTTTTCCGCTCTAACGCCTTTCGCACGGCTCCTAACAGTGCAATTAATCCAGCAACTGATGATTTAGGCACTTTAGGTGGTAACTCAAGCACTGGCTACGCAATCAATGATTTTGGTCAAGTGGTCGGTGAGTCAAAGAAGTCTGTATATGGACGTGATTATGCTTTTCTCTGGAGTGATGCTACTGGAATCCAAAATCTCGGAACCCTCGGAGGAGAATCCAGCGTCGCTTCTGCTATCAATAACTTAGGACAGGTCGTTGGCTCGGCAGAAACGAAGGAAGGACAATTCCACGCCTTTTTCTACAGTGGGAGTAGAGTATTACAAGACCTGACCACCCTTGGGGGATCAAGCTCTGCAAGGGATATTAACGACTCAGGACGAATAGTTGGCTATTATACACAAACTCAGTCAGGACAATATCATCCTTTCCTCTACAGCAGCAGTGGAGGATTACAAGACTTAGGCACACTTGGGGGTGAGGAAGGTGTAGCTTCTGCTATCAATAACTTAGGACAGGTCGTTGGTAGGGCAGACACCGGAGCAACTTTTGAACCAGACGATCTAAAAGAATGCCCTTGTAATGTTAGGCACGCCTTCCTCTACAGTGGGAGTGGAACACTACAAGACTTAGGTACACTTGGGGGGCCAAACAGCGACGCTACTGATATTAATGATTTTGGGCAGGTAGTTGGTAATGCAGGCTATATCAAAGGGTCTAATGTCACCGTTCCCTTCTTCTATAGTGACGGTAAAATGAGTAATTTAAACGACCTCATTCCTGCTAATTCCAGTTGGTTTCTGGGAAGCGCAGATGGGATCAATAACTCTGGACAAATTGTCGGTACTGGTACTATTCAAGACCCTGAACGTAATTACCCCGTTCATGCTTTTCTTTTGACACCTGTTTTGGAACCAAATTCTGTTCCCGAACCCTCAATCATATTGGGTTCATTGACGGCTAGTGCTTTTGGTATATTCTTGGGCAAAAAATCTAAGCAGCAAGGCAAAGCTAAAAGCATAATCTAGGCGCACAATTTCGACTATTTTATAACTGCCGTGTTAGCGAGTTTGATACGGTAGTTTTTACTTACTGGTTAATTTGAATCAACAGAAACTTTTCGGAACACAACTCAAAAATCTTAATACTTTATACCTAACTCTTGTCGGAGACGATACATAATTGTGTTTTGGTCAACTTGAGAGAGAATTTCTTGAATGACACTGCTAGCGCCCAATTGTCCCCAAGTGCAGCCTTTTTCGAGGTAGACTTGGGCGGCTTTGCCAACGGAGTATGCTCCATAACCGGCGATACCAGCTTGAGCGATCGCACTGCCAGCAAAAGCAGTAATATTGCTGGGATTATCACCACTAGTTATTGCAGCCGTACTCTTACCTAAACCCAAAAGAAAACTACTACCTAATTCTCCCAGTAGCAAGCCACCAGAACTAAATAAAATCGTTTTTAAAATTTTCCCGGCTTCGTAGCTAGTCATCGGCAAACCATACAATCTAGCGAGAGCGCGAATTAAAGCTAAATCAGCAACAGTTCCGCCAAGGATATCTAAGAAGGCAATGGGATTAAGCATTACTGCCAAAGCTTTGTATTTGGTAAATTGCCAAATAATTTCTTCGGCTTCCTTTTCGCGTAAATCGATAGTTTTTTGAGCGATCGCCGCTTCTGCATCCCGTGCTTGGATCAGTGCATTTAAAGCCAGAAGCGATCGCCCTTCCCGATTGAGAATATTCAGAATTGTCTCTTTGAGTTCGTCTACTTGCGGTGGTGGTGTTTCCCATTCATAATTGACACGCCCATCAGGCCACTCAACCCGCACTTCCATTGCTGCTGGTTCCGCCGCCACCATCACAATTTCATCAGGTAGTAGAGGCTTTGCTTGGGGATTTCCAGCACCCAGTTGTTGCAAATTTTGGTAAATCACTCCGCGATCGGTATCTGGGTATAAATCTATCTTGTTAAAGACTAAAATCAGGGGTTTTTGCGATTGTCGCAATTCCAGCAGTGCTTGATACTCAGTACGCGTGATATCACCAGATACGACAAACAAAATCAAATCTGCCTGATGTACTACTTCTCGTGCCATATCCGCCCGTGACTCACCCGCAATTTCGTCTAATCCGGGCGTATCAATTAACTCTACTAGTACCTTACCACCGGGCTGCCATCGCACGGAACGCGGCCATTGGGTGACACCATTTAGAGGCCCAGTTTGCAGAATTTTGTCTCCCAGCAAGGCATTTAAAACTGCTGACTTTCCCCGACTCACCAAACCAAAGACGGCTATTCTAATGACGTTTGAATCTAGCTTGTTGAGTGTGGCTCTCAAAGCTTCCAATTCTGGTTTCACCAAACCTACCAATTCTGGGTTAGATGAAAGCTGTCCTGACTTGCGAAGATATCCATACCAAGAAAGCGCTTGTCTGAGACTGGCGCGGGCACGATTTAAGTGAGTTTCTTGCAGATTACGATCAACCGACATAATATCAACACTTCAGCTTTCACTCTCTCTAAAATGCTCATCCAATGCTCAAAACACTGACTTTCAGCATTTGATCGTAAATAATAGGTATGAATTCGTACTCATTAACCATGCTTAATTAATGCTCACTTTTTCAACCCCATTATCAGGGGAAGGAAAAGTTAAACATACTTCTCTATCTTATATCCCTAAGTTGTTGAACTAATACTTTATATATAGGATATCAAAAGTCCTAACTTTATGAGGTTGAAGATTAGGTGTTTTATAAATTTTAAGTAAAGATGTGACTAATGGATAACTAGCTCCTAAAGAAAGAGGCTAACGCCAACATCTATATTTAGCTCAGAGGCAGATTGGCTCCGATTTTGTTCAGTTTTAGTCAGGGTTTAAATTCCCTCATGTAACTCTCTTCTCTACAAGAGACTACGCCAACGTGACGCTACGCCTAACTTGCTTCCCTGTAAGTACAATTTTTAAATTTTAATTTTGAATTGTTGATCTGGGTATCCTAAGAAAGACAAGGTTAGATGATATAGACAAAGGAACAAAGTTTATAACTTATGTATGAGTAGAGAAAACAACTAGAATTTCTATTAAAAAACTGATTGAACAATTAGCCAACTCATTCCATAAAAAGAAGAGTGCTTGCGGTCAATCATGAAGGTAAAAGCTGGTCTCGACCCTTATACCAATTTTGCGATGCCTGCGGCGGGCTACGCCTACGCAGATGGTTGAGAACTTTTATGAAGCAAATTTTACCATAAGTGCAGCTTGAAATTCTGGACTTATAGGAGCAGTCTTTTTTAGACTAAGACATAAATATTAATTATATGAGAATTTGGGGAACAGCCATGCGAGGAAATGAGCGGGAAAAAATACGCCATTTGTTGGTCATCCAAGACCTGGAAGGGCGGCGAACTGTCCCCTTACGAGAGACTACTTATTCTCTGGGGCGGCATCCTGCAAACACTATTGTCTTGGCTTCCCGGTCAGTATCAATGCAACATGCAATTTTATTGCGAGTAACTGTTCCAGAAACTGACCAATACGGCTTTCAGATTATTGATGGCAACTATAAGGGTAAAGGAAGTACTAATGGCTTATTTGTGAATGGCACTAAATGCTTTTCTCATAATCTTAGGCATGGAGATATCATTGCTTTTGGCAGTAATAAAGCTCAAGCTAAATATTATGCTATTTCCAACATTTCAGAACAAGCATTTTCTGAGTCTTTTGATGTTGAAGACTTATCTAGTTTCTTATCAGAGCAAGCTAGTCCTGCCAATCCTTTTCAAACCTTAGCTATCGATCCCAGCTTTGAAGCAGCTAGTGAGTCTGCTCTAGCTCGCCTAGCATCCTTTCCTGAACTCATTCCCAATCCAATTATTGAGATGGATTTCGAGGGAAGAATTACTTATCTCAATCCAGCCGCAGCTATAAAGTTTCCCAATCTTAGGGAAGTTGGGACAGAACACCCGATCTTAACGGGACTCTTGATTGGAGTTAACAATCTAGAAAAAAATTCTTTTGTGCGGGAGGTGGAAGTAGGCACAGAAGTTTTTGAACAATCTGTTCTCTATCTTCCTGAAAGTGATTTAATTAGAACTTTTATTATTAGAGATATTACCGAGCAAAAGCGAGCTACAGCCGAACTGCGCCAGCGCGATCGCTTGTTACAAGCAGTTGCAGAAGCTGCCAATTATTTGCTAGGAGAAATGAATTACGAAACTGGTATTGATCGAGCTCTCGCTGTACTGGGCGAAGCTGCCAAGGCAGATCGTGCCTATCTCTTTGAGAACCATCCCCATCCTGTTACAGAGGAAATAGCAGTCAGCCTAAAGTTTGAATGGACACAATCTTGTATTAAATCTACCCACGATCATTGGCAGAATCAGCCTTATCAAGCTCCTGGATTAGCCCGTTGGTACACAGTTCTCTCTAGCGGCCAGTCCATTAGCGGAATTACCCAAAAATTTCCTGTCGCCGAACAAGAATTCCTAATTCGAGATGGCATTAAATCCCTTCTCTTGGTGCCTCTTCGCTTGGATAATGATTTCTGGGGATATCTTGGCTTGGCAGACTGCACCTTTGAGCGTCATTGGTCAAAGCACGAAGAATCTACTCTTTTGACGATGGCTGCCAGTATCATTGGTGCGCGGCAGCGTCAGCAAGTAGAAGAAAAGATTCGCTATCAAGCCCTCCATGACTTGCTGACAGGGTTGCCCAATCGTCTACTATTTAATGAGCTGCTCAGTAAAACTCTGTCCAACGCCACTCGAAATGACGAAAGTTTAGCTGTAATCTTCCTCGATCTAGATCGCTTCAAGGTGATTAATGATACTCTGGGGCACACTTTGGGAGACCAATTGTTACAAAGCGTCTCTCAAAGATTAAAAGACTCACTCAGAGGCGGAGATACTGTAGCCCGTTGGGGAGGCGATGAATTTACAATTTTACTCCCACGAGTCAATGATATTGAAGAGGTAACTTTGGTGGCGCAGAGAATCTTACAAGCCTTTGAGGATGCTTTTCATCTCCAAGGGCATGAACTTTATGTAACTGCCAGCCTCGGTATTGCCTTACTTGATAACAACAGCCCTGACACCGAAACACTAATCCAGCACGCAGATACCGCTTTGTACTACGCCAAGGACAAAGGGCGGAATAACTACCAATTCTACAGTGTTTCCCTGAGTGCTAAAAATCCTGAACTCCTGACTTTAGAAAAGAGCTTGCGCTATGCCTTAGAACGCAATGAATTTACGCTGTACTATCAGCCTCGTGTGAACATTGCCACAGGGGAAATTACTAGTATGGAGGCTCTGTTGCGTTGGCAGCACCCAGAGATGGGATTGGTCGCCCCCAGTGTGTTTATTCCCCTGGTCGAAGAAAGTGGATTAATTGTCCCCATCGGGGAATGGACTCTACAGACGGCCTGTAGCCAAAATAAAGCATGGCAAGATGCTGGATTGCCACCGATTATGATCGCTGTCAATCTTTCTCTGAAGCAGTTCCGCCAACCCAAATTGGTACAGACTATAGCCAAGGTTTTAGAACAAACAGGTCTGGAGCCGCGCTTTTTAGAATTAGAAATTATGGAAACCACAGCGATTGAGGACTTGCATTTTACCACAAAGGTGTTAGAGGAGCTACAGCAGATGGGTGTTTACATCTCCATTGATGACTTTGGTACGGGTCATTCCTCACTTTCACGCCTACAGCTTTTGCCACTCCACAATCTGAAAATAGATAAATCTTTCATTCAATATTTGACGCAGGATGCCAAAGTAGCTCATATTATCCAGGCCATAGTTACCTTGGGACACAGCTTGGGATTAAAGTTAACAGCCGAAGGGGTAGAGAAGGAAGAGGAATTGGAATTCTTGAAATCTATTAACTGCGAGGAGGTACAGGGCTTTTTATTCTACCGCCCACTTACTGGAGAGAAAGCAACAGAAATCCTCGAAAGTAAACGACCAACGATCTAGTACAAGGGAAAACTGTTTGTACCAGTGAGGATACAATAAAATTCATTGTCCTGCTGCCGACCTTTTTCGTCCTATGCTGCCAGTCATTTATTCCGACGAATTTTTAGATCACAAGACTGGAAAATACCATCCCGAAAAACCAGAACGTTTAAGTGCGATCGCAAATGCCCTAAAAGCAGCTACATTTGCAGAGCAAATCACCTGGCGATCGCCTACACCAGTATCAGAACAGCCATCACTGATGTCTTCGTTGGTAAAAGCCCATAGCCCAGCCTACATCAAAAAACTGTGGCAAATCGCCTCTAGTGGCGGCGGCCCTTTGGATGGAGATACGCCAATTTCCCCACGCAGTTATGATGTGGCATTGTTGGCAGTCAGTGCATGGTTAGATGGAGTTGAGGTTGTGTTCGGGTCGGCTAATCCAGCTTTTGTACTAGCGCGTCCCCCAGGACACCATGCTGAAACTGATGCAGGGATGGGCTTTTGTCTATTTTCTAATGCCGCGATCGCTGCTTTATTTGCTCTAGAACAACCTGGAATTAACCGCGTCGCCATCCTCGATTGGGATGTGCATCACGGTAATGGTACTCAGGCGATTGTTGAAACAGAAGCACGCATCGCCTATTGTTCCCTACATCAGTATCCATGCTATCCCGGTACGGGAAGATCGACAGAACGCGGCTTTCACAATAATGTATTAAATTTACCAGTACGACCTGGTAGTGATATTGCAGTATATCAGCCACTATTTGAAAAACAGGTAGTACCATTTTTAGTTAACTTTCAAGCGGATTTACTGATTGTGAGTGCTGGTTATGATGGCAATGCCGCAGATCCTTTGGCAAGTATTAATTTGCAACCAGAAGACTACGCTTTATTTACTGATTATTGTCTAAGGGTAACTCGTAAAATTCTGTTTGGCTTAGAAGGTGGTTACGATTTTGATTCTCTTTCTCAATCAGTTGTAGCAACAATTGAACGCTGTTTATTTTAGGCATTTCTTTTTTGACCTTGCACAGAAAGCGTGATGATTTGAGGACTTCTAAAGTTCCCCCTCTGCTTCAAAAGCTTGTCCCAATTTATTCCACTATTCTGCAACACCCTTTTTTTAAGTGAAACCTTGGAATTCTTAATTGAATAACTTTCCTATATGCACTGAGATCGTAGTAATCCTATTTGATTTGTAGCTCAGATTCCCAATTTCTTCAGAAATTGGGAATCTTCTTCTATATTTACAATATAGTTTGCCAAAATAGGCATTTTGTAAATGTTTATTCTCAGAAATTTTTCAGGGTTAGTTGACATATTTAACAACTATCTTTACATAAATTTAGGGTGACACAACTTGTGAACTAAACTAAAACTAAGTAATTTCTTTTACAAAAGCTTTCTAAAATTCATCAAATCTTCAGAAATAAAAAGTTTGAATGCTGTTCTGAAAGAGCTAAAGTTTTGTTAAGATGCAATTGCTAGCAATTTCTCAACGAAATTCACCTATCGGGGTGTGGAGAAATAAATAGCACTAGCAGCACAAAGTTCATAAGGTGAAGCAATGACCACCTATATTTTTTTCGATGAAGCTTTACGAATGTTGACCAACGCCTATTTGATATCAGTAGTACTGTTAATGGCAGCTTCTGGTATAGGTTTGGCGGTAATTGAGACAATAGAAAAGACAGGAGAACGCTAAGTTTATAGATGGCAATGTAGTTCCTGCCAAAAACCATTGGATACAAGTGTTCACCGTGAATAAATCCTGGGAACACTAAAGGATGAAAGTCTCAAGCATCACAGTCTTTCCTGTAAATCTACCAAACATATAGGTAACTGTAACGCTATTGAGACTCTAACCAAGGAGCTACTACAATGGGTCTATTCGACGCTGTGTTGGGCACAGAAAGCCAAACCCAAGCAGCACTCAGTCCAGCGGAAGCTTTTGCTGTCATTATATTGACGGCAACTGCTTCAGACGGTTATCTTTCTGTTGAGCAAGCAAATTCTATCATTTCTGTGCTATCTCGGATGAAACTTTTTAAAAGTTATCCCAATGAAGTGATGAACAGGCTGTTTGAAAAAATTTTGGGCATTCTCCAAGGTGATGACTTTAATGCTTTGTTTAATGCAGCAAAAGATTCTCTATCTCAAGATTTGCGGGAAACAGCCTTTGCAGTAGCCACCGATTTTGTCTTAGCTGAAGGTATTATACCTGAAGAAGAAAAAAACTTCTTAAATGATTTATATCAAGCTTTAGGGGTTTCGAGTGAGATAGCAATACAAATTGTGCAAGTAATCTTGATTAAAAATCATGCATAGGGCGAGCGAACATAACTTGTTATGCCCATTGTCGTTACTTGATTAAACTGTATAAGTAGCTTATAAATAAAGCGTGGCACGGAAGTTAAGCTTCTTTGCCACTATTTTTTGCTTTTATGATTTTGAACTTTAAATTATAAATTGCTTATGCTTTGTTCTGTGACTCTAATCCAACTGGCTGAAGTAATTTTGGCCCACTCTGTAAACTTATCTGAAACTGCGTTAACACAAGTAACTAGCGGTATCCAAACAGATAGCCGTACCTTGAAGCCGGGTGAAATATTTGTCGCTTTCCGAGGCGATAAGTTTGATGGACATGAATTCGTGCCAACTGCGATCGCAAAGGGGGCAATAGCTGCAATTGTAGATTTTGAATACGAAAATCCGGGATTCCCTGTATTACAGGTAAAAGACACTCTCAAGGCATATCAAAAACTTGGCCGATGGTGGCGCGATCGCTTTAATATTCCTGTAATTGGTGTAACCGGTTCGGTGGGTAAAACTACAACCAAAGAATTGATCGCCGCAGTTTTAGGAACAAAGGGACGAGTTCACAAAACTTATGAAAATTACAACAACGAAATCGGTGTCCCGAAAACTCTCCTAGAACTTGGCACTGAAAATGACTACGCTGTGATTGAAATGGCGATGCGGGGTAGAGGACAAATTGCCGAACTGACGCAAATAGCGCGTCCAACAATTGGAGTGATTACCAATGTGGGGACGGCGCATATTGAGTTACTGGGTTCGGAAGAAGCGATCGCTGAGGCAAAATGTGAGTTATTAGCCGAAATGTCTGCTGATGGTGTGGCAATTCTCAACCACGACAATCCTTTATTAATGGCCACAGCGACGAAAGTTTGGCACGGAGAAGTTGTAACTTACGGCTTTTCTGGTGGAGATATTCAAGGGCAATTAATTGATAACGAGACTGTGGAAGTCGCAGGAATCCAACTACCTCTACCTTTAGCTGGTCGTCATAATGCCACTAATTTCTTGGCAGCTTTAGCTGTGGCAAAGGTTTTAGGGATCGATTGGGCATCTCTCAAAGCAGGTGTAATGGTGGATATGCCTACAGGGCGATCGCAGCGATTTACCTTACCCAATGATGTGGTAATCTTAGATGAAACTTATAATGCTGCACCAGAAGCTATGATTGCAGCGTTGCAATTATTGGCAGATACACCCGGAAAGCGGAAGATTGCCGTATTGGGTGCAATGAAAGAATTGGGAGAGCGATCGCAGCAGTTGCACCAGCGAGTGGGAGAAACGGTGCAAAAGTTGAATTTAGACGGCTTGTTGGTTTTGGTAGATGGACAAGATGCCGAAGCGATCGTTCTTAGTGCCGAGGGTATCCCATCGGAGTGTTTTGCAACTCATGCCGAGATGGTGGCTAGGTTGAAGACATTTGTGCAAAGAGGCGATCGTTTATTGTTCAAAGCTGCCCATTCTGTAGGACTAGATCAGGTAGTCAGTCAGTTACGTGCAGAATTTCCCAAATGATACCACTAGAAACCGAACGTCTTATACTGCGAGACTTTGTAGAATCAGATTGGCAAGCAGTTCATCAATATGCTGCTGATGCTGAAGTTGTGCGTTACTTGACTTTTGGCCCTAATACCCAAGAAGATACCAAAAACTTTTTACAAAGAGAGATTTCATTGCAAGGCGAACAACCCCGTCAGCATTTTGCTTTGGCAGTAACTTTAAAACCCCGAAAGCAATTAATTGGTATTTGTCGCATATCAGTTCAGGATGCTGGTAACAAAACAGGCTCTATTGGATACTCTTTCACTAAGGTATTTTGGGGACAAGGATATGCAACTGAAGCTGTGAAAGCAGTTGTATCACTTGGTTTTCAGGAGTTAGACTTACATCGCATCTTTACCACTTGTCACCCAGAAAACATTGCCTCCGCACGAGTTATGCAAAAAATTGGAATGCAGCAAGAAGGATATTTGCGAGAACACCATTGGATTAAGGGAGAATGGCGAGACTCTTGGCTATATGCCATCCTTGAGCATGAATGGAGAGGCGTCTATGGATGATTTTCTGAAAATATCACCCATAGACGCCTGATGGACTTCAGTTGGAAAGACTGGGGCTGTTACTGTAGCGTCTTTGAAAAAGAATTGCTGCCAAATTAGTCACTAAACAGGTGATTGCTAGCCACAGCAAAATATAAGTAGGAGCCATCACTACGCCAATCAGGAACCAAGTATATACGTGCAATATCATTACAGAAGCGAAAAAGCTAGCGATTCCAGCAGATTGCCACACTTGATGCGATGGGCGGCGTAACGCTACCAGGCTGATCGTTAAAATTGTGACAAGCAAGTTCGCTGGTACGAGAAATGCACAAATACTTATGCAGTTGCCACGAGAGAACTCAGCTAAAGTGTTAAAATCGAGCATTAATTTTGTTGGGATAGATGTTAACTTTTTAAGAATTTAGTTTATTTTATTTAAAATGACGAAATATATATTAAGGTATGAGTGAGTAATCACATTGCAAATATAACATAATTTAAACTATGGAGTTGCGTTTTAATACTACCAATAGTTAGTTAATTATAAAATTTTTGGATAACTAGGGTGGAAAACACCCACCCTAGCCGAATTAACCCGGTAAAATTACCGTATCGATAACGTGTACCACACCATTATCAGCTTCGATATCTGCTGCTAAAACTGTGGCATTTTTGACTTCAAAACCATCAGAAGAATCAATTTTAATCGATGAACCTTCCACAGAATTAACCGTACCGAGTTGTGCCAAATCAGTCTGTAGCAGCTTTCCTGGAACGACATGATACTTTAAAATCCGCGTTAGCTGGGGAATATTTTGTAACAGAGTTTGGATAGTTCCCGCTGGTAACTTGGCAAAAGCATCGTCATTTGGTGCAAAGACAGTGAACGGGCCAGGACTTTTTAATGTTTCTACTAAACCAGCAGCTTGTACAGCTGCCACCAGTGTTTTAAAAGACTCAGCCGTAACTGCAATATCAACAATATCAGCCATATATTTTACCTAAATCTCTGCAAAAGATTTTAAAGGATAATAAACCTCTTTTAAGTTTTATTAAACAAAATAAATTTAAAATCAGGTGTTGAATAAACTACACCTAGACGCGTACTCCCGTCAGACATCATCTTATGATGTTTCTAGGAAAATTCCATTATAAAAGAAATGTCTGATCGCACGTATGCCATTCTGGGAACTGGAGCATTAGGTGGATTCTATGGCGCTAGACTGCAAAAAGCTGGGTTGGATGTCCACTTTTTGCTCAAGAGTGATTACGAACAGGTAAACAAATATGGTTTAGTGGTAGAGTCCAAAGACGGTGACTTTAACCTTCCCGAAGTCCACGCCTACAACGACGTAGAAAAGATGCCACAATGCGATGTGGTGGTGGTGGCACTGAAGACAACGCAAAACCATTTACTACCAAAGATGTTGCCACCTGTAGTTAAAGATAATGGGGTGGTGTTGGTATTACAGAACGGACTTGGTGTAGAAGAGGAAGTCGCTGGAATTGTTGGTAATGTAACTGTTATCGGTGGATTGTGCTTTTTATGTTCTAACAAAGTGGGGCCAGGGCACATACACCACCTAGACTATGGGCAAATTGTCTTCAGTGAATATACCCCTAATTATCAGCCTGCTGGGATAACTCAGAGGATGCAGCAAATTGCTGATGATTTTGAAAGCGCTGATATCTCAATAGAATTAGCCGAAGATTTATTACTAGCACGTTGGAAAAAGCTGGTGTGGAATATCCCCTACAATGGGCTTTCTGTGATTCTCAACGCCAGAACAGATGAATTAATGGCGTATGAATATACTAGCAAGTTAGTTGAACAGTTGATGTATGAAGTAGCGGTGGGGGCGAAAAGTTATGGGCGAATTATCAGCGATCGCTTCATTCAAACAATGCTCGATTATACTGTCAAAATGACACCTTACCGCCCCAGCATGAAAATTGACTACGACGAACATCGTCCCTTGGAGATAGAAGTAATTTTCGGCAACCCATTACGAAAAGCCCAAGCAGTAGGTGTGGATTTAGTGCAGATTAGCTGTTTATACCACCAGTTGAAGTTTTTAGATGCCAGGGGAAAGTGAGGGAGATGGGGGAGACAAGAGAGGCAATTCTTTACTCCTAACTCCTAACTCCTAACTCTTAACTCCTAACTTGCTACTCCCCCAATTTTTAACGCAGGGATTCAAAAATGACTGCTATTGTAATTAAACACAACAGGATAATTCCCAGTGGAAGCAAAAATTGTTGTAAAAGGTACAGCAGTATGGGTATGATTTGTAAGATACCCAAACCACTTGATAAAACGTAAGCGATCGCAATGCCGAATAGCACCAACAAAAAATATTTTAAGGATTTAGAGGCAAAGCGAAATAAAAGCGTATCCTGATTTGCGTCCATAGTTTTACTCACGAAAGTAGCTAAATTTTGAGCAATGGATATTCTTTTTGATTCCCCCACTCCTCATTAAAAAAGTAGGCTGTGGGGAATCAACAGTATTAGTTTTAAAATTGGATAATTGCCTTGTTGGTTGAATTATTCAAAGACTGTTGCTGCTTTTGTGGATTATCTTGCTTTTCATAATTAACTAATAGTTGGAATGAAATAAACAAGCCCAACAACAGGAGCAAAAACGAGCCAAACCCAGAGGAATACTTATTTATTTCTCGCTCAACACCACATTTGAGGCAGACATATCTATTGGGATTACGCGTATCTTGGGCAAAAGGGCACTGATTTTGATTGCAATCATGATGACAATCTTTGTCTAACATCATTGAACCTCCTGTAAAGTAAAGACTTACATACTTAGTTGTAAATACGCTCTACAGAATCTAGTTAGTTAATACGCACTGCCTGTTTAGTAGACACCACTTTCATCAGTAGTTAATATGGCAGAGTAACAGCTGTGATTTACTAAACTTGCAGTAGTAGCGCTCTCTAAATCTCTCCTCAACCACCTTTTCTTGACGCTTAACTTAACTTTGCCTGTATTACTTACAAGAGTAATACAACCACAAACGCTTTGCAGTAATATAAAGTAAGTTTCCTACCGAGTAGGAAAAAGTATCTTGTAGTATGGCGGGTAGGAAGAAGTAGTAAAAATATCGTTATAATGAATTACAAATGATACATCAAGTTCGCAAATGGGTGTAGAAGAAGCCTTAGAGTTTGTAGATAACTTGGTTTTTCTCAAGACGGGAGAACACTTAGATAAAACTCAAAGGATTATCTTGCGTCATTTGTGGGAGGATGAAAGGCGAACTTACCAGGATATTGCCAACAGGCGTGGTTATACAGAAGCGCATTTAAAATCAGTTGGCGCAGAACTTTGGCATTTACTATCAAAAGTGCTGGGAGTGAAAGTCTCCAAATCTACCTTCCAAGGCGTGGTTCAGGGATTTAGAACAACTCAACAGTCGCTAAAAATCAGCCAGATTCCCAATTTAGAGGGCAATGGCACTAAACCCCAAGATTTAGATTCTAACTTCGTAGGGCGCGATCGCCAAATAGCCGAACTCCACACCTTAGTCAGTCAGGGAGAAAAAGTTATCCTCATCCAAGGTGAAGGTGGTGTTGGCAAAACAAGATTAGCACGCAAATATTTTAAAAGTCAAAAATTTAATTTTGTACTAGAACTGTGGATGGCCACAGAAATCCAAAACCTTACTCCTGTAGAGAGTGTGGTTGAAGAATGGCTACGGCGATACTTTAACGAAGAACCGGGAGGAGACTTTGGTATCAGCTTAGAACGACTACGGCGCAAACTCCGAGAACAAACTTCTAAAATTGGCGTATTTATCGATAATCTAGAAACTGCTCTCGATAAAAATGGCAAGTTTTTAGAATATCGTCGCCCTTATGTTGAGCTATTGAGAGTATTAGCAGATTCGGATGTGCATTCTGTTACTTTAGTAACAAGTCGTGAGCGTTTACGGGAGTCTAGTGTAGAGGTTTATCTCTATCCACTCGAAGGTTTAGATGATGAAGCATGGCGAGAGTTTTTCAGTAATTGCCACATCAATTGTGATTATACTATTCTCGGTGAAATGTGCAGAGCTTATGGAGGGAACGCCAAAGCAATGCAAATTCTCCGAGGAGCAATATTGACAGATTTTTCTGGTGACATACACGCCTATTGGCAGGAAAACTGTACAGATTTATTAATAGAAAGAGAGTTAAAAGATTTAGTTGCCAGTCAATTTACCCGTCTCCAAAAAAATGACTTAGAAGCCTATAGCCTCCTGTGTCGTTTAGGATGCTATCGTTATCAAGATATTCCTTCATTATCGATCGAGGGAGTTTTTTGTTTACTTTGGGATGTACCAGAACAAAAACGTAGAAGTATAATTAAAGCTCTGCAAGATTTGTCTTTAATAGAAGCAAAAAAAGGACAATATTGGCTACATCCGGTAATTCGTGATGAAGCAATTAGTAGATTAAGATTAGTCAGTGAAGAATGGGAATTAGTAAACCGAAAAGCCGCCGAATGTTGGACGCAACGAGTTACAGAAATCAAAAATATTACAGATGCATTAACAGCTTTAGAAGCTTATTATCATTATGTAGAAATTAGTGATTTTGAGCAAGCTGGTGATGTAATTTTACAAGGGCGAGGTAAACAGTGGAGTATAGGTTTGCCTTTGGGTTGCTCTTTTTACCAGCTGGGACTGCTCCAGAAAAATTTCTCTGTCATTAAACGGATAATAGACGATATAAAATCGCAAGAAAGACTAATTAGACTTTACAATATCCTTGGCTATACATATCGAATTATCGGTTGCATTAGAGAAGCTATAGAATGCTATGAGAAATCAGAAGAAGTATTAGGCAAATTAGATGTCAAGCAAACAAAAATATCTATTTTGTTCAATACAGGACTTTGTAAACTTGAATTATGGGAAATAGAAGCAGCCGAAGATTGTTTCAATTCTGTTTGTAGCCTTGCTGAACAGAATAGCAACCTTGATGATTATATGACTTATAGTCAATGCTGTTTAGCTTTGATAAAATCACGCACTGGTAGTGGAGAAGATGCCTTTCATCTTGCTGAAGCTGCCTTTTCTGCGATGTCATCATCAACTAGAGTAACTTTATGGGGAATCGGGCATAGTTTAGTAAGTCTCTGCTTAACTTATAAGAATTTAGGTAATCTTAAAAAATCCTTTGAGTTATGCCAACGAGCTATATTTCATGCTGAAGAAAACAACTTTACCCAAATCAAAGCTAAAGCTATAAGTTCTCTAGCTGAAATTTTTAGAGAACAGGGAGAATTTACCAGAGCAATTTTTTATCATTCACAAGCAATAGAAATTCTTGATAAAATAGGTGCAAAATCAGACTTAGCTGAGGCTTATTATCAGTTGGCATTGACTCATAAAAAAATGGGTGAAATTGAGCAGAGTAGGGAAAGTTTTGTCCAAGCGATGTCTGCGACGGGCTACGCCTACGCACTCTTTAACGAAATGCAAGCACCCCGGCAAGTTGAAAAAGTACAAACAGCAATGGAGTATTTGGAAAAATAAGTTATTTGATTTTAACTAACGACTTTCCGGCTAATAGCCTCTCCAATCTCCATCAGTGTCTCTTCCTCTTCGGGAGTAAATTCGTAGGGAACTGGCTTGGCAATGCCCAAGATACCATGCAATTGACCATTCAGCATCAGCGGCACTGCAATCGAGCCTTCTACCTTCGTTTTCTTTGCTGAGGGCCTCGCCACTCCTGATTCGTCGGTTTGCAGGTTGCAAATCTGTACGGGTCGCTTGCGTTCGGCGGCGACACCGGCCATTCCTTTGCCAATGGGAATTATCGTCATTTTAGGCAAAAGCAATTCTGGAATGCCTTGGTAAGCCTTTATGTGGAATAACTGGCTGTGTTGATTTAGGGTATGGATGCTACCTGTAGAACAGTCGAAAGCGGTCAGGATTTCGGTCAGCAGTCGGTTCCAGTCGATGACAGACCCTTCATCAGTCAGGGTATCAAAAATGGGTTTGGTTTCTGAAGTCATAGTCGCAGGAAATAAAGTTTGATCGTAAACGCGGAAAGTAATTAGAAAAATTCACTTAGCAAAACCAATCTCCCCTTTCCACATCCCGTGAAAAGTCAGGGGAATTCATGGGGCGATCGCTCCTGGAGAGGTCTGTTGTCTCCATAATATAAATACAAGGCGTGCGCTCATTAGAGGTTTTATGTCCCTAACGCTTGAAGACTTGGAAAAAATGCAGCAACAGCACCCTGACTTTCGCATGGAACTGGTCAAGGGTAATATTATTGTCATGAGTCCATCAGGATACGAATCAGATGAAGTCGCAGCTGAAATGGTAGCCCAGTTACGTAACTGGGTTAGACCGCGCAAACTGGGACGAACAGCAGCTTCTAGCGCCGGTTTCAGATTGCCCAATTCCGATTTGCGCGCACCAGATGCCTCATTCGTTTTAGCCGAACGCTTGCGTCGCAGTCCCAAGTCCTTTGCTCAATTGGCTCCCGATTTGACTGTAGAGGAGAAGTCCCCTAGCGATAATTTAGAGGATCTCAGAGCCAAAATTCAAGAATTTCTGAGTTTGGGAACTAAGGTAGGAATTTTGCTCAATCCAGATGAGCGGATTGTTGAAGTTTACAACTTTGGACAAGAGGCAATAATACTTCGTGATGGCGATATTTTAACTGTTCCTGAACTGCTCCCAGGATGGGAAGTACCAATTGCAGATTTGTGGCCTCTAGAGTTTGATTAGGATAGTGGTAAAAAATCCTACAGACATAGATGGATGGAATTAGAAGTTTATGCGATCGCTTTCAGTACAGATGGCAAAACTTTGATTAGTGGCAATAAGGATAAAATTATCAAAAAATTATCAATATTTGGCAACTACTATAGTGATTTAGTCTCTCATCAACTGAGGGACGGTAGAATATACCTAATTTTCGTAGCTTCAAAAGCCAAACTATGACGATGCATTCCACACTCCAACGTGCATTTACTAACCGCCGCGTTCTAAAAGTGATCAGCGGTTTGAATAACTTCGATGCCGCTAGCGTCGCTGCTACTGTCAAAGCTGCTGAATTTGGCGGTGCTACTTTTGTCGATATTGCCGCCGATCCAGCTTTAGTCCAGCTAGCTAAAAAATTGACAAATTTACCTATTTGTGTTTCAGCAGTAGAGCCAGATAAATTTGTGCAAGCAGTGGCAGCTGGTGCTGATTTAATTGAAATCGGGAATTTCGATTCCTTCTATGCTCAAGGACGCCGCTTTGAGGCTCTGGAAGTACTAGCGCTGACTAAGCAAACCCGCGCTCTCCTCCCAGAAATCACCCTATCTGTCACCGTTCCCCACATCCTGGAACTAGATCAACAGGTACAGCTAGCAGAAGAATTGGTGAAAGCTGGAGCAGATATTATCCAAACCGAAGGCGGTACTAGCAGTAACCCAGTTCACCCCGGAACTCTAGGATTAATTGAAAAAGCTGCTCCCACCTTGGCAGCAGCTTTTGAGATTTCCCGTGTAGTGTCAGTGCCAGTATTGTGTGCTTCCGGCATTTCTAACGTTACCGCACCGTTAGCGATCGCGGCTGGTGCTGCTGGTGTTGGTGTTGGTTCCGCCATCAACCAACTTAATAGCGAAGTCGCAATGATTGCTGCTGTGCGCGGCTTAGTAGAAGCCTTAGCGACTGCAAATGCAGTAATGAGTTAGGAGTACAGACGCGATTAATCGCGTCTGTACAGGAGTGATGAGTTAGGAGTTGAAGAAACTTATTCATCCAAAACTTCTAACTTCTAACTTCTAACTCATAACTTCTTTCAACGCATAAATCACCTGGTCTTGCTGCTGTTGTGTCAGTTCTGGGAACATAGGCAAGGATATAACCTCATGGCAAGCTTGCTCTGCTATTGGTAAGTCGCCAATTTCATAGCCCAGACTTTGATAAACTGGCTGCAAATGTAAAGGGTGGGGGTAGTAAATCATTGAACTCACGCCCTGTTCTTGTAATTGACTACGCACCCAATCTCGATATTTGGCGCTAGCACCATTGCGCCCTTCGCCTGATATGCGAATAGTGTATTGATTCCACACCCCAATACCCCCAGGTAATTCTTGGGGCGGGACAATCCCCGGAAGTTGACTGAGGAACTGATAGTAATAATTGGCGATATCTCGGCGGCGATCGTTCCAAATATCTAAATAACGTAGCTTAATCTGCAAAATGGCTGCTTGGAGAGCGTCTAATCGGCTATTTACACCGATTTCTTCGTGTAAATATCGAATCTTACTACCATGATCTCGTAGGATTCGCAATTTAGTGGCGATCGCTGGATCGTTAGTCGTTATTGCTCCACCATCGCCGCAACCACCAAGATTTTTGGTAGGGTAGAAACTAAAGCAACCAATATGTCCAATACTTCCTACTTTTTCATCAGCCCAAATCGCGCCTGTAGACTGAGCGCAATCTTCAATTATTGACAAATTGTGAGACTGAGCGATCGCCATTAATGATGTCATATCCACAGGTTGTCCAAATAGGTGAACCGGGATAATCGCTTTAGTTTTAGGTGTAATCGCTGCTGCGACTTGCTCCACATCTAAATTAAACGTAGTCGCGTCAATATCAACGAAAACAGGCTTTGCACCCACGGCGCTAATTACTTCAGATGTCGCAATAAAGGTAAAAGGCGTTGTAATCACTTCATCGCCTGCACCAATGTCCAAGACTCGTAACGCCAAGTAGAGCGCATCAGTACCAGAATTACAAGCCACACATTCAGTAACAGTATTATAAGCGGCAAACTGTTGTTCAAAGCCTTCGACTAAGGGGCCGCCGATATAGCGGCCAGAAGCTAAAACCTCTAAGACGGCTGCACTTACTTCTGCTTCGATGGTGGTGTATTGCTGCTTGATATCAAAAGCAGGGATGGGATTTACACTTTGGATCATGAGTTCTCATTTTATCGGGAGATACAAAGGATGCACTTCGACAGTCAATTTTTGCTGATTGAATTGTTAATCAAAGAGGAGCTACTAAAAGACTATCGCCCAAGATACGCATCTATTAGGGTTTTTACTTAAATTGTGGTGCGGGAAACCACCGCACATTTAATTTACAGATAGTAGGCATACTAGTACCGCAAGGCGGAAGTCAAAAGTCAAAAGTCAAAAGAATTGTATTCCCAGCTCTTGCGGCATTTGAAATGGTATGTTTATTTCCGCGCCCGCTGTACTAGGTGTTTGCCATGTTAAGGTTGTACCATTTTGGAATTTTGAATTGATGAAAGTGATATATATCAACCAAGATCCAACACATCTGGTCAAAGTTCCTCTTGTGTGGGCTGCTTTGAGAAGAAAATACCAGGAGATAGAGAACCCATGCAGGATCTGATCAAGCTGGATTTTGTGGATTTAGCTATTGCTGTGGGATTGATGGCGATCGCCATTGGTTTATCTGCTTGGGAAAAATTAGGATTAGAGTTGAACCTAGCCCTTGCTACTGGGAGAACCATCTTACAACTTCTTGTATTGGGATACATTTTAGATTTCATCTTGGCTTTAGACAATGCTTGGGCAGTTTTGGCGCTATTAGCAATAATGCTGACAATTACGGCGATTGTCGCACGAAATCGCATCAGCCAAAAAATTCCTCATCTGTTGCCTTTGGTGTGGGGTGCAATTTTAATTAGTACCGCCGTGACAGTGTTTTACATCAACTTCTTGATCGTTCAACCAGAGAGATGGTACGAACCACAGTATATAATTCCCCTAGCAGGGATAGTCTTAGGTAATGCTACCAATGCAGCTGCGTTAGCAGGCGATCGCCTTGTTAGCACCATTAATTCCAGCCATCTCGAAATAGAAACCCATTTAAGCTTAGGTGCAACTCCAGAGCAAGCAGTTAGCCAGTATCGCAAAGACGCCATCAAAGCCGGATTGATTCCTACTCTCAATCAAATGATACTCATAGGTATGGTCGCAATACCAGGAATTACCACCGGACAGTTATTAGCTGGTGTCAAACCTCTAGATGCTGTCTCCTACGAAATTTTGATTATGTTCATGGTTGCTTTTGCTAACTTGTTGACAACAGTTTTAGTCACGAGGGGGTTGTGTCGTCAATTTTTTAATTCTGCCGCGCAGTTGGTGAGATGAAGAGTGTCTGTTAGCGGATAGCTAAGGTTTAGCCCGTGCTGAGTAGGGTGAAGGGATTAATCTACTAGTCTGTCAAGTTTCAATTGATGGGTAAGCAAGTTCGTAGTAAGGACTTTAGTCCTTATTCTAGAAGCACTAAAGTGCTTACTACAAACTTTTCATTACTATCTTAGACATTGTACTACTCCAAAATAAGTATTTCATTTCCTTGTAGGGGTACACAGCTAGCTATGCGCCCCTTTGAAGTCTCTACACAATTGAAATATGAAAATATTTTGGAAACGCATCTATCCTATGAAGTATTTTATGCAAAGCATAAATAAATCTTTATATGGTTATTTAAAAATAATCTAATTTCAATATTCAAACCTGACGCTGTAAAGCTGAGAACTCAACGCATTGCCGTCTATCGGAGATAACAGAACCAAAAGAAGAATGTCATCATTAGGAGATGTACCTTTGGTCAAGCATGTCAAGTAGGTGAAATATTTATTAATATTATTAATAGATAGTAAATGTAAATTCAGCGTCAGGAATCCGAAAAAATTCTTAATGGCAGGTATTTAGCATCAATCACCAGATTCTTCACCAACGGAACAGAAGATTATGAAAGATCAAGAACGATCAAACTCTAAGGAATTCGTCGGAAATCTCAAAAATGGGATTTGGCTGTTTGGCCTGTCATCCTGGGTATTTGGCATTACCGATCGCAGTATTGCTTCATTTGCAGATGGCTATCTATCTGCTTTGGATTTGACGCAACTATTTACGGCGGCTACATTCTTTGTGGCGTGGCTATTTTTGAAACCCACTTCCAGAGTGTAAGTTAACTAACAGATTAGTATCCAGTCACTTTTGACGCTAGTAGGATCGAGATTTAGAAAGTTATCTATTTGATGCCATAAGGGGTGTGCGACAGAGTGCATAAATTATTTTGCATCGATCGCTATCAAGGTAATTCGTAAAATCTCCGAATTACCCTGATTTCGAGTTCTTACGAGAGAGAATCAGGATCTATACCAAGTTTGTGCAACCTCTATGCCAGCATTTGTGCATGTTCTGCCGGCGTTAGTGTATCTAAAAAAAATTTTCTAATTTTCCGGAATTGATTATGTTCAGGTGGTAGTCTTTATCAGATTAGCGATTTATACTGAAACTCATATAACGAACCTCCGGGGAATATAACCCCATTACGGATTAAAAGCCCGGTCTTCATGGCCGGGCTTTTGCCAAGAATAAAAAAAATTGGGGTAACTCTGGAAAATCCCAGAATTACCCCAAATTTTAAAAGTTACGAATTGTTCTTAACTCCTAACTCTTGTAAAGACGCGATTAATCGCGTCTCTACTCCTAACTCCTAACTACTCATTAAATTAGGCAAAGGCAGCGGTTGTCACATCGTTATTCGAGAGAATTTCTTGCAACTCTTCGGCGTCTACTGTTTCTTTATCAACCAACATTTGCGCTAGCTGATCTAGAACGTGGCGGTTGCCTACTAACACTTCTTTAGCGCGTGTATAGGCTACATCTACAAGTTTGCGGACTTCTTCATCAATGGCAGCAGCGGTTTCTTCAGAAAAATCACGCTCTGACATGATATCGCGTCCGAGGAACATATTACCTTGTTGACGACCAAGGGCAACAGGGCCTAAGCGATCGCTCATCCCAAATCGGGTAATCATTTGACGGGCAACACGGGCTACCTGTTGTAAATCATTAGAAGCACCAGTGGTAACTTCTTCTTCACCAAAGATTAATTCTTCAGCGAGCCGACCACCCAAAGCCACAGCCATCTGATTTTCCAGATAAGCGCGGCTGTACAAACCAGTGTCCATCCGGTCTTCGCTGGGGGTAAACCAAGTTAAACCACCTGCGCGACCACGAGGGATGATGCTAATCTTTTGTACTGGGTCATAGTCAGGCATCAAAGCACCAACTAAAGCGTGACCAGCTTCGTGATATGCCACCAAGGTTTTACGCTTTTCGCTCATTACCCGGTCTTTCTTCTCTGGCCCAGCTAATACGCGATCGATCGCGTCGTTGATTTCATCCATCGAAATTTCAGTCAAATTCCGGCGTGCTGCCAGAATTGCGGCTTCATTCAACAGGTTGGATAAATCAGCACCAGTAAATCCAGGAGTCCGACGGGCAATTTTATCCAAATCCACATCTTTCGCCAAGGTCTTGCCACGGGCGTGTACCTTGAGGATTTCGCTGCGTCCGGCATAGTCGGGACGGTCTACCACAACTTGACGGTCAAAGCGACCTGGACGCAACAGGGCTGCATCTAGAACATCAGGACGGTTGGTAGCGGCAATAATGATGATGCCAGTGTTGCCTTCAAAGCCATCCATTTCTGTGAGCAACTGGTTGAGGGTTTGTTCCCGCTCATCGTTACCACCACCTAAACCAGCACCCCGTTGACGACCTACAGCGTCAATTTCATCGATGAAGACGATACAAGGAGCATTGGTCTTAGCTTGTTCAAATAAATCGCGGACGCGGGATGCACCCACACCGACGAACATTTCCACAAATTCCGAACCGGAGATTGAGAAGAAGGGTACACCTGCTTCACCAGCTACAGCACGAGCTAGGAGAGTTTTACCTGTACCAGGAGGGCCAACTAACAACACACCTTTAGGAATTTTTGCACCAACAGCAGTAAAGCGATCGGCGTTTTTCAAAAAGTCTACGACTTCGTTTAATTCCAACTTGGCTTGGTCAATACCAGCGACATCGCCAAATGTCACCTGAGTTTGTGGTTCCATTTGCACTCTGGCTTTAGATTTGCCAAAGTTCATCGCTTGGCTACCTGGGCCACTTTGAGCGCGACGTAGTAAGAAGAATAAGCCAACCAAAAGCAATACAGGGAAAAATAAGCTGCTCAGTGCCTTAAACCAAAATCCTTCGTCGGTTTGGGGCAAAACAGAAATATCAACGCCTTTAGAAGTCAGAGTATTAATCAAATCTGGATCGTTGACTAAGGTAACAATCCGTTTAGCTGGGTCATATTTGGGTGTAACTAGTGCTGTAGAGCGGTCTGCACTCAAACTGACTTTTTCTACTCTGCCTTGCTGAACTTCTTGAATAAAGCGACTATATCGCCATGTCTCTCTGCTTTGGGGTTGTTTGTCAAAAAATGCTGTTCCCAGCGCAATTACGACAATAAACAGCAGCGCGTACAGCCCTGCATTTCTCCATCTTTTATTCACTAAGGTCTATCCTCCGGTATTTTTCGCGCCATCGCCTAGCTTCTCTGCTCGCAAAAGTCATTATTAAGAATTATGTTAACTTATCTTAAGATATAACAAATTTGGCGTGGATGTCATGCTAAAAAAAGCTCCCTTATTAGCTGAAAACTATGATGGTAGGGATTACATTGTAGCGACCCTGAAGGCAGATGAACGGTATGAATGGGAATAATTTCTACCACACTATTAGTGTAGGCGATCGCTTCAAATCTCTGGACTAACTCGACGCTCCAAGTTTCTTCTCGCACTGGCTGGTGGTGGTTTTGCAACCAGTTTATAAGTTGCGATCGGATAATTCCTGGCAAAATTCCGGCTGTCAAAGGTGGCGTGTACCAACTGCGATCGCACCATCCCCAAAGGTTGCCTGTACTGGTTTCTAGCCAATTTCCTTGAGCATCGACTAATATTGCTTCTTGAGCATCTGAGCTAGTTTTTGCCAACCAAGCACTCAAATAGTTTCCAGTTTTATGAGAGGGGAGAGAGCGAGAAAATTCTGAACTGGCAATAGCGCAGGAAATACCATTATTTTGTTTTTCTGTCAAATTTTGTGGTAAGAATCTACCAGTTATCCATTCCCGTCCATCGGGAAAGAGGGTAATTCGGAGAACAGGAAAGTGTGCCAGAAGAGTTTGAGCGCCTTGACGCAGACGGTTCCAATCGGGTTGCTGCCAGCCAAAAGTTTGTAATGAGAAAAGTAAGCGATCGCAATGTGCTTGCCAATTAGTTAAATTACTATCTAGAGAGTTCTCATAAACCCGCAATGTTGTAAAAACAGTTGCCCCATAAAGTAAACCCGGATCGTTAATGTTTAATTCTAGGGTTTGAGAGTGAATTAATTTGCCGTCATACCAAAAAATATTATTTGTCACAACCAAATTGCTTGTTGCTACAACTCTATTGAAAAATGATGACTTGTAATGCTCATACGCTGCATGAGATAAAACCTGTGGGCTGCAAATCGCTGAACACCAGAATCTAGACTCAGGTGTTTACAGTCATGATTTCTGGCATATTCAATTAGCCACTGAAATAACTGTTGACCATAGCTGTATGACCGCTTCAACTCATCAACAACTAAATCATCAATGTATAAAAGCTTTCCTGATGCTAAACAATTAGAAATGCGAAATCCAGCGACTGCTACAGCTTGCTTTTCTACTTCCAAGAATGCAAGTTGATATCCTTCTTTCATTTGATATCGAACTTGTTCTACAAACTTAGTCTGCTCAAGGTGAGGGCGCAACTGAGAGATAACAGGAAAACACCCTAATATTTGAAAGTCAGATTCTGCCAATTGTATTGACATCGCTATTACCTTACTCAATCATGCATGAGAAATTTGAAACCAATTAGGTGAATATAATTCTCTACTGCACTTGCAGCAACTCATGATAAATAATAATTTAATCTTTAGGGGGAAATATAATTTTATAAGTACCTTCAGGAGTTGTAACTATTTTTCCTCCCAAGGCTTCGATTTCCTTAATTGCGCGTTTCTGAGTTCTTTCATCAGCATGATTATTTAAAACCATTGACCATGTATAAATTTGAGCATATTTACTGTTAGGATTTAGACTCAGAAATTCAGCAGTTCTTTGGGAAGTATTAGCTATAAGCTGACTCTCTGGATCTGAAAATTTACTTGCCCAGTTTGCCGCTGTTGCAAAAGACTGTTGGGCAGCTTGAGCGTTGCCTAAAAATAATAACTCATCAACTCCTTTAAAACGCCATATATAATAAGACTTTTCGGGAACTGACGGAGATATTGATTTTAAGCCTTTCTCTGATAGTGCGATCGCACGTTCTGGCATACCAGCATACAATGAAGTACTAATCGAAAGACTGCGATACGCTGCTAAAAATCGCGGGTCACGTTCTAGGATAACTTCAAAATATTCTGGACTTAAACTGTAACCTGTTTTATCCCGAACTTCATCATCTCCGAAATATTGGAGAAAATTGAGATATACCAAATCTGCAATGAAGTTATCATAACCAAAACTAGGCATTTTATCGAGAAAATTAAGACGGATCTTTTCAGATTTTATTTCTTTTTCTAGAGTTTTAAAAGAGGCAGATTGTTTTCTGTTTATTAGTTTTTGCAATTGAGGGAATTGAATCAAGCCAACTCCTAAAATACACATACAAATTACAAAAGGTGTAGCAAAAGCTTGACGAGATAACAACATATTTTCCTTGGCTTTATGATCGCAGTCATATCATTGTATACATAGTGGTATAAGAAAAGTCAGGCCTACTTGTACGTCTAAGCTTTGCTAGGTAAGATAAAAAAAGTTGACTCAAATAAACTAATTTTATTATATAGTGCCTATTAATACTTTAATTTTATCTTTGCTCTGAGATATATTTGAGTGTTATTTGTATAAAAGTAATATCTAATTTATACCGATTAGAACGAAACGCCCAAAAGCTAATTAAATAATTATTTCAGAATCACGCTACTTAGGACAATGGGGAAACCCTACGGCAGTGCTGGATGCACTGCGTTGCAGTGCATCCAAAATCTAAAATGGTATTATTCTTTTTCTAAGATAAATTTGGCTCTTGGAAATCATAAATTTTTTTAGTAAAAAATTTTAAAATATTAAGTTGTTTTGACTTTAATTACTTTTTTTTAGTAAAACCCTTAAAAATTTTGACATAACCTATAGTTGTATCTTGTTTATATTTAAATTTGTCTGTAACCTCTAAAACATCATGGTGAATAATACTCTTAACGAAAACACAGAAACTAATGGTCAAGCCATAGAAAATTGGGAAAGTAATAGTCAATATAGCAAACCAAGTAGTGAATTTAAAATAAAAGTTAAGAAGCTGAATAGTAAGGGAGAAGGATTCAATATTGATGAAATTATTGATGCTATTCAAACAGCAATAGTTGAAGTTGTCGAGCTAGAAATTACTACTTGGGTTCCAGAATCATCTACCCACTTAGAATAAGTACAAGGGCAGCAAATTGCTCAAACAGGTAATCGAATGCACACTAGAATCAATCTAATTGATGGTGATATAACTAATGAAGTTGGTAGTCAATTTGTTGGGAGCGGTCCATATACAGAACTTCGCGAATTTCATCTAACTCAAATCAAAGAAAGTCGGGAAATTATGCAAAAAAATATAGAAAGTTTGCAGAAGTTGTATGGATTTTTTATAGAAATTATGAAATCTCGTAAAACTTCACAACAATCGCTATCCCGTCCCCAGAGTTAATATTTATTAATTGATATTAACCCAAAAATACTTACAGGATATGAACTTGTCCACACCTGTAGGTTAATTTGCTTTAGAGAAATCAAGGAAACTATGCCTAACAAAATTCAAGAACAAGCCAAAGATTTGCTAGAAAAAGTAGTCTCATCTGTACATGGATTAGTTGATGATATTACAGCTTTAGAAGTAAATACAATGGTTGTAGACCAAATTACTGGCGCAAAGTTTAATGCTTGGCAGGCGTATGAAGAGATTTATTCAATAAATGACAAAGACTACTTTGATAGCAAAGGAATTCCAAATCCAGACGATTTAATAGAACCAGAAAAAACTCAAGCTCAAGAGCTACGCAAGCGTTATACAAGTCTATTTTCACAACTTGAAAGAGAATATTTTTACATTCTCCTTGAACAAAGTAATGAGACTAGTGAGCCAGACTCCAGAATCATACAATATCAGGAGCGTCTTAAATATCAGGTAGAACATAAAGCAAATATTGTTCCAACTGATGAGGTATACATAAAGTTAGCTCAACCAATATTGCCTGCTCCAACTCCTGTTGCAGATCAAGAAGATAATAATCAAAAAAAATTGCGGCAAAGGTGGCAAGAGGTTGAAGCACTTTTGAATAATGATAAATTTATTCGGACACTGCGGAAAATGTCTGAACTAAAAGCGGCACTTAATAGTGACAACATTACCAGTGTAGATATCGATATTATTTATGCTCAAACTGTTATGCAGTTAGATGGAGATATTATTAGTCGTTACCATAAAAAGCTATTTCAATTATCTGAAGGGGATAGAGATTTAATCCTAAAAATACATAATGAAGGGGTAGTTGCTGGAGAGAAACAGTGGCGTGGAACACTAGATTTTCTGATTGGTATTATACAAAATATTGCAAAATTATCCCGACAATGAACGCTGATAAAATACACACAGATAATGAAGCTGATGTTCAACTCTCTTTTTTTGTGCAAATACCTCAAGGCACTCTAATTGAACTTGAAATTAAGGTTGAGCCAGGACAGTATGCTTTTTATCTAAATAAGGCAGTTTTAAAACAAATTGAGGAAGCGCGAAAAATAGGCTGCTCTGTGTACATTCCGCCGAAATTAATAGCTTATCTTTTGTATTACAACTGCTTTAGTGATAATCCTATGCAATACCAGAAATTAGTAGTTGCTAAAAAAAACTTTAAAACTTTAAAAATTTTTGATGACACTTTTATAGTAAGTTTTATCAAATTAGTTGGGAGTAAATTATTACAAAATAAATCGACGTTACAGTACGGACTTACTTTTAATTTGTATTATAGACAAGATACATCAGCTTTATATTTGTGGAAAGAAGAAGATATTGTTTTACAAAGTAATATCTTATTTTATGGCGACATAATTCACAAAGTCAGGAGTAATTTTATCCAAAATCCTGAGTGTTTAAATATTGTTTATGTACATTATTGGCTGATTGAAAAAATACTAAGTTATCTTCAGACTAAATTAAATTTATTAACTTGGGAACTAGCTTCGCTTTTCCCTGCTGCTTTTTTTACTTGGAAATTACATTTAGCACTTTCATTATCAATACTTGTTGGGCTAGTAACATCTTTTGTATTTGCTACTATTCGCCATTGGCTTGTTAATCAACTTCCAAGATGGACTTATATTAATTCTCAATATCGCAATTGGCTGGCGTGGGGAATAACTTGTGTCACTTCTGGTATTTTTATTTTTACTCCCACTGATTTCTTATTTTTGCTATTTTTGTCACTAATTGGGCCGTTATTACAATGGGTTTTTAGTTTTATAGGAGGGCAAATTGGTAAGGTTTTTATGCGTTGGTTACTAGCTTGAAAATCGGGTGTGAGGCATTGAAAAAGATATTTTTTCGTGAAAGACTATTTTAAGAAAAAGATTAGGTTAGCTGAAATATTAAAACAATCTTACCCAAATTAAATCAGACTTTCTAATTACGTTTCAACAACTGCCAACACTGTTGAGCGATCGCCCAATCTTCTTGAGTATGAATAACTAATACCCGTACTGCTGAATCGGATGTAGCAATATCCTTATCCACTGGCTGCTGTTGATTTTTCTCAAGGTCTATTTTCAATCCGATAAACCCAAAGGCTTCACAGGCGGCTTGGCGAATTTGTGGAGAGTGTTCACCCACGCCTGCTGTAAACACTAAAGCATCTAATCCGCCCAAACTAGCAAGCATTGCGCCGATACCAGAACGCAAGCGATGCACGTAGATATCCCACGCCAGTTGAGCGCGGGAATTACCTTGAGCGTAGGCGTAGCCCGTCGTAGACATCGCTTCTCTCACTTCACGCATATCGCTAGATACACCCGAAATTCCCTTTAACCCAGAAGCTTTATTTAATACCTCATCCAACTTTTCGATAGAGTAATTGCAGTGCCGCAACAGATAAATCAGAATCCCCGGATCGACTGAACCAGAACGACTACCCATCATCAATCCTTCTACGGGCGTGAATCCCATAGTGGTATCAATACTGCGACCGTTTTTAATCGCCGCTAAAGAGCATCCATTTCCCAAATGGCAGATAATTAACCGCTCAGATGCAACATCTCGACCGAGAATTTGGACAGCACGTTCAGAACAGTATTGATGACTGATACCATGAAACCCGTAGCGACGAATACCTTGCTCTACCCACTGATATGGGCCGGGATAGATTGCTGCTGCATCGGGTAAAGTGGCATGAAATCCGGTATCAAAGACTGCTATTTGAGTGACATTTTTTAAGATTTGTTCAATTGCTTCTATGCCTTCTAGACCCACTGGATTATGTTCTGGAGCAAGGTTAGACAGACCAGCGATCGCCTTTTTGACATCCTCCGTAATCACCACACTATCTCGATAATCTTCTCCACCATGTACTATCCGATGCCCCACCACATCGATTTCTGACAAGCGATCGATTACCTTGGTAGCATCATGACTAAGTGTATTGAGCATATAGGTGAGGTGCGCCTGTGGGGAATCACCAGAGATTGATTTTTGCAGCGTTCCACCCGTAGCAGTTTTCACCTCAATTTCTGCCACACCCCGATCTTGAGTCCAGTTGATTTTCCCGAACCAAAGGGGTTGGGGTGCTTGGGTGGGCAGAGTTTCATCTGCAATTTCATATAGACAACTCTTTTGGCTGCTCGATCCGGCATTCAGTACCAATATCTTCATAGTGACAACAGAAAAACATCACCTCCTTTGATCGTGCCACTAAATCTGGCTTCATGCTTAGTACAGTTTTGCGTAAAAGCGTAGCGTTTTTAATGCAGGGGAACGCATTAACAATGTAAGCTGACACATTAACAGTAGTTTTCTCAACAATGGATAAGGGTTTTAAGAGTATGCAAGAAAGGAAACCCCCTACTGAAATCGTTATACTAACTGTGGGAGGCTGTTTATCTATCCAGCCAGATTCCATAGTTGTGTTTTTTTATAGCTTGTTGCACTATGTCCTTCTTCAAAACCCCGCTGATTGGTTTAAAAGCTGACTCATTTCGTCATCCATTAGACCTGGAAGCTACCAGAGCGCTCAAGCAGATACCAGGCATAGATATGTTGGTGCGAAATTGGCTTGGGCCAATGGCAGAGCAGGTTTTCTATGTAGAAAATATTGCCTCTAGCATTCTGGTGGGTGAAAACCAACTGCCTGATTTATACAAGCTGTTGTTAGATGCCTGTAAAATCCTGGATATAGATCCTCCCCAGTTGTACGTCAGGCAACATCCGGCTCCCAACGCCTATACTTTTGCTGTGCGGGGTAAGCAGCCTTTTGTTGTGCTACACACTTCCCTGATTGATATTCTTACACCAGAAGAAATACAGGCAGTAATCGCCCATGAGTTGGGTCATCTCAAGTGTGACCATAGCGTTTACTTGACACCTGTAAATTTATTAATATTAGCTGCGGCGATTGTGCCCAATGTGGGCACCTTCGTTGCTCAAGCCATACAGGCGCAACTTTTGGAATGGGTACGTTGTGCTGAGTTTACCTGCGATCGCGCCGCATTACTAGCAACCCAAGACCCGAAAGTTGTCATGTCGGTGTTGATGAAGTTGGCAGGTGGTTCTCCCACCTTAGCGCCCCAACTGAATCTCGATGCCTTTGTTGCCCAAGCCCGCGCTTACGATGATATTAGCAAGACGGAACTGGGTGAAATGGTCAAAGCTGCCCGTACAGCCCAATTAACCCATCCAGTGCCAGTACTACGGGCGCGAGAAATTGACCGTTGGGCAAGTAGCACAGAATATCAAACTCTGTTGCAAAGTCACGGACTGAAATCTACTAATAATGAAGTTGCGCCCAAAGGTGGATGGCGCAATTGGTAGGGCTTCTATTTACAACCGCTTTTTCGCTACATACAGCGTATTTCAGGTAAATTAAGTACACGGGTAGGGGCACAACATGTTGTGCCCCTACGATTATCTGTACTTCACCCTGCGGGTGACGCTCCTGCGTCGCTAACGCTGCGCTAACAGCAGTCGCTCATGGGGGAAACCCCTTGGTGCTAGCCTCTCCCTTTGGGAGAAGACCGCGCTGCTTCACCAAGTTGCAATCTGCTGTAAGTACAAAAGTGTTAATAGATGGCAAGAAGCGATCGCCAAAGTGCGATCGCTTCCCCTTCTCATCGAAAAACGCAAACTTTCCCTACACTACATATCCCTTTTGTCAACTAGAAGCTTTCAGCGCCGCTTCTGCTTGGGAATGTAACAACAAACCGTATTCTAAACCCTCCACCACCGCTTGATAAGAAGCCGCCAAAATATTGGTGGAAACCCCTACTGTCGTCCAGCGTTGACGACCATTACCTGATTCTACCAACACACGGGTTTTCGCCGCAGTGCCCGTATGTCCATTGAGAATCCGCACTTTGTAATCTGTCAAATCAAAAGTTGCAATTTGGGGATAAAAGTTCACCAAAGCCTTGCGTAAAGCTGCATCCAAAGCTGCCACAGGACCGTTACCTTCTGCCGCTTCCAAAATATTTTTCCCGTCAACAGCGACTTTGACTGTAGCTAGGGCATTACTAGTTTCTTTCCCCTCAATCAAGTCGCAGTGGACTTGAAAACCTTTGACTTCAAAAAACTTCTGGCGGTCTCCCAAAGCTTCGTGCATCAACAGCACAAAACTGGCCTCTGCTGCTTCAAATTGAAATCCCTCACTCTCCAAATCTTTGAGGCGCTGGAGAATTTCCCTAGCCTCTGCCTTTTGTTGATCCAATTCAATCCCAAAACTGCGGGCTTTGGCTAAAACATTGCTGAGTCCAGACTGTTCCGAAATCACGATCCGGCGACGATTCCCGACTTGTTCCGGCTGAATGTGTTCGTAAGTCAGGGGATTACGTTCCACTGCTGATACATGAATACCGCCCTTGTGGGCAAAAGCCGAACGTCCCACAAAGGGAGCGTGTTCATCTGGCGCAAGGTTGACCACCTCACTCACAAAACGACTAGCTTCTGTAAGTTGTGTGAGCTGGTCTTCTGTGATACAACTGTAACCCGCCTTCAGTTGTAAATTGGGAATTAACGAACAGAGGTTAGCATTACCGCAACGTTCACCGTAACCATTAATTGTGCCCTGTACCATCTTTGCCCCTGCCATCACGGCGGCTATTGCGTTAGCAACCGCCATTTCCGAATCGTTATGAGTATGAATTCCAATTTGGGGCATTGTCCTTTGTCCTTTGTCTTCGGTCATTAGTTCTTGACAAATGACGCCAGTTGCTTCAACGGATAGCGCAGCGTTAGCGAGTACTCGAGCGTCGGGAACCTCCGCAACGCACTGGCTCACGAATGACAAATGACTAATGACATCTTGAACAATTTGGCTAATTTCATGTGGTAAAGTGCCACCATTGGTATCACAGAGGACTAGCCATTCCGCACCAGATGCGATCGCAGCCTCTAATGTCTGTAAAGCATAATCTCGATTGTGCTTATAGCCATCAAACCAATGTTCGGCATCGTAGATGATGCGACGACCTTGAGAACGGAGGTACTCAATTGTGTCACGAATCATCGCCAAATTTTCTTCTAATGTCGTCTTGAGTCCTGTTGTCACGTGTAAATCCCAAGACTTGCCAAAAATCGTTACCCAGCGAGTTCCCGCAGCCAAAATATCCTGTAACATCGGTTCAGTGGCGGCAGTGGAGTTGGGGCGTCGAGTTGAACAAAAAGCGACAATTTCAGCCTGTTTAAGCGGATCTTCTTGAAGTTGCCAGAAAAATTGTACATCCTTGGGATTGGCACCAGGCCAACCACCTTCAATAAAGGGAATACCCAGTTGATCGAGTCTACGGGCAATGCGTAACTTATCTTCTATCGATACAGATAGCCCCTCGCGCTGAGTGCCATCCCGTAATGTAGTGTCATAGAGCCAAAGTTGAGGTGAAGAATTTGTGGTCATAAAACTGGGACCGACGAGACAACTTTCGAGGCAATGTGTCAATATACAACAAAAAGCCAGTTTGGCAATTTAAAAATGCCTAAAGTACTAGCTGAAGGTAAAACAATTGATTGCGAGTATGGAAGCAATCTCCGCAAGATTTTGCTGCACAATAGTATTGATCTCTACAATGACGGTGCTAAGGTAATAAACTGTCGGGGCATTGGCAGTTGCGGTACCTGTACGGTTAAGGTAGAGGGCAAAGTATCAGCAGCGAACTGGCGCGATCGAGCACGGCGTTCGCTTCCTCCCCATTCTCCTACAACAGACTTGCGTTTAGCTTGTCAAACTCAAGTTTTAGGCGATGTGAAAGTGACAAAGTTTAATGGATTTTGGGGACAAGGTTCTCGAATAGTGTGGACACCAAAAGGTTAAAAAGGAGTTAAGACAAGATGGGTAGATGGACACCCTTAATTTTAATGGCTGGAGGTTTAGCCATTCTGCTTGGTACATTACTAGGCATCAACTTTCCGATGGGCGTACAAACTGCTAACGCTCCCAGTGACAAGAAATCAGAAGTCCTGCCAGCTAATATCAATGTTAATAGCAGTGCTGGCAGCAAGAATGAAGAAACTGCAACAGAAGGAAACGAAACAACTGAAACAAACGAAAACAGGCGCACTATTGTAGCCCCAAGACCTGACAACAGGAGTAACGTTGCCCAGAATTCTGGCGATGACTCAACTGACAGTACAACAGACGGCAATACAGATTCTTCAGAAACAAGCACACCATCTAGCGATACAAATCAAAGCAACGAACCAATTCGCGCCTTGTGGTAACGAGCAGATCCGTCTTCAGACCCGTCTTTAGTTACAAGTTATAAGTTATAAGTTATGAGTTATAAGTTATGAGTTATTAGTTATGTACTAATGATAAATGGCTAATGATAGATGACTAATAACTAATGACTAATGATTAGTGAGACTGTGATTATTGGTGGCGGCGTTATTGGTTTAGCGATCGCCATTGAACTAAAATTGCGCGGGACAAACGTCACCGTGCTTTGTCGTGACCTTCAGGCTGCCGCTACCCACGCCGCCGCCGGGATGTTGGCACCAGATGCGGAAAACATCGCTAATGAGGCAATGCGTTCCTTGTGTTGGCGATCGCGTGCCTTATATCCCGACTGGACGCGCAAATTAGAAGAACTGACCGGCTTAAATACTGGCTACCGTCCCTGTGGTATCGTTGCACCCCTCTTTGAAGAAAGCAGGGGAGCAGGGGAGCAGGGGAGCAGGGGAGCAAGGGAAAAAGAGGAAGTTCTCTCCTTTGCCCCTCTGCCCTTTTGCCCCTCTGCTAGCGAAGAGTCCCCGGCTTACTGGTTAAACAAAGAGGCAATTCATCAATATCAGCCAGGATTGGGAGCAGAGGTAATTGGTGGCTGGTGGTATCCTCAAGACGCCCAAGTTGATAATAAGGCTCTCGTTCACGTATTGTGGACGGCGGCTGAGTCTGTTGGTGTTCAACTTAAAGACGGCATTACAGTAGAAGCTTTTTTACAGCAGCAAGGACAAGTAGTTGGCGTGCAAACCAATGCTGGCATAATTCGCGCCGCGCACTATGTTTTAGCTTCAGGTGCTTGGTCAAATGAATTGTTACCGCTACCTGTGCTACCCAGAAAAGGACAAATGCTGAGTGTGCGGATACCAGAAGTTTCGCCGGAATTGCCCTTAAAGCGGGTTTTATTCGGGCAGGATATTTACATCGTACCAAGACGCGATCGCCTGGTTATTGGGGCAACAAGTGAAGACGTTGGCTTTATCCCCAACAACACCCCAGAAGGTATTCAAAAATTACTACAAGCTGCCATCCGGCTGTATCCCCAATTAAAGCATTATCCCATCCAAGAATTTTGGTGGGGATTTCGCCCAGCTACCCCTGATGAATTGCCCATCCTGGGCACTAGCCACTGTCAAAATTTAACCTTTGCTACGGGTCATTACCGCAACGGAATTCTACTTGCGCCCATAACCGCCGCTTTGATTGCCGATTTAATCTTGGAACAAAAATCTGACCCCCTACTTGCTGATTTTCACTATTCGCGCTTCCAGTCCAAATCATCTACCTCCACCCCAATGCTGACTCACTCTGCCAATTTCTCCAACGGACATCACTCTGCGATATCCCCACTCCCCACTCAAGACTCCCCACTGATTATCGCTGGCAAAACCTTCCAATCCCGCCTGATGACGGGCACTGGTAAGTATCGCAGCATTGAGGAAATGCAGCAAAGCGTCGCCGCCAGCGATTGCCAGATTGTCACTGTGGCAGTACGACGGGTACAAACCAAGGCTCCTGGACATGAAGGTTTAGCTGAAGCCTTGGATTGGACAAAAATTTGGATGTTACCCAATACCGCAGGTTGTCAAACTGCTGAAGAGGCGATTCGGGTGGCGCGTTTGGGGCGAGAAATGGCGAAATTGTTGGGGCAGGAAGATAATAACTTTGTCAAGTTAGAAGTAATACCCGACCTTAAGTATTTACTCCCAGACCCGATTGGGACGCTGCAAGCAGCAGAACAACTAGTTAAAGAAGGGTTTGCAGTATTGCCCTATATCAACGCTGACCCCATGTTAGCCAAGCGCTTAGAAGAGGTAGGTTGTGCTACAGTAATGCCTTTGGCATCGCCAATTGGTTCTGGACAAGGGCTGAAAACAACTGCCAATATCCAAATTATCATCGAAAATGCAGGTGTGCCAGTGGTGGTAGATGCTGGTATTGGTTCACCCTCAGAAGCCGCCCAGGCAATGGAATTGGGAGCAGATGCCTTGTTGATTAATAGTGCGATCGCTCTTTCTCCAAACCCAGCAGCAATGGCTCGTGCCATGAATTTGGCAACAGTCGCCGGTCGTCTAGCATACCTTGCTGGCAGAATGCCTATTAAAGATTACGCCAGTCCTAGTTCACCTCTAACTGGGACGATTACTAGTTAGAGAATGGGGAATAGGCAATAGGGCATGGGGTATGGAAAATAGACAGACAAGGGAGACAAGGGGAATAACCAATGCCCAATGCCCAATGCCTAATCCAGAATGTAACGATTTATCTAGCAGTTTAAGACCAGATTTAGCATTTATGTAACATTAAATTAACGATAAAGAGAAAGGAATTCATTCATGCCCTATACCAATGAAGAAGGCGGTCTTCTGAATAATTTTGCCCGGGAACCAAAGGTCTATCAAGCAGAACCTCCCACGGAAGGGCAAAAGCGAACTTATATCCTACTAACAATTGCCGCTACAGCTTTGGTTGCCGGCTTGATTTTAGTCGCCTTCTTTGTTTCTAAGAGCAGTTGATCGTAAAACATTTTAAGAAAACTTCATCTTCTTTATAGTTTTTCAGGTTCCGATTTTAAGAGGGGCCTGCTTTTTTATTTTTTGTTAAAATTGAACTACTAATCAAAGTATATAATTATACTTTATTATTCCTACTATAATTGAAGGCTCAATATATCCTGAGCAGCACAACATCTACTTATTAAAAATCATTTTTATTATGACTTTAGCCCACTTGGATGCACTCAGAAAGGTGATACATACTGTGTTTTGGCTCTTTAGCCGCTATGAGCGTGAATGATACTGCACACAATAATAATTCTACTTGGAATCGGCAAGTATACCACCGCCTGAAACTTGCCTTAAGTCTTGGCTTACGACGACAAATTCTTTTAGCAATATGTGATGATTTATACTTAAGAAATCAGGTAGCAGCCCGTTTGCATTCTACATTGGCTTATCCTGTTGGACAGGTGCTATATCAATCATCAAATGCTCAGGAAAATAGCACTCCAGCTTATCCGCGATTAGTCACGTTGCGTTTGAATTTAAACGATCCCAATCCCATAATCCAGATTAATCAATGGTTGACTAATTATCCACCGCCAATTGTTGGGGCATCAAAGGATACTCCTGGAAGACCTTTTCCAGTACCAGCATTTCAGATTGTCGGCGTGGAACATCTTACGAAGCAACCAGTGGCGACACAGCGGTTATTTTTGCACTATCTCCGTTTAAGCGAACAATATTTCTCTACACAAGAATCTAGCCGATTCCTAGAATCTAATTTGCTGTTGTGGATACCACGTCCTTGGTTATCGGCTATCAAGCAATCAGCGCCACAGTTTTGGCGTTGTCGTACTGGCGTATTTGTGTTTGCTGGAGAACCCACACCAGCAACTCAGAATTTGGCCTATCCAGAACGTTTTTCACGTTCTGGAAGCTTGGATTTAGGGAATATTGAGCAGTCGATTCTAGATGAATCAGTTAACCAAGCAGAACTCAGAACCGCAGCTACCGAGTTCAAGTTTGATAATAATTCTGATTTCCCAGTAGAGATACAAGGGAATCGCGTACACAAAACTGAGGAAGTTTCACCATCAACAGCGGATTTATTGAAGGCTACGCCACAACAACAGGAATCTACAAATCGGTCTGGTAGTGGGAGTAATAATCAATCGCTGTCGTCTTTATCTTATATTAGCAGTGAGTTAACTGAGCTAGTAATAGCAACAATAAATACAGGTGATGTTAAAAATACAGAGAATTCTTTACAACCACAGCAGATTTTGTTGGAGATTGAAGAATTACACGAAAAGCAAGCTTCAGAGCAGATACTAGCAGAGGCTTATCATCGCTTAGGCACTTTATACCGCCTTCGCATTGAGCAAGGAGAGTCAACTTTAGAAAATCTGATGGTAGCAATTATTGCCTATCAGGAGGCAATTAGCTATGACGAAAGCTCACCACAACTCCCAGATATCTTGAATGACTTGGGTACACTCTACTGGATGCTATACCGCACGCCACCCAATTCAGAGGAAGGACAAACTTATATAGAGCAGGCAATAGAATTTTATCAGTTGGCGTTAAAGATGATTTCGCCTCAGACATATTCGGAAACTTACGCTCGTGTGCAAAATAATTTGGGGACAGCCTATGGTGATTTAGCTCGTTTCTCTCACCCATCTGAAAATTGGCAGCAAGCAATTTTCGCTTACAGTGAAGCACTCAGCTACCGTACAGCTGATATGGATTCATTAAAGTATGCGGCTTGCCAGAATAATTTGGGTACTGCCTACTGGCACTTAGGGCAATACAATCAACCGATTGTGCATTTCAACAAAGCGATCGCAGCTTACAATGAAGCGCTTGCACACTACAACCCTGAAGAGGAACCGCTGAAGTATGGCATGATTCAAAACAATATCGGTACTGCGTGTTGGAATCTGGCACAATACGAACAACCTGCCCAAAATCTCCAGTTAGCCATAGATGTTTATAGCGAAGCTCTCAAGTATCGCACTCCAGCTAATGTTCCCAGTGCCTGCGCCGCTACACAAAATAATCTGGGTACTGCCTACTGGCATCTAGCAAACCTATCTGAGACTACTAAAGAGGCACGGCAAAAGTATCTGCAACTATGTATCAGCGCTTACGAAGAAGCTATCGCTTTGGCTCACTCACTTAGCGGTATTTCTTTAAGTTTTGATTTGCTTGCCTCTCACAATAACCTGGGACTAGCACATTATCAGCTAGTAATAGATAAGTCTTTTAATGGCAACAAAGCGATACGCTCTCAACACTTAGAAGTAGCATTAGATAACCATTTGCAAGCCTTAAACGGATTAAGTAAACAACCAGAGGCTTATCAGACAACCTTCACTTATGTGGTGAAAACTATTCGTGCTTTTCATAATGAGTTAGGGATACAGGGACAAAATCTGGCTTTATCTAAAGTTCCTAGCCAGTTGTTGCCAGAGATTTTGTCAAAATTATGAATCCTATTCCTCTCCATAGCGCGGGGAATGTCAAAAAACTGTAACTTTATATCACTTGATATCAGCTTGACAATTATTGACAAGTCAAGTAGGGTAGCGATGTCTACGATAGGCTACGCCTACTCAATTACTAGACTTCTTGCATAAATCAAAAAAAGAACCCTACTTTGCCTTTGACTTAGGTCTAACTCTCCACTCTTGCTGGGAGGTGGCGTGTTAGGGAAATTTTGTAATGATAATTAAAACCTAGAATTATGAAACTAAGTTTTGTTTTAGCTACTGCTATATCTAGTTTTTTTGTGAGTTCGACCACAGAAATTAGTTTCTCTGGTCAAGCACAAGCTCTAACTTTTTCTGGCATTTCTAGTGCTACATGGGGAAATCCTACTCCAGGAAGCACCGATACTAATCCCATATATACAGGTGTGGGAAGCAACACATTTACTTGGGGTAAAGCTAATTTGTCGTCAAGACTTCCAAATAAACTAGCTTTTAATGGAACTTCATTTGCTGCGGACATTAACTCTGTATTCAAAATAGCTGATTTAAGTTACTTTAATGGAAAGATACTCACCGATACAGGCGTTGAATTTGTACCTTTAAATGTCAATGTATCCTTCAGCCCTCCTGTGGGAACCAGCCAAGTTTTTGACTTCAACTTGCATTTAGTAAATACACTTAACGACCCGAAAGATCCTGAAAAGAGTGCAGACTTAGTATTTTTAGGCACAAATTTGAGTAATCGCAGTTTCACCTTTGGAAGTAATAAATATACCCTTGAGTTAACCGGTTTTAATGCAGACAGTCGCCAGATAAGTATTAAGGCTCTTGAAGAAGCTACAACTACAACAGCTATTTATGCCAAAATCAAAACTATACCCGAACCTGCGCCACTGGCGGGTTTGTCCTGGCTAGGGATATACCTGATATCTCGTAAAAATTCTTGGAAAAAAAATACTAAGAGCCTATAAATATGACTTATTCAGAACCCTTGTAGAGACGTAGCACTGCTATCTTTCTACATTATTTTTCACCAGATGTCTAATTTATAGAAATAGGCAATGGGGAATAGGGAACAGAAAAAAAAGATAGATAGGTACTAGACCTCTTGCAAAAGTCCCTAATACCCAACCCCCAACCCCTCCCCTTAGCAAGGGGAGGGGAGACAAAGCGTAGCTTTGGCGGGGTGGGGTTCTTATTTTTGATTTATGCAAGAGGTATACTGAGTCTGGTTCAAAAATTAAATAGGAGTCCTAATATAGTAATCCGATTTGATTTTTAAACTTATACCAATTCAAAAAATGTTTACGACAGATAACCCCACCCGCGCTGACCTTTTTTTAATTAAAAGTTAAAAATTAAGAAAAATAATAATTTTTAATTAATTTTGAGTATAACCCCCCACCCTTCGGGAATTAAAAATGCGAAAACCGCAAAGAAGGCTCTTTAAGTTGTGCACAGTTTTTTCACGCAATCAAAAATTTGGGCAATAAAAATGTAGAGACGCGATTTGTCGCGTCTCTACAAGGGTTTACCGTTTTTTGATAGACGCGATGAATTGCGTCTTTATGCAGGGTTAGGTTGAGTTCGGCTTTGAAGTAGCTGGATAATTGCAGCTTTTTCTAAGATTCCAACTAGGACGCCATTCTCACGAATCACGGGAAGCACAGATAGTTTTTGTTGTTCGAGTAACTGCATGACTTCCAGCAGAGGTTGATCTGATTGGACTGTGGTAGATTCAGTGATTGGTCGCATGACTTCTTTAACTTGAGTTTCTGACCACAGTGCTGTGGGGATAGTTCTTAAATTATCAATTGCGATCGCACCTACTAATTGTCCATCATCATCAGTCACTAAGAACCGATGCCAGTTTTGTCCACTTATGACTCGCTCATCGGCAAACTCTCTCAGAGTAAGATTAGCAGATACAATTGGGCTGTCATGAGTTACAGCATCCTCGGCTGTCAAACCTGTGAGTTTTTCTTGCACTCTGGCAAATTGAGCCGAATTACCAGCATTTTGCAACAAGAAGAAGCCAATTAACAAATTCCAGAAGTTACCGGAGTTGCCAAATAATAATAGGGGAAGTACACCGGAAAGAATTGCTACCCAACCAAAGATTTGTCCAACTCGACTAGCAAAGGTTACACCTTTATAAGGATTACCTGTAATTTTCCAAACGATGGCTTTCAGTATATTACCGCCATCTAAGGGCAAGCCAGGAATCAGGTTAAATAGGGCTAATGCCAAGTTAACAGAAGCTAGAACACCAAGAATTGCAGCTAACGGCCCTGATGCAGCAGTAGTAACACCAATCGCTGTAGCTATACCGCATAGCAGTAAGCTAACTAACGGCCCGGCGATCGCTACCCAAAAAGCTTCACCTGGGGTTTTCGACTCTTTTTCTAAGCTCGCCAAACCGCCAAATATAAACAGTGTGATGGATTTGACATCAATTCCCTGACGAATCGCAACGAAACTGTGGCCTAACTCATGGGCGACGACAGAGGCAAATAACATCAGCGCTGTCATCAATCCTAGTAGCAAAGCTAATCCCGCAGACAATTGGGGAAATTGCGCCGCCAGTCCACTGCTATAGCTCCAAGTTACTAAACCCAGAACTAAAAACCATGACGGATGGATATAGAAGGGAATTCCGAAGAGATTACCAACGCGAATTGTGCCATTCATGTCGCTCACCTTTGATTTCAGCTTCGAGAGGTTTGCTTTTGTCCTTCTCGATGCTTTTATTGTAACGAAAGGTTAAGAGATTTTAATCTTGATGGCGGTAGTGGTGTCCGTCTGTAAAGGTGTGGTTATTGGTAATATTGCGAGCAAGAGTAATGACATCTCCAAACGGTTCCTAGAGGACTAGTACAACACGGTGTAAATAAACATACCATTCAAAATGACGCGAAAGCCCGGAATACAATACTTTTGACTTTTGCGCAGCGGTACTAGGGGATAAACAGGATAAATTCTAGTAATAGCTAAGTACAGTTTTGCGTAAAAGCGTAGCGTTTTTGATGCAGGGGAACGCATTAACAATGCAAGCTGATGCATTAACAATGTAAGCTGACGCATTAACAATGTAAGCTGATGCATTAACAATGTAAGCTGACGCATTAACAATGTAAGCTGATGCATTAACAATGTAAGCTGACGCATTAACAATGCAAGCTGATGCATTAACAATGCAAGCTGACGCATTAACAATGTAAGCCGACGCATTGGCATTGCAGGGTATTGCCTTCTTTAATTCGCAGAGTTCTTTCGCCACGTTAACGATTTATCTCACTACCTCTCGATTGCTACATCAGGCAAGCGACTCCATTCATTCCAAGAGCCATCGTAATTACGAACATTCGGATAACCCAATAAATATTTCAAAACAAACCAGGTATATCCAGAACGCCCACCGATGGCACAGTAGGGAAACACTTCTTTATCAGCCGTAATGCCCTTACTGTCATAAAGATTTTTCAAGTCGTTGAATGATTTAAAAGTTCCATCCTCGTTGAGAGTTAAGATATGCTCCAGATGCACTGCACCGGAAATATGTCCAGTACGTTCGCCTGCTTTTGGTGGCTGATCGAAAAACCACTCACCGCAGTATTCTTGCAGTGTTCGGACATCCAACAACAGGCGATCGCTTTTACCTATTGATGCCTGAACTTCATTGTGTAATACTCGCAGATGAGCATCAATACCTCTGGCACGGTAATCAGTAGAAGCAAACGTAGATAATTCAGTTGCTAGTGGAAGACCTTCTGATTTCCATTTTTGATAGCCGCCATTGAGAACTCGCACATTCTCATGTCCAAAGACTTTCAACAACCAGAAAATCCAAGCTCCCGTTCCCGGATAACTGCCATAAGCAATCACTGTGGTGTCATTGGTGATGCCTGAACGTGCCATCAGCTTCTCAAAAGCGATCGCATCCAAATTCATCTTCAAATCGGGCAAGAGTAAGTCTGCAAAGATGTTCCAGAAGACAGCACCAGGTATGTGAGCATTTTTGTACGGCTCTGGACTCATATCCACTTCAATAATGCGGATGTTTGGATCGTTAAGATGATTTGCAAGCCACTGGGTATCAACGATAACAGATGGATCGGCGTATTGAGACACTTGTATTTCTCCTGTAATAGCGCGAAAAGAATTGAAACTTGTGTTTCCTCAACGATTTAGTCTTGGTTATAGTTGGGAAATACGATGTGCGATGTCCGATGCACTAAGGTTGTGGAAATAGAGAATAAGGAAAAGCCGATGAGTGGGTGAAATACTGCTAAAGGCAAAGAATGCAAGTGAATTGTGAGAAATTGCAGTCCCAGCAGCACTGGCATACTTGCTGTAAGGTTTCGGACTCTTCGAGGAAACGGAATTAAAAACACCCATATCAACAAAATTAGTGAGAGTCCGCCATATCCTCGCACGAGCCAAATATGTAGGTTCCACCAATCAGAGTTGTAAAAGTAAGCCAGTCCAACACTGAATATTTGGATTATTAAACAGAGATTGAAAAGCACTGCTGCGATCAAAAAACTGATTTGAATCCAGCGCCCGGATATCTGTGTGTGATCAATGCCAGAATTTACAGTCATGTAAAGTAATCCAAAAAACCAAACAAATTAGTCATTGGTCATTGGTCATTGGTCATTAGTCATTACAGCTATTTTCAGGTAAATAGACCACACGGTAGGGGCACAGCGATGCTGTGCCCTTACGATAGATGTGGTTCAAATACATGAAAATTGCTGTAATAAAGAGTTTTTTGGTAGATAGCTCGCAACAGAGTGGGCAAAAAAACTAAGGACTAAGGACTAATAACTAATGATTCCGCGAAGCGGTTTGATGTGACTAAAGCTAAGATAAATCTGGTTGCGATACTGCGCCTAGACCTCGAACGAGTACACTTTGCCAATCATGGTTGCCTTACAAGCTCTATTTCATGGAATTGCTCAAGCTCAAGATGAACAGACTTTGCGATCGCACATATCCGCACAAATGAGTGAGTATTTTTCAGCTACACGATGTGGACTATTTTTCTTTGCCCAAATTTCTTTAGTTGACAGCAAGATTCAAAAAGCACTGCAAATTGCATTATCACCTCAACACAATCCAGTTGCACGCTACTTGCTAGAACGCCATGCCCCTGTTCATGAAGCTTTGGTAGTAGAACCTAAAACATGGAAATTGATTTGTCCTCGTGCCGATCACTGGCATGTCATGGCAGGGCCAATTGTCAGCAATGGTGAGTTAGTGGGTGTGGTAGGTTTGACGCGTCAGCAAGGAATGCCTGCATTTGATTCACAAAATCTTACAGATTTGAGTGCGCTTTGTCTGCACATTTCTACTTGGGTAGCAATGGCGCAATTGCAACAACCACTATTACAAACAGACCGTTTAACGCCTCGTGAAATGCAAATTGCTTCCTTGGTGGCTCAAGGACAAACCAATGCAGAAATTAGTGCTGAACTTTGGATTACTGAAAACTCTGTCAAGCAAGCCTTAAAAAGGATGTTTCGCAAGCTTGAGGTTTCATCTCGTGCTCACATGGTTGCAAAACTTTCCACAGTTTCAAAATAAATGACCTTTTATTCGCCTCATTAATCCCGGATTTCTCTGCTCATGTCACTGAAGAAAGGTAGGAGGCAGGAGGTTTTAGAAAAGAATTTTCTCTGGAGGCAAAATGCTCTGAGAGCAACTAAATTTATTTATGGGGATTCCTTCAGCATAGCTGCCTCCTTAACTTGTCCCCTGATAACCATTTCTAGCAAAATTCAAGTGAAACGTTATCAGGGATGTATTTTCTGGCTTAGGCATCCACTTATGCTGGAATTTTCTCCATCTGCCGAGAAGTTTTCTGCAACATCGGGGTAATTAGATCGGCGGGCACAGGGCAACTGAAGTAATAACCCTGACCTTCATCACATCCCTGCATTTTCAGGTAGTCAAGCTGTTCTTGGGTTTCTACACCCTCTGCCGTGATGTTCAATCGCAGGCTTTTTGCTAGGGCAATAATCGCATTCGTGACGGCAGCACTATCAGGATTGGACGTGACATCCTGTACAAATGACCGATCGATCTTGAGCATATTCACAGGAAAGCGCTTCAAGTAGTTGAGGGAGGAATAACCAGTACCGAAGTCATCTAGAGCCAACCATATACCCAGTTCTCGTAATTGTTTTAAGGTTTTAACCGATCGCTCCATATCAGCCATCAAGAAGCTTTCTGTCACTTCCAATTCCAGGTAAGATACTTGGAGTCCAGTCTCCTCAAGGATTTGACTGACAACCTCAACCAGATTCGGTAGTTCAAATTGTCGGGCTGACAGATTTACAGATATCCGAATTGGGTTAAATCCAGCAAGCTGCCAAGCACGGTTTTGGGCACAAGCAGTTCGCAAGACCCATTCACCAATTGGTAAAATCAAACCATTCGCTTCAGCAATGGGAATAAACTTTGTTGGAGAAACCAAACCTAATGTAGGATGCTGCCAGCGAACCAACGCTTCCATAGCTGTAATTTGTCCGCTGTGTAAATCAACCAGAGGTTGATAATAAACCAGCATTTCGTTGCGAACAAGCGCTCTATGTAATTCATTTTCTAAAGTTATTCGCTCCTGCAACTGAGCATTAATTTCCGGTGAATAGAATTGGTATTTGCTACGCCCTTGCCGTTTCGCCTGGTACAGTGCTATATGAGCCTGCTGCAAAAGTTTATCTACGCTATTACGCTCGTTTATTCCATTAATTGTGATACCGATGCTGGCGGTGATATGAATCAAGTTTCCTTCTATAGAAAAGGCTTTACTCAGGGTACTTAACAGCATCTGAGATAGCTTAATCACACTTTCAAAAGAAACAATGTCTATGCGGGCAATGGCAAATTCATCTCCACTCAAATGGGTAAGAATATCTGTTTGTGTCATGCAGAGTGATAACCTCTGAGCAACTGCTCTTAACAACAAATTTGTTGTTTCATGCTCCAATCCATGACTCATAGCAGTGAAATCATCAATACCCAGTAAAAAGACCGCTACAAAGCGCTGGTTATTTTCAGGTTGGGATAGAGTCTGATGGAGGCGATCGCGGAATAAATCACGATTGGGTAATCCAGTTAGATCGTCATAATTACTGATGTAATGAATTAACTCATCTAATTTGTAAAGAGTTTGTGAAGTATCCGCCATCAATGTACCGGCTTCATCAGCAAATTCTGTGGGCAATTCAGGTAAGGTTTTGGTGTTTAGATAATTTTGCAATGCCGCAGATGTCAAAATAACCGGTTTGAGGAGGTGGTGTAGTGCGTAGAGGGTGGCGGCTGTACCCGCTAAGGTAGCCAACAGAGCAATAAGCATAACTCGAATCGCCATCTCTAAGGAATAGGAGTTTGAGATAACGAAACTCAAGAGTAAGCTTAGAAGTGGTATGTGAGTACCCAAAAATGCCACCAACATGATTTTAGCGGTGTAACTTTTTTTGAGTAATGGAAAACTAGCTAGAAACGAGTATAGATTGAGCTTCATAAATTATGTTCCATAGTTGGTAGATTAGTTCCGAGCTATTCTGGCAAAAGGGTATTTATGATTTACAATTCAGTGGAATTAGCTCTCATGGAACCCAACCCTGATAAGGTTATATATTATGCTTCCCAATCTAGGTTTCTATTTATATGTTTAACGATAAAGTTTATGTAAAACTTATCCATAAACAATTTCATAATAAATACCTAAATTATGTTGATTTTTATTAGTTTGTCTTGAGATGATCTAAGAGTAAAAATATATACAACTTTGATTTTATTGGTGAGAACTCATTTTTTATAACTAACGGCAGAGACGCAGAGAATGCAAATAGAGTAAAAAGATATTTTCACAAATGATTTAAGATTGCTATATTTTGTAAGGGCACAACAGATTATTGATTGCTATAGCCTGAAAAAAGCAGATTTGTAACTTGCTCTAACACCTTTAATGCTGTTAATGAACCTCGAATCAACCGAGTAGCGGCAAAAGGTTGTCGAAGCATGGCGATCGCTAACGGAAAAGGGTTTAGAGAGCCATCAGAGTTAATTGCTGGTGTGAGATCGGGGATATTATGCTGACAATCGTCGCTGACTACTCGCAGCATTGCCACAGATACCCCAGCCCCATTGAAAAATTCTAAAGCGGTAAATCCTTCCATATCAACAACATCAGCCGCCAAAGTCTCACCTAAACGGCGTTTTTCGGGCGCAGACCAAATTACGCGATCGCTTGTTAGTGACTTGACCAAAGATACTTTTTCTGATATGTAAGAGTGCAATTGTGCTGTAAAAGTGCGATCACATTCTTGCTGCTTCCCCTGATAAACACAATCTTGATACAGCACAAGATCACCAACTGTGTAGCGATCGCTCAAACTGCCACATATACCCATAATCAGCACTCTGGATTTTGGAGTCAGAAATTCTCCTTGTTGCAGGTATTTGAGTAAAGGCTTCATTCCAACAGGTATGGCTACTACCGTTGGGATGGAGGTAGTAATGCCGCTTAATCCGCGACAGACAGCTTTATATTCTGCTCCTTGAGGTACCAAAATTGTGTTGATGGGCAAAAAATTAGACACTAGCTATCTCAATAGTTTCAAGTTTTAACGGTCAATTTAATATTGGGAGCAGACGGGCGTGGCGCGATTCTTCTTTACCTTAGAGAGCGATGTCTACGACGGGCTACGCCTACGTAGTTTGTAAAATAGGATCGCTCACCGTTGCTGCGTAACCACTAACTACTGCTTGCATTAAAGATTGGGTCATATCTGAGTGATAATAAGTAATATTGCCGTTTAGTAGTAACCAAAATTCGCAAACCGAAGATGATTGCTGTAGCATGACTAAATAATTGTGTCATCCACACGATAATTTTCCAAGATGGTAAAGCTTGATAACTCCAAATCCGCACGAGAACTCTTCAATATTTCCAAATTGGCGATTCAATTTTCGTGGCTGACGGTGAGTTTTTGGATTGCCGTAACGGTAGCTGGTGTTCTGGCTTTCAGTTCCCTTAAGTATGCCTTGTTTCCAGATATTACCTTTCCAGTGGTGGTTGTAAATGCTACAGCTCCCCTGATAACTGCCCTGGATACAGAAGCGAAGCTCACCAAACCCCTAGAAGAACGCCTCCGCTCCCTTGAAGGACTGGAGGTTATCCGCTCATCCACCTATCCTAGTCAAACTGCTGTTAGCCTCTCTTTTGCCGTTGGGACGAATTTAGAAACATCGACCAAAAAGGTTGCAACTGCCCTAAAGCAATTGAATCTACCTCAAGGAGGAACTTCTAAAATTATTCCCCTGAATCTAAACGAGTCAGCCGCCATTAGTTATGCCATAGAGAGTCCCACGCGGAATCTCAAAGATTTGACGAAGTTAGCGCAAGATGAGATTGTTAGTGCGATCGCTAAATTACCAGGAGTACTCAAAGTCTCACTACTAGGCGCTGCTACGGTAACTCCTCCGGTAAATCCAGCGAATGCGAGTGCAACGGCTCTCCCCCAAGGTGGGGCGACATTAGTCCGGTTTAACGGTGAAGATGCACTCGCATTTCAGGTAATCAAACGCGGTAGTGCTAACACCTTAGAAGTCGTGAGTCGGGTTGAGAAAGAAGTTCAAAGGCTACGCTCTACCCTTAAGGATGTTAACCTCACTTTAGCTGCCACTCAAGCAGAATATATCCGCCAAGCCACCCAGTCAACAATTGATGCTTTGCTGGAAGCAGTCTTGTTGTCGATAGTGGTAATTTTTCCTTTTTTATGGAATTGGCGGGCAACTCTCATTTCTGCCTTGGCGATTCCCACGTCTTTGTTGGCGACATTTATCGTTATGGCGATTTTCGGCTTCAACCTGGAAACAATCACCCTGCTGGCTTTAGCTTTGGTGATTGGTAGCATTGTTGATGATGCGATCGTCGATGTGGAAAACATCATGCGACACGTTGAAGATGGAGAAACTCCTCGCCAAGCAGCGCTTTTAGCTACAAATGAGATTGGGTTGACAGTCACCGCCGCCACTTTAACAGCAGTGGCAGTTTTTCTACCCATAGGTTTAATGGGTGGGGTAATCGGTCAGTTCTTCAAGCCTTTCGGCATGACTGTATCAGCCGCGATGCTTGCTTCTATGCTAGTTGCTCGGACTTTATCTCCAGTTCTGGCTATCTACTGGCTGAAACCTAAATCATCGCTCTCCCCGCGTCGGGAAGCAAAAATCTGGGTAGCCTTTACCCAATCTTACAGAAACTTGCTAAGTTGGTCTTTAAATCACCGGAAGATAGTTATCGGGTTAGCTGTACTCAGTTTTATTGCAGGGATAGCACTGATTCCACTAATTCCTAAAGGGTTTATTCCCAAACTCGATCGCGGCGAATTTAATATTGCTTATACGGCTCCTTTGCCGAGTATTCCTAGTGGAGCAGCACTTCGGCTACGCTCAGTGACCTTGGGGCAGGGGAGCAGAGGGGCAGGGGAGCAGGGGAGAAATCCTAGTCTCCAGTCTCCAATTCCCAACCCTTTAAATGATTCTCTAGATGTTGCCAAAAAACTAGAGGAGGTTGTGAGAAAATCATCGGCAGTTGAAACGGTATTTACCACTGTTGGTTCTCGTGAGGGTGAGCCGAATAAAGGGACACTATATGTAAAGTTAAAGGAAAACCGCACAATCACAACTGCGGAATTACAAGACCAATTGCGCTCCTCATTACCTACTCTTTCTGGGGTAACTACTAGTGTTGAAGATATTCAATTTGTCGATTCCGGCGGTCAAAAACCCCTGCAAATAGCATTGCAAGGTGATAATCTCCAAGCTTTGAGCAAAGCAGTCAAAGCAATTAAAGAAAGGATTCAAAGGCTACCGGGATTCGCTGATGTTACAGTTACAGGTGAAACGAATCCACAGGGCACGGTTTTTCAGATCGAGCGTCTGAATAATCAGCGTGTAGCCTACATCAGTGCTAATCTTGGCAAGGATCTGTCTTTGGGTGATGCCACCGACAAAGTGGTAGCTGAAGCAAACGCGGTTTTACCGTCTAATATTTCTTTAAATTTAGGAGGAGACTCTGCTAACCAAAATAAGGTTTTTAGCAGTTTCGGCAGTACTTTGGCACTATCTGCCCTATGTATTGTTGTGGTACTAATTTTACTATTCAAAAGCTGGGTAGACCCTCTAGTTATTGGTGTCTCTTTGCCTTTAGCACTAGTGGGAGCAATGTTGGCGCTACTAATCACCAAGAGCGACTTTGGCATGATCTCATTGATCGGTTTCGTCTTTTTGCTAGGGCTGGCAAATAAAAATGCCATTTTGCTTGTAGATTATATCAACCAGTTACGCAACGCTGGCTTAGAGCGTACCGAGGCGATCCTCAATACCGGACTAGTGCGCCTCAGGCCAATTATGATGACCACGGCCTCCACGATTTTAGGGATGCTACCGATCGCTCTAGGTTTTGGTGCTGGTTCGGAATTGCGATCGCCTATGGCTGTAGCGATCGCAGGTGGACTAGTTACTTCAACTATCCTCAGTTTGATTGTTGTGCCAGTAGTCTACACCATTTTGGATGATTGGTTTCCCCGATTTGAAAAGAGGGGGAGCAGGGGAGTAGGGGAGCAGGGGGGAAGTTGATGCAGGTTTTTGTCACAGGGGGAACGGGTTTTATTGGTGCCCATTTGGTACGGTTGCTCCTACAAGAAGGATATGCAGTCAAAGTGCTGGTACGCCATAGCAGCAATTTGGAGAATCTACGCAGTTTGGATGTGGAAATTGTCAAAGGCGATTTGAACGATCCAAATCTCTGGCAACAGATGGGAGGTTGTCAATACCTATTTCATGTCGCAGCCCATTATTCCCTCTGGCAAAAAGACCGGGAGTTACTGCACCATCACAATGTCCTGGGTACACGCAATGTGTTGGCAGCAGCTCGCAAAGCTAACATTGAGCGCACGGTTTACACGAGTTCAGTGGCAGCGATTGGGGTAGGATCGTCAGGGGAACTTGTAGATGAAACACATCAGAGTCCTTTAGAAAAGTTGGTGGGTGACTATAAAAAGTCTAAGTTTCTGGCTGAACAAGAAGCCATCCAAGCTGCTGCTAAAGGTCAGGAGGTAGTTATTGTCAATCCCAGCAGTCCGATTGGGTCGTTGGATATCAAACCTACCCCGACAGGTGATATAATCTTGCGTTTTTTACGACGGCAAATGCCCTTTTACTTGGATACTGGTCTAAATTTTATCGATGTGCGGGATGTGGCATGGGGACATTTACTGGCTTTGCAACGGGGAAAATCAGGCGATCGCTATATCTTAGGTCATCAAAACCTCAGTCTCAAAGAACTACTCGAACAACTCGCCGATATCACAGGTCTGAGCGCACCTCAACGAACAGTACCCGCTTGGCTACCCCTGAGTGTTGCCTGGGTTGATGAAAAGATTCTTGCACCATTAGGGAAATCGCCCTCAGTACCATTGGATGGCGTTCGGATGGCGAAACAACCTATGTATTACAATGCTGCCAAGGCTGTACGAGAATTGGGTCTACCCCAATCTTCGCTGAACGCCGCACTCAAAGATGCTGTGGATTGGTTTGTTGCTCAGGGATATGTCAAATGAAAAATATAGCGATTTACGTGTGAATGCAATAGACAGTAGGGGCGCAAGTCCTTGCACCCCTACGAAGGTTTTATGTTTTCCAGTGGTGTATTTATATCTAAAAGAGGAGCGATCGCAACAATGGCAGTTAATCTACAACAAGCTATAGATATTGGGAAGTATCTTGTTACACAGCGTTTGAAAGGACGTAAACGCTTCCCCTTAGTATTAATGTTGGAACCTCTTTTTCGGTGTAATCTCGCTTGTACTGGTTGTGGTAAAATCCAACATCCAAAGGAAATATTAAAGCAAAATCTCACCCCAGAACAGTGTTTTGCTGCCGTGGAAGAGTGCGGTGCACCAGTTGTCTCCATTCCTGGGGGAGAACCTCTGCTACATCCCCAGATCGATCAGATTGTTCAAGGATTAATTGAGCGCAAGAAATATATTTACTTGTGTACCAATGGTTTGTTGTTAGAAAAGAGCCTGGATAAGTTTCAACCTTCCCCTTACCTGACTTTCAGCGTGCATTTAGATGGAATGCGGGAATTACACGATCAGTGTGTTGATCGCCAAGGTGTTTTTGATATTGCTGTCAAAGCCATTCGTGCCGCTAAAGCTAAAGGCTTTCGTGTCACCACTAACACCACTATCTTTGAAGGTACTGAACCTAAAGATATGCAAGAGTTCTTCAACTTTCTGGAAACACTAAATACTGACGGGATGATGATTTCTCCCGGCTACAGTTATGAGTGGGCACCAGATCAAGATCATTTTCTCCACCGCGAACAAACCCGCGCCCTCTTCCGAGAAATTCTGGCTCCATACAAAAGTGGTGAAAAAAACTGGAACTTCAATCACAATCCGTTGTTCCTAGATTTTCTCACTGGCGAGAAGGACTACGAATGCACACCTTGGGGTAGCCCTAGTTATAGCGTTCTCGGTTGGCAAAAACCTTGCTATCTGCTGAACGAAGGTTATTACTCTACCTTCAAAGAATTACTGGCACAAACTGACTGGAGTCAATACGGCCAGAAGAGTGGTAATCCCAAGTGTGCCGATTGTATGGTTCACTGCGGCTACGAACCCACCGCCGCAATGGATGCAATGCAACCACAAAATATGGCGCGTGCCCTTGGCAGTGTGTTTGGCAGGAATTAGGAAGTAGCAAATGCTACATATTAAAGGGTGCGATGCCTGCGGTGAGCTACGCCTACGCACCCTTTAAGGATTCTGATTGTACTGGAATGTGCCCAACAATACGCGATAAGAGTTAAAGGAGGATGCTTATTTAGAGATATTGCGATAGTTCCCTCAGCCAAATCCGCCGAAAATAATCAGGGAAAATACTCATGCCATTTGTATCTGTTCATGACCTGCAAATGTATTATGAGATTCGTGGCACAGGTCAACGCCTACTCAGTATTAGTGGTACTGGAGGAGACTTGCAGCGATCGCCGACTATTTTTGACTCACCACTAGCCCCACACTTTGAAATCCTAGCCTACGATCAGCGCGGTCTGGGTTCAAACCTCAAAACCTGATATTCCTTACACCATCCCAGATTACGCCACTGATGCAGACTCTTTGTTAAATGCAGTCGGATGGGAGAGCGCTGATGTCATCGGAATTTCCTTTGGGGGTATGGTAGCCCAAGAGTTGGCACTGCGCTATCCGCACCGCGTTGAACGTCTTGTTTTGGCTTGCACTAGCAGTGGCGGTGCTGGCGGATCTTCGTATCCACTACATGAACTCGTGAACCTTCCGATTGAGGAAGTGGCTCGTCGGCAGATAACAGTTACTGATACCCGTTGGAAAGAGGAAGCTTGGCTCTCTAGCCGAACTACACAATTTCAGCAACTAGTGAAGCTGACACTAGCAGCTTCTCAAGAAGGTGCAAACGAACCAAGTCGTCAAGTTGGGCGTCTTCGGCAGCTTGAGGCTCGTGCTGTTCACGATACGTATAATCGACTTTCTCAACTGCATATTCCTGTCTATATCTGCGGCGGTCATCACGATGGCATATCTCCTCCTGCTAATCTTGAGGCGATACACAAACAGATACCAGGTTCGTACTTAGAGTTCTTTAAGGGCGGTCATGGCTTTCTTTACCAAGACCCGCAAGCATTCAAGCGCATTATTGCCTTTCTCCAAAATAAATTCGATTAGAAATTCTTTGAAGTTAATCGAAGTTTATTTATCTCGCTTTACTTGGAACACCAGTAAATGCGAACAACTGTTGCTCTTTGGGTGGGGTCAAACTTTCACCAAGGTAACGATGAATACCTACTCCCATGTCTCCTGTTGCAGTGAGTTTGAAGTTCACTTCTTCAAATCCATATTCACGGAAAAGTTTACGAACAGTCTCAGAGTGGGCAATATCCTTAGAGTGTCCACGAGTCCAAATCACAAAAGCACCTTGTTTGCTGAGAAAACTTAGGTTTGTCAGTAAGCGATTGAGTTCAGTTTCATCTGCGAGATTGCCAAATACACCACATACAATCACAATGTCTGCTGGTACTGCTCCTACATAGTTCAAGGAAATAGTTGCATCACCATTGATAAACTCAATTTGTTTTGTCAAACCCAACGATTCTATTGTTTGTTGTCCACGTTCAACTAGTTGTGGATTTAGCTCTACAAGTCGGGCATGAACATCTTTTGCCCGTGGATGATTTGATAGCGTTCCTAGCAAATCTCGTCCATCCCCCGCACAAACACTAACTACACGGATTAACCCTGGTTGGGACAAATTCAAGCTATGAGAAATGTATTCCTGCACAATTTGCAAGCGTTGTTGCAATTTCGGTTCGTTCTTGTAGAGGTCGTGCCATTCAAACCAGTCTTTTACCATCAGAAGTGATTTCCGTTTTCATTAACTATGGGTTTACAAAGTGACAAACACGCTGTGCAATTTAAAATACGGTAAATTTATCAATAAACCGTATTTACAGTTGAACGCAGACTATCATAAAAATTCATCCAAAATCAAGTCTTTTTTCTTTGGTTTGTAAATCCTGCAATTTAACAATTGAGAGCTTCTTAAAGGTTGTTTGAAAAGTGTTTCCCTGTGATCATAATCCTAAGTGTGCTGCTCGCATGGTTCACTGCGAGTATGAATCAACGGTTGCAATGCAGTCATACAATATGGCGCGTACCCTTTGCAGGAGCTAGAAAGTAGCCAATGCTACACAAATTCAGCGTGCGATACCTGCGGTGGGCTACGCCTACGCATTCTTTAAAGGATTTCCCAGAACTAAATTATCCTATCTTTTGGGGTGGAGAGAAGTGAGTAGGGTTCGGTTAGCTTGTTGAGTACTCTAGTATCTCCGTATCTATAAAATACTTAGTTTTAAAAAACACAAATCATCTTGCTTGTTTTATCGGCTTTTTAGCCTTTTTCAACTGAATAGTTATTTCCGCCGTGCTGTACTAACTTCTAATAAACTAACAGAGACCTAAATATGAAGTTATGTAAATAAATTTCACAAACATAACAATAATTTGTAATAAATAATGATGCGGCAGCATTGTATAAAGAGAACTTGGAAGTAAAAAACAACATCTTAATCAGGTTTTCCAGTCGTTCACAGAAGTTTTAAGTTTTTTAACAAAAGTTTTAATCTGAAAGCCTGGAGATCGTAAACTTATTTCTTGGGTGTCTGTTTTAAACCTTTCGTAACTCGTCAGGCAGTGCTGACATCAAAAATCAACTGAACCATTCAGTTTTGAGTCCAATTATTCTTAACCAAGCAAATTAGGAGATTTAACGCAATGGTTTTAGATGCATTTGCAAAAGTAGTTTCCCAAGCTGATACACGCGGCGAATATCTCTCCGATGCACAATTGGATGCTTTGAGCGAACTAGTCAAAGAAGGTAACAAGCGTACAGATGCTGTTAACCGTATTACCAGCAATGCGTCTGCTCTTGTTGCTGCTGCTGCTCGTGATTTGTGGGCAGAACAACCCCAATTGATCACTCCCGGTGGTAATGCTTACACCAGCCGTCGTGCAGCTGCTTGTATTAGAGACTTGGACATCATTCTTCGCTATATCACCTACGCTATCTTTGCTGGTGATTCCAGCGTGCTAGATGACCGTGCCCTGAATGGATTGCGGGAAACCTACTTAGCATTGGGAACTCCAGGAGCTTCAGTTGCTGTTGGTATTCAAAAGCTGAAACAAGCTTCTTTGGCAATTGTCAACGATACAAACAATATCACCAGAGGCGATTGCAGTGCTTTGTCATCTGAAATAGCTAGCTATTTCGATCGTGCTGCTGCTGCTGTGGCTTAAGCCAAGCAAGCATTGCTGATGTTGACTAAATAATTGTCCATTAGGACAAAACAAAATTTCAACCATAACGTTTGTAAAAGGGAAATACCAAAATGACAAAAACACCTCTAACTGAAGCAATTGCATCGGCTGATTCTCAAGGACGCTATCTCAGCAGCACCGAAATTCAAGTTGCTTTTGGTCGCTTCCGTCAAGCACCAGCTAGCTTACAAGCAGCAAAAGCATTGAGCGCCAATGCTCAACGGTTGAGCGAAGGTGCAGCTCAAGCGGTGTATAACAAGTACCCTTACACCACTCAACAACAAGGCCCCAACTTCGCGTCTGATTCACGCGGTAAAGGCAAGTGTGTTCGTGATATTGGCTACTACTTGCGGATTATCACATACGCTTTAGTTGTTGGTGGCACAGGCCCCTTGGATGATTTCTTGATTTCTGGCTTGGCTGAAATCAACCGCACTTTTGACCTATCTCCTAGCTGGTACATTGAAGCTCTCAAGTACATCAAAGCTAACCACGGTTTAAGCGGCGACCCAGGTGTTGAAGCAAATTCATACATCGACTATGTAATCAATACTCTAAGCTAGAGTGTTTCTTTAGCCCGGAGAGGAAATCAGCTCTTATGACAAGTAAGTTTTATGAGTTGTTTACCTCTCCGGGCAGTTTTTTAAGAAAAGCTAGCTGAAAACCCTGGAGAAAGAGGAACGTAGTTCTGTATTTTTTGCTTTAGAACAGGGATAAAAGCTGCCGACGTAGCACGGTACTTGCTACAAGTTTGGGAAAGTTCGCAACCTAGTGCCTCTTTTAAGCTAGCGTCAATTGGCACAATATTTTTGTCAGTACAAGATTTAAAAACCTACCCTCGGACTGGGGGTAAAGTATACGCCCGAAATAACGTAAGGAGATATCACTACGCCCTTATGGTAAATGTGGTGAGGCAGCGAGGGCAATCTTTTTCCTTGACGCTAGCGCATAGCGAGTCCGCTTCCGCGTAGTGGAAGCAAGCTACGCGCAGTGTCTGGCAGAAAACGTCTGGAGGTTTCTCCCGAGGGACTGCCAAACCCGTAGAGTGAGCCTGGGAACCTGTGGAAACAGGATATTAAGGCAGCAATGTCTTAAAAATCGCTTTACTTTAGGTAAGGTGAGTGTCAATTTCAAAAAGACTGTTAAAAGACTAGAAAAAATTTTCTAAAAAGTTTTCAGTTTTGCAGTTAAAACTGAGGAGGTTTAAAGATGGCAGCTTTGGGACAAGCAGCAAGATTAGGGATTGGAGCGTTTGAAAATTCAGCACCAGTAGAACTACGCCCTGATAGAACAGAAGCGGATGTGGCAGTGGTTATCCGGGCGGCTTACCGTCAGGTTTTGGGTAATGCATATCTACTAGAAGGAGACCGTCTAGAGAGTGCAGAATCACTATTGCAGCAAGGTGCAATCACCGTTAAGGGATTTGTGCTAGCCATTGCTCAATCGGAACTCTATCGGGATAAGTTTTTCTACTCCAACTCCCAAACTCGGTTTATCGAGTTGAATTATAAGCATTTATTGGGGCGTGCCCCGGAAGATGAGTCAGAGATTTCGTACCATGTTGAGCTTTACAGCTCACAAGGTTACGAAGCTGAGATTAATTCCTACATTGACTCATTAGAATATCAAGAGAGTTTTGGTGAAAATATTGTGCCCTACTATCGAGGCTTTAAAAGTCAAGTAGGACAGAAAAACGTTGGCTATAGCCGACTGTTCCAACTGTATCGGGGTTATGCCAATAGCGATCGCGCTCAAGGACAAAAACAAGGACGGCTAACCTGGGAAGTGGCTAAGAATCTAGCTTCACCCATTTACCCAGTCTCTGCCGGAGCCTTAACAGGTCTCTCTACAGGTGGTCGCGGCGAAACATACCGGATCAGAGTGTTACAAGCAGCTTCCCCAAACTCAGCTGTAGTACGGCGCGGTACTGCAGAATTGATCGTACCCTACGAGCAACTTTCTAGTAAATTGCAGCAGTTGAATCGCAAGGGCAGTAAGGTTATTAGCATTACAGCCGTATAAATAGGGAATTGGGGAATTAAGTGAGGAGTTAGGAGTAAGGAGTGAGGAGTAAGGAGTGAGGAGTTAGAAGTTATGAGTTTTAAATTCCTAACTATACCCTTACCTTAACTTTTAACTCTTAACTCCTAACTCCTAATTTTTCCAACTACTAATTACAAAAGGAAAATTACCAATGGCTATTACAACAGCAGCTTCCCGTCTGGGAACAGAACCTTTTACCGATCAGTCTCCTGTGGAATTGCGTCCGAATGCAACCAAAGAAGACATTGAGAGAGTAATTGCTGCCGTCTATCGTCAGGTGTTAGGCAACAACTACATATTGGTATCTGACCGCCTGACAAGTGCTGAATCTATCCTGCGCGATGGAAAAAATACAGTGCAAGAGTTTGTGCGTCAAGTAGCTAAATCAGAACTGTACAAATCGAAGTTTTTCTACGACAACTTCCAAACTCGTGTCATCGAACTGAACTACAAACATTTGTTGGGTCGTGCCCCTTATGATGAGTCTGATGTCGTCTATCACTTAGACTTGTATCAAACCAAGGGATATGAAGCCGACATTGATTCTTATATTGATTCGCCAGAGTATCAATCTAGCTTTGGTGAAAATATAGTGCCTTACTATCGCGGCTTTCAAACCCAAACAGGACAAAAAACTGTCGGATTTACCCGGATATTTCAACTTTATCGCGGCTATGCCAGTAGCGATACCTCCCAACTCAAAGGCAAAGACACCCGCCTGGCTAGCGAACTAGGTCGCAATAGTGCATCCGTCGTTGTTCCTCCCTCTGGTGCTTCCTCAGGCTTTTCATACGTTGCTTCTGAAAAAGGCGTTACCCCCAGCAGTACTTTTGGTGGTGCGGGAACCTTTGGTAAAGAAGGCAGACTTTACCGCATTGAAGTGGCAGGTGTTTTTGGATCTGGGTATCCCAGCACACGCCGCGTCAATCAAGCGGTGGTTATACCTTATGAAGAACTATCTAGTTACTTCCAGAGAGTGTTAAAACAAGGTGGTAAAATAGCTAGTGTTAAACCTCTTTAGTGTCATTTGTCAATAGTCATTAGTCATTAGTCAATAGTCATTATTAAGGGCAAAAGACTAATGACAATTTAGAATAGGGAATTAATTTTATGGTTGGGCCAATTAGTAGTAGAACGAGTAGTCGCTACTTTCGGTATGAAGTAGTGGGTCTGCGCCAAAGCGAAGAAACTGAAAAAACCAACTATCCCATTCGTTCTAGTGCCACTGTGTTTTTCACAGTACCTGAGAACCGGATGAATCAAGAAATGCAGCGAATTACTCGCTTGGGTGGCAAAATAGTCAGCATTCAGCCATTGAACGCTGAAGCTAAAACAAATAGCGAACAAAGCGATCCTCCTTCTTCATAATGAATTCTAGTCCGCAGAAATTTGAAGATTTATCACCGACAGGTAACTCTGGCGATGGTGAATCTTTAACAGTAGAGCAAGCGATCGCTAATCTTGAGAGTGCAGATTTAGGTCTGCGCTTTTATGCTGCCTGGTGGTTGGGTAGGTTTCGGATATGTGAAGCAGCTGCGGTTACAGGATTAATAAAAGCGTTAGAGGATGAAGCCGACAGAACACCAGAAGGCGGCTATCCTCTGCGACGGAACGCAGCTAGGGCTTTAGGGAAACTTGGCGATCGCCAGGCAGTCTCACCTTTAATTGCGTGTTTAGCCTGCTCAGATTTTTATGTCCGGGAAGCAGCGGCACAATCCTTAGAAATGCTGGGCGATCCGATTTGTATTCCCGCCCTAATTAAGTTATTAAAAGTAGGTTTGCAGGGAGAGCCGCTGATATCAAAACAGCCTGATTTATCTCAACCCTACGAGGCCATTTTTGAAGCCTTGGGAGCCTTGAGGGCGACTGAGTGCATCCCTTTGGTAAAACCATTTTTAGAGCATCCAATTGAATTGGTGCAATATGCTGCCGCACGAGCGATGTATCAATTAACCCAAGAACCAGTTTATGGAGAACGGTTAGTAAAAGCTCTGGCAGGAGATAAATTGCAATTGCGTCGAGCAGTGTTAGCAGACTTGGGAGCGATTGGCTATCTAAGAGCAGCAGATGCGATCGCCGAAACTCTTGCTGAAAATAGCCTAAAGCTAATTTCTCTTAAAGGTTTACTAGAACATCAAGTTAACCACACAGCAACAAGCACTTTGTCAGCAGGTGCGATTAAAGTGATAAATTTGATGGATTCGCTGTTGTAGTCATAATTTTCCAGAAATTAGTTGTTATTAATACGTTTAAAGCAAATGTTTACCACATATAAACCCCCAACCCAACTTCAAAATCAGGGCTAGGGGGTTTATGTATGATGTCAACTACGGAGAAGTTAAGCTACAATTGGCAGATCCTTAATGACTCATGAAAAATTATTATGAATAACAGTGATCTTGCCCAAATATTAATCCGTGCTGTGGAAGAAGCAGACTCCTCGGATCGCTTATTAGATGCAGTTCAGGAGTTAGCGGCAGCTTGTATTGAGGAATCTGTTCCGACTCTGATTGCAGCTTTGGGCTACAACAATCCAGGGGCGGCAGTGGCGGCAGTAGATGGACTAATTGCGATCGGGGAAGCCGCAGTACCATCACTATTGGAACTAATTGATGACTATAACTACAGTGCTAGGGCCTGGGCTATTCGTGCCTTAGCGGGAATTGGCGATGTCCGGGCGCTGGATACCTTGTTAGAGGCAGCAAAAAACGATTTTTCCTTGAGTGTGCGGCGGGCAGCTGCTAGGGGATTAGGTACTTTGCGCTGGCATCAAATACCGCCTGAAAAAGTGGAATCTGTTCAAATTCAGGTATTAGAGGCGCTATTACTAATTTCTCAAGATCCAGAGTGGGTAGTGCGCTATGCAGCAGTGACGAGTTTAGAAACACTAGCAATGTCTGGCGACAACCCGCAAAGCGGCAACGCCATAGCAGTTACTTTACCCGATCAAGCGTCACGAATTACAAATCAACTTCAGCAAATACTCGATAACGATGCCGATCTGGGAGTTCGCACCCGCGTAAAGTTTGCACTGCAAAAAATTCAACAGCAACAACATCAAGAAGTTTTTGCACCGAAAAGAAAGCTAGAAGATACTGAAGTGTCTGAAATACCTCATCGTGGTGCTGGCAGACGGTAAATCACCAGACACCAACCGCGCTTGCGGTATGGTGTTATATCTCCCAATTCATCGGGGATAGCCTTCAGAACTCCGTAGGTTTCCAAGATCCAAATCATTCTCGTGCGACGTGTACCTATTAGCTTGGTTTTTGTAAAACTAAGCAGGCGATAAAGACTGAATTTCTGCCTGGATATTGCCACGAGCAGATGGTTCGGCGAACTCTGACATTAAAGGCGTAAAGTAGATATGCGATCGCTGTAAAAATCGTTCTAAAACCTGTTGACGACCTGTGATATAATCTGCCTCTGCCACCCAGGCATATTCCTGACGAATGGCATGGGCGTATTCTTGATAATCAACTGGGTTAGTAGCCAAAATCGCTAAATCTGCATCAAGTAGGACTTGGCTATCATAGTCATTTACCGCAGCTTGGTGGTCTTTAGTGTTCAGAATCAAACGGGTGACAGTAGTTATGATACTTTCTGGAATACCCAAATTACTCAGCAACTCAAAAGCATAGTCTGCACTTCGTTCTTCGTTATCTTTGGCTTCAGTGTCATACACTACATCGTGAAACCAGGCAGCTAGTTGAACAGTAGCTAGGTTATTGGTGTAGCCTTGCAAAATCTCAATTATGCTGAGGACGCGATCGATGTGTTTAAGTGTATGGTAATAGCGACCAGGGATAGAGTAAGCTTCAACCAAGAGATTAAAGGCTTTCTCAGCTGGTACCTGGTCAACGCCAAAGGGTTGGAGTGTATGTTGCCAGTTATAAAATAAAATATCCATAAAGTTTTCTGTAGGCATAGAGGCAGTATACCCATTCTGAGTATTGGAAAAAATAAGTACATGCTGTTAAAACAGCAGTAGAAGACTTCAAGTAGAACCTCACCTTCTAACTCCGCTAGGAGAAAGAGGGAAAAATTTTCCTCCCCTTACTTGCAGCGAAGGGTTAGGAGTAAGTTCACGCAAATATATTTATAAGTTATAAATCAATGAAACTTTGGACGCCCAATCAATATCTGGACAACGGAAGATTCATTATACAAAAAATCCTTGGTGGCGGTGGCTTTGGTGTCACATATAGCGCCATAGAACAGCATACAGGTAAATTAGTTGTTAATTCCGCATAATGGTGACAGCTAAATGAAAGCGTCAAAATAGAAGACACAGGCTTTCGACAAAAAACCTTGTCTTGATTAACGGAGTTTATTATCAGTGGTATTACAAGTACAAACAAGCACCTACGAAGCTAAAACCCAAGAAATTGCTAAACAACTTCTAGCCGCAACGCAGGAAAATCGTTCGTTTTTTTCTTCCCTGCGGGATCAAATGCGTTGGGATGATAAATTACTAGCTTGGGCGATGAGTAATCCTGGGTTGCGGGTGCAACTATTTCGCTTTATAGATACGCTACCTGCTTTGCACAGTAAGTCAGAAATTGCCTCACATTTACAAGAATATTTAGGCGATGAATCTGTAGAATTACCAGCAGCTTTGAAGGGAATGCTAAACTTTGCTAACCCCGACTCTATGCCAGGACAAGTTGCTGCTACAACCGTTGGTACAGCGGTTGAGACGCTTGCTCATAAATACATTTCTGGGGAAAATATTAAACAAGTCATCAAAACAGTTGAACGACTGCGAAAAGAAAAAATGGCTTTCACCATCGACTTACTTGGTGAAGCCGTAATTACCGAAGCGGAAGCGCAGTCTTATCTAGAACGCTATCTAGAATTAATGCAACAATTGGTGGAAGCATCAAAGAATTGGTCAGCTATTCCGGCTATTGATGAGGCTGATGGCGAAGCAATCCCAAAAGTTCAGGTTTCTGTGAAGTTAACGGCGTTTTATTCCCAATTTGACCCATTAGATGCTAAAGGTAGTGAGGAGCGAGTTAGCGATCGCATTCGGATTCTCTTACGTCGTGCTAAAGAATTGGGCGCAGCTGTGCATTTTGATATGGAACAGTATGCCTATAAGGATATAACTCTCAGCATCCTGAAAAAACTCTTACTAGAAGAAGAGTTTCGGCAACGCACAGATATTGGCATCACAATTCAAGCATATCTGCGTGATAGCGAACAAGATACCGAAGACCTAATTTCTTGGTTGAAACAGCGCGGTTATCCCCTAACAATTCGCTTGGTGAAAGGCGCATATTGGGATCAAGAAACTATTAAAGCAGCCCAGAAGCACTGGAAACAGCCAGTTTACAACGACAAAGCCGCAACTGATGCTAACTTTGAAACCATCACTCAGTTGTTGCTAGAAAATCATCAATATGTCTATTCTGCCATTGGTAGCCATAATGTGCGATCGCACTCTCGCGCCATTGCCATCGCTGAAAGTTTAAATGTCCCTCGCCGTCGCTTTGAATTACAAGTCCTCTACGGTATGGGTGATAAAGTTGCCAAGGCGTTGGTTGATAAAGGTTATCGGGTGAGAGTTTACTGTCCTTACGGTGAATTATTACCTGGGATGGCCTATTTAATTCGGCGATTGTTAGAAAATACAGCTAATAGTTCTTTTTTACGGCAAAATCTCGAAAATCGACCAATTGAGGAATTATTAGCGCCGCCAATTGTCAAAGAGGAGAAGAAATCTTTAACTCCTGACTCTGATTTCCTCGGTGCTGCTGATACCGATTACGCTGAGGAAGAGGTAAGAATAAAGGCAGCGCAAGCTTTCCAAAATGTTCGTCAACAGTTGGGTAAAACTTATTTGCCGTTGATTAATGGGGAGTATGTTAATCCGCCAGAATTTGTTGATTCTCTCAATCCTTCTAATTTCAGTGAGGTAGTTGGTAAAGTTGGATTGATTAGCGTTGAACAGGCAGAACAGGCGATGCAAGCTGCGAAAGCGGCGTTTCCTGGGTGGAAGAAAACACCAGCTAAACAACGCGCTGATATTTTGCGGAAAGCGGGTGATTTGATGGGAGAACGCCGCGCCGAACTTTCAGTTTGGATAGTTTTGGAAGTTGGGAAACCAGTTAAGGAAGCTGATGGAGAGGTTTCAGAAGCGATAGACTTTTGTCGTTACTACGCTGACGAGATTGAGCGGTTAGATGAAGGTGTGAATTACGACATACCTGGTGAAACTAATCATTATATTTACCAGCCACGGGGTATTGCTGTGGTGATTTCTCCTTGGAATTTTCCGCTAGCGATCGCTTGTGGAATGACTGTTGCAGCTTTGGTTTCTGGTAATTGCACTCTCCTCAAACCTGCTGAAACGTCTTCTGTGATTGCAGCAAAACTCACAGAAATCTTGGTAGACGCTGGTTTTCCCAAAGGTGTATTTCAATACGTACCGGGTAAGGGTTCGCAAGTCGGCGCTCATTTGGTAAATCATCCAGATACCCATGTAATTGCTTTTACGGGTTCCCAGGAAGTAGGTTGTAGAATTTACGCAGAAGCGGCAATTTTGAAACCCGGACAAAAGCACATGAAACGCGTGATTGCTGAAATGGGTGGTAAGAATGCCATCATTGTCGATGAAAGTGCTGATTTAGACCAAGCTGTTGTGGGGATAGTGCAGTCAGCATTTGGTTATAGCGGCCAAAAATGTTCTGCTGCCTCCAGGGTGATTGTGCTGCAACCAATTTATGATGCCTTTGTGCAACGGTTGGTAGAAGCGACAAAATCCTTGAACATTGGGGAAGCAGAGTTACCGAGTACACAAGTTGGACCGGTGATTGATGCTAATGCCCGCGATCGCATCCGCGAGTATATTGAGAAGGGTAAGGCAGAAGCACAATTAGCCTTGGAATTACCAGCACCCGAACAAGGATATTTTATCGGCCCAGTCATCTTTAGTGAAGTATCGCCAAATGCGGTAATTTCCCAGGAAGAGATTTTTGGCCCTGTGCTGGCGGTAATTCGGGTGAAAGATTTCCAGGAAGCGTTAGCAGTCGCCAACGGTACAAATTACGCCTTAACTGGCGGACTTTATTCTAGAACGCCTTCGCACATTCAACAGGCGCAGACAGAATTTGAAGTTGGGAATTTGTATATCAATCGCAATATTACCGGAGCGATCGTTGGACGGCAACCCTTTGGTGGATTCAAACTTTCGGGAGTAGGTTCTAAAGCAGGCGGTCCTGATTACTTACTGCAATTTTTAGAACCACGCGCGGTGACAGAAAATATTCAACGTCAAGGTTTTGCACCAATTGAAGGAGCAGATTAAACTAACGTGAATTCCACGGCTCATATAGTGTCCGTCTAATTAGGACAATCAAAACACCTCTCCCTGATTTTACTGCGTAAAACCCTCCCTCTCCGAGTCGGAGAGGGACAGGCTTGCACTTTCGTTCAAAGCAGGGAGAGGTTCATCAAACTCACGTTAAACTACAATAGGTAGTAACCTAAAAGAGAGTTTCATGAGTAATTTAGTTATAAAAGTTGCTGAATTACCTAAAGATTTTCCGGCAATTAAAGCAATTAGAAAATCAGTTTTTCAAGAAGAACAAGGAGTAGATCCCGCTTTAGAATTTGATGGGAAAGATGAAATATCCGATCATCTAATTGCTTATTTAAATGTGGAAGTTGTGGGTACTGCTAGAATCAGATATTTAGATGATAAAACTGCCAAAATAGAAAGGTTAGCTGTTTTATCGACAGTTAGAGGGCAAGGTATTGGTAAGAAAATTATGGAAAATGCCCTACAGGTGATAGCTAACAAAAATATTCCAGAAGTAGTGATTCATGCTCAAGAATATGTGAAAAATTTATACAAAAAACTCGATTTTGTAGAAGAAGGAGAAATATTTGAAGAAGCTAGTATTCTCCATGTGAAAATGAGAAAAATATTCTTACACTTAAAGTAAAATTATCTAGTATGTTTTTTCACTAATTGTTCATACAAAAATGTATTTTATGAGCAATTAACTCAAATATTTCATTAGGATTGACTCTAGTTGGACTATCCGAATTGGCTTAACGAGGTAGTCATTAAGACTACCTGGTAGCGCGGCAATTTCCTCCTCTAAAGGTTCGCTACAGGTCATCATTACAATCGGTAAATGTTTCCGATAAGGCTCTTTTCTAAGGATATTTAGCAAATTCCAGATAGGAACATTTTTTACTAACTGGAAATCAAAAAAAACTAAATCTGGTTGGAAGCTTTCTACTTGTTTCAAAAAGTCGTTACTATTATCTATCCACTTGACTTGGTAGCCAATTGTGTGGAGATAATCTTGCAACACTGTTGCTGTGTTTTCCTCTTCTTCTACAAGCAAAATAGTTTTATTTGTGGGGATGACTGGAGAAGAGGAGAACAAGGAGGACGAGGTAAAATTTGCTTCCTCATCTGTCTCATCTATCTCATTTGTCTCATCTTCCTCATTTTCCAGATGCTCTGGATTTGGTAGAAACAGAGTGAACTGACTGCCCTTTCCTAAAGTTGATGTAAAGGTAACATCTCCACCATGTAAACGTGCTAATTTGCGCGTCAAAGCTAAACCCAAACCAGTGCCTTCATACTGCCGATTTAACCGACTGTCAAGCTGTTTAAACGGTTCAAATAGAAATTGAAACTGGCTTGAATCTATACCAATGCCAGTATCTGAAATTATAAACGTTATCCCTTGTGGCACTTTTTTGACTACCAGCGATACTTCACCTGCTGGGGTGAATTTAATGGCATTGGTGAGCAAGTTGAGTAGCATTTGCTTGATGCGCCGCTCATCAGCAATACAAATATCCGCTTCTAGGTCAATTTTATGTGTGAGTTGCAATCCCTTTTCTGAGGCGCGATCGCGCACTGTCCAGATGGCATAATTACATATATCTGCCACTGACAAAGATGATAGTAACAGTTCCTGTTTACCTGCTTCTACCTTAGATAAGTCAAGGATATCGTTAATCACTGCCAGCAGATGTTCACCACTACTATATATACAACTTACATATTCGTTCTGCTTTTCATTCAGAGAGCCAACTATTTCTTGTTGCAGTAACTGTGACAAACCCATAATCGCATTGAGAGGCGTCCGCAACTCATGGCTCATGGTTGCTAAAAATTCACTTTTTGCTCGACTGGCAGCTTCTGCTGCTTCTTGAGAGGCGCGTAGTTTCAACTCTGTTTGCTTACGTTCAGTAATATCCTCAATCATCGCTAGAAAAAACTCAGGTTTACCATTGCTGCCTGGTATAACAGAAATAGAGATATGAGTCCAAACTAAGCTACCATTTTGATGCAGGCAGGGTCTTTCTATCTCAATACGATGTCTTTCGACAAGCTGTTCCTGATTTTTGGAGGGTTGTAAACCGTCCCTCGAAGTTCTCTTGAAGTCTGTGCGAAATCCTGACATCAGTTGTTTGTAAAGTTTTAAATCCTCCCTTTCTATGGAAATACAATCTGTAAAGCACTTGCCATATAACTCTTCTCGGCTGTATCCTAAAATCTCGCACAGTGCCAGATTAGTATCGACTATCTGCCCTTTCATATCTATAAGGCCAATGCCGATAGAGGAACGCTCAAAAATCGCCCGAAATTGTGCCTCACTCTGTCGCAGTACTTCCTGTACGACGTTTCGCTCGCTCGCTTCTATAGCCAGCGTCACAAAATCTGCAATTGAGCCAGCAAAACTCTCTTCTTCTAAAGTCCATTGGCGACCTTCGCCTATGTGTTCGTGACACACTACGCCTACCAAATGACCCTCTAGCCAAATTGGTGCATCTAATATAGATGTGATGCCCAAAACTGAAAGATAAGACTCGGATAATTCTTGGGTTCTGGTATCGTTTCTAGCATCATCTGCGGCAATGGTACGTTCCTCTTCTAAAGCCTGGAAATAAGCAGGAAAATTTGTTTTGAAAAGTGAGTTACCAAAGGTATGCTCCTTAGTCCTGACATCATACAAATTAATGCATTCAATTTTTGAACGTTCTTCATTATATAACCATACCCCCACTCGCTCTACTAACAGCGTCTGAGCAGCAGTTTCTGTGATTTCTCTCAACACCGCATTGAGATTACCTTGCTGAAATGTCTTGCTTCTTGCCAGTTGCACCAGTGTCTGACTTTGTTTTCGCCGACTATTTTCTCTGATTCCTAAAGCCTCTTGGGCCTGGTTGTGCTTTGTAATATCTCTAGCTGACACGACCTGCATTTGTTGCCCTCAAGAAGAAATAATTTGGACTTGCAGTTCTACGGAAAAAGTAGAACTGTCTTTGTATAACTACAATTACTTGATATGGTTTTTCATAACCGGAAAGTATAATTTTTCTAATTAAATTTTATAATTCTAGCTAATTAGCTATAAGCTAGATTTTGCTGATTACTTCTGTTACTTCATACCAGTGATTTTTGCCAGGGGATAATTAGCATTTCAAGTAATTTCACTATTAAGTAATTCTACTATCAAGTAGTACAAGTAGTATAGTACTTTTAATTTTAAACTGGGGAGTGCTAAAGACTTTTCCCAATACCCAATCCCTAGTACAATTTCTTGCTTAGTACTGACTAGCAAAATATCCTTGATTCTCCTAGAGAAAGATACTTAATGACTCAAATTCTGCCAAACTTAAGGTAACGGCAGCTTTTGCGGAGGTGGAGCGATGACAGATAGTGATGTAAGAATTGTTTCCCTGATTCCCGGTGGAACAGAGATTTTAGCGACACTAGGGTTGGTTAATGCTATTGTGGGGCGATCGCACGAATGCGATTACCCTCCAGAAATCCTCAATCGCCCCATTTGTACCCAAGCACGTTTAAACAGTGATGCCTCCAGCAGCCAAATTCACGATGAAGTGAACAATTTATTGCAATCTGCTCTTAGTATTTATGAAATCAAAACAGATGTTTTAGAGCAATTGCAGCCTACCCATATTCTCACTCAAGACCAGTGTGATGTTTGTGCTGTTAGCTTAGACGATGTTGAAAAGGCAGTTGCTACACTCATTGACAGTAAACCTCAGATTATTTCTTTACAACCCAATATTCTCCAGGATGTTTGGGCTGACATTGAGCGAGTCGGCAACACCTTGGGCGTAGACTCGGTAAAAGTCTTAGAAAATTTAGAAGCTCGCGTCAAAATTTGTCAGCAAAAAATCCAAGGGCTTTCTTTAGATGAACTACCTACTGTCGCCTGTATCGAGTGGACTGATCCTTTGATGGTCGCCGCTAATTGGATTCCTGAATTAGTTAACTTAGCAGGAGGACAGTCTTTGTTTTGCGCTACAGGTCAGCCTTCTGCGATCTTGCCGTGGGAAACACTATTAACAACGAATCCAGATGTAATTGTTTTTATGCCTTGTGGCTTTGATTTAAATCGCACTCGCCAAGAAGCCAAGTTATTAACTCAACGTCCAGAGTGGGAAAAACTACACGCTACCGAAACTGGTAGAGTCTACATTACTGATGGCAATTCTTACTTCAATCGTCCAGGGCCGCGACTGGTAGATTCTCTAGAAATTTTGGCAGAAATTTTGCATCCAGAAATTTTTCAATACGGCTACAAAGGAACTGCTTGGGAAGGTTTGTAAAGAAGAATTCAGAACTCAGGAGCGGAGCCAGAGACGCTCCGCCAAGGCGTCAGGATTCAGTATTAATTCGACTTTGATGGTTACTGAGCTTGTCAAAGTACTGAATGATATTGATTTAAAACTTTGGCGGGTTCCAATACCTCACGAAGAATAATTCTGATTCTTGGATTCTGAATTCTTCTCTAAGGTGTTTGTTCAGAATCTGCCGATGGTTCATTGTTAAATAACAGCAGGCGTGCAGCAAGAATAGCAAATCCTACAGCCGCGATCGCTTTTAAAACACGTGTAGGTAATAATTCGGCTACTGCACCCCCTGCTAACGATCCCAGCAGGCTTGTCAACAGCAATGCGCCTGCTGCACCAAAAAATACTGCACGTGGAGAATTAGAACGTCCTGAAAGTGCGATCGCCGCTAGCTGACTTTTGTCACCCAATTCTGATAAAAAAACCGTAATAAAACTCAGTGCTAAAAGATGCCAATCCATATTATTTAGGGGGGAGTGGGGAGTGGAGGAGATTAATGACTAATGACTAATGACCAATAAATACATCCCAAAATAGCATTACAGAAATTACCAACAACATCACACCGGCTGATTTTTCTACAGTTTTCGGGCTGAGTCGATTGGCTATCCAACTACCTAAAAGTACACCTAATAAGCTGGTGGTTATTAGCGCCGCCGCAGATCCGATAAATACCACCCACGGCGAATGAGATTGTGCGCTCATTAACAGAGTGGATAGCTGAGTTTTATCTCCAATTTCTGCTAGAAAAATGGTTACAAAAGTCGTACCAAAAACTACTAGCGCTGATTGCTGCTTTTGAGGACTATCGGCAATTACAGGCTGAACTGACGAAGCGATCGCAGGAGTTAAGTTAAAATCATTGCTGTCTTCTAGTTCTAGCTCGATCTCAGTGTGAGATTTGCCAGAAATCTCCAAAGGTACAGAATCAAGTTTCACGAGCAGTAGTTTTGGTTGCTAGAGTGTTTTCATATTTCTATCATTTTCTCAGATTTTTGTCATAAATTGCAACCCTATACAAAAAAAGGAGGGTTGGGTGTCAAAGGCCAACAGCTTTATCAAAACGTAGTATTTCTAAACTGCGATCGCCATAAACTCCTTCTATTTGCTGGCGACAGCAGTCAATAGCAAAATCGTTGACTTCTTCTAGTTCAACCCCATACATATCTTGAAACACTTCTGATTCCACACGGCAGAAGCGCGGACGATTGGCGTAGATGCGACATTCTCGCGTGGTATGGTCAAAATTAACGCACCATCCCCCTTCGCCTACCATGCTGAGGTAGAGTTCTAGTTCTGGTGGAGAGAGATACTCTTCCAAATCTGGACGCTCTGCTGGATCGAGATTACAGCAGGCTCCACATTGCTTTACACATTGCCAAGTTGACATTTTGGATTAGGGATTAGGGAGTGGGGAGCAGGGAGCAGGGGAGCAGGGATAAAATGCACCCTTCGCCCTGCCCCTCTGCCTCTTCTGCCCAATCCCCCTATTTTACGTTTTTATGTCTTTTCTTATAATTTTGTTAAGTAAATTAAATCTAACAGTCCATAGCCAGATATGATATATTGCGGGTTTTGTAATTAAGTTATTGAATTTTTTAAGACAATTGAGAGGAGAAAAGGAAAAATGTTTGACGCTTTATCTGGATTGTTTAATGCTTTTACCAGTATTAATTGGGAAGTTATTTTCCAATTGCTTTCCGTGGCGCTAATCGTGATTGCTGGCCCAGCAGTAATATTTGTGCTAGCATTTCGCAACGGCAACCTATAAGAGTACTGGGTGTTGAGTGCTGAGTAAAAGAAAATTTTGGAATTTAAAACTCATAACTCATAACTCAGCACTCAATACTGATAATGCCTGAAGGGCAGCTTGAATAATATTGTCATACTGTGGTTGAGAAATATCAACTTCTTTAGCGTTTTGACGATTAGTGCCCAGTAAACCAATCATCTGTCTTGGCTGCATGGCTAAGACTTTGCCTTCAGAATTTCTAATTCTTAATTCTGCTTCAATACCATTTTTATAGAAACCACAAGTATATTGTCGCTGGTTGTACTCAAATGTAGTGCTTGACTGGATAGGTGGGGAAGCAAAAAATTGTTGAATCTGAATTGGCAGTCTGACTCCGATTAACTCTAGCTCAATGCTGGTGTTACCATTAAAGTAATTTTCTCGCAGTTTATAAGCGATATCCACTCGCAATGGTAGGTGGAAATAGTCGCCCCAACGCCAAGCGATCGCTTTAATTTTATACTCCTGATTATCTATAGTTTGGGCAATTGTCAGTTTGATGTGACCCTTGCCAACGATTTTTTGCTCAACCACTTGGACGTTAGGTGTCCAGAAAACTGGATCGGGGTTGTCCATACCGCAGGGATGTAGAGCATTAAGCTGTTGATAAAGCTGCTGATTGAGATGATTGAGGTTGACTTTTGCATCAATTTTGAGCAGAGGCTTGAGATGTTGGGGTTCAAGACACTGGTTAGCAAATTCAATCAAACGCGATCGCAACACCTGTAAATTTTCTGCTGGTAGAGAGAATCCCCCGGCTGCTTTGTGTCCACCAAATTTGCCTAGTAAATCGTGACAATATTCCAAAGCTTCAAACACATGAAACTCTGGAATTGAGCGTGCTGAACCGCGTATATGTCCCTCATCTTCATAAGTCCCGATAAACACAGGAACACCGTAGCGTTCCACCAAGCGGGAGGCGACTATGCCAATAACGCCATGATGCCAATTGGGTTGAACAACAATTAATACACGGTCATCTTGTAGAGACGTAACAAATTCCGTCTCTACATAAGCGATCGCTTCTTGTTCGATTTGCTCACACATTAGCTGGCGAGAGGCGTTGATTTGTTCGCACTGCATTGCTCTTTCCAGCGCCACCCCCATATCATCTGTAGTCAGCAATTCAATCACAGTTTGGGGATTACCAATCCGACCAATAGCATTAATTCGTGGCCCCAGGCGAAACCCGATATCTTCAGGCTTGAGCGATTTTGGATTTTGGATTTTGGATTTTGGATTGAGGATTTTCTCCTCTGCTCCCCTGCTCCCCTGCTCCCCTGCTCCCCCTGCTTTCTCATCTCCCCTCGCCTGGACGCCGCCCACCTGAATTAACGCCTGCACTCCAGGTAAATGGGATTTGGGTAAATGCTGTAAACCGCGTTTCACCCAGCGGCGATTTACGCCAGTTAAGGGGGCTAAATCTGCGATCGTTCCCAGTGTAAATAGTGCTAGCATCGGCTGGATTAAGCCCTTAGTCTGGCCTAGCTGTTGTGCTAGAGACACTGCCAAAATGTAGGCGACACCAACACCAGCAACACCCCGATAAGGTGAGGATTCAGCTATTAGTTTGGGGTTGAGGATAGCGTTAGCTGGCGGTAATTTTTGGGGGATATCATGATGATCGGTGATAATCACTGCAAGACCAAGTTCTCTAGCTCTCGCAACTGGTTCAAACGCAGAGATACCATTATCTACAGTCAGAATTAATCCCACACCTTCGCTGTGAAATTCTTCAACTATGCGTTTATTAATACCGTAGCCTTCGTGCATCCGGCTGGGGATAGCATAATCTACTTGTGCGCCTAAAGTGCGGAGACTACGCAAAAGTAGAGCAGTGCTGGTCATCCCATCAGCATCGTAGTCACCACAAATAGCAATTTTTGTTTGAGAAGCGATCGCATTTTGCAACAACTCCAAACTCATCGCCAAATCTGGGAAATCTTCCAACGGCGAAGGCAAAATTAAAGACTCTGGATCTAAAAATGCTTGTACCTGTTCTACTGTTTCCATACCCCGATTAATCAACAACTGGCTGACAATCGGGGAAAGATTTGTCAAAACCGCCAGATTTTGGGCAAATTCTGGCTTTTGTGGATAAATTTGCCAGCGCTGATTGGGTAAGCGCCTGCGAGGCTTTGATACTTCAGATACAGCTCGGTCTAGCACAATAAAAGTTAGGAGTTTTCAGTTATGAGTGTTGAATTGAAAGTTGTTTCTTAACTCATAACTAATAACATTAATTTGCTATCTAAAACACGTTTATCTTACCATCATCCATAATATACAACGAGCGATCGCCCGGAGAGCGCAAAGTCGGACGGAGTTCCAGCCGCAATGTGCCAAAGTTAGGTTTCGAGACAATTGCTTGTAGTGATAAACCCGTTTCGCTCCAAAATATCAGAGATGTATTTGGTTCTGTACCCTCTATTTGTTCTAAATTTAATTTCTCCCCTGGACTCAAGGATATTGCATCAGTCCCGGAGGGTTTTTGAATTTTAATCAGGTTAGGTGTGCTATTTATAACTTCAACTCGAATGTGTTGCCCTGGTGTAAACTGAATTGGATGTGACCCACACTTAGAAGCACAAGTTCTAGCTAAAGTACTGCTGGGATTATTGATTGATGCCACTAAAACGGTGGCTGCAACTAAAGCAAATGATAAAGGCTTAAACATAATACACAGTATAAGTACTAAATTGAAATGTTACTTCAATTTAGTACTATTAAGCCTCAGCATATTTTCCAGAATTAGAACTGTGATGTCTCTTTAACCGAAACGCCCACTGATATAATCTTCAGCTTCTTTGGTTTGAGGAGAACTGAACATTTGGGCTGTAGGATTAAACTCAACTAATTTGCCACGACGTTTGCCATGCTCGTCAATTTCTGTATTGAAGAAAGCTGTGAAATCCGCCACTCTAGAAGCTTGCTGCATATTGTGTGTCACCATGATGATGGTGTATTGCTCTTTGAGTTCTAAGCAGAGTTCTTCAACTTGGCGGCTAGAAATTGGGTCGAGAGCAGAACATGGTTCATCCATTAATAATACATCTGGCTTCATCGCGATCGCACGAGCAATGCAAAGCCGTTGTTGTTGTCCGCCAGATAATGCAGTTCCCTTCTCTTTGAGTTTATCTTTGACTTCATCCCAGATTGCAGCGCGTCTGAGGGAATCTTCCACCAATTCATCAATATTACCTTTGTAACCGTTAGCCCGCGGCCCAAAGGATATATTTTCGTAGATTGACTTGGGGAAAGGATTCGGCCTTTGAAAAACCATTCCGACTTGTCGTCGCAATTTTACAGAATTTATCTTCGGATCGTAAATATTGCGATCGCGGTAATTCAGTCTACCCTCAACTTTAGCTCCAGGAATTAAATCATTCATCCGGTTGAAGCAACGCAGTAAAGTACTTTTACCGCATCCTGAAGGCCCAATAAAAGCAATAATTTGTTTTTCAGGAATCTTTAGGTAGACATCTAAAAGCGCCAAAAATCCCCCATAGTAGACCTTCACACCTTCAACATTGAATACACCCTTGTCTTGGTCGATTATGGCACTATCTGATTTACTTCTACTATTGCTATAAGTCATTTGGCTGTTCTCCTAATATCCGTGAATGTATCCAATTAGATATTTAATTACCTAATTTATTGAGAAGCGTTGTCGAATATAAATTGCTACACCATTTAAAACTAAAATCAAGATTAACAAAGCAATAATTGTCGCTGCTGCTGCACTAGCAAAACCCGGTTCAGGACGAGTAATGTAACTATAAATTTGAATGGGTAATGCCATAAATCTCTGAAACAAACCAGGGTTAAAGGTGAGAAAACCCACAGCACCTACAACAATTAGAGAGGCTGCATCACCAATAGCGCGGGATACAGAGATAATTACCCCCGTGAGAATACCGGGAATAGCATAGGGTATGACATGATTGCTGATAGTTCGCCATTTTGTGACACCTAATCCGTAAGAAGCATTTCTCAAGGAATCTGGGACAGCGCGAATTGCTTCTCTAGCTGTCACAATAATTACTGGCAAAGACAACAAAGATAAAGTTAATGCACCGGAAATCAAAGCCGGGCCAAACCCAAGCAAATAATTGAAAACCCCTAAACCCAGCAATCCATAGACAATAGAAGGCACACCCGCCAGATTACTGATATTAATCTCAATAATCGCTGTCCACCAAGCTTTAGGTGCATACTCTTCTAGATATAAAGCTGCTCCGACACCAATGGGGACAGTAACTAAAATCACAACCAGTCCTAAAAGAATGCTGCTGATAATTGCAGGACGGATACCACCTTGGTCAGGAAAACGAGAAGGAGTTTCCGTAAGAAAGCCGGGTGACAAAAATCTGCCTAATCCGTCTTTAAAAATATCAAAAAGTAGCAACGCTAGGATAAATAAACCAATCAGCAATCCTAACAAAAAAAGTACTTCAAATACTTTCCCTAATGTCTCCCTACTTTCAACATTATCGGTAAATTCTGCCGCAGAATCTAGAGAATCATCTTGTTGATAACTTGTAGCCATATATATCTATGTTAGTCGTATTTTTCTTTAAAGCGATTAGCAATCCAGTAACTAACAATATTCAAAGCAAGGGTAAGTAGAAACAGAACAGCGCCTACAGCATATAATGTCTTGAAATTGAGACTACCACGTGGACTATCTCCACCAGAAATTTGTGCCATGTAAGCTGTCATTGTTTCTATTGATTCAGCAAAATTAACAGTTAGTCTTGGTTGTTGTCCGGCGGCGATGAGGACAGTCATGGTTTCACCCACAGCTCGAGAAATACCTAAAATAATCGAGGCTATGATTCCAGAAAGCGCGGCTGGTAGAACTACTTTAAAAATGGTTTCAAGTTTAGTGATACCTAAAGCATAAGCTCCTTCTCGCAAAGAACGTGGAACTGCTCGGATAGCATCTAAGCTGATAGAACCAACAGTAGGAGTAATCATTACCCCCATCATTAACCCCGCACTCAAAGCGTTAAATATTTCCAGAGGGATAACATTCCGCAGCAATGGTGTAAGGAACAATAACGCAAAGTAACCATAAACTACTGTGGGTATTCCTGCTAAAAGTTCTACTGCTGGACGTAAAATTGCAGCCACTTTGGGTTCAGCATATTCACTCAAATAAATAGCAGAAGATAAACCCAAAGGAATGGCAACTGCCATAGCAATAGCTGTAGTCAAGAAAGTGCCATTGATCAATGGCCAAACACCAAAATGTCTATTAGCAAATAAAGGCGTCCATTTAGTATCAAGAAAAAATTGGGCAAAGGAAACTTCTTGGAAAAAACCGAATGTCTCCTGAAAGATAATTACGACAATCCCAAAGGTAGTTAAAACTGAAACTAAAGCACAAGCAAATAAAACTGCCGCAACAATCTTTTCTGAGATATCTTCAGATGGATTTTTATCCAGTGACTGTCTGGATAGTAGATAAGGCTCGTCTTGAGAATTGGTATTTTGCATAAACAGTTAAGTTTTAACTACACTCAGACTACAATGACTGAGACTTTATTTAAATAAAGTTTGTGATCGGTTCACCTGGTTTTGCTTTTTTAAACTTTGTCCCAGTTTCACCAGTAGCAAATTTTTGTTTGACTTTGAGGTAAGCTTCATCAGGTAATGCTACATAACCAACACTATCTACCCACTTCCAAGAATTTTCTAGATAAAAATCTACAAATTGTTTTACTGCTGGCTTAGTATCTAAGGATTTTTTACTGACATAGATAAATAGAGGACGAGACAAAGGTGTGTAGATATTTTTGATCACATTATCTACCGGAACTGGTTTTTCACACTTGCCTGTGGGACTTTCTACAGCAACTAGATTGAGTTTATCTTGGTTTTGAATGTAGTAAGATATCCCTACATAACCCAAGGCTGATACATCACCTGACACTCCTTGTACGAGAAGGTTTTGATTCTGAGTGGCAGTGTAGTCTGTACGGCCATTCTTAGCTTTGCCAGTCACAGCTTGAGTCATATAATCGAATGTTCCTGTATCAGAAGATGGAGCATACAGCTTCAGCTTTTGATTAGGAAACTTGGAATTAACTTGATTCCATGTCAATATTTTGCCGTCTGATTTGCCGCCCCAAATCTTACCCAGTTCCTTAACAGTTAGACATTTAGCAAAGTTATTTTGGCGGTTGGCAATCACAGCGATGCCATCTAATGCTATAGGCAACTCTACAAATTTAATATTCTTACTTTGACATTTTTTGATTTCTTCATCTCTAATGGTGCGAGAAGCACCAACAATATCAATATCTCCAGCACAAAATTTACTGATACCACCCCCAGTACCACTTGAGGCAACGCTTACTTTAGCTTCAGGTTTGACTTTACCGTATTCTTCTGCAACTGCTAAAGAAACAGGAAAACCTACAGCTGCACCATCAATACTCACCTGACTTTTCTTTTCCTCATTGCTGCTACAAGCAGTGATACTGCTGGCAATAATCATTAAAAATATCAGGAAAAAGCTATCCTTAAATCTGCTCCGAAAGCTCATAAATTATTAATTGAGTAAAGTGACTGAGAATTCCTTATGCTTGGCTATCTGCTAGTAGATAATCCTGCACGAAAAGTATAGATATCATGCTTTGCTAGCAGCCTTAACTTTGTCAAAAATAGCCCCATCTCCAAAAAACTTTTTCTGGATAATATCCCAGCCACCTAAATCTTGAGATGTGAATAAAGTTTTAATTGGCTGATATTGTGATGCTACTTCTTGGGTGACAGTGGGGTTAACAGGACGATATTGTAATTTAGCAAATTCTCGTTGAGCTTCTGTCGAGTAAAGAAAATCAACAAATGCTTGTGCAACTTCCCTTGTACCGTGCTTATCGGCGTTTTTATCGACTACGGCTACAGGATTATCAATGGAAATATTGACTTGGGGTACAACATAAGGAAGTTTAGTCCCATTTTTTCCTGCTAAAATTACTTCATTCTCGTAGTTGATTAAGACATCACCCTGATTTTGTTGGAAAAATAAATTGCTAGCTTCACGAGCATCTTTCGTCAGAATAGGAGTGTTTTTATAAACTTTGGTGACGTAATCTAACGCTGTCCCTTCGTCACCTCCGGTTAGACTCACGGAACCCCAAAAAGCCAAGAATTCCCAGATAGCAATACCAGAAGTTTTTGGGTTAGCGGCAATCACTTTCACGCCATCTTTTGCTAAGTCTGCCCAAGTGTTGATGCCTTTGGGATTGCCTTCACGGGTGACGATCGCAGCAACCGATTTACTAACAATACCACTTCTCGGAGCTTTGGTTTCCCAACCTGATTTAATTAAACCTGCTTGTTGAATTTTGTTGACATCCAGGGGAAGTGCCAAGTGTACTATATCTGCTTCTTGTGAACCGTCTATGACAGCAGCCGCTTGAGCGCCAGAACCGCCATAACTTTGCTCAAATGTGACATTCTGATTGTGTTCTTGCTTCCACTTTTCGATAAATTTGGGAATTATCTGGTCATGAGCGGCTTTGGTGACAGAGAATGAAACGAGTTTTAACTTAACATCATTTTTGCTAGCTGAACTGCTTCCCGAACAGGAAGCAACTGCTATACTCAAAAAAATACTTATTAAAAACAGACTCACAAAGCTTTGGATACTGCGTCCATCCAACCAACTTCTAATTGCATGTTGATACGATATTTGTATATTCCGCAAGGCTTTCATTGCATAAGCCTGCATCTCCTCACTCAGGAATTTACTTAATTGTGTCGGTTGTTGCGACTTGCTCATCAGAATCACCCCTAAATCTACGGTATTTCTACATGGATACCGTGATTATGAGAATTATAGGGTATATAGAATAATATTTATCATCTGGATTAAATTTTTTTGACTAAGTGAGCAATTTCTCATCAAAAGTAGCAAATAAATTTGATTTACCAAGGCATTTCAAAAAACGGGTTTTTCTGCTGGAAAGCGAAACAATCCGGCTATATACATAATATTTGCTAAAAAATATGTGATTAGTAATACAAAACAGTAGTGGAAACTCGACTTTTTTTAGCCTGGAAAGCTGTTTGTAAAATAAAGTAGCGGCATTAAAGCATCTTGAATATCATATTCTGAATCACAAATACGCTCGGAATTGTAATGCGATCGCCTCTATTATGAGAAAATATAATCAGGCGATCGCGCTCATACAGCTTTTTTGCTACTCTAACCAGTTCTCTAATTGCAAATTAGATATATTTTCAAAATCTTTAATATTGTTCGTGACTAAAATATCATTACGAGAACGGACAACAGCAGCAATTAGTGCATCTACTTCTCCTGTTGGTCTACCAATTTGCCTCAATTGACTTTGTATTTTACCAAATTCTCTGGCAGCATCTATATCAAATGACTCAATGGGTAATAGTTCAGTTAGTTGTCCTAGTGTTTCTAAATTTTTATCAACTTGTTTAGAACAGTAAACACCTTTGTAAAGTTCGGAAACTACTATTGTAGATAGATAGCATTGGCTGAAATAGCGATTAAATATAGGTACTGCTTTGGGACTGCCGTTAAGCAATGCAATACAAATGTTAGTATCTAGAAGATACATTAGTCTTTCTTCTATTTATTTATTGAGTCTATCCCCCTTCCTTGGTAAGTATGACGTTGCTGGTCAATTTCAGCAAAGATATCTATCAACTCTGGTTGGTCTTGCCAAGCTCCAAATAATTTATTCAATTTTGCTAGCCTTTCTTCATCTGTTAAGTCTAGTTTTTCTACAACAGGTTCAGTATAAGTAAGTTCTAGATTAACAATTATTTCTGCTCCATCAGGAATACTGTGAATTTGCTCTAATAATTCAATAGTTTGACCGCGTTTGATTCCTCTAATTTTCATTGTATGCTTACTCCTGTAATCACTACTATTCAAAAATCAGACATTCATCAGACATTTTTTCATTACTTAATGCTAACTGATGTCGCGTAGATGCGTATCGGCTGGTGTCAGACATCGCCCCTTCAGTGAGAAAATATAATCAGGCGATAAGCTAAGATTTAGGCACTCACCAACTGAGTCAGGCGTTTCAATACACGTAGCACGTCGTACAACTCATTTCCGGGGTTTCGCATCAAAAACCCCTTTGATAAAGCATAACGCGGTGGATTTCCTTTCACTAATTTGACGAAAATAAACTCGCTTCCCGTGGCAATCATGCCAAAACTAGGTTTATCGGTATACGGATTCCCTAACATATAAGCAAGAATTTGTGCGAGTCCTTGCTCCACTGAAAATGAAGGTCTTTTAGATTCAATAATCATCACCCAAAATTGCTCTTTTAAAACTAAGGTATCTATTCTACCTTTGATAATTACATCTTCATCTGGCACAGCAATATCTATAGATTCTTCTGATTTTACATAAAATGGAGCTAGATAAAAATCCCCAATAAAAATTAATGGGTCTACAACTGCCATTCTGACTACATTTTCTAGTAAAGGTGGGTAATTAAGAAGATTCAAATAACCCACTTTCATCTTGTCTAAAAGTTGTTTATCTAAATCATTAATTTCTGGTAAATCTTCTTGCCATTCACGGAAGAATGAGCCATCCAAAACTAACTGAATACCAAACTTATCGATTAAGTAGCGTAAGTCAATGACCTTTGCTGGGATTGTTTGTGTCATAAGTTTTGGGGAGTGGAGTATAGTAAATTAATTGGCTTTATCCTACTCATTAGTTGCTGCTTCTAGCCAAACTTCCACATCATCTGCTAGCAACTTCTGCGCTGCATCCATCATTGATACTGCTATGTCTTTGAGGTCTTCGCGATTGTTCAAGTAAGTTTTTAACGCTTCCATTGGGTCGATGCTGCTACTCGCACTCAATTCAGGAATCCGGGGCCTGGCTAATTGACTCACTAATTCTGCTTGAATGGTGTAGGTATGAGCGGGACTTAAAGCAGTATGTAGAGAGGAACTGTCAATTAAATCCATCTGTTCGGAGCGGAGTTTGTAAATTAGCCGCACTACAGCATCTTGAATATCATACTTGGCGATCGCTTTCATTAACACCGCTTGCGGATCATCTGCTTTCGAGATATCCACCTCAATGGTGCGGAAAGTCCGAACTGTTAAGGGACAAAATTCCCACTCAGCCCTTCCCCGCTCCAGTTCCAGCATTACATAGCCTTTGTCTTCTTTTTCTTCGCTAAAATCTACCCGCTCAATACTCCCTGGATAAATCACCGGTGGGTTGTTGGATTTATTCAGGTTCTGGTGGCGGTGGACGTGTCCCAAGGCTACATAATCAAAACAAGGTCGCGTCAGCAAAGATAGGGGTAGAGTAAAGCCTTTACCTACTGCCAAAAATCGTTCTGCGCCCAAGGTAGCATTGTCAGCCATCAAGTGAGCCAAAAGAATAGTAGGCACATCGGGGTCAAGGCGGCGAATTTCCCCTTCTATAACAACTCGCAGACGTTCCGTTAATAGTTGGTTGACTTCCGCCAAAGACAACCCTTCAGTCTCTTGACGAGTCATCAAAGTTGAACGAGTCAGCCAAGGTAGGGTAATTACTTGCACTTTGCCATTGCGGGTTTGGATGCAGTGCGTAGTTAATGCATCACCGACAACAAACCCTGGCACTCCCAAAGTGCGGTAAATATTTAAACTCGCCCCTCCCTGTCCTTGGGAATGTTGGTCATGGTTGCCTACCAACAGCACTGTTGGAATATTGGCATCCATGAGACGGCGAAACTGGCTGGCAAAAGCTTGTTGTACATAAGGCGGTGGTGTAGCATCCGGGAAAGCATCGCCACCAAATATCACCATATCAACAGCATCTGTCAGCGCTCGATCAATACATATAGACAATGTATTGACAAAATCCTCCAATCGTGTGTTTAATCCCGTTGCCGGATTAATTCGTCCGTGGGAGAAGCCGCTTCCCATGTGGATGTCGGAGAGATGAAGGATTTTAATCATATTTGTCCTTTGTTCTTAGTCATTTGTCCTTTGTCTAATATTAATGACTAATGACAAATGACCAATGACTAATAACTAAATATGAATTCCACATTCTGTTTTCTCACTTCCCCGCCAGCGTCCGGCGCGTTCGTCTTCGCCTTCACCTACTTTGGTGGTGATGGGTTCGTCGCCAATACTGGGATAACCTTTGTCGTGGAGAGGGTTGTAGATGACTCCGTGTTCGGCAACGTAAACCCAGCTGTCTTGGCGTGTCCAGGTGGCTATGGGATTTACTTTCAGCCGACCTTTACCGTCTAATTCAAATATGGGCATATTCGCACGGGTTACTGCTTGGTCACGGCGGCGTCCGGTAATCCAAGCAACGCTGTTGAGTTCGTCTAAACCCCGTAATAATGGTTCAATTTTTGTAATATTGTGGAATTGGGCAATATCCTTGTCCCAGAGTTTGTCGCCGTATTTGGCTTCAAAGGCTTCGCGGGTGTCTACATCTGGAGTTTTGAAAGTTTGCAAATCCAGGTTGTAGATTTGTATGGCTTTGGCTACTAATTCTAGGCTTTGTGGGAAGTGGTGCAAGGTATCGAGAAAGATCACAGGAACGGGATGCTTCAGTTCACTGTAAAGAATATGAGTAATTATCATGTCATCCACGTTAAAGGCGCTTGTTTGCACCAGTCCCGTTGGGATATTCTCTATAGACCATGCCAGTATTTCTTTGGGAGTGGCAGTTTCAAATTGCTCATTTAATTTTTCTAAGTCAAAAGCGATCGCTTGGTTTCTAGATGCCGTGGAGACTGTCATGATAATCTTCTGTTCAAATATTTCTACCTTGATTAAGATCGATCTTACTCCATGAAGACGCCTATTCCGCTCGGATATAAGGTAATTATTTTGTGCGGAAATTACTACACTTTGAGAATGGGGAATAGGACAAGAAAAATAACCAGATTAAATACTTAGCTTAAATTATACCATAACTTAAATAATGGTATTTATTAAGAAACGTTACGGTAATTTAAGTTTTACATTACTTTTATAGATATTTATACTGATTTTGATATGGTTAAGGAACTATTAATAAAAAGGATTTTACTTAAATGAACAATGCAAAATTCAGGAATCCATTAGGTCAATCTATAATTATGGGTGCTTTAATGATGTTAACCAGCGTTGGGATTATTACAATAATGAACTTTTTCTAAAATTAAGATTTTTTATTTTAGCAATAAGACTTCACATAGTTCCGCTCAAAACTGAGTGGGACTTTTACTTTTTTCATCCAGATTAATCCGTGTGTATTAATTTTCTGCTGTGACTTTCGGCAGAGAATAATTCTGAAGCCGTGTTCTTACGTAGTTTTGCAGTCAGAGAATTTAGAATAGGGATGCGATCGCTATTTACCTTACTCCTAGTGACCGACTGGCGCTTTCGCTCCTGCACCGCCTTTACCCAGAAATAGCAACAGAGGTAATGAGCAAAGGAACCCTATCCCTACCACTCGAAAGCAATCTGCGTAAGACAAAACCGCAGCTTGAATATCTACTGTTTGACTTAATAAAGCTAGTGCTTGTTGTTGCGCTGTTGCCGCATCCATGCCTTGGCTTTGAAGTGCCCCATTGAGGAAGTCGAGGCGCTGACTGGTTTCTGGGTCATAAGGACTAAGTTTTGCTAATAGGATGGCTCGATGAAAAGCTTCTCGTCGGTCAAGCAAAGTGGTGAGTAGAGCAATGCCTATGCTACCACCCAGTTGTCGAGTGAGGTTGTAGAAACCAGAGCCTGCAGAAATATCCTGTTTGGGTAGCGGGCCTAAAACTGCCAAACTCAAAGGCAGAAACATCAACACAGTAAAAGCCCCACGCCATACCAATGGCCAAAATAAATCATCTATGCCAGTTTGTGGGGTAATTGCTGCTAGTTGAAACATGACTCCAGACGATCCGACAGCGCCCATTGCAATTAAAAATCGGGCATCAATTTTACTAGACAGTTTGCCTAATAAAACCATCACGATCGCAGACGCTAAAGCACCAGGCGCTAACAATAGTCCTGTCTGCGTTGCCGTAAAGTGCAACACACTCTGAGCAAATATCGGCACAGCAAAGAGTGTGCCATAAAGCCCCATACCCACCACTGCTGAGAGAACGCTTCCCGCAGCTAAAGAACGGTGGCGCAAAACTTTCAAATCCACAGCCGGGTGATCTGTTTTCACTTCTCGCCAAATAAACAACCCCAAGCCGATAATACTGGCGATCGCTAACGTAGTGATGAAACCAGAGGAAAACCAGTCGTCTTGCTCTCCTTCCTCTAACAAAGTTTGTATAGAGCCGATAGCAATAACCAAAAACCCAATCCCGAACCAATCGACAGCTTGGCTTTGTGTCTCGCTCTTATCTTTATCTTTGAGCAAAAATACAAAGGACATAGTTACTGCAACGATCCCAAAGGGAATATTAACAAAGAAAATCCACCGCCAGCCTAAACCATCTACCAAAAATCCTCCCAAAGTTGGGCCGATGGCTGGGCCAGCAATTACACCTACCCCAAAAACTGCCTGTGCTAAACCTTGTTCAGCAGGTGGAAAAGTCTCGAACAAAATCGCTTGGGCTTTAGCTAGCAATCCGCCACCACACAAACCTTGAAGAATTCGAGAAAAAACTAGCATCGGCAGATTAAATGCCAAACCGCATAAAACCGAGGCCAGGGTAAAGCCAATCAACGAGAAGATAAAGTAGGTTTTGCGTCCAAAGTAATCTCCCAGCCATGCAGATAAGGGAATTAAGACGACATTTGCGATCGCATATCCAGTTACCACCCAGCCTACTTCACTGACAGTTGCACCCAAACTAGCCTGTATATCTGTCAGGGCAACGTTAACAATACTAGTATCAATTACTTCTAAAATTGCACCAAGAGAAGCCGTAAAAGCGATCGCCCACTTCAATGGCCCGTGGACATAACCAAATTCGTCAAAACTAGAACCTTTAATGTTGGTAGCCATTATTTAGCACAAATAATATTTGGGAGATGTCAAGCAATGCCAAGGCTAAAATTAAGTATTGTATATATACGCTACGGTAGCGTATCATATGAAACCGGTCAAGAGAGTTTTTCCTGAAATGTGGCAGAAATACCTATGCTAAAGATGGATGGTCATTGCTGCTGTTTTAGTGCATGAGAATTGGGTTATGAGGCTTATTTCGTTTCCCAGAAGTTATGTTCTATGCCCAAAAGTAGAAGCAGATGGCCAAGAAGATATTGCTTGGGAATGATATTTTTATGAGTAAGCAAATCAACAGCACCTCTGGACGCCCACGCAGCATCCACGCCGACCAAGCTATTCTGGAAGCAACTTTGGATCTGCTTGCAGAGGTAGGATATGAAAGCATGAGTATAGAAGCGATCGCTTCTCGTGCTGGAGTTGGTAAAACAACCATCTATCGGCGTTACACTTCCAAAGAAGAACTAGTTGCAGACGCGATAGAAAGTCTGAGAGATGATTTAGCGATCCCCGATACTGGCAGCTTTTGGGGAGATATGGATATCCTGATTAATAATGCCGCCAAAAAAATAGATAGTCCCCTTGGTCGTCAGACACTTGCACTGATTGTTAGTACAGCGTCTAGCAATCCTCAATTTGCCGAGGTCTATTGGACAAAATATACAAAACTCCGACGTGAAGCTTTTTCTAAAATACTTGAGCGTGCCAAGTCTAGAGGCGAAATTCACAAGGATGCAGACGTAGACTTAATTATCGACCTTGTAAGCGGTTCACTATATTATGCACTGATCTTCAAACCCACAACTGAGCCAGTAGAAGCATACATGCGCCGCACCATGAATCTTCTGATAAAGGGAGTAGGGAGTAGGGAGTAGGAGAGAAGTTGCAGTAAATTTTTCCCCTCTGCCCCTCTGCCTCTCTGCCTTTTGTCTCCATTCCCCATTCCCAACTTGTTAGCAAAATAACTTTTCATCATAGGTCATAAATGAGATGATGGAGGAATTAGAGAAAAAGGTGAACAATTGTTATTTTTCTCCCTCCGCTTCTGGTTGCAGAATGGCATCACAATATTGAATGAGGGTTGTCAAGCGATCGCTAATCGTTTGAAGTCTCGTTTGTATAGTAGATGCTTGCCGCGCTCCTTGGAAAAACATCACATCTATTTCCAACAGGCGCAATTGCTTGCTCATCTCCGTTTGATAAGACTGCACTCGCCAGTTTTCATCAGCCAAAGGCACAATCTGTTGCCCGAAAAATTGCTGCAACGTGACTACACGCTGCCGCAGTTCTGGCGCAGCGATTTGGGTAGTTGTGGCATCGGAGCGTAATTGCTCTAACAAAGTTACGAATGCCAGATATTTCTCACGGTTTAAAGACATCCAGTGCTAGTTAAGATAGTATTAATGTCAAGTAATTTTTCTTCTACAATAAACTTTCTTAAAGACTTATCAGCACTAAAAGCCTCAAATCGTGATTTGGGGCTTTGTTTGCCATCAATGGATTTTCTTATGATCCTTGAAACTCAAACTGGATGACTACCATTGGCAATTGGAGAATCATCCTTACACTGCTTTTTCCACCCGTCTTTGGGCAACAGCATCTTTTCAGGGTGATGCTGCTAGTTTTATTTATCATTCACTTATCTACCGATCCTCTCTAAACCCAAATTGTATGAGCAGTATAGCGATAAATTCATCAGTTGATCTTGCCATTCCCGAATGGTTGAAAAAATGTTTGAAGGAGTCATCAACAAGTAGCGGCGCAGGGGAAGATGACAGAAAGCATAATGATGCAGTCTTAATTGGTCGAGCATTTGAATTTGCTTACCAACTGCATCAAGGTCAACAGCGCAAATCTGGAGAACCATACATTGCTCATCCCATTGCTGTGGCTGAATTGCTGCGTGACTTGGGAGGCAGTGCTGCTATGATAGCAGCTGGATTTCTCCATGATGTCGTTGAAGATACAGAAGTTACAAGTCAAGACATAGAAGAACGCTTTGGCGCAGAAGTGCGGCAATTGGTTGAAGGTGTCACCAAGCTTTCTAAAATCAATTTCACCAGCAAAACCGAAAGCCAAGCCGAAAACTTCCGGCGGATGTTTTTGGCAATGGCGCAAGATATTCGGGTAATTGTGGTGAAATTGGCAGATCGTTTGCATAATATGCGAACTTTACAATATATGTCAGAAGCCAGCCGCCGCCGCAGTGCCCAGGAAACACGAGATATATTTGCACCCTTAGCCAATCGCTTGGGGATTTGGCGAATTAAATGGGAACTGGAAGATTTGGCTTTTAAGTATTTGGAACCGGAAGCTTACCGCCAAATGCAAGAGCATGTTTCTGAAAAACGGACGGCGCGAGAAGAGAAATTGGCTAGAGCTACGAACATGTTACAAGAGCGTTTGCAGCAAGCCGGAATCCACTTTCAGGAGATCAGCGGTCGCCCCAAGCACCTTTATAGCATTTATCAAAAAATGCACCGCCAGCAAAAGGAATTTCATGAAATTTACGATTTGGCAGCGCTGCGAATAATTGTTCAAACCAATGAAGAATGCTATCGGGCGTTAGCGGTTGTTCATGATGCTTTTCGCCCAATTCCTGGAAGATTTAAGGACTACATTGGATTGCCAAAACCTAACCGTTACCAGTCGTTGCACACTGGGGTGATTGGACTAACTGGCCGTCCTTTAGAGGTGCAAATTCGGACAATCGAAATGCATCATATCGCTGAGTATGGGATTGCCGCCCATTGGAAGTACAAAGAAACTGGAGGTTCTAGTATTAGCCATTTGACAGGGACGGATGACAAGTTTACTTGGCTACGGCAGCTGCTGGAATGGCAAACCGATCTTAAGGATGCACAAGAATATCTTGATAGCGTCAAAGATAATCTATTTGAAGATGATGTCTATGTCTTCACCCCTAAGGGGGATGTTGTTCCTTTAAGTCCTGGTGCTACGACTGTAGATTTTGCTTATCGCATTCATACAGAAGTCGGAAACCACTGTTCAGGGGCGCGGGTGAATGGGCGAATGGTATCTTTGTCAACGCGGCTACACAATGGCGATATTGTAGAAGTTCTCACCCAAAAGAACTGCCATCCGAGTTTGGATTGGTTGAACTTTGTCAGAACTTCAGCGGCGAAATATCGAATAAAACAATGGTACAAGCGATCGCGCCGGGAAGAAAATGTTACCCGTGGACGGGAGTTGTTAGAAAAGGAACTTGGTAAAACTGGTTTTGATAGTCTGCTGAAGTCGGATGCGATGCAGATTGTTGCCGAAAAGTGTAACTACCACAGCGTGGAAGATTTACTTGCCGGTTTGGGTTACGGAGAAATTACGTTGAACCTAGTATTAAATCGCTGGCGAGAAGTAGCCAAGGGACAACAACCAGTTTCCACTGTGTCGCCATTTATCCCTAAAGAACCAGGGATATCAAAAGCTTTACGAGATGCACCTCCAACTACCTCACGCTCCAGTGATTCGCCAATTTTTGGGGTGGAAGGTTTGGTATATTATTTAGCTGGGTGTTGTACCCCGATTCCTGGCGAACCGATTATTGGTGTGGTGACGCGAGGTAGGGGGATTTCAATTCATCGCCAAGGCTGCCATAATCTGGAGACTGTGGAGTATGAACGCTTAGTACCAGTTAGATGGAACCCAGCCGCCGAAAATAGTGGTCGTCCGCACACGTATCCAGTAGATGTTCAAATTGAAGCCCTTGATCGTGTAGGGGTGCTAAAGGATATTTTGTCACGGTTAAGCGACCAAGGGATTAACGTCCGTCATGCCCAGGTGAAAACCTCTGTTGGCCAACCTGCATTGATCGACTTAGGAATAGATATACGCGATCGCTCTCAACTAGAGCAAGTCTTCGTCCAAATTAAGAAAATGAGCGACATTTTGAATATCCGCCGCGTTGGTCAAATTGACGAGTAGGTATCTTAATTGGTAAGGTGCGTTCACGCAGTGTAACGCACCAATTTTAGTTGCGATTTCACTTTAAAGTTTCGCTGAAATAGTCAGCCCTAGTCATACCTGGGCGATTGCTTCTAATGGCAAAATTACTGTAAATGTAGACCCTTTTCCTAGCTGTGAATCTACTTTAATTTCACCATCCATTAACTGAACCAATCGAGAGACTATTGCTAAACCTAATCCTGTACCATCAGAACTTTGCACTTTTGGAGCAGTTACTTCCCGAAAATAGGGATTGAAGATTTGTGCTTGAGCATCTGGAGAAATACCAATACCACTATCAGTAACGGAGATAGCCCACTGCTGTTGAGATAACGTCCAGCACTGCAAATGAATTGAACCAGATTCTGTGTAGCGAATTGCGTTACTGAGCAGATTTGTCAGAATTTGCTGAAGCCGAAGAGGATCTGTGATAACTTGACTTGGGGCGCGTTCGCATTCAACAATCAAGGATAATTCTTTAGCACGCGCTAGTGGGTCTATTATCTCTAAAACAAAGTTGATTAAACTACGCACATCGGTTAAAGTAGGCTGCAATTTCATCTGTCCGGCATCACAGCGCGAAATTTCCAAAGTATCGTTAATTAACCGGACAAGAAGTCTACCACTCTTGAGAACTCGCTCGATACTTTCAAGATTTGCATAGGTGTCTTTGAGTTCTGGTTGTTGACGCTGCTGGCGCAGAAATAAGTCTGCGTAACCGATGATTGAAGTCAGGGGCGTTTTCAGTTCATGAGCCAAATGAGAGAGATTATCTTTATTAGCGCGAACCAAACGAGTTAGTTCTTGGTTAGTCAACCGCAACTGACTTTGGAGTTGTTTAAGCTCTTGTAATCGTCCTTGAGTATAACTGTTAAAGCAACGGGCGATCGCTTCATCAATTACTGTATCAATCAGGCGAACAGCCCTTAGCACATCTTGTGCAGATCCCTGTAATAAATCTTCTTCTAAAAACGAAAAAATTACAAACCGGAGTAAACGATACTCTCGCGCAATTTCCGCTGGTTCAAATGCCTGTTGGGCGCGAAGTGTGCCGTGTTCTAAACTTGCATCTACTACTGTCTGCAAATCGCTCGTTTCAGATTTAGAAAGTACTGTTGCTAATGCGTTCAAAACACGCGGTAAGCTATCCCGTACAGCATTAAAAGTAAGTTCATTAGTAGCTTCAATTTGTTGATCCTGGTAAACCGCTTCTACCCATTGATCGAGAATTGCATCACTTTTTGCAATTAGAGTCTGACTAAAATCCATCTTCTGCCTAACCAAACACAGCGAAGCCTGCTCCACTATAGCTAGATTAGTACGGCTGATGTCAAGTTGGCAACTGACGGAAGATGGAGGTTAGTGAAAAAACAGTTTCTTGCTAAACTAATTACTTTAGTTTATTTCACCATCGACACAAGAGCGATCACTTAACTAGATAGATTGTGGTTACAGACATAGTACGACAACTCAACACCATTAAAATTGTGAGTATATTTAGATAAATATATTTTGCAGAGACACGATTAATCGCGTCTCTTAGTTTTTACGGACATCTCAAAACAACTTGATTTTTCTTCACTTCAACAGAGATTCGCGCCAAGCTTGGTGCGACAATTACCCAAGGTTACTCTAGTCAAGACCAGCTAATTACCTTGGATGCTCATTTACAAATGTTGAGCAAAGCTGGGTTTAAGATAGTTGCAGCGCCTTGGAAATATTATGGTGTGGCGGTCTTTGGTGGCTGGCTGTGAAAATTTGAGGTTTTGGATCTCTAGATTTGGGATTTTTCTGTCTCTCATGGGTATTTATAGCATTAACAGCTTGATAGTAACAAAACAGCAATAAATAATATTATTTCTGTTGATAAGAACTAATATATAAACGCATTAGGTCTGTAAAGGAGGTCTTGCTAACTCACACAAGGGTTTTAGCTTAAACTTGCGCTAATTAAGCTGGCTTTGTATTTTTATACAATATTTCCACATCATAAGTACCCATGAGGGTACGATCAATCCTCTACAGACCTATCCGAAAATACAGAGTAGAAAATTTCCTTCAGAAAAAAAACCAGGGACACGCGATTTGGATTCGTTTTTCTGCTCCTTTCTCCAGTGGAGTTAAAGCCACTGTTTGCCATCACTTAGTTTCAAAAGGAGAATATCTTGGATGGCTCGAAATAAAAAGAAATCAGCCGGGTTCAAGCATGAGCATCCACTCGTCTCTAGATGCCCTATTTGTTGTATTATCCCGCCCCACATGCTGGAAAATGTCGTGGTGAATGGCAATCCTCAGCAGCGGAGTTGGGCTTTTCATACATTAAATGTTTCAGCACAGCTTCGCGGACGCAGAGATGTCATAGGTAGTATCTCCTTTGCACCTTCTCCAGGCGAGAAGCGGCGCACCATCTACGATGCAAAAAATGGACAGCAACTCCCTGGCACATTGGTGCGTGCTGAAGGAGATCCACCAAGCAGTGATGCATCAGTAAATGAAGCCTACGATGCGGCTGGTGCTACTTATGACTTATTTCATGAAATATTCGATCGCAATTCCATTGACGACAAAGGACTACGTTTAGACTCCACCGTGCATTATGGCGTTAAATATGACAACGCCTTTTGGAACGGCGACCAAATGGTTTATGGTGATGGCGATGGAGAAATGTTTCAACGCTTCACGAAATCAATTGATGTGATTGGGCATGAGTTAGCTCATGGGATAACTCAGTATGAAGCGGGTTTGCAGTACTATGGCGAACCAGGGGCACTAAATGAATCGTTTTCTGATGTCTTTGGTTCCTTGGTGAAACAAAAGTCCAAAAATCAGACTGCACAAGAGGCAGACTGGCTCATTGGTGAAGGTCTTTTAGTACCGACTGTCAAAGGTGTTGCCCTCCGGTCAATGAAAGTACCGGGAACAGCTTATGATGATTCGGTATTGGGTAAAGATCCCCAACCAGCCCACATGAAAGATAAATATACTGGTGTTGAAGATAATGCTGGAGTGCATATAAACTCAGGAATCCCTAACCATGCCTTTTATCTAGCGGCTGTGGAGATTGGTGGGTATGCTTGGGAAAAAGCTGGCAAAATATGGTATGTGGCTTTACGCGATCGCTTGCGTGCCAAAGCAGATTTTAAAAAAGCTGCCAACGTCACCATTCAAGTTGCTGGCGAACTCTACGGTAATGACAGTAATGAGCAAAAAGCTGTGCGAAATGCTTGGCAAAAGGTAGGAATTATTTAGGAGTGATGAGTGAGGAGTTAGGAATTAAATGTTCAATACCTTCCACTGCCTCACTCAAGACTCAGGACTGCTTAATCTGTTGTTTGTTGTTGTTAAACTGGGAGGTGAGAACTATCATCTCCCAGTCTTAGTATGTATTCCAACTAAATAACACAACGGAGAGCAAAAAAATGCGGGTATCATTTGAACGCACGGGCGGCTTTGCTGGAATTACCAAGAAGACAACCGTTGATACAGACACTCTCCCGCCACATGAAGCTGCCAAACTTCCACAATTAGTGGAAGTTGCTGATTTATTTAGGCTACCGGAACTAATTACCTCACCAAATCCCCAGAGCGATCGCTTTCAATATAAGTTAACAGTAGAAGATAACGGTAAGCAGCATACAGTGACTGTCAGTGAGTCTGCATTGCCAGGAACCTTAAGACCCCTAATTGAATGGCTACAGACAGTTGCACAGAAAAGGTAAAAAGTAAAAAGAATTATTTATAAGTCTCTGACGCTGTAGAATATCTCCTCAATGGTCACAATTGTGGCAAAGTGGTAGTAACGTAATTCGTAATTATGAATTATGTAATTCATTTTTATTAGTTACTCTCAGGGTTGAGTTCGTTGATTTCTCTGCACTTAGCCTCTGCGGCTTGATATGCTGCCAGATAGTCTTGACCACCCAACATTACATCACCGTAATATTCATAAGGTGGATCGCCATAAATTGGCAATGGATCGTCTTCTGGATAATCTTCTTTTGATTCTTCAATGATGGCTTTCAGTTTTTTAACAGTCAGACTATGTGCTGCAAAATACCAGATTTCTTGGGGATTTTTGTTCAGGTGAGGTAATGTGGGATCGATAATGCGGACATCGGAGGCGTCGTCTAGCTCAATCCAACTGTGTTCAATCGGTCTATATGGCTTCCCAGCAAAAGCTAAAAATCCCTGAATATATCTTGCTCCCTCAGTAGATAATGCTGCTTTATAAGCATTATCAAATGGAGTGCTAGCTTTGCTGTTTATCTGTTCAGCAATTTTGATTGACAGCGTTTCATCCAATAGTTTGTTCATCAATAGCAAGGATTAGAGCAGCCATGAAAACATATTACCACTGCTACTTACCATTTTGCTTGGGCATGGGGCATTGGGCATTGGTTATTCACTAATGACAAATGACAAATGACTAATAACTAATGACAATCACACTTTTATTCTCTTCCCAAAAACAAATAAATATGTGGAAAAGTTAAGAGCGCACAGCTAGCTGCACGCCCTTACTATGTTTATCTATAAAATCACGGGGTTGTGGAGGGATCGAGTTTTAGCCGAGCCGTTTTGGGACGACAAGGACTTCCCCAACAAACCTGCCCAGAGGGCATATTAGTAAAAACACTACTACGAGCGCCAATTACGGCATTAGCCCCGATTTGCACTCCTGGCCCAACAAAACAATCTGCCGCTACCCATGCACCATTTTCAATGGTGATACTCGCTGTTTTCAACCCAAAGGCCGGATCTTGGAGATCGTGAGTACCAGTACACAGGTAACTTTTTTGGGAAACTACGCAATGTTCACCGATATGGATCTGATCGAGGCTGTATAAAACTACGTTATCTCCAATCCAACTGTAGTTGCCAATAGTGACTTTCCAGGGGTAAGTGAAGCGGGCCGTGGGTCGAATTAATACACCTTTGCCGATATGAGCGCCAAATAATCGTAGCAAAGCACAACGCAGAATATTTAACGGTTGAGGAGTTAGAGGAAAGGCGATCGCTTGTACAAACCACCATAATAAAACATACCAACTTGGACGCCCCCGGTCAAACCAAGATTGGTCATATTTACGTAAATCTACGAAAGGTTGGTCATTAGTCATTATCAGGAATCAATGGTCAATAGCTTTGCTTCTGCTTCTCTGCTCCCCTGCTCCCCTGCTCCATCCTTCGAGATAGTTGCAGTATTCAAGTGACCACCACAGTTGCGTAATTCGTAAAGTTTAACGCCAATTTGATATTCATATTGACTCAGCAAACTTGCATAGATATATCCTGCTTTGCCATCTAAAAAACCGCGTTGAATTATATAAAACAAAACAAATCGCAGAATAGGTTTAAATGGTAGGCGTACCCACACTTTTTTCAAAAATCGTTTGCGTTGTACAGCATCACCAAATAGATTAGCGCCGATAGTACCGCTATCATCTTTACCTGTAAGAATATTAAAATAAACCCTGGCTTCCCAGTTTGAATAGCGGTTATGGCGTTCTAACCAGTGGTAAAGGTCGCGGAAGTCCTCGTGGAGCATATCATTTTTGAGATACCCAACTTTCCCTTGCAAAATCACGTGTTCGTGAACTTCGTTATCACCAGTATTAGGAATATCTTCTGTATTTAAATTTTCGTAGCGACCTTTTTTATGTTGAAATAAACGTAGATTCCAATCAGGATATTTACCACCATAACGAATCCATTTTCCTAAGAAAAATACGCGGCGGTTGAGATAATAACCTGTATATTCATCATTTTGAATTACTTGGTCAATTTCTTGCCAAAGTTCAGGAGTGATGCGCTCATCACAATCTACAATTAGCACCCATTCATTACGAAAAGGGAGATTATCTAAAGACCAGTTTTTCTTTTTGGGCCAGCGTCCATTGAAGTTGAATTGCACGACATTTACACCGTGACTTTTGGCAATTTCAATGCTGTTGTCGGTACTTTGAGAATCTACTACAAATATTTCATCTGCTCTGCTGAGGCTAGCAAGGCAAGCAGGCAAGTTAGCTTGTTCGTTTTTTGCCGGAATTAGTACTGAAACTGGTATTTTAGATGACATATTGAGTAGAAATTATGTTACTGATTATTTCTTATTTGATGTAGATAAAAGACCCTGAATAGCAGCATTTAAGTAACCAATCTGACCGTAAGCATACACCAGTTTGTCAAACCGTTCTGCTGGATCGGAGAAATATTGTAATGCCTTATACAAGCCTCGCACAAACCTTTCGCTACCTCGCTGTAATTGAGCGATCCCAGCTTTACCAGCGAGTTGTTCTCGATAGCATTCACTGATACCCTGCCACCAGCCTCGGTTTAAAAACCAGGAGCGTTGGAGGCGCTCTGGGGCTACATTGTGAGCGACGAGTGCTTTGGGAAGATAAGCGACTTGCCAACCACGCTGTAGGGCGAATTCGGTCATTTGCAGTTCTTCATTAGATAATAAATTTTTACCCACTCGACCGAGATGAGGATCGAAACCGCCAATTTCTTCTAGGAAACTGCGGCGGATGGAGTAATTTAAGCCTCTGGGTGTTGAGCCAGGTTGCTCAATGTAGATGTTACTGTCACCTAAGTCGTATGCACCCAGATTCGCAGCTAGCCCCGGAGATAGCCACCGTGGTTGTTGAATTCCTGAGGGCCACAGGAGAGTGACTTTGCCACCTGCGATCGCTAGCTTAGAATTATTGTAATAGGCAGAATATAAAACTTGTAGCCAGCCCTTACTGGCAACGGCATCATCATCTAAATAAGCAAGAATATCACCACTGGCTACCTTTGCACCCGTGTTCCGGGCGACAGATAAACCAATGGTGGGTTCAAAAACATACTTCAGGCGCGGATTGTGGGTTCTTTGTTCTACAACCTCACGAGTGCGATCGCTAGATCCATTATCAACTATCACAATTTCAAAGTCAGCAGCAAAATCCTGTGCTAAAAGACTATCAATTGCAGCCCCTAAATAGGTATCTCGATTGTGAGTACAGATAATGGCAGAGATTTGGATGTCTGGCATAGATTGAATTTTGGATTTGAGATTTGGGACTTTCCTTCGGAACGCTACACGAACGGCTACGCTCAGTCGAACGATTTTAGATTAAAATCTAAATCCAACGCATAACTGCTGAGAGTTAATCTAAACCAAAAGTTACCGACCTACCAACCGAGTTTCTTCGGAAATAATCTTTAAAACTTTACGTTTGTTGAATATGACTGTGTAAAACTACAAGAGTTTGCGCCAGTTGACTAAGGCGGGTTTCCAAAGATTGCTTGCGCCCTAACAGTTGACGTAACTTTTGGTAACGAGCGATCGCCATACTAACATTGGGAACCTGATCCGGTGGACATGGGCGCGACCAAACTTTACCAGTATCGTCTACGCCACAGAGGCGATAGCCAGTAATAGATGATTGATAAGATACTTTTCCACCAGTGGCGCAAATTTCTTCTACGTAGTTCATCAGGCGGTCAACTTCTGCATGGCGCAGTGTCGCGGTTCCTCCCGGTTCTGGTTCGGTGGGATTGGATTCTAACCAGCCATTGACAATTGGACCTTCTAAGTAAATATCCTGAATTTGCTTCAAAATATTTTGCAATTCTGTTTGCCAATCGGCGACAGTTTCCTGAATTTCTTGCAATAGATTCATCGCCAATGCTGGATTCGCTCCGTTGCGATGGCTACTAAAGCTTGGAGTTTTCAACTTGGGTAGGCTGGGTGTTCTGTTACCATTCTCTTCTGCTTGAAAGGTCTGCACAGAGTCATGGTGAGGAAAGAAATTTTGTTCAGAAGAATAATCACTCTCAGTTTCTTTGCCCAATTCAACGAGTTTCTCATCCTGAGAGGATGGAATTTGTGTACTTTCTGTGGGTTCGTTGGCTCCGATGCTGATTCTAAAAGAGAAAGGCCGTTTTGTCGTCGAATCACCTGTTTCGGCAGTAGAGGCAGTGCCGCGATTCCCTAAATCGTGTAGAGTTGCTTCAATGCGTTTTAAGCCTATGTTCATAAAGATATCCTAAAGTTTGCGTTTCCCCAGTGGTATTAAATAATTGAGAATGGGGTTGTTGAGATTTTTGGCTTTTGCCAGTTGTAGCATCAATGATGCTGGTGCTAATTTTATCCCTTAAAAGTTATTTGAAACCAAAAATCTCACCGATGAAGTAAAAAATTGTGGTGATAAATTGTAACCGTGAGTATGTGGAGGACGCAGGAGCCAAGAGATTGGAAGTTAGAATTTATCTGTTGCTCTCAATCCCATCTAAATTCCAAGCCACGAAATCGTAGATTTTGGTGGAGAATTTAAACCGCAAGCTCACTTGCGATAATAACAGCAAGAGGCGACGGCAATATTCCTTCTGCCTCCTGCCTCTCTTGTTAAAATACTCAGTAAAAAACTTTGGGTAAAATCATCTTAGTAACAGGGCCAGCACGATCTGGTAAAAGTGAATGGGCAGAAACTTTAGCCATACAGTCAGGAAAAGCAGTTGTTTATGTAGCAACAGCTACCGATAACCCAGATGACCAAGAGTGGCATCAACGCATTTTAGAACACCAAGAACGTCGTCCCCAAGACTGGGTAACTCTATCTGTACCCGTGGAACTTTCTGCTACCCTTGCTGATGCCAAACCCTATACCTGTCTTTTAGTTGATTCTTTAGGAACTTGGGTTGCTAATCTCCTAGAACAGGACAAATCTAGCTGGGAAAATGCCCTTGCAGAGTTGTTGGAGACGGTGGAACTGGTTGCTGCTGATATGCTGTTTGTAGCAGAAGAGGTGGGTTGGGGTGTGATCCCAGCTTATCCCCTTGGGAGGACATTCCGCGATCGCCTCGGTTCTTTAGTACGCCAGCTAAGTACACTCAGCGAAACTGTTTATTTAGTGACTGGTGGTCATGTTCTCAATCTCAGTATCCTTGGTTCGCCATTGCCAAATAGAGGTGATGCTGGAACATTCAGGAGTCAAGATTCTTAACTGTTGATTCAAATTAATCCCAAATCTAAAATATAGAATTGTAATATGGCAAACAAACAAGAAGTTAAACGATACCTTGCCTACTGGTTTCAGTTGGGTAAGAAAGTGATTACGGGCAACGGTGAGGCAAGCTTTTTGCCGCAAGACGCTCGCGGACTCGCTAACGCTCCGCTATCGGTGCTAAATGGCGATCGCTATAGTGAAGAATTTGAAGAGTGCTGGCAAAAAATTATTTCACCGGAATCGGGTGATTGTTACCTAGAGGGTACATACGAAACCATTGCTGAATTGTTGACACCAGCATGGGATATTATGCCTTGTGGCCGTTGCAGTATGCCAGTAGCCAAGCGAAACGTCGGGATGCCGGCGTTGTTATGTCCCTGCAATGATTTACCTAACTGGCCGAATACTGAATTGCCAGCACCGCGAGAGCCAATTAAGACTCAAGACCAACTCCAAATAATTCGCGATCGGCTTGTAAAGAATATTACATAAACAAACAACCAATTTGGAAATCTGACAACTTTTTTCTAATTATTTGATTATTTTAATTTCTCCTGTAGTGCCCTTGAGTCTCACTACAGAATTTTTGTATCCCTGTACTAGCTAGGGGAAAAATAACTATTGGTTATTAACTACTGTACTTTAGACTAAGAAGCACAAAAGTTACGAGAATCTCAAATTTTCAATTAGCAACACAAGATGTAGCGACGAGCGAGGAGTTATGGGGCGATGCAGTGGGTACTTGAGCAACCAGAACCACGTTCCTATTGGCATCTAGAATCCACCCTTGGGCTTCTACAATTTGAGTAGGCTCATTGACAGAATTAACCTTCTGTGATTTATCTTCTGTGTATTCCTGCGCCTGAATAACCACTCTTTTCTGAATATCCTCAGCACGATTCTGACTCTCTGGAGGTAGGGCGATCCAACCTACCAGCACTGCATCATCAGCTATCAATGGCTCTGTGGGATCGGCTTGTATTCCTCCACGCCCAGTAGTAACAAATGAACTTCTTCCTATTTTTCCACCAGAACTACAACTAGCAGCAACTTGCTGCGAAGCATCAACCAGATTTACGGGTAGTTCCACTAATCCTTTACTGGGGTCAGCATCTGGTGAGTTGATTTGTACAGTGCCACTTAATGAAGGGTTTTGCTGAGAAAATGCAGTAATGTCACTTGTTGGTATGTTATTCGGGTTTATACCTTTTGGATCGAGCCTCTCCACCTCTGCACGAGTGCGTGACACAAACCCAAAGGTATTCTTAGCGGTGATTGCGATTTTACCACCAGAACCAAAGTTGGCGTTGGCGGTAATATCGCTATTTCCGAAAGGAGTGGCGACGAGAAAGCCATTAGGCGCATTGATGGTGATATTACCGCCAGTTTTATCACCTCCAGCATTAGTAGAGATTTGACTGTTGCGACGCATCAGTAATAAGTCCTGAACCTGTACCGCAATGTCACCGCCCTTACCTGACTCACTATCAGATGTGAGTTTTCCTTTATCCAGCAGGATAGAACGAGCGCTTATATTGAGTTCGCCTGCTAGACCGAAATTGGGTACACCCCCTTGATAGTTAACATTTTTTCGAGCTTCACTGCTGACAGTTATTGCCGCCCCATCTTTGATAACCAATCGCCCTGTAGTTAGGGTCAAGTTGCCGCCATTTCCAGGCCCTTGAGTGCCAGCAAACAAGCTACTGAGCCTAGAACCATTTGCTGAGGTTCCCATTAATTCTACGGACTCAGAGGCGTTCACTGTCAAATCTCCTCCATTTCCTGTAGCTGGTGTAAATTGGTTAGAAAAACGCCCAAGTATACCCTCAGAACTTGTTGATATTGCTGCCCCTCCCTCGATACGTAACTTTCCAGTATTAATTATTATGCTGCCAGCATTTTGAGCGCGATAAGTTGCACTAAATAATCCACTGGATATTAAATCACTACCATCTGGTAAAGGAGCAATGGGGATACCTGCGATTAGTTCTACGGAATCTGAGGCGTTGATGGTCAATTGCCCCGCCAATCCCGAACCAGCATTGAACATTAAGACTTGCGCTCCATCTTTGACAATCAACTTTCTGGTAGTGATATTTATATTTCCAGAGTTTCCAGTGTCTAATGTTCCAGTAGACAAGAACGCATTTATTCCAAGTTCTACAGACTCGGAAGCGTTCACTGTTAAATTTCCTCCTGGTTGTGCTCCCAGAGTAAGAGCCAAAATTTGTGAACCGTCAGTTACCAGTACTCGCTGTCCTTGCAGGTGGATATTACCACCACCTTTGCCACTGGTATCTACAGTAGATGGAATCTCACTTTGCTGGGTTAGTTCGATGTTCTGAAAATTTTGAACACCTTCATATCCTAATGCCCAACCTTGATTCGTTGAACTCAGACCAACCAAACTATTGCCAGCAACGCTTCCTAACTCAATTCTTCCCCCACTTGCCGTTAAATTTCCACCCTCTAGCGTTAGATCACCGCCTATAAGTGCTAGGGTTTTGCCTTGCTGCACCTGTAGACCAACACCTTGTCCGAAGATATTAATTGCATTATTGGGACTTGCTTGGGATTGATTGCGGATAGGTCGAGCATTTGTTCCGAATTGTAAACCTATAGGAACACTTTCTGTGAGTAGAGGTGCAGTTTGACCAGATGTAGCACTAAATTTTGTACCATCAGCAAAGTTCAAACTACTCGCCGTACTAGCCACAAATGAACCGCCAATATTTAAAGAACCATTAGGCCCAAAAACAATGCCGTTAGGATTAATCAGAAATACATTGGCTGTACCGTTAGCTTTGAGAATGCCATCTATATTAGAAACAGAATTGCCTGTCACCCGACTGATGATGTTCTCAATATCGATTGCATTGTTAAAATGGGCTGTCCTTCCCGCAGAGACAGAAAATTTTTCAAAGCTGTGGAACAAGTTTGTACCACGAACTGCTCCACCATCAATCTGGTCTATAGGCTGACCATCAATTAGCTTTGGTGTAATGATTGAACTTTCAGATCCAAGTGTGGTATCTGTTTGAATTTGAGCTAAGGCAAAATTATCAGCAAAAGTGAGCACTCCAGCAATTACTAAAGTACTCACTATTCCTAACTTCCAGTGGCAACTGCTTCGATTTTGAGACATGAAATAACTGGCGCTCAAAAAATCAGAGTTTATTAAAATACTGCTTTTTGCTAATTAGTGATGTTAGTACGCTGATGTTATTTATGTAACATAATTACTACATAAAAGCAAAGTTTAGTATTTTTACATTCACTAGAATAAACTCTTTCCAGTCCGAATGATTAAATTATTTAGCAGTTACAGCCTAAAGGGCTGCCAGTTGATGGGCAAGGTATACACAATGCTTTTTTGACTAACACAATTTCTGGTATTGAAGCTGTTGGAGTTTCTGCCAATAATGCATTGGGTTGCTGTTCATCAACTGCATCATTAGATTTGAGTTGATTGGGGTCGAGATTACACTGCCAATGAATTCTCAGGACTCTATATTCTAATAAGCCGTACTTTTCAAGCACTGAGTGTAAGTCAGCGTTTTCTAGGCTTTCACCCATTTTCTGCTGAATCTCTTCTTGTAACTGCTGTAATATTTGAGGGTCTATAACTTGTTGAGAACTCATATTGTTTTCCTTCCTGACGGAATGTGTATAATTATTGCTTCAGTTTAGTTAGCAATGATTACGCTGAGTGTCATAAAAGTTCATGTTTCCCTGCGGGATTTCCTTGGCAGCTGATTTTGCGATAACACCAATTCAAATTATTTATTGTCGAGTGGGCATCTCGTCTAGTAACTAAAATCGGGCTTCCATTTACCGCCTGTTACCCTACTAATTCTTAATCCCCGTCGCAGCAATACCCTGAAGAAATTGACGCTGACCGATGAGAAATAATACCATCACTGGAACTGTCGCTATTGTCACTGCTGCCATCATCAAGGGCCAATTATTCGTAAATTGCTCCTGAAACTCAGCCAACGCTAGTTGTACTGTCCTTAATTCTGGTCTTGTCGTAAATACTAGAGGCTTAAACAAATCATTCCACTCACCGATGAAGGTGAACAAAAACAGCGTTAGCAAGGCCGGACGGGCTAAAGGTAACATCACCCGCCACAAAATTTGCAGTCGGTTCGCCCCATCTATCGCTGCGGCTTCCTCTAACTCCACGGGAATTGTCTGGAAATACTGACGTAATAAGAAAATCCCAAATCCGCTAACCGCAGTGGGTAAAATGAGCGCCCAGTATGTATTTATCAGGTGTCCCCACTTCAACACCAAAAAGATGGGAATCACCAATAACTGAAAGGGAATTACTAAAGTTGCTAAAACGACTAATAGCAGTGCTTGGCGTCCCCGAAACTTCAACCGTGCTAGGGCGTAACCAGCCAAAGCAGAAGTGACAATCTGAAACGCCGTCACAGCGATCGCTACCAAGGTAGAATTAGCAAACGCCAGCAAAAATTTCCCCTGTTGCCACGCAACGCGGTAATTTGCTAAAGACCAGTTATTTTTGGACAAATTTTCTGGGCTGGCGGCTGTCGATGCAAAGGAGGTGATAAAGACCACAAATAGCGGTAGTAGAACGATAAATGCCCCTAGCAGTAAGATTACTAGGCTCAAAAAATCACCAGATTTTACATTCGGGTTTGGTTTAGACATAACTTGAGCCGCAAAGCATTTATTTCGCTAGTACTAGAGCATTGCCCCCAGCAACAATTAATCTATAAACATAGTCTACTTGTTAAGTTAAATTAAACCACAGTAATTGTTACCCTCAGTTCATAGGGTAAATTCAATCCTAGTGTCAAATAATTCAAGTTTACAGGAGTAAAGATAACCATGCAGCAGCTTGCAGACCAATTTAAAGAATTAGATTTCAAGAGCGAAACATACAAAGATGCTTATAGCCGGATTAATGCGATCGTGATTGAAGGGGAACAAGAAGCCCATGAAAATTACATCACATTAGCCGAACTGCTGCCAGAATCTCATGATGAATTGATTCGCCTATCCAAGATGGAAAGCCGTCACAAGAAAGGATTTGAAGCTTGTGGACGCAATTTGAATGTTACCCCAGATTTGCAATTTGCCAAGGAATTTTTCTCTGGATTACACCAGAATTTCCAAACAGCAGCGGCGTCCGGGAAGGTCGTCACTTGTCTGTTAATTCAGTCTTTGATTATCGAATGTTTTGCGATCGCAGCATATAACATTTACATCCCCGTCGCCGACGCTTTTGCCCGCAAAATCACGGAAGGAGTAGTAAAAGAAGAATACAGCCACCTCAACTTTGGAGAAGTTTGGTTGAAAGAGCATTTCACAGAATCCAAAGCTGAACTAGAACAAGCAAATCGCCAAAACCTACCCATCGTCTGGAAAATGCTTAACAAAGTAGAGGGTGATGCCCACACAATGGCAATGGAAAAAGATGCTTTGGTAGAAGACTTTATGATTCAATACGGTGAAGCATTAAGTAACATAGGTTTCACGACTCGCGATATCATGCGCTTGTCAGCCTACGGACTCATCGCCGCTTAAAAGAGTGCTGAGTAACGAGTGCTGAGTGCTGAATAGTTCAAATTTATCAGAACTTCAGAACTCAGGACTTAGGACTCAGGACTGCTGAACCACTTAACATATTCCACGCCTCAAGACAGCACAAGCCTAATAATCACTACATGTTTGGTCTAATTGGACATCTGACTAGTTTAGAACACGCTCAATCGGTAGCTAAAGAATTGGGATACCCAGAATATGCCGATCAAGGGCTAGACTTTTGGTGCAGCGCCCCACCGCAAATTGTCGATACCATTATTGTCACCAGTGTAACTGGGCAAAAAATTGAAGGACGGTATGTAGAATCTTGCTTTTTGCCGGAGATGCTGGCCAGTAGGCGCATCAAAGCCGCAACGCGCAAAATCCTCAACGCGATGGCTCACGCACAAAAGCATGGCATTAACATTACAGCTTTAGGCGGATTTTCGTCGATTATTTTTGAAAACTTTAAGTTAGACCAGTTTAGCCAAGTCCGCAACATTAAACTAGAGTTTGAACGTTTCACCACAGGAAACACACATACTGCCTACATTATTTGTAAACAGGTGGAAGAAGCCTCAAAACAACTGGGAATCGATCTGTCAAAAGCGACTGTTGCTATATGTGGGGCAACTGGAGATATTGGTAGTGCAGTTACCCGCTGGCTAGATGCGAAAACAGATGTCAAAGAACTTTTGTTGATCGCCCGCGATCAAGAACGCCTCAAAGAACTGCAAGGCGAACTGGGGCGAGGAAAAATCATGGGTTTGACAGAAGCATTGCCTGAAGCTGACGTTGTAGTTTGGGTTGCTAGTATGCCCAGAGGCGTGGAAATTGACCCCACCACTTTGAAACAACCCTGTTTATTGATTGATGGTGGCTATCCTAAAAACTTAGCAACAAAAGTTCAGCATCCTGGTGTATATGTGTTAAATGGTGGAATTGTAGAGCATTCCCTGGATATTGACTGGAAAATTATGAAAATCGTCAATATGGACGTGCCAGCCCGCCAGTTGTTTGCTTGTTTTGCCGAATCAATGCTGCTGGAATTTGAGAAGTTATACACGAACTTTTCGTGGGGACGGAATCAGATTACCGTAGACAAAATGGAGCAGATTGGTAAGGTATCTGTGAAGCATGGATTTAGACCGCTACTGGTTTAGTCATTGGTCATTTGTCATTAGTCATTGGTCATTAGTTATTTGCAAAGGACAAAGGACAAAAGACAAAGAAAGGACAAAGAACAAAGGATAGATAACTTATAACTCGTACTTATAACCCCTACGATGGCAACTACCGAGCGTAAACCGCTACTGTTAGATTTTGAAAAGCCCCTAGCAGAACTTGCAACCCGAATCGATCAAATTCGGCAACTTGCAGAAGAAAATGGCGTCGATGTTTCTGGTCAAATTCGTCAACTAGAAGCACGCGCCATGCAACTACGTGAGGAAATTTTCACTAGTCTATCCCCGTCCCAGCGATTACAAGTTGCTCGTCATCCGCGTCGCCCCAGTACTCTCGATTACATTCAGGCAATTAGTGATGAATGGATGGAATTGCATGGCGATCGCTGTGGTGGTGACGATCCGGCTTTAGTTGGTGGTGTTGGTCGTCTGAGTGGGCAACCTGTGGTGATGTTGGGTCATCAAAAAGGACGCGATACTAAAGACAATATTGCCCGTAACTTTGGAATGCCATACCCTGGCGGCTATCGCAAAGCCATGCGGTTGATGGAACACGCCAACAAGTTTAGTATGCCGATACTAACCTTTATCGACACGCCCGGAGCTTGGTCTGGGGTAGAAGCAGAACACCAAGGTCAAGGAGAAGCGATCGCTTACAACTTACGGGAAATGTTTTGCTTAGATGTGCCAATTATCTGCACAGTCATTGGTGAAGGTGGTTCCGGTGGCGCACTCGGTATTGGTGTAGGCGATCGCCTACTCATGTTTGAACACTCCGTTTACACCGTCGCCACTCCCGAAGCCTGCGCCGCCATTTTGTGGAAAGATGCTGGTAAGGCTCCCCAAGCCGCTGTGGCGCTAAAAATTATTTCCCATGACCTGAAAAAGTTGGGAATTATCGACCAAATACTGCCTGAACCTACTGGTGGCGCTCATTCCGACCCCTTAAAAGCCGCTACCACTCTCAAGCAAGTGCTGATGGAAAATTTAGACGAACTCAATCGTTTAACCGCTCCAGAACGCCGCCAACTGCGCTATGAAAAATTCCGCAAAATTGGTGTTTTTACAGAAGTTGCCCACTAACGACATTGCATAATGATTTATTAGCAAATCAGCAATGCTATAATTGCCTATGTGCTTAAAGATTTTTAACAATCTAGCCATAGGCATTTGCATGTTTAGCAAATCTACTCAATTTGATTGATTGAGTGGGTTTTGTATTATGTAAATAATCTAATTTGAATGTACGGCGTGGTTTTCCAGGCAACAATTTGTTGTATTTACTGCTCCCACAATATGGGCACTATTGTGCTGCATTATAGCATTTGCTTAATGAAAATCATCATATTTTTAGATTCCTTTAATCTATCCAAACCGAGAAGTGTGAATAATGGGGTGGTAATAGGTTTTGGGAACTGTCAAAAAATTGGGAGACACCATGAGTGTTGAGCAAAAACGACGCGCCCTGATTACTGGGGCAAGTAGTGGAATTGGGAAAGCAACGGCTTTAGCCTTTGCGAAAGCGGGAATAGATGTCGCCTTAGTCAGCCGTTCTTTGGATAAGTTGGAGGCGGTAAGAGAAGCTGTAGAGCATACTGGGGTGGAAGCGAAAGCTTACGCTGTAGATTTAGCGCGAATCTCCGAAGTCAAAGAAAAGATCCAAGCGATCGCTCTTGACTTTGGTGATCTAAACATTCTGGTAAACAATGCTGGCATCGCTTATACAGGCACTCTGAGCGAAATTCCCCTAGAGGGCTGGCAGCACGTAATTGACTTGAATCTCACCAGCGTGTTTCAGTGCATTGTGGGGATTTTACCTTCAATGCGCGATCGAGGCACAGGCACAATTATCAACGTCGCCTCAATTGCCGCCAAGCAACCCTTTCCCGGTTGGGGAGCATACAGCGTCAGTAAAGCTGGTTTGATAGCCCTCTCTCAAACCCTGGCACAAGAAGAACGCACTCACGGCATTCGTGTCACAGCTATCTGTCCTGGCGCAGTCAATACCGAACTTTGGGATACAGAAACAGTCCATGTCAACTTAGACCGTTCTAAAATGTTAACCCCGGAAATTGTGGCTCAGTCAATTCTCTACACAGTTCTGTTACCACAACAGGCAGTGATTGATGAATTGACCCTGATGCCCAGCGCTGGGGCACTCTAATTAGTCCTTGATCTTTTGTCCTTTGTCTTTTACAAATGACTAATGACTAATTACTAATGACTAATGACTAAACCATAACCAAGACTGAATCATGACTATTGCTAGTTCCAACGGTTCCAATTGCTCTCAATCGCCTCTGATTCCCGACTTGGCAGAAGCCATAACTCCCAGACCCGATCGCAATACTAATAACGGGCGACAACCGGATGTGTTCCCGCCAAAAGAGGAACAGATGGAGGAAATGAAGGACGCCGTGCGGACACTAATATTGGGAGTTGGCGAAGACCCCGAACGCGAAGGACTCCTGAAAACACCCAAACGAGTAGCCGAAGCAATGCGGTTTCTTACCAGTGGCTACAACCAATCTCTTGAAGAACTCGTTAACGATGCCATCTTTGATGAAGGGCATAGCGAGATGGTACTTGTTAGAGATATTAATTTCTTTAGTTTGTGCGAACACCACATGCTGCCATTTATGGGTAGAGCGCACGTTGCTTATATTCCCAACCAAAAAGTTGTCGGACTGAGTAAGCTGGCCCGGATTGTTGAGATGTATTCCCGTCGCTTACAAGTACAAGAGAGGTTAACTCGTCAAATTGCCGAAGCAATCCAGACCATTCTAGAACCTCAAGGCGTTGCTGTAGTGATGGAAGCTAGCCACATGTGCATGGTAATGCGTGGCGTTCAGAAACCAGGTTCCTGGACTGTCACTAGCGCAATGGTTGGTGTGTTCCAAGAGGAACACAAAACCCGCGAAGAATTTTTTAACTTAATTCGCCACCAACCAGCGTTCTTTTAAGGCATGGGGCATAGGGCATGGGGCATGGGGCATGGGGCATGGGGCATGGGGCATGGGGCATGGGGCAGAGGGGAAAGACTTACTGCATCATCTGCCTCATCTTCCCCTACCCCCTACCCCCCAATTTCTCAAACAACTTGGCTACTTTATCTAAATCCTTATCTCCTGGCGTCCGTTCCACACCACTAGATAAATCAACGCCGTTAGGATTAACCTGATTTAAGGCTTCCACAATATTATCGGCTGTTAGTCCCCCTGCTAAAAGCCAAGGACAACTAGGGCTAAATTGTTTTAGCATCGTCCAATCTAAAGTTTTGCCTGTACCACCCAGTTGTTGCGGATGGTAGGCGTCAAGTAGCAACGTATCTACATATTTTGTGTAATCAACCGCTGTATCAAGATGCTCAAGACTACGAATTCTCAATGCTTTAATAATTTCGATGTGGGGTAAAGCTTGACGTAGTTGGTAGCAAAAATTTGGTGATTCATCTCCGTGTAATTGCGCACCAGTCAACCCAGAATCAGCAACTACCTGACTGATTTCAAGGATACTGGCGTTGGCAAAAACCCCAATTGTGTCAATATTTTCTGGGAGTTCTGCCACTGCTGCCCGAATTTGGGATGTAGTTACGTAACGAGGTGAATTTGGCACACAAATAAATCCTAGTGCCGTTGCGCCTAGAGAGGCGATCGCTATAGACTGCTGTGGTTGAGTAATGCCGCAAATCTTAACGCGCATGAATATTTAACAAATTTAAACTAATCATCTGAAAAGTCTAAACTATCTAAAAAATTTTTGGGCCTTGTAATTTTATAATCTTGTAGGTCTACATTAACTTTTCCATTCAGGAGATAAAAGCTTGATTTCCTCTATTTTATTAGCAGCAGCTGCAACTGTTCCCGCAACACCTGCGTGGAATCCTATAGTAGGCATCATCATCAGCATCAGTAGCTTAGTAGTTCTTTTACTAAGTACTAGGATTGAAAAACCCCTAGTTGGCCCCAAGTTCCCCATCCTGCCGATTAGTATTCCAACATTCGTTGCAGCGATGGCTTTTGGTCATATTATTGGCGTTGGCATCGTTTTAGGATTGACTAACATCGGTCGCCTGTAGTTTTGTAATTACAGAAGGGTTACAAGTAACCCTGCTATCAATGCAAAACTCCTAAAAATGATTTTGGGCAGGGGGAGTAGGAAGAAATAACTTATGACCCATGCCCAATTCCCCTCAATAGTGCCCAGTTATGAGTACTGAGTGCTGAATGCTGAGTAAAGAAGTGAGATTTCCTACTCAGCACTCGGAACACTGAACTGTTTTGCCCCATCCCAATTCCCAATTCCAGAGTTTTGCTCATAGGCATTAATTGTCTATTCTAGAAATAAGAGCATTTCGTCACTTGTTACTACCGAATTGATGCTCAATATAGATGTGTATACGAATATGCGTAGTAAATAAGTATAAAAAATACTGGCGATATCTAGTTTTAGGGCAGTGTAATGCAAACAAATTGGAGAGTTGGGTCATTATTTGGAATTCCCCTGTTTTTAGACCCCTTATGGTTTGTGATTTTAGGGTTAGCAACCCTGAATTTTGGGGTAGCTTACCAGGAGTGGGGAAGTGTTATAGCTTGGAGTGCTGGAATAGTTATGGCACTGCTGCTTTTTGGTTCGGTGCTATTGCATGAGTTGGGTCATAGCTTGGTAGCCCGATCGCAAGGCATTAGAGTTAATTCAATTACCCTATTTATGTTTGGCGGGATTGCTGCCATTGAAGAAGAATCTAAAACTCCTTTCAAAGCCTTTCAAGTAGCGATCGCTGGTCCTTTGGTGAGTATCATACTATTTGTCCTGCTCCGTCTGGCAGCTTTTGCGATACCTGATACTAATCCCCTCAGTGTCATGGTCGGAGATTTGGCGAGAATTAACTTAGTAGTAGCTCTATTTAACCTGATTCCCGGCTTACCTCTAGATGGGGGGCAAGTGTTAAAAGCAGCACTGTGGCAAATCACAGGTAATCGTTTTCAAGCCGTACACTGGGCTGCAAAGGCAGGACAAATATTGGGTTATAGTGCGATCGCTCTCGGATTTATTGTAGATTTTGTTACCAAAGAGTTAGTAGTTGGTTTGTGGATTGCGCTGTTAGGTTGGTTTGCTGTCCGCAACGCTAACACCTATGACAACATGACTACATTGCAAGAAAGCCTACTCAAGGTGGTGGCGGCCGATGCGATGACTCGTGACTTTCGTGTAATTGATGCTGACCAGACATTGCGTTCCTTTGCCGATTTATACCTCTTAGAAACTACTCCCTCACAGGTTTATTTTGCTGCTTCTGATGGACGTTATCGGGGTCTAGTTTCCATTGACGATTTTCGTTTAACCCAAAGGAGTGAATGGGAAACCGAAACTTTACACAGGATAGTGCATCCGCTGACAGAAATACCTACCGTTGCAGAATCAACATCAATAGCTGAGGTAATTAACAAATTAGAAAATGAGCAGTTACCTAGAATTACCGTACTTTCTCCCGCTGGTGCCGTAGCTGGTGTAATTGATCGGGGGGATATTGTGCGATCGCTGGCACAAAAGTTAAATTTGCAGATAAGCGATGCTGAAATTAAGCGCATCAAGGAAGAAGGTAGCTATCCGGCTGGATTGCAACTGGGAGTAATCGCGAAATCAGCTACAAATTAAGCGTCACACCTTCGTCATAAGTTTGCAATAGACACGTCAAAAGCATGTGTGATATTTAATTTGGTATTTGGTTACAAAATGCTTTTTTTGGGTAAAAGGTAGGAAATCCTACCTTTTTTATTTTTAAAAGTATGGCATTAGCAAACAGCCCATCGTAGACATCGCTTCAGATGATTGGGAAATTATTAAAACTTCAAGTTTAAAGTGAGTAAAATGTAAGGACGTGATATACTACACCTCTCACTTACCCTGGTTTTATGGCACTGCCAATTGTTGCAATTATCGGACGCCCAAATGTGGGCAAATCCACCCTGGTTAATCGACTCGCCGGGGAACAAACGGCGATTGTCCATGATGAACCGGGAGTGACACGCGATCGCACTTATTTACCAGCTTTCTGGAATGGCCGCGAATTTTTAGTGGTAGACACCGGTGGTTTAGTTTTTAATGATGATACCGAATTTTTACCACTGATTCGCCAACAGGCAATGACAGCCCTTGCAGAAGCGTGTGGCGCTATTTTTGTCGTCGATGGTCAAACAGGCCCCACATCGGCAGATTTAGAAATCGCCGAATGGATGCGCCAACAAACCGTACCTGTACTACTAGCTGTAAATAAATGTGAATCGCCAGAACAAGGCTTAATGCAAGCTGCTGAATTTTGGGAATTGGGATTGGGCGAACCTTACCCTATCTCCGCGATTCATGGCAGTGGCACAGGAGAGTTACTCGACGAGTTAGTTAATCACATCCCTGCTATTGAAGACATTCCAGAAACTAATGAAATCAAAGTAGCAATTGTGGGACGCCCAAATGTGGGCAAATCGAGCTTACTCAATTCTTTTGTTGGGGAAGAAAGGGCAATTGTCAGCCCCATTTCCGGCACTACCCGCGATGCTATTGATACTGTCATTGAACGAGCCGGACAAACCTACCGTTTGATTGATACCGCCGGTATTCGCAAAAAGAAACACATCGAATACGGTACAGAATTTTTTAGTATTAACCGTGCTTTCAAAGCGATTCGCCGCGCTGACGTGGTTTTATTAGTAATAGATGCCGTAGATGGAGTCACCGAGCAAGACCAAAAATTAGCTGGGCGGATTATCGAAGAAGGTCGAGCTTGCATCATTGTCGTTAATAAGTGGGATGCTGTCGAAAAAGACTCTTACACAATCTACGACTACGAAAAAACTCTGCAATCACGGTTACATTTTACCGAATGGGCAGAAACAATCTTTGTGAGTGCCTTGTCAGGACAACGGGTAGAAAAGATTTTAGAATTGGTGAAAACGGCCGCTGAATCACACAAACGCCGTGTCAGCACATCAGTAATTAATGAAGTTTTAACAGATGCCGTCAGTTGGCATTCACCCCCAGCGTCTCGTGGTGGGCGTCAGGGTAAGATTTATTATGGTACACAAGTAAGTAGCCAACCACCAACGATCGCCCTATTTGTCAACGACTCCAAACGCTTCAACGACAACTACCGCCGCTACATTGAACGGCAATTTCGTCAACAGCTAGGATTTAAAGGCACGCCAATTATTTTACTGTGGCGAAGCAAAAAAGTTCGTGATGCTGAAAGTGGTAATCTTAATAGAGCAACTCGCGTCAAAATAAGTTAGGAGTAGAGACGCGATTAATCGCGTCTGTACAAGAGTTATGAGTTAAAGTCAAAACTCCTAACTCCTCATTCCTCACTCGTAACTCTAAAATGGATTTATTGCGATCGCTGCCACTTGGACTTTATTTAGAACAACCCCAAACTTGGCTGCATAAAATCGATCCGCGAGTCAAGTTCGCCTGGTTGATGAGCTTTTTAACAAGCTATGTTTTGGCTAATAACTTTTGGCGGGTGCTGTTGGTGGTAATATTGATTGTTGCCACCTTGATTGCGAGAATTCCTCGACGAGTATGGCAGCAGCAAATGGGTTGGCTATTAATGCTATCGTTTTTTGTCTTAGCGATCGCAGCCATCAGTCCTGATGGACTGGGTGTAGATTATCAATCACGTCTGCCAGCTAATGAACAAATCTTAACCCAGCCAGCAAATTCCAATAATCTTCTTCAAGAGCCAGCAGCTGAGAAAAAAGAATACAGCTACGTGCTATTTCACAAAGGCCCGGTTAAAGTGACTCGTTACTCCTTAAGTTTGGCAGTACGCCTGAGTACACTTATCTTTACCGTGATTTACAGCACCAACCTCTATCTACTGACAACCGCACCAGAAGAAATCACATCTGGGATAGAAAGCTTAATGCAACCCTTGCGACGCTTCAAGTTGCCCGTTACAGAAATTACTTTAACTTTAACCTTGTCCTTGCGCTTTATTCCCCTGGTTTTAGAAGAAGTGCAAAATTTATTTCGCTCCGTGATGACAAGGGCAATTAATTGGAAAAAGCTGGGATTAAAAGGAGCATTCAAGGTTTGGATGACAGTAGCAGAGAGACTTTTGGAAAATCTGCTCTTACGAGCCGATCAAATGGCGAATGCAATGATGGTACGGGGTTTTACCAGTCCCAATGAGCATCGAGTCCAGTGGCACGACTTACGATTAAAAGGGCGTGACTGGCTGGCGATCGCAACTTTAATTTTATTCTGGGGAATACGGCTAGCTATAGGAACTCAGGTTTAATTTTGCACCGAGAAAATGGTAAGAGGTAATACAGCAGAATTCAGGAGCGGAGGCGGAGATGCTCCGCCTCCGGTTAGAATTCAGGAGTCAGAAGTAAAACATTCTTCTTCTCTCGATTTTCTCTATGCCTCTGTGGTAGCTTGCGGTAAGCAGCTTTGCGTCTACGTTCAAAAATTGACTTTGAGAGTTAAGCCTTAATTGAAACGTATTGAGCGATATGTAACGATGTGGTGTGGGAAATTAAACAGCTACCCAGCCATAAAATTGATCCCCTACCATTTAGCGTAGATTTTTGGTATGAACCAGGGTTATGCGAACAATACAAACTAATCTCAATATTTTTTACCGATTCCCCTATGAATCTCTGCACAACGCTCAGGCATAAATATTGCACCACTGAAAATGCTAGATAATCAATAGACCTTTTGCATAAAACTGTCTCGTTCCCAGTCTCCGACTGGGAATGCCTATAAGAGGCTCTGCCTCTTGACTTGCGGCAGAGCCGCAATGAGGTGCATCTCCCGCCAGAGGCTGGAAACGAGGTTTTAAAGGAGTTTTAGCTTAAGTTGACACCAATGAGCAATACACCGCAGGCCTGCGAGGAGGAGTTGGGGGTAGGGTGTTAGGGACTTTTGTAAGAAGTTTAATAATAAAAGATAGTTTTCTTTCCAGTACCCAGCCCCCAGTCCCCAATTTTGTGCCATTGGGCGACAGTTGTGGCAGTATGGAAAGAAGTTGAAAAATTCGCTGTTGCTGTTGGGAACTTCAAAGGGTGTTTTTCCTTCCCACGTCGAACTTTCAACCAGAGGATCAGGAATATTTTGTGCCTTGTCCCTACAGATTAGTAAATTGAAGTCACCAAAGCAGATGGTGATATTTGTCGAACAGCCTCTACTCTTTGAATCTACGCTTCGCGGCTTCTGTTGTACCATTGCGCTTCACTACCACTAGCTTCATCTGCCCATTAGGAACTAGATCAAGGTCTTCGTAACCGCAGTTTCGCATCTTAACCAAATATTCTGACGAATGTTGGTATTATCGTCTGAATGTTTGGAATTCACTGCGAAAAGATATATATACTTCCACCTTGACTACACCTTGACTCTTAAATGAATCCAGAAAACGCAGAAACTTACATAAACCATCCAACTTGGGGTTTACTCTACAAAATCTGTATGGTTGATGAGAACCAGGATTTGTTCACCACACTTTATGCCCAGCGCTTATTTTTTTTGGTGGCAAATGACGTTAAAGGTGTTAAATTCCAGTCTCTAGGACGTACTGAGGCGAGAATGATGTTGGAAAATCGCTTACGTACCCTGCGGCGCAGTGGGCATTCTCAGGAGTACGATCAGCTTCAGAGTGTTTTCCAGCGCACCTTCCAATGAACAGTTCGATTTCCGAACGTATTGTTACTATTCGTTCCTCCCTGCCAACTTCAGTCAAATTGATTGCTGTTAGCAAGCAAGTTTCTGCCCAGGCCATTCGGTCTGCATACAACGCAGGAATTCGTGATTTTGGGGAAAGTCGTATCCAAGAAGCTGCCAGCAAACAAGCCGAGTTGCAAGACTTACCGGATATTACCTGGCACTTTATTGGACATTTGCAAAGCAATAAAGCCAAAAAAGCCATCGAGCATTTCCCTTGGATTCACTCCGTGGATAATTTGAAGCTGGCACAGCGCTTAGACCAATTGGCGCAACAGCTAGGAGTGAGTCCCCAGGCTTGCCTGCAAGTGAAAATTCTCCCCGATCCCAATAAGTCTGGTTGGAGTGTGCCAGAACTTTTGGCTGATTTACCCATACTCAATCAATACAAAAATTTACAAATTCAAGGTTTGATGACAATTCCGCCTTCAGGATTAAATGATTCCGAAATTCTCAATGTGTTTAATCTCAATTGTCAGCTAGCCAAAGAAATCCAGGAGCAAAACTGGTCGAATATAAAAATGCAGCACCTATCTATGGGTATGTCAGGCGACTACGAACTGGCAGTGCAAGCAGGCGCAACGATGGTGCGATTAGGAACAATCTTGTTTGGCGATCGCTCTTAACCGATTAATCATCAGCCTTGTAGGGCAGTATTAATCGAAGCTAAGGATTTGATGACAAGAATTTTGTAACAGACTGGTGCAATCTGAAACAAAGGATATAGTATTGACAAGAGCAATCGCCAAGAGAAAATGGGGTATAAAGAAGTTTCCTTCGGATAAACCGTAGGATATAATCTTGACTCATTATTATGTTTAGGCGATGCACAGACCTTTCCAATAAGCGTCGGTTCATCGCCAAAACCCGTAGTATGGGCTACAACTAGCAATACAGTTGCTGAAGTATCCACTGATATAGGCATCGCTCCTAGCTCAATCAATCCTCAGCCAAGTCAATACTGGCTATTCGCACCAGGAGAGTACACACGCAATGAACAACATTTTTTCCAAACTCAGAGACTTTGTGGGTCTAAATGAGCAAGTAGAATACGAGTATTACGAAGAAGAACCAGAAACAGATAATAATTACCAAAATCTGTATCAACAAGAAAATCCCCAACCAGCACCACAAGAGAGTACAGCCGCTCAAAATCGACGCTGGCGGGAACCAGTGCCTACAATGGGAGATGATATGACAGCAGGTCAAAAGCCAATGGGGAATGTGATTGGTATGCCAGGAGCAATTAACGGAATTTCGGAAGTTTTAGTACTCGAACCACGCACCTTTGAAGAAATGCCCCAGGCAATTCAAGCGTTGCGAGAACGCAAGTCAGTGGTATTAAATCTGACAATCATGGACCCCGATCAAGCTCAACGAGCAGTAGATTTTGTTGCAGGTGGTACTTACGCACTAGATGGACATCAAGAGCGCATTGGTGAAAGCATCTTTTTGTTTACACCAAGCTGTGTCCAAGTTAGTACCCAAGGTGGCGTTCTTCATGAAGTACCACAACCACCAGTACGTCCTTCTCGTCCGACAACAGGTACTCCAAATCAAACCTGGGGCAACGAAACTAACCGCATGGCACAATAAAGTTAAATTAGTTTTTAGTCGTTTGTCCTTTGTCATTTGTCCTGGGTTTTGATCGTAGTGACAAATGACAAACGACTAATGACTAATGACCAATGACTAATGACCAATGACTATAAAATTTGGCTTAATTGGTGGTGGGGTAATGGGAGAAGCACTCTTATCCCGCCTTATCGCGCGTGGAATTTATCAATCATCAGAAGTCATAGTTAGCGAACCGCTATCTTCACGCTTAGATTTTTTAAAACAGCAATACGGTGTTGCTGTGACGACAGATAATAGCCAGGTTTTCACCGAAGCAAAAGAAGTTCTATTTTTGGCAGTGAAACCGCAGGTATTTAGTGCGATCGCTCAAGAATTAGCAGATATTGATATTCTTAATAGAGAACATTCACCTCTAATCATTTCTATTTTGGCGGGTGTGCCCTTAAGTCAGCTAGAAGCAGCATTTATGCAATTGCCAGTGATTAGAGCAATGCCCAACACCCCGGCAACAGTGGGAGCAGGAGTTACCGCGATTTGTTTAGGTGCATATACCAATGCCAAGCATTACCAAATAGCACAGCAAGTTTTTTCTGCTGTGGGCGAAGTAGTGGAAGTGTCAGAAGCGCTGATGGATGCAGTTACAGGGCTATCTGGTAGCGGCCCGGCTTACGTGGCGCTCGTGGTAGAAGCACTTGCAGATGGCGGAGTAGCCGCAGGTTTACCTAGAGTAATTGCCAATCAACTAGCCTTGCAAACCGTACTGGGAACAGCGAAACTGTTGCAGGAAACCAAAATGCACCCAGCAGAACTCAAAGATCGTGTTACCAGTCCCGGCGGTACAACCATTGCGGGAATTGCCAAGCTAGAACAGGCAGGATTTCGTTCCGCTTTAATTGAAGCAGTCAAAGCTGCCACAGAGCGATCGCAAGAGCTGGGAAAATAATCAAGAGTCCTTTGTTATTTGTCCAAAGTCCAATTGTGAAAAACTAATGACTAATGACCAATGACAAATGACCAATAACGAAGTTGACAAAAGACTCGTTAGTATAGTAAACAATCTGGTTGCAAATGTGATTGAGTGAATTATCCTGCACCGTCTCCAGAACTTGACTTAGGGTTTATATTTCCCTTTGAACTGGATCAGTTTCAAAAAGAAGCGATCGCGTCCCTGAACGCTGGGCGCTCCGTAGTCGTATGTGCCCCCACAGGTTCGGGCAAAACATTAGTCGGGGAATACGCCATTTATCGCGCCCTAGCGCGAGGAAAACGTGTGTTTTATACTACTCCCTTGAAGGCGCTGTCGAATCAAAAATTACGTGACTTTCGAGAAAAATTCGGGTTTGATCGAGTCGGACTGTTAACTGGAGATGCTTCCATTCACAGGGATGCACCGATTTTGGTGATGACCACAGAAATTTTCCGAAATATGCTCTATGGCACACCGATTGGGCAAGTCGGCATCTCATTAGTAGACGTTGAAGCAGTGATACTTGATGAATGTCACTACATGAACGATCGCCAGCGCGGTACAGTTTGGGAAGAATCAATCATCTATTGTCCCCGTGAAGTGCAACTGGCAGCCCTCTCAGCAACGGTTGCCAATAGCGATCAACTTACTGATTGGCTAAATCGCGTTCACGGCCCAACAGACCTGATTTACTCCGATTTTCGCCCAGTCCCCTTAGAATTTCACTTTTGCAATCCTAAAGGGTTATTTCCCCTACTGAATGATAGCAAAACCAAAATCAATCCCCGGCTTCAGAAGAAAAAGGGGAAAGGGGGAGAAAGGGATCGGGGGAGAAATGGCAGACCTGAAGCTCCAGGCATAATTTATACCTTGAGCCAGTTAGAGCAACGCGATATGCTCCCAGCAATTTACTTTATCTTCAGCCGCCGGGGATGTGATAAAGCAGTGGCGGAAGTTGGTGATTTATGGCTGGTAAATAATGAAGAGTCCCAAATTTTACGCGAACAAATTGATGACTTTTTAGCTCGCAATCCTGAAGCAGGGCGTTCTGGACAAATTGCACCCCTGTATCGGGGAATTGCTGCCCACCACGCTGGGATTTTACCTGCTTGGAAAGCACTGGTAGAAGAACTATTTCAGCAAGGGCTGATTAAAGTCGTATTTGCTACCGAGACACTAGCAGCGGGAATTAATATGCCCGCCCGGACAACGGTAATTTCTACCCTTTCCAAGCGGACTGACACCGGACACCGCCTGTTAAACGCTTCCGAATTTTTGCAAATGGCGGGACGAGCAGGCCGCCGGGGGATGGATAAACAAGGTCATGTGGTGACAGTTCAAACTCCCTTTGAAGGAGCCAAAGAAGCCGCGTATTTGGGAACATCCAAGCCAGACCCTCTAGTAAGCCAGTTTACGCCCAGTTACGGCATGGTACTCAACTTGCTGCAAACCCATACCCTAGAGCAAACCAGGGAACTGATAGAGCGCAGTTTTGGGCAGTACATGGCAACCTTGCATTTACGGCCAGAATACGATGAGATTGCCGAATTGCAAACCCAATTAGCTCAACTTCATGAACAAATCGCCGCAGTTAATGAAAATGAACTGGCTGTTTATGAAAAATTGCGGCAACGCCTGAAGGTGGAACGCCAGATATTGAAAACCTTGCAAGAGCAAGCACAGTCAGACCGCCAAGAGGAATTGGTGATGATGTTGGGCTTTGCAGTGTCAGGAACTCTGTTGAGTCTCAAGGGCAAAAATATCATGGTGTCTTCCCCGGTAACGGCAGTTTTAGTGGGAAAATCACCTGGTTCTGGTCAAGCTCCTTACTTGGTATGCTTGGGACACGATAACCGTTGGTATGTGGCAACGACAGGGGATGTAGTCGATTTGTATGCCGAGCTGCCGCGAATTGAAGTGCCGCCTGATGTACTACCACCGCCAGAGATGCCTTTGAAGCCAGGACAGTCACGCCGTGGTAACGAAGAAAGCTTTGCGATCGCTGTGCGTATTCCCAATCCGATAGAGTCTTTGCATCTAGCACCAGAAGTAGCAGAACAACTCAGTCACGTTACCGCTGTTCAAGAGCAATTAGAGGCTCATCCCCTACATCAATCAGGCAATGCTGCAACGCTTTTCAAACGCCGGTCCCGCTATGTCGAACTAGAAGCCGAACTCGAACAGTTGCAAGGGCAAATAGAGCAACAGTCACAACGTCATTGGGAAGAATTTCTCAATTTAATCGCCATTCTGCAACATTTTGACGCTTTGGATAACTTAGTCCCCACAAAATTAGGGCAAATCGCTGCCGCCATTCGCGGGGAAAATGAATTGTGGCTGGGTTTAGTATTCGCTAGTGGTGAATTGGACAACTTAGATCCGCACCATTTAGCAGCAGCAGCAGCAGCTTTGGTGATGGAAACGCCCCGTCCAGATAGCAAGGTTAACTTTGAGCTTAGTAATGAAGTGGCAGAAGCCTTGAAAAAATTGCGGGGAATTCGCCACCAAATGTTCCAACGACAACGGCGATATAACGTAGCGCTGCCTATATGGTTGGAATTTGAGTTAATTGCCATAGTCGAACAATGGGCGCTGGGAATGGAGTGGACGGAACTCTGCGAGAACACTACCTTGGATGAAGGCGATGTAGTGAGAATTTTACGCCGGACTTTGGATTTATTGTCGCAGATACCCCACATTCCCCATTTGCAAGACTCTTTCCAGCGTAATGCCTATCGGGCGATGCAGTTGATTGATAGATTCCCTGTGAATGAGGTGGTTGAATAAATAGGACGTGGCAATTTCTGTGCGTCTTTTTCTCTCAACACTTACACAAAAAAAGACGCTGTAGGGGCAATTCATGAATTGCCCCTACAAATCGCCCCAACAATCAATTTACATTTGGCCAAATAATAGTAGTGGTACGTAGTTAAAAATGCTTTTTTGGTTTTGTATATCTTTTATACGTGATTAATCACGTGTATCTAACAAAAGTTATAGTCGCTATCAGCGCTATTCAATCTTAGTACACCAAGTTTCCAGTACCCTGCAACTGACGCAAAGAATTTATACATAATGGACAGTCGCAGCCAAATACCCTAATTGCAGCGTCACTTTCCTCTTCAGTAAAGTTCAACATGGCAATATTCCGATCTGATACTGATGTGACAATAGTTGAGGAACTTGTAGAGGTATACGGACGTTTTCTCTCTGAATCTCGAATGCACACAAAATCTTGTCCACCATGTGGGTTAGTGATACAGGTACGACCGTCTTGTGTGTGCAGTAATCTCTGTGTAATGCTACCACTAGCATGGGCAGGATGAAATGCCACCAGCGTAGACATCATCGACACAAAAATTGAGGAAGTGGAAAGTAAATTTAGGAGAATTTTTTTGTTCATAGATTTCCTTGAGAAAATTGTCTACTAGATTAGGGTATTCGATTAACTTTCAAACTTCAAGTGAATTTTCCCTGAGAATAGCTAGATAGACACTTGTTACCCAAGAAAGTTCCATCTCTTCACCAGTTTAATCGGAAATTATTTACTACATCATAATTCAGCAATCAAACAGGCTTGATGTCTAGCTTTTAGACGTAACGTTATGTAATTCAGCAAATTTCAATCCGCTGTATATTCCCAAGACGGTTATTATTTGCTTGATGTAAGTATAAGAGCTTAATTAAATTAGAGCTAGTAATTAGCAGCTGTAGCCCTTTAAATTCTTATATAGAGCAATAAATCGCTCACTACGAACAAAAGGTGGATCTTACATAATTTTATACAATTGAAAGCCGCTATAGCTATCTTTACAAGATTATAAATCTTAATTTTAATCAAAAGATGGTGTATGTAATTAACAATAAATTTGAGATAGATTCTCGTTCTTAAAATATCAACTTGTAAAAATTTCTTTTTTTCATTACATTAAAAAAAAGGCTCATATCTCAATTAGTTTACTAGCCTACATAGAAAAAATGAAGCAGAAAGTACATTCAGAATCTTCAGATTGTTGCAGCTGTGAACATGACCATCACGAGAATCATAACCATGTTCATAATCACAATCATGATGAGAATCATAACCATGACCACAATCATGAACACGGGGAAGAGTTCAATCTGAAAAATGAGATATTGCCTTTGGTAGCAATTTTAAGTTTATATGCGCCTGGTGTAATTTTTGAAAATCAACTACACAATACATTCTACTCAATAGGAGAATATCTGCTTTTCATTCCTGCTTACTTATTAAGTGGATGGAGTGTTTTAAAAACTGCTGGGCGCAATATAGTCAGAGGTAGAGTATTTGATGAAACGTTTTTGATGACAGTAGCAACATTAGGTGCGATCGCAATTCATAAATTACCCGAAGCTGTCGGAGTCATGTTATTTTACAAAATTGGAGAATTGTTTCAAGATATTGCCATCAGTCGCTCCCGTAATTCGATCAAATCATTATTGGAAATACGCCCAGACTATGCAAATATCCAAATAGAGGGAGAACTGAAAAAAGTATCGCCAGAAACAGTAAAGATTGGGGATATTATCGTTGTAAAGCCTGGAGAAAAGATTCCCTTAGATGGCGAAATTGTAGATGGTAATTCGCAAGTTGATACATCTGCATTAACTGGAGAATCTGTACCACGAACGGTAAAAATTGGAGAAACAGTTTTTGCTGGGACGATTAATAAAATAGGTGCGCTCGTCATTAAAGTCACAAAACTATTTGATGAATCTTCCATTGCCAAAATTTTAGACTTGGTGCAAAATGCCAAAAGCAAAAAAGCAGCAACAGAAAAGTTTATTACTAAATTTGCCCGATATTATACACCAATAGTAGTTTTTACATCTCTAGCAGTTGCAATATTACCTCCTTTATTCATTTCGGGTGCTACTTCTTCTGAATGGATTTATCGTGCCCTAATTTTACTAGTTATCTCCTGTCCCTGTGGACTCGTTATCAGTATTCCATTAGGTTACTTTGGAGGTGTGGGAGGTGCAGCTAAACGTGGTATTTTGGTTAAAGGCTCTACTTTTTTAGATACTTTAAATGCAGTTAATACAGTTGTTTTTGATAAAACTGGAACGTTAACGAAAGGGGTATTCAAAGTAGTAGAAATAGTCCCATTAAATGGCTGGAATGAACAAGAAGTGCTGCGATTAGCTGCCAAAGTAGAATCGCATTCAAATCATCCCATCGCTCAATCTATCTGCAAGGCTTATGGTGGAAAAATCGATGAATTTGAGATCAGAGATTATGAAGAAATAGCAGGCTATGGAATTAAAGCCAAGGTTCAAAATAGGGTAGTGATAGCAGGAAGCGATCGCCTATTGCATAGAGAGAAGATTTCTCACGATAATTGCCAGTTAGAGGGAACAGTTATTCATCTAGCAGTGGATAATATTTATGCTGGATATATTGTCATTGCTGATGAACTCAAAGAAGATGCTAGACAAGCTATTCAAGCACTCAAGCGAATGGGTGTAGAGAGAACAGTAATGTTGACAGGAGATAATCAAGCGATCGCTTCTCGAATTGCTGAACAGCTAGGCATAGATACTTACGAAGCAGAGTTATTACCTGAAGAAAAAGTTAATGCCATTGAGAAGTTACTCAGCACCGCTGGCAAGCATGGTAAAGTTGCCTTTGTTGGGGATGGAATTAATGATGCACCAGTGATTGCTAGAGCAGATGTTGGTATGGCAATGGGCGGGTTAGGCTCAGATGCAGCGATCGAAACCGCGGATATTGTAATCGTGACAGATGCACCATCCAAAGTGGCAGAAGCAATCCAAATCGCCAGAAAAACCCGCAAAATTGTTTGGCAGAATATTGGGTTTGCGTTAGCAATTAAAGGTGTATTTATTGGATTGGGTATTTTAGGGATAGCGACAATGTGGGAAGCTGTATTTGCTGATGTTGGAGTAGCAATGCTGGCAATTTTAAACGCAACTAGAGCGATGAAATAAAATTTTTGGATAATCGGGAATCTATGATTGGGAAATTGTAGTAGTTAAACTATAAGTACTTATCACTCATATTTTGCTACCCAAAATAGAATCGATGAATTCATCAATCAAAGGTATTGCTACAGTGACTTTAGCTTTACTACTAAATTATTCAGCCAACCAAGCCTTTGCACTACCCCAAAAAATCAATCATCCAGTTACTGTTGCTAAATTGCAACCCTTAAAAGATACCTTAATTGTTCCTGGGGAACGGGTGGGGCCGATAACACGCACAACTACCAAGCAGGATTTAGTCAAACTGTTTGGTGCATCCCATCTCGTTGATAAAACTATCTCTGGTGCAGAAGGAATAGGTAGTTTTGCAGCTACTCAGTTAAATCTAAATCAGGGACGCTCTCTGCTAGTAGTTTGGAGTGATAATACTCGTACCAAACCCCTAGATGTGCGTAACCTGGGTTCAGCTTGGAAAACCCGCGAAGGTATCGGTGTTGGAACCCCTTTGAGCGAATTACGTAGAAAATTAGGTGATTTTAAACTTTATGGATTGGCGTGGGATTACGGTGGCACGATTTTGTTGGATACTAGTAAATTATCCCGTTATCAAGGCAAACTCATTTTACGAGTAGATACGGCTCCTAATGCTTCTGAAAAGTTCCCCAATGACTACCAAGCGGTGTCTGGGGATGGTACTTTTTCTTCCAGCAATCCCCACTGGAAACCTTTAGGAATTAGCCTTACAGAAATTATCGTTGTATTGAATCCAAGTGAGTAGTAATATACTAAACATTAGTTTGCTTGCTAGGGCGTAGAGTAACTATGAAGACAACGTTCTCATACTGAGGCTTTGAGGCTGGTAAAGCAGTTAAGTTTCAATTAGAACAGTAGCTTCTTGATGAACAGACAAAACTGGCACATCTTAGCGATGAACTGGATAAAATTGAGTCTGGATTGCAATCATCAGATTTATGTAAATATACAGTTATTTAGTACATGGAAATCAGGATTTACTCACCTAGAGACAAGGAAAATAGAGATATTCAGTTAATTGGTGTTTGTTTATACTATTTAAATTCTTTGTAGTCGTTATACTCATAACTTAGGTTCTACCTGGGAATTAGGAAGTGGCTTTGCCACTTCTTTTTATTTATCTGGTAGTCCAGTAAAAAATCGATTAAAAGTTAAAAGTAACTTTGTTGAACTTTTAACCTTTATTAATTGTTATACCATTTCGCCAAATATCTGCTAGACATTCATTGCTAGAGGCGTACATCTATACGCCCCTACAAACGATTCATGTGTTGCAAAGATTGTTGACAATAGTTATGATATCATGTGCGTTTATTTGGCCCAGCAGTCTGACGGAATTCTTGTCATATAGACATGATATTAGTCATTACCCATTGTATCTTGCCATCTCTCACGCTTAGGCTTACTCTCCACATCGCGCGATCGCGCTTCTTTCCAAGTCTCCCACATTAGGGATTGCTGTTTTTCAACATGGTTAATAAACTGCATAATTGAGTGATCTGCTTTAATAGGAGTTTTCAAATCAAACTGAATTGTTTGAAGAATCTTGATGTCACCCATGAGAAAGTACTTAGCTGCAATCTTAGTCAGCCATAGCACAACTCGATTGCATAACCAACCAAAAATTCCTTTACGTTTTTTAGTCATCAACACAACTTGACCTTCAGTTTTCCCCCCTTCGTGGAGGCGAACTGCAACCATCATGTGGACTTGGAAAAAATCAGGGCCAAGTGTCACAATGCCAATGCTACCGTACCAATAGCAAATGCTGTAAGTTATAACATTTTTGTAGAAAAGACGGATGAGCTTAATGAAAAAGAAATTGTCTTTGATGGGTGTAGTATTACTGAAGATAATCGCATTCTCGTTGAGTTCGTGTCTTTCAAAAATAATTTCTAGTGGCAATTGGTGAACTGTATTGAGGTGTTGAGCATCAATCGCATTAATCATCACCACATTGGGGTGACAGTTCAGCAAGAAGTGGGAATGAATGGCTACATCACACTCTTTCTGTTCCAACTCTGGAACAAATGGTAGAGGTTGTTGTGGTATTTCTCCAGTCCAAACCCAAATCATCCCATACTTCTCAGCAGTGGGCCAAGTTTGTAACTTTACGGAAGGCGGCACATCTAAACATGGGATATCAATACACATCCCCTCAGCATCAAACTTCCAATGGTGGAAAAAACAACGTAGTGCATTACCCTCAACTTTCCCTTCAGCAAGGTGAGCGCCCATGTGTGGACAGTAGGCATCTAAGGTAACTACTCTTTTATCTTTACCACGGTAAATTACTAATTCTCTACCCAAAATCGTGACAGGTTTTACTTCACCCACCCGCAGATTTTGAGAGGGTATTACCCAATACCATCCCTCAATAAAACGCTCTGGATTATTGAAAATTTTAGGTTTACGGATTGAGCTAGAAGTCTGCGAGTTGAGATTCATTTTTATGGTTTCACTTGAAGTGAAGCAGTTGATCTAGAAGTAACATGGGAACTTCAAAAAAACAGTTACTTTCAGTACCATGAGAAACAGCTACCCAATAAATGGATAAAAATCATCAGGTAAAATATTGAACAAATATTATTAAAGATGTCAAAATTATGCCAATTTAATATCAGCTAAATTCCAAATATCCATTTAGAATAGATATTTGAAAATTTACAACTTAGTAAAATCTCTAATTAGATAAAAAGTTTCAATACTGATGCTAATATTTGGCTTAACTCTCAAAGCACTTGATCTTTAGCAAAATGTGTAATAATAATTACAAGAGTTAGGAAAATCTACCATGTTAACTCAAGATAAAAAACTGCTTTTAATTGGTCAGGTAACAGATTTAACTGGAATACCCATCAGGACAATTCGTTATTACGAGAGTTTAGGTTTAATCAATTCATTGAGACGAACAGAGGGAGGCTTTCGCCAGTTTTCATTGGATGTGCTAACTCGTCTAGCATTCATTAAAAGGGCGCAAAATCTTGGTCTTAGCCTAGAAGAGATTGGAAATATTCTTCAGGTTTACGACCAAGGGCAAACTCCCTGTGGTGAAATCAAAGAAAAGCTTGAAGAGAAGGTTTTGCAGATTGATCGCCAAATCGATCAGCTCTTAACTTTACGCTCTGAAATAAAAGGATTACTTTCAGGCTGGAAGAACATCAGCGACCATTATGAGAAGACAATTTGTCCGATTATTCAAAACACCTCTCAGGACTGACACCAATCAGGAATCAGGACTTTTATAGAGAAGAAACCACCACAACTCTAGTCCAATTAAAGCTAAACCTGCGATCGCAACACCAACTTTCAAGCCCAAAGGTTGCTCAATACGTTGAAATTGGCTGGTTTGTTCTGATGAATGGGCTGGCATTTCTGCCAATGTTATACCTGATGTTCCAGTGAGAAGCACTAAAGCTATCAGGCTTCCCCAAAGCGTTTTTTGACTGAACATTTCCTAAATTACCCTGCAATTATGAGCTAATTTTTGGTTGAAAGTTACGCAATCTGAGGGCATTGCTAACAACAGACAGCGAAGAAAGAGCCATCGCCGCCCCGGCGATAATTGGATTGAGTAACCAACCAAAGATAGGGAACAGAATTCCCGCCGCAATAGGAATACCAATGACATTGTAAATAAAGGCAAAGAAGAGATTTTGCTTAATATTGTTGATGGTAGCGCGACTAAGTTGAATTGCTGTCACAATTCCTTGCAAATCTCCAGAAATTAGGGTGATATCGCTAGCTGCGATCGCTACATCTGTTCCTGTACCAATGGCAATTCCCACATCAGCCTGTGCTAGCGCTGGTGCATCATTTATCCCATCACCTACCATTGCGACAATTGAGTGCTGAGTGCTATTAGCGGTAGCGGGGCGTTTAGCCCGTGCTGTTAGCGGATAGCTAAAGTTTAGCCCGTGCTGAGTGAGGAGTGAGGAGTGAGGAGTCAAGAGTGAGAATTTATGAGAATTCTTTCTTTGTGACCCTCTGTACCCTATTTCCCCTTGCAAAGCTTGAATAATCGCCGCCTTCTGATCTGGACGCACTTCGGCAAAGATTCGCTGGATGCCAACTTGTAGAGCGATCGCATCAGCAGTTTTACGATTATCTCCGGTAAGCATTACTACTTCTAAACCTAACTTCCGTAAGGCTTTCACCACTGCTGCTGACGAAGGTTTGAGGGCATCGGCAATACCCATTATTCCTTGTAGTTCGCCATCTACAGCAATCAAAATGACTGTTTTACCAGCCGCTTCCCAAGCATCTTTATATTGCTGGAGACTCATGGTGTTAATTCCAAGTTCTGCTAACCAGCGTTGTGTACCAATTTGCACAAGCTGATTTGAAACAACTGCTTGCACACCACTACCTGCATTAGCCACGAAGTTCTTTGCATCTATTAAACTCACTTCTTGAGACTGGGCGTATTTTACAACCGCTTCAGCTAAAGGATGCTCAGAATTGCGTTCCACCGTTGCTGCTATTTGTAAAAGCTGGGTTTCATTACCATTAGCTGTGCCGTTGACAGTTGCAAAGTCTGTAACCGTAGGTTTACCCTGAGTCAAAGTACCGGTTTTATCTAAAACGATGGTTTTAATTTTGTGCGCTAGTTCTAAGCTATCCGCACCCTTAATCAAGATGCCATTTTCCGCACCTTTGCCCGTCCCCACCATTACAGATGTGGGGGTAGCTAAACCCAAAGCACAAGGACAAGCGATAATCAGTACACCCACCGTTGTCATTGTTGCGAGGGTAAGGTTGCCAGTGAAATTAAACCAAATCACGAAAGTAGCGATCGCGATCGCAATTACAGCTGGTACAAACCATCCTGTCACTTGATCTGCCAAACGCTGAATTGGTGCTTTAGAACCTTGTGCTTGTTGCACTAGTTTGACAATTTGAGCCAAAAATGTATCATTTCCGACTCGTGTCACCCGAAACTGAAATGCACCCGCACCGTTAATCGTCGCCCCAATCACCTCATCTCCTGGCTGCTTTTTGACTGGCAAACTTTCACCCGTCACCATCGCTTCATCTACTGTCGAAGCGCCTGCAATCACTTCGCCATCCACCGGAATCTTTTCACCAGGACGCACTAAAATCACATCGTTGATTCTGACTTCGGCGATGGGAACATCAATTTCTCTACCATCACGGATAACTCTGGCATCTCTAGCTTGCAGTCCGATGAGTTTGCGGATAGCTTCAGAAGTTTGTCCCCTAGCGCGATTTTCTAACAACCGCCCCAGCAAAATTAAGGTAATGACAATGGCGGCGACTTCATAATAAATATGAGGTATCAAGCCCTGAGTAATAAAAAATCTTGGGAAAATGGTGACAAACAAAGAATATAGATAGGCTGCACTTGTACCTAAAGCAATTAACGTGTCCATCGTTGCCGTATGGCGCTTGAGGGATTTCCAGCCATTCCGGTAAAAAGATCCACCACACCAAAAGATTACGGGTGTTGTCAGCACTAACTGCACCCAAGGATTCTGAAGAAAACTTGGAATTAAGGGTAAATTTAGCCCAGTCATCATGGGCAACGATCCTAAAAGTAGGAAAGTGCTGATTACACCTCCCACCACTACTTTGAGAGAGAGTTGGCGTTGTAATGCTTGCCTACTCGCTTTTTCAGCATCATCTTCTTCAAAGAGCAATTCTTCCTGGAGTGAGTCAGAAGAGTATCCCGCAGCAGCGATCGCAGCTTGGATTTTCTCTAAATTCGCTAGAGAGCGATCGTACTTGATGGTAGCTTGTTCGGCTCCAAAGTTAACGTTGCAGTCAATTACCCCAGAAACAGAGCGAATTGCCTTTTCGATATTGTTGGCGCAAGCAGCGCAACTCATGCCTCGAAGTTTGAGTGTGAGAGTATCCATAAATAGATGAACCCCTGTGATTGGTGTGAGAGGAGCGTGAAGGAGCCAGGAGGCAAGAGGCAGGAGGCAGATATATTATCTGTTGTTCTCAACTCCATCTAATTCCAAGCCACCAAATCATAAATTTTGATTGGGACTTAAGGCGGCAGGAGGCTCCAGAGCATTATTCCTTCTGCCTCCTGCCTTTCTTTTTTAAAGATTAAGCAACTGGATAACCTGCAGCAGCCAATGCTTCCTTAATTGCTGTTTCTGATGCCTGAGTTTCTACACTGACAAGCTTGGTTGTTGGATCGGCCTGAACACTAGCATTGGCATCGACTGCCTGAAGTGTTTTGGTGATGGTGCTTGCACAAGCAGAACAAGCCATGTTGGGAACTGTGAGTTGGAGAGTCATAGATTTACGGGATAAAATGAACAACTTAGCCAGATCGAGCTGGATGACTGAGACGTATCCCTCACACATCAGAAATTTCTGGTTGAGAGTCGCCTTGAATTTATCCTAGACTCTCCAGCCGGCTGGAGAGTCTAGAGATTTTTAAAAGTTTTTCGTTAAACTTCAAATTTTTTTATAACTTTGGTTTGCCTGAGTAACCGTTGCTCATCAAAAATACAACGTACTACAAAACACTTGTCATTCGATGAAAGTGTGTGTTATTAAGGATATATAACCACCTTAGTCAGAATTAACCTGTTGTTTTCCCCACAATTTTGGGAAAATGATCCTCTGAACTAATTGAGATGCGGCTGCTGAACCCAAGTCTCCTCATCTTTTCACAACAAAGGGTCTTTTTTAAGACCTTATTTGGAGTTTTCATGCAGCCAAAAAATCTCAAACGTCTCCTGCGTGCTTTAGAGCAGCAAGGTTTAGATGTAACTTATAAAAATCGCACTTATTCTGTGCGTTTAGTTAATTCTCCTGATGCCCCTGTAGCAGAAGTACTACTACCGGAAGACTTTCCCGTAGAAGCTAAAGCATTGAAGCAGTTAGCAAATTTAGCAAGCGTCCGCCACCCGTCAGGCGGATGCGTTTGCCGTGCCTCTGCTACGCCTGACTTTCACCCAGGTGATGCGGGTGTTGCCATTGGTTCAGTCATAGAAACTGTAGGTCAGGTCATTCCTGGTGCTGTCGGTTCTGACATCAATTGTGGGATGCGCCTCCATGTTGTTGATTTGACAATTGAGGAATTCCTGGCAAAGCGCGACCAATTCGTAGAACGGATGAAGGGCGATTACTTCTTCGGTACACGTGATGTGACGATGACTGCTCACGCAATGCAAGCTCTATTTCAATACGGTGTTCCCGGTTGGCTGGATGCCATGCTAGATCGGGCTACAGGCAGTGTAGTCAAATCTGATTTGCAGCAACTTGCCCAAGAGAGCGATGGCTCCGCCAACGCCAGGAGCGAACGCATCTTCTTAGGTGGTTCAATGGATGGTAACTGGAAACTAGCGCCTGAAGAATTGGTTCCTGATACTGGACTAGTACGCGATGGCGGACTGGCAACCATTGGCGGCGGTAATCATTTTGTCGAAGTGCAACGGGTTGATAAAGTTTGAAAATCGCCTACTTGCCCACGCTTGGGGAGTGCGTAAGGGACAGCTAGCTTTTATGATTCACTCTGGTTCTCGAAACGTGGGGAAGTTTATTGGGGGAATGTGGCGAGATAAAGCTAAGGCGACTTGGCAAAAAGGTTTGAAGTATCCTGATTCTCAGATTTTTCCTCTCTCTACTTATTCGCACCCCGAACTAGTTGCTAGTTACCTGCAAGCTGAGGCCACTGCTGCTAACTATGCTTTTGTCAATCGCCTGCTATTAGCAGAATTGCTACGTCTGCGTTTGCGGGAAGTATACAAAGATGTAGAAGCACCTCTAGTTTATGACTTGCCCCATAACATCACCTTGGCAGAAGGTGAAGGATGGGTAACACGCAAGGGCGCTTGTCCTGCCCATCTAGGTCAAGCAGTGATTATCCCTGGTTCAATGGGTGCTTATTCTTATCTGATGGTAGGTAGAGGCAATGCAGCATTTTGTAATTCGGCGTCACATGGGGCGGGAAGAATTCGTTCTCGCTTCGATCTCAGTCGTAAAGGTGCATCTCAAAGTGAAGCAGAACTGGGATTAACTGGGGTAGACTGCATCACCCTGCGTGAAGAACGCCGAATTGAGGAAGCACCTGCTGCCTACAAACCGATTCAGTCTGTGATTGATGTGCAGGTTGAAGCAGAAATGGTAGACGTTGTGGCGCGATTGAGTCCGGTGTTGACGTTTAAGGCGTAGCTGCCAAATAAAAAGCCCCTGGTGTTTACCAGGGGTATCCATCTTTATTCCCTCATTTAGAATCGCATCTGTGAAGCTATAGTAAATCCGTGTTAATGCGATAACTGCATATAATGATGATTATTTTGCAATCAGCAAATGAAAGGGGCTGGGAGGTTAGGTTTGAGTAAAAGTTACACACGGCGTTACAGATCCATTTTTATCTGATTCCAAGACTATTAGCCTATTTTGTCAAATTAGGCAATTGTTCTAATTATTTGTATACTTTCTGAGTGCAATCTTCATTCAAAACATGGGATTGTGTTGATTATCCCAACACTTGCGATCGCTCTTTGAGCGCAAAAAAATATTTTACATGAAAATACGTTGAAGTTTTGGCACTCGCTTTTGTGTAAATACTGGCATTGAGTATGGAAACCATGATTTCGAGATATTCTTAATCGCTAACAGCAGCATGGTTGGGGCACAAAAGTTATTAATCGTCTGACAGATGACTCGCAGAAAGCTTTTCCAGAGATGAAGGATTTCCGGTTCACAACTTCAAGTATGTGCGGGCATTTGCTGAAGCTTATCCAGACTAGGAATTTGTACAAGCACAAAGAAGATCCAGTGAGTAGGAGATGCAAAAAAACGGAGAAAGTATTTGATAACTTCTCCGTCTCTCTGCGTCTTCCATAAACAACTACTACCAAATTCGATTTCCATTTTCGTCAAGTCGCATTTGCCGAATTACGTCGGAAATCTCTTCAGCATCTTTAACATGGTGAAGTGCCTTTTTTTCGCCGTCGGGTTCATCTACAACGAAGTAAGTTGGGACTGAAATTCTCTCGCCTGTAATGTCTGGTACATCATCAACCGCTGCCTGTTTAGCCTTCTCTTCAATTGATTGAGGCTTATCAGAAATTCTATCTCCTGGATTCGCGGTTAAATTTTCTTTGTTCACGTCTAACTCACGAGAATCCCGATCTTCAGTTACTGGTTGATTAATTTGATTTTCTTGATTTTTCTCACTCATGGCGCTTTCAGTTATTAAATATGGAACTCGACTAACAACAGCTTAAAAAATTAAAGGTATAAAGAGTTCTTTCTCTGGAGAGAGTTTGTGAATATATTTTGAAGAGATTTTGTGAGGAACATATCTTAGGTTATAGCCTAGCTCTGAGGCTTATAAATAACCTCATACTCCAGGAATAAATAATAATTAAAAACTACAGTTCAGGCGCAACTCTTAAAAAAAGCAAATTTTATGAAAATTAACCCATAGCAAACACAAACGTACATTAATATTAATGCGATCCCACCGTAGTATATTAGTAGACCTTTCTTGGTAAATCGAATCATCATGGAATATTATTCTACTAATGGCAAAAATCCAACGAGGATAAAAACGCGCCGGGATTTTTTAACCTATATGCCAGGTACTACAGTTGTATCAGTAGCTATCGGATATCTATATTCCCAAAGTCAGCCAAAGTCGTGAGATAGACCTAGAAACCCTTTGCTCACTTTATCCAAAGAATTCACGCTAGTCAAAATTATCTTCCAGGATCGGTGGCACTGGCTGAAGATGGCAAGCAAATTGAGGCTAATGCACTATTAGCAACCGCAAAGTCAGGAATTCCAATTCTGGTAAAAGGCTTGCCAGATCGTAGCGTTGATTATCTGATTATTCAAGACGGGCCACAGATTGCTGAGTACGCTATCAGTCCAATCTGCACCCAACTCTTTAGGATGTACAGTCGAGTGGGATCTTGAGAAGAATCACTTTATTTGTCCTTGTCATGGTTCTCAATACAATTCTCAGGGTCGAGTTGTTCATGGTCCGGCTAAACGCTCTATACCACTAATCACTGTAGTAGTCAAGCAAAACCAAATTCGTTTAGTTGATCGCAAACCTGCTGTAGATCCTCGTTAACCTACGAGTAAAAAATCAAATTTAACAATGCCACCATACTTTTTCAGCAAATTTATGAATTATAAAAGACTAACAAAAATTACTGCATGATTTAAATTTGTCGGGTAAGCTGACAACAGCAGTTTCATTCTCAAACCAATGACCACAAGTAGTCCCAAAATTTTAGCCCTGGACTTTGATGGAGTGATTTGCGACGGATTAATTGAATATTTTGAGGTAGCATGGCGTACCTACTGTGAAATTTGGTCTCCTACTAATGACACACCACCAGATGATTTAGCTTTAAGATTCTATCGTCTACGCCCTGTTATTGAAACTGGTTGGGAAATGCCCGTTTTAATTAAAGCTTTGTTAGATGGAATTGCTGATGAGAAGATTCTTCATGAATGGGCAAGTATCGCCCCACAAGTTTTGTTAGATGACAAGCTACAAGCAAAAGAAATTGCTGCGAAACTAGATCAACAGCGAGATCAATGGATTACCACGGATTTAGGTGGTTGGCTGAGTCTGCATAGATTTTATCCGGGTGTAGTAGAAAAAATCAAATTAACTGTTGACAGTGGAGTTAAGCTATTCATTGTGACAACTAAAGAAGGGCGTTTTGTGCAGCAGTTGCTGCAACAAGAAGGGGTGAATTTACCACCGAAAGCAATTTTTGGGAAAGAAGTCAAGCGTCCAAAATATGATATTTTGCGAGAATTAATCCAGTCAGCAGGAGACAAGCCAGTTAGTCTCTGGTTTGTAGAAGATAGACTCAAGGCATTACAGTTAGTCCAACAGCAAGCAGACCTTGCGGATATGAAACTTTTCCTTGCAGACTGGGGCTATAATACCCAAGCAGAAAGGGAAGTTGCCCAAAATGATCCGCGAATTCAGTTATTATCACTTTCTCAGTTTGCCAAGGATTTCTCAGCTTGGCTTTAATCTATTAAATATCTAGTTAAAGAGAGACGTAGCAGTGCTACGTCTCTACTAGGGTTTTGAATAACGCATATTTAATTTATTGACGTATCTATATAAATCAAACTATGTGTTTTGTAAATTTAGGTGAAATAATAACTCATAAGTATTCACTCCTCACATCGCACTTACTTTTATGCTTGACCTAACAAAACTGGCGCGACAAATGCAGGGTTTAAGTCAGCATCTTACCTTAGAAGCTGCTGCCAGTCGTCAGCGTTTAGAACTGGCACAACAACATTTAAAAAATGCTTACGAGTGTCAACAAGATTTAATCGATCGCCAGGAAAAATGGCGCGATCGCATTCTCTTTGCTAATGCTACCCCAATAGAACCACTAGAAACCTGCATTAATATCCCTGTTCCGCCAAAAATTCATACTGTCATCGCTACCGATGGTTCCCAAATTGCCCCCAATCATCACGAAATTGCTTACTGTTATCTGCTAAATATTGGCAGAGTCGTCTTGCACTACGGACAAAATCGCCATCCGCTACTCGATAGTTTGCCAGAAGTATTTTACCGCCCAGAAGATTTATATATGTCTCGGCAGTGGGGAATTAGAACTGAGGAATGGATGAGTTTTCGCCGCACTGCTTCAGAAACAACGGTGTTAGCAGAACTTGCGTGTGATGCAGCACAAGGGGAAACGCCAGCGCTAGCAATGGTAGATGGTTCGCTAATTTACTGGTTTTTAGAACAATTGCCGATGGATGCACGCGATCGCATTTTACCCCCCATCCTAGAAGCTTGGCAGCAGATGCGTGAGGCGAAAATTCCTTTAATGGGCTATCTTAGCGCCTCTCGCAGCATCGAAACCATGAACTTTTTACGGTTATTAGCTTGTCCCCATCCAGCGCCAGACTGTAAAAGTCATTGCCCAAATCAGCTAGAAAAAGTACCTTGTAAAATTTTTGAACAGTTGCGAGATACTTCTGTTTGGGCAACCAGACTCAAACCAGGACAACGTAGTACCTTGTGGCGCAGCAATTCCCCCATTCTCGAACTCTACGGCGATCAAACAATTTACTTTTGCTATGTCCACGTTGGCACTGAAATCGCCCGAATCGAAGTTCCGGCATGGGTAGCAGAGAATGCAACCATGTTAGATCAAGCACTGGGACTGATGTTAGCACAAGTTCAAAAAGGGTATGGTTATCCTGTAGCGATCGCTGAAGCGCATAATCAAGCAGTAGTCAAAGGTGGCGATAGAGCGCGTTTCTTTGCTCTTCTCGAACAACAAATGATTAAAGCTGGTTTGAAAAACGTGGGAACTTCCTACAAAGAAGCCAGAAAGCGTGGGAGTATTGCTTAAAATAATTTGTAATGACGCTCCTACGGACGCTCGTACCTGGCTGCCGCTTCGCTAACGCTAACGTAATTCGTAATAGAATTCTTAACTACGAATTACGCTTTGCGGTACTAATGCCTTAGCTACTTAAGGACAATTACAGATAAAAATTCAGATTAATTCAGTTTACGTAACACTTCTTATCTTAAATTTAAAATATAAATGTTTACTTTACAGCTTTTTAGGGAAACCTTTATTTAGTAGAGAAATAAGTCCATCGCTAGCTAGTTTACTTAGTAGAAACTAGTAGATACTTATTGGATCTACATTAAGTTAACTACGTTTTAATTCGTAAGCGAAACAGTCTTCGTCATAACTGATAATTAGGTGATTCTCTATATTGATATATCCTATCAAAATGGTTGTGAAACTTCAGAAAAAACGTACTAACTTATTTAAGCTTCCTCCAAAAAGATTCATACCTAAAAAACTGATGAAACTAGTTAAATCTGAGTATAAAAAATCTGAAGAAAAATACTCTCGATTTTTCTACCTCTCTATAGATTTATTGTGTATTGCTAACTTTGATGGTTATTTTAAGTATTTAAATCCGGTATGGACAAAAACACTAGGTTGGTCAATTCATGAACTTGTTGCTAAACCCTTTATCGAATTTATTCACCCTGAAGACCGTGAATCCACTATTGTAGCAGCCCAAAAAATTACACAATCTGTAGATGCAGTTAGCTTTGAAAATCGCTATCTTTGTCAGGATGGTTCTTACAAATGGCTATCGTGGAATGCGACTGGTTTCAGTGAAGAAAAGTTGATTTATGCAGTAGCTCGTGACATAACTCTTAACAAAGAGAATGAGATAGCATTAAAAAATTCTATCCAAGAATTAGAAGCTTTTAAATTTGCCTTAAATGCCCATTCACTGGTAGCTATTACTGATAGAGCTGGAAGAATAACCTATGTCAATGACCTATTTTGTGAAGTTTCTCAATATTCTCCAGAAGAACTTCTAGGACAAGATCATCGAATCATCAATTCTGGATACCACACAAAAGAATTTTTTACAACCTTATGGAAAACTATCGTCCAAGGGAAAATCTGGAAAGGAGAAATTCAAAATAAAGCTAAGGATGGAACTTTTTATTGGGTAGATACTTTGATCGCTCCAATGTTGGGACAAGATGGAAAACCCTATCAATATGTATCAATTCGTACAGATATTACACAGCGCAAGCTTTCAGAGTTAGCTTTATTGGAGCGATCGCGCTTGTCGGCATTGAGTGCAGAAGTCAGTTTAGCTTTATCTCAAAGTGGCACACTTCCAGAAATTCTGCAAAATTGTACAAATACTATTTCCCAATACCTTGATATCGGCTTTGTTTGTATTTGGACATTTGAACGCCAGACAAGGCAGCTACAATTGCAAGCTGGCGTTCATTGCACAGATATTACTTGTAGTGCTTTGAGCGATACCCAAGATTTCCCAGAGCATATCGCTTTAGTCAATAATATTATTGGCTTAATGATTCAAAATCATCAAGCTATTTTTAACGAAGAACTATCAATTCATCATTCAGACAAACTTATTGATTCGACATCTTCAATTTCTCGATTTTCTGCTTATCCTCTGATAGTAGAGCAGCAAATAATCGGTATAATCGCTTTATTTAGCAAGCAATTATTTAGCGAACCAACTCATAACCTATTAAATTGGATTGCTAATAATATTGCTGTAGCTATTGACCGAATCTGGGCGCGAGAAGAACTCTTCAGTCGTCGGGAAGCCTTATTACTGCGTTTAGCTAGCCAAATCCGCAGTTCTCTTAACCTAGATATGATTCTAGAAACTGCTGTGAATGAAATTCGCAGCTTATTACAAATTGACCGTTGCTACTTTCTTTCTTATTTACCGCATCCATCTCAACCAAGCCTGACTATTAGCTATGAAGCGCGAAACCCTAACTTGGCAAGTATGTTAGGCAGTATTCCACTGCAAAAAAGTACTTTTTTAACCCAAACTCTTCTCTCTCAAGAGCTAATTTGTATAGAAAATATTAATAGCAAATCATCACTTGATTATGATATGCAAGAACTTTTAACTGAGTTTGGGATCACATCTCAACTAATGCTACCAGTTAAGAGTAATTCCGGTGAGATTGGGGCAATTGTGTGCAGTCATTGTAGTGGCGATCGCGTTTGGAATAACAGTGAAATTAGCCTGCTACAAGCTGTTTGCGATCAACTAGCGATCGCCATCGATCATGCACAACTTTATACCCAAAGTCGCGCTGCTACTTTAGAGGCTCAAACTCAAGCTGAAAAACTCACCGAAACCTTGCATAAATTGCAACAAACTCAATCTCAACTGATCCAGAATGAAAAAATGTCTAGCTTAGGACAATTAGTCGCTGGAGTGGCCCATGAAATTAACAATCCAGTTAGTTTTATTCATGGTAACTTAACCTATGCTAACGAATACTTTCAAGAGATGTTAACTCTCTTGCACCTTTATCAGCAACATTATCCCCAAGCGAAACTAGAAATTGAAGATTTCGCTGAAAAAATTGATTTGGAATTCATTACTAGCGATCTTTCTAAACTCCTATCCTCGATGAATATGGGTACTAATCGTATTCGTGAAATTGTTTTGGGATTGCGAAATTTTTCTCGTCATGATGAAGCAGACAAAAAACTAGTTGACATTCATGAAGGAATTGAAAATACATTATTAATTTTGCATCACCGTTGGAAAAATAATGGAATTGGTTTAAATATATCTATAGTTAAAGAATATGGTGATTTGCCTTTAGTTGATTGCTATCCTGGGCAGCTTAATCAAGTATTTATGAATATTTTAACTAATGCTATCGATGCATTAGAAGAATCAATGGTCAGGATAAAAACAAATCATAAACCGCAAATTATAATTCATACTGAAATTTTAGAGAGCAAATTTGTTGTCATCCGAATTGCTGACAACGGATTAGGAATGGTAGAAGACATTAAAAAGCGGTTATTTGATCCATTTTTTACCACAAAAGAGGTAGGAAAGGGAACAGGTCTAGGATTGTCAATTAGCTACCAAATTGTAGTAGAAAAACATGGTGGAATTTTGAATTGTGTATCAGAACCAGGAAAAGGCACAGAATTCTGGATTCACATTCCAATTTAAAATACTCTACATTTAAAAACACCACGATTTTACACAAAGCTGTACTTTGACATTTGTTTAAGAAAAAATATGTAAATAGCCCTCTGCTCACATGTTATGCGTAACTGATAACTGACCTTAGTCTGCTCATGTGGACTAAGGTGAGTTAGTCGTTCGGTACTCTAAGATCAACTAAGTAGGACGACGTAAATAATTAAAGGTTTGTAGTGAGGGCTTTAGCCCTACTTTGAGGACTGAAGCCCTCAGTACAAAATAATTTGAATATTTTTTACATTAGTTAATATAGTTTGAATTATTCTCACCGACTTACTTATCTATAATTTAAATTGAATTTTATGAACAAGTGCTTAGTAGCACCGTGGCTCGTTACTATAGAGTTTTGTTTGGATTGAGATTCCTTTGCATCAGATGGGGGAATCGGTAAGCCATAACGGATTTAAATTGTCTACTAATTTGCAAGAATCAAAAGTCTAGAGAAATTATTGACTAAAAGCTATGCAAAATTTAAGTACATCCAACGCTATAGGACTGAGTTTAGAGCTTTTTCATGTCCAAACCAACACTGCTTTTGAGTTACCACCAAATACTGCGGTGTTTCATATCGGTAAACCCAATGACCAAATTCCGCCGGATATTGATGTTTCTAACTTGCCAGATGTAGATGTAGTTTCTCGCATTCATGCACGAATTCAAATCCATATAAATAATTACTTTATTGAAGATTTAAGAAGTTATAATGGGACATTTGTCAACAACACTAGATTAGAACCTAGAACACCCTGCCAAATAAATATAGGAGATAAAATAGACCTTGGTCAAGGAGAAAAAGTTACATTTATATTTCAAGATAAGATCCAATCTCAACAAAATCTTCTTCCTCTTGCAAGTTATACAAAAATGCAGGCTCAAATTGCTCTGAACAGTAAACAAACTCCGGTGAATCAAACAACCAGGTATATAGGCTTTGCTTTGATGGTTGCAGGCATCATCATTTTAACTGCAAATATTCGTGTTGGTATATTTTTTGGTATTCCTGGTTTATTACTATGTATTTCCGGTATTTTCGTCCTTTGTCAGCAGCGAATAAACCCTAACTTAGGATGGGTTTTGATAGCGCTAGGAATTGTAGTCATAACTTTTACTGGGAATGTGTTCGCGTCAGTTAATCTTTTAGTTGTTGTGACAGCATCTGCTTTATTTTTTGCCGGATATCAACTTTTGAATACCGGAAAAATCTTAAATTATGATTTGCGCTCGCTCCAGGAACTAATTAAAAAATAGCTTATTTTAAATAATTTCAAATTATCTTTTTATTCTCTCCACAATGCCACTTGCTGTTTCAGTTCTGTCATATCCAAATAATCATTAACAAAAGCTTTCCATAAAAGTGGATGAGGAATAAAACCATCATATTTTTGAATTTTCGGTGCTTCTGAAGTCCTAACTAAATCTTCTGATGTAATTCTTTTTTCGCACAAGGAAGTAATCTCCCGATAAAGATATTTCAATTTATACTTGCCTAATTTAATTGTCAAATAATAGGGATTTACTCCACTAATACTTGTAATTTCCAACGATTCTCGGCAGTACGAGTTGAGTAATCTTTCTAAGGTGCGATAAGCAACCGTACCCATCCAAGGAAAAATACAGCATTTACCTTTTTCCAGTTGCAAAATATTCCGCTTATCTAATTCAACTTGCTGCACCAATTGGCGAACTTGATGTAAACGTTGCAAAGCATTTGTTTGCAAGTAACTGTACTCAATATTTTCCAATAATACTTGCTGCATTCGTTGCAAAACTTTGGTATGAATAGTCCCACCACCACCACGCCAATAAATACTAGATTTACCCTCAGCTTGCTTAACAAAAATAGCCTTCTTTTGAAAGTCAACTTCTACGACTTCCCAAGTTCTGCCAGCTAAAGCAAATTGATTACCAACAGGAAGTGGCGTAACGATACTGCCAATTTCTGTTGAACCTTGCTTAACAATGTATTCTTGCTGTTCAGCAAAGACAGCATAAAACTGAAATTTTCTCACCACCTTTTCTCCTGCCAAACCCAGGATTAATTTACCTTGTTCAGTATGCTGAATATGACCAATATCAATTAAATAGCGTAGTAATAGTTGTAAATCCTCTTGGGAAATCGCAGCAAAAGGTGGCAGACTAAAAATTTGTTTAGCTAAGGCATTAGCTGAAATTTCCCCTGCTGCTGTTAAAATACTCATTGTTTGGTGATAAAGCAAACTCAAAGGATATTTAATTGGTCTGATTGGTTCAATCCATTGTTCCTCTAAATAAAGTTGAATTATCGCAATACACTGTAAAAGTTGCCAGGGGATTTGTTCTGGCAGAGAAGCTTCTGGTAATGGCTTCTCTTCAGCGCATACAAAACGCATATCAGCAGCTTCACCTCTTCTACCACTGCGTCCCAAGCGCTGTAAAAAGCTAGCTACAGATAAGGGTGATTCTAATTGAATCACTCGCTCTAGATAACCGATATCTATGCCTAATTCTAGAGTCAGAGTGGCGGCAGTAACAGCTGGATTGTTGGGTTCACGCATCGCATTTTCAGCAGCTTGCCGCAAGCTAGCAGATATGCTCCCATGATGCACATGATATATATCTGGTAATCCTTGTTCTGTGGCAATTTGTCGCAAAGATGCAATTACAGATTCGGTTCGTGTGCGATTATTAGCAAATATCAGACATTTGCGAGACTTGCTAAGGTTGAAAATATATTGTTCATCAGCTGTCGCCTCTGATTCATCTACTTCATCAGTAATATAAAAATGTTCTACAGCTATTTTGATTTGGCGTTTTATACCGTCAATTTTTGGTGTAATTACTGGCTTATCTGTTCCCGATCGCAGCCAATTTTCAGCTATTGAGTAATCACCAAGAGTTGCCGACAAACCAATACGACGCGGTTGTTTTTGCGTCAACTTTGCTAAACGTTGTAATTGGCAAATAATTTGACAACCGCGTTCTGAACCCATAAAGGCGTGAATTTCATCAATGATCACAAATCTTAAATCACCAAATAAGCGAAGTAAGTCGTTATTTTTGTTAATTAACAGACTTTCTAGAGATTCTGGGGTAATTTGGAGAATGCCTTGAGGATTCTTTAAAAGCTTGTTTTTTCGAGTTTGTGAAACATCGCCGTGCCAGTGCCAAACTGGAATATCTGCTTCTTTGAGTAAGTCGTTGAGACGCTCAAATTGATCGTTAATTAAAGCTTTGATTGGACTAATATATAATGCGCCAATTGTGGCAGCAGGGTTGGCATGTAATAGAGTCAAAACTGGTAGAAAGGCTGCTTCTGTTTTACCAGCAGCAGTTGCAGCAGTAACTAGCAAGTGAGCATCAGTGTCAAATATAACTTGACAAGCGGCAATTTGAACTGGACGTAATTCAGTCCACTGGTGATGATAAATATATTCTTGGATGAAGGGTGCAAGTCGGCTAAAGGCATCGCTCATATTTTTTATGAATAAAAGTTTTAGTAAAAGTACTCCTTGGTATTTCAGAACCCTCGAATCATGGATCAACGAGTTCCATGCTTGGAATTACCGATTGCTAAAAGCGATCGCTACCCTTAAAATTCTGTCGTAGAGATTCAAAAACAAGAGCATTGGTAGTAGAAGTTCCACCTGCTATGTCTATATATAGAGATTGTTGCTTAATTCTTTTATGTCTATTCAAGTCTACGGAATTCCCAATTGCAGCACTTGCAAAAAAGCTTTGACGTGGCTCCAACACAACAACATTAACCATGAGTTTATCAACACCAAAGATACTCCGCCGACTCGTGAGATGATTCAAAACTGGGTAAAGTCTTTGGGTTTTGCTCCCATGCGAAACACCTGCGGTCAATCCTACCGCGCTTTAGGAGATGAAAAGAAGACTTGGGCTGATGAACAGTGGGTTGATGCATTCACTCACGACGCAATGCTGCTCAAACGTCCACTTTTCGTCAAAGATGGAACAGCTGTGCTGGTTGGCTTTAGAGATGAGGGAATAGTTCGAGAAAAATTAGATTTAACTTCAGGAGTGCTGTTAGCGGATAGCTAAGGTTTAACCCGCGCTGAGTTTCCCCATAGTTAAAACTAGGGGAAACTATACTATTATTGGCATTATTATAGCAAGTTACATCATACCCCACTCTTACGAAACAGCGGGGAGGGGGTTGGGTGTGGGGTTCTTGTACCTCACTTAACCGAGAAACGGTATAGCGCGATAGTTATACTTATACTTGCGATCGCTTTTGTAAGTACTTTGGAAAATTTTGTCGATTTTTACTCCTATTGACTCAATGCAGATTAAGATTCGTCAGTCAAACTGAAGTAATAGAGCAAGTATATAATGAGGCAAAAACTATGAAGAAGTATAAGGAAATATTACGTGTCATCCTTGCTATATCCATCATTGTGGTTGGAGTGACACACTTTGTGATTCCAGAACCTTATGTCAAAATTATGCCACCCCAACTTCCTTACCCTTTAGGATTAGTTTATCTCAGTGGCTTTTATGAAATTTTGGGTGGTATTGGGTTATTAGTTCCGCCTGTAAGTCAAGCTGCTGCTTGGGGACTTATTGCTCTTTTTATTGCGGTTTTCCCTGCCAATATCAATATGGCGGTTAATCACATTCAGCTAGAACATATACCAAACTCACCTTGGGTACACGTAGTTAGACTTCCTTTTCAAGCCGTTTTAATTGCTTGGGCTTGGTGGTATACAAAGTCTTCGTTTGGGGAAAAACAAGCTTCTATCATTCCTAAGTCAATGATTCCCAAGGAACTAGAATGAGAATAAGTGCGTTTTTTTATATCTGAATCATGCGCCTTGCAACTTTATTTGGAATAACACTCTCGTTAGCAATAGGCATTGCAGAAGTTACGCTTCCGGTGACTCAAGCTGTGCAGCTTAGAGATGGCCTAGTCTATTTCGTCCAACCGCCGAAACTTGTTGAAGCGACAACTACTTACAAAGATGTTAATGTTTTGAGCGCAACTTACTATTTCACCATCAATGTGCCGGAAAATGCTGGAGAATCCCTCCAGAAGGTAACGATCGCCCAAAAAGAGGGAGCAGAAAACATCCGCTACAATCTTGATGATACCCGTGCATTTGTCGGAACACGCGCTCGCAAAGAAACACAACTGAAACTAGGCCCAGTCACAAACGAGCGCGACACACGCACGGTTTCTGTAAACTTTGACCCGCCTGTAACTCCAGGACAGACAATTACAATCGCCCTCCGCCCTGTGAGTAATCCAAGCTTTTCTGGTGTTTACTTATTGGGTGTTACAGCATTCCCTGTGGGTGAAAAGTCTCACGGTCAATTTCTTGGCTTTGGACGCTTTCAGTTCTACAGCAATAGCGGAAGTTGGTTATTCCCATAGAGGGAATAGGGAATAGGGAGTAGGGAACATTTTCTAAAAGTTGTGTTATAAAAACGGGCAAGAGTCTTAAACAATACGAAACGGCTTACCATCAAGCTTTTTCGTTAAATACTTCTGAAGATTCAGGAAAAATTAGCTGTATTTTTCCTGAGCGCTGACGTGTACTCTGATTTTTCGGTAAATACGTAATTATTACAGCAATGGAATCAAATGCTACTGTAAGCAATCAAGCTTTAGCGTTTAATCATCAGTAATCTTTAAAAAATAGAAAAAAATTATGTTAAGTATTCCTATTAAACTAAATTTACCTCGTATACCCCGTTTAGTAACTTCTTTACCTGGGCCTCGCGCTCAAGCAATTGTACAACGCGATCGCGCTGTAACTTCCCCTTCTTATACCCGCGATTACCCGTTAGTTGTGTCTCGCGGTCAGGGCTGCATGGTAGAAGATGTGGATGGCAATGTATTTCTGGATATGACCGCAGGTATTGCCGTTACCGCTACTGGACACGCTCACCCGGAAGTCGTCAAGGCAATTCAAGAACAGTCGGCGCGTCTGTTGCACATGTCAGGGACAGATTTTTATTATGAGCCGATGGTGGAACTAGCGGAACAATTAGCGATTCGCGCTCCCTTTCCCCACCCACAGAGTGATACTGCGTTTCCTGCAAAGATATTTTTCACCAATTCCGGGGCAGAATCCAACGAAGGAGCAATCAAACTAGCTCGATATTACACCAAGCGATCGCTAATCGTAGCATTCTTAGGCGCATTTCACGGACGCACTTATGGGGCAATGTCTCTGACTGGTTCCAAAGCAGTGCAACGAGCTAATTTTGGGCCTTTAGTTCCTGGGGTGACTCATATCCCCTACGGCACTCACGCTAGCTTAGATTACTTGGAACAACAGCTATTTACGACGATTTTACCACCGCAAGAAGTAGCGGCGATCGTTGTCGAAGCGATTCAAGGAGAGGGTGGGTATATCGTACCCGAAGATGGTTTTTTGCAGCGGATTCGGGAGATATGCGATCGCCACGGTATTCTGATGGTAGTGGATGAAGTACAAGCAGGGATGGGGCGGACTGGTCGCTTATTTGCGATCGAGCATTGGGGTGTGATGCCTGATATCATTACTACTGCTAAAGGTATCGCCAGTGGTATGCCATTAGGAGCGATACTTGCCAGACCAGAGTTGATGACTTGGCCTCCCGGTTCTCACGCCACCACATTTGGTGGTAATCCCGTAGCTTGTGCTGCTGGTATTGCCACACTGCGATTGCTAGAAAGTGGTTTGATGACCAACGCTACCCAAATGGGAGAATTATTACAAGCTAGTCTTACCCAGTTGCATCAAAGATTTCGGAGAGTATCGTTGCCACGAGGTAAGGGTTTGATGGTAGCGGTAGATTTATTGGATGAACAGGGTAATCTCGATCATAAATTGCGCGATCACATTATTCAAGAAGCTTTTTTACGGGGTTTATTATTACTAGGTTGCGGTAAAGCAGCAATTCGTTTCTGTCCCCCTCTAGTTATCGACAGCGACCAAATTCAGATAGCCCTTGAGATTATCAGCGAGATTTTACAGCAGTTTTCATGTATTTGAACCACATCTGTTGTAGGGGCGCAAGGCCTTGCGCCCCTACCGCGTGGTCTATTTACCTGAAATTAGCTGTAAGTTCTTAAAAAATCATAGGGAGTGGGGAGTAAGGGAGAAGGAAATAACCAATGCCCCATGCCCAATACCCAATGCCCCATGCCCAATCCCCAATCCCTAATACTTTATGAAACCTGAAATAGCCCTTAATTTATGGAAATTACTTTGGCAAGAATACAGCGCCAGGGTAAATCATGCCCGTACTTACCAGCAAATGATTACTGCTGCTGGTGGGACTGTCGCCAACGACCACCTCGCCTTTCGGTCTTTGCGTTTATTAGTAGATACTCCACAAAGTCAACTTAACTTGGGAATTGACCACCTGGGGCAACTTGCAGAAGCTTTGGGTTACGTGGCGGCTGGAGAGTATACTTTTGCTCAAACTCATTTGTACGCCCGTCATTATCGTCATCCGCAGCAAGAGGAATTTAACTTACCCAAGTTGTTTATCAGCGAGTTGATTGTCGATGAATTGCCTACTAATATTGCCCAACTCATCTTTAAAACAGTATCTTCAATCCCAGACGAACTGACCTCACCCCTTACTCTTCTACAAAAAGACGGGAACCTTGAAACTATTGCCAAACAACTCCAGCAAGTCTTCACCCGCCCTTGGCTACCTCCCCAGCGTTCGGTTGTCGAAGAGGTGAATCAGGTTACTCAGTATGGGGCTTGGGTATTGCTGCACGGATATGCTGTCAATCACTTTACAGGCTACGTTAACGGACAGAATACCCCAGAATATCCAGATATTGATACTACCGCCAATGCTTTGGCTAACCTGGGTGTACCAATGAAAGCAGAGATAGAGGGAAATGTTGCTTGTGGTTTGCGGCAAACCGCAACTCAAGCAGTAACGGAAATGGTGACAGTGTTAGATGATCACAGTGGTGCAGAAATTCAAATCCCTTGGACTTACGCCTATTATGAAATTGCCCAGCGCTATCTAGTAGAAGTGGAATCTGGAAAGCAGGTACTTTTCGATGCTTTTTTAGGAAGTAATGCCCAGCAATTGTTTGAAATGACTCGTTTATCTAAATAGCCCAGAGGTGTTAGTAAAGGATTCAATATCTAGGTTCTGAGCTAGTAGTTTTGTGTTTTGAACGGAACTATGCTTGCAACACAAAATCAGATGCCGCCAGAGTTGGCGCATTGGTTAAAGTTGCAAATAGACCACCACTGCCAAAACCAGCGGCGCTGCCATTTTGGTTGTAAAACAATTGTCCACTCACAGCGTCATAGACAATTTTCGCCATGCTAGTCCCCGCAAAAGAAGTGATTTCAAAATCACTTGTGTTACTAAAACCTATTCCCGCAGCAGAAGTAATTGTATTAAAGCTAGTCTTATCCAGTACAATCTTGTCACCTTCAAGACTGTTAAAGTCACTAATGATATCTACACCAATTACAGAGCCGTTAAAAGCAGCATTGGTATTGTAAAGGAATATATCAGCACCAGCACCGCCAACAAGAGTATTATTACCTGCACTACCAATGAGGGTATCATTGCCAGCGCCACCACGCAGATAATCGTTGCCACTCTTGCCATCGATGATGTCATCACCTCCCTGACCATTAATCACATCATCAGAGTTGTCAAAACCTGTGATGTTATTGTTAAGGTCATTGAGGAAAGTCACTGTGTTTTTATTGAATAAGTTAGTTTGAGTGGAGTTGGCATCGAAGACATCAAAACTGTCAACGATGTTGGTCTGGTTATCAAACAGGATATTGCCGAGCGCTGGTTCGCTACCCGACGCAGGTAAATTTTCCAGGTTTTCTAGTTGAAAGTTTTGCAGGATGACTTTGGTATTGCTTGTATCTTCAAAAGTGACTTCTAGATTGTTGGCATTTTGAGTTAATTGCAGATTCTTAGCAGTCAATCCACTACCTGTAAAGTTCAGCGTGTCTACTTGAGGAATCACAATTGTGACTGGGTTAACAATCCCATCTGGCGATGGTTTTTTGCTTTTACCTACGCCATCAAAATCGGTGATGATGTCATTGCCATCGCCAGGGCGAATCACAAACTTATCTAAATCACCGTTGCCTGTTAGGGTATCGTTACCAGCTTTACCGTCGATGATATTGTTGCCAATTGTGCCGAGGAGAGTGTCTGCACCGGGAGTTCCTGTGAGCTTAGGAGTGCCGCCGATATTCGTCCCGCCAAACAACACATAGCTTTGCCCAGAAGAGTAGGCGTTGGGGTCGGCACCTTCTGCCCCGATAATCAGGTCGTCGATGCCGTCTGAGTTGACATCTCCCGCACTGCTGACAGAGGAGCCTGAGTAGTCATACTCCTTGATGCCGTTGATAGCGAAGCCGTTAGCACCGTTGAGGTTAGAGAGGTTGAGAGTGGCGCTCCATTCTGTGCTCTTGCCAAATACCACGTAGCTCTGCCCTGACGCGATGCCATTGGGGGAGGCACCTTCTGCCCCGATAATCAGGTCGTCGATGCCGTCTGAGTTGACATCTCCGGCACTGCTAGAAACGCGGCCTGAGTAGTCACCTTCCTTGATGCCGTTGATAGCGAAGCCGTTAGCGCCGTTGAGGTTAGAGAGGTTGAGAGTGGCGCTCCATCCTGTGCTCTTGCCAAACACCACGTAGCTCTGCCCAGAATAGTCGCCGTTGGGGTCGGCACCTTCTGCCCCGATAATCAGGTCGTCGATGCCGTCTGAGTTAACATCTCCGGCACTGCTGACAGAGCTTGAGTAGTCACCTTCCTTGATGCCGTTGATAGCGAAGCCGTTAGCGCCGTTGAGGTTAGAGAGGTTGAGAGTGGCGCTCCATCCTGTGCTCTTGC
>NZ_JBALEF010000002.1:0-25835 GCF_036918245.1 Nostoc sp.
GATTGACTTTTTTGCACAAGCACTGCTGGCTAATTCTAATAATTATCTGTCTCGGCCATCACTGCTTCCTAAATATTAGACCTGAATCCTTACAATTTCCAATACCTCCTTCCCATTAGTTTAAATTTCTCTATTTTCGCCAATAGACAATTGTTTTTTGCTATGTTTCAACTCTTTCCAAAGTGACTTAATTTGCTTGTAAGCCTCTTCCTGAGACAATTTTCCGCCTGTTTCTAGGCAAGTGATGTAACTAATTTTTTGGGAAAATTCTTGGAGATTGGCATTAAACACTAAGTTCTCTGGCTGGAATTTACCATAATACCGACTACGAGGGTAAAGAAAGCTGTTTTTGTCTTGCGAGTTAGGTTGTGTCATAAGTTTTCTCTCTGTAATTATTTCTTAAATTTATAAACTATAATTTCTCTCTTTGTGTATATACACAGGATAAAATTCAAATTTTTGAAGAAAGGAGTTAATTTTTTAGTTCAATATTAGGATAAAACAGAAGCAAAGATAATTAACTGTGGAAAATACTGAAATAAGTGCGTTATCTACCAAAAGGAGTAAGTCAAATGGCATATTGCTGATTAAACTCGACTTGCTCAAATGCGGCTCAAATAATATCATGCCCACAGAATTAGTTATGATTACCATAGTTTTTAGCTAAGGTTGATAGCGAAGGCTAAAGTAAAAGCCATCATCCTGAGCGTTATTACCATGATCGCTCAGAAGGTTTAGGAGTAGTTGGGAATTTGCCTTTACCTGCTGACAGTGCTGATGAATCACTTATACATCCTTATTATTGGGCTGGATTTACAATGGTTGGTAATCCTTGGTGAAGGTAGGGAATATGGAGTCAGAGAGCTAGGGGGAGAAAGAGATTTTTCTTGTTGCTATTAACCTAACGTGAGTTAGACGCAGAATTAGTATTACCACTAGTAACTTAAATCGAACGACATACTCCTACCGGATACTACGGATGAAAGATGTGCCTTCTTGCAGATGAACGCTACAATCTATCAGAAAAGTAAAGAAATAGTTAAATCCAGAGTGGCTTGATGACGGCTAATTTAACACCTTCAGCGACATTTGACTTTGTTACCGTGCTATCTCAAGCTGCGGTTACGTATCGACAACCACAACGCATACGCCCTAGTGCTGAAATATTAGTAAAGGCGTTGCTACAAGCAGAAAAAACTGCCAAGCAGCAACGGTTGACTTATCCGTTTGAGTTTCTTCTCGGTAAATGGCAACTTTGCTTTGTCACTGGCACTAAGAAAAACAGAGGTAGCGGAGGAATTGTATTAGGCAACGGTTTCTATGTACCCAAGTTTATAGCAATCCATGTTTCCTTTAATGCCACTTTGGAACAGGATTCAGACAGAGGCGAAATTGCTAATCAGGTTGAGTTTAACCCAGTTTCACTGAAGCTCACGGGTCCAGTGCAATATTTTGGTAAGAAAAATTTATTGGCCTTTGACTTTAACCAGATGATTATCAGTTTGTTTGGTCGTGTTATTTACAACAGAGCAATCCGTGCTGGTAAAGTTCAAACAGAAGATTTCTACAACCAACCTATAGCTAAATTACCCTTCTTTGGCTTCTTTTTAGTGACAGAAGATTTCATTGCAGCTCGCGGTCGTGGGGGAGGATTGGCATTTTGGATTCGAGAAACTTAAAGACGCTTGCAGGAAATCAGGCAATCTTGCTGGAGGCAAAAGGAAAGAGGATTTGACTTATTTGTTTGATTTGTAGCAAGTGGTGCAACCTTTTTTACAAATCAAACAAATACTTCACATCATCTGCGCTTGATTACTTAGAGACTGATAGAGTTCGCCTGATTTGGTCTTTTATCTTGCCTTATCAAACAAGTATATGCTACGATTGATAATCGTGTGGTTAAGGACGTATAGCTCAGTTGGTTAGAGCGCTACGTTGACATCGTAGAGGTCACTGGTTCGAATCCAGTTACGTCCATTTGTTGTACAGTTGTACATTGACAAATTGAATGTCGCTGTTCACAGATTAATGTCGCTATTTCACAAATTAGTGTCGTTACTTCTTCTAAATAACCGTCCACAAATTAATGTCGCAACATTTGAGGCTAGTCAACTATTTGCTCTGGCGAGACAGAATCATCCCAGAGTGAATAGTTGACTATAGACTCAATTTTAATTTAAGCTAAAAAATTTTTATTTACAATCTGTGCTGCCCACGATCACTGCTCATTGGCTTTCACGCTTATAGTCTAGCCATTCTTGAGTGTTTCCATTTTAATAAGCAGCCAATTAACTACCAAAGTTTTTGAGATTGTCCCTTAATTGTTGATGCACGCGATCGCACCAAAAAGGAATCACAGTTTGCCCTTGACAAAGAGCTTCTAGGGCCGCTTCTTGATCAAATTTTGCTAATGTTAAATACTTTTCCTGAGAGGCGTTAGATATCAGCATCAGCCGCCTCATCTTTTTTTTAGGCACAAACTCCTCAAAGAGCTTTGGCTCCTTATCTTGGAGCATAGCCAAAGCTTCACGGCAAACTTCAAAGCTTAAGCCAACAGACAATAAATAATGCATCACTGTCAGTTATTGAGTAATAAACATTACGACCCTTACCTGTGGTATTCACAGTTGGTACAACAACACCTTTATCTCGCCAATACTGTAGCTGACGACGCGAACAATTAGTAATTTCAGCAGCTTCTGTGCTTGTGTAGAATTTTTCTTCCATAGAAATCATCCTACAGAAGCAATTTTTTAAATTTAAATTTTTTAAGAATACATAGTGTATTTATATGATATTTTATTTTTATGAGTCAGATTACTATCCAGTGTCGTCTTATTGCCAGTGAATCAGTCCGCCAAGAACTCTGGACGTTGATGGCAAATTTGAACACACCCTTAATTAACGAACTACTCGAACAACTTGGTAAACACCCAGACTTCGAGAATTGGCGACAAAAAGGTAAGCTCCCAACAACTGTTGTTAGTCAACTGTGCCAATCCCTCAAAACTGACCCTCGCTTTGCAGGTCAACCTAGCCGTTTATAAAGGTCAATCACACATTTTGGTTGGAGTAAGCCTGGGACTAGAAAAACCTGCCACGGTGGCTGTAGTAGATGTGATAGCTAACAAAGTCCTGGCTTCTTGGAGTATTCGCCAGCTACTTGGTGACAATTACGAACTCCTGAATCGCCAGAGACGACAACAGCGATTGTTATCCCAGGAACGCCACAAAGCACAAAAAAGTTTTTCTCCTAATGAATTTGGCTCATCTAAGTTAGGGGAATATGTAGACCGATTACTAGCTAAAGAAATTGTAGCGATCGCACAAACCTATAAAGCTGGTAGCATCGTTTTGCCCAAGCTAGGGGATATGCGGGAGATTGTTCAAACTGAAATTCAAGCTATAGCCGAGGCAAAATGTCCTGGTTACATAGAAGGTCAGCAAAAATATGCCAAACGATATCGGGTTAACGTCCATTCCTGGAGTTATGGCAGATTAATTCAGAGTATTCAAAGCAAAGCTACTCAAACCGGAATAGTGATTGAAGAAGGGCAACAATTTGTTCGAGGCAGCCCCGAAGACAAAGCAAAGGAATTAGCAGTTTCTGCTTACCATCTCCGCCCAAATAGGCGAAGTTGACAAACTGAACCTTGACAAGAGAATATTTAATAGCGCCGGAGTTTATACTGCTTGCAGTAGGAACTTTGTTAAATAGGGGTTAGTTTGACTGTAGCAATGCAGTCTTGCTTTCTGGCCCTGGTAGCTGCTCACCCTGAAGCTGCTGTCTTTGGACAGGATAGGTGCGCTCCCAGCAATAAGGGCGCGGATGTACTGCTCTAGTGGCTACCAAATCACCCCCGAGCAAGGGGGAACCCTCCCCAATTCTTCATTTGAAGAACTCAAATCAAGACAAAATTTCTTAGAGATCCGCGCAAATTGTAAATAGCCTGTCTCATCTGAATTTCATCGTTTTTTCAATAAGATATGATTCTTGAGACTAAAGCTCTGATAGCAAATTGGAAGAAATTCGCGCTAAGGACATCTAGAAACATTGCTCCACAATATTTTAAAGCTGAGTGGGTCGCAACAACCCTCTAGCTAGTGGGTGGGTTGAAAGATTTACAACTTGGAACACGGTATTGATGAACTCAAAGTCGCAACAACCCTCTAGCTAGTGGGTGGGTTGAAAGACGCTGGATTTCCTGATATCGGGCGATCGCCAAAAGTCGCAACAACCCTCCAGCTAGTGGGTGGGTTGAAAGTTGGAGTGGGAAAATAAATCGGGTGAGCCTCGCCTGGTCGCAACAACCTTCCAGCTAGTGGGTGGGTTGAAAGATGGACGACCAATAATCACATGATGGAAGCTTGTAAGTCGCAACAACCCTCCAGCTAGTGGGTGGGTTGAAAGCAATTTTGATAGAGTCTGGAGGAGAAATAATTCGCGTCGCAACAACCCTCCAGCTAGTGGGTGGGTTATCATCATTTTTATTAGGGAGGGTTGAAAGAGAGCGCTACGTTGACATTATCGCTATATAGTCTCTGTAAATAAATGACACTAATCTCTCACTAACGACAAATAAAATAATTAGTCACCATACATCTTTGTTCAAACACCTAGAAAAGCTAGCAAAAGCGCTGAAAATCTCTATTTCAGATCGTTTAATAAATTACGGTATTGAACAAGATTATAATGTCATCTAATCTGTCAGACGAGACTTTCGCTTTCAACAAAACTCAGTGTTTGCTCAATTGATTTCAATGCGGATTGAATATCCGCACTCAACGCCTCTGCCTCAACTTTAATTACAGATACACCCTTCCCAATTTCCGTCAGAGATTTTTTTATAGTTCTAATTCGTCCTAAAGCTGTGCGGATTTGCTGAATCTGTTGTTCAACAGCAGTCACATCCAGTTCTGATTCAAAGGTACGCAATTTATTTAACCTTTGCTGGATCACCAAAAAGCGGATAGCAATAATTAAAAATGGATGGGTTGTAGCGATCCAATAACCTGACTCAGAAACTCCCTCTGCCCAATCACCGATTTCCTGCGCTAATCCCTCACGCGAATAACTTAAAAAAATTGCCGAATTTGCAGAACGCCGCACCATTGCTGACTGTAAATGTTGAGTGATTGCTTGGCGACCAAAAGGTTTTGAAGGTCGTTTTCTAGCTTCAATCACTATTGACAGTTCAATTACAGCTAACGATTTACTGGTGAACTTTAGGAGAATATCGCCAGTATCCCCATCACGACCAATATGCTCCACCTCTACTCCACTCAATTTTGCCCAATTTCGCAGTTCGACAACAACTAACTCTTCATAGTTGATGCCTTTTGCAGTTGTCTGCGAAAGTACTTGTTGTGTCACCTGTTGATCTCGAATTTCTCTGGTCAGCTTTTCTACTTGTTCGGTTAATGGTTTCACAGACTCAGAAACCACATTTTTAACTGCCGTAGCTAGAGTACCATTTTCCTTTGTGGCATTTACTAATGCTGCTTTAAATGCGCCTTGAATGGAATCAGAGCGTTTAGCATCTAGGAGTTGACGTAATGAATTTAGAAAGCGGCCAACAACAGAAGTTTCTCTGGCGGGGTCTATTTCTTGTGTGAGCAAAGTGCTGACGCTATTGAGTTTTTCCGTGAGGATGGCTGAAGTCAGATTAATTTGATTTTGCAGTGGAGCTAATAATTGACCATTCTCTGTCCCTACTTGATTAATTAATTCCTGCTGGAAAGACTCTGCAATTACTTTGACTGCCTGCTGAAACTCCACCAACAAGGATTCCATCTGCTGCTTGATTAATTCGTTGCCATGACGAGTTTGAGCAGTTTGCAAGCAAAGAAATCCTAACTCAAAAGCATCCCGGCAAATATCCTCGTATTCTGACTGGGGAAATTGTTGTAAGTAGCTGATTGCATTTTTAAGAGGGATTGCCATGCGATGAATCAAGACATGGGTTTGAGTCAATTCAATATTGGAGGGCAGGTAATAGGAATCATTGCTGGAGCGGTTCATGGAGCAGTGGATAGGCTGGTGACGATAAATTGCACCCTACTACCTATTTTTTATATCAGTCAAGGTGATGAACAAAAGTTTTGTCAATTTGCAAAAACTGAAGAATTAATTTGGTGGTTGAGAATTATGCCATTCTTCCAACAGAGGATTAATTACTTCGGCGTTGGCCAAAAGAAAATCAGCCATAGCCATAATTCTCTGGTAAGGTAATCCAGCTTCTCGGCGGCTGGCTTGTCCACCCAACCAGTGATAAGCCGTTGATTTAGAGATGGCACAGATTTTTGCTAATTCTTCGTAACCTAATCCCCAACGATAGCTAAAATCTTGAGGGGACATGAACATTTGGTTATGCAATTCTAGCAACTGCTGATGTTGTTGAGCTTCAGACATGATTGCCCTGAAGCCTTTCCAAGGATGAGTTATCCAGGGGTTCGATATCTTCCTCGAAAGCGAAGTCACAGGTACAGGTGTCACGAGAGGGACTGCGCTCATCTAAAAGAACCAAATAATGTAAGCCAGTGGCAATGCAACTGGCTTGTTGGGTGTAGATTACTCCGATGACGCGGCCAAAGTCACCGTTGGGTACTTGAAACCATTGCACCCATTCACCGAGATGAAATCTCTGCTGAAGGAATTCGCTGGGAATAACCTCTGGTAAGGCAACTGGTGGTATTTGGGAAAACAGATCGGGCATGGTAATCTATTTGATGCAAATTGAGCAACAACGGTAAAAATCAAGAAGAATTCTGATAAATAATATTAAAGTTTTCCCTTGCCATTGTGGCAATAAAAACTTGCCATTTGGCAAGTGACTATTTAGCAGGATTTCTGCGTCGCTTTTGGTGATACACATCCCGGAGCTTTTGCAGGTACTCTGGTTCAGTTTGGATTGCTGTCCAGATGTGGTGTGCCAATGCTAGGCGCTGTTTATGTTTCTCGCTTGGTATCCTCTGGTCAACGCCTTGGGAAAACCAGTGATTAACGGTTGTTAGTGAACAGTCACAGATAAAAGCCAGTTCTTCTCGTGACACATCCCAATGTCTCAGAAACTCGTCGAGTTCCATTGGATAATCTTTTAAGGGTTGTAGGTATGAATTCAATACATCCCAGTGTCTCTGAGTTGGAATTTTTAGAGCAATACCCATAACCATCCTGATTGCCAAATGGCAATTACTTAAGGCAATCATACTCCATTTAACATTCATCGCTAAGAATTTTTCATTAACCCAACAAATTGCCTAAAACCTGTTTTCAAACTCGTTGTATCCTAAAACGTGGCAACTTGAGATATACAATTTGATCAATTCACACCCAAAGCTTTCATAGCTGCTGTCAATGGGTCACTGTAAAAAATGGGATCAACTCGCTCCATGATGTCTGCTGACACCTCTAGAAAATGACGCTTATTTTCAATTGGAATTAAGGCACGACGCGCCCCATTATCCATTCCTAGTTGCAGTGGTTCAGCTAAAGAACGAACAGCTTTAATATTGCCTTGAATACTGAGGTCGCCTAAAATTAACAACCCTGGCTGCACTGAATGTTTTTTAATGGCAGAATATATCGCCACCAATAGGCCAACTCCTAAGTCGCAAGAAACACGATTTGTTAATAGATCAATAGCTTCAACGTGAAAATCAGTTGTTGCTACAGTCTGGGCAATTCCCATGTTGACTTTGTTTCCTTGAATATAGGCAAAAGCTCGATTGATCGATTCCTTCATATTGCTGTCAATGCCACCAGCCACTTTCAACTTACCAGTCCCGGCAGCACACCCTACTTCCAAGCGATACAGTCCTGCTTTGCCTTGGTCATTCACTGAAGCAACATAAAGGCTACCAGGAGCAAGGGGATCTGTAGAAATTAAATCCCGCCCACCTTCTTCCGGTACGCCAACGTAACGTTCTTCGCGAGTGTCGATATCTATGTAAGAAAAGGAAGTCTGATGATACTCGAAGGAACCCATTTTCTTCAATTGTTCCTTGACTCGGCGACGACCTTCTACTGCCAACTCCACTAGTTCAGACATTTCTTCTTTTGTCACGTCCCCACCAGGGTGGATTAACTTAACTAATCCTGCCACTGTTTTGCGGACAGCTTTCACGTCGCGGGCATTAAGGTGAGAACCTAGTGAAAAGTAGTGGTCAACCAACTCTGTGAAATTATGGTGGCGTAATTCCCGCAATGCTTCAGCAAGATAGTCCACGACAAACCCATAATGATCTGTGAAAAACTCAATTCGCATTTTCGGGATTTCCCAGCCGGGAATATAATAATGAATCCGGTCGAGAAAAGCCATGTCTTCACGAATTACGTCTGGCATAGGTGTGAACAAATGCGAAGACCGCACCATCACTTCCACTGGTTGGTTCGTATTACCAAACATGGCTAAGGAGGCACTTCCTGACAATGCCTCTTTCCCTCTGGCAAACGTCCCAGATTCGCAGTAGGTTTTGAGGGTGGTGACAACTTCTTTGGGCATTTTTTGCAGGTCAGCCACCTCGTCAAATGCTACTGCATCCCATAAGCCAATCAGCCCCATTTTACCCGTGGCCATGTTGTAGAAAAGGTTAGCAACAGTAGTAGGCCCAGTCAATAAAATGGCGTAGGGGCTAAGTTCTTGATAGCCATAGGATTTGCCAGTACCACGAGGGCCAAGTTCAACTAGGTTGTAATTTTGTTCGCACAGGGGAATGAGTCTGATCAGAAACAGCAACTTCATTCGGCGATTAAAGTGACCAGGTTCTAACCCAATGCTGCGAATTAGCAGGTCAATCCACTCATCAGTACTAAACTGGCTGTGGCACTGGCGGTATTCGTCGAGATCAAAAGTCGCAAGTTGAATTGGCTTAATATTGTCAACCCAAAAAGGACTACGTTTACCTGATGCTTCTTCATCAAATTCGTGGCGTAGGTCTACCTGTGCCCAGATCCCACCCATTAGCAGTCGGTCATAATCTTTGATGTAGCGGTCTGGGATATGAACGTATTTATGACCAAAGTTAGTAAACTCTGCCCAATATTTGTCGTCTTCAGAAAGATAGCGAACTTTAACTTTATCAATAAGGGTGTGCCGCCCTTTTTCACGGACGAGGGATTGAGCTTTATTGGCTTCGTCAGGGCGGACAAAGTTTTGGGCTAGGGTAGAATTGACAACTTTCAGACCAGCATCAATGGCAAAAGGGTCGTTAGTGGCACAGTATTTCCCCAACAAGTATTCCAATACAAACACCGGAACATTGACCCCAACTTTGACTTTTCGCACCAAGTCTTTGCGAACAACTTTACCCGCGAATACTGATGCTGCTTTTTTGTCTAGTTCCGGCATTGATTCTCACCTACATTAAGCTGATACGCTTTTAACCTACTTAACCAAGATAAGCAAACAAAGTTTAAACCTTTTTAATTGATCAAATGGCGATCGCTATCTCTATCTTTAATATCCTTGCTAATTCTGCACCACTGACGGCATCCAGTAGATGAACGGATGCTACTGTTTTAGCTGGCTGATCTTGTGTAATCATCAAGGCTATAGTATTTGATTCAATAGCTCTGGGATTATCAACTGTTTTTTGCAGTTGTACATCACCTGTTGCTTCTTCAAAGCCATAGGAGGCAGTGGCAGGTTGAGAAATACAATCTTTTTTCACACGCACCTCTACTCGCACTTTGGGAGGTACTAGTTCAAATATGCCTGTAGCGTCGCCTTTAATTGTCACGGAGAAAAAGCGTGTACTAATTTTCTGGCTGCCTGTTTCCATTGTCCAAGAGATTTCGCTAGTAATTCCTACAGATATATTTTGCTTTGGTATTAAAGTAACCACAGGAATAATCAGTTCTTGAGGTGACAAGCCGCCATGAAAGTAAGCTTCTGTCCCACCTTTGACTTTAAAACAAGCAAAGTTCCAAGGTGTAGCAATTTCTAAATCTCCGCCTAAACCAAAATCTGATAGTTTAGCCCGCAGAAAAGCAGTATCAGCCCTTCCCCCTTTACCAACCCAAACGCGCCGATGTAGGTCTGCGGTGTCGCCACCAGGAGAATCGATTTTCATATCCTCGGTGAGTTCTTCCCCAAACAGGTAGCCGTGGTCAGCAGCAAAAATAATAGTTTCTACACCCAATTCGGTGAGAACCCGAAACGCTTTCTTTAGTTCATTCAGAATTTCATCCATTGTCCGGCGGGCAAGACGCACGTTGTCGCCTTCGCCAATGGCATCTATTTCCTGGGAGGTAACGAGAATCAATTTGGCTTGCTGGATGCTTTCTCGTTCTTTTCTCTTCGGTTTGGGTAATAAATCTCCCAGTTTGGTGACAAAACACATTTACTCCGGTGTTGTCTTGAAGGAATTTGATCCGTCCTGGGCGGTCTTTAACAACTGTGCCGTTAATTTCTAGCCCCAGTTTACTGTCACCAGCAGTTACCACAGTGGCTGATGTCTCTGCACCCGGAAGAAATGCCGCCATGCCAATTTCGGTGATCGTTGGAACTGTTGCGATCGCTGCTTGAATTTCTAAGTTATAATCCTCGCTCAGAGTTTGGCTTAATTCCCACGCCATTTCATAGCGTAGAGCATCTACCCATACATAGGCGGTTTTACCCTCTGCTAATTTGGGTTTGACTGCCTTGATAAACACTTCAGTTTGCCGCATGATCCCAGGAAGGCGGAACTTAGCTGCTTCAAAGCGGCGGACAAAAGCCTCAGCTAACTGTGAACCAACATTCATGTAGCGATTTCTGGCTTGGTTCACCAGCTTTTCTAAACTTTGATAACGGTTATGCAAACCCCACTCAAAGTCATGCCAGCGGCGTTCTAGATGGCGGTGGTAAGTATCTAGTACGCACCAAGGTGCTTCTGTATCTGTGTACGCATTAAAGATAGTTTGCACATCAGCCGCAGGTGATTTTAATTCTCTCTCAATGCGGTTAGCTTCTTGTAGCAGTTGACCTGCTACGGCAGTTAGCGCCCAATGTGCCTGAACATCAGGATAATTCTCTGACCAAAAACTTGATTGCCGGGATTTGATAATTTCGTCAATTTGTAGATTAGCTTCCGTTAGCAAGGTGGTTTCGATCAGGCGTTGCAGCGTCCTTTCAATAGCAAGAAAAGTTTCTACGTTGGCTATTTGGTGCTGTTGCAAGTCAAGAGATGCGATCGCCAATTCTGTTTCGACTTGATTAGCATGGGTGATGTAACTTTCTTTTAGATCACGTCGCAATCGCCAGGTTTTAGCTAGGTTAATACAAGCATCGCAGGTGGCAGATTTTGTGGTAATTTGGATACTACTTAATTGGTTGGGGATGTCTCCCTGAATGAGGTTGATAAATTCGGTGGCGAGGATGTGCCTTGCTAGCCTTACACGGTAGCTACTCGGAGATTCCTCTGCTGGGAGTTGGATTTCAAAGCTGCTTTGCAATAATACAGCTAGTTCTTGACTAGCACCTTTACTAATAATGGCACGGTCAAAGCTTTCACTTGCCAAAAAAGCCAATGCTACTTCTTGGGGATTCCCACTACCAAAGATAGTGATGACAACTCCTTGGGTGATGCCTTCACCTTTTTGTGCGATCGCATTCAGTTCCGCTAGGGTAAGTTTTCCCGCTTCTACCTGTTTTTCGATAATGGCGGTTGTGTCGTCTCCCAAGATGGGTTTTAAGGCATTGCGGGCAACCACAGACAGTTTGGTGTTCCGGCTGGGAGGTTGTTGTCCCGGTTTCATGATTACGCCTGCGGCTTCTAATTCCACTAAGGCGTTATTAGTTTCAATAGGATCGATAGGTACGTAAATTAGTAATCGAGGGGGGTTTAAGTCATCCAGGAGATGGTCTATTTTGTGGCGTAAACCAAAAAAGGTATCGGAGTAGCAGGTAACGGTTGTATTGTGAATACTCAGGGTATGCACAATCTCAGTGTAGTGGCGGTCAGGGTCATACCAGACAACGATGCCATTATCGTCTATTTGCTTTGTAATTAGTTTGCAGAGGTAATTAGTAACAAGAACCATATTAAGTTAGGATGATCGACCAGAAAAGCGTAATTGCCTATAGCTGGATTTATCACCCCAGTTTACCCACCGATTCGCGTGATTAAACACGCCTGCGCGTTTAAAAAACACGCATCGCGTGTTTCGGCGCGATCATGGCTTAACATAATAAGCTCCTCGACCTTTGCCGACTAACCTCAACTGCTTGCTAGCACTTAATTTACGCAGCAGGTGACTTGCTTGGTCTTCGCTAATCCGACATAGTTCCATCGCTTCTTGTCTGGTAATTTTGCCATGAGTATTTACATAACTTATTACCATTTGCTCTTGCTGGATGGAATCAAACCCGGCTTGTCGAACGTAATCGGCTGACTGTCCCAATTCACGATAAACTCGTGGACTTAAAGTGTAGGTACGCCCTTTTTTGACTCCGTGAGCTTCAACTAAACCTGCTTCTACTAGGCGTTCTAGGACACTGCGGGCGATCGCTTCATTCCGTTGAATGGCTTGAGCTAGGGTGGTGGTATCTAACCGTCTCTCCTGTCGCAATTGAGCCAAAGCAATCAGAGATTCAACTGGGAGCGGACTTTGCCTGCGATTTTCTTCTTCAATCACAACCCGCAAAAGTGGGAGATCGGCTTCTCCGCCGGGAAGCCTAACCACTACTGAATATGCATTGCTGGGTTGATAATCGGGTGCAGGTCGTCCGTAGCGGAGTAACCCCTGGTAAATTAAATCTACACCGCGTCCGGTACCTTTAGCTAGTCCAATGCGCTTGATAGCATCTGCTAGGAAGGGATTTCTGGGTCTGGGTTCTACAACTAACAGGTTTTCTAAGGTTACACCTTCGACAAATCCTCCTGGGTTGCTGATGACAATGCCGTAATCTTCCCAACGGACGTGAACTGCTCCCATTCTGGTGTAATCTCGATGAATTAAGGCATTAACAAAAGCCTCACGAAATGCACGTCGATCGTAATTGGGAACGGGTACGCGAAATAAACCGATTTGGATTTCATCTTCTTCGACACGCACCTCAAACTGTTCCATCACTCGCTCGAACAGTTTCAACATGGGTGTGCGGTAAAAATCATTAACTCGGACTTGAGTTCCTTCCAGCAATTGAAAGGCAACTTCATGGGTTGGTATGTGTTCCCGCAGTGCAGATTCTCGACCTAGAATCAGCAATCCCGTGACTGTAGGAACGCGTTCGCGTAGCGTGCCGAAGGTATCGCTATTACGAGAACGTGCAAACCCCAAAGCACCATCTAGTTCTTCATCGCTGAGGGATAACAGAGTGCGATCGCCCCCATAGCGTTCTATTAGTTGGCGCAGACGTTCCCGTTCTAGGGGGTCAAAGTCGGCTACGGTGGCTCCGTCTACTGGTAATAATGAGTAATCAAGATAACCTACATCGGATTGACGACTGGCAAATTCGTGGGGATAGAAGGGTATGCACTGGGGAGTCCCGTCGGCTTGTAGGCGACGACGCTGTAAAAGACCATCAGAAGTGGCTACCAAACGTGGAGATTTGGGGACTTGAATATGGGCAATGGTTTGACCTTCTTCCTGAAGTCCTGTAACACGGACACTTACCGGGGGGTTAGTCCGGTTAGCAATCATGGCAGCTAAAGTAGATAAATTCTGATGTTGGGGATGCAAACCAGTTACCTGGCCATCATCTTCAACGCCGAGGTAAATTTCACCACCATCGGTATTAGCAAGGCACACGACTGTCTCAATCAGTTCTCGGTCAGGTAGACGAGAGCGATCGCTTTTGAACTCGACTGTGAGAGATTCCTTTGTTGGGATAGTCCGGATCATACAGATATTATCCCTTTTGCCCTCAGCTGTTTACCAATAGAAGACCACTCATATTTACCAGCAATCAATTCTTGCCAATATTTTTTGGCTTCACTCCAGGGTACTATTTCCCACAGGGGAGCGATATTAAGAACAACGCCATCGTTGAGGTCTGGTTCTAGGTTGAGGTTAGCGGCGCGGCGCAGTTTGTCTTGGAAGTCGTACAGTTCGGAAATCAAGGATTCCTGACGGTCAATCTGTTTTTCTATTTGCTTGGCAGCTTTCCCTGATGTGCCTGCTGCTTCTTGTTGGCTACGGAGTTGTTCCAAGTTGCTTTCTTCTAAGCGCAGTTTGGGTTCGACATAGTTAACCAGGGCTTTGAAGAGGATATCTTTATCTAAGCGATGATAGTAAATCCAAATGCTGTAGTTTTTGTTAGAGGATTGCAGTAACCAATAAATGGGGGCTTTGCGGCGGCTTTTCGAGTAGCGTTTAATGTGGTCAGTCCAAAAGCCCCCATTGCTAGGTTTGCGGAAGTAGTCGCGCAGGCCTTTAACGCCAAGAATTTCGCAGGCTTCTTGTTCGATTGCTTCCGATTGATCGCCCCAGATGACTTGTAGCACATCGCGCAAGCGGCGGATAATATCGTCGGGGTGGTTTGGCTCATCAACTAAAATACCGTCCCACTTTAAACTAATGGGATATTCAGAATCAAAAATTGTTCGTTTTTGAACAATTCCTTCTGCTGGTAAGGTGTTTGCATCACGTCTGGCACAAAGCCATTCTTCGCTAACAATATTTTCACTATTTGTAGGTAATCCATCAAGGGAAACTAGAGTAGCAGGAGAACAAATAGGAAGCGATTTAAATGGATCTGGTAAATCAGGTGAAAGTGAAGGATTTTGTGTGAAGCGAATATCCTAACGTCCAAAAATGCACCCCAAGACGTAAGATACTACACTTTGAGTAAATCCATTTAGAGTGTTGATATTTTCTAAATTATCACTGACATTTTTAACTAATCTATAGGAGGAGGAGTTTCATTCCATCCCGAATATTCAAACTTATTGAGAACTCTTGTTCCTACACTTTCTTCAATTATCTTTCTTAAAGAGTTAATGATCTGTATCAAAGCATTATCACTAATTTCAAAGTAATTACATATAGATTTATGTATAATAAACAATGATTTTTCTTGTGTAGCTAAATTTGAAGTTTGAAATATTGAATTGAATTCCAAACTTACTTCATCAAAAGATGAAGCTTTCATCTTTAATTTAATAGCAGAAATAGTTAAAGTGGTTAATTTATAAAAATTATCTTGAATAAAACTAGGTAATGGTAAATTTTTTAGGTATTCTGATCCTTTATGTTGACCACAAAAAGCATTGACTAAATTTTGAGCAAAGAGCGTATTTAAGTACCCTAGTAAAGGAATAATATCCGCTTTATTTTCTATAAAAAATGCTCTACTCTCATTGCTAAAAATCATGTTTTGAGGCAAACAGTGAACATCAAAGTATTCCCCCCTTTCTCCGCCTGCAATACATGATAAAAAGTATAAACTCTCACTGCGTACATATCTTGATGGAGATTCACCCTTCTCAATAATTTTATTTTTTATTTCAAAACCACTATTTTGCCAATTAACTAATTGTAAATTTTGAATCCAAAAAAGGCTATATCTACCACCATTATATAAATTTATCCAATTTTTCAATTTGCCAATTTCACTTGGAGGTACTTCCCAGATAAGTCTCAAAAATCTAAATACATCATTACACTGTAAACCAACTCTAATTTGAATGCCGCTATCCTCAAACTTTTTAGCGTTGAAAGTAGATTGAATAGTATGCTTGTCAAGCCAATATGCAAAAGAGTAGAAGGGAATAATAGTTAATTCATTTAAATATCTATAGTAATAATTTTCATTCAGATAGCCATTTATAATAAAACTATTTAAAAGTAAAGCTGCATCCATTTTTTCATCACTTTTTAATTGTCTTAAATCAGCTAGAAGAGCAGGTTGATTGCTACTACGATTTCCAAAAGTAAAACACGATGCAAAGACATTTGCATCATCAAGTACTCCAATACCCAAGTCTAAAAAATTTTGAAAATCAACTTGAAAAACAATATTTTTTCTAAATCCTTCATAACTGACTTTTTGAAAAATGGTTCTATCAACTATTGCTCCAACCATGCCCTCTTTTATACTTAAATGTTTCCCAAGTTCAACAAAAGCCCAAGCTAGATTTTTTGGTATTGCTTCTGCTAGAAAACTAGGCTCTAGTTTATTTTTTATTTCCTCGCTTGGGAGTCCGAATGGAGGATTCATCAAAACTACATCAAAACGCTTTTGACAAATGTCTATAAAAGCAAAACCTTGTACTATATCATCAACAAAAAGCTGTCTTAAAAGCCTATGGTTCCCAATAGGACGATTAGCATAATCATGTAATGCTTTAATTACTAATATCTCTGCTTGATTCCAAAAATCTTCATTTGTAATATCGGTAATATTAAATATATTTAACTGTTCCGAGTTTTGCCTTTCGTATTCAGGTAATATAGATAATTGTTTTGGTTTAAATCCTGCTTGCCATTGCTGCTTTGCTTCTCCTACTATATTTTTTATTTTTTCCTCAATTATTAGTAATAAACCTGCTTCACCAGCCAACTTCATTTTTTCAAATACAACCTGTACTAATTGTCCTAAAACGGTCGGCTGAAGTTCTGCTACAAACTCATCTAATAGCTCTTTTTCTCCAGGCATTGGTTCAGCACAGACAATATTTGACTTGGTAATTTTAGGACGGTTTTTCTTAATACCCATTTCTTGATATGCCCGTTGTGCCCTTAACCACAAAGCCAAAGCTGCAATTTGGGTTGCTCTAATATCAATGTCAATCCCGTGAAGATTGTGCGCTAAAATTAGCCCTGGTACAGCCTTACGGTACTCTTCTCTATCTGGATAATATTGTTGCAATACTGCACTTAAATCAGGGTCATCGTATGCTTCTTCGTAAATAATTAACAGCAAGCTAAAACAGTAAAGTAAAAAATGTCCACTACCGCAAGCTGGGTCAATAATTTTGATTTCTCTGGGGTCTTTTTTTGGTCTATGCAGAATATAAACTGGCTGTTTTAAAAGTTCCTCCTGTGACAAATCATCAGCCTGCTCCTCTTGCACGGGAACCTCTTTCCCAAGAGCTAGAAATACCTCATGTGGCCGCCGCACCAAATATTTACAATTTTCTATCAGTGCTGTCTCTCCTTGCCGCATTTCATACCAAATTCGCCCCAAGGTGTTATCTGTGAGAAATTGCACAACATAGCTGGGGGTGTAAAACTGGTTGCGAAATGCTAATTCATAGGAATTACGCGGTGCTTGGCTTTCCTTTCTGGCTTTGTCACGCAATTCTTTGGGTGTGAAATACTGGTAAACCCAGCCTATTGTTTCATCCTCAACCCAAATATCCTTTAATTCTTCACTGTTAATAAAATTGAGTACCGAGTCGATTATCCGCTGGGGTGGCAATAATCTATTGGCAGGGTCATGGGGTGAAAATAACACCCCAATTTCTTCTGATAAGGTGCTTCCTAACCACTCCAGAAAATGCCGATAAGCTACATCTTGCTTACCCTCGGTATAGAGTGTTTCCTCTGCTGAATTATCAGCTAAATAAAATAGAAATCCTTGAGATTTTAACCCATCACTAACCGCTTTGCGAATTAGTCCTCGCGTTTCCATCATCTTGTAAGCGCAAAAGCGATTGAGATGCGTAAATGCCACCTCTCGCACTAATTGTTCAACAGCATCTTTTGTTTTAAAACCTGCTGCTTGAATATGCTGCAAATGAATCAGTAGTTGTTCTCTATATTCCAAATCATCTGCTGAGAGATGCTTCATGCGATCTACTGATTCTATTTTGCCAGTAGTGTAGATGCCAAACTGTCCTTCTAAGAGTTCGGCAACTGCTTCTTCTAACAAGCGACGACATTGAGTAACAACGTTGCGGAGTGTATTTCTGAGAGATTTATCCATTGCTGATTTCCTCCCATGACCATCTAGGGTTGCCATATTTGCGGTAGAACAAAAGTTCGCGGTCTACTAACTGTACTTTTCGTGAATCGGGGTTAAATGAGAGAATTAGCGGTGAGATGCTACGATCTGCTTGCAGCCTATCAAGCCTATTTAAAGCCGCAGACAAATCAGAAAGTCTAACCTGTGGCTCTGATTGATTAATACGAGTTAGTACTTCATCGCGGTGTAAACCATTGCAAAGTTCAGAATCGGATGCTTCGATGCAAACACGAAGAATGCGCTGATATACCTTTAGTTCGCTTGCATCTGAACCTCTAAAACCAGCACTGACTGACTCATTGAATTGACGATAGCGAACCGATTCTTCATTACAAATAGCTTTTCGACATTTATGAAGTGCTTGCAGGTCTTTTATAACGTCTTTTGCAGGATTTGTTTGTTTTAAAGTTTCGAGTATATCAGCTTCAAAGCAATATTTTTCAGCTATTCTTTGTAGTAATCCAACGTTTTGATTAGCATCATCTAAAATTGTCTTTCTAAGGCTATCTAGTAAGGAGAAGTTTAAAACTTCTTCACCCTTTTTGAGTACCTCCCCTAATTCGGAGCAAGTCCACTGAACATCTATTTCACTAATTCTTCCACTTAAATCTCCGTTATAGTAAGTAAGCAAATTTTGGTCAGCCCAAATACCAATAACTATAAAAAATACAGAATTATCCCACAAAGCTTTCAAATCAAAAGCTAATCGTCTTTTTTCTACATCAGGTAAATAATGAAAGTCTTCAATGACGACCTTTTTATTAGACTTTTTAATTTGCTCGGCAATATATCCAAGGCTAGCTGGATTTACACCTACTACTTCATATAAACTCTCTGAGCTTTTTTCGAGATTACTAGTTCCTTCTAATTCCCCTGTTCCAGAGCCGAAAAATGGTAGTTTAAATCCTGCGGAAACCTTTCCTTTTCCTTCAGCGCCTAGAGTAAAACTCTTTGTAATTTCTGTAGGAATATGGGTACCTAACAGTCTTAATATTTCAAGATAGATTTTCTCAAGAGTCGGATTAGAACCACATCGAACAGGTAAACACTGGTGTTCTGGTAAATTTTTCTTGCAAAGAATTGTTTTTCCTTGCTTCGATGCACCGTGAATAACTATATGTTGGTCTCGGTTGAGCAAGTATTTAAATTTTTTATCTAAACTGGCTCGATCCACATAAGTATATTTGGGTATGGATGTTGCTATGCCAAAAACTTCACCAAGTTGAACCATATTTTATTACTCCAAAATAAGTTTTACACCCTTACTTAGCAGGTCTAGCAAGTGTTCTTTCAGTCGTTCTATCAACTTTTCCACTGCTTCCTCAGAATCAATTGGATTAGAGGAAAAATCCCCTAACCTCACCCGTTCAATTACTACTTGCTTTTCTTCTGTAAGTGCAGCTAATTCTTGAATCCTATACAAAACCTGATTTTTCAATCCTGATAGTGCTGCTAAGTCTGAATCCATCTGGGCAATACTTGCTCTGCAATATGGACATTCATTGGCTGTCAACGACCAATTTTCCTCTGCTGCTAAGTCATGGATGCAAGCCCGTTTTTCCAACTCATTTAGTAATACTTCTTGCTGTTCTGGAGGGATATTCGTCCACTCACTGCGCCCTTTAATTTCTTCTATCGTTCTTTGATATTCCTGGGCACGTTGGCTGTGGAGTTTAGCATAACGATCGGCGTAGGCATTTGCGATCGCCTCAGCATCTGCTTTAATCTGGGGGATACGGTCAACGAAATATTCAACATTGAGGTTTTCCTTTAATCGGTTTGTAATCTCTGCTATTTCTGGCTTTTGCCCACCTACCATAGACGATTGATAGCTCACTACCCGCTTGGCAGTTTGCAGAGCAGATAAAGATGATTCATTAGTTGCCTCTCGAATTCTGCGACAGCGATCGCGTGCTGCTTTCAGCGAAACCCCTTCTCCGGCTAAAATCTGTACGCAATCATCAGCAGCACCGTTTTGAATTGCTGTTAAGGTATTGCGGTAATCTTCCAATTGGTCAAGCACAGGTAAACCGTAAGCCTTAACCTGTGCTTCTACTGGAAGCAAGAGTTTTAATTCTTCTGCTGCCAGGGTTTTTAGGACATTTGCGATCGCATTTTTATCCATGTCCACCGTATCACCCATCAATTCCTCATAGTTTTCCACCGCTTTTTTCAGCGTAGAAAAACCAATAGCTTTAATGGGTGTAAACAAAGCTGATTTGAATGCTGTGTTACTTGTGAAAGGTTCTCGGCTATTAGGGTTTTGATAGGAGTCAAACCGTTGACCTTTGTAGGATACTTCAATGGAACCTGCGCGGAACAACACTGCTAGCACCAGGCGCAAAATGTCTCTTTCCCACCCGTAACCGAGTCCACCAAAACGATTTTCTAAACCTTTACCAGTGCGGGTATCTCTTTCGCCATAAGATTGTTGCTGGGTCAAATAGTCTAGGATTTCCTTAGTTACATCCGCTTCTGGATTGGGGACAAACTTCGCTCCATCTTTGATGACAAGATTAAGCCCAGTCTCAGTGCTATAAAAGACCTGAGATAAACCACTAAGATTAGCAGCTTTTAGGATTTCTTCAGCTTCAGTTCCTTTGAGACTGCGTGCCCCTATCTCTAATTTCGGATAAAGGTCAGGAACAGCAAAATCGAATAATCCCTTAAATATCTCACTGAGAGTTTTGCCTAAATCTGATCCGTCCTTGGACACGCCCCGAAACATTCCGCCGCCTGCTACCATCACCTCTGCTAATTTTTCTCCCAAGCTCTTATTAATACGGAGAACCTCTATTTTCTCTGTTTGTAGACAAGCTAATTCTTCGTTGGTAGCTCGGTTTTGCGATCGCATTTGCTCATACTTAGCAACCATCTGACGTGAGGCGTATAATTCAGCCACTAGCCGATCAATATCCTCAGTGAGCGACAAAACCCAATAGATATCATTTTGGTGACTTTCTTGACGGCTTTGATTGCGTATGTCCGTTAATTTGGTCAAAAATTCTTGGTTATCAGCTGCAATGGAAATAGACAATGGTACTTGTCCCTCGTTGATCTGATTCCCATCGACTTTGATACCAACTTGAAAACTCCGCAGGTCACGGTAGCGATAAGTTTTTAACTTTGGATCGTTAAATATCTCTTTTAGTGCGTCACGAATAATTTCATTACGATCTCTTGGTTTAGGCGAAAGGGAACGACGTTCGGTTTCCCAATTTTTTTCTTGGGCTGTTTGCAACTTCCAGCCTTCTTCGGTGTTGCGGATAAACTTAGCTTCATAGAGTCGAGTCAGAGTTTTCTGCACAGCAGCTACAGGTGCAGGTTCCCCTACTTCGTCTACTAAGCAAGCAGCAATATTTTTTTCAGTGCGTGGCAAGTCTTTAACAAACTCCAGTAAACAGACGGTTTTTGCCACCCGCGCTGCCATACCTTTGTCTTCTGGGTCATCCTTGAAGCGTTGGGTAATATCACTGATGTCCTTTTGTTTTTCAGTAGACAAGTTACCTTCAACTAGCTCGAATAGCTTATCCAAGGTCACTAATGTACCAATGGGCTTATCTTTGAAATTTGTCCTTTCAGAAACCAACATTTCATAAGCTTGCTTGATAATCGTCCGGTTACTTCCTCCCAAAAATCGATTAGCTCCTGGTTGCAGCCTGATGCCCGACATAATGTCGATAGACATCTCAATAAAATGTGGCAGATAGGGATAAAACTGGATGAAGTCGTCTTCTCTTACCTCGCTTTTTCGGCTAGTTCGTTCTAGCTGACAAGCTGCATTAAACTGTCCCTGAGACTTCCGAAATAACTGCTGTAAAATTGGCACAGCTTCATCTTTCTTAGCCAGAATACGCCGAGTGGCAACTTCACGTATGTCAGCCGGTGCCATGTCTACTCGATACTTGAAGCGATCTTGTAACACAGCCAAGTCTATTCGTTTGTCCTCTATCGCATCGACAACTTCCTCCAATTTTTCCTGGGAAGTCACCACCATCCAAATTGGTGCGTTCGGCTTTGCCGTTGCCGAAGGCATCGCTCGCTTGGATTTTAGAAGATTCTTACTGACTTTACCAAATTGCTCAACTAGCGCTCGGAGGTCTTCGATTTTAGTAGCGCTACGCGCAACATACCGTCCAACTTCGTCAATGATGAATACTAAAGACTTTCCTGGTCTTCTCCTAGCACAAAGTTGAAAAGCTCTTTCAACAACTGTTTGGACTGTGATAGTCGAGTTTCTCCCTCGTAGAGAACTTGCCCAAGAATCAGCTTGGGGGAAAATCTTAGGGTTCATATAGTGGAGAATAGCTGAGGCTGAGTTGATCTTCTTCGCCCCTTTGCGAACCAAATTCCAATCCGAGCCATTATTTACTTGTGGGCACAGCCTGATAAATTCATCAAGTTGTCCTTCGCCCTCCATCTCAATTTCCAATTCGGCAATTTCATAGTCAAGCGCGTAGCCTAATTCGGCTAACAAAGCTCGATAGACAATTTCTGCCATTTTTTCATCCCCACGCCGGACTTCAGCGCTTTTGGAGATGTCAAACATAATCACATCAGTGGCAATTCGAGCATTGATTGAATCGATTAGGTTACTGATCCTGGGGTCTTGCACCTGAGCTTTAAACAACTCGCTTGCGGCGATTCCTTGGACAGTCCGATTAGTAAGAACATAACCAAGGTTTTTAGCAAAAGAAGATTTGCCAGATCCAAAAAAGCCTGAGATCCATACCCCAACACCTTCCTGTGGCTCGGAAGGTGCTTCAGCGATCGCTGTTAGCAAAGTACGATATTGGTCTTTGATGCGTTCAGTAGCAACATAGTCAGTAATTTCGGTGTACACTGACTGCTCTGCTGTCTGATCAACTTGAATAATTTCTTCAATAGGTTGACTTAGATTCCTTATTAACAAATCGCCAATTTTGTTTATCCCTTGTTCTTCAAGAGACTTAGCCATAGATTTTCACCCTATAGTTGCCCATTGCTTCGCGGTTTTTAAGAGCCATCATCCGCAAACCAGTTGTCCCTTCTATTGTTCCCGGATAAAACAAAATAGTTGCTATCCGAGTTTTACCTTGCATCTCATCCAGCAGTTTTGACATCTGGTAAATTGCTGGTGCCATTGATGCAGATCGCAAGAGAAATACAATGTGCCTTTGCGGATCTAGCGCCTTTAACCTTTGGGCTAATAAGTCTGGTAGGGGACACCAGTCTTGATCTGACAAGTAAATATTTACTTGCTCCTGTGCTGCCTCGAAACCTTGTTCTCGTTCAAGTTCTACAATGGAGTCTAATCCTTCTGCCGCAGTGATCGCTTTCCACAAAAGTTCTGCCAGTGAGATAGTCACAACTTCCTTACCGCAGTCACTCATTCTGGTAGCTAGGCGTTTTGCTTCGCGTCGCACATCCCATTCTTCTTTCGGTTCATACCGCAAAATAGCAAACGGTAAATCGTGGTGAACAGTTATTCTGGGTGGCAATGCTTTTAGGTCATTTTCCAGCAGGGATATGCGATCAAGAAGCGATAACATGGACATACTCCTCAATAGACTTAGTTGGAAAATCGATCCGAATAATTGACCCAGTAGCGTAATACTCTAACAAGCGATGCTGATGAGCTTCCATGAAGAAGCCTTCCACAGCTTTAGGTGACAAAAAGAACAGTTGCCATTCGCTCGCGTGAATGAGCCGTTCCCCAGATGCTTGGTTCTGTCGCAAATAAAAAGCAATATAAGCAAAAGCCTCTGCTGGTAAGTAGATGGGAGCCAGTTGTTTTTTTACCACTCCTTGCAGAATCCCAAAATCACGAAGAGTACTCAAAAGTTCTCTAGCACAACTAGTTATTGTTGAGTCTGACCAGCTAGTTTGTGTTTTACCTTGGGAAATTTGTTTGCCAATCCAGCTTTTTACATCATTAACGCTAATGTCCTGCCTTCCCAAGCGGTGCATGGAAGCTAACAAGTCTGTAACAACGTCATGAAGCAAACGATCAGATTGAGTGGCGTGAAAGTAAAGAATACAGTTAAGCCCCTCTGGAGAAAACTTACTCTTGACAAGTGTCGCTAATGCTTTTGTTACTGGCTCTACCATTAAGTACCTTTGACGAAAAATCGCCAGGATATCCTCAACCCGTGAGCGTGACTCTTTGCCAAAGATATTGTCTCGCCGGAACCTCTCTAGATTCTCAGTTACCGAGATAGACAAATTCCAGTGCGCCAGTAGGGTTTTTGTATCTGCTATCAGTGCGCCAGCTTTGATGATTTTGCTGCTATAAACAACCTCTTTAATTTCTGGCATCAGTTTGCCTGTTCGTTTATTGGAGTTTTGCTCCTGGTATAGACCAAGGAACGAGAATAACAGCCAACAATGCTAACTTATTAATTTTGAAAGTCAAGCTTTAGACTACAGCAGGAGTCTTGCTGCTACTTGTTTAGCGCCGTATTATATAGGTATTTTTAAACAAGTCTAATTATTAGAGGTGATTTTGACCAAAATATTTAGCCAATCACTATTGGCTGTGATTGCCCATCTCCACAAAATTCATCTGGATTTATGTTGGGTAACTATTTACATAAGTTTTTACTTACTTAGTAAGCCTTTGGATACTTTGTCATCTCTGCAAAGGGTATAAAACATTTTTGGCAAAGTCCCTCAGCCCACAAAGCTGGAATTGGAAATGGTTTCTCACAGGCGGGGCATTTTGATAACAAACGTAGTTGATGGCGATCGCATCCCGCTGTCTTTTTAAACTGCCACTCGATTTTATGGCAAGGTGACTCTCCATAGCAGGCTCCACATAAACGAATGGGGCTGTGGTTCATCCCCACACCTATGGGAGGCAACATCTGTCGCAATCTGTCAGCATGAAGTTCAACTACAGTAGCTAATGCCTCCAACTCTTGCTGAGTAGGAAATGGATTGAAATAGAATTTTTCCCAGCGTACTAATACAGCTCCAAATCCTACCACCTGGCCTAACCCACTAGGGGCAGAAAACTTATTTCCTTTTTCTCGCCGAAACCTACCTAAAAAATGGCTGATGCTTTCTCCATCCAAAGGCTCGACTCTCGTTAACCAAATTTCTCTTTTCTCATCTATATTTTCTTCCATATCACAATTTCGATGCCGCAATTACTTCTTTTAAAACATTTTCATTTACTTTTTTATGTCCTTTCATTAATGAGCGAATAGCAGCTTTGCGAAGAATCATATCCAATCTACCAATTAATTGTTTGGTTACCTGCTTCAAAAGCTTAAGGTTATTCTCACTTGCCAGTTTTGATTCTTCTGGCAATCTCAGAACATCTCGTTCCCATATCTGAACCATTTCCTTAAATTGCTCATCCTCTAATTTGTCTAACTCAAACTGTTCTAGAAAACGGTTCACAACTTGTTCATCACGTTTAACTATTGCCAAAAGGCGATTTGTAGTACCAACAAGCAGAACCGAAATTTTTAACTCATCATTATCATAAATATGCCGCACATCTGAGAACGTCTCGAGCTTAAGGTGATTAGCCTCATCAATAATCAGCATCTCAACCTGATGTATTGCAAGACTATCTAGTGTTCGTTCCCGCAGGTCAGAAATAGTTCCATTGGAGGGTTTATTTAAAACTTTGAGGATTTTAATAAAAAAATCTCTAGAGCCACAATTTTTTGGAATTTGAATATAAACTACAGGCTTCATACGCTGTCCCTTAGCCTGCCGTAATTTGTTATAACGATGTGCAAAAGCTTTGCAAGTAACCGTTTTTCCGCAGCGTGATTCTCCTACCAATAAACCAGTCATTCTAGAGACTACTAACTCATACATCCAAGCGTGACAACGTTTTACTTGGTCGAGTTCTAAGAGGGTGTTTTAAAAGTTGTGAGCGGTAAAAATTTATGCCAAACGCCTCACCATAATGCGAATCATCGCAAGATAGATAAAAGTCTCCGA
>NZ_JBALEF010000003.1:0-102303 GCF_036918245.1 Nostoc sp.
CACCACTTCCGACAACATCGCCTGAGATTGGTGAAACTGCGATCGCACCACTTCCGACAACATCGCCTGAGATTGGTGAAACTGCGATCGCACCACTTCCGACAACATCGCCTGAGATTGGTGAAACTGCGATCGCACCAAAAGTTAGCAGCCCATCGCCTGAGATTGGTGAAACTGCGAGTATTTTCAGGAAAACTATTGACAATGAACAAACAGTAGAATCAGAATTTCCCTTTGCGGTAACAAATCCTGAAATATCAACCTTTGTTGATACCCCAGATAATCCAACCTCCCCACAAGACGAGGTAAGCACACCACCTGAAGTTGAGCAAAATAGTTTACAGACACCCAATTTTAAGGAATCAGAAGAAAAAACTTCTCCAGAGACTCCGACTAAAGTCGATTCTTTTCCAGACACTTCATTACAACTAAAAAGCGCTGAGACTCACTCACCTCAGATATCTAATTCTTTAATTCCTTCTTCCTTGGGGTTGGATATTGGAAAACAGAAACTTTCAATCCTCAATTCTCCACAGCTTAATCCTCTTCAAAACGAGACAAGTGATGTAGGTGAACCTTCACCTCAATACTCATCGCCTCCCCTGATTTTCCGAAAAGCAAATCCTAATACTACTACTAATACACCTTCCCAATCGTCAAACACACCTTCTCAATGGTCAAGTGTGGAAGATTTACTAAATGGAAATAATGATGAATTCACTAGCTTTAATTTTAATGGTGTAGAATCTAACAGCCAAAATTATGAATTTTCTCATGTTTCCGAATCGCCACAAATTTTTGCTAAACACCTTCCTGCACCTAGAGGCTTTGCTGACGATAGAAAGGTCACTCCACCCGACATATCTAGAGATATAGAACCAGTAACTCAGAAGATAGAAAACACTTATTCGTCTTCTAAAGGAGATGCTAAAGATGATACGGCTGATCTTGAAGCTCTAGCCCGTGAAATTTATAGCAGATTACGGCAACGGATAGAAATTGAGCGAGAGCGTCATGGCGGTCACTCAGGTCGATTACCTTGGTAAATTCCCATTCAATAATTAATTTTTGGAGAAATACTCAGATGCCAAGTCCAGCAATTATTGTTATTCAAAAGCTTCAACCGCAACTTGAAAAAGCCAAACTTATAGCTTATAACGGTGAAGCGCCAGATATTGAATTGATGTTTAATCCCACAGACATTAGTTTTGCTCGGACTGTTAGGTGGGAAAGTAAACAAGGTAATAGAGGAACTACTCTACTTCCGAAAGTGAATTTTTCTGGCGTTGAGCCTTACAAGTTCACACTGAAACAGTTACTATATGATACTTATGAAACCAAAGAGTCGGTGATGAAAAAGTATATAGATGACATAAAAAAAGGTGTAGAAACTATCAAGGGAAAAGCTGCTCAGCGCCCACCTATTTATATATTGACATGGGGAACAGAGTATTTTTATTGTGTAATCACGAGTCTAACTTACACTTTAAATATGTTTCTTAGTGATGGGACACCAGTAAGGGCACTGGTAGATATAGCCTTACAAGAAGTAGATGAAAAAAACCTTCCGGGAGGACGTAAATCTGCATCTACAGGCCCAGCTCGTCAGCCAAATCAAAAGGTGGGAAAAACTGATCAACCTAAAGCAAGCAAACCAAAGTGATAAATACTAATTTATCACTACTTTGTCATTAAAGGCCGCTCTGAACATTTCATAGTTATACAATAATAGTTATGCCTCCAAAAAGCCCTGCTAAAAAAAGCCTTTATTTAAGTGAACCTAAAATCCAGATAGACGGAAAACCCGCTTCTCCTGAATTGATGAAGGATGTCTTGCAAATGACAATAGAAGAAAGTCTTCATTTGCCAGCGATGTTTACGCTAGTAATACATAATAGCTATAGTCCTACATCTGACCAACCACAAAACAAGCCTTGGCGACATGAGCAGTTGTTTAAGATTGGGAAAAAAGTGAGGTTGGGTTATACTTCGAGTACTACTCTAGATAAGAATTTTGAAGATGTGGAAGACAAATTCCTGATTGAAGGCGAAATTACAGGGATGGAAGTTCACTTCAATGAAAAATCTGAAGCTGATATAATTGTTCGCGGCTATGATATTTCTCATCGTCTTCACAGAGGTCGTTATAATCGTTCTTTTACGAATCAAAGGGATAGCGACATAGTAAAAAAAATAGCTAGAGAAGTAGGGATAAAACTTGGCAATATAGACCCAAGTGGCGAAGTCCATGAGTATGTCTTTCAAGAAAACCAAACTAATATGGAGTTTTTACGGGAAAGGGCTGCCCGCATTGGTTTTGAACTATTTATTACAGATGGGAAAATAAATTTTTGCAAACCAAAAGCTCAGGGAGCTTTACCACTAAAATGGCTAGTTGATATTAATAAATTTAGTATTCGCGTCACTAGTGCTGAACAGGTGAGTTCTGTGGAAGTACGTGCCTGGGACTATACCAAGAAAAAATTGATTACCCAAACAGCTAAGAAAGAGAAACAACTAACTCAAACAGGTAATCAGCTAGGAAGTAGTACCAGTACTGCATTTCCCAATCTTAAGTCCCAGGAAATGATTGTTGTAGATAAACCCGTTGCCAGCGCAAAACAAGCAAAGACTATGGCTCAGGCTCTGTGTGATGAACTGGGAGGAGAATTTGTTTATGCAGATGCCAAGGCAGAGGGTAATCCTGACATTCGACCGGGGCAAGTTATTGATCTTCAGGGTATGGGCGATCGCTATAGTGGTAAGTATTATGTTACAGAAACACGCCATCTCTTCAGTAAGCGGGTTTATACAACTGATTTCAGCGTGCGGGGACTACGTTCTGGTGACTTATTCACAACTCTATCTACACAAAAACGCCTACAGCCATCTGAGACTTTATTAGTGGGAATTGTGACTGATAACCAAGACCCAAAGGGATGGGGTAGAGTGAAAGTCCAGTTTCCCACCCTCACAGAAAAAGATACAAGTGACTGGGCGAGAGTTGTAGCTTTGGGAGCAGGGACAAAGAGAGGTTTCGACTGTTTACCAGAGGTGAACGATGAAGTCTTGGTAGGTTTTGAGCATGGCGATATCCACCGTCCCTATGTAATTGGCGGGGTATGGAACGGCAAGGATGCACCACCGGAAAAGGTGCTTAACAACTCAGTTACAAAACGTGGCGTAAGATTACGCACCTTTAAAACTCGTGTCGGACATACTCTACAGTTTATCGAGGAACCTCAAGGAAAGAGTAAAGCAGGTATTTGCCTACAAACTAAATACGGTCACGAAATCTATCTCAATGATACTCAACAGTTTATAGAGATTAAAACCAAAGGCGGTCATACAATCAAAATGGACGATATGGCTAAGTCTGTTTTAGTGCAATCAACAGGCCGTCATACAATCAAAATGGACGACAAGACTAGGTCTGTTTCAGTAAGTTCAAAAGGTAGTCTGTCATTAAATGCTGTTACAAATATAAACATTACAGCCAGGGGTATGATTACAGTCAGAGGCAGGATGATTCGCCTTAATTAATTACGAATTCGTAATGACGCTCTCTACGAAACGCTCTTGCTAGCTTGCTTCACCGTAGGGGTACGAATACTCGCTAACGTAATTCGTAATTTTCGGTGAAACACCATAGCAAATTATAAATTTGTAGTCTTGAATTAGTTGGAAATAAATTCTAAATTAATTTAATTACGAATTACGTAGCTTGCTTCTCGCCATTCGCCTCCGGTCTCGTAGAGAAGGCGAGTAATACTACGAATTACGAATTATTTTCATTGGGCTTTTTTAAAGTTTGATCATGAAAAATATTATTAGGAGGTTGTCATGGGTAGACCAGCAGCAAGAATTACCGACAATGTAGCGCATCCCTTACCGCCAGTATTGACAGGAGGCCCAGGTAGTCGCAATGTGTTGATTGGGTCTTTACCTGCGTGGCGGGGTGTGCTTGCAGCAGCAGTACCAGGTTTGCTATCTGCCAAAACATCTTCTGATACGACTGTCCTAGCAGCTGAGACTGCTACCAAGGCGGCGGCTGGTACACCAGGAGCACCTGCTGCCCTAGCCGCCGAACAAACTACAAAGACAACAGCAGCAACTACTATGGGTAGCGCAATCAGTGCTGCTGCCGCAGGTGCTGATATTCATAATTGCGCCACACCCTCGCCCGTACCTCCTCATGGCCCCGGTGTTGTAATTGACGGTAGCAAAACTGTACTGATTAACAACCTGCCTGCCTGTCGTATGGGCGATACTATTATAGAAGCATTAGGGCCACCGAATAAAATTACCAGAGGTAATCCCACTGTTTTGATTGGCGGCTGATTGGAGAGGCACGCACTAGCTCGGCCGCAATTCGTGATTATTTAGCTGAAAGAGGTTTGACTAGAGCAGAAAAATGATAAGTGAATTATTTCAGGGGATCATTAAATTACTGATAGCAATAGTAGGGTTACAAATTTTTTTGCTATAAATAGAGCTTATCCAGATATCGTTACAGCCTCCTTGGTTTGGTTTTTTGTTAGGAAGTCCTAACCTGGTAAAGGTTACCACTCTTCTACCCATTGCTAGTGCAGTTGAGATTGCTTTGATATGGCTATTAGTACTTTTTAATGCTATCTCTCTCCGTCGTAGTCTAATTGCTACTTTAATCTTGTTTATCTTGGTTGGAATTACTTTTTTAATAATATATTCCAATACAATTCAGTTACAGATTAGGTAAGGGACCTTGTACTCAAGACTAGAAATTAACTGTAGTACATCTCAATGATTTCTCACTCTTGTCTTAAACCTCGTTTCTAGCCTCTGGCTGAAAATGCTGCTCATTGTGGCTCTGCCGCAAGTCAAGAGGCGGCAGCCCTCCCATAAGCATTCCCAGTCGGAGACTGGGAACGAGACAATTTTGAATTTTGAATTTCCCGGAGGGTTCGACCTTTGGCGAATAGGCTTAAACCTTCTGTGCCGATATCTTTGAAGATATCCATGTAACAGCTGTCTAAGTGCCAGATATGGTTTATGGTCGTCAACGAGCCTATTTGGGAACAGGTTGGGCTTATCCACTGCATTTAAGTGTGCAAGGTGGGATACAACTTAGCCGTGAAGATCAAAAAGTTAAAGAATCTATTTGGATTATCCTCCGCACTGGAGTAGGTGAGCGGGTTTATCGACCTACGTTTGGATCTCGCTTGTCAGAACTGGCGTTTGCACCTTTGAATAGCGATACCCTACTGCGAATCCGTCTTTATGTCTTGGAAGCTTTAGAAGTTTGGGAACCACGCATTATTATCGATGAAGTTCTCACTGATCCTGACCCTGTGCGTGGCAGAGTGGACATCATCATCAATTATCGACTCAAAGACGATCCCGATATTTATAGTTTTGTTTATCCTTATTATTTGGTTTCAGCTGGGGAGGAATCGTGAACTTTGACTTTTTACCGAAATTACCTTCTTCCAACTTAGACGATCGCGCCTTCGATGATTTGGTGGAAGAATGTATTATGCGTATTCCTCGCTACTGTCCAGAATGGACAGACCACAACCTCAGTGACCCAGGAATTACGCTAATTGAGTTATTTGCTTGGTTAACTGACCAGATGTTGCTCAGATTTAACCAGGTACCTCGAAAAAATTATGTAGCTTTCCTAGAATTACTGGGTATTCGTCTCCAGCCTCCCGCCCCAGCCCGCACGGAATTAACTTTTTATTTAAGCGCTGCACTGCCTGAAGTTTACACTATTCCAGCAGGATTAGAAGCTTCAACTATCCAAACTGAAGCCACAGAAGCTATTACTTTTAGTACAGATTCTCCTCTAATTATCGGCACCCCCCGCATACAACACTTCTTAACTGCCCAAACCACCGAAGACATTCCCCAATCTCTGCGAGAAAGAGTCACAAGTTCATGGACTCGTCAATCTAACGGTTTCTGGACAGGCAATGAACTATCGATATTTGAAGAGGAACCCCAGCCTGGCAACTGCTTTTATTTAGCGATCGCTTCTGATGATCCTCTAGATGGTAATGTTTTAGATATTACTTTTCAAGGAGCCGCAGCTACACCTGCTGGGATTAATCCCAATCAACCGCCTCGGAAGTGGGAAGCCTGGGATGGAGAACATTGGCAATCAGTTTTATTCCAAGAGTCAGATGATCAGACTCGTGGCTTCAGTTTTTATGAACTCGCTGAACAGGGTGATAACCCGTCTGAAGGGGCAGATGTCCGTCTGCATTTACCGCAAAATTGGCCTGTTACCAACTTTACCTCTTACCGGGGTCGCTGGCTACGCTGTACCTTTACTTTCACAGAAACAAATCAATCTGGTTACAATCGTCCACCAAGGATTATTGGTTTAGCAGTGCAGTCAATTGGCGGTACAGTTAGGGCTAGTCACAGTACCTTTATTGAAGATGAGCGCTTAGGAATTAGTGATGGTACACCCGGTCAAACTTTTGAATTACAAAGCGCACCGATTTTAGAACGCCGAGAAAATGAGTATATCCTAGTTACTCCCTCTGGTGGATTGCCTCAAAAGTGGACTGAGGTGAGAGATTTTGCTGATTCTGGTCCGCATAATTTTCATTACACCATCGATTCGATCACTGGTACAATTCATTTTGGGCCGCTGATTCGGGAACCTAGCCAACTTAAACAGCAAACTCAGGTGCGATCAAGAACTCAGCAACCACAACTAGATGACACATCTGTACAAGTTCTTGAAAATAATCAGTCGGAACACCAGTATGGGGCGATTCCTCCCCGTGGCTCAGAAATTAAAATGGTTGCTTATCGTACAGGCGGTGGTAGAGAAGGCAATGTTCAAACTGGGGCAATTCAGTTTTTGAAGTCTGCATATCCATATATTGCTAGTGTGGTCAATCGTGTACCTGCAATCAATGGTGCAGATGCCGAGTCACTGGAGCAAGCTGTGATGAAGGCTCCCCGCATCCTCCGCACCCGCGATCGCGCCGTCACAGCCGAAGATTTTGAAGTTTTGGCTCAACAGGCGGGGAATGGTGCGATCGCTCGTGTTCGCTGTTTGCCAGCAAATTCTCAAAGACAAGCTGGTATAGTTAGTTTGCTGATAGTTCCATTCGCAAATACAGATGCGATCGCCCAAGGCAATGGCATGACACCAGAAGAGTTTGCTCTGAGTAATGCCCTGCAAGAGCAAATTTTGAGTTACTTAGATGAAAGACGGTTATTAGGGGTACAAATAGAATTAGAAGAACCGAATTACGTAGGTGTTTCTGTACAGACAGAAGTTGCTTTAGAGCCAGCATACAACAACCCTTTTGCCAGCGAAGAAATTCGCCGCAATTTAAGGCGATCGCTGTATAAATATTTAAATCCCTTAACTGGAGGAATGGACGGCAAAGGATGGCCATTTGGGCGACCTGTTTATACCTCGGATATTGTAGCCTTACTGCAACAAACCCCAGGCGTGCGTCATTTAGGCCCCGTCCTGCTGTTTCCCATCCGCAAGCAAGGAGAAAATTGGCGACGACAACCATCACCAGAACAATTGATTGATCCAGGATCAGAAGGTTTAATCTGTTCTTGGGCTGATACAAATCTGCGTTCTAATCACGATATTCAGATCATTAATCGCTGATAGTAATTTGTAATGACGCTCGTTCCGACGTTCGTTCCTCGCTAACGCTGTGCTATCGCTACCGCAACGCTTTCGCTAACGTAATTCGTAATTGGTATTGTCTAAAATTTATGGAACAGCCTTGTGGTAAAGACTTTTAATCCAAAATCCAAAATCTAAAATCTAAAATTGGTAGATAAGTTATGGTTCAAAGTCGCTCTAGTCCATCTGTACGCATTCAATTAACGCCAATGCAAATTCCTGAAGCTTTACCTGTGGCAGGTTTAGCATTTGCAAATGCGGAAAACATGGATGTAGCTGGACGTAGTTTACTCTTGCATCCTGGGCATCCCAGCGAGATGATTGTGCAAGTGCAAAACTTAGAACAACGTCCTTTGCGGGTGAGCTTAAGCGTTGACGGAAATTTTCCTAGCGAGTGGTGTCAGATTGGCACAGAAGGTAGTGAAATACCGCCTCGCGGACAAATGGATGCTGTCCTTTACTTCTCAATTCCCGACACATTTTTTGAAGACCAAGAAGCGATCGCTCCTGGAAAAAAAGACAAACTAACACTCAATTTTCGCAGTCTAATTACTCTACATATAGACCCAGGCACTGACAACGAACAAATCGAGAGAAGTGAGTATTTTGATTTATATATCCGTCCCTACACAGCCTACATGGAATTCTTGCCAATTTTGTATCGGGAAGTGGACTTTATTGGTCGCTTCATCAAAATATTTGAGCAAGCTTTTCAACCAATAGTTGATAGTTATAACGTCATGTGGGCAAACCTCGATCCCTTGACAGCACCACAAGCACTACTACCCTTTATGGCTCATTGGGTTGCTTGGCAAGTAGATTCAGTTTGGGATCTCCAGCAACAGCGGCGTTTAATTAGCAGGGCTGTAGAACTTTATCGCTGGCGAGGAACTCGTAAAGGATTGCGTCTCTATTTACATCTTTATACTGGTTTACCGCTAGACGAACATTTACCGAATGAAGCTGATAAACATATTAGTATTACAGAACCTTTTGGTCCAAGTTTCATTATCGGAGATGCACAACTTGGAAATGCAGTTTTAGCAGGTGGGCAACCATATCACTTTCTAGTGCGTTTGCGTTCAAATATTTCTAGTGGCATCATCAACGAAGAACTTATTCAAAGAATCATAGAACAAGAAAAACCTGCTTTTTGCACCTATGAATTATCTATCGAAAATCCTTCTAGCCAATAAAATTTTAAACTTCTTCTCTCTGCACCTCTGCCTGAGCTTTTCTTAATTTTGAATTTTGAATTTTGAATTATTTATGTCCCATCCTTTCCCAACCCCACCAATTAAATCCTTTGAACGTCTGCAAGCCGCAGACGGTTTATTAATCAATGCGGAACGCTGGCGCACAGCCCATGATTACCACCGTAATCGGCAAAATGCTCAATATCAAAGTTTAAACCAACCAGGAATTGTCTGCGGTTTAGGCGTGCGAGATGTAACTGCCCCAAGCCAGGTAGAAGCTAGATATCGAGATGGACGTTGGGTGCAAATTCAACCTGGCATTGCAATTGATTTAGCAGGTAATCTAATTGTTGTACCGACTTCTTATGATTTTCCCATTGATCTAGAAGTAGCAAGTTCTGAACCGCTCATGATCTACTTAGTAGTTAGCTACGTAGATCCTGATGAATTGCGGCGCGGACAGCAAAGAGATGTTGTTCAAGAAACTTATCGAATTGACCAAATAAACTCTACACCAGCCAGTTCAGAAATAGAAATATGTCGAATACTCCTACAACCAGGACATACTGACATTACCCAACCTGCGGATGCTTTCTTTCCTGGATATAACAATATTGATTTGCGTTATCGCCGTCAGGCACAAATGCGTCCCCAAGCACTTGTATGTATGGCGCAGGCGAATCATAGCGATCCCGAATGTGCGCGTAATTTTTTCAGCCTTTCGTATTTGTTACAAGCAGTAGAACCTTTATACCCAAGTTTACGAGGGGCTGATGAACCAGGTCAGGTTTCTTTAGCAGAAAATATCCAAGACTATGACATCCTTTATCTCACAGGTGGACAGGCAATTTCTTTAAATAGTCTCGAATTTGAATCCCTCAGAAATTACTTAGATTTAGGTGGTGTACTTTTAGTTGATGCGCCAACAAATGCGAATCCTCTGATTGAGAGTACTCAAGCCTTGGCACAACAGTTAGAGAGTCCTTTAAGACCTTTAGAAGAATTGCAACGGAGTCATCCTTTGAGGACAAAACCTTTCTTATTTGCTGCCTTGCCAATGGTTAATCAACAACAGATTAAACTGTTAATTGGTGGAGGAATTATTTTAGCGATTGGAGATTTAGCAACTGCTTGGGGACTGGATAGAGATTTGAGTTTACCCAGATTGACCATTCGTACAGCTCAGGAATTAGGGATTAATATTCTTCACTATGCTTGGAAGCGGCGACAGTTAATTGGGTTGCAACAAGAGGATAATTCCGGGCAGTGGTGAAAGCCAAGCAGATACATCATAATTCAGCATGGGAACGCGTGTCGCAAACAAACTGAAGACATTTTTCAAAGTCATCGCCTTGCCAGTTGCTAGCAAATTTCAGCAAATCTTTAGCTTTGGAGCGGCGCAGCATTGCTTCCCCATCTTAGATAGAGGCATCTGCTAGTTTAATACCAGAGGCATTTTTTCTAATTTTGAGGTATTCGAGATAGTCAAGAGTTTGCTCTAGAATCGATTCTGGAGCGGTTTCGATCGCAGCAAGGAGCTGTTCGTTAATGGTAATCATGGGGGCACTGGAGGATTGATTGTGGATATCTTGATTCTTCATCATTTCCTACCGTTGTTTCTGAAACCGAAGATAGCGATCGCCCTAAATTAACGATACCATCAAGGTCTTAAAATTATTAACTTTACTTGTTTGAGATCGCAGTATTATTTTTGTCGTGTTCAAGTTCTCTCATTAGAAAATCAAAACCACTAGTGTTGTTTCCGCTTTGGGCAAATAAAGACCGAATTTTATTGATTATCGCACTCATACTGTTGCAGAAAAACCGACCGAGATTATTAACAAAGTTTTTCAGTTTTTCAAATATCCCAACCTCTACAGTGGAGTACTTATTGACAATGGGAGATACAATTTTTCCTTTTTCTGTTTCAGATAAATGCATCCTTGATTGACTCCGACGCTCTCCCTTTGCTGATAGTAACTGTGGTACTTGTTGCCACAAGCTTTCCCATTGATTGTAAAAATCATCTACGTCACAGAAGATTTGTACGATATCGAGGCGAGATACAATGGTAGACTAAGCCCTGACCCTCTTTTTTCTGAGATATTTTTAGTCTCGGCATTTTTTTGTGACTTTTTTGCTCATTCTCAATTAATCTTAGCGTAGGCGTAGCCCGCCGCAGGCATCGCAACACCTACCCAGTTTCTCATGTTTCATATCTAGCAAGCTTTTTGCCGTTTTCTAACCGTTGAACTCACGTTAATTAATAGTTAATTTTGTAATTGCTCAACACCCTTAACAAAAGGCAGAGATAGAAATTAGCCGAAGAAATCAAAAAACTGCCTGACTTAAAACAACTATCGAACGAGGCAAAGGAAGCCTTGATAGTAGAGCTATGGGAGAAAATCCAGAAACTAAAAACCGTACTAGAAGCTACAAGTAATCAAAACTCTCCATTAACCAAGACTAGTTGAGCAATTACAAATAAACAAGGGAACACTGAAAGCAGGTAGTCTATTTTATTTATACTTTATGACAACGAACAGTTATGAAGCGTCGAACCACTTAGACCGGCAAGAGTGTCACAAACAGCTACAGCTAACGGTTCAATATCAAAAAATATTGGCGAGGATTCTGGCTAAGATTCGCGCATCTGTAAACATCGAATCCCTCTGTTCGACTTCTTGTCAAGATATTTGTCGGCAATTGAAGATTGAGCGAGTTGCAATCTACCGCTTCAACACTGACTGGAGCGGTAGTTTTATTAATCGCTTTGGCTTTGCAGAACATCCTTGGGATGCATTGACCGCATTTGGACAGGACTTGGTGTGGCAAGATTCGCATTTGCAAGAAACCCAAGGAGGACGATATCGCAAAAATGAGCCATTTGCTGTGACTGACATTTACGATGCAGGGCACGCTCGCTGTCATATTGAAGTATTAGAACAGTTTCAGATTCGGGCGTATGCGATCGCACCGATTTTTATTGGTGCAAAATTGTGGGGAATGCTTGCAGCCTATCAACACTCCGCTCCTCGGCAATGGTGTCTTCACGAAGTTGAATTCTTCGCTCAAGCTGCCAGCCATCTTGGTCTAGCAATGCAACAGGCAGAAAATTTAGAACAGACTAAACAACGCACAGCAGAACTACAAGATGCGATCGCGCGGCAACGTGCCTTGACGGAAGTGGTCGGAAATATTCGCTCGTCTGTAAATACCAAAATTATTCTAGACACTGCCTGTCAAGAACTCTGCAAACTTCTGAAGTTAGAGCGGGCAGCAATTTACCGCTTCAATGAAGACTGGAGCGGCGAATTTGTCAGCCAATTCGGGATGGTAGAAGCGCAGTGGAATAGAATCCATCCTTTTGGCAAAAATCTCGTTTGGGAAGATACCCACCTCCAAGAAACGAAAGGTGGACGCTACCGCAATAACGAAAGTTTTGTTGTCAACGACATCTACCAAGCCGGACACTCGCGTTGTCACATCGATATTCTGGAGCAATTTAAGATTCGGGCATATACCTTAGCACCCATCTTCATCGGCCCAAAACTGTGGGGACTGATAGCAGCATATCAACACTCCGGGCCGCGCCAATGGGCAAATTACGAAGTTGAATTCCTGGGACAGGTAGGGGCACAATTGGGAGTGGCGATTCAGCAAGCCGAGAATTTGGCTCAGTCGAAACAACAAGCTTCTGCCCTACAAGATGCGATCGCTCGGCAACGAGCATTAACTGAAGTGGTTGGGAAAATTCGCTCCTCTTTAAATATTGATTTAATCCTAAAAACTACTTGCCAAGAAGTATGTAAACTGCTACGAGTTGAGCGGGTTGGTGTTTATCGCTTCAATGAAGACTGGAGTGGCGAATTCGTCAGTAATTTCGGCATGGTTGAGCCACAGTGGGACAGCATTAATCCCTTTGGCAAAAATCTCGTTTGGGAAGATACCCATCTCCAAGAAACCAAAGGCGGACGCTACCGCAACAACGAAAATTTTGCTGTAGAGGATATTTACCAAGCTGGGCACTCGCGCTGTCATCTAGATATTTTGGAGCAGTTCAAAATTCGCGCTTATGCGTTAACCCCAATTTTTGTAGGACGGAATCTCTGGGGATTGCTGGCTGCCTATCAACATTCTGCACCGCGCCAGTGGGATAGTGTGGAAGTGGAATTTTTGGGACAGGTTGCTAGCCAACTGGGAGTAGCACTGCAAAGTTCTCAAATGGTGACTCAAATTCAAACTCGCGCTGATGAACTGCAACAATCGGCTGAACAGCGCCGGATTTTATTTGATTTGGTCGTCAAAATTCGGGAATCGTTGGATTTGGAGACGATCTTTAAGACTACGGTACAGGAAGTGCGGCGATCGCTGAATACGGATCGAGTCGGCATCTTCCGCTTCGATCCAAATGTCGGTTTTTGCAGCGGTGAATTTATTGCTGAAGATGTCTTACCCAAGTTCGATTCTACCCTCGCCGTGAAGGTGCAAGACTATTGCTTCAGCGATCAATATGCACCCCAATATCGTCAAGGGCAAGTGCAAGTTATATCTGATGTCAACAGCGTTGGCTCCAAAGTACCTCATCTGGATGTGATTGAGCGATTCCAAGTCAAAGCACAGATTATTGTGCCATTGATGGAAGGTGATGAACTGTGGGGATTGTTGTGCATTCACCAATGCACCCATACACGTCATTGGGAAGAGGCTGAATTGGAATTTGTTACCCAAGTGGCAGCTCAACTCAGTGTAGCGCTGCGTCAAGCCAACTTGTTTCAACAATCCAGTTTGCTGGGTCAAACTCGTGAAGAAGCAAATCAACTCGCCCAGGCACTGAATGAACTGCGTACTGCCCAAATGCAAATTATCCACGCTGAAAAAATGGCCAGCTTGGGGCAATTGGTGGCGGGAGTTGCCCATGAAATTAATAACCCGATTAATTTCATCCACGGCAACTTGGAACACGCCCACCAATACACGCAAGAATTGCTTCGCTATGTGCAGCTTTATTGGCATCATTATCCTGATGCCGCACCAGAAATCCAAGAGTTCTTCAAAAAAGCCGAAATAGAGTATTTGGTCGATGACTTACCTCAATTATTCCAGTCCATGCAGGTCGGCACTGAACGCATTCGTGAAATTGTCACATCTTTGCGGAACTTCTCGCGCCTAGATGAAGCTGACTTCAAGCCAGCAAATATTCACGAAGGCATCGACAGTACATTAATGATTTTGCAAAACCGCTTGAAGCCCTCAGCCGATAGCCTCACCATTCATGTGAGCAAAGATTATGCTACTTTACCTCTAATAGAATGCTATCCCGGTCAGTTGAATCAGGTATTTATGAATTTGCTGTCCAATGCCATTGATGCTCTAGAAGAACGAACCACGCAGGAATCTTCTGAAGCGCTGGCAAAAAACCCCAGCAAAATCCGAATTTCTACCTCCCTGCTCAATAAAGACTGGATTGTAATTCGCATAGCCGACAACGGACTCGGCATAGATGAAAAAGTCCTCTCTCGACTGTTCGATCCATTTTTTACTACCAAGGTTGTCGGTAAAGGTACAGGGCTGGGACTGTCTATCAGCTATCAGATAGTTACAGAAAAACATAATGGCAAGATATACTGCCAATCTGAACTTGGCAAAGGTACAGAGTTTGTGATTGAGTTGCCGATTCGTCAGGTAACAACTAAAAAATCAGTAGCTAAAGTTAAGGGGTTAGACCAGGAATAAGCAAAGAGGTAAAGTGATGATTTTCCCGTGGAACGGGTAAAAATCATCACTTTTTTACTCAGCATTCATACCATGTCCGCATAATTAGTTATGCTAACCACAGCCATTGCACCCCACCCCTTAGCAAGGGGAGGGGAGACAAAGCGTAGCTTTGGCGGGGTGGGGTTCTTTGGGTTTAATAAGTAATCAAGCGGACATGATATCAGTACTATTTTGGTTACAGCAGTATCACATAATTAATTGTTTTACCTTTTCTGTTACCCAATCAACACGATCCTTTCCCCAAAATCTTTCGCCTTCCACTACCCAAGTTGGCACTCCAGGACAGCCAAATTGCTCGTATTCTGCTAAAGCTGCCACTGCTGCAAGTTTAGCTGCTTCACCGTGGATTAATTCAAGAATGCGATCGCCATTCAGCCCAACATCATTTGCAACTTTCTTAATCACAGACTCATCGTTGACATCAAGTAGGTCAATATACGTCGCTCGAAAGAATGCGGCATCAAGCAGATGCTCCTTCCCTGTTCCACAAGCAGCGTAATATGCTCTCGCGGGAAGTTCTTCGCGGCCAAACTTCATTTTCTCCCAGCGCTTGACCCACCTACCAAATTCTTCAAGTTCCTTGAGCCGAATTTCAATACCGTACTTTTTTGCCCACCGCAGACAATCTTCTTTGTGATACGACGATAACAGGGCGTTTTCACTTCGTCCTTGCAGGTCAACTACCTTTATCCCACGCTCCTTCGGTATATAGATTGGTCGTCGTTCAATATCAACAGGCAATCCGCGCAAAGATTTTTCGGCAAGAGCAATACCGATATATGAATTTGACGAGTGGTATATCGAGTATGAGTATACTTTGATTTGCTGCGACATCTTGGCTACCATAGCTACCTTACTTCTTCCCCAATGCCCAATCCGTATCTGGTTGCTACAGTAGCGGTGAAAAATACTAAGCTGGTAGATAGCACGTTAAAACTTTAGCGGAAATTCCAAATCGCATTCATCGGCGGTTTAGAATTCTCCATTGGCGAACTACCTGTAATTACATTATGTTTGATGCATTATCTGACCGTTTAGAATCCGCCTGGAAAAAACTGCGGGGACAGGACAAAATTTCTCAATCCAACATTCAAGATGCATTGCGCGAAGTGCGCCGCGCCCTGTTGGAAGCAGATGTCAATCTCCAGGTAGTCAAAGATTTTATTAGCGAAGTCGAAGCCAAGGCACAGGGAGCCGAGGTGATTACCGGTGTGCGACCTGACCAACAGTTCATCAAAATTGTTCATGATGAACTGGTGCAGGTGATGGGAGAAGAAAATGTTCCCATCGCAGAAGCCCAGGAACAGCCTACTATTATTCTCATGGCTGGGTTGCAAGGTACTGGTAAAACCACAGCGACCGCTAAGTTAGCCTTACATCTGAGAAAATTAGAGCGTAGCTGCTTGTTGGTGGCGACAGACGTATATCGCCCAGCAGCGATCGATCAGTTGGTAACGTTGGGTAAGCAAATTGACGTACCAGTATTTGAACTAGGAAGCGACGCCGATCCCGTAGAAATCGCCCGACAAGGTGTAGAACGCGCTAGGGCAGAAGGTGTCAACACGGTAATTATTGATACTGCTGGTCGCCTGCAAATTGACGAAGATATGATGGCGGAATTAGCCCGCATCAAAGCAACTGTCCAACCCCATGAAACTCTGTTGGTGGTGGACGCGATGACTGGTCAAGAGGCCGCAAATCTTACCCGCACCTTCCATGAACAGATCGGAATTACTGGAGCGATTCTCACCAAATTAGATGGTGATAGCCGTGGTGGTGCAGCGCTTTCGGTGCGAAAGATTTCGGGAGCGCCGATTAAATTTGTGGGCGTGGGTGAGAAAGTCGAGGCACTGCAACCGTTTTATCCCGATCGCATGGCATCGCGGATTCTGGGTATGGGCGATGTGCTAACTCTGGTAGAAAAAGCCCAAGAAGAGTTTGATTTAGCCGATGCTGAGAAAATGCAGGAGAAAATTTTGTCAGCGAAGTTTGACTTTACTGACTTTCTCAAGCAGTTGCGGATGCTGAAGAACATGGGTTCTCTGGGAGGCTTGATCAAGATGATTCCAGGGATGAACAAGCTTTCAGACGATCAACTCAAGCAAGGAGAAACCCAGTTAAAGCGCTGTGAGGCGATGATTAACTCCATGACTCGCCAAGAACGCCATGACCCCGATTTATTAGCCAGTTCTCCCAGTCGGCGGCGGCGGATTGCTTCTGGCTCCGGCTATAGAGAGTCAGATGTAACTAAACTGGTGGGTGATTTCCAAAAAATGCGATCGCTCATGCAGCAAATGGGTCAAGGTGGCCTCCCTGGAATGCCGGGAATGTTCGGCGGTGGCGGTATGGGCAACGCCTTTGCTGGTGCTGGTAATCGTCCCCCAGCCCCCGGATGGCGAGGTTATGATGGTGCCCCAGCCACAAAAAAGAAAAAACCCAAAGATAAAAAGAAAAAAGGCTTTGGCAATCTTTAGTCATTAACTAAGGACTAATGACTTATGACTAATAGCAGCAAATGCTAGGCAGTGCTAAAATTAGCATTTCGACCTCAGAATTTATCAGCAGAGGAAACTAACCCTCAATTTCTCGGCAGCAGCCAGATTTAAGTTACTTCCTCACCAATTAGTTGCTAACTAATATCTAACAACAGGAGAATGATTCTTCAACCATGATCAAACTGCGCTTGAAACGATTCGGTAAAAAGCGGGAAGCAAGTTACCGCATTGTCGCCATTAACAACCTCGCTCGCCGCGATGGCCGTCCCTTAGAAGAATTGGGATTTTATAACCCCAGAACTGATGAAGTGCGACTAGACGTTCCCGGTATCGTCAAGCGACTACAACAAGGCGCTCAACCCACTGACACCGTTCGTCGCATTCTAGTAAAAGCTAATGTTTTTGAGCAGGTCAGTGCAACAGCCGCATCATAATTTCGGAACAAAACTCCCAACAGCTAGCCCCAACTATGTTGAGCTGGTTCGGTTTTTGGTGCAGCCGTTTTTGGAATCTCCAGAGACATTAAGCGTCGATTGTGAAATTTCTCAGGCCCTTAACCGGGTTTGGGTTCGCATCGCCTTTGAAAGCACAGATAAAGGAAAAGTGTTTGGTCGAGGGGGACGCAATATTCAGGCGATTCGTACAGTAATCGCCGCAGCCGCAACAGCAGCTGGGCAATCAACATACCTGGATATCTACGGCAGCACCACGCCGGGCCGCGAGGGTATGTCTTTTGATGAAGAGACAGAAGAACGATCGCCACCGCCGACTAAGAGAGAACCGCGTGCCAATGATGGGCCTAAACCCATTGTTAAACCACGCCTCCGTTAGGTTGAAACTAGACAGCAAATCTGAGCGGTTGTTGTTACCTCCGCTCAGAATTTTTATAAAGATGGAAAGTAGCGAAAAGATCTAAAAATCTTTTTTTGAACTCTTCACCAGTAGGAGCGTACAGCTTTGCATTGATGTTAACTTCAGATGAAATCTTCTGAGTGCATGAGTTTTGCCCTCACCCCCAGCCCCTCTCCCAACATGGGAGATGGGAGTAAATTCTCCAGTTCCCCTTCTCCCATGTTGGGAGAAGGGGTTAGGGGATGAGGGCAAGCTGTACGCCCCTACAACCGATTAATTTATTACAAAAATTTTTCCAAAATGTAGGTAAATAAAAGCATAATTTCGCCATTAGCGAGAAAAAATTAACCTTTGTCAAATACAGATCCTCACCAATTAAGAAATACTATGGCAGGTGCCTTAACAATTCAGCTGCCGAATATTACCAGTGCGATCGCTTTAGCCGGAGAAGGAGAAGAAAATCTCAAAATCCTATCTCGGCAAACAGGAGCCGCTTTAGTGCTACGCGGACAGGAATTAGTAATTTCTGGTACTGAAGGGCAAATTGATCTGGCTTCTCGATTAGTGCGATCGCTTGAAGACCTCTGGATTAAAGGCAATACTATTTCCAGTGCCGATATTTTAACAGCCCGTCAAGCCATAGATAGCGATCGCCAAGGGGAACTGCAAGACTTACAGCGAGATGTTCTCGCCAAAAGTCGCCGGGGTGAAGAAGTCCGTGCCAAAACCTTCCGCCAGCGTCAATATATCGACGCACTCCGTAAACGCGATCTCACCTTTGGGATTGGCCCTGCTGGTACTGGCAAAACTTATCTCGCTGTTGTTGTCGCCGTGCAAGCACTCCTTGCCAACCAAGTTGAAAAGCTAATTTTAACTCGCCCTGCCGTCGAAGCCGGTGAAAAACTCGGTTTTTTGCCTGGAGATTTACAACAGAAAGTTAATCCCTATCTTCGCCCACTTTACGATGCTATTTATGAATTCATCGACCCAGAAAAAGTACCCAGTTTAATGGAACGCGGTGTGATTGAAGTCGCACCACTCGCCTATATGCGGGGACGCACTCTCAATAACGCCTTTATAATTGTCGATGAAGCTCAAAATACTACACCAGCTCAGATGAAAATGGTTTTGACTCGTTTGGGTTTCCGTTCGCGGATGGTGATTACAGGCGACATGACACAAACTGATTTACCACTTCATCAACAATCAGGTTTAGGAGTGGCTTTACAAATTTTAAAACACGTTGAAGGCATTGCCTTTTGCGAATTTTCCCAAAAAGATGTTGTGCGCCATCCTCTAGTTCAGCGTATTGTTGCTGCTTATGAACAATACGAAAAATAGTCATTAGTCATTAGTCATTAGTCAAAAAACTGACAGAGGATAACAATTTATGAGTACTACTTTGAAAGAATTTTTAGAAGCTTGCAAGACTTTGGGAACTTTGCGTTTAATTGTTACTAGCAGCGCTGCTGTATTAGAAGCACGAGGCAAAGTAGAAAAGTTATTTTATGCAGAATTGCCTAAAGGTAAGTATGCGAATATGCATACTGAAGGCTTTGAGTTTCACTTGAATATGGATAAAATCACTCAGGTGAAATTTGAAACAGGTGAAGCGAAGAGAGGTAACTTTACAACCTATGCCATCCGGTTTTTAGATGATAAACAGGAGCCTGCTTTAAGCCTATTTTTACAATGGGGTAAACCAGGAGAATATGAACCAGGACAAGTGGAAGCTTGGAAAACTCTAAAACAGAAGTATGGGGAAGTTTGGGAACCTTTACCAGCAGAAATTTAATACAGCTAAACTGATAGGGGTGGAGGAAATCGGATATCTGCACTGAATTGCTCGATATTAACGCTGCGATGAATCGGTAAAATATATTCTAAATTTTCGTGGGGGCGAGGAATAATATGAGAAGAAAGTACCTCGCCACCGTCAACTCGCAGTACCGCCTTTAGTCCTGCTGTCACTGCTACATTCACCTCGCCTATAACTCCTCGAATTAACACGGGAATTCGTCCCAAATCAGTGTTTTCATAACCAACGAGGGTTACACGAGCAGCTTTACACATAGCATCTCCCACTTCCACAGCAGTGGGAACGCCATAAACTTCAATCATGCCTAATGCCAATGTCATGCTATCACTATAAATTCGGGATAGGGCTAATCATCTTACTACAAAGTTTTAATTTTTTACAGAAAATTACTTAATTTTTAATCGATAAATAATAAACATTAAAGACACAACTGCTAATGCTTGTAAGAAAGGTAATTTGGAGTTTTTGCTTGCTGCTTTTATTCTTCCTGTGGGGTGGTGAAGCTTTTGCAGGAGAGTTGTCTCAAAGATTAGCAAATTTTCCCCAATCGGAAAAACTAACTTCAGTGCAACCGGCTTCGGGTGATTTAGTTTACCCGGAATGGATGGCTGGTACTTGGAAAGTTACAAGTACCTTAGTAGATTTAGCTGCACCTTTAGCACCAGAGATTGTAACGCCAGGGTTTGAAGGTAATCGCCGACAATTAAATCAGCCTGTGAGTTTTGTAGTAAGATTTATGAAAGAGCAACCACCTATTGCTGGGTTAAAAATATTTCCTCAGATAGGTTATAAATCCCCAATTTTAATAGCGGATAGAGCGTTTAATAGCTTGAATTTGGCAAGAGCTTATTTAGGGGATGAAGCAGTGTTATTAGTCAAAGTAGATCCAGATTCACCTAATCGTCAAATTACGTTTTTGCGTAGCAGTCGCCAACTAGTTTCCATTGTGACTGCACGCGCTACAGAAACTACCCCTAATGGCGAGTTCATCACCACAGAAGTGTTTCAACAACTATTTAAAGGCGGTTCACGCCCTTATTTAAACTCTGTAGAATCTACTACAGCTTATCATAAACTTTCAACATCTAATCCGGCGATTGAAGCAGATCAAGTTACTGCTGTGTATCTTTCACCCCAAGATCCAGATTACTTTAAAGCTGGTTCTCAACCAGTTGCTCTCTACCGCTATCGCCTCGAATTTTTCCCTCAAGAACTACCAACTACTCCCAAAGAGTGATTTTTCATCTAGCTCTTGATTACTTTGTAATACACTTGTAGTATATAAATTCCAAGTTTACGATCGCGCTCTTGGACGGTGTGTATCATGGCAAAATTTCAAGATACTGTCAATTACTTTCGCCCTTACTGGAAGCTGAGTGTTTTCAGTATTACAGCATCTAGCATTTACGAAATTATTGATTTAGTTGTACCTTACGCGATCGGGCAGATTTTAAACGTTTTGTCTAATCAACCTTTGGATAAACCACTTCAAAGTGCGATCGCAAGTTTTTCAGACATAACCAATTACCCAGTTAATAAAACTCTATCTTTGGGTGTATTACTGGGTTTAATTTTCGTTGTCACCGTAGTGAGAGCGCCAACACAACCCTGGTTAACCATTTGGTTTCATTGGGATATAGCTTTCAGATCGCGTCGAGATAACAACGAAACAGCGATCGCCAAAGTTCTTACTCTCCCACTTGAATTTTATGATGAAAATAATCCTGGACGTATTGCCGGAAGAGTAGCTAGAGGTATTTCTAACCACACTTTTAGTTACCCTGAAGTTGCCGGACAGTTGATTCCTAAACTGGCTCGTGTACTGGGAATTTTTGTGTTTATCTTGTTGATTGAGTGGCGGATTGCAATTTTATATCTAATTTCCTTTGTAATTATTCTCAGCTTCAGCTTGAAGAATTTACAGCAGATAATTGGGTACGAAAGTCGTCTGGATAAATATGGAGAGAACACCGAAAGCCGCACTTCTGAATTAATCACCAACATCAAAACGGTAAAAGCATTTGCTACAGAATCGAGGGAACTGAAACGGCAAAAGCAACGTTTGGATCGTGAACTATTGGTGCTTGATTATCGCATCCACAAAGATTATACAATACTGGGTACTTGGCAAAGAACTGTAATTCAGTTTTGTGTGTTTACAATTCTGGGTTTGACTTTAGCAGCAACAGTAAATGGGAGAATTTCTCTCGGTCACTTTGTCATGACCTTAACTCTTTCTAGCATGGCTTATGCCGAATTAGAACCTATTAGTAGCTTGGCAGAAGTTTTTGCGCGTCGTTATTCTCCGATGCTGCGGTTTCACGAATTTCTGCAAGAGCCAACTGCATCTGATTCAGCTAGTCTTTTAAAAGAGAGCAGCCAGACAGAATCACCTTATAAATTTACCGGAAAAGTTGAGTTGTCACACGTCAGTTTTGGATATGATGCCAACCGTCAAGTTTTGCAAGATATCAGCTTGTTGATCGAGCCATATCAAACAGTGGCATTAGTGGGGCGTTCTGGTTCTGGTAAGTCTACTTTAGTGAAGTTACTGTTGCGATATTTTGAACCTCAAGCAGGTCAAATTCTGATTGATGGTCAAGATATTCGCACTTTGAATGTAGGTAAGTATAGACGAAGGCTAGCGATCGTTCACCAAGAAGTAGACGTTTTCAATGGTACTATCTTGGATAATCTGACTTATGGCAGACCAGATGCCAGTTTGGAGCAGGTTCAAGAAGCTTGTAGAATTGCCAGAGTTGATGAAGTAGTGCAGCATTTACCCAAAGGTTATTATACCGTCGTGGGGGAGCGAGGTGTCAGGTTATCTGGAGGACAAAGACAACGATTAGGAATTGCTAGGGCGTTGTTAGTGGAACCAGACGTGCTGATTTTTGACGAAGCCACCTCTAGTTTAGATTATGAGTCTGAGCGTTCAATTCAGCTAGCGATGCGATCGATTCAGGGCACTTGCACCACCATTGTTATTGCCCACCGTTTAAGCACTGTCAGGGAAGCTGATAAAATTGTCGTTCTAGAGCAAGGAAAGATTGTAGAAGTGGGTAGCCACGATGAACTCTTGCGTCACGAGGGTATTTACCGCCGCTTGCACTCCCTGCAAGAAACAGGAGAACTCCTGAGTTAGGGGATATACACCTTTTAGATTGACCACAGAATGAATCCGCTAGATTCAATCGACTTTATTCGCAATAAGGTCGATTTTTTTATAGATATATCCAGAAATTAAATATGTGTTATCCAAAACCCTCTCGCGCCTATTCGATGGTACAACTAATATTATCAAGTGGGGAATTTACTCCTATTCCCCAAGAAAAACGTTAGCCATTTAAATTCGTTTTACGCGCTTGGATGAAGCGTGATAAGTAAAGTAAATAATCCATTGCCTACTGCTGGAATACTAATTACTAATCGAAGTCTTCCAATCAGAAAAAACTAAGATTTGCTCTTATCGGCTTCTTTCTGTGCCGCCTCACTGTATTTTTTATAAAGTTGAGTACGAATCTTAGCTTCTTGATAACGGCTATGGGTTTGTGGCACCGTACTCATTAAATCTGAAGCCCGTTGCCACTTAGCAGCAATCTCTAACCACTGAGTTGAGGTTGTAGCTGTTTTGCCAGATGCAGAAGCTTGGTTGGCAATTCGCACAGATATTTGAAATGGATCGTCAGATGGCTCAGAAAAGCTATTGTTAGGAGAGCGAGATGGTGTTTGGGCTTTCCTATCATTAGTATTTTCTGTAGTTAAAGATTTGGAAGTTTCTGGTTGGATTAGGTTTTTCAGTTTATTACCTAGCTGGGCATAAACAACCCAACTAAGCAACAACAGTGAGCATAAACCAGCTGCTGCTAATATCTTTTTTTTAGGTTTATTTTTGGATTTTTCTTTGTTAATGAGTACTAAAGGACGAGAGACTTGAGTTTTAGGATAATTTGGTTTTCCTAGTTCAGCTTGAGCTTCTGTGAAATCTTTAATTAATTGCTTTACAATATTTGGCTGAATTAATGTAATTTCCTGTGACCAAAGCAATTGATTCTCGCGATCGCTATATATTTCTTTTAACCACAACAATTGTTGTTCTCGAACAATCCGACTGTTGATCTTGACGCGGCGAATGTGACGGGGGGCGATAGACTCAAGAATTTGCTGGATTTGTTCTACCAGGGGAGATTGCTCTAGTTGCTCTACTTTAGCTGCCTCGCACAGAATTTGTAAGACACCATCAGAAAAAATGGCTCTAGTTCTGACACAAGACTGGGCTAGCTTTTCATTCAATAGCTGAATAATCGCCGCAACGCTGCCTTGGTGAGCTTGCCACGCGATATCGTTTATCCGGTCTACCACCCGAAATTTAGTGATAGCTCTTCCACCCTGACTGATTAACGTATTCATTAATTTAGGGACTCTTTTCTACTGACCTTGATCTTGTCTTCGATTTTACGAGTAAAAAGATGAGTTGCCAAATAATATCATAAATATGGAGCCTTCCTTTTTGGTTTGGTAAGGATACTCGCTGACGCTCAGTTAATTTGTATGCTTCCACGCCTTGAAAAGGTGGAATTCTTGGGCTGAAACTGCGCTTTCAAGGTAACGCCCATGCTGACGGACGAGTTAACTGTTTGACATAGTACGCGAGCGCGTCTTTTTGCGTAGGCGTAGCCCGCCATAGGCATCGCCTTTAGTCAGATTCAGGTAAGTGAATGCACTCTGCTCCTGATGCCAAGTGTTCATAAACTAAACAAAATATTCGTATCGGGATACTTTTGTGAGGAATTCTCTTTTTTTTTACCTTTTTGCCACAATGGCAATACTAAATAGCACAGCGATCGTTACATTAGAAGATATATAAATAAAAATCAACAATGATTTTTTTCGTTCGCAGTTCACACAAAACTATGAGTGCAAGTACCATTATTTCTGATAATCCCTTACTCCAAGGCACTGGTTTACCTCCCTTTGCAGAGATTAAACCAGAACGAGTAGTACCAGCCTTCAATCAGTTGCTAGCAGAACTTGACCAGCAACTTGCCACCTTAGAGGCTAGTGTACAGCCCACTTGGAGTAGTTTAGTAGAACCCTTAGAAAAGCTGACAGAACGGCTTACCTGGAGTTGGGGGGCGGTAAATCATTTAATGGGTGTTAAAAATAGCCCGGAACTGCGCGAAGCTCATGAAATCGTACAGCCACTAGTTGTACAATTTATCAACAAACTCGGTCAAAGCCAACCCATCTACAATGCTTTTAAGGCACTCCGTAGCAGTGATAGTTGGGCAACTTTAGAATTAGCCCAACAGCGCATTGTAGAAGCCGCCATTCGAGATGCAGAACTTTCTGGTGTTGGCTTAAAAGGAGAAGCAAGAGAGCGTTTTAACGCCATTCAGATGGAGTTGGCAGAACTTTCTACTAAATTCTCTAACCATGTACTTGATGCCACGAAAGCCTTTAGCTTAACCCCGACTACAAAAGCGGAAATTGACGGTTTACCACCAAGTTTGGTGAGTTTAGCTGCCCAAGCTGCACGTGCCGCTGGAGAAGAGAACGCGACACCAGAAAATGGCCCTTGGCGCATTACTTTAGACTTTCCCAGTTACGGCCCTTTCATGCAACACAGCACCCGTCGAGATTTGCGCCAAAAGCTCTACAAAGCTCATATCACTCGCGCTTCTAGTGGCGATTTAGATAATAATCCGTTAATTGGGCGTATTTTGGAGTTACGGCAAGAACTCGCAGATATACTTGGCTTTAAGAGTTTTGCCGAGTTGAGCCTTGCAAGTAAAATGGCTCCTAATGTTGAGGCAGTCGAAGCACTATTAGAAGAACTACGCCAGGCCAGTTATGATGCTGCTGTCAAAGACTTAAAAGAACTCCAAGCTTTTGCTGCATCTTATGGAGAAGAATATCAAGATTTAAAACATTGGGACATCAGCTTTTGGGCAGAACGCCAACGAGAAGCAAAATTTGCCTTTACCGCTGAAGAATTACGTCCTTACTTTCCCCTTCCCCAAGTGCTAGATGGCTTGTTTGGACTTGTTAAGCGGCTATTTGGTGTTACAGTAACCCCTGCCGATGGTAAAGCCCCAGTATGGCATGAGGATGTCCGTTATTTCAAAATAGCCGATGAAACTGGTTCTTCCATCGCTTACTTCTACTTAGACCCCTATAGCCGTCCAGCAGAAAAACGCGGTGGTGCTTGGATGGATGTATGCATCAATCGTGCCAAAACTGAAAATGGTGCTGCCATCCAGTTGCCTGTGGCTTATTTGATATGTAACCAAACTCCCCCAGTAGATGGCAAACCGAGTTTGATGACTTTCTATGAAGTAGAGACTTTATTCCACGAGTTTGGTCATGGATTGCACCACATGCTCACCAAGGTTGACTATGCTGGAGCCGCAGGCATCAATAATGTGGAATGGGATGCAGTGGAACTACCTAGTCAGTTTATGGAAAACTGGTGTTATGAGCGACCCACTTTGTTTGGCATGGCTAAACATTACGAAACTGGAGAAGCCCTGCCAGAGCATTATTATCAAAAGCTGCTAGCGGCGCGTAATTATATGAGTGGTACTGGTATGTTACGGCAAATTCACCTTAGCAGTGTTGATTTAGAACTACACTACCGCTATCGTTCCGGTAGCAATGAAACTCCAGCAGATGTGCGTCATCGCATAGCCAAGACTACTACTGTTTTACCACCACTTCCAGAAGATTCAATGTTGTGTTCTTTTGGGCACATTTTTGAGGGTGGTTATGCAGCAGGTTACTACAGTTACAAATGGGCTGAGGTACTTAGTGCTGATGCTTTTGCCGCTTTTGAAGAAGCTGGGCTAGAAAATGAAGAAGCGATAAAAGCTACAGGTCGGCGTTACCGGGATACGGTGCTAGCACTCGGTGGTAGCAAGCATCCAATGGAGGTGTTTAAAACTTTCCGGGGTCGTGAACCAAGTACGATCGCTTTGCTCAGGCACAACGGTTTAGTGAGTGCTGCTGCACACTAAACAATACCTCTTTAGAGATGTTGTATTGCAACGTCTCTACATCAAATCTTTGCTTAACTAAATATTATTTTCCTAGTTTAACGTGAGTCTCCAACGGAGGCGCACGTTAGTTTAAGGTGTTCCTGGAAGAATTGGTTCTCCGGCAACATCATCTAAGCGGATGCTGCTTAACAAATTTCGCCACTCTGCTTTCAGTGCTGCATCTTGAAGATTTTTTTGACGTAGTTCAGCCAACATCGTCAGCGCCTCGTACCATATCCCATTTTGGGCATAGAGAGCATAGCGCTTTAGAGGTTCTGCCGTTTCTATTTCTTTGACTGTTGCTTGACTTAGGTTAACTCGTTTTATTACCCCTTCAACAAAAGTTGGGGGAGCATTCTGTTGCTTGTCACAGTTAATGGTGAAAAACCAGCGGTATTGTTGGCCTACTGCTAAACCGGGAGCAGTACTAGGCAAAGAAACGCGGATGACTCCTGGCTTATCCGGTAGAGCGATCGCTTTTTTGTATACCTCGTTAGCGTCTGGATCTTGCAGCACAAATTCAACTGTATATGGCGAATCTTTAGTATATGGCACATAGAAAAACCAAGTTGGATGTTCTACTGTTGTTTGTGCCCAGACATTAATTACAGAGTTAGCTTCCTGAGTAAAGGGTACTAAAGCAGTCAAGTCAATTTTAGGTGAAGGACATCCACTAGGCCCCCCGCGCTTTGCTCCACCACGAACACGACCTCCAGGAGGGGAGCCAGGTGGAATTGGAGGTTGAGTAAAAGTTGTGGCTTGAGCAAGGGTTGTTTTAGCGTCAGAGCGATTAGGAGTTGGTTTTGCCAGTATTGGAGTCAGGCTAACTAATAAACTTGTACAACTAAAAGCTACTACTAAAAACAGTTTTATCGGTTGTGAATTTAAATTCATAGAAACCTGACCTCATACGATTTTAGGATTTTAGATTGGACATTAGACATTAGTTATTCTGCCTCATCTCCTTTAGCTCCCGATTCCCCGCCCGGACTTTTATTTTTGAATGATTATAAATTGACATTAAACTCGCCATAGCTACAAGCGATAAAGCTGACGGTACAAAAGGTACCCAAGCACCTGAAATTAACAGACCAAAGCAAACTACATACAAAACGCTAGAAGTAACACTGATTGCCAATGCCAACCAGGGTAAGGAAAGCCTGCGCCAAACCAGGATTCCCCCGATCAAAGACCAGCCCCAAATCCAGACTACCTCCGCCCACCATGACCAAGCCTGCAGCAACGGCCGCCCATCCTGAACTGCACCAAGGATCTGGCTGACCATGTGAGCTTGTACCAGTACTCCTGGCATTTGCTTGTCAAAAGGAATGCCATAAGGTGTAGGCCAGGTGTCTGGAGAATCCCCCTTTGCAGTCACACCAATCAAAACAATCCGGTCTTTGATGGCGTTAGGGTTAACCGGACTAGATAAAAATTCCGTTAGCTTTACCTGTTCGGCTATTTCTTTTGAAGAACGATAGTTGAGTAAGATTTGACCGCTATTAGCATCAATATTTTGATAGCCACCAGTACGAGACTTCAGATTCGGAAAAATAGTCTTACCCAACTGCAAATTTCCTTCAGGGGTGAACTTTGTTTGAATTCCTAAAGGGCGCAGATAAAGGGATGCTAGTTGTAAACTGAAGGAATATGGAGCAGAACACAATGATGTCGTCTCCTGATTCATGAACAGAAGATGCCGACGAATAACTCCATCGCGATCGTGAATAAAGTCACTGAATCCCAGATTTCCTGGGGGGATTTCTGGCGGTGGCTTAGTACCTTTGATATTTTCTGTTCTATCGCTCCCCTTGCATACGCCAATCAAGTTTTGAGTTTGCTGGAGACGAGTAATTAAATCTGGCTCTTTGGCCTTATAATCACGGTAGATATCTAAGCCGATCGCGCGAGGTTGGTATTGATTCAGTTTTGCTAAGAGTTTATTGAGAGATTTTTCAGAAATAGAAGCTCCAAACAAGGACTCGCCATTTTGTCTTTGAGTCGCCAGATCGTCATCGTCAATTGTGATGATCAACAGTCGGGGATCGAGTCCTTCTGCGGGGCGCGATCGCATCATCAGGTCCAAGGCTTGAATCTCTGGATTTTCTAGCAATCCCAGCAATCTCACGCCAAAAACCAAAGCTGTAACTGCCAAGCTGGATAACACAGTTCTCTTAAATCTGCGTCTGTTAGACAAAGGTAAATTTGCTTTATCTTCATCTTCAGATTTTGTAGACCTTAATTCATCCCAAGTCGGTGGTATCTGCGCCGGATTTTGGCAAATTACTGGTAGCCAAGTTGCACAAGGAAATCTATCCTCAAGTCCTTGCAAGCGTTCCCGCGCTTGGCGTACCGCTTGATATAAAGACTCGCCATCGGCAAAGCCTTGGAGAAAATACTTTAAAAACTCCTTCGCAACCTGATCTGGGACGGGTTCGCGCATGACAATCATTTGAGGAATTTGCAAATCAGCCAATTCTCGCGCCAAACCCAATCCATCACAGGAGTTGAATATAGCTAATTGCAAACCATTTTCAATGGCTTTTTTGAGAGCGTACTTTAACTCACCAATGGTAAGACTATCAGTTCTATTCAGGTAAATTCGTCCACTTTCTCCATTTCCCTGACTGGAACTGTGTCCGGCAAAGAAAAGAATATCCCAGTTTTTTCCCCAGAGATGGTCTGTCAAGTCCTTACGTTGTGGTTCTACCAAAAAGCTCACCTCTGCGTTACTACACTGTTGCAGTAAAGCTTGATCAGCTTGGGTATCAATCCCCTTACTATTGCCCACAATTGCCAAAATATTGACTAATTGATTGAGAGTGCGTGGCTTGGGAATGCGATCATAGGATGGTGAAGAAAGGGCAATTTCCGCTTTGGGATAGCGTTCTAACAAGTCCCACAGATGCCAGGGTAATAGCTGCAATTGGCTATTTTCTGTTTGCAGAATCACCCGTACTTCGTCGCTGGACGATAATCTTTCTAACCATTTTTCCCTCAAAGGGCGAAACTCCTCTGCTCGCAGCCAGGTATTAAAGCGTGCCCGCAAAATATGAGAAGCGTTTTCGCAGTCTTGAACCATTGATACATTCGTCACCTGCATTTGATCAGCATGGAGGCGATAACGATTGCCTATCTGCCGATAACTAGACTGCCAATGACTATAATAGAGCGGCATTTCCGGGAATGAAGGTAGCCTCCCGGTGATTTCGGTTGCAGCACGCTCGTGTTCTTCACCAATTTGGAGGGTGACAGCAAACCCCTGCTCAAAACTACCCTCTCCAAATTTGATCGCCACTAATTTACCCATAACCGTCGCTATCTCCCCATGCAAGATCGTGCCCTGTTCTAATGTTCGATCGCAAGCTTCACAAGCAAGCGTCTACAGATTTTTTTCAAAATCCCCAAAAGCTGGCTTGGATTTTTAATTTTTAATTTTTAATTAATGAGTTATCACTTAATAAATTACCGACAAAGAAGGAAGATAGCTACATATTTCAAATTCGGAAATATTCGGTAATACTGGTATTATCCAAGGCTACCCTAACACTAAATTGCTCTGTAGGTTCACCACGAAACTGCAACTGAATATAGTTGTCTAATTTTCTAGATTGAGCGTCGAGAAATATTGCTCCTGAACTATCTATAACAGTGAGATGAACTCCTGGTGGTAAGTAGATTTGATTTCCAGTGGCGTGCAATTGGAGATGAATACTAGTTTGTTGATCTTTTTCGGGGCTGATTTCCACAATCAACATCACAGGTTGGTTGTGGATTTGGATACCTAAATCAATCACTTTTGCCCGTTTTGTAATTGATTCTGGTTGTTTGAGAGTATCTAATTCCAAAGTTTCAACACTGCGAAAGGCATAAGTTGACCTGAGTTCCGGCACGTTCCACAGCGATTCAATAGTCTCCCAGCCAGTCTCAAATATACCAGCAAACCACTGACTCAAATTCACTAATGAATTAAGTGGGGATTGACGCAGTTGCCAGATGTGGTCAATAAACGCTTCCAATGGTTGCAGTTGCGCTAAAGGCAGTGTTTCAGTTGCCACACTAGGGATAAAACCAAGCAGCCTTGCTTCTTCGAGCGATTCATCAAATTGAACTATTAAATAACCCACCCGTTCTTCCCAAGTTTCCGGAGGAATAGAACATATCTGCTGATGCAAATGCACGGGGCGACACTCCAGACGGCCAATCGAGGGCACTGCTAAATCAGCGACATCCCCACAAAGGCGCATGATCGGGTTCCAACTGTCACTAGCTTGAAGATCGGTAGGAATATCCATCATCTGCAAGTAATCATTCACCACCCATACAGCTAAAGTATTCAGCCGGACTTGCTCTGCTTTTTCAGGATTTGGTTGCTGGTTAGCAAATTGCTGGGCAGTTATGCGAGCTGTTTGGGAAATCGGCAATGTTAAAGCGAAATCATCTAGCTGATAGGTGGAGTTATTCATAAGTCAATTTCTAGGGTTCAATGCTGCTATGTATATATCACCCGCATTCAATAAATTTATGCCACAAAATTGAATACTGGAAAAAGAGAATTGGGGACTGGGGATTAGGTAAAAATATTCCATAAAATTAAAATATTGTATATTCAAATGATCTGGGAGATAGAGCTTTTGAGTATTTATACTTCTATCAAGATAGCTTCAAGCTGCTAAAAGCGGCTTATCAACTAGCAGATAGTTTGCCAAATTTTGAACGTACAATTTGAGCGATCAATTAGGAAGATTGGCTCCTCAAATCACAACCAATTACCAATCAATACATAGGCAGACCAAAAGCTTGGCGCTCTATAGTTGGGATGTTTCAGTAGTTGTAGCTGGGCACGGTGGACTGCTTCGGCTTTGGTGATTTTGCCACTCTTGAGTTCTTGATAGAAGGCACTAACAAACATCGCTGTTGATTGATCATCAATTTGCCACAGGGAAGCTATGGTACTACGTGCCCCAGCTCGGACAGCTGCTCCTGCTAGACCAAGTGCTGCACGGCTGTCTCCTGTTGCTGTCTGGCAAGCACTTAAGACTAATAATTCTACTACGGTTTTACTCTGATTGCGGAAGAGAGTATCAAAATCTTTGACATTGATCTGACCATCGAAATCTAAAATAAAAGTCTCTTCAAGGCGGGAACTAAACTGACCGTGGGTTGCCAAATGCACTATGTTGAATGAAGCAGCACCAATTTCACTTTCCAAATTCTTTTTCTTAAAATCTCCATCCAGTAGGCTGGTTGTCGAAACTCCTGCTTTAGCAATACCGTCAAATTCAGATTTGATCGCTAGCAATGGTGCAAACTTGGGAAATCCTGGCGGCGGCTGAGTTAGTCCTGCGGTTAGCGCTCTGAGCTGCTGTTTTACCAGCGGTTTTGGGTCAAGAAGTTGTAGACCGACGCTCAGGGCGATCGCATATTTCTCTACCAAGTATTGTTTACCATCGTAGAGAGCTGCCATTGGTAAATTGCGTAATGGGCCATCTAGGACGAACACTAACGTATCGACGCCACTTTTTTGCAGTTGTGACTCAAGGGGTTTAAGCAGCCAGCGGTAAACTTCTTGCGATTGGGTTTGGACGATCTTAGTAGCAGTTGGATTGACAAGATTTCTTCGCAGTTCTATTAAGAGTTTCTCTACTTCTGCTTGGGAAATTTTGGTACTGTAGCTTTGCAGAGGTTGTTTAGGAATTTTGACAATTACCTGGAGTTCGTCACGAAGAATAATTGGATAAAGGATGGCGGCCTTGGTATTATCTTTGTCTACTACTCGATCGAGGGCTACTTTCTGACCTTGCAGACAAGCTTCTTGAAAGAAGTCGTCTAATTCTGCTAGTTGGAGTGCTTCAATCCGCTGGCGTGCTTTCTCCAATATTTTTTCATTGGGTTTTCCTGTTTGAGATTGCAGCAGTAACTCTACTGACTGGCGGTAGACGGGTTCTACACTGTCTCGGAAGTCAAATTGCACATCCTGGTTGACTACATCTTTATTGACTACTAAATCTCTGCGGAGAGACTCAAGAGTGTCTACAGCAGCATCATAAGCGGCGATCGCACCATTAATATTTTTTTGTGCCCAAAGCAATCTACCTAACTGCCACTCCAAGCTATAGGTAATTTCTGGTGCATTGCTACTCTGTGCCAAAGCTAATCCTTGCCGGGTCAGGTCTTGCGCTTCTGACCACTGTCTGGTTTCTTCGTACAAGCCGCCTAAACTCTTCAGAGCATAAGCCTCTGCCCGCTTGTCACTTAAACTGCGGGATTGCTGGATGGCACTAGCGAGTAATTTTGCTGAGTCTTTTGTACTTAATCCTGAGTAAAAACTCTGACTTGACGCTTGTAATACACCACTCTTGACTTTTGCCAAACTTTGTGAAAAGTTAACCTGAGCGTAAATACTCGCACGGCTGAGGGGGACTTGGTCGAGGCGGGACTCAATCGACGGCAAAAGAGTTTGAACCTTTGCCCATTCTTTATCTTTAATCAGTAGTCCCAGGTGATTGAGTTGTGCTTGAACTTTTGTTAGAGGTGAGGGAGATACTGCGACTGTTTGTTGATAATAAGCGATCGCCTGTTCCTTTTGGTTTTGTTTACGGGCATTATTCCCCAAGCTGAACAGACTAGCTGCAATATCAGCGCTTGATTGTAGATTTTGAGCAATTATCAGACTTTGTTCTAATGCTTGGCGTGAGTTTTTCAAATCGCCCAATACCAAAAGGGCATCACCGAGCGATCGCAAACTCACTGTCTTTTCTATAGAATCTGGTTGAGATTTTAACGTCTGACTTATTCGATCGAGTGTTTTGATCGCCCGCGGGTAAAATCCTTGGGTGCGCCACGCCTGTGCTTGATTGATTAGCGATCGCACCACGCCACTTTTATTATCTGCTTGTTTGTAAATTTCTTCTGTCTGCTGCCAAGTTGCCAAAGCCGCCTCAGACTGTCCCATTGCCAATTGCAGACGACCTTGAATATCTAGTGATTGGGCAAATATTGGCAGATTTTGGTTTTTATCCAGTCGTTGGAGTAAATTTAAGCTTTCTGTAATTGCTTGCTGCGCCTGACTCCATGCACCGAGTTGCTGGTAAGCTAGGGAAAGATTACCGAGTGTCGCTGCTAGTGTAAGGCTCTCCCCTTGCTGCTTATATATTTGGACAGCCTGTTGTAATACTTCTACAGCTTTGGCAAATTTGCCAGTACTGTATAAAACTTTGCCCTGTTGTAGGAGTGAGGCGGCATCAGTGGGTACAGCCAGCGATGTCAGACTGTTTATTGGCAGTTGGGATGAAGAATTGATTGAGCTAGGAACTTTTGCTAGCACTGGTGAACCGACAATGCATAGCAAAGCGACCAGGAAGTACAAAGGCAAACGTAAAAAGTGAGCTAGGGGGGTGAGCCAGCGCGTCCTTGCAGTTTCCCGACCCCTGTTTTTAAACTTTAGAGAATTCGCGCCAAAAATCCTAGTTGTTTTAGCCATAAGCATGACGAGAGGTAGGTGATAACCAGAAACACATAGGATGAACTATTAGGCTAACAGGGTAATGTTACCATTCCCATCCCTCACCAATCTTTGAACTTCCACAATCTTCTTATTTGTTGCGATCGCAGTGAAACTTGATTAGCAAAGTATAGTTAAAAGGCGATCGCAAACCTTAAACAAAACCCCACCGAAATAGTGCTGAGTAAAAAGTAAAATTAACTAGGCTTAGGTATAAAATTAATTCCTCGGAATTAATACCTCGGCTGAAAGTGAGAAGATTCATCAGTACTACTTCTGACCCAGCACTGGCTCAACCCTAGCTATTCACTAACAGCACCGATCATAATAATCCCTCCAATTCTGCAAACTTACGCAAACGCGGTAAACATTGGCGTTGATAAAAACTGCTTAATGTCGGAATTGACAACTCAAATTCTTCAGATAAATCTTTCCAGCTAACTTCTGGAGGTAAGCGTTTGAGAATTAACACCTGACAATTTACATCTGGACGCCCTTTAATGTAAGTACCGCGCAGTTCCCCATCCGAATCTGTCTTCGTCCATATCTCCAAGTCTTCCAAAATCGGAGGTGCTTGGGGGCTAGCCGGTAGGTTATCTACAGGATCAATAGTTTCACTTGTTCCACCAGATGTAGACTGACGAATTCTCAGAGGGACTGTTGTGGCTTGTTCTCGGTTCTGGTTAAGGTAAAAGTCTTGTAGTCTCCGTTTTAGGTAAGCATTCAGCCAGGTGATCACACTGCCATAATTGGGATCGTAGGTTTGGCCTGTCAAACCTTCACAAACATTGCGACAGAAATACAACCAAGTTTGTTGTAGTGCGTCTTGATAGTAGGGAGTAGTTTCCCTCCAGAGTCTACTTGCTGTCAAGCGAATAATTTGCGTGAGCAGCTTCTGACGCTGAGGGCTTCCAGGTTGGTGTCCACAGGCTTCTGTAACTAAGCGGCGTAGCTGTTCATCGAATTGAACCATGACAATCTTGGCGAAGAAAGCAAGAATATCTTAGTATTGCGTATAACAACACCCGAAAGAATTACCTTTTGTCAATTTACTGCTCTTATCCCTACCCTATGAGTACATTCAGGGTAGGGAGAGCTGCGATGCATTCAAAATGACTTGAATGCGTATTTAGTTAAGATTTTGAAACAGCAGTAATAGTTTTTTCTAATGACTGCAATGTTGTCAATAATTTGTTTTTTTGGGGTTTAGAAGCTTTAAGTTCTCCTGTAACCTGATCCATATTTGTCTCTATAGTTTCATAATTATTACGAGATTTAACTTTGATACCGTCTTCAACTTCTTTCCAAGCATCCTCAAATTTGTCAAATTCTTTTTTAGCTTCAACAAAGTTGCCAGATGTAACTGCGGCTTTAGTTTTGGATACTATAGTTAATAAACTACTATTACCTGTAGTGGATGTTGTCGCTGGGGCTGATGCTGCACTAGCATTAGGAGTCACCTGTGGGGTAGTTTGGGTAGTAGGTTGTTCGGGACTGTTGCAGCTTACCAAAGCTAGCAAGCTGATACCCGCAAGGCTCGACATTAGTTGAAAAGGCTTCATTGTAAAACTCCTCGATTCATTATTAAGCTGTAATTCACGAAAGTGAATAGTCTGCTGTTTGCCAGCATTAATAGCAACATTTATGGAGCTAGTCCTTCTAGATAAATATATCACTTAACCCTATACTTATTTATAGAATAAGTTTACAAAAGTAAAAACATACATTGGAAACTCAAAAACCCAGGAGAAAAACATGATTTTCCCATAATTCAGTAACGCCTAATTTTAATAACCACTAATATCAAAATACTAACTTTTCTGAAAAATGACTATGAAACGATCATTTCGCAAGTATCACCGCACGATTGGCATCATAATTTGTCTACCTTTAATATTAACTGTATTGACTGGAATGTTAACGACTATTGTTAAGGAATGGCCAATTGATACTGGGCTTTCTTCTAGTTTGCTGTTAAGAATTCATACAGGAGAAATCTTACATTTAGAAGCAATTTATCCGATTCTTAATGGATTGGGGCTGATTGGTTTGCTGGTGACAGGAATAAGTATGTCTGGGTTATTAAATCGCAAAAAACGGAGCGATATCAATAATTAAGATTAGCTTAATCGAGATTTTAGAGGTTCTGTGAAGAGTATTTATAACAACACGTTACTTTTTATCAACTGATAAAAAGTAACGAAAGGAAATTACAGCAGATTTCAAGTTAGGGAGGTACACAAGCTAAGTCTTTTACCCAGATATAAAGCGGGTTTTACTCCTGTTAGCGCAGCGGGGCGTAGCCCATTCAGAATTTGGAATTCTGCTGTATCAGATTTGATTTTTATCTTACTCCTCACTCTCCTTAATATAATCCCAGCCAGGATAGGACATTTTCCCACCAAGAATATCGCAGATTACCTACACTCAATTTCATTTTGTTGCGAATATCTTGGATTTTCCAGTTGGTTAGTTTAGCTAGAGTTTGCGCCTCTTGTTCAAAACGTTTGGGTAAAGACTGCTTATATTCTCTACCAGCCTGACATTTGAGTTCCCCTTGGAACGGATGTTGCAAAACATAGCGTCCTTGAAAAGATTCACTGTTGGCAGTTTGTTGAAATATCAAGTCTTCAGGGAATTTGTCGCGGGTATAGCGAACATGCAATCGAGAGATGAAGACGTTACTTCTAGGAGAGGGACGACGAAAACTGGGTGGTACTGGCAGATTACTTGTAGAATTATCATCTAGCCAAAATACGCCTGCTTGCTTGAGTTCTTCTGGAGTCAGAGGTTCAGCAGAACAAGGATCGCAACTACCCATATCCCAAGCGTATTCTAAAAAACCAACTTTCCTATCTTCTTTAGTGTAGACAGTTTGAAACACGGATTTGTAAAATTCACCAAATTCATCTTTGACAAATAAGGGAATATTTGCATCAGAGGGAATTTTCACCGTCCGATAGTTGGTGATTTCTGCTTGTCCTTGGGGCGAGAGGATGTAGACAATCAAATCTTGCTCTGTCGTAGCATTGATCATGCCTAAACGAATTGGCAGCATGAATTTAGGCGATTGATAGGAAATTTGTAGCGGACGGAGAAACTGGTAGCCAGATTGCTCGAATTTATCTAAGTTGACTTTGGCAACAAAGAATTTCATTGAGGAGCGAATATAAGGCTGAAGTAACTGTTTCGCACCTCTGGGGATTTTGTAGCCATTGCGTTTAAGCCAAGTTTCCAGTCCACCAGATTCTTTCGCACTGAGGATCACGATGTCGTATTCGCCAACATTGAAACGTGCTTCAACCGTCACACCCAAGCTAGCATCGCCCCTTGCACTCCCTGCCTCACTTCTCGCTGCTGCTGGCGCTGGTGCTGCTGATAACTCTCTTTCGTAAACTGGAGCACAAGGATCTGGGTCAAAATATTCCACCAATCGCGGCGCACTAAAAGCATCTAGGCGTTCAATAATCTTGGGTTCAGTGACGCGAACTTGTTCTTTTTGCAGCACCGTTGGCACTGGTACTACCATTGCAAAATCTTTGACTTCGCCTTGAAAGTCGTTTGCCATTGTTAGAATAGTGCGATCGCCATCCCGTGCGATCGCCACCTGAGAAGCTTTGTTATACAGTTTTGTATCAGCTTTGGCTACATAAAATCCACAAAATGCCCAAGCTGCTGGTGCAAAGCACAAAACAGCTACAATTGCCAACAATAATGGTGTTAAAAGTCGAAAAAACTTCATTTTTTATACCTCTATTTTTTAGTGCTGAGTTAGGAGTTAGGAGTTCTACCCCTGCTCCCTCATCTTTCTCTTGCCAAGCAAACCTTGGGGCTAACCAGAAAACATCTAGCAGGATGCTCAACGGTGCAAGGGCAAATAGCGCCCAGAAAACTGCTGTGGAAACAAAGAAATAATTTCGCAGGATAAAAGTTAATCCAGCGATACAAACTGCCCAAACTATGCGCCCAATTCGGGAATTGGGGATTGATCGCGGATCTGTAATCATAAATAGGGCGAACAGCAGCAAAGACCCACTCATCAATCGATGCCAGTAAACATCCCAAGTCCAACCCAGCCAGAAATTGCGAATCGCCTCTAGCAAAGAGTAGGAACCCAAAAAAGCTGCTGTGGTGTCCCAGCGACCAATCCGCTGCAAAATCATGCCGCCAGTACCGAGAAATAATAGCCCATACCACCACTCTTCACCCCATTGTCCCGGCGAAACCCAAGCATCGGGGGTGAGAATCAAGGCAGATATGATGCCAAAGTTGGCAGGATTGAAGAAATGCTTATCGCCGACTCGGAAGATAAATTTGCTGGCGATCGCAATTGCTGCGGCTATTGCCATTGTTGTCCAGTGGTCAGCCCGCAACAGTAAACTGAGTCCCAGTGAGGTAATTAAAGCACTGCGAAGATTTGGGCTTTGTCCTTTGTTGTTTGCTAATGACCAATGACCAATACTTCGGCTTACCTCGGCTTCGCTCGGCACAAGTCGCTCAGTACAAGTGACTAATGACAATATCCATTGGGTTACAAGACAAGTGGCGATCGCTACCCCAATCAACTCTGGTCGCAGCGTCCAATCTCGTGTACCGATTCCCAAGACTAGGAACAAGCCCAAAAATAAAATCTGATAATCTCGTATATCTTTTAGCAACATCAACCCTTAATTCAGGGATTCCCCGTAGATTTCTCATCAATTTAGACGAGTGCTAGGTAAAATAGTATTGCTGTTACAGATTTTGTTACAAAATAAAGCATTGACAGATCAAAGCGATCGCTGTGATGTTTGAACTTAAAGATAATCAAAAAAGGTAAGGATGCGATCGCATCTCTACCTTTTTCAAGTTAATTGACCGAAGTATGAAGATATGGAATAAAAGGAAAAGATTTATACCAGCACAACATCTAGATTAACTGAGAAGAAAGAAGGCTTGTTCTCAATGGTGGCGAATTGATCCCCTGCGAAGAATAAGTTACCATTAGTGCTGTTGTAGCTGAACTGGTTGTTAGAGCTAGCACCAAATGCAGACTTGGAAATCTGGATTTTGTCACCCTCTTTCCACTCGAAGTCTTTGATGATATCGATACCTTCAAATTTGCTATTGAAGACAAACTTATCTCCGCCAGCACCACCATATAGTACGTCAGTGCCATAACCACCAACGAGAGTGTCATTACCTGCTCCACCGTTAAGAACATTATTGGCATCATTACCAACAATCGTATCATTGCCAGCTGTACCAATTAAATTCTCAATGCTGACTAAAGTATCTGTAAGAGTAGAATTTCCCGGAAACTTGACTACACCAGTAGAGAGATTGGCATCAATTGGACCAGAGAAGAAAGCATAGGATGTGGTATCAGTTCCAGCACCGCCATCAATGGTGTCAAAGCCAAAGCCACCATCTATGAAGTCATTACCTGCTCCACCGTTAAGAACATTATTGGCATCATTACCAACAATCGTATCATTGCCAGCTGTACCAATTAAATTCTCAATGCTGACTAAAGTATCTGTAAGAGTAGAATTTCCCGGAAACTTGACTACACCAGTAGAGAGATTGGCATCAATTGGACCAGAGAAGAAAGCGTAAGATGTGGTATCAGTTCCAGCACCGCCATCAATGGTGTCAAAGCCAAAGCCACCATCTATGAAGTCATTACCTGCTCCACCGCTGAGAACATTATTGGCATCATTACCAACAATCGTATCGTTGCCAGCTGTACCAATTAAATTCTCAATGCTGACTAAAGTATCCGTGAGAGTAGAATTTCCCGGAAACTTGACTACACCAGTAGAGAGATTGGCATCAATTGGACCAGAGAAGAAAGCGTAAGATGTGGTATCAGTTCCAGCACCGCCATCAATGGTGTCAAAGCCAAAGCCACCATCTATGAAGTCATTACCTGCTCCACCGCTGAGAACATTATTGGCATCATTACCAACAATCGTATCGTTGCCAGCTGTACCAATTAAATTCTCAATGCTGACTAAAGTATCCGTGAGAGTAGAATTTCCCGGAAACTTGACTACACCAGTAGAGAGATTGGCATCAATTGGACCAGAGAAGAAAGCGTAAGATGTGGTATCAGTTCCAGCACCGCCATCAATGGTGTCAAAGCCAAAGCCACCATCTATGAAGTCATTACCTGCTCCACCAAACAGTTTGTCATCACCATCAAAGCCTCTAAGGGTATCGTTGTCACTACTGCCGAAGACAACATCATTGCCATTAGTTCCGTAATAATTAATTGCCACGAGAGTTTATCCTTGATAAAGAGTAATTGTTAATATTAGGACTTACAGGTTGACAAAAAGACAGTTGTGTAGTCAAGCTATAATTTTCTTTTTCACCTATTTCTGTGATTGCGATATTTCCTGTTGATCTGACAACTAAAAAAATAAGTTGAGTTAGCTAGGCAGGAATAGGTCGTAAGTGCAAACTACATTTCCAACTTGAAAATAGGAACAAGGGAAAACTTACTAACATGACAAGGAGTGCTAATTCATACAACTGTCCATTTGTACAGTGCGTAAGTTCTAGATATAAGACTGTTAAGTGTGCAAATCGACCTTAACAGCCTCATATTAAGTAATCAGTGTAGTTACGCAAGATTACGGAAAAAAGAAAAAACTTTATGCAGCTAGCTCCCCTCTTCCCAATTTTCTACCGCATTCTCCAGCCGAGTTTTCCCAACTGCCTTTGGACTGGAAATTCTCATGCTAAAGCGATCGCACTCACATTCGATGATGGGCCCCATCCTCAATACACACCCGAAGTCTTGGCAGTGTTAGACCGTTACAACATTAAAGCTAGTTTTTTTTGGTTAGGTGTTTGCGTCAACCGTTCACCAGCGATCGCCAAAGCTGTGAGCGATCGCGGACACTGGATCGGATTGCATGGCTACGATCATCGCTCTTTTCCCATGCTTTCCCCAAATGACCTGAAGGAAAGTTTAGAAAAAACCCAAGCAGCCATTTACAATGCCTGCAACCTGCAACCGGAACAAGTGCGAGATGTCCGTCCCCCCAATGGTTTATTTACACCTGCTACTTTAAATTTTTTTTCTCAGTGGAATTACCGCCCAGTTATGTGGAGCGTTGTCCCAGAAGACTGGGTGCGCCCAGGTGTCACCACAGTGGTACAGCGAATTATGCAGCAGGTGAAAAATGGTTCAATAATTGTTTTGCATGATGGTGCTTGTGGTGGACAAGATGTTGCTGCCACAATTCAAATTCTCATTCCGCAACTCTTACAACAAGGTTATGAGTTTGTAACTGTTGATACTCTATGGCAGCAAGCTAAGACAACCCATTGATTGCTACACATTTTTAAAATAGGTAAAGTTAATAATTTGCTTTAAATCAGGCTTTTCTATAAATTATGCCAGAGCAGTTTTTGATCGTTGACGTTCCCCTAGATGCCCCAAAGGCTGATGAAGATTTGGGAACCAAAGAAAAGTTCTGGTTTCGCCATCAGTATTTAGGTTGTTGTCTATTCAAGAAAGCTAGACCAAACACAGGAGAAGATTGGGCAGAAAAGATTGCAGCCGAGTTGTGCGAGTTGCTAGGTTTACCCCATGCTGATTATGAACTGGCCATATTCAATGGGGAAAACGGTATTGTTTCACCCTCATTTTTGCCGCCACTGCCAGATAATTCATTATCTTTAGCATCACCAGTAATTGCGTCATTTTGATTTGTACCAATTATATTTACAAAATTCTTCAAATTGACTACTATTGGCGGCGAACCGACAACTCTGATTTCTAGTCTTTCTTTAGATAAGTCAGCTATTATTGATACATTTGTGCTGTCAGAAGTAGCATCAATACTGTTAATCTGTCCTGTAGCACCAATCAAGGTTTCAAAGAAATCTTTAAACGTGTCATTTCCAACTGCACCTTTTTGGATAACCACTGGCTGGACTATTACAGGTTGTCCTAAGTCACTGTAATCAATGGTATCATTACCAGCACTGGCGATAAATCTGTCATCTCCATCAGTTCCAACTAAAATGTCGTCTCCATCAGTGCCTATAATTAGTGCCATAATCTTGCTTTACTTGTTTGTAAGTAACTGCTGTATAGTAACGTGATGGTAACGTGTTATCAACCGCAAGGCACTAAAAAAAGATGAAACTGAGTTAACTCGATCGAGCAGGGGTGTCTCAGTGTTTATATTGATGATGATTTCATTCGTTATCCAAAATAACATCCAATGGATATAAGTCAAGGGTGAATTTTACAAGCTACAAAAAACCTACGTGCAACCCCTGTAAATTAACATCCGATCATACCTTTGGAGTTGTCATCTCAAATAGTTTCCCAATCTTTGTATACTCAACTGGCCCACCTAAGCGCGTAATCGGCTGCATCCTTACAGTATCAACTAACCCCAAATCTTGGCGGTATAGGTCTTCACGCACATGAAATCGTAACACTCGACCCAATACCATCACATTGTTGGTTCCTTCCACTGTCACTATTTGTGTAACTTTACATTCCATTGCCACAGGTGAGCTTTCAATCCGCAACGGTCGGACATCTGTAGCAGGAATAGCTTTTAAGTTTGCTTTTTCAAACTCATTAACTCCATAAGAAAATTCTGTTGCCGTTTGAACCATTGCCTGAGACAGTGTTTCATCCACCACATGACACACAAATTCATCAACTTCATGAATATTGCGTAACGTGTCTTTTTCTTTTGGCTCATGTCTACGATATGCGACTGAGAACATAATAGTTGGTGGAAAACCTGCTACTGCATTGAAAAACGAATACGGGGCAACATTGGGAATTCCAGAGGCACTAATTGTAGATACCCAGGCAATTGGGCGAGGAGCAACGATGCTTGTCAATAGATGGTAAGGAGCAGGGTCTTTCATTTCCTGCGGCACAAATGATAACATAAAATTCTCTATTTCTATATTTTTCAAATCAACCCCTTGCACCCGTAACATAAGCTGCTGTCAACGAATGTTGGGGGTTCTCAAAAATTTGCTGCACTGAACCTGACTCAATCAATTGCCCAACACCTGACTGCACCCAGAACAGAGCAACTTGATCGGCGATGCGCTTGGCTTGCGCTAGGTTATGCGTCACAATCAGCAAGGTATAACGCTGACGCAAACTAGTAATTAAGTCTTCAACTATTCCACTGGCAATTGGGTCGAGGGCGCTACAAGGTTCATCGAATAACAAGATTTCTGGTTGCAAAGCTAAGGCTCTAGCTATGCACAACCTTTGCTGCTGTCCGCCAGAAAGTGCTAAGGCAGAGGTTTGCAGTCGGTCTTTTACTTCATCCCAAAGTCCAACATCTTTAAGGCTTGTCTCGACGATCGCATCAATTTGTCCTTTATGGATACCATGTTCTCGCAGGGGTAATTCCAGATTCTTCCAAATTGATAAAGGAAAAGGATTAGGCTTTTGGAAAATCATCCCAACCTGCCGCCGCAGCGCGTTCGCATTAGTTTTGGGATTTAGCACGTCTAAAGTACCGATGCGAATCCGCCCTTTGACTCGACACTGGGGAATCATATCTGTTAACCGATTTAGGCAACTCAAAAAGCTAGTTTTTCCACAACCAGAAGGCCCCACCAATGCCAAAATTTCCCCCAGATTCACACTCAAATTCACATTAGCAAATGCGGTTTTTTGCCCGTATTGCAAAGTTAAGTTATCCGTTTCAATCAACGGTTCAACAATTCCAGTAGGGATATTTGCCGATTTCATGCAGAAAAAATTCTCCTGTGCAACCAATTATCTGCAATCCATGCTGCCGTACCATTAATCACTAGCAGTGATACCAGCAAGACTAATGCTGAGGCGTAAGCATTGGCATCTCCTCCAGAGACGTTCATTGATAAATCAAAAATATGAATCGAGAGGGCACGCCCGGAATCCAGCAGTGATTCTGGCATTCTATCTACGTAACCACTAGTAAAAATTAAAGCCGCAGTCTCTGCGATCGCTCGACCAATACCCAGCACCAATCCCACAACCAAACCAGGGACAGCAGCAGGTAACAACAGTTGAAATAGCGTTGTTGTACGGGAAAAACCAAGGGCTGCGGCTCCTAATCTATACTCATTGGGAACAGCGCGAAATCCTTCTTCTGTAGAGCGAATCAAGATTGGTAACACCATACACCCCAAGGTCAATCCTCCCGACAAAATAGAAAATCCCAATCCCAAAACTTGGCAAAAGAAGATGTTGCCAAACAACCCAAAGACTATAGAAGGAACTCCTGCCAGTACATCTAAACTACGCCGCACCAACCCACCAAACCAACTATCCACAGGAGTGAATTCTGCCAGTAAAACGGCTGTACCAACACCAATAGGGATAGAAACCGCCATACATACTGCCATAATCAGATAAGTGGAAACAAGAATGCTGGAAATTCCCCCTTCTCTACCAGCATTTTCTGGTTCAGTTGTCAGAAATTCCCACGTCAAGTGTCCTATACCATGCCAAAGGATATCACTGAGTATCCAAAGGAAGATACCAGTAACTAGGGCAGCAGTTGTCCAAACAATGATTGTTGGCAACCAATCTTTAGGACTTACAACAGGTTCACCCATATATTTTTCCTTGACTGATGACTTCCGCAACCGCAACTAATAGCACAATCATTCCCATCAAGACTAAACCGCTAACAAACAACGCAGAACGGTGGTCTCCTGTAGCATAAGCCATTTCCAGAGCAATATTAGCCGTCAACGTGCGGATGGGGTCAAATATACTTTTCGGCATTTGTACCACATTGCCACACACCATCAAAATAGCCATTGTTTCACCAATTGCTCGACCTGTTTCTAAAATTAAGCCTGTGAATAATCCAGATTTGGCAGCAGGAAGCACGACTCTAGAGATAGTTGCCCAACGGGATAATCCTAAAGCTGCTGCTCCCTGAAGGTAAGAAGTTGGGACTTTCGCTAGACTGGCATCGGCTACAAGCGCTATTGTTGGCAAAATCATCACTGTGAGAATGGCAATACCCGCGAGTAAGCTTGGCCCCGGTGGATGTATCCTACCAATCATCGGAACCAGCACCACCAATCCCCAAAAACCATAGACTACAGAAGGAATTCCTGCTAATAGTTCAATTAAGCGACGGTATAACCGAGCCATTACTGCTGGGGCGTAGTATTGACAAAAAACCGCAGATAGAATTCCAATAGGTGTAGCGATCGCTACTGAGCCAACCATTGCCAAAAATGTACCCAATAACATCGGGAAGAGATTGTATAGTCCGGCGGTTGGGTTCCAGGAAGAGTCCGTAAAAAAACGTGTTATTCCGACATGATTGAGGACTGGTAGAGACTCAAGAATCAGAAAGACGATAATTAAAAGTGCGATCGCCCCTGCTATTACCCCTAAAAAACGCAGTATCCAGACTAACCAAAAGTCATTTGGAGACGACGACAAAGTTTTGCTTTTGAACAATGTCATTTACCTGTTGTGATTGCGCGAAATCAAGAAATACTTTTGTCAATCCTTGAGGTTGGGTTTTAGTTACTAAGTTAAGTGGACGAGAAATCGGAAAAGTCCCATTTTGGACGTTGGCTGTTGTTGCAGCTATCCCATTTACAGGTAGCAGCTTGATAGCTACTCCATTGGCCGCACTATTTTCTGCTGACCCGATCGATACATAACCAATTGCATTCGGGTTTCCTGCTACTGTCTTAATTCCCTGCTGATTGTCACCAATTACTACTTGGGCTTTGATATCTGTATTTTTTAGTTTGAAATAATGGGTAAATAATTCTAAAGTGGAACGTCCTTCGGCTTTGTTAACAACTGTAATCGTTCCATCTGTACCTCCCACTTGTTTCCAGTTGGTCACTTTGCCTGTGTAAATATCTACAACTTGCTTGTCGTTGAGCGATTTTACTGGATTGTCTTTGTGGAGAATTACCGTTACTCCATCACGAGCGATAGAAAATGCTTTTAAATCGTTTTCTTCTGGCTTCAAGGCACGAGAAACCATGCCAACATTAGCGACACCTTGACGAGCATCAGAAACCCCACGCGAAGACCCTCCTGATTGCACATCAACTCGCGCACCTGGATGCTGAGATTCAAAACGCTTGCCAATTTCAGCCGCTAACGGTGCAATTGTACTGGAGCCTGTAAGTACTAGTTTTCCTTGAAGCTGATTTGTATTATTTACATCTCGATTTGCTGAAGAACAGCCTTGTAACCAAACGCAGGTAGCCAATCCAATTGCCAGAGGTAAAATTTGAGAATTTTTCATTATTGCTTTTCAACCCGAATTAGGGTTTTTAGTTAAAACTGAGGACACAACAGCCAAGGTTCAAAGCTTTGCCAGTAGTTACTTCCACTTCGGGAGCCAGGCGGTAGAGAACTGCTTTCCCATCACGCGATCGCACAACCAACTGGGAGCGACGCAGAACTTGTAAATGATGCGAGAGCAGGCTTTGTTCCAAGCCCAAAATTGCGTTCATCTCTCCCACGTGTTTGGGACTGTCGATCAGAAGTTCTAATACTGCTAGACGAGTTTCATCTGCCAGTACCTTCAGCTTTTCTACGCAGTTAACCTGCTTCTTGCTGCTATTTTTCATTACCTTTAAAGGAATAGGTTTTTCTTGTTTCTTAAGTTACTTGGCAGCGAACGCTCTCGTGTTCAGCGAAGATTAACAACTGCTGCTATCACAAATGAATAGCAATTTATATGAAATTTGATTCATATTTTAAGGTAAAAAGTGTCACGCTCTATAATTAAAATGAATTTTTTTAACCAAAGCTTAATGTTTACCCCATATCCTGAGATTTACTGAGTATTTATTTATATAAAATAAAACTATTCGTAAACGTTTCACCTTTTCTTGATGACATTCTGCTTAGAGGCACGCAAGAGAGAAAAGCGATCGCTCAGTTGCTGGAAAATTATTGTTTCTCCTAAACACTTATAGCAACCGCCATCGCTCTTAGCGTCTCCCCTTCTCCCAAAGGGAGAGGCTAGCGCCAAGGGAGAAGACTGCGACTCTCTCACCGATGCAGCGTCTACGCTTTGTATTGGTTCAATTCTTGCGTTCGCCCTACAGCCCTTCTCCTAAAGGAGACGCTGTTCGCGAACAGGCATCCTACGGCAGGCGTTGGCAAAGCCATCGCTTTTGTGTTTAATAAAAGCAAGTTTGCTAAGTTCCTATATTAAATTCGGGCAGTCGTTGATTGAATTCGGACAGTCGTTTATTGAATTCGGACAGTCGTTTATTGAATTCGGACAGTCGTTTATTGAATTCGGGCAGTCGTTTATTGAATTCGGGCAGTCGTTTATTGAATTCGGGCAGTCGTTTATTGAATTCGGGCAGTCGTTTATTGAATTCGGGCAGTCGTTGATTGAATTCGGACAGTCGTTTATTGAATTCGGACAGTCGTTTATTGAATTCGGGCAGTCGTTGATTGAATTCGGACAACCTCCAAAAATTTACATAAATTTATTTAATATCTTTGTAATAAATAAATTAATTTCTACTGAATAACGCGGGTGTCAATTAACCCTAATTCTGTCTATCCTAATGCTGTACAGTTCAGGGTAGAAGTCAGTTTTTATCCTGGCGCATTATTAATAACAGGAAAGTGATTTATGTCACATCCAAAACGTGGGTCTAAAGTACTTGATAGAGCACAGCGTCGGATTGCTGCTTTGAAATCGATCAGTCCCACCTTTTATGAAAATAAAGAGTCTCAAATTAAGACTTTTGCAATAAGTTTAAAGTACTCTGCCAAAACTCTAGTTACGGAAAATCAATATTCCGTGCTAACTCTTATAATAGATAAATGACTAAAGTTGGTAACTATCCTGCGGAGCATGATTTCAGTGGTGTTTTCGCTTATCTTAGATAGCAGAACACTACGAGCGCACCTGAATCTAACAGATATACTGTAATAGTTAATGAACGGCAAATCGAAGGAGTGTTTGACACTAGCAGGATGCACAATAGTACAGTCATCACATTGTTTCCATTTAACTACCTGCTAAAGCTGACAAACTGCTAAAAACAGAAAAATTAACCAATAAAATGAACGAATTACAAGCAATTTTAGAAGGTTTCGAGTCAAGTCAAAAAAATGGTGAAATTACTTTCCTTGCTACTGTAGTCAAAACTCAAGGTTCAACCTATCGCCGACCGGGTGCCAAAATGTTAATGACAGATACTGGTCGGATGATTGGAACAATCAGCGCTGGTTGCTTGGAGAATGACGTATTTGAGCATACTCAACAACGAATGTCGGACGGCGAAGCAATTGTTGTGACTTACGATAACACCGCCTCGGAAGATATTCTTTGGGGCTTTGGTCTGGGGTGCAATGGGACAGTGCAAGTTCTGATCGAACGTCTTGAAACAGAAAGTTCACCGAATGCGATCGATTTTACACAGGAGTGCTTTCATAAAAAACATTTGGGTATTATTGCTACAGTCTTTGCTTTTGAAGATGGGGTAGATGTGAAACTTGGGTCGCGCTTACTGCTGTATCCAGATGGTAAAATTATTACTGACATCAAAGATTCAAATTTAATTCAATCTTTGATTGCAGATACTCAAGCAGCTTTTACTAATCAAAAGTCTAGTGTAAAAAACTATCAGTTACCTTTAGGCAGTGCTGAAGTTTTTATTGAAGTCATTCAACCACCCACGCCTTTAGTAATATTTGGTGCTGGTTATGATGCTGTACCCGTAGCACAGTTTGCTCAAGCATTAGGTTGGGACGTTACTGTAGTCGATTGTCGAGCTAATGAGGCAACTAAAGGGCGATTTCCAATAACTTGTGATGTGATTCTTACTCGGCGAGAAATTGTAGATAAACAGGTATTTATAGATGCCAACACAGTTACTGTAGTGATGACACATAATTATCTTGATGACCTGGAAATTTTGAAAACGTTGCTGCCATCTCCTGCACGCTACATAGGGGTTTTAGGCCCAAAGGCGCGTACTGAAAGATTGCTTGAAGATTTACGTTTGCAAGGAATAGTTTATACTACTGAACAATTAACCAGATTACATGGCCCGATTGGGATTGATATCGGAGCAGATACACCTGAAGAAATAGCGATCGCTATTATTGCAGAAATTCAAGCAGTGCTAAAAAACCGCAATGGTAATTTTTTAAGAAATCGCAATCAACCAATTCACCAATACGATGAAAGCAACTCAAACTTGCTACTTACCACATAGTTTTTATGACTACTATAGACAATGAAAAATCAACCATAGCGATTATGATTCTTGCAGCTGGTGCATCTACACGGATGGGTACACCTAAACAACTATTGCTTTACCAAGGAAGTAGTTTGTTGCAATATATTACAGACATGGCGATCGCTTCAGTTTGTCAACCTGTGGTAGTAGTACTTGGAGCCAATGCAGAACAGATTCATCCCCAAATTAAACAACTTCCTGTTAAAGTAGTTGAGAATTTGGATTGGGCTTGTGGAATGAGTACTTCAATCAAGAGTGGTATTGAATTGTTAAATAATCTTCCGCAAAAAATAGAAGCAGTAGTTATTACACTTTGCGACCAGCCATTTGTTTCTCCCCAAATTATTAATCAACTTGTTGATGCATATTATTCGACAAAAAAATCGATTATTGCTTGTGAATATGGGGATACGTTAGGTGTACCTGCTCTATTTAATCAGACATTTTTTTCAGAACTTGCCGCTTTAAAAGAAACTTCAGGAGCAAAAAAAGTTATTAATAATAACATTAATGAAGTTTTTTCTATTCCGTTTCCACTAGGGGATATGGATATTGATACACCAAAGGATTACGAACAATTGCTATTAATTACTAGAGGAATTTTTGAAGTATCTTGAAGAAGATGGGTAAAAGCAAACAAGTCGGGAAACCCCCTTCTCTACGAGACGCTTCCCATTCACATAGCGTCTCGTAGAGAAGAACTTGCTGGCTCCACAATGCAGTGGCTCCCCGACCTACACAGATAGAAAAATAGAAAAAGTCGGGTTAGTATTTTAAGGCTATAATTTATTTTCTAGCCTTTTGTCTTTAAAGCATTTCAGCAATCAGGATATTAGTAAACCATTTTACTTAAAAGCAGCTAAAGTCCGATGTCCAATTATTCCATCTGCTCTTAATCCTTTAGATTTCTGAAATTTAATCACAGCTGCACGAGTCTTGTTATCAAACACACCATTCACACTTGCTGTATAAAATCCTTGCTGTTTTAAAGAATTCTGAGCAGTTCTCACTGTCTCTCCTCTGCTGCCTACTGTCAGTACAGTACCAGTACTACGCTTTGCCAGATGATTAGACTTGTGCTTGGCATTAAGCTTTGGTACAGCATTAGGCTTTTTCATCATGTTGCCTTGCTGAGTACTTTGGGCAATGTGGGTAGCAGTAGCCGGATTTTGGCTTTTATTATTAGTTAAAGAGTAAGCAGGCACAGCAGTAGCTAGAGTCAAAGCAGGGAGCAAAGCAAGTACTTTCCAATTCATCTTCTTGTTCCTTCCAACTGTATGAGATTTTGCAATTTCTATTTAAAGAGTCATCTTCATAAGGGACTGTGCCTTAAGTGATTCTCCTCTGTAGATTCTGGTGTGTGGGTTTAGTCTGAGACTATTTCCAAAGCCAGAGCTATAGCATCACACGTCGTATTGACAAAGCTATTGCGAAATTGTGACAAAAGCATGACTAAATGTATTAAAATTTATGTCGCACAAAATTGCGCTAGTAATGAAGAGTTTGTAGTAAGCACTTTAGTGCTTAGAAAATAAGGACTAAAGTCCTGACTACGAACTTGTTTAACCATCAATTTAAACTTGATAGATTACTAATCCCTAGTCTCTTTTATCCTCCGAACCCAACATTTTCAATAATTTCCTGGCAACTAAAACGCCTACAACTCCTGCACCAACCACTTCCACTGCTTGGACAACTTTTTTGCCCACATCATGAGGGTCAAGGTGGTGGTGAAAAATCTCTTCATCCACCCATTCACTAGCAGCTTTAAAATCATGAATTGGAGTTGGTAATAGCGTTAAATAAGTGCCTTGACGGATTAAATGCCCGGATTCGCCTGTAATTTCCAAAACATTGAAAAGGTTAGCAGCAGCATCATTTAACCCTAATTTTAAGAGAGTTCCGCGTATATTTACCTTTGCTGGTTTGAGGTCTTCGCCTAAAGCTAATGCTTTCAAATTTCGGGCAATATTGGCTCCTTGCTGATAAGCAACTTGAGCTGTTGGCGGTAGTGATTTATCTTTAACTGCCACACAATCCCCGCCTGCAAAGACTTCTGGAAAATCAAGTAGTTGCATTGTGGGAGTAACTAGGAGGCGATCGCTACGATCCCGATGTTCTTGAGAAATTGGTAAATCTTTAATTAGTGGGTGAATAGAAGTACCAGCTGTCCAGATTGTGGTATATGTTGGCAATGTCTCAATTTGCTCATTACGCTTATATTCAATGGCGTTGGCATGAATATTAGTAGCTTCTGCTCCCGTAAGTATTTCAATTGGGATCGTGCGTTTTTGTAATTCTTTCTCAGCAATTGGGCGCAGAGGAGTGTTAATATCACCATTGAGGATTTCTTTACCGTGATTGAGCAGTACTACACGGATTTCACTAGAATTTCCTCCCAAAGCAGTATACCAATGTGGTAGTAAATCAGCTATAGTCGCTGCCATTTCCACACCACTTGCACCACCACCAACTACAACTACTGTTAGCAGTTGACGACGTTGCTCTGGATCTTCAGTTTTGATTGCTTTTTGCAAACAGTCGCCTAAATGTCGCTCAAGAGCGATCGCATCTGCTTCTGTCCAAAAAGGGAAAGCGTATTCTTTAGCACCTTCAAGATGATGATAAGCAGTAACACTACCCAAAGCTAAGACTAAGTTACTGTAGTTGTAGGAGTTTCCCGAAGCTAATTTAACTTGTTGTTGATGCAAGTCTATCGATTCCACTGCATCTTGAACAAAAATTACACCGCTGCCTTTAAGCAATTCTACAAAACGTGGTACTACTTGAAAAGCATCCATCTCGCCACTGAAATATTCGTAGAGTAATGGCTTAAAGCAAAAGCTTTCATTTTGATCAATCAAAATTACAGAGCGAGGATAATGTTCGTGAGCTAGGTGTAAGGCTGTAAATAAGCCGGTGAAGCCACCACCGACAATTACAGTTTGATAAACTGGGCTGTTCATAAAATATCTCCCAAGTATTGTCAAATAAATGAATTTGCCAGGATGTAACGCATTTAAATCAGATTGTTTTGTCTAGTACAGAGATGCAAAGAAAGAGTCAAAACTAAGACTTTTGCGAAAATACAAATGACAAATTCACTATATAAATAAAAATAATGCAATTAAAATAACGCTGAGGAATAAAGCGAAAGCAATAGCGTATTCGACTCTACGACTAAAAAATCCCACAGCAGCAATTAGAGCGATCGCTAGCCCAATAATGCCAATATATTGCTCTTTTTGTAAACCTTGTGCAATGAGTGGATCTTTACCTGGTGTGGGAGTTTCTTGAACTGCTTTTGGGGCGAGTTCTGAGGCTGGTAGTTCTTGGATGAATAAATTCATAAAGTTACTCCTGAAAATACTTGGTGAACTGAAAATTTTTATGCCTGCCAAAGGTAGATAAGCGAGAAAAGGAAGACCCAAACTACATCAACAAAGTGCCAAAATAAAGTGGTTGCACTTGTACCGAAGTGAGTCTTATTATAATTGCCTGGAATGAATGAGCGAATCAGCATGATTATCTGAAGCACTACACCAGCTAGAACGTGTAAACCGTGGAAACCTGTCAGCAAATAGAATGTGGAACCAACTAATCCTGTAGTAATCTTGAAATCAAGATTTTTCCACTCAATTAATAGACCAATTAAAAAGTAGGTTCCCATTGCGATCGTTATCAGCCATAGCCTGCGAAATTTACCCAGTTGATTACGCTTGAGGGCATTTTCTGCTGGTTGAATCACAAAGCTACTAGAAAGTAAAACTACCGTATTAACAATTACGAGCTTAGACAATTCTGGCCCAGAAATACCGGGTGGTAGCCAGTTAGTAGTATTCAGTCGTAGAGCAACATAAGTAAAGATAAAACTCAAAAAAATGATACTTTCCGACAACAGGAACACAGTAAATCCGAACATTCCTTTGCCATGATGATCTTCATGACTTCCGCCACCACTTGGCAGAAAGCGCTGTAACCAATTCGGTAAGCGTCGCCGCCACCGATCAAAACGGATCGGACTTTCATCTATATGAATGTTGCCACGTTGCATGATTTTGGAAATTGGGAATTAAGAATTGGGGATTGGGGATTGGGCACTTGTACTGAGCGAAGTCGAAGTATTGGGGATTGAAGAATTTATAACTATATCTCCTTCCCAGTCCCCAGTCCCTACCGATTTGACTCAGCATTATCAGAATTTTCCACGAATGAATATTTTGGATCGCCATAGTCGTAAGGAGGTCTGTTGACAACAGGAATCTCTTCAAAGTTATCTCGCGGAGGTGGTGAGGAAGTTGTCCATTCCAATCCTGTCGCGTGCCAGGGATTATCAACTGCTCTGGCTCCATATAGCCAGGAACCGACGATGTTAGCAATAAAGGGCAGCGTAGATGCTCCCAGTAAGAACGATCCCAGGCTAGCGATAACGTTCCAACCCTGATACTGAGGATCGTAGGAGGAAATTCGGCGTAGCATCCCTTGCAAACCTAATGGGTGCATGGAGAAAAAGGTGATATTGGCAGGAATAAAGGTCAACCAGAAATGTAGCTTACCCCAACCCTCGGCGTACATCCTGCCAGTTATTTTGGGAAACCAGAAGTAAATTCCGGCAAAAATTGCCATTGTGATGGTATTAAAAACAATGTAATGGAAGTGACCGACTACAAAGTAAGTATTATTGACGTGGATATCAAATGGCGTGGCGGCAAGCATCACACCAGTGACACCGCCAAAAATAAACATCGCTGCACCTCCCATCGCAAATAGCATTGGTGTCTCTAGGTGCAACTTGCTCCTCCAGATTGTGGCAGTCCAAGCGAATGCCTTAACACCGGTAGGTATGGCAACTAACATTGAGGTGGCCATGAAGGTCATCCGCATCCAGCCAGGAGTAGCACTGGTGAACATGTGATGCACCCAAACGAAAATGCTGACTACAGCAATACCTAAAGAAGCAAGAGCAACTGACCGATAGCCAAATAGGGGATTGCGAGAAAAGGCTGGCAGAACTTCCGCAATAATACCGAAGGCTGGTAGCGCCATGATATACACTGCAGGGTGAGAATAGAACCAGAATAAATGTTGGTAAATGATCGGATCGCCACTTCCTTCAGGTTTAAAAAATTGTGTACCGAAGGAGAGGTCAAGCAACAGCAGTATCAATGCAGCCGTCAAGGAAGGCAAATTAATCAGCTGCAACAACTGGGCGCTAAAAACTGACCACACAAAGACGGGCATTCGGAAAAATGTCATCCCTGGCGATCGCATCCAAAAGATAGTAGTAACAAAGTTGACAGCCCCCATAATTGAAGAGATGCCGATTAATACTAGGCTAACTATCCAAATAAATTGACCGTTAATCAACTGACTGGCTGGAACTTGCAGACTAACTGGTGGATAAGACCACCAACCAGCTTGTGCAGTCCCGTTTGGTAGTAAGAAACTAGACAGTAGTAGAAGACCGGCTGGTGGCAAAATCCAAAAAGAGATGGCGTTGAGCAGGGGAAAAGCCATGTCCCGCGCTCCAATCATCAGTGGCACTAGGTAGTTAGAAAGACCTGCATTGAAGGGAATAATCCACAGGAAAATCATGATTGTCCCGTGCATGGTGAACAAACCATTGTAGAGGGGGCGATCGACTAAATTTGATTCCGGGGTGAGCAACTCAGCACGGATAATCATCGCCAACAGCCCGCCAAGCAGAAAGAAAATAAAGGTCATCACCATGTACTGAACACCGATTACCTTATGGTCGGTGCTGAAGCTGAAATATTGCCGCCAGTCATTTTGATGTTCTCTATTCTTGGCTATAGCTTCACTCATATCATGTGTCATTATTTATCTTCCTTTGATTCGCTATAGCAGGTTGAGGAGGTGTGATGGTGTGCCAGCCGCTTTTAAATAATGTCTTTGGTGGTTGGATATTTTCGGCAACTGCCTGATTTTTATCGTTTGCAGTTTCGCTAGACACCGTTTGCATGAGCCATTGATTATACTTATCAAGGGATTCAACGTATACATCTGCCTCCATTAAGGCAAAGTAAGTACCACTAAATTGAGAATCTTTCAGGCGATATTTACCTGGGCGAATGGGTGTTAGCACAATGTCAATCTTGCGCCCTGGCACAATATCCTGCTTTAAGCGAAACTCAGGAACGTAGAAACCGTGGATTACATCCTGTGCTTGCATCTTTAGGCGAGTGCTGCGATTAATCGGCAAGTGTAATTCCTTGCTGGTAACATTATTTGGATAGCGGAAAGACCAATCCCACTGCTTAACGAAAACATCAATTGTTTCAGATGCAGGTTTGGGGACATCACTGACGGTTGCAGCGTAGGCGGGTGCAGATTCTAGGGGTGTGTGCAAATGCACAATTTGGTTTAGACCCAAAATATCTAATTGCTGATAAATATTGAAGCTTTGCAAGGCAATCCATACTACTAGCAGAGTCGGGGTTGCTGTCCACAATATTTCTAGCCTTCCATCACCTCTAGAAGGGTGTCCTTCGCTGTAGTCTTCCGGTCGAGCGCGATGGAAAGCGATCGCATACACAATAACACCAATCAGCCCCAGCAAGATGAATGCTCCAATTGAGACTAAAAAACTAAATAAATCATCTACCCGTTGTGCTTCTGCTGTCGCTTGGGGAGGCATCCAAGAAAACGCCTGTTGTCCAATCCATCGACTGACAATTAGTAGCCCTGCAACATAAAACGCTATTAGTACATATTCAAAAAAACTAAACATAATAATCTCATGTAAGAGTGCTTCTTGCTTGATTATTTGGGTAGTAAATTTGGGTTTTTACCTTCTTGGAGTAACTTCGCAGCAGTAACGTGAATTCCAAACTCTTCTCCCAATTGCGCTCCCAAAGTTCCGTGGACAAACAAGATGCCCAATATTGCAATACCTGCTAACAAGTAACTCCACTGCACTTGCCTAGAAGCATCCTTGCGCCAGCGATAGCGTTGTAAACCTCTCCATACTGTCATGGCTGCGATCGCTCCCAACAGCAAAACGCCACCTAAACCATGCAAAAGCATCGTCCAACCAGCAGTTAACCCCCAAACGCTCTTTTGATCGATTGGTGGATTTGCTAGCAGTAGCTCGAAAAAACCAGCTGCAACGGTGAAAAAAGTGATAAAAGCTGCTCCTATGAGGTTATACCAGCCGACATCAAAAAAACCAGAACGCAGGGTAGGCAGACCCAAAAATTTGAAGATTGGTTTTTCTAAAGCAAAAAGCGCTCCGGCAATATCAAAAACGATCGCAAGAATGAATAAACCCAATGTTAGATGCACCAGTTGCGGATGTATCGGAATCTCATAAGGTAATCCGTTAGCATTCAGCCTCAATCTCAACTGGTCAATCAGTTGCCAGTTCATGGCGAAACTCCCTGCTTCATTCCTTGCACAACTGGCTCAATGTGTAACCCATACACCCAAACTAGCTTGCTCCCTAGATAGACTTGCAAGCACACTAAACAGACTAAAAAGGTTGCTGCACCAAGGTAAGCAGGTGGTACTTTCCGTGGAGTGCGTTTGCGAATCACGAAACGCCAAGCTGTAATGCCAACAACAATAGCCGCCAGCGACCAACCCATCACCGTATGAAAATTCAGTGTTGGTTGGACTGCTGGGTAAATGTTCGCCAGACCTGCTTCAAACTGACCAAGAATCACCGCTAAAAAGATAGCTGCTGAGGCCACAAACATATTCCAGAAACTCACCTCAAACAACCGCACGTTACGGGTGAAATAGCCCAGCACATCGCACACGAAAGAAAAAAGCACCATCGCAATTACAAAGTGGACAACGATCGGGTGTAGAGGGTCAGGGTATGGTAAATTTTGGTTATTCAGAGACAGAGCAGGCATCGCTTTCTCCTTCATGGGTCTAAATATGTAGATGCGTTGCATGGAATTTCCATCCGCCTAACGCACCATTCATAGTTTCAAGAATACTGTGCTAACGCCACAGATCAACCAATTAAAAAATATTGAAAATTTACGATGCAGTGAAATATTTCAAGTAACTTTTGAAATAAAAAAATTTTACATACTTACTTTTTTCAGCAATTATTTTTCACTAATGTCAAAACTCACTAAAATAACTACCTTTTTGATTGGTATTATATGTAAATGCAAATTTACATATAATATAAAAATGGTTATTTCTGATTAGATAGGACATTTAACAATAACCAATTAACTCAGACACTTTAGAGGCAAAAAAGTCTTTAACGTCTTATTTATATGGTTTTATTAATTTAGCTCATTTTAGATTTGATTAACTAAAAATTTGACTTTAATCAAACTTGCTTTGAATATACCATAAATTTTTATTGAGATTGATGTTAGCTTTAAAATTACAAGTTTACAAATCTTAAAAATAAAAACATACTATTGCCACACAAATGACAAATAATTGAAATATCATTTATAAAAAAATATGCTACTTATCTTTCTCTGGATAGATTAGAAAAATACTAAATATTCTTAAAATCATAAAAAGGTTTTGCTTTGTTCATGAATAGCTTACTGATTTGACAATTTAAATCGCCAAGTTACTACTACGTCCAAAAAGCAAAAATAATATCATGAAAGTCTTCCGAATATTCAGACACTCACAACGAATCAAGTTTTAAAAGTATTGAAAGCATTATGAGCTATTCCCCTTACCTGCTCAAAGGTCAAAAAGCACTTGTAACGGGTGCTAGTTCTGGTATTGGTGAAGCGATCGCTCGCTATTTAGCTTTATCAGGTGCAGCAGTAGCTATCAACTATCATTCGGAAGCTGAGTCAGCCCAAAAACTTGTTGATGATATCAAAGCGGCTAATGGTGAAGCTTATGCTATTCAAGCTGATGTCAGCAAAGAAGACGAAATAAAGGCGATGTTCAGCCAGACGCTCGAGCAATTCGGTACTATTGACATTTTAGTAAACAATGCAGGTCTTCAAAAAGATTCACCGTTTGTAGATATGACCCTTGAGCAATGGAATAGAGTTATTGAGGTGAATCTGACAGGACAATTCTTATGTGCGCGGGAAGCTGCAAAGGAATTCTTACGCCGGGGTGTACAGCCCCATATTTCATCTGCCGCAGGTAAGATTATTTGTATAAGTTCAGTGCATCAGGTAATTCCTTGGGCGGGTCATGTTAATTATGCTGCTAGTAAGGGCGGTATAAATATGATGATGCAAAGTATTGCTCAAGAACTTGCACCCCATAAAATTCGTGTTAATAGTATTGCCCCTGGTGCAATCAAAACCCCAATTAATAAATCAGCTTGGGATACTCCAGAGGCAGAAGCAAAGTTATTAAAACTGATTCCAGCAAAACGTGTGGGTAATGTAGAAGATATCGCTAAAGCAGCGGTTTGGTTGGCTTCTGATGACTCTGATTATGTCTATGGTACAACTCTATTTGTAGATGGTGGTATGACCTTGTATCCAGATTTTACAGAGAATGGTTAACTGATAGATAATGCCTACAAAAGTTACTGTTAATCCTGGTTTGATAACAATCAACGATTAAATTTGGCTGTAGGAGACGTTTTGACACAATGTCGAACCAACCCAATGGGAAGTTACCCATCTGGATGGTGAATTAGAAGTTTCTGGATAATTATTATTTACTCTCATGGCATCTGATTCATCTCATAAAACTATATTTGCAGCGATGGGCGCTAACTTAGTGATCGCTATTACTAAATTTATCGCTGCCTCGATTACTGGCAGTTCCGCCATGATATCTGAAGGCATTCATTCAGTAGTAGATACTGGCGATCAACTGGTACTTTTGCTGGGAATTCGGAGAAGCCAAAAGCCAGCAGATGATAGCCATCCCTTTGGTTACGGTCAAGAACTTTATTTCTGGACTTTCATCGTTGCTATCCTCATCTTTGCCCTTGGCGGCGGGATGTCAATTTATGAAGGAATCACTCATTTAATTAAACCTAGCCCTTTAGAAAACCCAATGTGGAATTATCTTGTGTTAGGTATGGCAATATTATTGGAGGGTTTTTCTTGGACTGTAGCTTTAAAAGAGTTTTTGCCGACCAAGGGTAAACAAAATTTCTGGCAAGCAATCAAAAACAGTAAAGATCCCACAGTATTTACAATATTATTTGAGGATACTGCTGCAATTTTAGGTTTATTCGTTGCCTTAATCGGAATCTTTTTAGGACATTTATTTAATAATGTTTATTTTGATGGCATTGCCTCGATTATTATTGGCATTATCTTGGCAATAGTAGCAGTGGTACTAGCAAGAGAAAGTAAAGGATTGTTACTTGGTGAAAGTGCTAATCCTCAAACCATAGCCAATATTCGTTCTTTGTCAAAAACAGAACCAGGAGTGCAAGAAGTTGTACGTGTACTAACAATGCAGCTTGCTCCACAGGAAGTATTGCTTAACTTAGAAATTCAATTTTCTAAAAATCTTACAGGTGAGGAAATAGCCTTAACTGTAGAAAGTTTAGAAGTAAAAATTCGCCAAAAGCATCCTGAAATTAAACAAATTTTTATTGAAGCAAAATCCTTAACTGCTGCTCGCAAATTTTCGCCAACTTCTGAATAAATTTTTAATCACACAAATATCAAACACAGCATTTTCAAAATGCACTCAAAGCTTATCACTACAATAAATTATGGTAAAGATTATTGGTCAAGCAGAAGCTTTTGGCTCACCGGGTATTGAACCTCGATGGACTCATGCTAATAAAGATGGAGTTGGAACAGCTTACTCTACCTCTAGTAACATTTGGTTTACTATCTGGAACGGTATTGTCACTGAAATCTACCATCCCACAGTAGACAGACCCCAAATTCGGGATTTGCAGTATCTAATTTCTGATGGGAAAAGCTTTTTTCACGACGAGAAACGCGATCTCGAATCAAAAGTGCAACCGATGTGGACTCATGGTTTAGGATACCGCATCACTAATTCCGATCCACAAGGACGTTATGCCGTCATCAAAGAAGTGATTGCCGACCCGCATTTCCCCTGTATCTTACAGCACACAAAATTAACAGGAGAGAGCGATTTTATCTCTCAACTTCAGTTATATGCTTTGTGTGCGCCGCATCTGGAAGTTGAAGGTATGGGTAATAATGGTTACGCTGTAGAGGTTGCTGGGCATCGTATTCTGATAGCCCAGAAAAAAGGAACATGGCTAGCACTGGGTGCAACAGTTCCCTTTACCCGCCTTTCCTGTGGTTACGTCGGTGAAAGTGATGGCTGGACAGATTTAGCTGATAATTTCCAGATGGATTGGGAGTTTGATAGTGCTGTAGATGGCAATCTTGCTTTAACTGGAAAACTAAATCTAGATAGCACTAAAGAGTTTACTTTAGGACTGGCGTTTGGTACAAACTTGCATAATGCAATTTCCACGCTATTTCAGTCGCTTAATATTCCTTTTGAACAGCAGAAGCAGCAATACAACGAACAGTGGAACCGATCGCGCCGCAATATCCGACCGCTAGAAAATGTTTCTTATAATGATGGAAAGTTGTATCACAACAGCATTAGTTTGTTGTTAGCACATGAAGACAAAATTTATCCCGGTGCGTTGATTGCATCCCTTGCTATCCCTTGGGGTGAAGCCAAAGACGACCAAGACCAAGGAGGATATCACCTTGTCTGGACAAGGGATATGGTCAGCAGTGTATCAGGTTTAGTGGCTGCTGGTCAAACAGAAACAGCAGTGCGATCGCTAATTTATCTCGCAACTAGTCAACAGGAAGATGGCGGTTTTGCCCAAAATTTCTGGGTTGATGGTGAACCATACTGGAAAGGTATCCAACTAGATGAAGTGGCATTTCCGATTCTTCTAGCATGGCTATTGCACCAACAGAATACTTGTTTAAAATTCGATATTTATCCGATGGTTCTGCGGGCGGCGGGTTATTTAATTCGTAACGGGCCGGCTACCCAACAAGAACGCTGGGAAGAAAACAGTGGTTATTCACCATCAACACTAGCATCCAATATTGCCGCTTTAATCTGTGCTGCTCAATTTGTTCGTCAAGGTGGAGATGAAGCAACAGCAAAGTTTATAGAAGAATACGCAGATTTTTTAGAATCTCACATCGAAGCTTGGACAGTAACTACTGAAGGAACTTTAGTTCCTGGGATCAAACGGCATTATATCCGAATTACTCCCTCAGATGTTAATAATCCTCAAGCGGATGACAATCCTAACCAAGGAACTGTTTTCATCAGCAGTCAACCAGCTGGTGAACCAGCAGAATTTCCGGCCAAGGAAATTGTCGATGGCGGATTTCTGCAATTAGTACGCTATGGAATTCGTAAACCAGATGACCCGATTATTGTTGATTCTGTCAAAGTAATTGATGCAGTATTGAAAGTAGATACACCCGTTGGGCCTTGTTGGCATCGTTACAACCACGACGGCTACGGTCAGCAAGAAGACGGAAGTCCTTATACTGGCTGGGGTAAGGGACGCGCTTGGCCTCTCTTGGCAGGAGAGCGAGGACATTATGAACTAGCTGCTGGCGGCGATGTCAAAACATATATCAAGGCGATGGAAGGATTTGCTTCGGACACTTGTCTGCTACCAGAACAGGTTTGGGATGAGGCAGATATCCCTGATATCTATATGTTTTTAGGAAAACCAACAGGTTCAGCCATGCCTTTAATGTGGGCACACGCAGAGTATATCAAGCTGCTACGGTCAACTCATGACGGACAGGTGTTTGATTTTATTCCAGAGGTGGCAAATCGCTATCTAGGCGAAAGAAAGCAGTGTAAATCATTGGAAATTTGGAAGTTTAACCGACAAATCAGCCAAGTAAAAAAAGGTCAGATATTGCGAATTGACGCTTTAGCATCTTTTCAATTGCACTGGTCCGATAATAATTGGCAAACCACACAAGATACGCTTTCTACTTCCACAAAGTTAGGAGTGAATTTTGTAGATATTTCTGTTTCTGATAACCAGCAACAGCCAATCAGCTTTACCTTTTTCTGGATTGAAAGCAGTAAATGGGAACAACGCAATTATCTAGTTGCGGTTGATTAGTAGCAATTACTTTAAGTTTTGAGTGTTTGTAGTAAGCACTTTAGTGCTTAGAAAATAAGGAATTTAGTCCTTACTCACACAAGAAAAAAGAGCCATTTTTATGCCAAATAACTCATCACATAAATCAACAACTGTGCTATGTGTAAGATGGGTTGGCAACTGGCATGAGAACCCAAAACCACAGTGGATCATCCCACTGTCGGGACGCTGGTTTGTGGAGACTATGGACGGACAGCGAGTCGAGATGGTCCCTGGCAAAATTTCATTTGGGGAAGACTAGAATACAAAAGCAGACGCGCAAGGTCATAAGGTGACTTATCTGGAACAGTAGGCGATGTACCGCCTATTCTGATATGCAACTCGAAGAGACTCCAACTATACAGCAATCCTGTCGCTTGAGGTAGTGATGAGGGCAGTTAACTGACAGCTCAGAGCCGCTACCTTTATCTAATTAAATAGTAACGAAAGATTAAGCATACCAAATGACTGTGCGCCATCACTCAAAGTAATCTTTCTTAAGACAAATAGATAAAAGTGAAGCTAGGGAGTAAAATATTTGAACAAATTAAAACTGATTTAATTCAGAACAAATAATATGTTGAGTATACTTTGGGGTATTGTTGTTATACTGGTTGCTTTTTGGGCATTAGGACTGGCACTTCATATTGCCGGAATCTAATTCATGCAGTGTTGCTTTTAGCCATTGGACTTGCTATCTATAATTTTTTCAAAGCGCGTGATGTGTGAATAAATATAGCATTTCCTCATCATAGTAAGGTACATTATAGTCCCTTCCTCACTTGCGGAGAGAGGTTAAGGATGCGTTCTTGTACCTCACTTATTATCTTGGCAATTGCAAACAAATAATCTCCGTAATTATTTTGATACTTTTTGATAATCTCAGTAATGCTTCCTGTGCAGGAAATAATACAAAATGACCACCTGTCAAGACACAGTAAATTTATTTAAAAGCAGGGATTATTGCAGCAAAATGATGTATTGCCAACCTGCATAATACACCACAAATACTCTTGTAAGGCGGGCAAGACTTCGGCTACACTCAGTCGAACGCTGCCCACCCCACAATAAGTAATTGGATATTTTTTATTTGGAAGTCCCTCTGAGAACTGTTAAACCAGCGCTGCTGTTGCTTTTAATGTAAAAATCTTCTCAATTACATCTTCTACCACCTTATCTGGCGTAGAAGCACCAGAAGTAATTCCCACAACAATTTCTCCATCAGGCAACCAGTTTTCTGTAATTATTAACTGCCCATTTAATTGCCGATGTTCAATAGAATATGCTGATTTAAGGCGTTCAACAGTATCAATATGATAAGAAGGAATTCCTCGCTCAAAGGCGATTTGTTGCAACTGAGTAGTATTCGAGGAATTAAACCCACCAATTACTACCATCAAAGCTAAATTATGTTCCACTAACTCCAACATGGCATCTTGGCGTTCTTGAGTGGCATCACAAATAGTATTGAAGCTTTGGAAATGTTGATTTAACTCAGTGGGGCCATACTTCTGTAACATAGTCCGCTCAAAAAGCTTGCCGATTTGCTCAGTTTCGCCTTTAAGCATTGTAGTTTGGTTAGCAATGCCAACTCTTTCTAAATCGCGATCGGGGTCAAATCCTGCTGAACAAGCTTTCGCAAATTTTGTCAGAAATTCTTCACGATTGCCACCATTGATAATATAGTCAGCAACATAAGCTGCTTCTTGCAAATTCAACACAATTAAATACTTGCCAGCGAAGGAACTAGTCGCAACTGTTTCTTCGTGCTTATATTTACCATGAATTATTGATGTATAATCGACTTTTTTGTGCTTTTCTACTGTATTCCAAACTTTAGAGACCCAAGGACAAGTTGTATCAACAATTTTGCAGCCTTTATCGTGAAGTATCTGCATTTCTTGAACGCTAGCCCCAAAAGCAGGTAATATGACTACATCACCAGTGCCAACAACAGAAAAGTCTTTTTTAGTTCCTTCAATGGGGATAAATTCTACTTCCATCTCCTGCATCCGCTGATTTACAGAAGGGTTGTGGATAATCTCATTAGTAATCCAGATGTGTTCTGTGGGGAAGTGCTGACGGGTTTCATAGGCCATTGCTACAGCCCGTTCTACACCCCAGCAAAAGCCAAAGGCTTGTGCTAGTCGGATTGTCACATCACCCCGTTGTAGGGTGTAATTGCGATCGCGAATTTCCTGAATCAAGTTACTCTGATACTCAGATTGCAACTGGGTGGCAACTTCTGCTTGATGACCAAAGCCCTTGCGATTGTAATTTTCTGAATGTTGGAGGCTACGCTTAAAAGCTTTTGTATCCATTAGATTTGTCTACTTAAATCACTATTTCTTATTTTCTCGCGCCTAGACGCGATTGATACAGAGTTGTCTTCAAAGATATTACTTCTTTTTGGGCTTTAGCCTTTTTCTCCCACAGGATGTTGACGCTGGGGTTTTAATTCAATCTCGCTATAAATCTGCAATGCAGAACGCCAAACCATATAGCCTTCAGGACTTAAGTGTAAACCATCGGTAGTAAATTCGCGGCGGAGATTACCTTGCTTGTTGGTAAACAGGGGATGTAAATCGAGATATTTGACACCTTTTTTGGTAGATATGCTTTGCAGTTGCCGATTCAACTCGCGAATGCGACTGTTAGCAACAGCCAGAAGTTTATCTCGTCCTTTCCAAGTTGCTTCTTCTACGCCATGTGGCAAAATCGATTGGACAACAATTTGCGCTGTGGGATGCGTCTTTCGTAGGTAATTGATAATTTGCCGCTGATTATCTAAAATTTCTCCATTGCTCATCCCCCGAATTAGGTCATTAATGCCAATCATCACAAAAATCACCTCTGGCTGGGTGCGGTCAAATATTTTTAATCTTTTCAAGAGTCCATTGCTAGTTTCGCCAGAAATTCCTTGATTGAGCCAACTTTTACCTTCGGGTAATAACTCAGGGGGAAACCACAAACTCAGAGAATCTCCCGCCAGGATGTTTAAATGCGGAGGACGTTGGTCAGCGGCGACCTTGGCTTCTTGGTTGAGAATGTCTACCCACTCTTGATAAGTGAGTTGGTGACGGCGACCTAAATCAGGTGTAGCAATTTGCGGTGAGTCGTTTAGGTTAATTGACTCTGGGGATGTCGTTATCCCAAAAAAAGCGGCCAATCTCTGCTGTTGCCAAATTAGCAGGATGACCGCCAACATTAGGATGCCGTTGGTTAACAGCGAGAAAAATGCCCAGATAGGAAAGGTTTTTGCAGATGTAGACACGACTAGCGAAATTTACCAATTATTTGAATCAAATTTTAACGCTAGCGATCGCAAATTACACAATCTTAAATTGGGCATTAGAGAAGCAAACAGAAAGTTCTTTCCTCCAAACTCCAAACTCCAAACTCCAAACTCAGCACTCATTACTAAGTAGGACGATCGCCAAACTCGGAATTGTAACCTTCTTCGCCGTGTTCGTTGATATCTAAACCTTGCAATTCTGCTTCCTCTTTGACTCGCAGCCCGACTGTAGCATCAATAACTTTGAGAATAATCCACGTACCAACACCTGCGATCGCATAAGCAACGGCAATTGCTACTAGTTCAACTCCCAATTCACCCAAATTACCACGCAGTACTCCGTCTTTACCTCCTCCGTTGACTTGAGTCGTAGCAAAGATGGCCGTTAAAATTGCCCCTACTGTCCCGCCAACGCCATGCACGGGATAAGTATCTAAAGCATCGTCAATTTCTAGCTTGTGCTTGAAACTCACAGCATAGAAGCAAACAAAGGCGGTGATGAAACCAATTAAAATCGCTGATAGCGGTGTGACAAATCCGGCGGCGGGGGTGATACCCACCAAACCAGCAACGGCTCCTGTAGCCGCTCCCACAGCGGTTGGTTTACCTCGTAAAACGCTTTCCAAAATTAGCCACATTAAAGCAGCTGCCGCTGCTGCCGTATTGGTGGCAACAAAGGCTGTTGTTGCTAAATTTGTTATTAAATTACCAGAAGTTCCACTGGCAGCAGATAAGGCACTTCCAGCGTTGAAACCGAACCAGCCAAACCACAGCAAGGCAGCACCCAGTAAAATGAAAGGAACATTGTGCGGAGGGCTAAGACGATCAGGATGGGTTTTTCGAGGGCCAAGGACGATCGCTGCTACCAGAGCAGAAACGCCAGAACTAATATGAACTACTGTGCCACCTGCAAAGTCGAGGGCACCTAATCCACCGTACAAACCCAAAAATCCACCTTTTGCCCAGACCATGTGGGCCAGGGGGGCGTAAACAAAGGTTGACCACAGGAGGACAAATAGCGAATAGGCGCGGAAACTCATCCGCTCTACGATCGCCCCAGAAATTAAGGCTGGGGTGATAATAGCAAACATCGCTTGGTAAATCATGAATGCCTGATGGGGTATTGTTCCGGCATAAGAGACGACTTCCGGCGGGTTTGACCCTTTGAGATAATCGGTTATCTCTAACCCGACACCATTCAACCCAAGCCATTGCAATCCACCGATAAACGGTAAACCTGGTGCAAAGGCAAGACTATAGCCCCACAGAATCCAGGTAACTCCAACGATCGCCATTAACACAAAGCTCATCATCAATGTGTTTAGGATGTTGCGCGATCGCACAAATCCACCATAGAAAAACGCCAATCCCGGAGTCATTAGCAGCACAAGTGCTGCTGAAATCAGCATAAATGCTGTGTCTCCAGTATCAGCAGTAGGCGGGGCAGCAGTTGGGGTTTGGGCAAAAGCATTGCCCATCAACGGCCCTGCTAAAAATAGTAGGGTGATAGCTCCAATCATCACAACTTTCTTCAACACTTTTTTTTCTTCCTAAGCACCAATGATTTGTATCCTTAACTACATTTGATTACTTTTATGGACACATTTTTGTCTTGAAAGTTACTTAACCTGAATTTTCTTGAGATGTTAACAAAAATATAAACCGGATTGTAGTTGCCAAGATTTAAATTAGCGTATAAACACGCAATCATTACATTGCATCTTTTTTTTTAAGAGAAAAATAGTATTTTATTCAGGCCTGACAAAATTCCAAATTTTTAGTTACCTACTGTTACAAACCAAAATAATTGTGGTAGTTGACACATATTGTCAACTAGTGTCAGTATTTTCCGAGAATTTGCACAAATATGCAGCAGATTTCAACTTCTTTACGAGCGCGAACAGCCTGTCAAAGACAGAGGCTACGTCAATATGAGATACAGAAATACCCTACTCGTGCGATCGCGATCGTCTCCTAGAGAAGGGAGAAGCAAGTAGCGTAAGGGTTGGGGAGAAGTATACCTCATGTAGTTGCAAAATGCTGCCTCATGAGTTCTCTTTATATCTCCCGCATAAACACCTAGATATCCAGATACCTGCTTCTGACAGGTTAGTTGCGAAAAAACTTTTGCAATTTTGCGTGAGATTATTATCTGTTTCAAAGGGAACAATATAAAAGTTATTGGTCAAAAAAAATAATATAGAAATTTTACTTAAGTTCTGGGAGCAAACATGATAATTAAAACACTCACTAAAGCTAAACATACTCCGATTAAGTCATAACGGTCTGGAGTTACCCCGTCTACCTTCCAACCCCAAAGCATTGCAATTGCGATAAATACACCGCCGTAAGCCGCATATACTCTGCCAAAATTTGCCGATTGGAAAGTTGCAATAACCCCATAGAAAGCTAAAGCAATTCCCCCCAATATGCCCAACCAGAACGGCTTACCTTCGCGCAACCACAACCAGATCAAGTAGCCGCCCCCAATTTCCAATAAACCAGCCCACAAAAAATACAGCAGAGACTTAATCATTTGACGGATTATTTAATAACATATAACTCAGTAAAATTACGCTAACGCTTTTAAGTAAACTATTGTCATTAATTAAGGTAAGTTTATTGACCAAATTGGGCATGGGGCACAAGAGGCAGAGGTGCAAAGGGGCAGAGGGGCAGGGGGGGAAAACTTACTCAACTTCTCCTGTCTTTCTCTGCCCCTCTGCTCCCCTGCTCCCTTATCCCTCCACTCCCGACTCTCCAGAATGTAGATAAGGCTCAAGGATGAAAGCACCATTACCTGATAACGAAGCACAGAGAATCGAAACACTTTTGCAGTATAAGATTCTTGATACGCCATCGGAAGCCGCCTTTGACGATCTGACTCGTTTAGCCTCGTATATTTGTCAGACTCCTATTGCCTTAATTAGTCTGATTGATACAAATCGCCAATGGTTTAAGTCAAGAGTCGGTTTGGATGCCCTAGAAACACACCGAGATTTTGCATTCTGTGCCCATGCCATCCTTCAGCCTGATATTTTGGTCGTACCTGATACCAAAGATGACAAACGGTTCGTTACAAATCCACTGGTAACATCTGACCCAAATATTCGGTTTTATGCTGGCGTACCTCTGATTAACCCTGAAGGATATACGCTCGGAACCTTGTGTGTAATTGACTACGTACCACGAGAACTAAATCCAGAACAAATAGAGGCATTACGAACTTTAGGTCGTCAAGTCATTAAGCAACTGGAATTGCGCCGAAATTTAGCAAGTTTGGTACTTGTTACCAAGAAAGGCAAACAGGCACAGAGGGTACGCAAGCAATTTTTCAAAAAGATTGCCGCAAGTTTTGGTTTGTCGTCAGTAATTTTAGTTCTGATTGGGGTGGTTTCTTATCAAAATACAACACTATTTACTAATAATCGCAGTATAGTAAAAAACACTTATAAAAAACTTAATAGCCTAGAAGAAATACTGTCCCAGATAAAAGATGCTGAGACTGGACAAAGTAGCTACATCTTTACTGGAGAAAAACTTTATCTAAAATCGTATCAAACAGCACTTGGTAACGTCGATCGAGAAATTGTCAAGCTGAAGAGTTTAACAGCAGATCGACCGAATCAACAAAAGCAGATTGCAAGGCTTGAATTTCTGATAACGGCTAAACTTACTGAACTAAAAGAGACTATCAACTTGCGCCAGAACAAGGGATTAGAAGCGGCGTTGCAAGTACTACTGAGAAACGATCGACAAAATCTCATGGATGATATCCGCAAGGCGATCGATGAGATGGAAAACGAGTCCAGGGGACAACTCCAAGAGCAGTCACAAGCCGCAAAGAATCTGGATCGCAACACAATTGTGACACTTGCGATCGCTATTTGCCTAAGTTTTATCGTTCTTGCTATAGTCTACTACTTGATCTATCGTGAGGTTATTGAGCGAAAAAAGACAGAAGAAACCTTAAATCAAGAACGCAACTTTATCTCAGCAGTCCTTGATACAGTCGGTGCGTTAGTAATAGTTCTCAATTCTCAAGGGCAAATCGTTCGTTTCAATCAAGCTTGTGAGCAAATAACTGGTTACTCCTTTGATGAAGTCAGAGATAGGTATTACTGGAACTTGTTCCTGATTTCTGAAGAGGTGGAGCCGATTAAAGCAGTTTTCGAGCAATTGCTAACTGGTCAACTCCCCCATGAGTACGAAAATTATTGGGTAATGAAGAATGGTAGTCGGCGGCTGATTTCCTGGTCAAATACCATTTTAAAAGACTATGAAGGCCGTGTTGAGTACATTGTTGGCACTGGCATTGACATTACCGATGGCAAACGAACACAGCAGCATCTGACTGCACAATATGCTGCAACCCGCGTCCTAGCAGAGTCCGCCACAATCAACGAAGCTACCCGCAAAATTTTGCAAGGGATCTGTGAGAGTTTGAGATGGGATTTGGGTGAAATTTGGATGGTCGATCGACAGGCAAATGTGTTGCGTTTTCTCGATATCTGGCATAAACCATCCCTTGAGATGCAAGAATTTGAAACACTGAAGCGGCAAACCACCTTTACACCCGGAATTGGACTACCTGGTAGAGTTTGGGCTAGTTCTGAACCTGTTTGGATTACTGATATCGCTAAAGATATTAATTTCCCTAACTTCAAAATAGCTGCTCAAGTAGGACTACACGCAGCTTTTGGTTTTCCAATCCGCAGCGGTAACAAAATCCTCGGTGTCATTACCTGCTTCAACCGGGAAATCCAGCCGCTTGACGAAAATTTAGTCAAAGCGATGAATTCTATCGGCGAGCAAGTGGGACAATTTATCCAGCGTAAACAGGCTGAAGAAGAAATACAACGCCAAAATTTGCGATCGCAACTATTTACCGAAATCACCCTGAAGATTCGCCAGTCTTTGCATATCGAAGAAATTCTCCAAATCACTGTCGAAGAAGTACAACAGATTCTCCAGACTGACCGAGTTTTAATCTATCAGCTTTTGCCAGATCAGTCTGCAAATACCGTTATTGAAGCAGTAGTTTCTGGCTTACCAGCAATCAAAGAGCAAAACAACACCGCCCCCTACTTTGAAGCAGAATATCTCCAACAGTACTATCTACAGCAGTACCGTCAAGGAAAGATTTTCGGACTGGCTAACTTGGATCTCTTGGAAGTTGAACAAAGTCATCTGGAATTAATGCAACAGTTTGGGGTGAAAGTCAATTTGGTTGTACCCATTCTTGTTAAAGAAGAACTTCGCGGTTTGCTCATAGTTCATCAGTGTGACGATTCCCACCACTGGTCTAGCTTTGAAACTCATCTTTTGCGGCAAATAGCCGACCAAGTAGGTATTGCTTTAACCCAAGCCCAACTATTAGCAGCAGAAACTCGTCAGCGACAAGAACTGGAAATTGCCCGTCGCCAAGCCGAATTAGCTTCTCAGACAAAAAGTGCCTTTTTGGCAAATATCAGTCATGAGATTCGCACGCCGATGAACGCTGTATTGGGAATGACCAGTTTGGTGTTAGATACTCCCTTAGACCCAGAACAGCGAGATTTTATTGAAATAATTCGGAGTAGTGGAGACGCCCTTTTAAGTTTAATCAACGAGATTTTGGATATTTCCAAACTTGAGGCTGGAGAGATGGCTCTCGAAACTCTTGATTTTGACCTATCCACTTGTGTAGAAGAAGTGGTGGAATTATTGGCTCCCTCAGCCCATAACAAGGGATTAGAAATTGCCGCACTGATTGATCGCAACGTTCCCACCCAACTCAAAGGAGATACTGGTAGGCTGCGGCAAATTTTGATGAACTTAATCAGCAACGCGATCAAATTTACCAGCGCTGGCGAAGTATTAGTGCAAGCCGAATTGCGATCGCTTTCCTCGACTACAGCCACCATCCATTTTGCCATTACAGATACAGGTCTTGGCATTAGCCTTGAAGACCAACGCAAACTCTTTACGCCATTTACCCAAGTGGATGCTTCGACCACTCGCAAGTATGGTGGTACCGGTTTGGGATTAGCCATCTGTAAACAACTTGTAACTTTGATGGGAGGAGTGATTGGGGTAGAAAGTCAGATGGACAAAGGATCTAAGTTTTGGTTTGAGGTGCTTTTTACCAAACAAGTTGAGCCTGTTGAGCCAAAATGCGAACGCGGGCTTTTGCAAAATCGCCGCTTATTGGTGGTGGATAACAACACTACTAATTATAAAATCATCTCTCATCAAGCTACTCATTGGGGAATGGAGGTAGATCGAGCTGACAGTATTGCTGCCGCCCTTAAAGTTATTCAGCAAGCTAGTGAGCAGGGGAAATCATATCATGTTGCCTTGGTTGATATGCAAATACCCCAAACAAATAGCATGACAATAAAAGAACAAATTCCAGCCAATTCTGCAATTGCTAAGATCCCTTTGATTATGCTCGCCTCTACTAATCAACGGGATGAAGTGCAACAGGCGCTCAAAATCGGATTTGCTGCTTATTTAGTCAAACCCATTAAGCCATCACGACTCCTTGATGCCATCATAAATATTTTAGAAACTCAGCCGGAATCAGAACAAGGGTTTAGAGGCAGGAGGCTAGAGGCTACAGAAGAAATTCCGAGTAGAGAAACTTCAGGTATTCTGACTTCTTCCCCTAACTCCTCTACTAAATCCAAGTTAAGAATTCTCTTAGCCGAAGATAATTTGGTGAATCAGAAAGTAGCACTAAAGCAACTCCAGAGTTTGGGCTATAAAGCCGATGTCGTTGCGAATGGAAAGGAAGTTTTGCAGCTATTAGAAAAAATTCCTTACGATTTGATTTTAATGGATTGCCAAATGCCAATTCTCGACGGTTTGGAAACCACAAAAGAAATTCATCGTTGGCAAGAGGACGCTTTTGCATTGGGTCATCGTCCTGTGGTGATTGCAATGACAGCTAATGTGATGAAAGAAGACGAACAAACGTGTCTAAATGCCGGAATGGACGACTATTTGAGTAAGCCAGTATTTAAAGAAAAATTGGCTGAGACTTTAGAGCATTGGACAGGTGTGATCGTTTCCCAACAAGAAGCAGCTGTGTATGAACAGACAGTTTCCACTGACTTAGCAATTGATTGGGAACACTTGCATCAAATATCAGGAAATGATCAAGAATTTGAATTAAATCTATTGCAAATATGCGTTGAAGATACTAAACCCCGTTTAGAGATAATTAAAGCAGCGTTCGCATCTGATGACTTTGGGCAAATAGCGCGACAAACTCATCACCTTAAAGGAGCTAGTGCCAACATTGGAGCCACAGCTATGTACTTAGCAGCTGACAAATTAGAACAACTAGCTAACGATCAAGACTTTAAAGGTACTACTAATTTAATTTTAGAATTAGAAGAGTTTGTCAACTGTATTCAATACTTTTTAAGTAAAAATAAAGTCGTGAAGGAGGCAGGAGGCAGGAGGCAGGAGGCAGGTGGTCACTGAGCGACTTGCCTTGACTTGTACTAAGCGAACGCGAGTGCGTCTCGTAGAGAAGGTACTGGTTTTGCCGCGCTCGTGCCAAATGCTGAAAAATGGTCACATGAGGCGATAGTTGCAAGGTAAAATGCGCGACAAGAGTGGATGGAGAAGCTGAAGATGGCGGAGATTTTTGGGGGAAAAACCTGCAAAAGAGTTTCTTTACGAGTGTTGGAATGATCATCCTGCTTTACAGATTGTGATTAAAAAACTATTGGCGAAGTTTGGGCAATGGGAATCGCTTGCGTGGATAGGGTGTTTGGGTAGTGCGATTGCCCAACATGGCAATGCTGTCGGGCGATGGCTTCTATGACACTGCATCAAGAACAATTGCCCGATCCATCCCGACACTTGACATTATGTAAATAATATACTACATTTGTAGTACAAAGAATAGCCTCCTCAAAAGCATTGCAATAATGCTTTCTTGGGTCTGTAGCTCTAACGGTAGAGTTCCCAGATGTCACTTGTGCCCTGACAGAAAAAGCTTACATACTTGCTCAATGGTAGAGCGATCGTCTCTAAAACGATAAGTGCAGGTTCAATTCCTGCGGTGTTACCACAGCTTTTTCAACTTGCATGAGGTGTGAGTGTAACTCTCACAGGGAGGGTATCGGTTCAATCCCGATCAGATCCACTAATATCAATTCGTAATTAAAACAAGAGGTGATTGTAATGGTTCATATTCGATTTGAAGGACGTTCTGTTGATGTGCCAAAAATACAATTGGGAATTGCAGCAGGGATGAATGATGTGGCAGTGAAGGAGTGCGTTGCTCGGCATTTAGATGTGAATAGCGATCGCCTCTCTGCTTACGTAATCGATCGCCGTCCTAGTGGCAATCTGATCGTCCGCCCTGAAGCTGTCTATGGTTAAATTTCCTAGTCATCCGTGCCCTAAAAGAAGAAGCATACATACACATTCATAACGGCCCTAAGGTAGTAAAGTTCAAGCGATCGAATCAGCGAAGCATGATTTCTAATCTCGCAGATTTAGCGTGCGTGCCCACTGCCAATATTTGGTAAGAGCGACCGTAGCTGTAAAAAGCTTCTTGAACTTGCACAGAATGATTTAAGACTTAATTCCGCGCCCTAACTTGTGAAGCCTACACACTCCGGCAACGGAATGCAGGTTCAAATCCTGTCGCTCCCTTTGATGGGAGCGTAGCCAAATTGGTATAGGCAATTGTGAAAACTGCTTTGCTAACTTGTGCGGAATTTCAATTATTTAAATCGGATTTATCTATAACCTTTACTCAATACAGAGGTGAGTTCAATGATGTTGGCTAACTCATGTTTAATAACAACTCAATTAGTACAAGTGCATTTAAACAACGTGAGATATGAGCGAACATCGTTTGAGCGAGATTGTGATTGAGCGTCCTCGCGGTGGGAGGAGAATTAGCCTCAAAAAGATGACTGGCTATGACTTTTGTCCTTGTGATTCTGGTCGCTGCTTTCAAACAGTGCTGTCGCAATAGCGGCAGATATGATGGCAGCTTACGCAGCTACTACTTTTAGGGAATAGTACCAACGATTTCGATACTTTACATCAAATTTCTAATTGGCAGTTGTTGCCGCGCCCTGATCGCAGAAGCTTACATAACTCTGCACAAGTTATACACAATGCTTCTACAACTTGCGCGGTGATTTAATCGCCCCGCGTGCAACATCTGTCTCCTCATTCATCACAACTAGAGGAGGTTCATAATGAACATCGCAGAACGTGACCTGCGTTTGGAAATGCTCAACAGTTTGCTAACAACTCCTCACCGCAAGCTTGAGCAAGTCGCAGAAATTCATCAGTTAATTGTTGAACTCGATCCCATATTCTACGGACACCTGGCAGTTTGGTATCAACGTCATGGTGATGTCCGCGACCACAAAGAGGTGTTTGTTGCTCATTTGTTAACCAGCAATTTGACTGAACATCGAGATGCTGGATTTATGATGTTGCAAGAATTTCCTCCCTATCAAGTGGCTCGTGTGGTGGACTTCATGAAGCAGCAGCAGAATAAACTGCCTCGTTCTGCTCGGACTGCGGTACGGCGTTATTTAAAGGTGCGAGAGAGCAATCCGGCTCTGTTTGATCGCGCTGCTCTGCGAGGTCGTAAAGCAATGAAGCACTTATACGCTTCACTGCACATCAAGCCAAATGAGCGGGCAAATGCGATTCTATTCCGCGATACTCCTCCAGAGGGTTCTTTAGCAAATGTGCTGAAGCAGCTTGCTAAGGCAGAAAATGCCGCAGAACAGGCACGGCTGATTGTAGAGTTCAAAATTCCATATACGATCGCAATTGGTGCTATCAAGCAACTTACACCAGTTGTATTGGTGGCGTTAATCAACAGCATGACTCCTCAAGAAGCAATCAACAACCTCAAGTCTCTCCAGACTAGAGGTGCAATAGATCACCCAGAAGTCAAGAAGCTGATTGATTCCAAACTGGAAGCAGCGTCTAAGAGTACGCGTGTCTCAGCATTCAAAGCCCAGATTGCCACAGACGCAGGAGATTTTGACGCAGACACCGTTGCTCAACTGGAAAAGGTGACAAACGAACAGGTAAAGCGGCGTGGTGCGATCGCTCGTCCAACCGCTTTATTGGTGGACAAGTCTGGTTCAATGGAAAATGCGATCGCGATCGGTAAGCAACTTGCTGCCCTAATCTCTGGTATCACTCAGGCAGAACTGTTTGTCTACGCCTTTGACACCATTCCTTACGCTGTTACGGCAAAGGGCAAGGAGTTGACCGACTGGGAGCGTGCTTTCCAGCACATCAAGGCAGGCGGTAGCACTAGCATCGGCTGTGCATTGGAAGCAATGCGGAAGAAGAAGCAGGTGGTTGACCAGATTATCCTGGTGACGGATGAGGGCGAAAATGCGGCTCCTTATTTCGGTGAAGTCTACAAGAACTACTGCCGGGAGTTGGCGATAATGCCCAATGTGGTGATTGTCCGTGTGGGTACTCATTACGACTGGGTGGAGAGCCAACTGAAGCAGCAGCAAGCACCTGTAGATACGTTCACCTTCGAGGGTGATTACTACAGCTTGCCGAATCTCGTCCCACTTCTAACGCGCCCCTCTCGTCTGGATTTGCTGATGGAGATTTTGGATATGCCGTTGCCTGTGCGAGATGATAAGTAGATATAAAATTGGGCATTATTCATACTACTTAGCGAACAAGCCCAATTTTAGAGAGCAATTTTTATGGAAAGCTTTTATACTTGTGAAAAAACCTTGTTATAAATATGGACTTGAATGAGCAAATAAAGCTAAACATAATTTTTCCACAAACAGCTTGGTTAAATTCGCAAATGGGATTCTCAGGAATAGAAACCCTAAGAAGGGAGCTTTTAAAGATGAAGCAGAGTCAAGAAATAGACTTTGTTTACTTACGTGACTATCAAGCTATTCTCTTTAAGATAGAAGCTTTAAATCAAGATTTAATTCAAAATATTCTTAATTTAACCCAAGAAATACTGCCGCCAGCTTATCAAATTCCTATAATTTTGGATAAAATCTATTTAATAGTATCAAAAACAGAAATCATTATATGTAATTATGATGACGAAAAATTCCAAAAATTACTTCAAGATGCACATTTGCAATTGTCATATCAGGAAATACCGGAGAATCTATCTAAACTAGACTTATTGGAAGTGAATCAATTATGTGATGACTTTGGAAAAGGTGATAATTTTTGTTGTGTACTTAAAGAATTTGACATTTTAAAGCTTTATGAATCAATCCTAATAGATGAAATTTTCAGCTTTAAACTAGTCGGAGTTCTTATAGATATAAAAACTAATTACTTTGCTCTAGAATATGAGTTATTGCGTCCTTATAGTCCTGGTGATTACAAATTTATAGAAACTCAAATAACAAAAGGACTATTAGAAGGGAGTAGTCACCGAATTAGCGGACTAGACTTTGACAAGTTTTTTTGGATGCATAGTAATCTCAGAAAAAATTATTTTAGATTTAGACGATACATACACTACAGTAATGCAGTGGTTAGAATTAGAGCGATATGGGAGAAGCTGATCGGACTTGCTGTACTTTTAGAAAGACCTGTTGATTTTAATAAAGTTCAAAGTGCCAAAAGTGTTAAGTCAGAGTTTATAAAAAAATTTGAAAATTCTCACAATGTTGTTACTCAATTAATTTGGGATTATTTACATTCTATGGTAATTTTTGATGAGCAGTTTCGTACTCCTGAACTCCATAAAACTGGAAGAATAATTCATTGGTCTACCCAGGAGCGGTATGAAGTGGAATCAAATAGACTTTTGGCTTATCGTAATGACTTAAATAGAGTGTTGATAAGAATTGCTGATTTGCTTTTAAAAAATAGTAATGAATGCTGAATACCCAAACGAATTCATGATAAGCAAAAAGTCTAAAAATTAAAGAGAAAGGATTTACCGCTCAAATCCAAACTTATCTATTTATATTTTTGAAGTTATAATTTGTAGTATGTAAATTCCATCATTTACTCAAGCCAAGTAGGTGATATCGATGAGCGAGATGAAGAAGGCATATTAAAGTAGCAGCGATCGCTCTACTCCAAAATCTCTCTTTTCATCTCTTGAAACTGTTGTATTATACTATATTATGATAATATCCTGCGTGCCTCAACTCGTGGAGCCTACATACTAATACGAGAGGAAAGGTAACACTGCTTGCAGTGGGCGTGTATGAACGGGGAGTGCGAAAAACCTGGAAAGTGGGCTTAGAAATAGCCATCTTTGAAAGAGTGTGTAACAACTCACTAGCGGAGTTCCTTTGGATATTGCAGTAAGGAGGACTGTTTTAGGCATTGCTTTTAAAATGACGTTTTGATTCATTTATTCTTTTTTGTAGTTGAGTAATCGTAAAATAAGCAAACAATATCCCTAAAGGTGCAACAGTCGATGCCGATTCAGGAACACGTTTACTCTCTACTGTCACATTGGGATCAGCAGCATCGCCTGTGGAATAAATGTAATTAAAAGCGTCTTTATCGTTAAGAATACTTGCACGTAAAAACAAACCACTCCACCGGGCAATTGTTTCAATAGCTACATCTTGATTAAGTGTAGAATTTATCGGGTCAGGAATTGCACCAGCAGGATTATTTGTATTTGTGATACTAAAATGATTGGCACCTTTGATATTAATCAGTGCAGCGGGTGGATTTTTAATTTTGTCATAAGTTAAACTAGCCCGGAAAGGCAGCGCTCTACCATCACGATCCCCTTGCAGGAGTGCAACTGGTATTCCATCATTGTTAATAGGAAGATAAACATCATTCTCATCGCGAAGATTACCACCAAAGAATGCTCCTGCTACAATTTGTTTGGGTCGTGAGAAAGAACCCGGACAAAGTGTTGGTGTCACGCATAAATTTCCAATTGTAGATAATCCTACAGCGCTGCCTAATGAATGACCCAATAATCCTACTTTCTCTGTATCCAGCAAGCCGACAATAGGTGAACTAGTATTCTTATTTTCAACTACAATTTGTTGTAAAGCTGTATCAATTTGGGTAGTTTGGGGTAATAATGCTTCGCCAAATATTGGAGCTATACGCTTGCTGTTTGGCACCACTACTACAAATCCATAGCGTGCAACTTGTTGAGCGTAATTAGAGTAATTTGATTTGTCAACTAGTGCGCCTTGTAGCAATAGTGCTACTGGAAAGGAATAATTGCTTGTTTTTAAGTCTGTTGGATTAGGGTAGTAAATATCAGCTAGATTATTATCTCCAGTAATAGTAGTACTGTAGCTAGCAACGTTGTCAAACACAGGTGTAGGATTAAAGGAAGAAGCAGACGCTATTTCATTAACACCCAATACGAGTAACGATGTGCTTGTACAAACTACTGACAAAGCTTTGATATTCAACAAAATAGCTACTCCCTTTCTAAGCAACAAGACGTATTTATTCTAATACTTCTGTTTAAACTACCATAGTATTTGTACCCTTAATTTTTTTCCTGTAGGTAGATGCTAGGGTGTAACCCAAGAGGTTTTAGAAACTCAAACCCTGTCCTTTCCCAATCATTAAAATAACGTTGATCCCATTAGCGCACTGCGATCGCTGTATATTTTTAGTAAGGCAACCTGTACTATTTTGTGGCGATTAGTTACAGTGACAATAGTTATATTTAGTTATGCATACCGAGTGCGATCGCCTATATTAAGGATGCTTCCGTACCATTGCCCTTACGCATGGCAGGTACAAATGAGCGATCGCTGACGCAGTAGATAATTCAAATCATCTTCATCTAGCTTGACCTCTTGTCTTGTAATCGGGAAGGTAGCATTTTTTGTAGTATATTGTATTATAGTAATATCCTGCGTGCCCCAACTCTTGGAGCCTACATACTAGTACGAGAGGAAAAGTAACACTGTCAAATACAGTGGGCGTGTGTGAACGGGGAGTGCGAAAAACCTGGGAGGTAGGCTTAAAAGTAGCCATCCTTGAAAGAGTGTGTAACAACTCACCAGCGGAGTCCCTCTAGTAACTGAGAACACGCAATGCTCCACCAACTTGCACGCACATTAATTCGTAATTCGTAATTTAGATTTCATTTCCGTTTCTGGAATTGCATCTATAGCATTCTGTTGAAAATGAGTATTAGTTATGACTAATATATTTAAGCTAATTAACCAAATTGCGATCGCAGAAGCACAGTTATATACCACCCAATTCCTTGCCCCGTGCGTCAAAGGTGGACGAGTTCGCACACGGGTAGCCGGGATGATCTACACCTTCAGTCCAAAGCCTAGTAAATTTGAAGGTTGGGGCATCTTTCAGGCTGTGGATGAAAAAATAGCAACGGTTGTAGAAGAAGCAGACTTGCCCCAGATTGCGGAATACCTGCAACACTTTCCCCAAATACGACTGCGGTTAGCACACCAAATGCGGGGACAAACTTGGTTAGCATATCCCGTGAATGAAGTAGATATGCGTCAACGGTTGAAGGTAGTTAAGCCGATCGCAGTGCATCTAGTAACTGAGGGTATCGCCTTTGAGCAAATCATTGTCCGATGGAATGGGCAGTCATGCTGGTTCGAGGAAGTAGATCGCCGTACCGATCCGGTAATTGTTGAAACTCTGCAATCTGCTGTTAAGCAACTCATTCCTGCTGAGGAATTACAGTTTAAGGGCATTACTCCAGAAATCCGCACAGTGTATGAATTAGCAACTCGGCGCATTGAGGTATTTAGTCAACCTCAACAGGATGAAAAGCGATTGAGAAAGGCATTGCAAATGGGCGGCGGTACCTTAACTCAATTCTATGATCGCAGCGATTACTGGACAGTCGATTGGACAACTGCTGATGGTGTTCGCCATAGTAGTGCGATCGCTAAAACTGATTTGACTGTTGTTAGTTCTGGCATTTGTCTGAGTGGACGCGATCGCGATTTTGACTTGCAATCCTTAGTAGGTGTCATGGAACAACAAGAATGGTGAGAATGATGAACATCTTTTTTCACGAACAGCTTTACCGCAGCAATGCTGTGATGACAAAACTGAAAAACTATCCTGTAACAATTTGTGGGGCTGGAGCATTAGGAGCTAACATTGCGGAAAACTTAGCTCGGTCTGGTTTTGATAGACTTACAGTGATTGATCGCGATCGCATTGAGGAGCGCAATCTTTCGACTCAGCCTTACTACCGTTCCGATGTGGGAGCGTTCAAGGCGAAGATTTTGGCGAACAATTTATATCGAGCAATTGGTACTAAAGTTGATGCCAAAACAAAGGAGTTGACACCAGCAAATACAACTCAATTACTCAAAGACAGCCAGTTAATTGTCGATGTCTTTGACAATAGCGTGGCACGTCAAGCAGTGAAAGATTATGCTGAACAATTAAACATTCCTTGTCTTCATGCTGGACTATCAGCAGATTATGCAGAAGTGATTTGGAATGACGTTTATCGCGTTCCTTCTGAGGTGAATGATGATGTCTGTGATTATCCGTTGGCAAGAAACCTGGTGATATTAACCGTTGCTGTGGCGTGTGAAGCGATCGTTTCATTCATTGCCACAGCACAACAGCGTAACTTTACCATCACCCAGAAGGATCTGACTGTTCAATCTCTGTTTTTGTAGATTGCGTAGACGTTTGTGATTTTGACGATAAATTGACCACCAGTCTATCGAGAGCATGTCAGAGATTGAAGTTGAGTTACCTGCGGTAACAGACTGCACAACGCTGGCGCTCGTGGCTCAAAATGAAAAATTTTTAAGTTCAGCGATCGCTCATCAAACACCAGAACTTGTAGAACAAAGTAATTCCGCAACTCTTGGAGACACTGCGCGAAGGTTGATGGTTGAAAATTCAGTTTCAGGTGCAGAGGGGTGCTGGTGAAGTGGAATTGACAAAAGACGAGTTTGCCGTCCTCGCATCAAATACAAATTCCATCGTCCAGTTACAAGCCTAAGTCCAAACTCTGTTACCTCCATCATCTGATTTTATCCCGCCAAGATGGAATGCACAGATGTTACCTATGCCCGGTTGAAATTAACTACGACTGGGAGTAACTTTGGCTGTTCAAATCTTCCAGAGTAAACTTCCGTTATTTCCCCACTCCCTACTCCCCTATGTTCAGCAATTTCGCCATCGCCAACCGTTGGAGTTTACCGGTAGCACCACGAGGTAGTTGATCTAAAATGTGAACTTGCTTGGGAACTTTGAAGTCTGCCAGCATAGTTGCACAGTGAGCTAAAAGTTCTTTTTCGCCAGCTTCTGCTTTCAGAACCACAGCTGCGTGGATATCTTCGCCTAAAGATTTGTGGGGGACGGCAAAGGCTAAGACTTCGGCGACGGCAGGATGGCGTAGCAAGACATCATCCACTTCTAAAGGAGAAATTTTTTCCCCACCCCGGTTAATCAATTCTTTAATCCGTCCAGTCAAGCGGAGGTAGCCGTCTGCATCCACAGTACCCTGATCCCCTGTGCGGAACCAACCATTTACAAAAGCAGTGGCGTTAGCTTCTGGGTTGTTTTCGTAGCCATCTATAACATTGGGTGCTTTTACCACCACCTCGCCCAAGCTTCCTTGAGATAATAGGTTGCCTTCAGAATCCATAATGCCCACTTCTACACCGAAGCCATAACCGACAGTACCTGCTTTCCTGACTTTTGGCGGTAAAGGATTGGTGGTCATTAAGTGAGATGCTTCAGTCATGCTGTAAGATTCCACTACAGGAGCATTCAGAGTTGCCTCTAGCTGTTCAATGATAATCGGCGGCAAAGAAGCGCTACTAGAGCGAATGAAACGAAAGCGGTTAGCTTTGATAATTTCTGTGTTGCGGCTAGCGCGGGCCAAAATTGTCTGGTGCATGGTTGGTGCTGCGGAGTACCAAGTGGGTTTATAGGTATCTACCAACTTCCAAAACTCCAAGGCATTAAAGCCATTGGGACAAATTAATGTACCACCCGATGCCAGAGTTGCCAGCAAACAGCCCACCAATCCGTGAACATGGAACAGAGGCATTAGGCAAAGTGTAGTGTCAGCTGCTGTGAGTGAATAAGCACTAATCAGGTTGCTGGCTGAAGCGATTAAGTTGCGATGACGAATCGGCACACGCTTGGGACGACTGGTAGTGCCGCTAGTGTGGAGAATCATCGCTAGATCATCAGCGTTGGGGGCTACGGGATTCGCGGATTCTGCTGGTTGTGAGCCTGTTTTGACTAATTCAAAGCTTAATGTGCCGTCAGTGTCTACCTTGGCATTAATCAGCATCATGTCGGGTGTGACACTAGCAATGGCTGCTTCTGGCCCCTCAGACAACGTAATCAGTGCTTTTGCTTGGGTATCTTGGTAGTAAAAGGCAAATTCTTCTTGTTTGTATTTGGGATTTAAGGGTGCAGCAGTGCCACATAAAGCAGCAGCCAAAAAGGTAATCGCCATTGGTGAACCGTTAGTCATGGCAATGGCAATGCGTTCTCCCCGTTTCAATCCAAAGCTGTTGAGTTGAGATCCCAGTCCAATAACATTCTCGCGCAATTGCTTATAGGTTAGCGATCGCCCATCAGGCGTAACTAGGGCTGGATGATCGTCTTCCCCTACTAAAAGCTCAAATAAATTCATTGGTTTTTCCGGGCTGTCAATACATGATTTAGCTTAAACAAAAAATTGTTACTTAGCTTTGAGTTGTTAGAGGATGCTAAAATACTGTTATTACTAACAATGTTTGAAACATCCTCATAACAATTCCTATGGCAGAATTTTGTTATGGAGATCATCCTGTAAAATCATAAAAGTGTACATTAAATAAATTTGTGGATCTGCGATCGGGCAGATAGAGTTAGTAGCATTAACTCTCAAAATACTCTTGGAGTATGCCTTTGGATATAAACTAGAAGAAATTCGTTCTTATAATAGTTTATATAAATAGCCGTGTACTCAATTTCCCAAACAGATTAATAGCAATTATGAGTCCCATAAAAATTACTATGTTGGGCGAAAGCTTGGAGCGCCAAGGTGGAATAGTTTCTGTAGAAAAGCTCATTCTTGAAGAAACTACCTCTGATATTCAAATTAAACACATTACAACTTTACCGAATGGTTCTGCTGTCCATAAAGTGTTAGTGTTTTTGCAAGCAATAGGTGAGTTATTTTGGAACTTATTAAACCAAAAAACTGACCTAATTCACATCCATGTTTCAGATAGAGGTAGCGCTTTTCGTCATTCAATCACTACTCTTATTGGTTGGCTATTTCAAAAACCAGTAATTATTCATACTCATAGTGCTGATTTTCATTTGTTTTACTCTAAACTACCTCAATGGCTTAAGCAGTGGCTAAGTTGGTCGTTTTGTAAATGTACGCGTTTCATTGTTTTATCAGATAGCTGGAAAAAATTCTACATTGAGAATCTTGGCTTGAAGTCAGAGCAAGTTATTGTTCTGCCTAACCCAGTAAAAATTCCCGCACAAATTCCACAGCGGATAGATTCCAAACAGATATTTTTCTTATTTTTAGGGCGCATTGGTGAGCGCAAAGGTGCTTTTGATTTAATTAAAGCATTTGCTTCTATGCCTGTTGCTCAACAAAGCCAAGCCAAGTTAGTTATAGCGGGCGATGGAGATGTAGAACAAGCTCGTAGTTTGATCCCAACTCTAAATCTTATTGACTACATCACTATTCTTGATTGGGTAGATAAAGAAAAACGCGACGATCTTTTAACTAAAGCTGATGTCTTTGTGTTACCTTCCTACAATGAAGGTCTGCCTATGGCACTACTAGAAGCAATGAGTTGGGGTTTGCCAGTTATCACTACCGCAGTGGGAGGAATACCCGAAATAGTTACTCAAAATCAGAATGGTTTATTAGTTAATCCGGGGAATATTCAACAATTGTCAGAGGCAATGCAATCCTTAATTGCAGACGAAAATCTGAGAAAATCTTTGGGAAATAATGCACGAGTCAGAGTTAAACACTTGGACATAAACAATTATCTTACATCTTTAAAATGCATTTATACAGCAGTTATCAATTGAAAGCCATCTTGATGTAAATAGGTTTAATTGACTTACACTATGTATTAAATACCGAACTTACAAACGACGTAATTCATTCTGTATAAGGATAATAGGCGTTGAAAAGGTATGAATTTAATATTAGGAAAAGTTAAGGAAGCGATAAAGGTATTATTCTTTTGTTGTTCGGATTATTCTAAACTTGGTATACTGACTAATAAATAAGGGAGGTGCAGAAATGAAAACTTTTCCTGAAGTGAAGTTGTTTGATACAAGATTCCATAAACTTAAAGTACAAGAATTAGTTGATTATTTAATAGAAGCAGCAAAAAACCAAAAAAAGACAGTTGTAGGACATGTGAATATCAGAGCAATGAATTTCGCTTATGAAAAGTCTTGGTATCGAGATTTCTTGAATAAGGCTGATTTAGTATTTTGTGACGGGTTTGGTGTAATGGTAGGGGCTAGATTCAATGGTTATTCAATGCAATCTGCACATCGAATGACAGCACCAGATTACATAGAAGATTTAGCATTAAAGTGTGAGCAAGAAAATATTTCTTTATTTTTGTTAGCTGGAAAACCTGGCGTAGTGGATAAGGCAATTACTAAGTTAAAATCAATTGCGCCTAATTTACGCGTACAGGGACATCATGGTTATTTTGAAAAATCAGGAAAAGAGAATGATTTGGTAATAGAAAAAATTAATAAATTCCAACCAGATATTTTATATATTGGTTTTGGCATGCCGTTACAGGAACGCTGGATTTTAGATAACTTCAATAAAATTGAAACTACTGTATTTTTACCTTTGGGTGCTTGTCTAGATTTTTATACTGACTCTATATATCGCGGTCCACGTTGGCTGACTGATAATGGTCTGGAGTGGTTAACACGCTTAATTACTGAACCTACTCGTCTAACAGACCGTTATATTGTAGGCATTCCATTATTTTTTTATCGTGTAGTTAAACAGCGAATCACTCAAGGAATGATCACAAATCGCTAAATAAATTTTTTCTAAATTTTGCATTTGTTATGACCATGACTCCTGAAAAGTGGCCAATTGTTTCCCCTACCTCTGCTGCCAAGACTAGAATTAGAATTGATGTGACATTCTCCTAATAGCCAAAGTGCCAGACTCTCTGCCATTAAGCGATCGCTATCTTGCCTTAATCGATGAAATTGTCGAAACCACCCTCAAGGGCAAAATTAGCTCTGTAGAACAGGTGTATCAAATGCTGCTTAAAGGAATTACTTCCGGTACAGGGGAAGTCTTTGAGCTAGCTTTGAGCGATCGCCTGAATTCCCTCCAAAACCAAGTAGATAGCGAAAAAGACGAACTCAAGAAGGCCAAGGCGACTCGCAGTTTGAGAGCTGTTAAGACTATTCAAAGCCAATGGCAACGCTGGCAAGAGCAAAACAAAGCCACAGAAGCGATCGCCTCCGCAGTTACAGAAATCACCACAGCCACCGCTGCCGAGCGTCTAGCGACATTTATCCGGGTTACTGACCCCAATCAGAAGTATCCGCTAAATTTGCAACAGCTACAGCAATTATCAAAAGCATTGCAGCAATTTGCTCAGGCAGATGCTGATTTACAACAATTTTCCGAAGGGATTACCCGTGGTTTAGCTTCTTGGCAGCGATTGCAAGACAACTTGCTCAGTTGGATGTACGAGCAAAAAGAATCTCTGGGGTTTGGCGGTGTACCGGGAGAACGTGGCCCTTGGGCAAGTTGGGCGAAACAACTTAATAGTGAGTTACCCCAAGCATTGCTTCGTACCTTGGCTAGGGAAGAATCCGCAATAGAGTTTGCCGAGCGACAACGGGGGATTACCCTTAGAGATTGGGTGGAAATGGCATTGATTTTACAGTTCTTGCAACGGGGACTAATTAACTGGTTTGACCAACAAGCTTACGATGTGAAAGCGGGGCCAAAGTTGTCCATTTCCACTTTTTTGACCTTTGCAGTGATTTGGAGTCAGTTAGCAAGTGGTTTTAGGATCATTGGCACAATATACAGCGATGCCTGTTCTCAAATTATGCTCCAGATTTTGCGAACCTTTGCCCAGCGTCCGTATTTTCCCTTTTACGGTGGGATTTTTGCCTCTTTTACTGGCACCTATTTGCGAGATGCCCTAGATTATTTGGATGAACCGCTGCGACGAGGAGAGGGAACCCAAGAAAAAGCAAGAATTTTGACCCTTTTAGGTTATTCTCAGCGTGCTTTGGGACAATACCAGCGCTCTATTGATTTTCATCAGCAGGCGCTAGAGATCGCCAGAAATGCAGGCGATCGCGCCTGTGAAATTGCCAATCTCAATCACCTCAGCCGTACCTACGTGCAACAGCAAAATTATGCTGAGGCAATTAACTACAGTCAACGAGCATTAATACTAAGTCGGCAAGCAGGCGATCGCACAGGAGAAGCAAACGCGCTGGTGAATTTAGGTTACAGCGAAGTCATGCAAGCTCAGGAATTGGAAAACTTAGAACCAGAAACTTATGAAGCCGCAATTAATTATTTGGAACAAGGTTTAAAATTATCAGAAAAATTAGGCGATATTCAAAGTAAAGCGTTATGTGTCAGCAGCTTAGGAATTGCCTATCTAGTAATTGGACAACACCAAACTGCAATTAAATATCTTGAAGATGGTTTTAAAACAGCGCAAGTTTCCGGTGATTTGTATCTCCAAGGGCGGAACTTAGCTTATTTAGCAGAAGCTTATTATCATCTGCAAAATTCCGAAAAAACTGTTTACACGGGCTGCTTGGGAATGTATCTTTTAGAGCAAATTGCTTCTAATGAGTGGCGTCAAGCAGCAGGGTTACTGACAATTTTGCAAGGGCAAATCGGGGTAGAAGCTTTCCAAAAGTTCTTACAGCAACATCGCCCGAAAATTATTGCGGTTATTGGTGTGGATGGGTACGATCACATTCCGCAATTGTTAGAAGAATATAAGCAAGATATGTAAGAAAGGTAAGCATTTAGGTTTAACTGCTCCCAAGTTTGAAAAGAGAAGCAAGAAATGCGTAGGCGTAGCCCGTCGTAGACATCGCTCAACTTTCAACTGAGGGACAATTTCTGATCGTGTGCGTGAAATTATTCTATTGTTTTAAATAGCCTAAATTAGCGCTATGAATGTTACACAGACACCTGAATTCGGCTGTATATTCAACCTGAGTTTGACATGAGAAAAAGTCTGAAAACCAGACAAAGTAAAACTGACATCGCTCTTCGGTAAGAAGATAACTGGAAAAGTCAGCTTACCAATTGATCCATAACCTTCTTTTTTAGCTGTAATACTGCCATAATCAAGAATTTGTCATTAAAGATCCTGACCAAACGTAAAAGGAAAATTATTACTCATGGAAGTTAACAACGTCATTATGAGCGGAGGCGTTGTACTTGCATTGCTCATCGTTGGAGGACTTATGCAGGGTAAAGCGATGCCTGCGGCGGGCTACGCCTACGCACTTTTGATCGCCACACCATCCGATAAAGGAGAGTCAATATCGTCTCATCAACGGCTTTGGGTTGTAACCGGAGGTCAGACAGGAGTTGATAGAGCTGCGCTCGATACAGCTTTGTCACTTTTGTTACCAGTTCGTGGATGGTGTCCAAAGGGGCGGCTTGCAGAGGATGGAAAGATACCACCTGTATACCCGCTTCAAGAGACAACGAGTACAGACTACGCATTACGTACCGAGTGGAACGTTCGAGATTCAGACGGGACACTCGTCCTAGCGTATGGATCACTTGAAGGAGGAACAAAGCTTACGGCTGACCTGGCGCATAAGTACGATCGCCCTGTCCTCATCATTAACGCGCTGTCATTCAGTGGAAATGACGCTGCTCGTTTCTGGAGTTGGATTCAGAAGCACAACATTCGCATTTTGAATGTTGCTGGTCCACGAGAAAGCTCACGACCAGGTGTTATTTATAACCGTGCCCGATATGTTCTTAAGCAGCTCTTGGAGTCGTAAAAAGAAAGAGATAAAACTTTCCCCCAGTATATTTTTTCAGCAGAACTCCATATTGAGCTTGCTTATTTAAATGAACTGTGGTAGCTTCATTGTAATCTAAATCCTTTAAGCCGATTGACTTACCGTAGTTTACTTGACAGCATCATTACTCTAGTTAAGAAATTTGTTTTCACTAGGTAGTTGAAAAACCGTAAATAGTAAGGTATTCATGGCTATCAGCCAAAAGTTATTTGTAGCATTGTCCACTGGACATGATTGAACAATACGTATTTGCAGCGATAAAAACTGCGTAGTTTACCGCCGTAGGCATCGCCCACCGAGCCATAATCCTTTATTGTTATCGCTAATTTAATCGTGAAGCAGTGTTTATCGATAAACCTTGAGGCTTTCAGCAGCAGTGAGGCAGCACTCTAGGTCCACCTAATCCATACGTAGGAGTTGAAAATTATGGTGCAAACTTCTCTCGTCCGCCCCAGCAATCCCTTTCAGCCACCGACCTTCGTTTCCATTGAATCAGAGCGTCGCCATCGTCAAGAACGCTTGGCAGCAGCCTTTCGGGTATTTGCGCGTTTGGGTTTTGCTCAAGGATTGGCAGGACACATCACTGCCCGCGATCCCGAACTTACCGATCATTTTTGGGTAAATCCCTTTGGGATACACTTCAGTCGCATTCGGGTATCAGACCTGATACTAGTGAATAGTGAAGGTCAGGTAGTCCAAGGTGAAGGCAAAGTTAGTCAAGCAGCGTTTGCCATTCACTCTCAAATCCACGAAGCCCGCCCCGATGTCATTGCAGCGGCTCATGCCCATTCCTTCTATGGTAAAACTTGGTCATCTTTGGGTCGGTTGCTCGATCCGATTACCCAAGATTCCTGTGCTTTTTACCAAGATCATGCTCTATTTGATGATTTTACAGGCATTGTCTTAGAGACAAGCGAAGGAAAACGCATTGCTCAGGCACTAGGCAAGAGCAAAGCTGCGATTTTACGCAACCACGGAATATTGACCGTGGGACACAGTGTGGATGAAGCCGCTTGGTGGTACATCAGGTTAGAGGATACTGCTAAAGCCCAATTGCTAGCAGAAGCCGTAGGAAAACCCGTCCTAATTGACCATGACATCGCCTTAAAGATCCAACAACGCGGTGGTACTCACCAAGCAGGCTGGGGTGGATTCCAATATTTGTGGGATGAAATTACCCACGACCAACCAGACTTATTTGATTAGGTATTGGGAACTGGGCATTGGGCATTGGGCATTGGACATGGAAAAGAGACAAGGGAGAGATTTGTTCAATAATTCCTTCTTGTCCCCTTGTCTCCCCTGCTCCCTGCTCCCCTGCTCCCTTCTCCCTGCTCCCCAACATTTTTAGGAGAATTTATTATGCCAATTGAATTTATTGGATTGATTCGGACAAAACCGACTTCGGAATTAAATAGTGCATCAGGCGGTCTGGGCGATGACATCATTGATACAGCTTATATTCGTGAATTTGCCAAAGTTCATGAAGAAGGAGGCTTTGATAAAGTATTGATTGGCTATAGTTCTAGTAGCCCTGATGGTTTGACTGTTGCTAGTTTCGCTGCTTCAGCAACCGAGCGATTGGGCTTTTTAATTGCTCATCGTCCGGGTTTTGTCGCACCAACTTTGGCAGCTCGCAAGGCAGCTACCCTTGACCATTTTACCAACGGTCGGATCGCAATACATATCATTACCGGTGGCAGTGATACTGACCAACAAAGAGATGGCGACTGGCTGGATCATGACAGCCGCTACCGTCGCACCGATGAATATTTAGAAATTGTTCGTCGTGTCTGGACAAACGACATTCCCTTTGATTACGAAGGTGAATTTTACCGCATCAAGGGTGCTTTCTCTGCGATCAAGCCGCTGCAAAAGCCCCACATCCCGCTTTACTTTGGTGGTGCATCTGGGCCAGCCGTACAGGTAGGAGCTAAACACAGTAATGTCTACGCCTTGTGGGGTGAGCCAATTGCCGCAGTTAAAGAACGAATCGCAGAGGTACGTGCTGCCTTACCACTCGGTCGTTCCATTCGCTTCAGCGTCTCCCTGCGACCGATTCTTGGTGCTACAGAACAAGAGGCTTGGGAGAAAGCACATAGCATTTTAGCGCGAATTCAAGAGTTGCGAGGAGGAGCAAAATTAGCTCCCCCAGCTAGACCACAGGCGGTAGGATCGCAACGTCTACTGGATTTTGCCGCCAAAAATGAGATTTACGATAAGCGTCTATGGACACCGATCGCAGCAGCTACTGGTGCGGCAGGTAACACCACAGCCCTAGTGGGTACACCAGAACAAGTAGCAGAGGCTTTGGTTGATTATTACGATGCAGGTGTGACTACCTTGTTGATCCGGGGCTTTGATCCTTTAGAGGATGCGATCGCTTATGGACGTGATGTCATTCCTTTGGTACGTGCAGAAGTCGCACGGCGAGAACGGCAAACAGTTGGAGTCGGGTCTGTTTTTTGAGCTTTATCGACTTTAGCGATTAATCCAACGACTCACTGCTGGCAGTTGTGCAGAGAACCATAGTGCACCTAAGATACTCAGACTGCCACAGACAATCAAGGCATTAGTCGCACCAAAATTATGTGCCAAAGTTCCAGCTAACAGATTCCCAAAGGGGAGCATACCCACCATTGCTAGGGCATAAAAACTCATCACCCGTCCGCGCTTATCTTCGGCAACTAGGGTTTGGATAATCATATTACTACTGGTAATCAGGAGGATGGAAAAGCAGCCTGTAAACACCAGTATGATTATGGATAATCCAACTTGACGCGATAGTGAGAAGGAGATCAGACTTATTCCGATCAAGACTTGAGCGACTATAATCACACGCTCTAAGCCCGCAATCCCTCGTCTAACACTCAGATACAAACAAGCAAACAACGAGCCAATGGGCGCTGAGGTGCTGAGGTGAGCCATTGTAGTTGCATCCCCATTTAAAATCTTAGCCGCGAAGACGGGCATGAGCGCGACATGAGACATCCCGACTAAACCTTGTAACGCCAGTATTAATAAAATTGCTTTAATCGGCTGCAACTTGGAGACATATTCAAAGCCCTCCCGCAATTTCTGCAAAGTATCGCTAAGGCTCGTAAGGGTTTGCATCGGTCTGACTTTCAGCCGCATTGCTAGCAGGGTAAAGATGGCAGGAATATAGCTGAGAGTATCGTAGAGAAAACAATATTTCACCCCTAGCGTCGCAATCAAAATCCCGCCCATAGCCGGTCCCAATACCAGCGAGGAACTTAACATCACTGAATTCAAGGCGATCGCATTACTCCAATCGGCGCGATCGTCTACGGTTTCGGTGACGATTGTATGACGCACGGGCATATCTAATCCCTTGAGAAAACCATTGAGAACACTCAGTACCAATAGGATGGGAAACGTCATCCAATTCCTAAAGGTAAGAATTGTTAAAGCGAGGGAAACGCTAATTCCCAATATCTGCACTAGCATTAACAAATCACGACGACTCCAGCGATCGGACAATACGCCCGAAAATGGAATCACTAATAACGTCGGTAAAAATTGTACAAAGCCTGCAACTCCCAACAACCAAGCCGATTTAGTTAAATCGTATACCAGCCAAGGAATAGTTAACTGCTGGGTCATAAATGTCCCAGACATTGATAGTAACTGTCCTCCAAAAAACAGGCGAAAATTACGCCAGCGAAAGGCGGGTAAATACTGGTAAATGATATTACTTACGCGATCGCCTAGTTGTCTGTTCCAAATTTTCATCAGGTGAATTCTACTATGTTCTACTAAAGATTAGGTGAACTAATAATTAGGTTAACTAATAATTATAGGATAATCGCGTAGTTTACCGCCGCAGGCATCGCGTCTGGTTTTGTAGCAAGCTTGCTGATTCAAAGGTTAAGCCTTATTCCTAACCGCATCCGGTGTAATCGCTGCATACTGCTGGGTAGTTAAGGTTGCTCCTTTAACATCAACTTGTTTTGGCACAACTTTCAGTTCATATAGAAGATCCGCAACCTTTTGTTGAGCGCTAATTACTTCCTCAGTAATTGGTCTCATGTCATATTTTCTTCTCGTCAGCGTCAACTCCATAGTATCGACATCAGTCTTGACCTTCGGTGCAAGGATTTCGGCAGCAGCCCGCCTGTTTTTGTTTGCCCACTGCCCAACTTGGTAGTACTCTGACAAAATTGCTTTCAAGAGTTCAGTATTATTAATTGCAAAATCTCGTGAAGCTAGGTAATAACTTCCTGGCGTCTTAATTCCTTGCGCGTCTCGTAAGACCCGAATAGTGCCTTCCCGTTGCAGCTTGATCAGACTAGGATCGCCTTCTACAAAGGCATCAACCGTCTTGTTCAAAAATGCTGCTCTTCCATCTGCAATGGGTAGATTCACTGATTCAATATCACTGATTTTTAGCCCTACCTCTTCAAACGCTTTCACCACAAAAAAGGTCTGAGCCGTCCCTCTAGAATAAGCAACTTTTTTACCTTTAAGACCTGCCAATGTTTGGATTGGAGAATCCTTTAGCACAACAATTGCTGAACCTTCTCCAGTACCTGGCGGCATATTAACTACATAAATCAGATTGGTACCAGCTGCCTGAGCAAAAATGGGTGGCGTTTCGCCAGCAGGCCCAAGGTCAATGCTACCCACATTCAAGGCTTCCAATAGCGGAGGCCCAGACACAAATTGAGACCAAGTAACACCTATTCCTTGAGGAGCCAAGCGTTTTTCGATCGCGCCTTTTTCATGAGTTAGATCCCCTGAAACTTGATAGCCAAGCCGAACAACCTTAGTACTGCCTTTATTGTTACTAGTGGTATTAGTACTCAAGGTTGCGCTGCTGTTATTGCCTGTGCTGCCGTTGTTTGTTCCACAACTGACTAAGGCAGTAAAAGACATTAATCCATAAAAAGTGTAAAGTAAATCACGCCTGGATATTGAGTGCTTTCCAATTTGCAGTCTGACCATAGCTTTCTATCTCATCTTGACGCTGATACCGTGGGAGCAAAATCTCTGCAAGCTGACCAAATCGATTAGAGGTTCTATCCTTGCTAAGAAGGCTAGAGAAAATCGCATCCTGTGGTGTCAAAACTAGGTTTTCCCGCTCTACTCTCTGGAGAAGGAAAGGGGGAGTAAAGTTTTGTATCTGAAAGAATTCACAACTTTTAGCTAGCTGAACTTTAAAAAGGACGGCTTCCTCGAATGCTAACCCGCTTCAAAATCCGGGTTGCGTTGGAATTAAATTCGGGGCGATAGTGAGCCGTTGCCTGGTTGTCCCAATAAAGCAAGTCGCCCTTACTCCAATGGTGTTGATAAACAAAGTGGGGTTGCTTAATGTGTTCCCGCAACCGCTCAATTAGCTTTGCCCCTTCCACTGGGTCGTAATCAACAATATCTACCTCGTTAGCGGCATTTAAGAAGAGAACTTTCTTGCCAGTATCCGGGTGAGTGCGAACCAAAGGATGGGTAGCAACTTGTTCACCGGGTTCAACGGAACGCCCGGCTGCGTAGCCAGGCTCAGGATACTCATCCCGGTACTTGCCATAGAAATTAAAATGGCGCACCTGCAAGCCAGCAATCTGCTTTTTAGTAGCATCATCTAGTTCTTCGTAAGCCTGAATCAAATTCACCCAATAGGTATCAGGGCCATTCTCAGGCAGTTCTACCCCATATAAAAATGAACCACTAGATGGTGTAGGCAACCAGTCATGATCGATATGGGGTAAAAGTTTACGATAGTTGGGTGCAAGATTGACGGAACTTTCTTCAGAAGCAGCATTTGCAAGAGTAAGAACAAGGGGTGGCAGGTACGGCTCGGTTTCTCCTTTACGGATATAGGCAGGCTGTTGGAGAATGTCGCCAAAGTAATTCGCAAACGCTAATAATTGGTCGTCAGTCAATTGTTGATTTTTGAAGATGAGGATGTGGCGATCGCGCCACGCCTGTTTGAGTTGCAAAATTACTTCTGGTTCTGCTGCAATACTGGCGTCAACACCAGTAACAACTGCGCCTAAAGCTGCTCCACTAGGCGTAATCTCAATTCGTGTTGCAGTAAATGTCATAAAAATTTTTCCTTGTACTTTGTAGTTGGTAAGGAAGCAATGGTAGTTTTCAATATAATACATTAAACCGATAGATTTACAGTAGTATGCAACGACTATATTTTTAGACTGCTGGAATCAAAGCAGAAATATTCAGTAAAATACATAGCAAGCTTGTTCAGTTACAGCTATTTTCAGGTAAATAGACCACGCGGTAGGGGCGCAAGGCCTTGCGCCCCTACAACAGGTGTGGTTCAAATACATGAAAACTGCTGTAAATTACGGACTAAGGTGATACCCCTGACAATCTTGAAAAGACATATGAACTACGCCAATGGTTAATGCTTGACCATTTTGACCGCCAAAAAGTAAACCAATACAGCAATATGCGGCTGGAGTATTTCTGTACCTGACGACGTTGAAATCTGCTATATATCCTCAACTATGAAGAACGTTGGCGAAATGGTGAAGCTATTGCAACTGAGTTTGTGGAATCAACGGTTAATCAAGTAATTAGCAAGCGGTTTGTCAAAAAACAGCTGAAGCAGATCGTGTTTGCGATGGCGTTCCGTTCACCATAGGCGATCGCACTGTGCAGAACCTGAGTAATTTTCCTTTCCTTACTCAAAGAAGTCCTGCTGATTCATATAATCGTTTGAGCATTGCTGAAATCTTCGTACCATAATCCAAATCTGCTGACCACCGCCCTGATAGCTGATCGATTAATGGCGCAATCCCGCGTGTGACAAAGCGAAACCTTGGATCTACTACTTCCTGTACCAAAGGTTCTAAACTGGCGTAAGCTTTCAAATGTTGGACGTGTGCCCTGACTCCAATTCTGGCACTTGGAAAAGACGCAGCCTCCGAACCGCCACCGATCGCACCTAAGCCTGCAAAGTTATTTTGCTCAGGCCTAATATCACCACCAAACCGTAAAAATCCCGTTTCTACACACATTTGGCAAAAGGCAATATCATAGTTCACTCCCTCTATACCTGCTTCTTCGCGATAAAGTTTTGGGATATCAGGAAACTTTGTTAAAGCATTTTCATTATTGTTTCTCAGAAATAATTGTAACTGGACTTCGGAAGTATTACCGTTCGACATCACCCGCGAAAATTGACCAGGGCAAACCACTAAATTCGAGCGCAAGCTAACAGTACGCGTTGCCGCATCCCAACTGACTGCAATATTAAAATCTCGCAGTTCGATGGCTTTGACATAAACTATTTTGTGATAGGTAATCCGATTGACATTAGCTGCTTTTGAAAGGTCAATTCGTAGAAGGTCTACTAAATCAATGGGGATGTAAGCATTACCATTAACTAAAACTCCTTGTTCTATGTAACTTTGTCCATTAATATTAATATTAATTGGCGGATAATTTGCTTCTGGTGGAGTTCCAGGAGTGGGGTCAATTACACGACTCCAAGTTACCAATCCATCGACAATTCCCAAAGCAAAATCGCGGCGACGAGTTTGCAGCAAAGCCCGATCCTCTGGATTGCTGAGAAACCCCACTTGCATCACCAAAGCTGGCAGCGTTGTCTGACGACAGAATGCTAAACTACCCAATCCACTATCTGTATCTGGCTTGACTCCGCGATTCGGTAATTGGGGTACGCGGCGCAACAATCCCACTAGTAACTGTTCAGCATTGCTCTTGCGATCGCTATTATTAGTAATGTAAAAAACGCTAGCCCCACGCACAGAAGGGCTGTTAGCCGCATTAGCTGCAATTTCTAGAGCGACATCACCCCGGCGACCACGAGAATTGATCCAGGTGATAGTTTGGGCGGCGCTCAAGTCATCAGGAACCGCCAAAATTTCCAAACTCCGCGCTCTCAGTTCCGTGACAATCAAATCCCGCAGCAGAATCATTTCTTTTGCTTCACTTGTACCACCTGCGATCGCACCTTGATCTATTCCTCCGGCTTCTTTGCCTCCATGAGCCGCTGATATAAAAATACGCCCCATTTTCAGTATTTCCTCTGATAAAATTAAGTCTAAGCAATTCTATACATCATTCTTGGTCTAGCAACAAGAATATAATAGCGATCAGAAGTCTAAAGTCATTTGTCCTTTGGTATTTCTCCAAAGTTCATGACCAATACTTCGACTACGCTCAGTACAAGTGACCAATGACCAATACTTCGGCTCCCTTCGACTGCGCTCAGGGCGAGTCGCTCAGTACAAGTGACTAATGACAAAGCCATGCAAATCCCCCGCTTGCACCCAGACACAATTGAGGAAGTTAAACTACGGGCTGATATTGTAGATGTCGTCTCGGAACACGTAGTTTTACGCAAACGAGGAAAGGATTTTGTCGGTTTGTGCCCCTTCCATGATGAGAAATCTCCCAGTTTCACCGTCAGCCAGACCAAGCAAATGTACTATTGCTTCGGCTGTCAAGCCGGGGGAAATGCGATTAAGTTTGTCATGGAGTTGGGAAAGCGTTCTTTTGCTGACGTGGTGTTGGATTTAGCACGGCGTTACCAAGTACCTGTGCAAACTCTCGAACCCGAACAACGCCAAGAATTACAGCGTCAGCTATCTTTGCGTGAGCAGTTATATGAAGTTCTCGCAACGTCCGCCCAGTTTTATCAACACGCCCTCAGACAATCTCAAGGGCAAAAAGCACTTCAATATTTGCAATCTAACCGCCAATTCAAAGAAGAAAGTATACAGCAATTTGGTTTAGGTTATGCCCCCGCAGGTTGGGAAACTCTCTATCGTTATTTAGTGGAAGATAAACATTACCCAGTGCAAATACTGGAAAAAGCGGGATTAATTAAACCACGCCGGGAAGGGGGTGGATATTATGATGCATTTCGCGATCGCTTGATGATTCCCATTCGTGATGTCCAAGGGCGCGTCATTGCCTTTGGTGGGAGAACTCTGACTGATGTAGACGCCCAGAGGGCGGCTTCCCCGGAAGGGGTACAGCCTAAATATCTGAATTCACCCGAAACCGAACTTTTTAGTAAAGGTAAAACATTATTCGCCCTCGATCGAGCCAAAGATGGGATTTCTCAACTCGATCAAGCGGTGGTGGTGGAGGGATATTTTGATGCGATCGCTCTCCACGCTGCTGGTATTAATAACGCCGTCGCCTCACTTGGTACAGCCTTAAGTTTAGAACAAGTCCGGTTAATATTACGCTACACCGAATCGAAACAATTAATACTCAACTTTGATGCTGATAAAGCCGGAACTAATGCCGCCGAAAGAGCGATCGGTGAAATTGCCGAACTGGCATACAAGGGCGAAGTTCAGCTAAAAATTCTCAATTTACCCGATGGTAAAGATGCTGATGAATATTTGCATAGCCACACTCCAGAAGATTATGGAGAACTGCTAAAAAATGCGCCACTTTGGCTAGATTGGCAGATTCAGAAAATTATTCAAGACCGAGACTTAAAACAGGCTACTGATTTTCAGCAAGTAACTCAGCAAATAGTCAAATTACTTAAAAATATAGCTAACAGCGATACACGCAACTATTACGTTTCTTATTGTGCTGAAATACTCAGTTTAGGAGATACCAGACTCATACCTCTACGAGTCGAAAATCTGCTAACTCAAATTGCTCCGGCTGCGGCTATATACTCTAAGCCTGTGTCAGCCAAGAAAGCATGGGGAGGTGGTAAAGTTTCCCCACTCCGTACAGACGCGATTAATCGCGTCTCTCCCCACTTCCCACTCCCTACAGAACGCAGCTTTTTAGAACATGCTGAGGCATTATTACTGCGAATTTACTTGCATTGTCCCGAACAGCGTCAAGGGATTATTGACGAACTAGAGGAGCGAGATTTGCAATTTAGCCTTTCCCACCACCGATTTTTATGGCAACAGATTTTAGAAATTTCATCAGATGATGGAGAGACGAAAAACTTTGCGTCTTTACCAAATTTAATTTCCCGCCTGCAAGATCGGTTCTTAGAATTTGACAGCGAGAGCGGGTTAATTTCCCATTTATTTCATGTGGATGAAAAAAACCAAAAAGAAATACTTCGGACTCCGCAAGTAGTTCAAGCTGCGATCGCTTGTATGGATTTAGTGATGCTTGAAAAACGCTATCGTCACTTTTTGGAACTATGGCAACAAACCGATCCAGAAGCTGAACCAGAGCGGTATCAATATTATTATCAGGCTTTCTACGCTGAAAAAATCAAGCTTCAACAAATAGACCGACAACGTTTATTTTCCATCACAGAGCTAAGTTGACACAATAGCAATACTTTCAGTCTTCACTCTTTGCTAACTGTCCCGATTGAACCTTAACACTCACAGGACAATGGAACGACGATGAACTCACAAGGATCTAAGTCGAGGGTTGAACTACAAGATCGAGGGATGTCTCCTTTGAACAACCCAAAGGATTGGTCATGGCCATTCTGGGCTGCTGTCCCACTGTACCCCTACGGCAAGCGGCGGACACTTTGCAAGGAAATAGTTAAGGACACTATCTGGACATTCGATCAGCTTCACGGCATTCTGTACACCATCGTGCCGATTCGGATGACTGTGGTCAAGCTCGCTGCCGGAGGTCTTCTGGTTTATACTCCTGTTGCTCCCACAACTGAGTGTGTCCGCTTGGTTAATGAGTTGGTAGCAGAGCACGGTGCAGTTAAGTACATCATACTGCCAACGAGTTCTGGTTTGGAGCATAAAGTCTTCGTTGGCCCCTTTTCTCGTCGCTTTCCTCAAGCACAAGTCTTTGTTGCCCCCCATCAGTGGAGTTTCCCGTTCAACCTGCCACTTAGTTGGCTAGGCTTTCCCCAAAAACGAACTCAAGAACTCCCACACGACTCAAGCCTTGCTCCCTTCGCTCTGGAGTTTGACTATGCAATATTGGACATCAATTTGGGACGAGGATCTTTTGCAGAAGTTGCAGTATTTCATAAGCGATCGCGCACTCTACTTGTAACTGATTCTATACTTTCTGTTCCAGTTGACCCACCAGAAATCCTCCAATTAGATCCTTATCCCTTACTGTTTCATGCCAGGGACAATGCCTGGGAGATGATCGAGGACAATGAAGACAACCGCTGCAAGGGATGGCAACGTATTTCATTATTTGCGCTTTACTTCCGTCCAAGTGCCTTGGAAGTTACTCCCATCGGACAGATGTTTCGTGATGCTCTCAAAGCACCACAACGAACCCTAAAAACGTACTTTGGTTTATTTCCTTTTCGCTGGCAAGAAACTTGGAAGCAGGCATTCGACGCTCTACGAGGTCAGGGGCGACCATTTGTCGCACCGATTTTGCAAATCCTCATTTTTCCTCAAGCACCAAGACAAGTCCTCAACTGGGCTGATACAGTTGCAAGTTGGGATTTTCAGCAGATTATTCCCTGTCACTTTGACTCGCAAATTTTAGCAAATCCGCGTCAATTCCGGCAAGCATTTGCTTTTCTTGAAAAAAATTTTTCTTCTAGCGAAAGCCAACCTCTATTTGAGGAAAACTTAAAATTCATTAAGGAACTTGAAGGGGGTCTAGTTAAGCGCAGTATCGCAACGCCAGCTAAAGAAAAGTTGTAATCAATAATACGTCTACCAGGGCGATCGCATCTCCTTTTTTCACTGACTGATTTACCTGCACGGCAATGCTTTTATTCCTTCTGTTGCTGCAACTGTGATTATTTTTACATATAGTAGTTACCGCATGGTTAAGGTAGAGAAAATCGAGTCAATTAGCTGAATTATTTAAAACCTCAGCGATCGCCTGGGAAATCGGTAAGCCAGGACAGCGTTCCAGCCAGAAGAACTCGCCAACTGGGTTAACTTCAAGGAATACATGACGACCATCAGGAGTCAAAATAATATCAAGTGCCCCATAGTTTAAACGGAATTCTGCCATAAGTTTGAGCAATTTCTCTTCGACATCTTCGGGCAAAGTGTATGACTCCCAAGCGTCGAGTAAAGCGATTCCCTGTTTGCGCCAGTCGTAACGTGCCTTATCCAAAGCTTGAGAATCAACCGCAGCTGTTAGCACACGCTTACCTACAATAATTGTCCGCAATTCCAATGCCTTGGGAATCTTCTCCTGAAATGTCATTGGGCAGAAACGTAAGCCATCAAGGTTGTCTAGATCCTCTGATGAAATTGGATTTGTAAACACAACTTTTTCTCGCCCTTGTTCATCATAAATAGCAAAGGAAGACAGCATTTTTGTAATCATTCCCTGCTGACACTCTTGGGCAAATTGCTTTACTGTTACTGGATTATTTGTAGTCAGAGTGCGTGGCGTATCTAGACCGATATCTCCTGCTATTTGTAATTGCAGTTGCTTATTTTCCGCTCGGCGAATATTTGGCACAGGGTCAAGATGAAACCCCCTGATACTAGCAATCATTCCCTCAATACTGACGCGAGATTCTTTCAGTGAGGCTTGTCTAAGTTGCCTGTCCATCGAGTTGGGAATTTTTGACCCAATTGCAATGCGCCGATACCAAACTGCTGACACTTCATTTAAATCTAATGTCTGGTCATCGACACTCAAAATCACTCGCTTAGTACCACCATAGTAAACATCTAACTGTATTTCTGTGGGAAATCGGTCTGTGTCAAAACGAAATGCTTTCTTTCCTTGGGCTTCAATTGCTTGAATAACTAGAGGAATACTTTCGTTGTCTTGGCTGTGAGTAATTATTAAAACAGTCATTTACAAATATAGAAAATGAAGTACGCTACAGATATAGATAGGGGTTATCAGTTGGTTTGGAATTTTAAGTAAGAGCATCTTACTTCGGGCTTGTTGAAAGTAGTGCAGATGCAATAGCTAGAGCAATTGGATAGTCCAAATCTCTCTCCAGCATCCCCCACTCTCCTGTAGGATTAATTTCTAAAAAAACATATTCTCCTGATGGTGTTTTAATAAAATCAAATGCTCCAAAAACCAGTCCAAACTTGGCCATAAAGGCATCCAAACAACGGATTAGTTTATCAGGTAATCGCTCTGGTTGCCAGGTAAGAATCTTTTTTGTCTCACGTCGCCAATCCTGAGTAGATGCTGCATACTCAGACGCATCTAGCGCCCCGACAAAGAGATTGCCATTCACATACACTACCCGTAGTTCTTGCTGTTTAGGGATTTGCTCTTGAAACATCACTGGACAATAGCGCAGTGTTTCAGCATCAAGTAAGTCTTCTTCTTTAACGGCGCTGGTATACATGAAAAAAGAAGAGGCTTGCATCCCAAAAGAAAGAGGTCTGAGCAGCTTGACAATCATTTTTCCGTAAGGATTCAGGTGGCAGAGTATTGACAAGGGGGACACTTGAGGGGGAGTATCACAAATATGAACCAAAACCTGCCTCAAGATATAGACCGA
>NZ_JBALEF010000004.1:0-24719 GCF_036918245.1 Nostoc sp.
CTCGGTCTATATCTTGAGGCAGGTTTTGGTTCATATTTGTGATACTCCCCCTCAAGTGTCCCCCTTGTCAATACTCTGCCACCTGAATCCTTACTGGAAATTTTTATTAAATATATTGCAAAACTACTATTGCAAAAATACTTGAACCGCCAAAGACTCAAGTCTCTGGTTAATAGCAAAAGTCCGTTGAAACAGATTAAAACTACTGTCATTAGCCAGTTTCAAACGAATTGAGCTATTGGCCCAGAAATTGATTTTCGGGCAGTTTTTTGGCTTTTGCAAGAAGTCTTCTTTTTCGTCATGTTAATTCTAGTAGTTACAGCTAACAAGTAATAGACGCAAAATTTTGGGTATCTACATTCTTTTTCGTCAGATGTTTAGTTAATTACCTTCTAGCAAAGTCCAGAAATAGCCATCTGGTGCAATAAAGGAGAAACTCGTTTCGCCAAATTGCTGCCAATACTCAATTGCAGAAATTGGCTCTGGAATGCCGATACAGACTTCATAGATACCTTCAATAGTGGTTTATTGTTCTTGAGTCATAATCAGTGCTGAGTTAGGAGTTTTCATGCAGAGACATGGAAACAAGAGAAAATAAAGTGTTTACAAAAGTATCTCTTAAAGAATCCGAAAAGCAACAACTTTCTTTTGTAGCTTATGATGTACCTACAAAAGTGAGATATCAGATATCTAATATAGAGTCCTTCTGATTGCACGTAATCAAGAATCGCCATAAAGTTTTTTTAACAGGAGTTAAGCTATGACGCAGCGACTGACTCAAGAGCAATTATCACAAATAGTTACAGAAGTAGAAGGTCTGCAATTGCGTCGGGAAGCGGAACTAGATCAACAGCAGGTTAGAGAAATTTTACAGGAGTTGAATTTACCGCCAGAGTTACTAGATGAAGCGCTGATTCAGTTAAATCGCCGCCAAGCACTGGAGGTACAACAACGCCGGAATCGATGGATTACCTCTGGAGTGGTGGCAATTGTAGTGGTTGTGATTGCATCTACAATATTTTTCATGCAGCAGCAAAGTTCTACACTTTCCCGTGTTTCTGCTCAACAAGACCGCATCACCTTAATACAAGATAATGGCGGCGACTTAAAGACAATTTCCCGCCAAACCAATCCAGAAGTGTTGTATCGTGTCACCCTAAAGGATGCACCTTTGGGTAAAATGGCTCTCTCTTGTAATTGGATTGACCCAAGTGGTCAAATTGTCAAGCAAAACAACTATCAAACCCGCGAGATTAATACGTCTGTCTGGGATACCCAGTGTCGCTACACTATTAACCGGGCTGCAACTGTTGGCAATTGGCAGGTGCAGATGTTCCTAGAAGGTCGGCAGATTAGCGATGCAACCTTTGAAGTTAAATAGTCCAGATGGGTATCCCGCATCATTTTCTTGGCTATTGGGGTTACGGCGCTCAACAGGAGTTGGAAACGCTGTTAACTAGTGTTGTGGAAAACCTCTCCCCTAGAAAAGGAAAGGCTTTAAAGTTTTCTGCACAGGAAAATAATCCTGTTCCCATCTGGAATGTTGTTTACATAGGACTCGATGGCAATTCTCCACCGCAACAAAATCAAATTGCTGCCATCTTTGCATCAGGATTATTTAGTTCACCCGATGCTTGGGTAAATCTCCAGGAAAACAACTGCCTAATTTTGGGAAGAGAACCTTTCGGAAAGACGCCTTTGTACTGGACTGTGCAAGGACAAATAATCTGGTTTGCATCCCAACTGCAATTACTCTTACCGATTTTGCAACAGTCAGAAGTTAGTATTCCTGGGTTATATGGCTATAGCTGTTTTTCCTACGTTCCCACACCCTTAACTCCTATTAATGGAGTATTTGCAGTGACGGCGGGGACTGAATTAGTTTGGCAGAGTGATTGCCAATCAGGTATTCTGGAAACGCCTGAATCTAAAAAAATCCACTCATGGCGGGAAGCGCCAGAACAGTTAACAGATGAAGTTACAGCAATTACTGAATTGCAAACTCTCCTTAAAGACTCGATTGAGCGACAGATTGCCGATTTAAAGGATGAGCCTGTCGGGGTGTTTCTCTCTGGCGGACTCGATTCTTCAGTGGTGGCGGCGCTGCTGGTACAAGCAGGGGTGAAAGTCCGCGCCTACACTTTAGATTTTGGTAACGCAGGCATTCCAGAATATCCATATTCTGAACAAGTCGCCCAGTTTCTCAAAATTCCGCTTGTTAAAGTTGCAGTAAACCCAAGTTCGATCGAGAATGCGCTAATTCCGACTGTGCAAGCATTAGATTTGCCCTTTGGAGATGGCGTGTGTATTCCGTTGTATCTCCTATCTGAGAGGGCGAGTCAGGAAACTCAGGTAATTTTTAACGGTGAAGGTGGAGATCAATTATTTGCTGGTTGGACGAACAAACCTTTAATTGCCGCAGGTGTTTATCAGGCAGAAAATCCCGCTGGACAAGAAACTTTTATCCAGCAATATCTCCGCACCTTTCACCGTCTTGGGGGATACGAATCTCAAGTTTATCAGCCAGAGGTTTATGCACAGATCCAAAATTTGCATCCTGAAGATTGGCTGTTAACAGCTCTTAATCAAGATGAGTGTCCATCTTTGCTGCATCGCCTCCGCCGTGCTAGTTTGATGCTCAAAGGAGCGCAGAATATCCATCCCCGTGCGACTGCATTGGGGTTTGCTCATAGATTATGGGTGCGATCGCCTTTTTGTGATTTACCTCTAGCTGAATGGACATTCCGCCTATCTGGAGAACTCTGTTTGCAGGGTGCTTGTGAAAAATATATCCTCAAACGGGCTGTAGAAAATTGGCTTCCACCCGAAATTGTCTGGCGACAAAAGCGTGGTATGGGGGTTCCTTTAACTTCTTGGTGTTTAAATGATTTTTGGCATCAACTCGGCATTTGGCTCAATCCAGAAATACTTCGCGCTCACAATCACTTTTATCCTCACATCGCGGCCCAAATCGTTGAAGGCAAACTGGGAGCAGCTATTCAAGGCCGTCGAATTGGTGAAACACTCTGGTTACTAATTATGTGGCAACTTTGGCGATCGCACGTTTTAAATGAAGAAATAAGTAAACAGTCTTGGGATCATCCCTTTTGGTTACATCGTTGGCTATGGAAAAATTACAAAATAATTCGTAATTCGTAATTTACTGTATCAGTATTTTTGGTAAATGGTATCAAATAATTTAACTCAAAATCGCCTTAATCCCCCATTCTCCAGGGAACTTGCTCAGGAGTTACTGAATAACTACGGTTCTCCGCTTTATGTTTATAATGGCGATCGCTTGCGCGAAACTATTGAGCGGATTACCAAAGCAGTCAGTTATCCCCGCACGCAATTTCGCTTTGCCAGTGTTACTAATGGCAACATTGCGCTGTTAAAAATTTTTCGTTCATTTGGATGGGGACTTCACGCCAATACGCCAGGAGATATTTATTTAGGATTGCAAGCTGGTTTCGATCCTAGTGAGATTGTTTATAGCGGCAGTAATTTGAATTGCGCTGAGATGCTACAAGTCCTGAATTGGGGAGTTACAACACTCAATCTCGATAGCCTCACTCAGTTGCAATTGTGCTGCAAAGTTTTGCCCAAATACAAAGAAAAATCGATTCGGCTGGGTTTACGCCTCAATTTGCCGGAAATTACCGGAGATAGCCGTATTGGTGTACGTCCAGAGGAATTTGGTGATGCGATCGCTTTAACTGGTGAGGTGGGATTAAAGCTGAGTGGTTTACACTTCTATCGAGGGACGGGAACTAACGCCACAGCCGCTTTTACCCAGGTGATTGATACGGTAATCGCTATTGCACAAAAATTACCTGATTGGGAATATTTAGATTTTGGTGGTGGTTTTGGCTATCCGTATCACCACAACAAAACAGCCTTTGACTGGGAAATATTTGGGGCTGAGTTAACCGAAAGAATTACTCGTTTAGGGCGGGAAATTGATTTGGTGATTGAACCGGGACGAAGTGCGATCGCTGGATGTGCAACTTTGCTTGCTCAAGTTGTTTCGGTGAAATGGCAAGGAGAAAAACAGATTGTTGGAGTTGATACCAGCGTTGCTAATCTTTCAGTACCCTCAGTACACGGTGGCTACCGAGAAATTATTACTTGGAAACAAGCAGACAATCCATTCACAACTGATATTTGTGGGAATACCACATATTCACGAGATTATCTGGGAAAAAATTGTCAACTTCCGGCGCTAGAAATTGGTGATATCGTTGCCATTCTAGATGTCGGTGCTTATGGTTATGCAATGTCGTCTCACTTTTTACACCGTCCCAAACCTGCGGAAGTATTGCTAGAAAATGACACACATCGCTTGATTCGTCGGCGGGAAGACTACAGTGTTTTATTAACAAATCAAGTGCTAGATAACTAACAATTAATAAATAACATTGGGCAACCATTATGAAGTGTATTAACTGCGGAACTGACAATAAACTAAAAGACCGGACAGCTAATCAAGGTCGGTGTATAAAATGCAATCATATCTTTGCCTTTGAACCGACTAGCATGAGTAATGTTCAAATTACTGATCCTTTTTTTGCAAAAGTGATCACTGATATTTCTGCAAATAATACCTTGTTTTTTACACCCAAGCAACTACTTTATTTTTTAGATAATCGTTTCAGAAAAAGCTCAAAGTCAATTTCACGATTTGGCTGGTTACTTCCTTTTTTATTTATTAATTTTGTCACATCAATAACAATTTTTATACCGCTAATAGTAAATCTTGCGTTTATTAATTTCTTTTATGCAAGTAGCAAATCAACTAAACTCAATCTTGTAAGTCGCAAACAGAATGCAAGGAATTTACAAATCATAGGAGTAATTATCCTTTCCATAGGAATTCTTGCTTTAAAGTCATTTACCCTCTTTGTCATTATTGTAATTATAGGAATACTGCCTATATATTTAGGAACTCGACAGATAGGGCGAATTGAATTCTTAACACAAGACTTTTTAATTTCTGAATCTCAGATTAAAGATTGGCTAAATCGCTGGCAACAAATCAATGGTTCAATTCTCAACATTCTTCCTTCACCAAAGCAGGAAAATACACCAGCCACGATTAATCCTGACGTAACAGCTTACAGTTTTGATAGATTAGTCGTTTGTGATAGTGCTAGTATTGCTCAACTATTAATCGCTAATAATTTTCACTTTGAAAACAACTGTGCAATTCTCAGCATTACTGGATATCCCCAAAGCATTTTTGACACCACAATGCAAATGCTGCGACGCAATCCCGATTTGAAAATCTATGCAATACATGATTGCAATCCACAAGGAATTGGTTTAGTTCATAATTTGAGAACCAATGCTAATTGGTTTCTCAATAGCGAGATCGTGATTATTGATATTGGACTAACGCCACGTCAAATTATCGCTACGAAGCGCGGAATGTTCATTCAATCCTCTCCAGAGTCGGCGCAAGCAGCTAAACAATTACCCGAAGAAATACGTCAAAATTTATTTACTGAAGAATTAGCATGGTTAGAATCTGGAAAATTTGTGGAATTGGAATTTTTCACTCCCCAAAAAATAATTAAAGTTCTGCAAAAGGGTATTGCTGGCAGCCAAACTTTAGAAAGTGATGACAGTAGCTTGCTTTTAGTAGGCGATACAGGAAATGATATGTATGTTGTTCAAAGTTTTGGTTAGTATTCTCATTTCGAATCAATGAATTAATAGTCGAAGAAAAAGGAGAAAAAGTAAGTGCTGGTCATGTAGTGAAAGCGATGATATTAAACGGGTTAGGATTTGTATCCAAACCTTTGTAAATGTTGAGTGAATATAAAGCTCAACAGTAATGTGAACGAGATTGACAACTTATACCATTTCACGAAATACTTGATACAAATGATTTAGCTCTAACTCTTTCCCCCTGCTCCCCTGCTGCCTATTTGTATCAACCTTAAAATGAAATGGTATTAGAGGGGAGTGGCACTGATACCGCGCACAAAAATATCTACACAGGTTTCGATATAGTCCTCACAGCTATAGCTGCCTTGATTGAACTTTGCACTGCGGCATAGCATTCCAGCTAAGAGCATTCCTGTAAACATATCGACAGCCGGAAATGGATCGAGGTCTGCTCTGACAGCGCCTCGTTTCTGACTCGATTGCAGGTAAGCTACCAGTTTTTCCGCTAAGGGCTTGGCAGCTTCTTGAATCACTTGTTTGGCTGCCTCTGGATGACGTTTGGCTTCTCCAATGAAGGTACGAATTAAGTCCTCCTGTATCTCTAGCATAGTATTGTAAAGATGGGCATACTGTTTTAAATCAATTTTTAGATCCTGTGTCCACGCTTCGGGGTGTGCAAGGGCTTCTGTCTGGAGTGCCAAGGCATTTTTCATTACTGCTCCCAGAAGTTGTTCTTTGCTAGCAAAGTGGCGAAATAAAGTCACCTCATTCACACCAGCAACACGAGCTATTTCACGGGTAGTTGCTCCTTGAACACCTAAACTGGCAAATACCTGTAAGGCGGCTTCTATCAAACGTGCACGGGTGAGAGTTGATGAACGGATGGTTTTATGCATTTATGCTGGCAAGTACTTACTTTCATCATAGATTATGTAGAAAAAGTGGTCGTAATTTGAGGAAAATCGTCTTGATGCCAACATTTTTAAAGTTATTGAAAATATTTACCTTCTCAAATTTATTTCGGTGCGGGAGCTAATTTTTTACTCATTTTAGTAACTGGAACAACTATCCCACTTCTTAAATAATGAGGTGCTTTTTGGATGGCAGTAAATCCCAGTCGTAAATAAAACCCTTCAGCATAAAGGCTAGCGGTTGTAATTACCTTATCTATACCTTGCTCAGTTGCTTCATCGCAAAAATGTTGAACTAAAGCACGGCCAATCCCTTTACCTTGATATTTAGGATGGACATACAGCCCGATGAGTTCATCAAGGATGAAACTAGCAAAACCTATAACAACATCTCCCTTGATCGCAACCCAGAAAGATTCCGCTTTCATACTCTTCAAGATATTTGAACCATCAGGTTTGTTGCGGTAATTACGCCAAGCTAAAAGTTCTTTTCGGGTGTAGAAAGTTGCAGGCAGAGCTTTGATAGCAGCAATATGAATTGCACTCAGCACCCACGCATCTGTTTCTTGGGCAGGTCGAAGAGATATTTCGTTAGCGCTCATAGGTTCAGGGCTGGCATTCAGATTACAAGAGAAGGCAGGAGGAAAGAAGTATGAATGAAAACTTTAGTTCTGGGTCATTTGCCTAGTTTAAAAAGAAGAATTGTTCTATTTATACCCTTGTTCACGAAAATCTTGATCCAATTGCTCTCCCAACTTGCCCAATAGTATAACTCCTGAAATATAAGCTACGGTAATTATATCGGCTAAAAGTATAATAAACTATAATCACCACTAATACTATCGATAAACCGTATATTATGGATAAAGCAATAAAATAACCAACTTCAAAAGACAAATTTTGAAGTAATCAAGCGATATGTTGTGATATTTGGCTACTTTTGTTGTGTTTATTTTGAATATCTTCTCAAAGCTTGTTCCCTTAGAGTATTTAGCAAGCTGGAAAACATTAGAAAGTTAGAAGGAGTGAATGTGATCAACGCCATACAAATTAACGAAAACTTGACAACAACAGGACAAGTCATACCAAAACAGCTTGAGCAAGCTATTCAAGAAGGTTTTAAGTCTGTTCTCAATCTGCGATCGCCTGATGAACTAGGATTTTCCAAAGATGAGCAAAAAGTAGCGGAAGCATTGGGGCTGTATTATCAAAATGTTCCACTCAAAGTGGATCTCAAAAATTTGAATGAAGAAGTGATTACCAAAATCCTCACGACACTTGAACAAATCCCAAAACCAGCGGTTGTGCATTGTGCCGCCGGGATGCGATCGACTGGAATTGCGCTGTTGAGTATCGCTATCCAGGAAGGATTAACACCAGAGGAAACCTTAGCAAAAGCAAGAAATCTCGGCTTTGGATTCTTTGAACACGCTGGTGTTAGTCCCCGATTGAAGCAATTATTTGTAGACTACGTTAACAAACATGCAAAAATAGCTTTACCTGCTAGCTGCTCTTAAATGTTAATTATTTCTAATTGTTATGTCCTAATAGACTAGACGGCTGCTACACAAATCATTAAATTAAAAACTGCTCTTGCTGAAAGTAGACAAGAGCAGTTTTGAATAGCAAAGCCCAAAATAATAATTTAGGCATCTTCAAGTTCAAATTGAGCCACCGTAACAGCATTAAAAGCGAAAGCTAAAACTAATGGCATTGGCGACTGAAACCAAAAGGTAAAAAGAACAGCTAGGATTGTGCCAGTTACTGCGGACATTGACCACAATCGTTCTTCAAAAGTCAGTCCTTTTTCGGCTTTAATCAATCTGAGAACATGAACTGGAATTGGCTCCGGCATTACCCCACCCGGAGGGAAAGCCCAGAAGTTGTTACGTCGCTCAACAAATAAATCTGTCCAGCCATTTTCTTGGCACCATGCCTCAATCCATTGAAGTGAGTAATGATTCATCATCGGCTTTGGGAGTTCGGTTTGTAGAAATTGTGTGCTTGGTGAATGTAAACTCTTGGAGATTCCTGAAGAACTAACTAATCGCTATAAAATTAACGCTAATGATCGATCTTTAAGCTTTGTTAAGCAATTGAGACGCATATAATTACGCTCAAACCTTGCTTTCATTAATTAAAAGACTAACAGTTGATCGGGTCTGTTGAATTCAAAAGACAATAAACTTTACTTGAAAAATGGAAAGTCAAGAATTGTAAATCAGTCAGTGAGTATTACTGCTCAACAAAACTCTTGATATCTTGAAATTCAAATCTCCAAATGAAGAATTGTAAATAAGTTAACAAGCATAGGCATAGCCCATAGTAAACATTGCTTTATTCAGCTAAATTATTCCTTGAGAGTTAGGAATTTTAAGTTTTATCTTCATCAAGAGCGATAAGTTATGCTCCCCGTCTGTGTTTTGCTAAAGCTTGCTTGATCTGGCAGGTAATTTATACTCAGTCATTGCGATCGGCATTGTATTTAATAAATATTGTTCTGAATATCTAATTTTAGTGCGATCGCAGATTCCCACTCTCTACCTCAAGTAGCAGGGATAATTTTGCTAAAGTAAGAGGCTTATGCTCTTTTTGCGTTACAAAATATTAAGCAACGGAAATACACGTTCTCCAAGTCCAGTAGCAAGGCTGCAAGTCTCAATGATTACGATCCAGTCTTGCTAATATTCAAGTGCGGTAATTAAATGCGGCGATTATACACCAAATTGGCTCTCGATATATTTTGGCGGCAAGCATTAGCATTCCTTCTCGGAATTATTATCTGGTGTGTGGCCGATCCAGCAGTGGCAGTAGACTGGACTCATCCACTGTCATTTAGCAATGCAGAGTTATCAAGACGTGATTTTTCTGGACAGAGTTTGCAAGCTGCGGAGTTTTCTAACGCCAATATGGAATTAGCTAACTTTACAAACGCTGACTTACGAGGAGCAGTCATGAGCGCTTCGGTGATGACAAAAGCAAATCTCCACGGAGCGGATTTAACGAATGCAATGGTCGATCAGGTAAACTTGACTAAGGCAGATTTGAGCGATGTAGTTTTCAAAGAAGCTCTTTTGCTCCGCGCCATATTTAATGATGTAAATATAGACGGTGCAGATTTTACAGATGCAATTTTGGATAGAGCGCAAATCAAAGAACTGTGCGAAAAAGCCAGTGGTGTGAATTCCAAAACAGGCGTGCAAACTCGTGATTCTCTAGAATGTCAATGAAGCGTGTTGGTGTAATTGGTGGCGGACAACTTGCTTGGATGATGGCGGATGCAGCACAGAAGCTAGGAGTAGAATTAGTAGTACAAACTCCTAGCGAACACGACCCGGCCGTGTCAATAGCCAAAGAAACTGTTTTCGCGCCAGTTGATGATGCAAGTGCTACGGAAATATTAGCTCAAAAATGCGATGTTATTACCTTTGAAAACGAATTTGTTAACCTGAATGCTTTATCTGGTTTAGCACAGCAAGGCGTTTGTTTTCGTCCCAAATTAGAAGCATTAGCTCCTCTTTTAGATAAATATCATCAGCGTTGCTATTTACACGACTTGGGATTACCAGTTCCTCAATTTTTTGCCTTTGATGAGGTGGAAAATCTCAAATCAATAGAATATCTAGGTTTTCCAGTAGTCCTCAAATCCCGCCGTCATGGTTATGACGGTCAAGGTACTTTCATAATTCAGGATTTTGCTACTTTAGAAAAAAAGCTAACTAATGAAACTACAACAAAACCTTTAAATCAATCACTATTCTTGTTAGAAGAATTTGTCCCCTTTGAAAGAGAATTAGCAATAATTGCAGCTCGTTCTGTGGAGGGAGAAATTGTTACTTACCCAGTGGTAGAAACCCAACAAGAAGAACAAGTATGTCGGCAGGTGATTGCGCCAGCCGAGATTACGCCTAATCAAGTAGCAGAAATCCAAGCGATCGCACATACTCTATTAAATAGCCTAGAAGTAGTGGGGATTTTTGGAATTGAGCTATTTCTGGGTGCTGATGGCAAAGTTTTGGTAAATGAAATTGCGCCCCGTACCCATAATTCTGGGCATTTTTCTCTTGACGCTTGCGAAACTTCTCAGTTTGAGCAGCACCTCAGAGCCGTTTGTGGTTTACCTTTAGGGAATCCGGCTTTGCAGTGCGCTGGCGCTGTAATGGTTAACCTACTGGGGTATGAAAGTTCTCACAGCGACTACCAAAGCCAGCGTCAACAAATAGCAGAAATTCCCCAAGCGCACGTTCACTGGTATGGGAAGGCAGAATCACGTCCTGGGCGAAAGTTGGGACATGTCACTGTTTTGCTGGATAATCAGAATCGAGAGTTGGGAAGTGCATACGCCAACATCATTGCCCACACCATAGAATCTATCTGGTATCCCAGGTAAATAGATCGGAAAGTTTCGATATTGAACACACAACATCTTTTGAAAAGCTATAATGAGTGAGTTGCACTACGACGTTGGTGACTGCCATCAAGTTTTTTGATCTATGCCTTTAATGACAAGGGAGTCAACTGTTCTCGTGGCAGTATACCGGGCATGTACCCGGAAACTTTAAACGAGGAATTTAGGTTCCCACCTGGATAAACCCAGGTCATAAACTTAGGTAAAACGGCGTCGCGGTGAACTTAAAATTATTAGCTCCCAAAGTTCAGTTAGAGTTTGGGGGCTTTAATTATTTCAATCAGTTTAAAATAAGCGAACTGACAGTAAAGACTGCCATGATTTAGGGAAACCTAAATACTGACGTCTCAAGAATTAAGCCGTATGGTCAGCATTCCCGGATATCACGTTAGCAAAGAACTCTACAACGGTTCTCGAACCTTAGTGTATCGTGCTAATCGAGAAACTGACCAAAAATCTGTAGTGATTAAGCTGATGAAAACCGCTTATCCCAGCTTCAGCGAATTGGTACAGTTTCGCAACCGATTCACCATTGCCAAAAATTTAAATCTATCTGGAATCATCCAAACCTATAGTCTAGAACCCTATCAGAATGGCTATGTGTTAGTGATGGAAGACTTTGGGGGAATTTCTCTAAAGCAGTGGCAAGATAGAGGAGAGAATAGGAGAATAGGGGAAACACCACAAGCTCTCATTGAGTTTTTACAAGTAGCGATCGCTCTGTGCGATACTGACTGAAGACTTACCAAAGCTAGTACACTTGATGAAGGTGGCTTCAGAAAGAATCAAAGATATTAGCATCAGTCTTTGCACCTTCTGCAGAGCCGATACAACCGAAAAAGTTGCTTGTAATCTCCATGAAGGGATTGAGAGTACCCTGTTGATTTTGAAGTATCGCCTCAAAGCTAACGAAAAACATCTAGCAATTGAAGTCAAGGATTAAGATTAGCGTAGACGCAAAGCGGCTTGCCGCAGGCATCGCTCGTCAGATTGTCGAAGAAACCCATAATGGGCGGTTGAGTTGCAATTCTGTGCTTGGCGAAGGAACAGAATTTGTCATTGAGATTCCAGTGTTTTAAGTAATTTGCGATTTTCCTCTCAGTGCATAATTCCAATTTCTCGGTAGTGCAGAGAACAGCAATAGCACAATTCTACAAAATCTGTATAACTTGATTCTAAATGAGGTATCGTTCAGAGTTAAAATGACACAATTGCGTTAAATTGTGGTTAAAACTACAAAAAATTGTTAAAACAACTAACTAATACCGTATTTCCAGCCTCGGTCTTCCGACTAGAGAGTGGTTTAACTTTTATTCATCAAGAAATTCCCACTACTCCTGTAGTTGTGGCGGATGTTTGGGTGCGTGCTGGAGCCAGCCTAGAGCCAAAACCGTGGTTTGGCATGGCGCACTTTTTAGAACACATGATTTTTAAAGGTACGGCGACGCTACCTCCTGGAATGTTCGATTCCAAAGTTGAAAACCGGGGTGGTGTGAGTAATGCAGCGACAAGCTATGATTATGCTCATTATTCACTCACCACAGCTGCCCCTTATTTAAAAGAGACTCTGCCCTACTTGGGAGAACTACTACTCAATGCGGCAATTCCAGAAGATGAATTTAGCCGCGAACGGGATGTAGTGTTAGAGGAAATTCGCTCATGTTATGACGATCCCGACTGGATAGGATTTCAAGCTCTAATTCAAAGCATCTATCCGCATCACCCTTACGGGCGTTCGGTGTTGGGTACTGAGCAAGAACTGATGCAGCAGTCACCAGAAGCAATGCGCTGTTTTCACCATGCCCACTATCAGCCAGAAAACATGACGGTGGTAATTGCCGGAGGTATAGCCCAGCAACCAGCTTGGGAAATGGTAAATCATTCATTTGCTGATTTTGCCGAACGCTCGAATTGTCCGCAGTTTGAGAAAGTGACAAAGCCAGTGATAACAGGAATTCATCGTCAAGAGTTGTATTTACCACGCATAGAGCAAGCGCGATTGTTGATGGCGTGGCTGGTACCCGGAGTAGAAGATATCCGTACTGGCTATGGTTTAGATTTTTTGTCAGTGTTATTGGCAGAAGGGCGGACTTCGCGTTTAGTGCGTGATTTACGAGAAGATTTGCAATTGGTACAGGGAATTTGCAGTAGTTTTTCTCTACAACGGGAATCGAGTTTATTTACAATTACTGCTTGGTTAGAACCAGAAAATCTGGAGGAAGTTGAGTCTTTAATTTGCGCTCATTTGGGTGATTTGCAGACTAAAGGAATTAGCGAACAAGAACTTGCTCGTACACGCAGGTTGCTATGTAACGAGTATACGTTTTCTACCGAAACGCCAAATCAACTTACAGGGCTTTATGGATATTACAATACGATTGCCCAAGCTGAATTAGCTGTGACATATCCCCAGCAGATTCAGTCTTTTGATGCCCAAGAATTGCAAAAATTAGCTAAACAGTATCTATCGCCGGAGAATTACGCGGTTACTGTACTTAAACCGTGTTAGTTATTGGGCATGGGGCATTGGGCATGGGGCATGGGGCATGGGGCATGGGGCATGGGGCATGGGGCATTAGTTTTTGACAAAGGATAAAGGACAAATGACAAATGACAAAGGACAAATGACAACCTTGCTGCAAAAATCGCCCATCCATCGCACTGTATTGAACAATGGCCTTGTCGTGCTGGTGGCAGAAAATCCGGCTGCGGACATTATTGCAGCGCGAATTTTTGTGCGTGCTGGTAGTTGTAACGAAAACCGGGAGCAAGCAGGGTTGGCACATTTGCTCTCAGCAGTGATGACAAAGGGATGCGATGGTCTTTCTAGTTTGGAAATTGCTGAAATTGTCGAGTCTGTAGGAGCGAGTTTGAGTGCGGATACTGGCACTGATTATTTTTTGCTATCTTTCAAAACGGTAACATCTGATTTTGGGGAAATTTTAGCATTGGCAGGGCGGATTTTGCGATCGCCTACTTTTCCCGAAACTCAAGTGGAACTAGAACGGCGTTTAGCACTCCAAGATATTCGTTCTCAAAAAGAGCAACCGTTCAATGTCGCCTTTGAACAAATGCGGCAGGTAATGTACCAAAATCATCCCTACTCCATGTCAGTGCTGGGAGATGAAACCACTATGAGCCGCTTAACTCGTGCGGATTTAGTGGAGTATCACCAGACTTATTTCCGTCCAGATAATGTAGTAATTAGTATTGCGGGTAGAGTTGTACCCACAGATGCAGCAGCGTTGGTGGAAGAAGTTTTTGCTGATTGGCAAGCGCCAGCCCAAGCACTGCCAATACTAAATTTACCTGAGATTAAGGTAGAACCGCAGGTAAGGCTGAAGCCCGTACAGACACAACAATCAATCGTGATGCTTGGGTATTTGGGAACATCGGTGAGTTCAGTTGACTACGCCCGATTAAAATTGCTATGTACCTACTTGGGAAATGGGCTTTCTAGTCGCTTATTTGTCGAATTGCGGGAAAAGCGCGGTTTAGCTTATGAAGTATCCGCTTTTTACTCCACAAGGCTATTTCCAGCCTCCTTTGTAGTTTATATGGGTACGGCACCAGAAAATACCAGCATTGCCCTAGAAGGACTGCGTACAGAAGTAGATTTGTTATGTACCACCGAAGTATCCGAAAGCGCACTCCAAGCTGCTAAAAACAAGATCCTGGGGCAATACGCCTTGGGTAAACAAACGAACGGGCAAATTGCTCAGATATACGGTTGGTATGAAATTTTGGGCTTAGGAATTGATTTTGACACCAAGTTCCAAGAATTGATTGCGGCGGTGAGTGCCAAGGATGCGATCGCTTCAGCTTGTAAATATTTAAAAGAGCCTTACTTGTCTTTAGTTGGTCAAGAAGAAGCAATTAATCGAGCGATCGCGTAACTGAGAATGTGCCGCAGCTACGCCCGTTGGAGATATCGTAAAATCCAGCAGCTGTTTTTTCGACCAAGCGGCTGTACCATTAGCATGAGAATATTCTGGGAGTGAATTCCATGCAAACCAGCCTGACAGCAAGTATTTTGAGTTACTTAAAATTACTAGACCCAACTGTAAATCGCTGTAGAATGGAAAAACGGCAAAAGGATTGGTGGCTCAAGAGGTCTAAATCTTTATCAGCCATTAAAATACTCTTGTTCTTGGCTACGCCTCTGCTTATTACCTCAACGACTCTAGTATCAATAGCAGCCCCACAAAAAATTGCCCAAGTAAATCCTGGAAATAGCATCAACCGCCCTAGCCTCAAAGTTGGCAGCCAAGGCGAACGCGTATCTGAACTTCAGGCAGCTCTGAAACTTTTGGGTTTTTATTCTGGTGCAGTAGATGGCATTTATAGTGAAAATACAGCTAGTGCTGTTTCCCGGTTTAAACAAGCAGCTGGCTTGAATCCAGATGGCGTTGTTGATGCCAGCACTTGGCAACGACTTTTTCCTAATCAACCTGTAGCAGCATCAACCGTCCCTTCATCCCAGCCAAGATTTAACTCAGCTACGAATTTTCCTGTTCCAACTCAAGCTAGTAACCTCACCAACGTTGCAAATTCCAACCCCAACCCTCCCAGACAAGCTGTAACCCAAGTTCCAACTAGAGCAGAACCAAAACCTACTACCCCAAAAAAAGCTGTAACCCAAGTTACGGGCAACCCTGAACCAAGACCTGCTACTCCCAGAAAAACTACAACTTCTAGTACAAAGAAAACGCCGAAGCGTACTACATCGACTACTCAAACTCAGTCAAACACAACTACAAAACGAACTCCTGGTATTCAATACACCTCAGAAGGATTGCCAATTTTGCGTATAGGATTACGTGGTTCTGAAGTTGTTAAGTTGCAACAACAACTGAAAAAGCTTGGTTTCTTGAAAGGTGATGCCGATGGAGACTTTGGGGAGACAACCGAAGCAGCGGTGAAAGCTGCACAAAAGCGCTATGGTTTAGAAGCTGACGGCGTAGTTGGTGGCTCTACTTGGGAGGTTCTTTTGCGGCGTTAACCGTATCCCTAATCTTCAAGCTTGGTAATGTAGCGTCTCACCCGTCCGTAACCAGAGGTGCAGACAACATTTCGGCGTGAGCGCTCAGTCGAATGCTGTCAACCGAACAAAATTAAATACTTTATTTCTTGGAAATCCCTAATGACTGAGGTTTCTCAACTTAGAGAAACCTTTGTTAGGTTTTTGCACTCCACACTGTTTTTTATGAATTTAATGCGGTACATCCTGCAATACGATAAAGATATACCGATTAGAAGTATTTCTCTTAGCAGCACTGAAAAATTACATTGATTTTAGCTTGACGAAAGATGATGGCAACTTTAGGAGTCAAGCACAACAATACCTAATCGTGTTACAGATCACAACTGGCAATAGTGAAATTAATTAAACTGACTGCTAAATCCTCTAAAAAAACTTATGCAACACTTTTTATTAACTTGGCTCGGTACTGCGGTGGCGTTATTTCTTACTGCTAATATCGTTCCGGGATTCTTTATCAAGAATTTTCTGACTGCCTTAATTGCTGCCCTTGTTATTGGTCTGGTTAATGCATTTATTAGACCAATTTTGCAGATTTTGACGTTTCCAATTACCTTACTCACCTTTGGTTTATTTACATTGGTGATTAACGCCTTAGCCCTTTGGCTGGCAAGTGTCCTAACTCCTGGCTCTGGTTTTGAGATTCAGGGCTTTTTACCTGCTTTGTTAGGTTCAATTGTGCTAGCAATTGTTTCTAGCATAATTAACTATTTTTTGAGAGTTGTTGACTAGAAAAATTAGGGAACTTTTGTAATACTAATATTTAAAGCTTGGGCAACAGCAAGAGTTACTGCTCCTGGTTGCCCTTGTATTTGGAAAATTTGTTTAGGAACTAAGAACTTCACCCGCAATTCCTCTATCTTTGTAAACGGAAAAACAGTCAACGATGTGAGTTGAGAGGCTGCAAGCATAGCAGCTGCTTCTGCTACGCTAGGTGTACCTACTTTATCGTCGGTAATTGTGGCAGGGTTGGGGACACAGACAGAGCTAAGGATTTTCGCAGAAAAGGTTTTTAGAGGCAAATTGCGGAGGCGACAAAGTTTGATTAAGCCAACTTCCGAGGCTTTAGTGTCAATGGTAGCAATACCTGCGATCGCACTTGGAAAAAGTTGATTTTCTTGAAAGACTTTCTCAATTGCCCAATCAATCAGCTGCCATGATGTTCCCCGTTTACAACCGATTCCTACCCATAAAACCTGTTGTATTTGCTGTATTTCCTGATTCAGTTCGTCAGAGTTTGACATGATTGGGTTTACTCCAACAGCCAACCAAATAAATCTCCTACCGTCAGCCTCAACTCACTTGCAAAATCTGGCACAGGGAGTAAAGCTTCTAGTTCATCCAACATGAGTGGCTGTTGATTGCGGATGTACACAAATACTGTTTGTTCTTCTGGATCGATCAGCCAACCCATTTGTGTTTGATAATTCAGGCAATGTAAAATATTTTTTGTAACTTTCGTTTGTCTTTGGTCAGGTGATAGAATCTCAATAGTCCAATCGGGGGCTGCTGAAAATAAATTTGCTACCCTGCCATTTTCTTTGCGAGGTATTCTCCCCCAGGTAAATACTGCTACATCCGGGACAATTGATCTGCCAGCAAAAGTACACCGCAGTTCTGGATATGCTCGTGCAACTTTTTGGGGTTTCAAGATAGCATTAATAAAAATAATCAGTTCACCTTGAATAGTGCTATGTTCTCCCTGTGCCATTGGTTTTTGAATAATTTGACCATCGATGTATTCACTAGCAGGCTTTGTTTCTGATAGCATTAGAAATTCTGACAAAGTTATGTTTTTTGATGGTGTCCGTACCATAAGCGATCGCCTCCAAATCCAGCAAATTTTCTTAACAACCCGCAAAGGACACAAAGAAAAAATCAGCTTTAACTTAACTCTTACTCTGCGTACCTTTGCGCTACCTCAGCGTAACTTTGCGTTAAAAAAAATATTACATCCTCTCCAATACCTGAATTCCCAACAAAGATAATCCCAACTTCAGAGTTCTAGCAGTCAAATCACATAAAACTAAACGGGATGTGCGCTGCGGTTCCTCCGCTTGTAGTATGGAACAGCGATCGTAGAATTGGTTAAACTTCTGACTCAGTTCAAACAAATACTCACATAAACGATTGGGCAGCAAGTCTTGCTCTACACTACTAATAACTTCATCTAGTTGAAGTAAATATTTTGCCAACACTAATTCTGTTTCATGCTGCAACAAAACGGCATTATTTCCCAACTCTTTAAAGTTAATATCACCCTTGCGGCTAATCCCATGAATCCGCGCATAAACATACAGCATATAGGGCGCAGTATTACCTTTAAGATCCAGCATTTTGTCGTAGCTGAAGATGTAGTTACTGGTGCGATTTTGGCTTAAGTCTGCATACTTAACTGCGCTGATTCCAACTACTCTAGCAACTTCATTAATAAATTCTTCAGTTTCTTGGCGTTCTTCTTTTTGTAATCTAGTTTTGAGGTCAGCATGGGCACGAGAAACAGCTTCATCTAATAAATCCCGTAACCGCACAGTATCCCCAGAACGAGTTTTGAATTTCTTCCCGTCTTCTCCTAACACTAACCCAAAGGGCACATGCACTAATTCCACATCATCGGGTATCCATCCGGCTTTACGTGCTACTTGGAAAAACTGGACAAAGTGATTTGCTTGTCCAGCATCTGTTACATAAATTATCCGCTTTGCTTCATCCTTCTCAATCCGGTAGCGTAGTGCTGCTAAATCAGTTGTGGCATAGTTATACCCGCCATCTGATTTCTGCACAATTAAAGGTAGAGGTTCACCTTCTCTATTTGTAAAGCCTTCCAGAAAAACGCATTTTGCCCCTTGATTTTCTACCAGTAACCCAGATTTTTCTAAATCTTCCACAACTTTTGGTAGGAAGCGGTTGTAGAAAGATTCGCCTCGTTCAGTTAACTTGATATTCAGTAAGTCATAAATTACTTTAAATTCTTTTCGAGAAGCTTCACAAAGAAAAAACCAAGCGTGTTTTGCTGGTAACTCATTAGATTGTAGTTCTACTACTGCTTTACGTGATCTTTCTCGAAAATCAGCATCTTCATCAAATTTTTTCTTAGCTTCTCTGTAAAACTGAACCAAGTCTCCTATATTTATAGAGGGAGAGTTAATGAAACCCGGTTGATCGTTCGCCTCATAATATAGACTATTCCAAAAGGAATTATTTTCAGAATCAAATTCACGAAGATGAGTAATTAACATCCCAAACTGTGTACCCCAATCACCCACATGATTTAACCGCACGACATCGTGTCCTTGAAATTCTAAAATCCGGGCGATGGAATCACCAATAATTGTAGAACGCAAGTGTCCGACGTGCATTTCTTTGGCAATATTGGGACTGGAAAAATCCACAATTTCTTTTCTTGGCGTTTTCGCGGCTGGAACTCCCAGTCTAGGATCAGCTTGAATTGCGTTTAGTTGTGCTTCTAAGTATGCTGTTTTCAGTTTGAGATTGATAAATCCTGGCCCAGCGATTTCCGGCGGTTCGCAGATTTCGGATACATCTAGTTTCTCAACGATCGCACCTGCGATCGCTCTTGGTTGCTTTCCTAACTTTTTACTCAGGGATAAAGCCACATTCACCTGATAATCGCCAAATTTAGGATTGCTAGCAGGAACCAAAATTGGATCTACTCCAGCCAAGTCAGCGCCAAAAGCTGCGATTAAAGCCTGCTCTACCTGAGCTTTTAGTTTTTCTTGTGTAGCCTTCATATATAGATTTTATCTGTGAAAGGGGGAATGTAGCTCTGGAAAAGCTTGATTATTTTAACCTTAAAAGATATTCATCAAGTCTAAGCAAAGACTGTCATTTTAAGGTACAACCCCCTTAAATTGTCTCCCATCCTCGGCATAACTTCTAGATTTTGACAGACTACTAGTTAATCAAGCCAACGAAAGCGTAGTACATAGTAAGCACTTGAGTACTTAAAACAAAGACTAAACTTATTTCCCCAGGTTTCTTTGATTTGATAGATTACTACGTTTTCCAATGTAAGTACGGAGATAAACTCTGTTTGTATAGCAGCGTATTAACTAAGCCTTGGCTCAGTTGATACGGATGACGGCGTACTATTACTTATCTACCTCATTTCAATGAAAATTCCTATAAATTAAGCTTTTAGCATTTCACTATAGAAATTGCACATCTTATTTTTATAAAAAATATAAATCCTTCATCAAACTATCATCAGATACAAGTTTAATTACTAGGTACTAATAACAGGTTAATATCCAATGAAAAATAGCCTTTTTTCAGTAATATTACTTTAAAGAAAGAGCTATTTAAATATCCTAATAAAAGTAAAAAAACAGATTGACGTTGCAGAAAAATAGCTGTTAGAAGTAAAAGACAAGCGAAGACAGATAGCTGCTCAATAAGCATTATCTAAATTCTTTTTCCTATTTAATGGCTCATAACATGAAACCTAATTTATTCACAGCTTTGATTGCCGCTACAGCCACCTTGACCGGATTAGTTTCCAAAGTAGAAACTGCATCTGCTGCTGGTTTTAATTGGAATAGCTCTTGGACTCAACCAACTGTATATAGTAAGTCTAAAACTGGTTTTAATGACGCTCCTTTTCAACAATTCGTCCAAGCAGAAAGCGCTGCTCTTCCAAACAGCGGACAATTTAAATTAGACCCCAATAAATTAAACCTAAAATATGACCACGATGTTTCTGTTTACTTTATTAATGAGGGTGCAGGTTATAGAAACCAGTTAGCCTTTGAAGCCACAGGAACTACTAAGAAGTCTGGACTGCTTTTTAATGATATTTCTTGTGAAGGGACTGGATGTGTTGGTGGCTGGGGCGGTAACGCACTAAAACTAGGTGATGGGGTCAAAGTTGGTAATATTACAGCAGGTACTCAACTCGACTTCTGGTTGAGAGCCGATGGTTTAAGCCGTGGCAACTCTGCCAATATCTTTGGTACTGACACTGCCTCTAACGCTGACGGGCTACAGCACGCAGTTGCTTATGCTTACAACAATTACATCCTCCTGGCATTTGAGGATTTATACGGAGATTTACACGCTTCAGGGGTAGATTCTGCAACTAGTAAGTGGAACGAAGGTTCTGATCGCGACTTTAATGATGTTGTCGTCGTTCTTGATATCGGCGAGGCAAATGTTAAAGAGCTAATTGGTGCTACCGTTCCTGAACCATCTGTTACTCTATCAATGTTTGCGGTGGGAGCAGTTAGTATGTTTGGATTGCGCCGTCGCCGTCAAAGTCGCACTTCTAACTAAACTTGGAAACGTTGCTTAATATAGGGTGCGTTTAGTTCCATTGGAAAATAGCAAGTTATTGATCGCATTTTCACCCGTATAAATGTACGGGTGAATTTACGTTTGTAGTGGCATTTATATTTTATATTTTATCTATTGCGATCGCGTTCTAAATCATCAATAACTTTTTGCAAATACCACTCGTCTGACATCCCAGGATGGTAATCTTGGTTTTGCTGAATCAATCGTTCGGCAATTTCCCAGTATCCCCCAACCATTCGTAAAAGTCGCTGACGTAGCAGGTGATATTTTTGCTTTTTTGACTCTGGACTAAATTTCTGGATTTTTTCTAGGCTACTTAATACTTGTTGATAATTTTCCCAGTCTTCTTGTTCGCAAAAGATACTCGCCGCCCGTTGATAATCTTCCACGGCGTTTTGTATTTCTTCTAAGCAAGTATAGGCAATGCCGCGATTGTAATAAGCTTGAGCATCATCAGAATTGATTTGCAATGCTTGGGTGTAATCTTGAATTGCACCGAGATAATTGCCCGTTGCCCGATAGACATTACCTCTGGCAATATAAACTAAGACATCTTCGGGTTGCATCTGGAGTGCTTGGTTAAGATCAGCGATCGCACCTTGATGATCTCCCAAGACAGAACGTGCTTTACCTCGGTTGCGATAGACAATCGCATCTTGAAAATTTAGTCGTAATGCTTGATTAAAATCTGCGATCGCTTCTCGATAATTTCCCATTTTACAACGCACAACCCCACGACAGCAGTAAGCTTGGGCATCTTGCGGATCGGCTTTTAATACCCAGTTTAAATCGGCGAGTGCTTCTTGGGTATTTCCCTTTTCAGCCTTTTCTAATAATTGCGTAAAATAATCATTGGTGGATAAAATTGGTGCATTGCTGGAACGCGATTCCTCAAGAACAGGTAATTCTTTAGGTTGTAGCTGTTTAATTCGTTCTAGACAAAGACGACAATTCTCTTTGTCCTGTTGCTCTAGATATAACCCAGCAGCCTTTTTAAAGTTAGCGATCGCATCTTGAATATAACCCTGTTTGCGCCGCACCATTCCCCGCAGATTATAAGCAGCAGCATAATTGAGATTGAGACGAATCGCGCGTTCAACATCGTCTAGCGCCCCCGATAAATTTTTCAGCGCTACCCTAGCCAATCCCCGACAATAATATGCCTCTACACTCTCAGGATTCAGCTTCAGGGCTTCGGTATAATCTGAAACAGCTTTCAGGATTGCTCCTGAGTCATAATGTGCTAAACCCCGTTGCAAATAAGCTTCGCTAAAGTAAGGTATCAGTTGTAAAGCATGGTTAAATTCCTCAATTGCTCCTACGTAGTCTTTTCGCCTAGCCTTTTCCAATCCCCTATTGTAGAATTCGTCATTCATAGCATTTGTTTGGTTGATTCAGTTAATTGAATTCCAGCAGGCTTGTTTCATAGCCTAATCTATGCACTCATCTTCATATTTTAAGTAGATTTCATACTTTTTGTGAAATAAAACCAACACACTACTCTAATACCAATTTAAATGGTGGATATTCTCCAACTATCTAGCCACTAAAGTACATCTGAAATCGTTTCGCAAGCATCCCAGAAGTCCCAAAAAGAAGCGACCACCACTGACGGTTGATGGCAAACATCCCCACTGTTCCACTGCTCGAAAGCTCAAGCAATACAAAGCAACTCTTGATGCTATCCTGTGAAGTAAAACCAGAAAATATCTTATTTGTTAATATTTAGAGTGCTGGGAAAGTAGCCTAAACGATTGCAGGCAAAGGCAGATTATCCGAGAAAGGCCGCCTATTCGTTAAGAGTTACTTGAGTTACTGTTGGGTAGAACAACGCCGCTGAAATTACTGCCAATTAAACATACTAGAATGAGTTATTATCATCAACTTTAAGTACAGCCTAAATCGCTGTATCGGGATATTAGGACGACAAATTTCGGTCTAATACCCTGATCTGGACAATTAGACGGAAACAGTCAGTCTAAATAATAGTTGGGCGGCTCGGTAGACGAGAGGCATGGCAAGAGGAGAGAAATTACCAGCCCACCTCTGACGGCTGGAGGGTTGGACTGCGGCGCGCGGCTTGGCGACTTGCCGCAGATTGTTATGAATGATGAGCCAATTCTGCCATACCTATTGAATTAAACAGGAGTGAGGAAAATGAAAGCAATAGTAATCAAAGCGTACGGCAATGATGACGTTCTAAATTATGCCGATGTCGAACGCCCAAAGCCGAAGGCAGACGAAGTTTTGGTGAAAGTTCACGTCGCAGGGGTTAATCCGGTTGACTGGAAAATCCGCAACGGTTTGGGCGAAAGGCTCGGTTTGAAACTACCCATCGTGCTCGGCGGCGAGATTGCCGGAACAATCGAAAGAATCGGCGATGATGTCAGCGGTTTCAAAGAAGGTGATGCGGTTTACGGCATCATACGCTCTGGAGGTTTCGCCGAATACGCGATTGCCAAAATGGGGGATATTGCGGCTAAACCCCGAAGTCTCGATTTCGAGAACACGGCGGCGATTCCACTTGGCGCGTTGACCGCATGGCAGGCGCTTTTTGATTTAGCCCAGCTCAGCAGCGGTCAACGAATTTTGATAGCCGGTGCGTCAGGCGGAGTCGGTTCGCTGGCTGTTCAACTTGCCAAATCAAAAGGCGCATACGTTATCGGTACGGCTTCGGGACGCAATGAAGATTTCGTCAGAAATTTAGGCGCGGATGAATTCGTTGATTACACAAAGCAAAACTTTGAAGCAGTTGTTAAAGACGTTGATGTCGTCTTTGATGCGGTCGGCGGCGACACGTTTGAGAAAGCGTTCAAAACGTTGAAAAAAGGTGGCTTCCTGGTAACGTCAGTAGCGTTTCCGTCCGAAGAAAAAGCGCAGGAATTTGGCGTCAAGGCCGTGCGGGTCCACTGCAAGCCAAACGTGGACCAATTAGCTGCCATCAGCGCATTGGTTGACGAAGGCAGATTGAAAGCGCACGTCGCAACCGTTTTGCCGCTCGTAGAAGTGAAAAAGGCATTCCAACTTTCCGAAAGTGGGCGTACACGTGGCAAAATTGTTTTGCAAATTGGGACATAATTTTGAAACACCAGGCGCGGCAACGGCAACTCACCCAACCGCAGCCTAACAAAGCGCTATACCCGACTGCCTATAGCTTTGCTCGTTCCTCACTGTGCTTCCGGCGGCGGGTGCGCTTAGTCGTTGGGTGGAGCTTGCGCATTTTCAACAGTTTTTAGACTGGTTATGTGAGCAATTAGGTGAAGATTATGCAATTTTACAAATATAGGATTAGTATTTGATTTCTGAAAAAACTCCGTACATCTGGAGAGATAGAAAATCAAAGGTAGTGTTTCGGATAAACCACTCAAACATCCAC
>NZ_JBALEF010000005.1:0-7264 GCF_036918245.1 Nostoc sp.
GGTTTTAGGCTCTTTACTTGGTCATAGGTGATAAATGCTACCCAACTCTAACCTACTTGTCTCACGTATCTGGGACTTTTGCAAGAGGTCTATTGTTTTTCACGAGATGTTGCGCTCCTATAGGTGTGGTCTATCTAATTGAAAGCCGCCTTAAACTCGATTCATGTTTGGATTACACTTGCATTCAGTTGACCCGACCCAGCTATGCTTGAATGATGAAATCAGAGGCAGTAAGAGAGGGCGCACCAGTAAGTTGTGCAAATTGACCACCACTGCCGAAACCAGCAGCGCTACCATTTTGATTGTAAAATAACTGCCCAGTCATCCGGTCGTAGACAATTACAGCATTGCTAAGTGCCCCTAAACTGGTGATTTGCAAATCACTAGCGTTACTAAAACCCGTTCCCACATCAGAAGTAATAGCACTAAAGGTAGTCTTATCGAGGACAATCTTATCACCTTGAGAGTGATTGAAGTCAGCGATAGTATCAATACCTACAACAGCAGTATTAAAGATAGAATTGGTGTCGTAGAGGAAAGAATCAGCACCTGTACCACCCACAAGAGTATCGTTGCCCTGTCCACCAATCAGAAGATCGTTGCCAGTACCACCCCGCAGCAGGTCGTCACCACCGCTGCCATCGATGGTATCATTACCCCCTTGACCATTAATCACATCGTCGGAACTGTAAAAACCGCTGATGTTATTGTTCAAGTCATTGAGGAAAGTGACAGTGTCTGCTGTAGAAATATACGTTTGAGTGGAGTTGGCCTTAATCACATCAAAGCTTTTGGTAACACTGTCTTCTCCGTCAAATATGATATTGCCAATGGCAGGTCTTGTTGTCGATGCGGCTAAGTTCTCTAGGTTTTCTAACTTAAAGTTTTGCAGAGTGACTTTGGTATTAGCCACATTTCCAAAGGTGACTTCTAAATTGTTGCCATTTTGAGTTAATTGCAGATTTCTTGCAGTCAATTCAGTCCCAATAAATTGCAAGGTATCTACTTTGGCAATTACCGCAGCCGACGGGTTTGAGCTAGTACCTACACCACCAAAGTCAGTGATGCTGTAATTGCCATCGCCTCGTCGGATAGTAAAGGTGTCATTGGAGTTAGTGCCATTGAGAACTATAATTCCTGGGGCAGGAGCGGGTCTGACTTTGCCACTAATGGCAAAGTCAAAGGAGCTTTCATCAATATCATTGTTTTTTAAACTGAAGTTGCCACTATAGCTACCGTCTGTAGTGGGGTTGAGTGCCACCGATATGGTAGTAGAAGCATTAACAGCTATGCTCGTTGGAAGAGTTCCGACCAAACTAAATCCGTCGGGAAGTTCAAGATCACTCAGCTTGAGTGCGCCTGTACCAGTGTTCTTGATAGTAAAGGTTTTGGTCAAGGTATCACCAACAGTTGTTTCACCAAAGTTAATGGCAGTGGTGTCACCATCTGTAATGTCAACAGTGCCATTGAGAACTTGAATTTCCGGGGTAGTAACTGTACCACTAATGGCAAAGTCAAAGGGGCTTTCATTAATGTCGTTGTTGTTTAAACTGAGGCTGCCACTATAGACGCCAGGTGCAGTGGGATTGAGTGCCACCGATATAGTGGTGGAAGCATTAACAGCCACACTCGTTGGAAGAGTTCCGACCAAGCTAAATCCGTCAGGAAGTTTAAGATTACTCAGCTTGAGTGCAGCTATACCGGTGTTCTTGATGGTAAAGGTTTTAGTCAAGGGTTCACCAACAAGAGTCTCACCAAAGTTAATGGCGGTGTTGCCATCTATAATGTCAATATTGCCACTGAGAACTTGAATTTCTGGGGTTTTGGTAGGGTTACGGGGAGCTTCGTATGCACCAATATCAATGACTGTACTGCCATTACCATCACCATCTTGAGGAGTCCTCTTAGTGATGCTATTGAAGGCATTGGAACCACCATCAATCGCAACACTTCCAGGTTTGAGTGCAAAATTCCCTTTGTCTGGATCAACAAATTGAGGATCTTGACCCAAAAGATTTTGTAACCCTGTGGCGTTTAAATTATCTGAAGCTTGGAATTGGTTCGAGTTATAAACAAGATTGCGATCGAAAATTACATTTGTGTCATACTTAATTCTGTTAGCATTTTGATTGTCGCTTGCATACAAAATGTTGTTGTAGACACGTACATTTTCCGAGTAAGTAACACCAATCTCTCCAGAATCTGGAAGAACCTGGGCATTCTTGTAAGCCGTGTTATTGATAACATCAACATTGGTAGCTTTGAAAACATTAATGCCTGCACCTCCATTATTGTAAGTAATGTTATTTGCAATTAATGCCTTACCTGTATAGGCCACATTATCTTTGCTGGTATCGGTAGTATCAAGCATAATCCCATGTCCCTCAGTGATTTTGTCAGTGCCTCCATTTTTCCACGGAACTAAACTTTGGTTATCGTAGACAATGTTGTCTCGAAAAATCATTCTGTAGTCAGTTGTATTGTTATCAAAATTAAAACTGTTGAGAGAGGTTATTCCCTGATTGCCGTGAGGTGAATACCAAGCGTTTCCAGACACAATGTTTTTCTCAACAGTTATATAGTCTGAATTACTGAATGCTATGCCTCCACCTGGAAAGTTCCGAATTGTGTTACCAGTAATGACAATATGATGGGGATTAGTACCACTTACACCCTCGGCGTTTTTCGATGTATTAACAGCAATTCCATTACTATTGGTCAAGGGATTATTAAGGTTATTCTTCTCTTGCAAGGCATATTCGAGAGTGATATTTTCCCGATTGCCTTCTATATCAAGTCCTTCAATCCGCACGTAGGATGAACTCAATATATTAATGCCACTTCCCGTTGTTGTTATCGTCGGCGTAGCCCCTGGATAAGCTTTTATTGTTGTCCAGTTATCTGGTGAGCCATTCAAATTTAAAAGCGTAACCCCTTTCATTTGATAATTTCCATTCATGACGTAGAGCGTGTCGCCTGCTTTCATCTCATACACGGCTCTACCCAAGGTGAGAAATGCAGATTTTTCGTCTAAGCCTTTATTTTTATCACTGCCTGTTGCAGAAACGTAGTATGTTGTGCCAGCCATTTGTTTACTCCAAATATGTGTAAGGAAAATTGGTAGTACAATTTCAGCAACTTTCTTCAGTTGCTAAGTAGTTATTTGAATGAGTCATTTATCTGCACTGTTAAAGACAGTCACAGTTGTCCGATCGCAACTTAAAATCGCGTCGTTTGTAGAAACACTTTTGTAAAACTTAAAATTTTTCTTCTATCAACCGTTAATGGTTAAAGTAGGAATGTCGATACCGTCAATCGTCAGTGTTTTATTGAAGGTGATCGACCAATTTGGACGCAGACAATGCAGCGCAAAGCCAAAGACATTTCCTGTCATCTCTGCGTTTGTTGAGTGGTTCAAGTTGAATTGGTTGAAACTTTAGTAGGTTTACCCCTTAATTTAAGGGAACTAATGTAACAACTTAGTCGAACTTGTTGTATGCGGTGTAACTGAGCCTTGTGAACTCATGTATTAAAACTAACCTTTACATAGAGAATATAAACCAGTGAATACGCTGAATAAGGTTATTTTTTTTACAACATCTCCAAAAAGATTATGGAGATGTCGTGCTGGAGTCCTGTTAATTTTCAGAGTGATATGGGAGTGGAGAGCGCTTTGTGCAAGGATTTGATGAAGTTTTTCTAAAAATTTTTAAAGAAGCGATCGCTTCTTTAGCAAACGCCCCGCTACCATTAACAGCACTTTCAAGTCAGGTTGTGGCAAATCTTTGTGGTTGCGATCAGGAAGGAGGTTGGAAGGAAGAGGGTTTTAATCTAGTTCATCAATGTTTGAGATAGTTTGGTTTGATTATGCCAACTTACTTTATCTTCATAATATGAACACCCAAATAAACTCCAGAATACCCGTTGCTTTAACCATTGCTGGTTCAGATAGCGGTGGCGGTGCAGGAATTCAAGCTGATTTACGCACCTTTGCTTTTCACTGTGTCCACGGTACTAGCGCTATAACCTGCGTCACGGCACAAAACACTCTAGGAGTGAAGAGAGTTGATGCTATGCCAACAGAGGCTGTTGTGGCGCAAATTCAGGCAGTAGTTGAGGATATTGGCGTACAAGCTGTCAAAACGGGAATGTTGCTCAATCAGGAAATTATCTTTGCTGTTGCCCAGCAAGTGGAAGCTTTACAAATCAATAATCTAGTAGTTGACCCAGTAATGGTGTCACGCACGGGAGCACAATTGATTGATGATGATGCTGTAAAGACTCTGTGCCATGCCCTGATTCCCAAAGCGGTTATGATTACGCCCAATCGCTATGAAGCTCAAATTTTGAGCGGTTTACAAATTAATTCTTTAGAGGATATGCAAGCCGCTGCTGAAATTATTCACAAGACTTTAAAGACGAAGGTTGTTTTAGTTAAAGGCGGAGGTATGCAGGGAGATTTGCGTGGCGTTGATATCTGGTTTGATGGGGACAAGTTAGAAGTTTTGACTTGCCAACAAGTAGAGACAAAAAATACCCACGGTACTGGTTGTACACTATCAGCTGCGATCGCTGCTAATCTAGCTAAAGGAAAAGATTTGTGGCAGGCAGTGCAACAGGCAAAGGAATATGTGACTACCGCACTCACTTACGCCCTAGATATTGGCGAAGGGCAAGGCCCTGTGGGACACTTCTTCCCATTGTGGGAACTAGGGACTAGAGACTAGGGATTAGGGATTGGAGACTGGGCATTGGGGATGGGGACTAGAGAAAAGTTTTCTCAGTACTCCATCCCCAATGCCCAAATAAAAAATCTTTGCCCTTTCAGTATTTTTCTATTATTCTTGGGCATAGTTTCAGGGGTGACTATCTCTGTTAGCATCTCTGTACGATCTAATTACTTTGATTTTTAATACCAAGCCCCCGATGCGAACAACCATAGGTTCTGTTCACAGGAATTCGCCAACACCGACTACTCAAGCCTACCCTGCCTCTGTACCACTATCTGTATACAGGGAATTGTCAACAGAGTTGCAAGCAGCACAGGCGAGGCTAAATGCACTCACCACCCAAAATCAGCAACTAGCACAAGAAAATCAACTATTACGCCAAGAAATTACTAAAGTAGTTGAGTCTTTTTCTCGTTTGCAAAATTTTGTGGATTCTCATGGTACACCTAATTATCCCCAAGCTACCCAAGCTTCTGGTGACTTTAAAAGTGCTGCTAAACAGCCAGTAACACAAGTGCGTCCACCTCAGCAGGTTTCTCGTTCGCGTTCATCTGTTGTACCCAAACAACCACCTGAAAAAAGCCGCAACCAAGACTTTTCTACACCTGTAATGGAAATGAATTTCCCGATACCAGAACCAGTTTTTATAGAAGAGCAACAAGTCAGTTATTATTCCACTACTGAGCCAGATGTCAAGGGACTCAATGGCTGGTGGTTAATTATTACCATCTTGTTAATCATGCTGACTGCCTTTAGTGCTGGGTATTTCGTTGTGCGTCCCTTGTTTGAACATCAGAAACGTTAGTTGACATTCCCACAGTCATCAGCAGTAGCAGGCTATCGGGCTACCGTGTAATTTGGCTGCAATCGCTCTCTAAATATCCGAACAAATCTACTAAATGGCGGAAACGATCTATTTTTAGGTTATAAAAGTTACATAAAATGCTAAATTGACAGCAACTTCTTTATGTTAGAACCTCAAAGATTATCCAATTAATGAATCCTTGCCGCTTCTCATGTCACAAACCCTCAAGTAAAGCACCTACACTTTAAAAAAGTTGTAATTATTACATATTTTTTAGGAAAAGCACTGCTAGTTACAGCTTCAGACAGCGGATCTGGTTAGATATATAAACGAAGCTAGTAGAAGTCAGGAGTTAAGAAGATGAAAAAAGTAGAAGCTATTATCCGCCCATTTAAGCTAGATGAGGTGAAAATTGCCTTAGTTAACGCTGGTATTGTTGGCATGACTGTTTCTGAAGTCCGGGGGTTCGGACGGCAGAAAGGTCAAACTGAACGGTATCGTGGTTCTGAGTACACCGTTGAGTTTTTGCAAAAACTCAAAGTGGAAATCGTCGTTGACGACAATCAGGTTGATATGGTGGTAGACAAAATTATTGCTGCTGCTCGCACTGGTGAAATCGGCGATGGTAAAATTTTCATCTCACCTGTTGAGCAAGTGATTCGGATTCGCACCGGGGAAAAGAACACAGAAGCAGTTTGAATACTGATAAGCTTCTGAACTATATGCCTATATATGACTTAATAAATCACATATAGGCATATTCACACATCCTACTGGTTACAGGCTACGACAAAAACTAGCTTTATTCTTGACATAGAACGCATGTACTATATATATTTGATATATAATCTATATATAAAAATAGAGGTAAAGATGTTTTGAGCAAAAAAACTTTAATCACGCTTAACTTGTCGGACGCTGAACTTGAGTTACTAAATAGTCTTAGTGAAAAAAAGGACATGAATAAGTCAGCTGTGTTACGGCAAGCCTTACGGATGATGGGGCTGATTGAGCAACGCATAGAGCAAGGTGAAAAATTTTACTTTGAAACTGTAGACGAGAAGAAATCTGAACTTATACTTGTCTAGCTTAATTCAAACTTGTGAGTTGTTGCCTTGAATGCGATTGCTAAGTTACCCTTATTCCGTGTTAAAGACTCAGCCTTAGTTGAAGCAGAATTATATAATCTATCTTCTAAGCACATTTCCGACTTTGAAACTTTTTGGAAACAAAGACTTCAAAACTCATCTGAAGAAGACAGCCATTGGTCATGGATAGATAAATTTTTTAAGCTTTCAACGCCAAATTATGAAAGGCCCGCATTAGAATGCGAAGCGATTACTCAAGGACTTATGATTCTTGAGTTAGATTGCTATCGTTCTATTTTAGAATCTACTAAGAATCTCGTTTATGTCGATTACTTAACTATAGCTCCTTGGAATCGTCGTTCTATAGAAAATCCACCAATGTATAAAGGTGTTGGAAGTAGTTTACTAAAGTTGGCTATAGAGCAGAGCGTAGCTTTGATTTAGATTACAAGGGTAGGATTGATTTACATTCCTTACCTGGTGCGGAAAATTTTTATCGACAATTTGGAATGGTTGATTTGGAATATGATTCCAATAAAGAAGGACTAACCCTCTTTTGTCACTCTCGCCGGAGTATAATTAAGGGCGATCGCTAAAAGTGAAGCCTTAAGATGGTTGAGCCGCGCCCACCCGCGCCCACA
>NZ_JBALEF010000006.1:0-60698 GCF_036918245.1 Nostoc sp.
TAATTTCGATTTCAGACACGGTAGTAAATACAATCTGGTATGATTTGCGCTGGATTATACCAGATTGTGTCTACATTTAGAATGAAATAGCCCTGCGCACTAGTCAAAGAGTATACCTTGTTGCTGCTGGTCTTGCTGTGGCTTTAAGTTTACTAATTTATTTGGAGATGCAATCTCCTATTTATCTAAGTTCTACTGCGAGTTTAAGCTTAGGCTTGAATAGTTTAAGTAATCCTCAAGAATGGCCGTATAGGTTTATTAATGAATGGCCATTTTCTACAAAAATTCATGACTTACTAAGCGGTTTAATTCGTAATTCGACAGTATTTAAATGGGTCTGGCAAATACTATCTATATGTACTCATGTTGCCTTGAGTATGATAGGTATTCCTTTGCTCATTATCACTAGCATTTACCTATTTTGCCAACCAGCACATCAAGAATTTCTCCTTTTTAGGAGCTTGATTGTGTGGATAACAGTTGTGTCAGCTCTAGGTGTAACGTGTCTAAAATTGAGTTATGACGATTTCTCACTTGCGGGAGAACTACTTTTGCTAATAAGATGGTATCCATTTTTATTAATGATTCCTGGACTTTATCAGGTTTACCAGTTTTTGCAGCCTCATATATCCTTAACTAGACCAACGCAGATTAGTTTAGTAGTCGCTTTTGTCGTAATATATCTGGCTGCTCAACAGCTTGCTAGACCTAGTATTTTAATGACTGCGCTGTATTCTGAGGCAGTCATAGTAAGTGCTAATGAACGAATGGCTCTTACTTACATTCATGACAATACGCCACAAAATTCTGTAACTTTAACGGATAAGTATCTAAAAGACTGAAATTTTGTATTAACCAGTATTACCGGGAGGCCAACTTATCTACAAAAGGATTATGACGATATAAGCGAGCTAACATTAAAAAATTTTCCCTCAGAGAATCGAGAGCAAGTTATTAAAGACTTATGGGCAACATCTCAATCAGAGCAATTTTGCCGACTCCTAATAGCAACTCCAGCGACTCATCTTATCGAGTATTCAACTCATCCCTTACTTGTAAATGACCCAGCCTGTATACAGCCTATTTGGGAAAGCTCTAATCAAAGTATTCCAATTTCATCTGAAAAGGTAACTATCTGGAAAATCAATCGTTAACTAGGAAAAAACATATGGAAATGATGAGTCGTTATTGAATTAAGCTTATGCGTTATCCTTCCAAAAGATTTGTAAATTTCCTGATAGTAGGGGGAATCAATACACTTTTTGGTTACTCAATGTTTGCTCTGTTGATTTTGCTGAAAGTCTCCTATGAAAATGCAGTTCTCATATCAACTATGTGTAGGATATTATTTAACTTTAAAACTACCGAAGTTATCGTTTTTAAAAATATAAACAACACTCTAATTTTTAAATTTATAGGAGTCCATGCTATTATCTACTTCCTGCAAATATTTTTACTCAAACAATTAATAGCTTACAAAATTAATATTTTTTTAGCAGAAGCTTTAATTTTACTTCCTCTCGCATTAGGAGCATATACATTAAATAAAATATTTGTTTTTCCCAAATCTCAACCAAGAAAAATGTGAATGATCAATATAGCGTCTGCAAAAATTAAAAATTACGGAGGATTTAACATTAGCTTATATTTCTGTTGTTATTCCTGTCTATAAAGCTGAAGGTTGTCCACATGAGCTTTATCAAAGGTTAAAGGCCTCTCTTGAAATTATTACTGAAGACTTTGAGATAATTTTAGTTGAGGATTGTGGAGGCGATCGCTCCTGGGAAATCATAGTAGAATTAGCTAAAAAAGATCCGCGAATTAAAGGAATTCAATTTAGTCGCAACTTTGGTGAGCAATATGGTATTACAGCTGGCTTAGATCACTGTAATGCGGAGTGGGTTGTAATTATGGACTGTGACTTGCAGGATCGTCCTGAAGAAATTCCTCGTTTATATGCTAAAGCACAAGAAGGCTACGATATAGTATTGGCTAGGAGAGGTAAGCAAAAAGACCACATTTTGAAGCGCCTTACTTCCTCGCTATTTTATAAAGTTTTCAACTATTTAGCAGATATCAATTACGATGGGCAAGTTAACAACTTTCGTATTGTTTCTAGGAAAGTTGTAGACAGTTTTCGTGTCTTGCGTGAACAACTAAGATTTTTTAGTCTTTTGGTACAGTGGATTGGTTTTCCCACTGCTAGTATTGACGTTCAACATGGTAATCGTTTCGCAGGAAAAAGTACATACACCTTTAGTAAATTATGGAAACTGGGAAGCGAAACTTTAGTTGCTTATTCTGATAAACCTCTTAGATTATCAATCAAGCTGGGTTTCTTAATATCTTTCCTAGCTTTTCTATATGGCATTTATACTTTTATTGATTCCTTACTTTACGGCTCAACGGTTACAGGTTGGACTAGCCTGATTGTTTCTTTGTATTTTCTGTGCGGAATTATTATTGCTTTTTTAGGAATTATCGGTCTTTATTTGGGTAAAACTTTTGATGAGACAAAAAAAAGGCCACTATATATAGTTAGACAATATTCAGATAGTAAGGACAGCAGTGTATCAAGGTTGTATTTAAGTAACCGTTCAGGGGGGTAACGAGACAATGAGGGTTACAAGCGATTTCTTAAGTATGAATGGATTTAAATAGATGTTTATTCTAGCTAGCGAACATTTGTTGCATCTATTGAAAAAGTTATCAGAGAATTTTGCAAAAACCATGTAATTAGTTTTGTTTGACTACTTATTCATCAATATCTGCAACTTCATCTAAATCAAGTGAAAGTTTAATATGTCAGTTGAAATAAATATTTAAAAGTCTTTGAAAGAAAATCAGACTAACATTCAGCAATATCGATTGATTTGCCGAAAATTACTGATCCTCGTGGCAATTTGACTTTTATTGAAGCGAATAGACATATCCCTTTTGAGATAAAAAGAGTTTTTTATCTTTATGATGTGCCGATTGGCGAAGAAAGAGCCGGACATGCTCATCGCGAGTTACAGCAATTTGTTGTGGCAATATCAGGTAGCTTCGATGTAAAAATCAATGATGGTTATCAAGAGAAAAAATATCACATGAATTGCTCACACTATGGTCTTTATTTCGGCTCGATGATCTGGTGCAAAATTGAGAATTTTTCGCTGGGAGCGGTTTGTATGGTTTTAGCATCAGATTTCTATGATGAATCTGATTATTACCGCAACTACAAAGATTTTATTAAAGCTATAAAAGACAGATCATGAAAATATCGTTTCTTGATTTAAAGGCATCTTCTTTAGAAATAAGACAAGAATTAGATGAAGCCTATAAAAAATTTATAGAGTCCGGCTGGTACATTCTTGGGCAAGAGTTAGAAGCTTTTGAAGCAGAATTCGCCTCTTATTGTAATGTCCAGCACTGTATTGGTGTTGGAAACGGTTTGGATGCACTACATCTAATATTAAGAGCAATGAATATTGGCTTAGGTGATGAAGTAATTGTTCCAGCTAACACTTACATTGCGACTTGGCTAGCAATTTCTCATGCAGGAGCTACACCAGTTCCTGTAGAACCTAATGAAAAAACTTACAATATTGAACCAAAGAATATTGAAGGAGCAATTACTTCTAAAAGAAAAGCAATCCTAGCAGTTCATCTTTACGGTCAACCTGCTGATATGGATTCGATTAACGAGATTGCTGCACGATATGAACTTAAGGTAATTGAAGATGCTGCACAAGCTCATGGTGCACGTTACAAAGGTAGAAAAGTTGGTAGTTTAGGTGATGCAGCGGGCTTTAGTTTTTATCCAACTAAGAATCTAGGAGTATTAGGAGATGGTGGAGCAGTAACAACAAATGATGGTGAACTAGCAGATAAAATTAACCTGCTCCGAAACTATGGCTCTCGTGTTAAATATTTGAATGAAATTCAAGGTTTTAACAGCAGGGTTGATGAATTACAAGCTGCCTTTTTAAGAGTGAAGTTAGCAAAACTGGATAAGTGGAATGCTCATCGGGATCAATTAGCAAAGTATTACATAGACAAACTGTTCTAGAGCAAGAATTTTCTGAGGCCAAAAGCATAAGTTTCTGAAGGTGATACAGACGGAAATTCCCGATGTGCTGATTATTGAACCACTTGTTTGTATAGGGAGTAATTGTCAATGGAATCTATAATTTACATTATGCAGAGAAAATTCTTTCGTTTTCAACCGGCAATTCAGTTATTAAAGGTTGAAATACCCTATGTATTAGTGCTCATTACTACTTGGATTCTTATGACAATTCTTGTAAATCCTTTGGGAAATTTTCCTCTAAATGATGACTGGGCTTATGGGCAAAGTGTGCAATCTCTTGTAGAAAAAGGTAATTTAAAAATTTCACCTTGGAGTGCTGCTAATTTACTTTCTCAAGTTTTTTGGGGCGCATTATTTTGCTTACCATTTGGTTTTTCATTCACAGCACTTCGATTCTCAACCTTAACGTTGGGTGCTTTAACGCTTCCAGTTGTGTCTCTAGTTGCACCTTCACTTCATGACGGAAGCTGAAGAAGTGTTCACCAAAGCTCAATGCTACAAGGTAATCATACAATAAATCCGGTTTCTGGAAGGCGATCGCAACCAATTGCCACCAAAAACGCCAACGAGTTGAGCGAACAACACCCTGACGCCAAACAATTATCCCAAATAAACGCAGTTCATGCCAAGTTATAGGACGTTTGCCTTTGGGACGCTTACCTATCCATCAAGTCAATCAGTTCGTCGTCCTCTGCTAGATTTAAGGACGCTTCTGGGAGTAACATAAATGGATAGTTACGCTCTTGCATCCAGGGAATTAGCGATCGCAAAAACACTTTAGCACTGCGTTTGTTACCAATAAAGTTGTCATCTACAACAAATACCAATCGTCGCCAGCCCATTTGATATAAGACTTCCATCTCAGCCAGCATTTGCTCTGGTGTTTTTGTGCGCGGCTTGCGACCAAATAAGGTGATAATATCGCAAAATTCACACTGGAACGGACAGCCCCGCGAAAATTGCACGGTGATTGCTAGGTAAGCATCTAAGTCTAGCAAGTCGAAACGGGGTATAGGTGTTTGAGTAACATTAGGTTTTTCTATAGCGCGGAAAATTCCCTTTGTTTCTCCCCGCGCCAATGCTTCTAAAAATAAGGAGATAGTGCATTCCCCTTCATCCAAAATTAAATAATTAGCTCCTGCTTCTAAGGCAAATTCTGGTACGGAGGTAGCGAAAGGCCCGCCAACTATAACTTTTTTACCTAACGCTACCCCTTTTAGAATTAACTCCCACAAATCTTTTTTCTGGATAATCATTGCAGAGATGATTACCAAATCACACCAATCCCAGTCTTCATCTGTTTCTAGGCGGATATTACGATCCAGTAGTCTAATTTCCCAATCCTTTGGTAGCATTGCTGCTACTGTAATTAAACCCAATGGCGGATTTTTAGAGCGTAAACCTGCCAAATCAAGGGTTTTTTGGTAAGACCAGAAAGAACTGGGCATTATGGACCAGAGTAGTAAAGCTTTCATCAGCAAACTCCCCGGAGTGGAAAAATTAATTAATAATTCTCAGGTTACTGCTACTTTCTCTGAGCAAAATTTAAATTTTGTCTATTTCTGTAAATCAAAGGAAATAAATCACTTAAATAAAAAAAAGTGTTATTTGCTGGCTCTTGCGGTTTAGTGTTTGTATTGTTGTGCTATCTCAACGCAATCTACTGCATTGTTAATGTATCGATTCACAATGCGATTGTTTCGATTCACAATGCAATTGTTTCGGTTCACAATGTGATTGTTTCGGTTCACAATGCGATTGTTTCGGTTCACAATACGATTGTTTCGGCTTACAATGCGATTGCATCAAGTTTTTATTTACAAACTACAGTAAAGTAGGCATTGTAATGCTCACCTTACAAGCTGTCTTACCACACAAACTTGTGTCGTTATCACACTATAGCGGTTCCCATTCAGATACGGTTACAACATTACATCACAAGTGTAGGGTGTACCTCAGGTAAACGAGAACCGCTATAAATTATCGTTTTCCTTTATGAAAAGTTTCTATAGCAATCCAAGTTGAGTTAAAATCTCTCATCCACAACGGCGAGTTGACCTGGAAAATGTCAAAATTAAATGAGTTTTGCATAGGCGCAAGCGACTTGTCGCCAGACATCGCCACTTGACATAGCGCGGATTTGAGATAACTAAGTTGAAATTTATGGGCAAGCAACGTGTTCTTTCTGGAGTTCAACCAACCGGCAATTACCATCTAGGTAACTACTTGGGAGCCATTCGCAACTGGGTAGAAGGTCAGAGCGAATACGAAAATTACCTTTTTGTAGCTGATTTGCACGCGATTACAGTGCCACACGACCCAAAACAGTTGGCAGCTGATACCTACACTCTTGCTGCTCTCTATTTAGCTTGTGGTCTTGATTTAAATCACTCTACTATCTTTGTACAATCTCACGTTTCAGCCCACAGTGAACTCACCTGGTTGCTCAACTGCATTACACCTTTAAACTGGCTGCAAGATATGATCCAGTTTAAGGAAAAGGCCGTCAAGCAGGGAGAAAATGTGAGTGCAGGCTTATTGGATTACCCTGTGCTGATGGCAGCGGATATTTTGCTTTACCAAGCTGATAAAGTGCCAGTGGGTGAAGACCAAAAGCAACACTTGGAATTGACACGTGATATTGCAGCTCGGTTAAATCACCAATTTGGTAAACCAGAACAACCAGTTTTGAAGTTACCAGACCCTTTAATTCGCAAGGAAGGGGCAAGGGTGATGAGTTTAGCGGACGGTACCCGCAAAATGTCGAAGTCCGACCCTTCCGATTTAAGCCGGATCAGTTTGTTAGATTCACCAGAACAGATTCAATACAAGATTAAGCGTTGTAAAACCGATCCGATTCGTGGTCTGACTTTTGACGATCCAGCGCGTCCAGAGTGTAATAATTTGTTAACATTGTATACATTGCTTTCTAGGAAGAAAAAGGAAGATGTCGCAGTTGAGTGTCAAGATATGGGTTGGGGACAATTTAAGCCATTATTGACAGACACAATTATTGACTCCCTGAAACCAATTCAAGAAAAATATCACTCGATAACGGCGGATAAAAGCTATTTGGAGTCTGTGTTGCGGGATGGAGGGGAAAAAGCTAGAGCGATCGCAAATCAAACTTTATCACAAGTCAAAACTGCTTTAGGCTACTCTCTTCCTCTATAAGTTTTCACCTTTAGGTGTGATTTGTTATACCATTTAAGAAATTGAAAACCTTAATGTCATGCATCACACCCATAGCCCCACAGCCTTTAATGACTTTCGTCGAGCTGTACAAGCAGGAGAATTTCTAGTTACCGCCGAAGTAGCACCGCCGAAAGGGGGAGATCCAGCGCACATGATTCAAATGGCGGCGACTCTTAAGGGGAGAGTTCATGCCGTCAATGTTACTGATGGTAGCTGCGCCGTGTTACGGATGTCTTCGTTAATGGCGTCGGTGATTTTGTCACAGAATGGTATAGAGCCGATTTGTCAAATTGCTTGCCGCGATCGCAACCGCATCGGTTTACAGGCTGATTTGATGGGCGCTCATGCTTTAGGTATCCGCAATATTTTAGCTTTGACTGGCGACGCAGTAAAAGCAGGCGATCATCCAGATGCCAAAGCAGTGTTTGACTTAGAAGCTGTGCGACTGCTGCAACTGATTCGGAAGATGAATCAAGGTGTTGATTGTAATGAAAAACCCTTGACTGATGGGGCCTTAGATTTATTTGTCGGTGCAGCAGTAGATCCGCAATGTAAAAGTTGGTCGGGTTTGCAAAGTCGATTTGAACGCAAAATCGAAGCCGGAGCGCAGTTTTTTCAAAGTCAGTTGATTACCGATTTTGAGCGACTAGAAAAGTTTATGGATACCATTGCTGCTGGTTATAAAAAACCGATTCTAGCAGGAATATTTCTGTTGAAATCGGCAAAAAATGCCCAGTTTATTAATAGATGTGTTCCGGGTGTAGATATTCCCCAACATATTATTGATAGATTGGCAAAAGCCAAAGACCCTTTTGAGGAAGGGATAAAAATTGCTGCCGAGCAAGTGCAGATAGCGCGGCAATTATGTCAAGGTGTCCACATGATGGCGGTGAAGCGTGAAGATGCGATCGCGCCAATTTTAGATTTGGCGGGGATTGCTCCAGTTAATCAGTTGGTATCTATGTAAAGGAGAGAATGAATCTTTTATTGAAGCAGATGTAACCATCTGCTTTTTTTATGCTGAAACAGACCCGTCTATACTATTTTTGATAGACTTTCAATATCCAATGTTCGCTTGACTAAATCTAGGTGCAAACTGACAAAATATTTTATAGCTTATTTCAAGCTTTTCCTAGCATATTTTTTGCCATAATTGGCGACACAACTGCCAATGTCAACGCATATCAATTTGTTTCAGTCGAGCTAAAAGAAACTGCTTTTAGGATTGATGGTGTATTCATCCCCACAAGTGAAACTACAAACCAACCACTTTACTTTGTTGAAGTCCAGTTTCAATTAGATTCAACTTTTTATAGACGCTTCTTTGCCGAAATCTTCGTTTACTTGCGTCAAAATGAATCCGTCAATTTTTGGCGTGCTGTGGTTATCTATCCTCAAAGAAGTTTAGATCCAAGCGATCGTCTACCGTATGAGTTGCTGCTAGACAGTTCACAAGTGCAACGAATTTATCTAAATGAATTAGATACGGGGGAGAACTCACTTCAAGTTGCGATCGTTAAATTAATTATCGAAAGAGAAGAGACAGCCATTGACAAAGGTAGAGAATTGATTTTACAGGCTAGGCAACAGCTGACAGATGAATCTACCACCAAGCAAATTGTAGAATTGATAGAGACTATTCTGTTGTACAAATTTACCCGGTTAAGCCGAGAGGAGTTAGCAGAAATGTTGGGTATAGACGACGAATTCAAAAAAACACGCATGTATCAATCAATCAAGGAAGACGGCTTAGAAGAAGGTCGTCAGGAAGGTCGTCAGGAAGGTCGTCAGGAAGGTCGTCAGGAAGGTCGCCAGGAAGGTCGCCAGGAAGCTAAGTTAGAAGCTATTCCCCGATTGTTGGCATTGGGATTAAGTGTCGAACAAGTAGCAGTGGCTCTCGATTTGACGGTGGCGCAAGTACAGCAAGCAGCCCAGAATCAATTCTAGCTGATAGTGGACGCTGGTTGCGTCTAATGTAATTAACAAGTACGTAGGTGTAACCAACGCGCTTAAAATCTGGGTTACATCTTACCGTGTTCCAGCACTTGTTGTAGATGTTGGCGAATCTCTTGTGCATGTTCAATATCAGATTGCCGCAATTTTTGGAACAACTCTACACAAGGTTGAGAACCTACTTTTTCTGCATCTTTGATGTAGGTATCGTAAGCTTTAACGGCTTCAGCCTTGTTCTGCAAAACGGTGACAAAATCATACTCCAAGTCGCTAATCGCTATTTGAGATTGTCCGTTACCTGTATTTGTAGCCATTACTTGAACCTCTTTTAGGATTTCTAATTAACGTTATACTCACCCTTAAAGAGCGATTCATCTTCCAAAAAGAGTATATTTCAATACGTCGGAAGTACCTTGCAAAAATAATTTCCTGATACAGCCTCACACAAAGGAGTGGAGAGTAGGAAAATACTTTTTCGCCACTCCCCACTCCCCACTCCTCACTCCCCATTTTCATAACAATTTATCCAAGCGGTTGATTCTCATCACATTGACGTGAATACTGTAATTCCAACTCGTTTTGCCGTTCTCTACCTCCTCTATAGACAACCGGACAAAACTTAGTGTTAGCGCTCATACAATCCATGTGTGGCGTCTTAGCACATACCACGAGTAGTCCACCCAAAACAAACAACAAACCACAAATTGCAAGCGTATTAACCCAATAAATTTCCAGCGCTCCGTGAACTACTACCTCGCGCAGTAGAGATACAATTGTTACCTCAACTGCCACTCCTACAGAGATACTATGTTCTTGCAAATAGACCATTAATAGTCGAAATAACTCGACTAAAATCAACACAAATAGTATTTTTGCAGTCACATGTTTATAGTCTAGTGGCTGCATGAGGGCGATAGCTATCCCCCACAATTGGATTAGCATGACGGCGAACAAACCCAAACACAAAACAATCACAATTAAGTCTTGAAAGGCTTCCATGTTGCGAACAATTGAGTGCCGATCAAGCCAGCGATCGCTAAATAAAAATCGACTTTTCTGGCGCTTTTGCATGTACATTTTTCCAATCGGGACAAGTTCAGACAACACCAGCGAGTCAACCCAATAGTTTTATGTTATGCAATATTAAGTTTTTCTGCCTCAGCGAGGTTGGTAATTTAAATTTTGTGCTTGTTGCAACAATTGCTCGGCGTTTTTCGCCCACTGGGGATTTTTTTGAGCATTGTATAAATCTCTAGCAAATTGCAATACTTGTACTGCATCGCCATATTGCTGTAACTGGATAAAAACTAACCCAGCACCATAATAAGCATTGGGATAGTTAGAGTTAGCTTCGGCTGATTTTCTAAAAGCCTCTAATGCCTCTTGTAATTTACTTTGTTGAAAAAAAATTGAGCCGAGATTGTAGTAAGCTTCTGGATACTTGGGATTAATTTTTAATGCCTGATAAAATGCACTTCTGGCTGGATCGAGTTTACCTTGTTGGAGATAACACATCCCTATATGGTAAGGAGGTTCTGGTGCATTTTTACTATATTCTACGGCTTTTTTAAAAGATGCGATCGCTTGTTCACAATTTCGTTGCTGTTCTCGCACTAATCCCAAGTTATAGTGGGCAAATCCTAGTTTGGGATCGAGTTCTAAAGCGCGTTGCAAATAATCGTTAGCTAACTTGAAATTATTGCCTTCTAATAACGCTCCGCCTAAATTAGCAAAAGCTGGAGCAAATTTGGGATCGGCTTGCGTCGCTCGATAAAATGCATCCGCAGAGGGTTGTAATTGTCCTGTTTGTCTGAATGCTAACCCTAAATTATAGTGCGCTGGTGCCAATGCCGGATCTAGTTTGGTTGCTTGTTTAAAGGCGGCGATCGCATCTTTTACCTTTCCCGCCTGAATTGCTTGTAAGCCTTGGTTTAACCAGTCTACAGCACTTTTAGGATTAGATTGTGCCAGCTTTGAGGCGACAGGAGGAGATAGAGCAAGAGAGGGGAAGGAAATACTCATAACCAGCAAAGTCAAACTTACTAACCCCGCCATGCGATATTTAAAGAATGGTAATCTCATTGAGTTTCTGACTCGCAACACTTTCAGTTAAATTTACTTCATAAAAAGTTTTTTACAAAAGTTTTTGATTCGGTATAAAAATTTGTGATGCTTAACTTTTCTTAAGCTAAATCTTACGACAGGCTACAATTTTTTTAACTTTCGATTAAAGGGAGGATAATAACGAATTAAAGAAGGGGTAATTTTGACTCCAGAGAACTATTTTTTATCCCTTGATATATACAGAATCATGCGGTTATAAAAGACTTACCGCAAGGGAGGTTTTATGAACGAAAAAGTAAAATCGGGTTCGCGGAACGTTGCAATTGTCGGGCCTTATTTAAGTGGAAAAACCACTTTACTAGAAAGCTTGTTATTTGTCACAGGGGCAATTTCCCGCAAAGGCAATATTAAGGACAGCAATACAGTGGGAGATAGTGCTGCCGAGTCGCGCGATCGCCAGATGAGTGTAGAAGTCAGCGCCGCTAGCACTGAGTATAACGGCATTCGCTTCACTTTTATTGACTGTCCGGGAAGTGTAGAATTTGCCCAAGAAACGTACAATGCTTTAATCGGAGTCGATGCAGCAATTGTAGTTTGCGAACCCATCCGCGAACGAGTCCTCACCCTTGCCCCTTTATTTAAATTCCTGGACGATTGGGAAATTCCTCACCTCGTCTTCGTCAACAAAATGGATCGGGCAAATACTCACGTCCTAAAAACGTTGCACGCCCTGAAAGCAGTATCTAGCCGTCCCCTGGTAGCGCATCAATATCCGATCATGAACGGGGAACAACTCACCGGCTTTATCGATATGGTGAGCGAACAGGCATATCAATATCATCCAGGCGCACCTGCTGACCCCATTCCCTTCCCCGAAAGTTTAAAAGAAGAAGAACATACAGCACGGGCAGAAATGCTCGAAGCATTAGCAAATTTTGACGATCATTTACTCGAAGAACTTTTAGAAGACATCGAACCATCCCAAGAAGAAATCCTTAAAGATTTAAAAATGGAATTAGGGGCAGATTTGGTAGTACCCGTTTTCTTTGGTGTGGCAGAACAAGATTATGGTGTTAGACCTTTATTAGAAGCCTTGTTACGGGAAGCCCCCGAACCAGAAACCACAGCAGAACGTCGCTTAAAAAACTTAAAAGGTGATAAACCTCTAGCGCAGGTATTAAAAACTTACTACACTCCCCAAGGTGGCAAACTCTCTCTGGTGCGTGTTTGGCGGGGCAAATTAACTGATGGCATTGTCCTCAATGGCATTCGCACTGGTGGGGTTTACCGCCTGATGGGACAACAGCAGCAGTTCGTTAATGAAGTTGGTGCTGGTGAAATTGTCGCATTGAGCCGTTTAGAAGGCATTAAGACAGGGGATACAATCTCCACAGAACAGCAATTGGCGATGGAATTACCCAAAGCTGTACAGTTGGAACCTGTGTATGCTCTGGCCATTACACCAGAAAAGCGCAACGATGAAGTTAAACTCAGTGGTGCCATCACCAAGTTATTAGAAGAAGACTGCTCACTTGCTTGGGAACAACACGGCGATACCCACGAAGTTATTCTTTGGGGTCAAGGCGAGATTCATTTGCAAGTCACCCTAGACAGACTGCGCCGTAAATATAACTTGCCGATGACAACCCACTTACCGCAAGTGCCTTACAAAGAAACCATCCGTAAAACGGTGGCTTCAGTTCATGGGCGCTATAAACATCAAAGCGGTGGTCACGGACAGTTTGGTGATGTTTTTCTCGAAATCAAGCCCCTACCACGCGGTACAGGTTTCAACTTTAATGAAACTATTGTCGGCGGCGTGGTTCCGAAACAGTACATTCCTGGCGTAGAAATGGGCGTGCGGGAATTTTTGACACATGGGCCTTTGGGCTTCCCAATAGTTGATGTGGCGGTAACTCTGACTAATGGTTCGTATCACAACGTTGACAGTTCCGAACAAGCCTTTAAGCAAGCTGCCCGATTGGCAATGCAAACGGGGATACCTCAAGCGGAACCTACCCTATTAGAACCAATTTTGCGGGTGGAAGTGACAACACCAAGTGAATTTACCTCCAAAGTGCTGCAACTATTGAGTGGTAGACGGGGGCAAATTTTAGGCTATGAGGGGAGAAACGATTGGCAAGGTTGGGATAATGTCTCTGCATACTTGCCACAAGCAGAGATGCAAAATTTTATTGTAGAGCTGCGATCGCTCACCTTAGGCGTTGGTTCCTTCCACTGGGAATATGACCATCTCCAAGAAGTGCCAGAAAAGCTTGCCGAACGTATCATTCATAGCAATGGTAATGGTGGTAACGGCAACGGCAAGTAATTTTGGATTTGTCTGAAATCAAAGCCCTGCACTTTTAAATGCGGGGCTTTTTGTTAATGAATATTTAATACGCTTTGGACGTGCTGTTGAAACGCTAATCCTTCTGTACTCCACCGTTCTTGAAATGCTCGTATTTTTTCCAATCTTATTGCTTTTCCATTGGGAGGGAAGTTAATTGCACAATCAAATACTTTACTCTTATCTGGAGGATGAACCCAATCATTCGTCATCCAAATCACCTGGACAAGACGATAAATATTAAATTCCTCTCCAGCATTTCCATCAGGATAAAGTTGCTTATTCAGCATTTGAACAACATGCGTTACTTTGCTACGTTGTCTTAAAATCATCAGTTCACCTTCTTGTGGAGTCTTGGCATTTATTTCATCTTTATTTTCTAAATTTCTCCAATGCATAGCAAAAATCTTTAATTCTGGATGTATAGTAAGTATGCTTTGATAAGCCCAATGTTCACCATCTATAGGTTTTACGTTTTTCGTCCAAATTAATCCATTCAAATCCATAACTATTTCTCAATCTTGTTCTAATAGAGAAGCTTCAGTTATAGTTTTCCCTAAAATCATGCTAAAGTAACAAAACTTCGTTTTTGCACATATCATAAATCAAAAGTTTGATAGTTCAATATTATTTTTTGCTACGATAGTTACATCTTGGCTTTTACAATCTAAACCTGAAATTTCAATGGTAAGTAATGGTAACACTTCAATTGCAACAATTAAGTGTTCCGCCGGGACATAGAGTAATACTCCACGATGTTAGCTGGCAAGAATTTGAGGCAATTTTAGAAGAACTTGGCGACCATCGAGCCACTCGGTTGGCTTACAGCCAGGGAACTTTGGAGATGAGAATGCCGTTACCAAAGCATGAGAAAGCCAAAGTCATCATTGGGGATTTGGTGAAAATTCTGCTGGAGGAGTTAGAAATTGACTGTGAAACATTTGGCTCAACCACTTTCAAACGTGAAGATATGGCTTTTGGTGTAGAACCTGATGACTCTTTCTACATTCAAAATCATGCTCAAATGATTGGTAAAGAGCGAATAGACTTGAGGGTTGACCCGCCACCTGACTTTGCAATTGAAGTTGATGTTACTTCCAAAACTCAACTGGATGCTTATGAAGCATTGCGAGTTCCTGAACTGTGGCGATATGAAAATGGCAAGCTACAAATTAATATTCTTCAGGAAGGTAAATACATTGAGTCTGAAATTAGTTCTACTTTTCCCAACTTGCCCATTGTTGAAGAAATTCCCCGATTTGTCGAACAGAGTCGAACTTTAGGTAGAAGTCCAACACTTAGAGCATTTCGTCAATGGGTAAGAAAGCAAATCAACCCAATTTAATCTAATCCTTGTTCTTTTAACAACAAATGAGCGTTGTAATACTTAATAGTATTTTTATCTGCAACAAAAAACTTTACGATAAAAAAAGGAGCCTAACTTAGGCTCCTTAATAAAAAACTGGTAATAGAATTGTGACTACTTAACAGTTACCTTACCGCCAGCTTCTTCGATGCGCTTTTTAGCATCTTCAGCAGCATCCTTAGCAATACCTTCTTTAACTGCCTTGGGCGCAGCTTCCACCAAGTCTTTAGCTTCTTTCAGACCCAAACCGGTCAATTCCCGAACAATCTTCAGCACAGCAATCTTCTTATCAGCTGGGACTGATTCGAGAATGACTTCAAACTCAGTTTGCTCAACAGCTTCTTCAGCAGGAGCAGCAGGCCCACCAGTACCTGTGAAGGCTACACCAACAGGTGCAGCAGCACTCACGCCAAAAGCTTCTTCAATTTGCTTGACTAATTCAGAAGCTTCTAGCAAAGAAAGAGTTTTTAGTTGTTCTAAAATGTTATCGGTTGCAGCAGACATTGATATAACTCCTGTAATTTTGATTATTTATTTGTCATGGGTCATTGGTCTTTAACTATAGACTTTTGACTTTTGACTGATGAACCACGAAGTCTATTCAGCAGCAGTTTCAGTGCTGCTATCACCTTCAGCAGTGCTTTCGGCACTGCTATCTTGGACAGCAGCAGTTTCGGTACTACCACCACTTTGCTCTTGGTCGGCCACAGCCTGCAAAGCACGAGCCAGTGAACCAGGAACTTCGTTGATACCCACAGCAATCTTGGTAGCCAAGGAATTGATAGCCCCAGCAATTTGGGCGATGAGTTGTTCCTTAGATGGCAAGTCTCCTAGTACTTTGACATCAGGTTCTTTGAGTAGGCGACCTTCCAGTACACCACCGCGAAGTTCTGTCTTCTTGGTGACTTTTTGGAATTCTTGGTATGCCTTAATTGCCGATGAAAAATCTTCTTTTACCAGCAAAAAGGCGGAAGCACCGTTGAGTAATTCCGACAGAGGTTGCCATTTTTCATCGTCTTTAATGGCAATGCCCATCAGGGTGTTTTTAGTCACTTTACAAACAGTGCCACTGGGACGCAGGCGCCGCCGTAAGTCTGTGATTTCCGAAACTGTTAGCCCCTGATAGTCAATTACCAGTGCCAAAGTTGACTCACTCAAAGTTTCTTTGAGGTCAGCTACTATTTCTTTTTTATTTTCTAGTGTTCTACCCATTCCAATCTCACCTCCTTAAAACAATCGGGGAAGTGCCCTTTTTGTACGTTTTTTTCAACCTGAACCCAAACAACAAACCCCAGCTAACTTAGCCAGGGTTGAGTAGTAAGACTCTTGACGCCATAGTTATCACACTTTTTTGGTGGTAATTCTGACAATTAGAGTTTTAACCTCGGCAGGATATTAAGTTATTAGCACCTGCTGTCTCCGGCTTTGCCTATTTAATTTTGTCATTTGTCATTTGTCTTTTGTCATTAGTCCTTTGCCTTTACAAATGACTAATGACTAATGACTAAAAATTAACCAGCTTCGCTCAGTTTTAAATCTCGTAGGGCACTGATATCAACTTTAATTGATGGCCCCATTGTGGCTGACACATAAAATGTGCGCCAATAACGACCTTTAGCTCCTGAAGGACGGTTACGGTCAATCGTCTCCTGCAATGCCTTTAGGTTAACTAACAAATCTTCGGGCGAGAAGGTTGTCTTACCAAACATAACATGGACAATACCAGTTCGGTCAGCTCGGAATTCTAATTTACCAGCTTTGAATTCTGCGATCGCACTTCCTAAGTCAAATGTTACGGTTCCCCCCTTGGGCGATGGCATTAAACCACGCGGCCCAAGCAACTTACCCAGCTTTGCCACCTGTGGCATCACATCGGGTGTGGCAATCAGCTTGTCAAAATCCATTCTACCTTTCTGGATTTCGTCAATCAGTTCTTCTGAACCAACTATATCAGCACCAGCGTTGCTGGCTTCGTTGACCTTTTCGCCTCTGGCTATCACCGCCACCCGGACGATTTGTCCTGTACCTTTGGGCAGTGCTACCGTTGTCCGTAACTGTTGGTCTGTATACTTGGGGTCAATTCCCAACCGGATATGCGCTTCAGCAGCTTCAGTAAATTTAGCTGTTGCTGTGTCTTTGAGAAGGGCTAAAGCCTCTAGGGGATGATAATCTTTCTCTTCTACTTTTGCTTGCAGACCCTGCAAACGACGCGATATTTTTGGCATTTGTTCTCCTGGGGTAATTCCGAAGCCTCGCCTCTCCCCCGATAATTTTTAGTTATTTGTCCTTTGTCATTTGTCATTTGTTGATTTTTTACTAATAACCAATGACCAATGACTAATCCGTGACTGTTACGCCCATATTTTTAGCCGTTCCTGCCACAATCTTCATTGCCGCGTCGATATCGTTGGCATTCAGGTCGGGGAGTTTCGTTTGGGCTATTTCTTGCAATTGTGCTTTGGTAATTGACCCAACCTTCTTTTTGTTGGGTTCATTCGAGCCTTTTTCAACTTTAGCCGCCTTCCGAATCAGCACTGATGCGGGTGGCGTTTTGAGTACGAATGTAAAACTCCGGTCTTCAAAAACCGAAATTTCTACAGGTATCACCGTTCCAGCTTGGTCTGCTGTTTTGGCGTTGTACTCTTTACAAAACATCATGATGTTGACACCATGTTGACCCAAGGCTGGACCAACTGGCGGTGCTGGGTTGGCTTTTCCAGCATTCAGGGCCAGTTTAATGACCGCCACTACTTTCTTCGCCATTTGTATTTAGCTCTGTTTCTCTACCTGATTAAATTCCAATTCTACTGGTGTATCCCTGCCGAAAATTGAGAGCAAGGCTTTAAGTTTACTCCGCTCTGGAGAGACTTCAATCACCTCGCCTTCAAAGTCTTTAAATGGACCAGAAAGCACCATTATCTTATCACCAGTAGCCATGTCAATTTTGACAACAGCTTCTTGCTCGCTGGTTTGTTTGAATATGCGTTCAACTTCTGAAGAACTCAGTGGTATGGGGTTGACATGACCGCGACCCTTGCTACTACCACGTTTTTGTTCTGAACCGACAAAGTTAATTACATGAGAGGTGTTGCGTACCACCTGCCAAGTATCATCATCCATCATCATCCGCACCAGCACATAGCCAGGGAAAACTTTTTCTTCTGTATGCTGGCGACTGCCATCTTTGCGGATTTTCACCGCTGGCGTCTGCGGAATTTCTACCTGGATAATTTTGTCACCTACGTCAAAAGTTTGAATGCGTTGCTCTAAGTTAGTCTTTACACGCTTTTCACAGCCTGAAGCTACTTGTACTGCATACCAGCGTGCTTCTTTTGACGCTGCTTCTGCTGCTTCTGCTGCTTCTGCTGTTTCCTCTGACTGCAACATTGAGTTGCGTGGTTCATCTGTTGCAAAACTCATTAGAACACCTGTTTTGCTGCCCAATGAAACAATCCATCGACCAAGTATATCAAAGATGCGGAGAGTGCCACCATTAACAACACAGCGGCGGATTCGCTCACTATCTGTTTACGACTGGGCCAAACTACTTTTTCAAGTTCTTCTTTGGTTCCCTGTATGAAGTTGCCAAAGCTAAACCCATTTGCGGTTTCTGGCAATTCTGCTTCACTTTTTTTGGCCACGACCGTTTATCCCCCGTTTCTTATACTAGATCCTGTTTAATTGTCATCTAGGTTTGCAGTTTCGACTCTATTTCACTTACTGTCAGCAAAACAACTGCAAATACAATAAGTTTACCCGAAATTATTAGCGCTAACTGCTATATTAGCAGCTGCGTAATTATTTCGGGCTTTGTTTTTTGCTCTTGAGCGCGCCCTGGAGGACTTGAACCCCCGACATCAGGTTTTGGAGACCTGCGTTCTACCAACTGAACTAAGAGCGCACAAGCTGTTTTTGATCCAGTGATTGCGCTGAACTAAATTTCAGTTTAACGCAATATGCGATTTATATCATACCTTAATTTGGTCGGAAAAACAAGTCAGCGGCAGATGCCGCTTGAAGCTTGAGATTTCTCCCATACTTTTGCAGGATGAATCACAAAGGGCGGTCAAACCGTTGCTTGATCCGGGTTGCCTTACCTACGCGATCGCGGAGATAATATAGTTTAGCACGGCGGACTTTACCGCGACGTAACACTTTGATGCTGTCAATCCGGGGAGAATGCAACAGAAATACCCGCTCAACGCCCACGCCTTGAAAAACCTTACGGACTGTAATAGTTTCGTTAATGCCGCCATTGCGCTTGGCAATCACTACTCCCTCGTAGGGTTGTACGCGGTATTTTTCGCCTTCCTTGATTTTCACTCCTACTTTTACAGTATCGCCCACGTAAATGTCGGGCAGATTTGATTTTATCTGTTCCGCTTCAATGGAGCGGATAATCTCTTGAGCGTTCATAGTCTTTCTGTCTGCTTAAAAAAAACTCACAATCATCAATGATAAATCGATAATCCTATTTCAGTCTACTTGTTAGGATTGATAATTTTACTGATACAACAGCCTAAAGATCAAAGCTATATTGCAGAATGCTGTACCACAGGGGTGAAATTTATGAAATTTAGCGTCGTCATCAGTACCTATAATCGCTTGAATTTGCTGCAAAGAGCAATTGATTCGGCTCGTAACCAAACAATCAAGTGCGAGGTGGTTGTTGCTGACGATTGTTCTTCTGATGACACCCAAACCTATCTTAAAAGCTTAGGGGACAAAGTTGTTTACCACCGTAACGAAGTGAACCTTGGTCATGCAGCAACGGTAAATGCTGGAGTTGCCAAAGCTAGCGGCGACTGGATTAAGTTTTTAGATGATGACGACTATTTAGCGCCTAACTGCATAGAAGAGATGGCAAAGGCGATCGCACTTTGTCCCGATGCTGTAATCTGTTCTTGTGTGGCGGCTCAAGTGGATGGCAATGAAGTTGAACTCTCTCGCACTCCCCAAGTCGGCCCCGGTTTAGCTTTTTATATCCCGCAAGCCGATATTCACTACGGTATGCTTTTAGAGCTTGTACCCTTTGGCACACCTGTACAAGTAGCTTGTCGGCGTGATGCTTTCCTGAAAACTGGTGGTTGGGACTCCACACTCGATGCTAACTGTGATGACATCGATTCCTGGATTCGGATTGCTCAGTTTGGCGATGCGATTTTCCTTAATCAGTGTCTTGCTTACCGCACTGTCTGGCCAGGTGCTTATAATCAAAAGTTTTCTTTGTCTCGGCGGTTGGCGACAAATATTTTGATGAAGGAAAAAATTTACGCCTTGGTAAATGAGCAACATCGCTCAAAGATTCCCGTCTTTCAGGATATAAAAAATTACCTGAAACTTCATTGGATTTTAGTGGCACTGAAGCAAAAAAATCTCAAGAGTTTTCTTTCAATGATAGATCCGTCTATACTTTCTCCTCAGTCTTGGAAGTTTTTGCTAACTGCTGCCTCATCACGCCGCTCTCAAGGAAATAATTCTCAGGTTCGTAAACTTGTATTGATTGAGTTGTAATCTAATGTCCGACAAAATACCCAAAATAAAAAATTTATTTTGAAGTGAGAACTTTAGTCCTCACTTTTCGTCAATTCAATACTAATGAATTTATGCAATTTGGTACTGTCAAGTGTATTTACCTCATACTATGCCAAATCTGAAAGCTAGACGAGGACATTACTACCAACTACCAGATTTGTCGCAGTGAAATTATTCAAAGTCGCTACGGTGTCATCGTCATAAACTCCAATGTAATTGACTTTTGTCGAAGTACCCGATTGCACAAACTTTAGGTGGCCATCTAAGATTGGATTGCTGCCACTGTAGCCCCGGCTCTTAAGCAGGTCAGTAAGAACTAACTTATCCTGGCTTTGATTGAAGTCAGTAATTGTACTGTAACTACCAAATCCTTGGTAGACAAATTGATCGTTACCGCTACCGCCAGTCAGGGTATCATAAGAATCACCAACAAAGAGAATGTCATTACCAGCACCTCCGATGAGGCTATCCTGACCTCTACCACTTACAAGGGTATCATCGCCAGTACCACCAATGAGAGTATCATTACCTGCACCACCACGTAGTAGGTCATTGCCACTCTTGCCATCGATGCGGTCATCACCCCCCTGACCATTAATGACATCATCTGAGTTATCAAAGCCATTGACATTATTGTTCTGGTCATTGACAAAGGTGACTGTGTTTTTGTTGAAGATGGTGCTTTGGGTGGAGTTGGCATTAAAGACATCAAAGCTATCACGAATGCTGCTTTGCCCATCAAATAGGATATTGCCGATGCTGGAAAGGTTATCTAAGTTTTGCAGGATAACTTTGTCATCAGCTACGCCTTTAAAAGTGATTTCCAGATTGTTATTATTCTGGGTGAGTAGCAGATTTCGGGCAGTCAATCCAGTACCTTGGAATTTGAGTGTATCCAATTCACCAACGATTGCTGCCGATGGATTTGAGCCTTTTCCTAACTCACCAAAATCGCTGATGGTATCAACACCGTCACCTAAATTGTAAACAAATTTATCTTTACCACCGCCACCAGTTAGCAGGTCGTTGTCTTGATTACCTGTGATGATATCGTTCCCAGCTTCAGCATCAATTATGTCAGCGTAGTTGTTGCCCACTAAATTATCAGCGCCACTGGTTCCAATCAAACCGTTGAACTCTAATGCACCAATATCAACTGTACCCTCAGATACTCTGTCAAATCCGATGCTGCGTTGGTCAGTGGTGATACCTGCTGGAATCAGGGCATTATTACCAGCGTTAATGGCGCGACTATCCTCAAGTAAGGCATGGGTAAGGGTTGCACCACCGTTATTTTGCAGTGGGCTAAGTTTGGGATCGATAGGGTTGGCGCTGCTGCCAAGGATGCTGCTGGTAGTAAAATCAGCGCTACCAGTGTTATCTCCAATCAGGTTATTACCGTCGTCGGTGAAGTCGCCGGAAACGTCGGGGTTGATGTCGCCGCCGTAGAGATTCCTGTTGTTGAAGTTGCCTGCAATGATGGTGTTTGCAACAATGACAGTCCCGCCACCAGAAACACCTCCACCAGTGCCGCCCCCCCAGTTGTAAAGGTCTTCTGCGGTATTATTGGTAATCGTGGTGCTGTTCAGATTGAGGATACCTGAGTTAGAGATGCCGCCACCGTCCCCTCCACTTGCCCTATTGCCAGAGACAGTAATGTTGGTAATGTTAAGGATGCCTGAGTTAGAGATGCCGCCTCCAGAAAGTGCTGAATTACCAGAGATAGTGCTATTACTCAAGCTGACACTGCCAGAGTTAAAGATACCACGCCTTTAAAGACTTTTATTCTCTGTTTTGGCTGCTGTGTGAAATGGTATTTATATATCTGCTGTGCCGTACTAGAGTTCGATGCCAGGTATTGGGAAATAGAAAATAAAGCTGTAGGGACTTAAAATAGCAGATTCAGTCTTCAGTATTTTGGAGTTTTACCCCGATTTATTGAGCCGTTACTGAATAAGTCTTTAAGCTAAGTAACTGGTTAGAAGCGCTCTTAATTAGTAGTCAGTGGTTAATTTTACGCACTACTGACTAATTTTGAGTTGTCACTGAAGACCTCAATAATTCTGTTGATTTATACCCAGTTACTTATCTTTATTTTTTATACACATCTCAAAGATTATGCGAATTATACATATTTTGAACCACGTTCAAGAAATAGGTAACGGTATTGTGAATGTGGCTGTGGATCTGGCTTGTCTACAGGCAAAATCTGGTTATGAGGTAGCGGTTATTTCTGCTGGTGGTGAATACGAGGCTTTACTAGATATTTTTGGTGTCAAACATTACCAACTAGACCAAAGCAGGAAACCGATAAATACGATTAAAGCAGCTATACGTTATCGAGCGATCGCAGCTGAATTTCAACCGGATATTGTTCATGCCCACATGATGACGGGGGTAATATTAGCACGTATTTTTAAAGGAAACAAATATGCTTTAGTTTCTACAGTTCACAACGAATTTCAGCGTGCCAGCCTGCTGATGGGTTTAGCTGACAGGGTAATTGCTGTCAGTAAAGCTGTGCGAGATTCGATGATTAGGCGTGGTATTGCAGAAAACAAGTTGCGGGTGGTGTGTAACGGAACTTTAGGCAGTCCCCGCACCCGACAGATACAAGATTATCAACCATTACCATTACAGCATCCAGCGATCGCCACTGTAGCCGGGATGTATCAACGCAAGGGAATTGCTGAGTTAATTGCTGCCTTTGAACAAATTGCCTCAGATTTTCCCCAAGCCCATCTTTATTTGGTAGGAAATGGCCCTGATAAACAGCTATTTGAGGCACAGGCACAAGCAACTTCTGTAAAAGAACGCATTCATTTTGAAGGCTTCCAATCAGAACCTCAACGCTATTTGATATCTTGTGACATCTTTGTGCTGGCTTCTCACCGTGACCCTTGCCCTCTAGTGCTTTCGGAAGCTAGAGAAACTGGAACTGCGATCGTCGGTACTCAGGTAGACGGGATTCCTGAAGCTTTAGACAACGGGCGAGCAGGTCTTTTGGTGCCAGCAAAGGATAGTCATGCTTTAGCTGGGGTTTTAGTGCAATTACTGAGTAATGCCGAGATGCTACAAGAGTGGAAACAGCGGGCAAAGAAAAACCTAGAGAGGCTGAGTGTTGCCCGCGTCCATCAGGAAACAATGACAGTGTATCGGGAGTTAATTACAAAATGAGGGCATTGGGGATGGGGCATTGGGCATTGGGCAGTGGACAACTAACTATTAACTGTTAACTGTCCACTCCCTGCTCCCCTGCTCCCTGGCTTCTTCCCCAGTCCCCAGTCCCCAATCCCCTTAACAGAGCGATCGCTTTAGTTTGAAAGCTACGCCTAAAGCGCCAAATACCAGTACACCCAAAATGTTAGTTGATTCAGGAACGGCAGTATAATAAGAAGCCACCCTGATCGGTCCATCTTTATCTTCTTGCTCTGCTGGAATTGGTGGAATGATTCCAGCACCTGGCGCTAGATTAGGCAGGCTAGCGAATGGATTGTAAAACAAAGTTCCGTTTGGGATGACGCCACCACTAAAAGTGATAGTACTACCAGCAATGGTAATGTCTGTAAAAATATCCTTTAGATCGGGGTTAGCAGAGTTACCAATCTTCCCATCTCCATTAACATCTCCCCACTGCACTGGTTCATTATCAAATGGTGGAGTAGAATTCGGATTACTATAGGACAGCGTTTTTAAATCAAAGACCAAGCTGTTTATATTGTAACCAGTGGCATTTAGAAAGTTATTAGCTACATCTGGAACACCATATTCTATTACTTGCCCCGGTAGATAGTCTGTAAGGGTTCTTGGTTTTTTTGCGTCGAGTATATCTTGGTTTTTAGTCGTCACAATGGGTTCTACAAAAATGACGGCTTTTGCTGGTGTCCAAGACAAAAAACTAATTCCTGCTGCTCCTAGAACAGACAAGGCTATTTTTGTGGCAATTTTAGTCATATTTGTGTCCTTTTGATATTGATTAACAGAATGCTACACCGCATGGTTTAAATCAAACAGCAAAAACCCACTTTTCAACTGCTATTTACCTACTAGATAAATAGTGGTTAATGTGTGCTTGCTCACTGAGTTGATATTTACTCATAGGTTGATTTATAGAGCAATTCTTGTAATGCTTTATCACGATAACTAGTAATTTCACGCAATCTTTATCAAAAATCCAAATTATAACTTATATATTGACAAATTACACAATATGTGAAGCATAAGTAATTATCCTGACTCCTAATGAACTGTGGTTTATTTCTGTCTTAACGGGACGCTACATAGCAGGTTTGAGATGAAATGGTTATAAGATTTAGAGATTATGGCAAACGGCTTGGTGATTTTGAGCAAGAAATTTTAGTACGTTGTCCCCAATGCGATGCCTACGGTGGGCTGCGCCTACGCATTGCCAAGGTATTGACTGTAAACTCTGAGCAATCAAGTCTCAGTTCCATCAAAAGAATTACCTGTCAGCACTGTAGCTATACAAAACAACAGTCAAAGGATGGCAATCGAAAAGCCGCATTGTTACTGTGGCAGAACAATTACAGGAATAAAAGAAATTCTCGCTATGGAATATTAGACCATTTTTTTGGCTTACCCCTGTGGCTACAAATCTCTTGTTGCGCTCAATAGACCTCTTGCATAAATCAAAAATAAAGAACCCCACCCCGTATTTGAGTAAAGCAAACGCTCCCCTCCCCTTGGCAAGGGGAGGGGTTGGGGGTGGGGTGTTAGGGACTTTTGCAAGAGGTCTAATGAAGCTCATTTGAACTTCCTGGAAAGCTATGTTCAATCAAGGTTGCGAGAACGCTTGCCAGACTATTCATTAGGCTGGCATAATGGCAGTCTTGCCAGTCGTCTACCGCGATGGATCAAGCTGACGCGGCATCGGGAAAAAGTTTTACAGAAAATTCAATAGTTAAAGCACAGATTGTAATCAACGCTTTAATCTTGTTGATGAGCAAATTTATAACCACCCCATAAAGAAAGAGCGATCGCAACCACCAACAAAATCGGTATGCTGTACCAAGGAAACTGAGACAAGGGTAGATGGGCGACTGCACGCAATCCAATACTGGCGTAGGTTAATGGCAACAGGTAAACTAGAACTTTCAGAGCCGCTGGTAGTGTAGCAGGGTCAAAGAAAGTCGCTCCTAAGAAGGACATGGGGATAATGATAAAATTATTATAAAGTCCGACTGATTCGAGCGATCGCACACTCAACCCTACAATCACCCCTAATCCAGCAAATACCGCACAATTGAGCGCCACCAACAGTAAAAACAGTGGGTTGAGAAAATTCCAGTTTCCTGTCAACAGCAGCGCTACCAAAATCACGGAAGCGGAAGTCATCAAACCCCGCACGACTCCCGCCAGCATTTTACCGATGTACAACGCTAAGGGATGTATGGGAGTTAACAATAGTTCCTCAAAGGTTTTGGTAAATAGTCTGTCTCCACAAATTGAAAATGTCGTTCCCGCAAAGCTAACCGTCATCGACGATAGCGCCACCATTCCCGGTAATATAAATTCCAAATAGTTGTCATAGTTACCACTAATTCCTGAACCGGGTTTGATGGAACTACCCAAACCCAAGCCAAAAGCTAAAATATATATCAGTGGCGATATTAAGCCTGATGCAGCAACTGGTAGGATTCTCACGCGTAAATCTAACCAATCTCCCCAAAAAATAGTCAGACTATCAGCCAGGAAGATTTGAAGTTGCGAAGTTTTGAACCTCTTGCCCGAAGGTAGCGCTCTTTGAGATGTCACGTGCTTTCAAATACTTGTTAAAATTTCATTAAGTGTTAATTTACATTGTTTTACACATCAATTGCTAGGGGTAACAAAAATATCTCATCCTAAAAATTGAAAATTAACAACAAAAGTTAGATAGTTTAAGCATTCTGACTAGATTAATTGTGAAAACTAAATTAGCTATATCTGATAAAAATTAAAAGTTTGGTATAATTACTAAACTAAATTCCCAAATTGATTGATAGAATCAAGCAGTGCAAAGAGAAGACAAAGGTTATAACTAATAACAATTAATTAATGCTCAAATAAATATACTCATTAATTATTCCAAATGTAAAAAATAAGCGATTAGTATGACTTGACATAAATCCAGCTATTATTTTAATTAGCCACACAAGTTCTTGAGCAACTTGTCTAAGGTAGGCAAACTTTCGCCACAGTGTACTATATTAAAATTTTGTCCCGATATCTAGATAAGCTCCTATTTTTCTCATTTAACGAGAATATCACAGAGAAAATCACAGGCAATTACAGTCAAGAATAGGCATACTGAAAGAGGGAGAAAAAACTTTAGACCACTCCCTCCCAAATCGGCGTGAAGGTGATTAAGCAACAATGAAACGTAAATCTACTGGTAGATCGGCTACTACTTCTAAACCCTCTATTTTCCAATCCCCTCTATTTAACTTCACCACCATCGCAATTATGGGAGGGGTGTTGATTTTGGGAATTGGGATTGGCATTGCTTTTAGTTCTACAACCACATTGGCACCATCAAATGTAGCTTCCCGTGAATTTATAGACACCAAAGCACCGAACCCGGAAATTTGTGTGCAGTACGGAGCCAGCGCGATGGTGATGGACGCTAGACTGTTCGTCACTCTCAACCCTTTCAATGTCTATGTTGCCCAGCCTAGTATGCGTCCTGGATGCGTAATCCGACAAAATAACTGGGCGCTTTTAGAGAACCGCAAGTTGGTGACATCTGATCAGGTAAGAGATTGCAAAAATCGCCTGAACACCTTTGGTTTCACAGGTAACTTGGACAGTGACAAACCTGATATTAGATGTATATATCAGAATGAAGCTGCTCAAAACCTCTTCACCGCTCAACCGGGAGCAGTTGGAACACCTCAAGAAACGGACAGATTTTAGATTTGGGCATGGGGCATGGGGCATTGGGCATTGAAGAAATTCTTTCCTTGTCTCCCCAATCTCCAATCCCCAATCCCCGCGATCGCATCTTCCTTCATCAGCTCATTCGTACTCATCACGTATAATTGTCAAACCTAAAGCTTTATAGGCACTCAACATATTATTAGATACTGTCGGTGCTGTTACTAGATAAGTCAGGGCATGAATAGACTCCACTAGATAAGGAGCAGCCGTGTCTAATTTTTCTGCTGTCACTAATCCTACTACCTCAGCCGATCCAGCAATCATGGCTCGTTTGACGTGCGCTTCGTCTAGGTTAGGTACACTAATCCCAACTTCTGGATGCAAACTGCAAACTCCCAACATGCACAAATCTGCACGAATCATCCGTAATGTCTCAATCGTGACAGTACCCACGTTCACCAAAGCTTTTTTGTAGAGTTGTCCACCTAACATCACAACCTCTATATGGGGATGTTCTGCTAAAGCAACGGCGATTGGCGGACTATTTGTGATCACTGTTGCGTGTAAATCTAAAGGCAAATGACGAGTTACTTGGAGAGTTGTTGTACCTCCATCTAAAATCACCACCTGTCCTGTACAAACTAATTTTGCTGCTGTCCGAGCGATCGCTTCCTTTTCTTTTGGTGCTTGCTTTTGGCGATCGGCATAACTAGCGGTGGCTGGAGATTTAAGAAGCGCTCCCCCATGAACGCGTTGCAAAAGTCCAGTTTCTGCCAGTTCTCGCAAGTCTCGGCGAATCGTATCTTCAGAAACCTTGAGAACAGCACTAAGTTCTGTCGAAAGTACTTTTTTATCACGACGCAGAATTTCTAAGATAAATTGCCGTCGTTCAGCAGTTAGCATAATTAATTTTCCTGAAATTGCGTTTTTGAACTTGAAATTGCACGTTTGTGAGTTTATACTTATTGATATGCAAGTCTCTGTACGGTAATCCGTAACTTCAATTGAATTCAAGCACATTCATGCACAATTGCATGTATTGATTTTGGCATTTGATGAAATCACACGGTTCCACAATGGTTCTGAGTGGTTAGCTTGAGCTTGGATAATTGTTGCCCATCGGGGTTTTAACAATTTTTTTTGTGGTGCGATCGCGCGTTCCGTCTGTTCAAATTGTTTTTTATTCAATCAAGAAACCATGACTATTATGAACACTCAATTTCCAATTGATCTCGGTGCTTACAAACCTTTAGCGCTCAATCCCGCAAATTCCAGCCTCACCGCCGAACAACGAGATACTCTCAAAGCGAATATTCAACTTTGCCGAGATGTGATCGTCTTTTTTACAGCGACTGGCTCTGCTAGCGGAGTTGGCGGTCATACTGGCGGGCCATACGATACAGTCCCAGAGGTGATGATTCTCGATGCCTTTTTCCGGGGAGCATCGGAGCAATTTGTACCGATTTTCTTTGATGAGGCAGGACATCGAGTTGCCACTCAATATCTGATGGCAACATTGCATGGTGATTTACCTGCCGAGCAACTTTTACGTTATCGGCAAGCACATTCCAATTTACCGGGACACCCGGAACTAAAACTAACCCCTGGTGTGAAATTTAGTTCTGGGCGCTTGGGTCATATTTGGCCTTACATCAATGGTGTGGCAATGGCGAATCCAGGCAAGGCTGTTTTCTGTCTCGGTTCTGATGGTTCGCAGCAAGAAGGCAATGATGCCGAAGCTGCTCGCTTGGCTGTTGCTCAACATCTTAACGTCAAGCTGCTCATTGATGATAATGATGTAACGATCGCCGGACATCCTTCTAAATATTTACCTGGTTTTAGTGTCGCCAAAACCTTAGAAGGCCACGGTTTGAAAGTACTTCAGGGAGACGGGGAAGACTTAGACGATTTATACCGTCGCCTGAGCGAAGCTGTGAATACTCCTGGAGCGATCGCTCTAATCAATAAACGCCCGATGTGTCCTGGTATTGAAGGTTTAGAAGGTTCCATTCATGGCCATGATGTAATTCCTGTAGATTTAGCAGTTAAGTATCTAGAATCTCGCGGACAAACTGCGGCTGTCGAATACCTTAAAAGTATTGAGAAACCCAAACAAACATATACGTTTCTGGGTTCTGGTGACAAATGGGGCGCTAACCGTAGTGTGTTTGGTGAAGCCGTGGTGGGTGTCCTCAGTCGCATGAGTGAAGCGGAGCGTAAAGAAAAAGTCAAGGTCATTGATAGCGACTTAGAAGGCTCCTGCGGTTTGAAGATAATTCATGAAACATACCCAGAAATATTTATTTCCTCCGGCATTATGGAACGGAGCAACTTCTCTGCTATGGCCGGATTCGGGATGGACAAGGGCAAGCAAGGTATTTTTGCGACCTTCAGCGCCTTCTTAGAAATGTGTATCTCAGAAATCACGATGGCACGGCTGAACTATTCCAATGTTCTGTGTCATTTTTCCCATGCGGGTATAGATGACATGGCAGATAACAGCTGCCACTTTGGTATAAATAATATGTTTGCCGACAATGGCTTGGATGATGGCTACCCAACACAGTTGTACTTCCCGGCAGATAATAATCAAATGACAGCTTGTGTAGAAGCTGTGTTCTTTGAGCCGGGACTGCGGTTTATTTTCTCCACCCGTTCCAAAGTGCCCAACATTAAGGACAGCAACGGCAATGACTTCTTTGGAAGTGGCTACAAATTTGTTCCTAGTAAAGATGAGGTTATACGAGAAGGGACACAAGGCTACATTATCAGTTTTGGCGATGCTCTCTATCGTGCCGTTGATGCTGTAGAGCGTCTGAAGCAAGAAGGGTTAGACGTTGGTTTGATTAGCAAAACAACTTTAAACACCATTGATGAAGAAATGATTACCAAAGTTGGTAATGCTCCTTTTGTGCTTGTAGTAGAACCCTTCAACCGTCGCACTGGCTTAGGTAGTCGTTTCGGCTCTTGGCTACTAGAGCGGGGGTTGACTCCCAAATATGCCCATCTTGGAACTTATAAAGAAGGTTGCGGCGGTTTGTGGGAACAGTACCCATATCAAGGTATCGATCCAGTCGGCATCATCAACAAGGTAAAGGAATTAGTTGGAAAAAAATAATTCATTGTATTAGGGCATAGCGCATAGCAAATGGGGCATTGGTTCGATTTCCCATACCCCATGCCCCATGCCCCATGCCCCATGCCCAATTCCGTATTTTTATTTAGTTTTGGGTAAAGGTTGACCAAACTCAATGATCGGGGGATCGGGAGCATTGGGGATTGTTGGAACTGGAAATTCCGATATTCCCAAAGGAGGAATGTTATTTAAATTATCAGGTTGATTTGGGAAAGAAGGAGGGGGAAGAATCGAAGCAGGTTGTTGAGAGGATGTATTTGAATTTAAAGGAGGTACGGTGACAAAAGGCTGCCCTGAGTTAGTAGTAGTTGAGGGCAGTTCATTGGATGGAGTCGGAACTGTGAGTGAGGGCGATTGTGGATTAGTAGTTACAGGTGGGTTACTAGGCGGCTTTTGAAGTGTTTGAGGTTGTTTCTTGGCTGAAGCTGCGGACTTTCCTGGTTTTACGGCAGTAGTTTTTTTACCAGAAATAACCGGACGTAACACCCAGCGAGTGGAGTTTTTTCGGGAAACGGGTTGTAGTTGTACCTGTTTGGGATTAAAAACAGTCCCTGCTGCTAAATCTAAGACAATGCGTGTATCGTTTGCGTTCAGTTGAGAAATGCGAATGCTTTTGATGGCTCCAGAATAATTTTGTTGCGTGGTAATTTTGCCCAACTTAGTATTCGGTAAATCTACAACTAGACGAGAAGGTTTTGCCAAGTAGAAATAACGAGGGGTTGTGCCTGCTGAGAGGGTGATTTCGAGTTGCTGTGTTTTGGGAGAAAAACGCCAATTATTTAGCTTTGCCCCTGGTGTAGCAGCAGTAGTGCAAGTTTCGAGGGCGATCGCTGCATAAAAGCCTAATATACTGATGCTAAATAGCTGCTTGCCACATTGGTAAAATTGCTTAGTCTTTAGTCCCCGATCCATTCTGTTTATTTGCTCCATAAAACCCATACAATGCGCTGACATTGCTGTTTACTTCGCGCTTCTAATCCCGTAGACGCGATTAATCACGTCTCTACCCACTCCCCATTCAATTAGCTTTTTGCAGCCGTAAATTTCAGAGTTTGTGGAATACCATTTACGGTTAATTGACCTGTCATATTAGCTTTATCCACAAGTTGCATTTGAATTGTGACTGAGTTCAGAGGATCGTTTTGAGGGCGAGGAATATTACAAAGGATTGATCTGCCTACTTTCCCAGATAAATTTAATTGTTGATTTCTGAAAATGCCTGCCAGAGAGTGCTTTTCGTCAGTGTCGGCTTTAGCGTTTGCCGGTAATACAGAGGCATTTAAGTAAATACCTGACTGCTGAATGTTTAACGTCAGAGTATCCGATTTTTCACAGTTAGGCAAATTCTCCGCTAAAGTTAGACGATAGCGACCGCTAACTGGAGGAGGAGCCTTGAGATTATTTTCTCCGTAAGCACTGACAGTTTTAAACAACAGTAGCACTGAAATTATTGCTACTCCGTAAAAAGCTAAAGATTTGAAGTTGAAATGATTCATGTTCTTAACTCCTCAATGTTGGCTCTTGACTACTAACCTCAGTAAGTACGGAAGCCAGATGAGCGCTGACTTGACTGTAGCGACGGGTAATCAGCAAGGAGGAGGAACATTGGATGGCTAGTTGATCTGTATATCTTCCCAAGGTTTGACGCTCAATACCCCAAGTGCGGCTAGTACCAGCAATTGTCAAGTCTACATTTTTTGAGGCTTCGACTACAGTTTGGATTGCCTCTGGAGTTTGGACAGTTTTGATTTCGATGCGATCGCGTACACTACTCGGTAATTGCTCCATCATCGTATTTAACTCATAACTCAATTCATCCTTGAGTTGATTTTCGGCTACAACCTGCAAAACCTGTAACAGACAAGTCTCACGGTTAATTAGCAGTCTCAGAGCTATTATTAGCGCTAAATCATCATGAATATTTGCCGAATAAGGCACTAACAAGCTTTCTAAGCGATCGCTTCCCTTGTCCACAAACACTGCAACATCAACTGGCGCAGTAGTAAGCATTTGACCAACTCTTCCACCTAAACGGTTGCTACTAAAAGCTGGGCGATGCCATCCCACAAGAATTAAATCAGCTTGTTTGAGGGCGGCAATCTGTGCGGTTTCCCGTGCCACATTACTAGATATGCGAACGATCGGACGCACGTGAGAGCGTATTTCTACTGGTTCGAGAGTATTAATCAATTCTTCTAACTGCTGCCGACGCTGGGCAATTAATCGGTCTGCTTCAACTGGCGTACTTTCAAAGGCATAATCTTCTTCAAATTCAATCAAGCTCAGAGGGTTAACAACGGCGGGATGTCGGGAGTTGAGAGCGATGCTTGCTGCCAACTGTAACAAGCCTTTTTGGGTACTCGGATTCGCCACGGGCACCAAAATTCGGTAGGGACGAATGTAAGTTTCGGCATTAGTAGCGCTGGTAGCCGTTTCTGCTTCTAACTCCGGTTCTACTACATCTAACCTGATCAGCTTTTTCGGATATGTCCATTCCAGAAGTGGCGAGGTCATGAAGGTAGTTACCAATGCCATAATTACCAGCATGGTAAATATTAAGGGGGAAATTACCTTTAACTCTAGACCAATGTTTAGCACTATCAGTTCGGTTAAACCGCGAGTATTCATTAACCAACCGAGTGCCGAGGCTTCCCGTTTACTAATGCCACTGACACGCGCAGCTACATAAGTACCAACATATTTACCTGCGATCGCCACTCCTAAAACCAATGCACACAAAAGCCACAATTCGGGACGGTTGAGTAAGCCTATCTGCGTTTTTAAGCCACTGTAGGCAAAAAATATGGGCAGCAAGAATATCAGGACAAAATCTTCCGTTTTTACTGCCAATTCCCGCACTAAATCTTCATTTTTGGGCATGGCTGCTCCCAGTAAAAATGCCCCAAAAATTAAGTGAATGCCAATTAGTTCGGTGATCAGTGCCGATGCAACCACGCCCATATAAATCCCAGCTAGCAGTAATTGGCTGAGTCGTCCCGCCCGGAGGTAATGTTTGGCAAGGCCTTTGAGGAACCAACGTCCCACCGTCAATATCAAGCCGATGTAGACGATACTGGCGATAATTGTGGGTATAGCACCAGCAAAGTCGCCAGTCCGAGCAACTGCGATCGCTACCGCCAAGAGACACCAAGCTGTGACATCATCCACGGCTGCACAAGTTAACGCCAAAGTTCCTAAACGCGTTCCTTGTAAATTGTTTTCAGTAATGATTCGCGCCAACACTGGGAAGGCAGTAATCGACATCGCCGCCCCTAAAAATAAGGCGAAGGCGGTAAAAGATACACTTGCATCGGAAACTAGGGGATAAAGTAGTACCGCTAGTAATGTTCCTAAAGAAAACGGCACCAAAATGCTGACATGAGAAGTTAAAACTGCTACTTCTAATTGACCGCCGAGGTATTTGGGATTTAGTTCTAGCCCAATCAGAAACATGAAAAATATTAGTCCCACCTGAGACAAAACATTCAGAAAAGGAAAAGTTTCTGGTGGAAACAAGGTAACTGCTAGATGGGGAGCAACTAAACCAAATAAAGATGGGCCAAGCATAATTCCGGCGACAATCTCACCAATGACTAGTGGTTGCTTAATGGAACGAAATGCTAACCCTACGAGCCGTGAAAGTCCAATAACAATCAGCACCTCAACCAGAACGAGAATAACTGTGTGCATGGTTTCCTTAAAATTAACTATCTGGTTTCCCTAAGATAATTCTTTAAAAGAGCGGGAAATGTCAAGCTTGTTAAATATAACCAAGAGTAACTTCTGCTTCGTTGTTATATGAATTATTGTTAAGATGCAGTTGCAGCCGTGAAACATCAATTCTGATGATTTTATGAGCTACATCTCGAATAACTTCCGAATTAACAATAGCAAGAAAACTAGTTAATCGATAGTCAGTTTGTAGTAGTGCTTAAACACCACTACAAACATAACGGTTATATGGCAATCTTATTTGATTTGCTTTCCACTAAGTGGCTTATAACCTCGACTTTTTCAAGAAGTCAGGGATATTTTTATTCAGAAATTATTTAAAATTTCTATAAACAAAGTTAAAGCAGAGAATTTTACCGAATTACTAAGTAATTAATTTTATATTGTAATTTACTTAATTAGAATATTTATCATAGCTTGTACCGTGCAATAAAAAGGCAATCAGTGGTGATGCCATCAGGGTAGTAATGACTGCCATAATAACCATGATAGTGAATAAAGTTGGGGTAATTATACCTTGTTCTAAACCAAGGTTGAGGATGATTAACTCCATCAAACCACGAGCATTCATCAAAGCGCCGATAGTTGCAGATTCGCGCCAATTTTCCCCGGCTAATTTTGCAGCTAACATACAAGCGACACCTTTACCGAGAATTGCGATCGCAATAATTAACAGCGTCACTCCCCACAAAGTAGGTGTGTTTACCAAGCCAATTTGAGTGTTTAATCCAGAGAAAACAAAAAATATTGGTAACAAAAAATAAGTAGTTAAAAACTCTGTATATTGGCGAATTTGTTGGGCGAATTCTCCGCGTGGTGTCACTGCTCCCAACACAAAAGCACCGAATATTGCATAGATGCCTGTAACATCGGTAAACCATGCACAAAACATCAAAATTATCAACATCAAAGTTAGGGTTTGTCTGTTCACACCTGCATCGCGTTTTGTCATGCGTGTGAATGCTTTCAGTAGAGGTTGTCCGAGAAAAATTGCAAATAGCACATAGCAAATGCCACCACCAATTGCTAATATGGCAATACTCAAAGAATTTTTCACGCTAGCAAGCACAATCGCCAGCAAACACCAAGCAACTCCATCATCTACCGATGCTGCACCTAAAGCCAAAGTACCAAAGCGAGTTTGTACAAGACCGCGTTCGTAAAGAATCCGAGCTAACATCGGAAAAGCCGTAATTGTCATCGACGCACCTAAATACAAAGCGGCTGACCAAGGCATGACTTTTGGTTGAAAGAAATCACCATTGTGATAAAACCAAAAAGATGCGATCGCTCCTAAAATAAAGGGAGTGATAATCCCGGCAGCAGATAGCAAACTTGCACTTTTGATATGATGTTTTAAGAGTTTGGTATTGAACTCTAAACCAATCAAAAACATATAAATTACCAACCCAATCTGGCTGATAGCATATAAAATCGACATTGATGGATTGGGTATTTTAAGTCCGACAGCAGTGATGATGGGAAGCTTAGGAAATAACCATTGCTGAAAATCTGGTGCAATCAATCCTAAAAGTGATGGCCCTAGCATGACACCTGCAATCATTTCGCAAACAACATCGGTTTGAACAAGATAGCGGCGTCCTATAATCGTGACAACGCGACAAGTGGTTAAAATAACTGTAAGTTGTAGAAATAGCCGAATAACCAAATCAAAATTTGACATTGCACTTCCTTAATTTACGTCTCTGCATTGAAGAATCTCTCTAGACTCCAAAGCTTGTCCTGTTTTTACTCATATATGACTACTACATCAGCACAAGTGCCAATTTTGTAAATATAAAATAGCTGTTTTTAATTTGATGAGATACAACAAGTAATGCGTTGCTTTGGAATCCAAAGCCATATTGTTCTTAGGAACGCACACAAGTGTACGTCAATACAAGATATTGCATTCAAACTAAAACCGCCATATATGATTTTTGATGATTTGTTAATTTGCGATTTATAACCTTTTTCATCTATTTAAACTACAGTCGCCTGTAGGGAAGCACATCTGTGCATCCCTACAGTTTGTTTCATCACCTAAAATTTACTATAATTTTTGATTAAATTAGTTTTGATAATTTAAGATTTTATAACCACTCCCCACCCCGAAAACGCCACCGGGGGAAGATAATTCGCATCAGGCTTTGGGAAATAATAAAAACTGCTATCCACACGGTGCTATAATGCAATAAAAATGTTCCTAGTGACAGTTCTTCTTTAGGTAAAGGTATTGGTAAAAAGCCAAATAGTTTGACTCCACAAAATATAAATATTAATTCCCATATACCAGCCAATAGTTGAGAAACTGCGGGCCAATCCCTATCCCAACGGGATTTTTGTAGATAGTCATAAAGCACATCCCAGCCTATGCCAAAGATGGCGACATAAGCAAGTATCCAAAAATAAACCGAGTTAGCACCAGGCCCAATCCAACCTATTGCAAAAGGCAAAGATACGAGTACGCCGACAGTTACCAGTAATAATAATCGAGTTTGCCAGCGACCAAATAAAGTTGGTGTCATAGGAGTGCTGAGTGCTGAGTTAAGAGTTAGGAGTTAGGAGTTATGAATAATAAAGAAATTAGAGTTTTTATAGATAGATTTTGACTTGCTTAATTAAGAAGTAACGAAAATTGTGGTGCTTTTTGCGAGGATAGCAAATATGAGAATATTAGCTAGCCCCAAAGCACCAACACATCTATATTATTAGGATGGTTTCAGGTAATAATCAAATTTAGAATGGTAAGCTGCATTGGCAAAGCCCATTGAAGGTATGGCATCCCAATTGATTACATCTTCTAACAAAGCTTGATAACCTAGAGTATTGGGATGAAGTCCATCTTCACTCAAGCGTTTGAGTCGCCAACTTTCACCGCGTTCCATCCATTGCTCAAAAATATCCAAATAGGGAATCTGCCGTTTGGTGCAAGCAATTCGAGTTGCTTCTTTGTAGCGGTGCTGGTCGGCATGATTATAGTAAAAACAATCTAAAAATGGCATTTTGGCTTCATCTACTGGCACCATGCCCACAAATAATACAGGACAGAGTTGCTGTGCTAAATCTAGCAGAGACGCAATTTCCTTTTCAAATAAGGTAAAATCTGTGTAACTTCGACCATCGGGACGCGCTAACCGTGCTGAGTCATTCACGCCTACTGATAAAATAATCAAATCAGGAACACGATTTCGCAGTTCACCCCGGTGGCGAAATTCAACTTCCAGTCTTTGGGCTACTTGTTGCGTGCGATCGCCTCTTACCCCTAAATTATAAAGAATATGACCGGCACTATCCGGCAACATCCACCATCGCCGTAGTTGCTCAATCCAGCCTCCTTTTTCCGGGTCGCCGAATCCATAAATTAAGCTATCCCCCAGTGCGACAATCTTCATAGGCTGAAAGTGATTTGGTGGTAAAGACCGCTGCATTGAGGAAGAAGCGAGAAATGTGTGCATTTAACAACTATATTTTATATTTTGACAAGATTCTATACATTTCTATACCATAGATGGCTATCTTTAGTGTTCAAGTATCTATGGAGTTTTTACTTGTTGATATAGTTGCAAGGTTAATATTGCCGCAGTTGAGCCTCTGTATAATGGGCTACTGCACTTTCACAATCAGCATGAGAATCGAACCGCAGAGGCGCTGAGGAAGAGGGAAATCCCCGCAAAACTTTCGCCCTTTTGTCATAAATTCAAAAGGGCGAAAATTTTATTTTTGGGATGTAGGGAATTCTGGTGGGCAATTCCACGGACGTAACATAAGTCCTCATCTACAGACGGATAAGTTGTGCAGGTGCATCAATCGCTAAAAGTAAACAGCCACTTACCAATTGGTTTGTCAAAAAAGTTGACATAAGTAGTTTTTTGTAGTATTTTATATTACAGAAGTAATGAGTTAGATTAAAAAGACTTCTTCGCCAGTACAGTGGAAATAAAATTGCCATTTGCACGCAATTAGTTGATATTACGAGAAAAAATTTTCAAAACTTCCTACTTAACACAAAATAACTTAATTAACGCTGCATAACCGATAAATATGGATTTTGACTATTTTAGAAGCAATGAAGGCACTCCTACAAATAATACTCGGCAAAGCTTACTTGCTTGTGGCTGGCGACCGTTTAACCGAGAATTAGACTGGGGGTTTTTGTGGCAACTGTTGTACAGTGACTCCCGCGAATTAACTCAAAAAAGTTTTAATTTAGTAAGTAATATTGCTGATGTTTTAGGACGGAATAATTATGCTTGGTGGGCAAATTTATTAAGTGTTGTATCTGATAATACCCGCTACGAAGTTGAAAAATTTTGGAATTACATTACACCAGATCCTCAATCACCAGATCATCGCTACAAAGATGTTTTGAGTACGGAAACGCCCATCGTCCAATTTGTCAGTCGTAGTAGTATTCCCATTGATTATGTTCTTAATCGACTGCAAGAAATTACTGTACTGCGAGTTTTAGGTGTGTTGGGTAATCCCGATATTATTACCCAGTATTACTCAGAAAGAGATTTTTACTTTCCTATAGATAGATTCGTTAGCTGGGAACGCCTAGACGTTATTAATACTGTTTACGCTTACTGGTCTAAGTATGACATTTGGTTGCAAATTGATCCCTACGATCGCGGGCGACGACAATATAGTTTAATGGCGAAAAATCTCGCGCCACTAATTAACAAAGCGACTTACGACTTAGCAGTAATGCTAAGTGGATATCAAAGTCGTGTAGGCAAAGTTCATAGTCAATTTCCCATTCGGACATTCCCCGCAGATATTCAAAACTTTACTGATTCTGTACAGCAAGCAATTCTGAATCAAAACCAGTTAGCAGTTGTTGTACATGGGCAACCAGGTACTGGTAAAACAGTCTGGACACAAGCAGTAGCAAAAGAAATTCTTGTACCTTTAGGGTATGTAATTTTTATTTTAGATCATGATGCGATCGCTAATTTTGTCCCCCCAACTTACATAGAGCGTATTTGTATCGTTATTAACGAAGCTGATAATCTAGCGCAAAATCGTGCTTCCGAGGTAGCGCAATACAATAACAAAACCGAACACATTCTGAGTTTGCTGGATGGGACTTTGTATCAGAGTGTAATTGATGACTCTGGTATTCAGATGCAGCAACGGTTAGTTGTCTTGATGACTTGCAACACTACCGAAAGATTAGATCCAGCCATGTTACGTAAGGGCAGGGTGGATTTAATATATGAGTTTACGCAACTATTTATTTGAATTGGGTAACTCGGTAGTCTTTTGAGGATAAGGGAGAATGGGCAATGCTGTATTTCTGCTTTCAGCACTTTTAGCAGAGTGTGACCTGTTTTTGCGATACAAGCTGATGCTCTTTGCGCCAAGCCTGGGGAGGTAAACCGTGATGTTGGCGAAACTGACGGGAGAAATGAGACACATCCTGATAGCCCAATGCTTTTGCTATCTTCTCGACTGTCTCATTATTATTTTGGAGTAAAAAACGAGCTCCCGCCATCCGGCGTTTGACAATCCAGCAGTTTACAGTCTCTCCTGTCTGCTTTGCTACTCGGTTAGTTAAGTAAGCAGGTGAGTAACCAACAGCAACAGCCACATCACACAAAGTAATTCCTTGATCGTAATGAGCTTCGATAAAGTCGAACACTTCTTTTAATTGGGGAATGCAGGGAAAGATTGACGAATCAGGGATCATCGCTTCTCTACCAGAGGCTTCTCTACCAGAGGCTTCTCTACCAGAGGCTGACGCTCTTAACGTCGCTACTGCTTCCCTATCGCCAACGCCAACACCAATACCAACGCCAACGCCAACACGTCCAGCGAGCGCTGTAGTATTACCCGCAAATACTGATTTTGCAGCTTTCTCCAATTGAATAGTGCACCAGTATTGGAGAGTAGCTTGCTTTTGCAAGCGAGTAGCGATCGCTCTGAGCAATTCGTCTATTGTAGAGGGTTTGCTAAGATGGTCGTCTGCTCCCAATTCCATAGCTTTGCGAACATCTGCTCTGGTACTACTGCCAGTCAGAAAAATGAAAGGAATAATTGCTGTAACAGGATCTTGGCGTAGCGTAGCTAAAACGCTATAACCATCCATATCAGGCATCGTGATATCGCAAATCACTAAGTCGGGTATATGCTCTTGTGCTTGTTGGATAGCAGCAACACCGTTGGCAGCACCTATCGTATCAAAACCTTTAGCCTCAAGACTCTTTAAATAAAGATTGCGGGTAACGTTATCATCTTCAATGACGAGAATTTTCTTTGACGATTCAGACATAATTTTCTATTACCATAACTTTTTGCAGAAGCTACTTACTAGACTCTTTGGTGAGTATGTAAATAGGCATGAGATTAATTACTTCGTTCCGAGAGTTATGATTGATAATTTGTGAATTAACAATTATCTTCATTTCAACACTCATAACTCGGAACTGGTCAACTCTGATTTGATTAATGGCAACATCACAGTAAATGTAGTGCCCACATCAAGTTGACTTTCTACAGAGATTTGACCGTGATGTAAATCTACAAGGGTTTTAAGAATCGATAGTCCTAGTCCAGTACCAGGTATATGATCAATATTACTACCACGGTAAAATGGCTCAAATATTCGTTCTTGATCTGCTACTGAAATACCGATACCTTTATCTTTGACCTGGAAAATTAATTTTTCATTTTTGCAATATAGTTTCAAATCAACTGCCATGTTGGAGGTAGAATACTTGATTGCGTTATCGAGCAAATTCTTCAAAATAGGCTCTAACAGTTTTTTATCTATGCAGGCTGTTAGAGAGTTATCTTGACTTACAAAGTTAATCGGGATTTGGCTAACACTCATCTGCATTTGTGCAACTAAATCATTACAAAACTCAACTAAATCAAGTGGTTTGGGTTCACAGTTGATTTTTGCTGATTCTGTCTTAGAGAAGAACAAAATATCATCCAACATTTGGCTGAGTTGTTCGGTAGCTTTTTGAATGTGATCGAGTAATGGTTGTATTTTCTTCTGTGTACGTTTGTCTACTTCTTCCTTTAGCAAACTATTAGAAAATGAAACAATATTCAGCGGAGTCCGGAATTGATGACAGACCATAGAAAGAAAACGCGCTCTAAGTTCGCTAAGTTGTTTTGCTTGTTCTAAAGCTTGGTTAAGACCTAATTCCGCATATTTGTAATCGGTAATATCGATACCTGCAATCAATTCGACTGGTTTTCCTCCAAAATCGAGAACTCCATCTAGCATGGCAACCGCGCAAGCTAGCCAGCGCTCCGTGCCGTTTTTTGTCAGAATATTCATCTCCTGGTATTCAAAGTCACCTGCTTCTACCTGGTTGCGTACCTGCCTACGTTTTTTGCTTTTAATCAGTCGGCGCAGTCCAAAGTCTGTTAGCAGTTCCTCTTTTGTGTAGCCAGTGAGTTTTTCCACTGCTGGATTTATGTAGCAAAGCTGCGTGCCTTGAATCAGAAAAGTGCTGGCATCTGTCGTTTCTGCTAAAGTCCGAAATCTAGCTGCGTTCAGCCGCAATGCTTCTTCAGTTTGTTTCGATTCAGTAATGTCCCAAATACTCCACACTCTACCAATAATTTTGCCCTCGATCCACTGAGGTTTTGAGTAGTGTGCAAAAACTCTCCCATCTTTCAACTCCAGAATGTCGTAGCTCTCAAAATCAGATTGGCTAGACACTTCCCAAATCAGCCGACTAAAGGCTTGTGAATCTTTAAGTTGGTTCTCAAAAAAGGCTTTGCATCGAGGACATTTATTGGATAGTATTAGAGACTCGGGGATCTGCCACATCTCCACAAATTTCTGATTAAAGCTCAGAATATCTCCCTGAAAGTTAACTGCAACAACACCAATAGCAGTAGATTCGAGAGTAGAACGAAGTAAAGATAGGGATGTTTCTAGCTCTACTTCTTTTACCTTGAGTTGAGAAAATTCTTGTTGCAAATTGTCTTTGGCATCCCTTAATTCATCAGTCCACTTTTGTACGCTCAATTCTACTATTTCATCAGTTTGATCACGAGCAAAAACACAGCCAAATTCCATATCTTGGTGTTTGACATAGTTCATGGATATTTCTACCAAAAATATCCGACCTCCTTTTGTCCGGTAGCGAGATTTAAAGGTAAGGAAACCTTGTGAGCTAATATCTGACCAATTGTGTAGAGAAAAGTCTACGTCTATATCATGCAGCCTCATGGAAAGTAATTCCTCACGGGAGTACTCAGTCATCAGGCAAGTAGCATCGTTGACGTAAAGAAACTGTGCGTTTGCTCCTAAACAGAAAGCCGCATCTACAGCTTGATTTATCAGCAAGTGAGCAAACTTCATCTCTATTTCTGGTTGTAGTGCCCATTGATTGTTTGATCTAGCTAGTGTATATTCGCCAGAATTCATATTCCTACTTCCTCCTGGTAATCGATCAGCACCATAGCTATTAATGAGTTAAAAATCATAACTTCCTAAATCTTTGGTGCACTATTCGGCTGTTAAAAAATAAAATTTTTTAACGTACTAAAAAATTTTATTAATAATCTTAACAAAACTTATTATACCAGAAGAATGTGAATTATTGAACCAAATTTTTCTAAAAAAAAACTAAATTTTTAAAAAACTTTACTATTGACTTAAACAGCTTTTTATGTCCGCACAAAATTTAGACAAATCAAATCCAGATTAGTCAATAAACTTTATTAGATAAGAGTTAAAAACTCTTAATCTATAAGTAGAAAAAATATTTTAAATTGAAATTAGTCCTGCACCAAAACTAACTAAATGGTTCACCAACCTAAAATTGCTGGGTTTCGACTGGGAAAAAGTTAAAGAATAAAAGTTTTTATCCTTTAACTTTTCCCTCACCAAGGACTTTAGTGAACTAGTAGTACACTGTGGCGGAAGTTTGCCTGCCTTTAACCAGTTGCTTGAGTAGAGGCAATTCATGAATTGCTCCTATTTGTCTGGTTAATTGAGATAGTAGTTAGATTTACGCCGTGCTGTACTAGTGTAGATTCGTTTGATTTTCAACATAAAAGCGATGTGCAGTGCTGGGCCTGGCTTAAATGAGCAAATTTCACCGATCAACTTATTTACTTAATTTATCTTAATTTACTCTCTCAGATATCTAACTATAAAATAATATGCTTAGTCATCTGTCGTAAGAAGTACAATTGTATCGTAAAAATACGTATAATTTTAGGTATAATTTAGTGTTTGTTTTGTGATAAACAAACACTTGATCTTATACTAAGCATATATTGCTGGATTTTATGTCATAGAAAACATATTTTAGAAAATAACTACGTACTGAATACTTTGTCATCTCTCAAAAGAAATATAAAAAGATAAAAAGTTAAAAATTAATGTCTTTCTCGTTACAAATAATTGACTCAAAGAGTTTTTGGTAGCAATATAAATACCGCTAAATCGCTTCATGCTTTAATTCGGATGAAAAGTTAGTTGTGTAAGTCCTAAAGCAAAAGAATTGACAATCAGATCAAAAGATTTTCTATTGTAAATTTGGTAATGTGCCGCTTCTGCGATCGCAGAATATCAATCTTTCAGAATGACTAAGTTGGAAATGTCACAATCACGATAAAAACTAAAGAATTGACACCCTCATCAAAAGATTTTTCATTGCAAATAGATTTTTATCATAGTAATTATCATAAAGTTAAGAATTTTCCCAGGCGGTTAAATAAGTGAATGGGTGCAATTAAAGGTAACTATGTAAAGCTTTGTAAAAATTATGAGATGTGTTTGAGTTCAGCTTAGTTGCTCGTTTACATACCTTTAGATGATTTGGTTTATTCCCGCCAACCTACTTCAGCACTGCAATCATCACACTAGAAGCGAAAAATTTGACACCTTCATCAAAAGATTTTTGATTGCCCAACGGTCTTTATCTCCTTTATTCTGATCATAAGAAGCACAGCCTCAACTGTTGTATGCTTTTGGTAAAAATTTTTTGGTACTGCGCATCATAAGCATCAATCAGCAGTGACTAATCATTTCTACTATCGACCAAGCTAGGTCATAGCTGCAAGAAACAACAGAGTTGTTTGTATTAAATATTTCTAGCGCTGTGATTGTAAACTAAAAAGCCTTTGTGTAACTTTTTGTAATTACGTGAAACTAATGAGTCAAAACTATACTGGTTCAAACTCTCCTCTCATCACCACTGAGCCATACAAGGAACTTGCAGCAAACAGATATGTAGAATCTGTGTCTGACTCCCGTCAGCTTGATGAATCGGAGAAGAATGGGAAAATTCAGCCATTTTTAAACGATGAAATAGCTCCAACACTCTCAGTTGCCGATGCGATCGCTCAGATGTTGGAAAATTTGGGAGTAGGCTACGCTTTTGGTGTCGCAGGTGGTGCGATGGCAAGCCTTTGGGGTGCGCTGTCAAATAGCAGCATAGAAGTGTTGAACTTCCGCCATGAAGCCGGAGCCGCATTTGCAGCGACTGAAGCATACTTTGCTAGCGATCGCCCTACTGTAGTTTTTACCACAGCAGGGCCGGGGATCACCAATGCCCTGACTGGGTTATTTGCGGCTCGTGGTGAAGGTGCAAAGGTAATTTTGCTGTCAGCTTGCACCTCAGCACCGCAGCGTGGACGTTGGGCTATTCAAGAAACCAGCACTTACACCTTGCCAAGTGGAGGGATTTTTACCTCAGGAGCGCTATTCAACTATGCAATCACTATTGAATCTGCGTCTCAACTACCGCAGATTTTTCGTAAATTGGCTTTGGCTATGGCGCAACCAGGCGGATTTGTTGCCCATTTGAGTATTCCCACCGCTGTGCAGACAAGTTTAGTTGAGGATATAGCTTTACCTCAATTAGATGTTACTCCGTTTCCGATGACTGCTTCAAAAGAAGCGATCGCTAAATCTGTAGAGTTATTATCATCTGGCCCCTTTGCCATCTGGGTTGGTTTCGGTGCGCGTGACGCAGCAGAGGAAATCCTTGAACTCGCTGAAAAAACTGGAGCAGCCGTCATGTGTTCACCCCGTGGTAAAGGTATCTTCCCCGAAGATCATCCCCAGTTTGTGGGTGTTACAGGTTTAGGCGGTCATGCTTCCGTCTTGACTTATATGGAAGAACAACCTCCATTACGCACACTCGTATTAGGAACCCGCCTTGGTGAACCGACTTCCTTCTGGAGTTCGGCTCTGGTTCCAAAAGGAGGCTTTGTCCATGTAGATATTGACCCAGAAGTGCCAGGTGTAGCCTATCCACACGTTGAAACTTTCGGGGTTCGGTCTGACATCAAAGCTTTTGTAGAAGAGTTATTGCAGCAATTACCAGATGCTCCTCGTTCCACAACTTTGTCGCTACCTCGTCCAGAACACAAAGCAATTGAACCTGCTCCAGACGTAGATTATCCAGTGCGACCAGAAGTATTGATGGCAGCAATTCAAAAGATAATTGTTGAAGATAGCGATGCGGTAGTAATGGCAGAGTGCGGTAACTCCTTTACTTGGTCAACTCATCTACTGCAATTTGCCGAAGCCAATCGTTACCGAGTCAGCACCGGAGTTGGAGCAATGGGTCACGCCGTCACCGGAGTGTTGGGTGCAGCAGTGGCGAACAATGGCAAGGCTGTAGGGATTGTAGGCGATGGGGCAATGCTGATGAATAACGAAATCAGCACAGCCGTGAAATACAAAATTCCCGCAATCTGGATTGTACTCAACGATGCGCGTTACAACATGTGCCATCAAGGGATGAAAATCTTGGGATTAAAGGGTGCAGATGCAACACTTCCACCAACAAACTTCGCCATGATTGCTCGTGGTATGGGAGCAGAAGCGATCGTAGTCGTCAGAGAGTCAGATATCGAAGCGGCATTAGAACAAGCGATCGCATCAAATGTTCCCTTTCTGATTGATGTAGTGATTGACGCTGATCGCCCAGCACCCTCTGGTGGACGTAATAAAAGTTTGGCTGCACAAGGAGTCAAATCAAGTCAGGCTAAAAATTCAGCCAAGCAAGTTTCATTTCCAATGATTTGATTTTAAAAGCTGGCAATCTCATTCAATTCTTATTAGACACTAAGACACCTCAATCAGGCGGACTTTGCAACGTAGATCGGATTAATATATCTATCCGCACTCTTTGTCAACTCACCAAAGGATAAAGTAGCAATTGAGAAACGATAAAAATTCTTTTCCAGCCAACAACTACCCCGCAAAAACTGGAACTTCAAATTTTTGATTTTTGAACGCTACTTTATTCTTACTTCACCTTATCTTAATATTCGAGACTCATTTTGTGTTTATATCTTTACATTTTGTAATGGTCATTACTTTCTCTAACCAATCCCAAACAATATCAAGAGGTCAAGATGCTGCTATTTGAAACTGTTAGAGAAATGGGTCACGAACAAGTTCTCTTCTGTCATGGTAAAAATCCCGAAATTAAGGCAATTATTGCTATCCATGACACGACCTTGGGCCCAGCGATGGGAGCTACAAGACTCTTGCCTTATCTCAACGAAGAAGCTGCTTTAAAAGATGCACTTCGTCTAAGCCGTGGGATGACATATAAAGCTGCCTGTGCCAACATTCCGGCTGGTGGGGGAAAAGCAGTCATTATCGCTAATCCTGAAAATAAAACAGATGATCTGTTGAGAGCTTACGGACGTTTTGTTGATAGTCTGAATGGACGTTTTATTACCGGACAAGATGTCAATATTACTCCTGACGATGTGCGGACAATTAGTCAAGAAACTAAACATGTTGTTGGGGTATCAGAAAAGTCTGGCGGGCCTGCTCCGATAACATCACTAGGAGTTTTTCTCGGAATTCAAGCTGCTGTGGAGTCTCGTTGGCAAAGCAAAAGACTTGATGGAATGAAAGTTGCAGTTCAAGGCTTAGGAAATGTTGGTAAAAATCTCTGCCGCCACTTACATGAGCATGATGTCAAGCTTTTTGTTAGCGATGTAGACCCAGTAAAAGTAGAAGAGGTAAAACGGCTTTTTGGCGCAACTATTGTAGAACCAACAGAAATTTACGCTCTTGATGTAGATATATTTGCTCCTTGCGCTTTAGGAGGAATTCTTAATAGTCATACAATTCCTTTCCTGCGAGCTTCTATTATTGCTGGTGCAGCTAATAATCAATTGGAGAATGAGCAACTACATAGTCAAATGCTTGCCAGAAAAGGGATTCTTTACAGCCCTGATTATGTAATTAATGCCGGAGGGCTAATCAATGTTTACAATGAAATGATTGGTTATGACGAAGAAAAAGCTTTCAAGCAAGTGCATAATATTTATGACACCCTATTAGCAATTTTTGATATTGCTAAACAGCAGGGAGTTAGTACCAACGATGCTGCCAGACGATTAGCAGAAGACCGGATCAACAATAATAAGCGAACCAAGACTAAAGCGATCGCAGCTTAATTGTTATTATCTTAAGGAGTGAAAAGTGGAAAAAAATACCTTTGCGACATCAGCTTACATTGCGACTTCACCAGAGAGCGCCTTTGACTACCTTTGTAGTTTAAAGAATTTAGATGAATGGACGCTTTACAGCCGGATGAAAGAGCAAATTGATGAAGATACCTGGCTCGGAACTGCATCCGGTTATCACAAAAATCTTTACTATCACGTTAAAAAACTAGAAAATCCACTTTTCTACGGCATTGAGTGGCACTGTGGATTAGAGTATCAGAAATATTATCAGGTTTACCCTGTTTTACTGTTTCCTACAGACTATATCGAACCGGGGACAGATGAAAAAGGCGTGTATTTTCACTGGTTGAGCTTTGTCGATCCCAAACGGCAGACTCAGATGATTATGCAGGGAATTCACACAGTACACACTTCCGAGTGTCGTTCTCTCAAAGGTAATTTGGAACGTAAAGCTGGTCTGACCTCAGCAGCTAAAGGAAGCCACTTTATCGATACAGACACCATTTATGTTGATGCCCCAATTGAAATCGGCATTGAATACTTAAAGGACTTAAAAAATGTAGATGAGTGGGCGCATTTACTGCGACCAAATGGTGATATCACTTCTGAATCAGGTGAATTCAAAGATGAATATGACCAAAAAGTAAAAGTGTCTGTACGAGTTCATTCTTTGAGTAAATACTACTTGCTTGAACAAGAACATTTTTATCCAGACTACGAATATTATCAGCGCTCTGTAGCCTTACTTATCCCAACCGCATACTCTTTCGCAGATCCAGAAGCCTCTGGTTTTATCCTGCATCGAATTACATTCTGGAAAACAGATGGAACTGTTACCCACGGCAAACTTCAAATTGAAGACTTTGGGGCTGAGAGCATGAACATAAAACGTTTACTCGAAGCCAAAGCTGGCAACCTCAAATCATTTGACCGAGGAATGAGCTACCTGCCAAAAACTCCAGAATCACTAGTTACCAACTAAAATCTCGGCGTTACTCTGCGCTTCCCTCAGCGTTCTCTGCGTTTAAAATTCACCCCTAAATTCCCCACGATTACCTGTATTGCAACACATGAAACTCAAGCCACTTACTATTACTATCCTCACTTTTTGTGTTGCTGCTTTTTCGGGAATGAAAGCTGCGTCAGCCGCATCCTTTTCAGTAATCGCCGACGGTCTATATAATGCCGGTGGTCTGAGCTTTGGCCCAGATGGCGATCTCTATGTTACAGAAGCGGGAATCGGGGGAAGTGGCGCTTGTGTTCCACCACCAAGTGGTCAAGGCGATTCTTTATGCTATGGCACAAGTGGTGCAGTTACCAAAATTGAGAATGGTAAAACCGAGCGGATACTTACAGGACTCCCTTCCTTAGCATTACCAGATGGTACTGGAGGCGCTGGCCCTCGTGATATCCAATTCGATCCGAAGGGTAAACCTTATGTTCTGATTGGGTATGGGGCTAATCCAGCCTTTCGCGATCGCAATTTAGGTTACACTGACCTCGGTAAAATCATTGCTCCCGACTTTAAAACCAATTCCTGGACGAGTGTTGCAGATTTAGCTAACTATGAACTCGCCAATAATCCCGATGGTGGTGATGTCGGTAGCAATCCCTTGGGTTTTGTAATAGATGGTAATAAATTGGTTGTAGCTGATGCAGGTGCAAACGACTTACTCCGTTTTAATACTGTTAGTAATAATTTGCAGGCGATAGTTGCGTTTCCCCAAGACATCTTGACTAATCCAGTCTTTCCACCTTCTGATTCCCCATCCAATGAACCTGCACAAGTGCCATCTCAAGGTGAAGTAGTGCGATCGCAGTTTGCAACTCAACCAGTACCCTCAAGTGTGACAAAAGGCCCTGATGGTGCTTATTATGTCAGCCAATTTACTGGTTTTCCCTTCCCTGAAGGTGGGGCAAAAATCTATCGAGTCGGCGCTGATGGTTTACCAACAGTCTTCGCCGATGGCTTTACCCAACTCACAGACTTGGATTTTGATACTGAGGGCAATTTATATGCTTTGCAGTACGCCAATCAGTCAGCCTGGAAGGGTAATTTTGATGGTTCTGTAATCAAAATAGCTACCGATGGGACACGCACAACTCTTCTGAGTGGGAATGGATTAGAGTCGCCTAGCGCCTTGACTATTGGTGCTGATGGTGCAGTATACGTCACAAACCGAGGCGATCGCCCAGGAGAAGGACAAATTCTCAGAATTGAAAATATCAAATCTGTTCCTGAACCTGATTCTGCTTTAGGCGTATTAGCGATCGGTGCTTTAGGCGTTGGTTGGTTGCACAAGAAGAGAGCTACCAAACCTCCTATACATGCAGTCGTCGCGTTCAAGTAAAGAGTTTCAAAGCAATATTCAGTAAACCAAAAAGTTTTTTAGAAGTCAAGACAAGTGGACATTTCAGTTGAATGCAGGCATACCACAAAACAACTGATTAGTGAGCATTTCAGCTGATGCTACTAGTAACAATACAGGTGATAGCTGTTAAACCAATGCTTTTTACCTGCTTCTTTATAAGGGCTGGAACGCTTATCTTTACGTTAATTTTTACAAATTTATGGTTTACTGAATATCAGTGCCTCTCAAAAAGGGCATTTCCCCTGCGTTCCTTAAAGACCGAGAATCGTTGTCTTTAAAACCATAAAAATTTCCACTTATTTAACTCTCAATCTCCAAAGGTATGAAACTCAAATCATTTACTCTTACACTTTTAACTGTTTGTATTGCTGGCGTTTCTGTACCAAAAGCAGCCGAAGCTGCAAGCCTAACGGTAGTTAGTGATGGTCTTAGTAACCCACGCGGAATCGACTTTGATTCTAGCGGCAATCTTTATGTTACAGAAAGCGGTTCTGGGGGTGATGGAAAAGACGGAAGATGCATTGCATCACCTAGCGCGGGGTATATTCCTTTATGTGCTGGTCAGAATGGCTCCCTAGTCAAAATTGCTAAAGACGGTACAAAAACAAATATAATTTCCGATCTGACTTCTCTAGCATTATCCCCCTCTGGCGAACAAGCAGCCGGGCCTGCGGACTTCAAATTTGATTCTCTAGGTAACGCTTATCTTTTGACGGGTCTTGCAGGTGATCCAACCAATCGTGATACCGTTTTAAAATCGCCTGACCTCGGAAAATTATACAAAGTAGACTTAAACACTGGTGGGTTGACAACTCTTGCCGATTTTGCAGCTTATGAAACTGCATTTAATCCTGATGGGACTGATTTGATTTCCAACCCCTATGCTTTTGCAATTAAAGGTGAGACTGCTTACGTAGTTGATGGGGGCGGAAACAGTATATATTCTGTAGGACTCGATGGCAGTGGTATTAAGAATGTAGCCGCAGTCCCTCAGAAACTGATAGATAGAAATAAACTTGAATTCCCTGACCTTCCCCCAGATGTAGATCCATCTGCGCTGCCAATTACACAGCAATCAGTACCTACAGGTATTACCGTTGCTCCAGATGGCAGTTTAACAGTCAGCGAATACACTTATTTTCCCTATCCAGAGAAAGAAGCACGTATCTTTAGCTTTGACCCCGATACCTTGCAATCAAAAGTTATCGCCGATGGCTTTACACAGCTAACTGGCGTAGCTTATGACCCAGATGGCAATTTGTATGCTTTGCAACACATCAATAATTCCGAATGGAAAGAAATTCAACAGGGCGGTATTATCACTGGTGATATTAGTGGTTCTGTGATCAAAATAGGCACTGATGGTACTCGTGAAACGATTTGGAGTGGTGATGGACTAGAAGCTGCTTCTGGCATCACTTTTGGCCCTGATGGTGATTTATATATTTCAAACCGAGCCAGACTCGCAGGAACAGGACAAGTTATCAAGATTGATCCTAGAGTAACCAAAGTTCCCGAACCCACCTCTTCAATAGGTCTGATAGTTGCTAGTGCTTTAGGTGCAACTTCAATGCTGAAGCGCAAACGCAGCAAAGAATTAGCCAAAGCAGAGACTGTCTGATTCCTCTTTACCTGGCTCTGTAAGCATTCGCTTACAGAATAGGCTGCTGCCTCACACCGAAAGTTGCATTTCAAACAAGAGGCAGCAGCCTAAATTACCGGGTTCCCAAATTGGGACTGGTAACAAATATTAGTCTAGGAAAGAGTATAACTCATACAACCAGGACTTCAAACTCATGGGATTAGTCAAAAATTTCTCAATCGGCATTCTCGGTACTGGATTCTTGGTGTTGGCAACAGCAGCCCAAGCCAAGGCTATAACATTAACTTACGACAGAAGTATCGGCAGTCCTGGCTTCGGCCCTGGGCAACTGTTTGTTCCCCAAGGCATAGCGGTGGATAGCCAAGGGAATACCCTTATATCTAACGGACGCGGTGTTAACCCGGATGGTACTCCTAACTACAACCTCGGTGACAAAATTGAAAAATTTAGTCCAAGCGGTCAGTATATTGGAGCAATTGGCTCCGGCGGCACAGGGCCCGGACAGTTTGACGAGCCAACAACTGTAGACTTTAATCCCGTAACAGGGGATTTGTATGCAGGTGATGTTTACAACAACCGCATCAATCAATTCGATTCTCAGGGTAACTTTATTAGATCCTTTGCAAATGGAGAATTTACCCCTCTCATACCAGGTAGATTTTTCTTTGGACCATCGGGTGTAACATTTGACAAAACTGGCAACGTTTACGTTGGTGATTTTAACGGCGAAAGAATCCTTAAATTCACATCAGACGGAAAGCAAATTGGTGTTATTGGTGGCACCACTGGCACTGCACTTGGAGAATTCCAAGGTGTAGCCGGTACAAGAATTTCCCCAGTTAGTGGAAATATCTATGTAGCTGACCAGTATAACAACCGCGTTCAGGTACTCGATCCAAATGGTAAACCTCTGTACACATTTGGTTCAGCAGGTAGCGGACCTGGACAGCTTCTTCAGCCAATTGGCATCGAAGTGGACGACCAAGAGAATGTTTATGTAGCTGATTCTATCAACAGTCGCGTTCAGGTATTTGATAAAAACGGTAACTTCTTGACTTCCTACGGTCAACCAGCCCTAGATGCATCAGGCAACCCAGTTCCACCTCCAGGATTAACTGACCCCCCATTTGGCAATCCCCTCGACCTCACACCAGGCAGATTTAACTGGACGGGTGGTACAAGCCTCAAAGATGGCAAGCTTTATGTGGGCGATTTCTTCCAAGGTCGCGTCCAAGTGTTAAACGTAGAAGGCACAAGGAAAGTACCGGAACCTAGTTCAGCATTGGGTTTAGCATTGCTTGGACTTGGGGCTGCTACCGTCACATTGCAAAGACGTAGGCAACAAAAGCCAGTTTTCAGTTTAGAGAAAGAACTGCAAAAACAGTGCTGAGTTCTGATGCTTGAGTAACAGTGCTAGTAATGTGTCAAGTTGAAATTAATAGGTAAACAAGTTTGTAGTAAGGACTTTACTCCTTACTACAAGTCTTCAGGACATTAACGGTTAATGCACATTCTGATTTATTCATACAACTATCATCCAGAACCAATTGGTATTGCACCTTTGATGACTGAACTAGCAGAAGGGCTGGTGAAGCGAGGGCACCAAGTGCGGGTAATCACAGGTATGCCTAACTATCCTCAGCGTCAGATTTATGATCGCTATCGGGGTAAGTTATACGTTACTGAAGAGAAAAATGGTGTCAAAATTCAGCGTAGTTACCTGCGGATTAAGTCTAAACCTAACCTTGTAGATCGGCTACTGCTAGAGTTGAGCTTTGTCTTTACAAGTTTGCCACAAGCTCTCAAGGGTGAGCGACCTGATTTAATTCTCTTAACAGTGCCACCGTTACTCGTTTGCTTACCTGCAACCTTAATAAGTTGGCTATACAACTGTCCAGTAGTCCTGAATGTGCAAGATATCCTCCCAGAAGCTGCTGTGCGTGTTGGGCTAATTAAAAATAAGTTGATGATTCTCGCTCTAGAAGCTTTAGAAAAATTTGCCTACCGAAATGCACATACCATTAGTGTGATTGCTGATGGCTTTGTGGATAATTTAATAAATAAAGGTGTACCTGTTAATAAAATTGCCTGCATTCCAAATTGGGTAAATCTAAATTTTATCCGCCCTTTACCAAAGGAGAATAACTATTGGAGAGCTACCCATCAACTCGATGGTAAATTTGTAGTGCTTTATTCAGGTAATATTGCTCTCACGCAAGGTTTGGAGACAGTAATAGAAGCAGCAGCTTGCTTGCGCCATATTAATGATATTGTCTTTGTCGTAGCCGGCGAATCCCAAGCTCTCGAAAGGTTGCAAAAACATTGTCTTGCTTGTGGTGCAGATAACGTATTGCTTTTACCATTGCAACCGCGAGAAAAACTACCGCAAATGTTAGCAGCTGCTGATGTCGGGTTGATTGTGCAAAAGTGCAATGTGATTTCTTTCAATATGCCTTCTAAAATACCATTGTTGTTAGCCAGTGGTCGCCCAATTGTGGGTTCAGTTCCCGCCACTGGTACTGCTGCCAAAGCTATTCGAGAAAGTGGCGGCAGTATTATCGTTAAGCCAGAGTCAGCAGATGCTTTAGCCACTGCGGTATTGGATTTATATAATCAACCGGAACTAGCAGCAAAATTAGGGCGTGAAGGAAGAAAGTTTGCGGTAGAAAACTATTCCTTTGAGCAAACGCTAGATCGGTATGAAGAGTTATTTTCTAAGATGATTGCCAAAAGAGCAACAACTTTGGATATGTTGCCCAAATTGAGTTCTCAGGAATCACTTGTTGATATTTGAAAATTGGAAGAAAAATGCCTTTGAAATCCTCTTCTTCAGATCGGCTTAAAAAAACTGACGAAAGGTTGATCGCCTTATTGAGCGATCGCATATCATTATTAGCAGCATCAGAACAACCTTCTTTAGATGAACAACTGGCTGATGTCGCTCCCCTACTCGCCCAAGCTGGTATTCCTGAGTCTGTTTGGGCAGGTGTGCTAAATAGTTGTCATGCTACTCTGATTCCTAAATATGCAATAAATCATCTCACTCCCCGACAAATCACCATCATCGGTGGATGTGGCAGGATGGGAAGATTATTTAAAGAGCAGCTTTCGCTAGTAGGTAACAATGTTAGCGTTCTCGAATCTGATGATTGGGAATACGCAGATCAACTGTTAAGTCAGGCAGAATTAGTTTTAGTCAGCGTTCCTATTAAACATACAGTTGATGTTATTAAGCGTGCAGCTAAATACCTCGCCCCAACTACCGCTTTGTGTGACATTACGAGTATTAAAACACAGCCAACTCAAGCAATGCTTGAACACCATTCTGGCCCAGTCATGGGTTTACACCCAATGTTTGGCCCAAATGTAAAATCGTTTTTTGGACAAAAAGTGGTAGTGTGTCCGGGTCGAAACGATGATTCATTTCAATGGTTTTTAGACTTTATTAAAAGTCAAGGTGGAGAGTTAATTGTCTGTACGCCTGAAGAACACGATCAAATCATGGTCATCGTTCAAGCAACGCAACATTTCTGTAGATTTAGTCTTGGTGTTTTTTTAGCGGAAGCAAAAATCGATATACAGCAGACTTTAACAATGTCAACTCCTAACTACCGTCAAGAAATTGACATTGTTAAACGTTTGTTTTCCCAAAACCCTCACTTATGTGTGGATATTATGCTAGCTACAGAACAAAGGTGTGATGCAATTAGCTTTTTAGCTGATACTTACAGTCGTTTGGCAAAACTAGTAGCGATGAAAGACAGAGAGGCATTAATTCAAGAATTTGAAAATGCTCAAAGCTTTTTTGAAGAGAAAATCAACACTTTTATGCAGCCTTTAAATACAATGGCTATCCAACGAGATTTTCAACCAAAGCTGCACACAAATATTAGTATTTAAAAAGCAAAAATATGGTAATTGACATTAAGCAAAAAAGTAGATTAATTAATCAACGTGTTTCAGTTACTTTTAACTACGAGGTTTACTTCACCCAAAATTTATTTGAGTTGAAAAATCCCACCTTAGCCCAAGTGATTGGTGCGGATGAGGAGACAAAGCCGAAGAAATTAGTTGCAGTGATAGATGCAGGAATATTAAAGTATCAACCTGAATTGGTGAAGCAATTAGTCGCGTATACCAAGTTTTATGCAGAGGTACTAGCGATCGCAGCTGTACCGATGATAATTTCGGGAGGAGAAGCTGCCAAAAACGATCGCACTTTAGTAGAGCAAATCCAGCAACAGATTGAAGCCGCCGGATTATGTCGCCACTCCTACATATTAGCGATCGGGGGCGGGGCGGTGTTGGATTTGGTAGGATATGCTGCTGCAACTGCTCACCGGGGAATTCGTCTAATTCGGGTGCCGACGACGGTGTTAGCGCAAAATGATTCTGGGGTTGGCGTCAAAAACGGCATCAATGCCTTTGGTAAAAAGAACTTTCTCGGCACATTTGCGCCACCTTATGCAGTTATAAATGACTCTGCATTCTTGACAACTCTAGACGATCGCGATTGGCGTTCTGGGATTGCAGAAGCAGTCAAAGTGGCGCTGATTAAGGATGCCAGCTTTTTTGATTTTATCCACTCTCACACCACAGCTTTGAGGCGGCGAGATATGGACACTATGCAACAGGTTATCTATCGTTGCGCCCAGTTGCATTTAGAACATATTGCCAATGGCGGCGATCCTTTTGAAATGGGTTCGTCTCGTCCCCTGGATTTTGGACATTGGGCGGCTCACAAACTGGAGCATTTGACAAATTATCGCTTACGTCATGGCGAAGCAGTTGCGATCGGTATTGCTTTGGATAGCACTTATTCCTATTTGATAGGATTGCTGGATTGTTCGGAGTGGCAACGGATATTAAATACTTTATTGGCGTTGGGTTTTACGTTGTATGTGCCTGAACTGGCCCAGAATTTATCACAATTGGAAGATATTAATTGTTTGTTTCGGGGTTTGACTGAATTCCGCGAACATTTGGGGGGGGAGTTGACTTTGACGCTGTTACAAGGGATTGGAGAAAGAGTTGAGGTTCATGAGGTGAATTTGGTGTTGTATAGGCAAGCAATATCGCTGTTGCGGGAAGTGAGAGGGGGATTTTTAAACGCATAGGCGCTTCGCCTTCCCGTAGGGTAGGTACGCTGAGGGAAGCGCATAGGCGCTTCGCCTTCCCGTAGGGTAGGTACGCTGAGGTTTGATGAGATTATTTACTACTTTTGGGGGAGGTGGAGGTTTTTAAATAGGGTTGTTGGTAAATTTATTAGAAAAGCAGTATACAAAGCGAATAAATTGACAGCTAATCGAAAAATTGTTCAATGTATTATTTCTTTATATCTAGTATTCTTAAATAAGAAGCGAAAGGTTTTTGATTACATTTTTTAAAAAGAATATGTTGACTTAGATGGATAGAAGATTATCTAAGTCTGTTCTGGGTTTGAAAATAACTACTAATAATGATTAATGATTGATTAACAAATATTCTAGAGAAATTACTCATGGTTTTTGATTCAGGTTCCTACAATACTCTTGGCGGTGTAAGTGTTTCTCGCTCCATCACCGAAGTTAAGATGGACACTGCCCTAGAAGATATTCTGTTCCATTTAAATTCTCAGCGTGGAGGCTTGCTAAGAAGTAGCTACGAATATCCAGGCAGATACAAAAGATGGGCTATCGGATTTGTCAATCCACCGTTAGAGTTGACTACACAGGAGAATGCTTTCACTTTGATAGCATTGAATGAACGCGGTCAAGTGCTTTTGCCATTCCTTTTAGAGCGCCTATCCCAGTCAGGACAACTTGAGAACGTCACCCAAGAAAATAACAATATCGTCGGCTTTATTAAAGCTACAAAAGAATTATTTACTGAAGAGGAACGTAGTAAACAGCCTTCATCATTTACAGTTGTCCGCGAAATTCTATATACTTTCTCCAGTCAAGAAGACGAGCATTTAGGCTTGTATGGTGCATTTGGTTATGACTTAGTTTTTCAGTTTGAACCAATTGCCCAACATTTGGAGCGTCCTACAGATCAACGCGATTTGGTGCTTTATTTGCCAGATGAATTGATTGTTGTTGACTACTATCAGCAACGTGCATTTCGTCTACAATATGATTTTCAAACAGAGCACGGCAGCACAAAGAATCTTCCTAGAACAGGTGAGTCTGTAGATTATCGCGGCAAACATCTTCTACCAAATCAAACTGCTGACCATAAAGTAGGCGAATATGCGAAAAAAGTTGAGCTTGCACTCGATTATTTCCGCAGAGGCGATTTATTTGAAGTTGTTCCTAGTCAAAACTTTTTTGAAGGCTATGAAGACGAACCCAGCAAACTATTTAACACTTTAAAGGAAATAAATCCTAGTCCTTATGGGTTTATTTTTAATTTAGGTGGCGAATATCTGATTGGTGCATCTCCAGAAATGTTTGTGCGGGTTGAAGGTAGGCGGATAGAAACTTGTCCGATTAGTGGCACTATTAGCCGGGGACAAGATGCTCTTGACGATGCGGTGCAAATTCGTCAGTTACTCAATTCTCACAAAGATGAAGCTGAGTTGACCATGTGTACTGATGTCGATCGCAATGACAAATCCCGAATCTGCGAACCTGGTTCAGTACAAGTCATTGGTCGTCGCCAAATTGAATTATATAGCCACCTGATACATACAGTAGATCATGTTGAGGGTACTCTGCGCTCGCAATTTGATGCTTTAGATGCCTTTCTGTCGCATACATGGGCAGTTACAGTCACCGGCGCACCCAAAAGGGCAGCAATAGATTTTATTGAACGGCACGAAAAGAGCGCCCGACGTTGGTATGGTGGAGCAGTCGGCTATTTAAATTTCAACGGGAATTTAAATACTGGCTTAATTCTGCGGACAATTCGATTAAAAGATTGCATCGCCGAAGTGCGAGTCGGGGCTACTGTCCTTTATGACTCCATACCCCAAGCAGAAGAACAAGAAACAATTACCAAAGGCGCTGCGTTATTTGAAACGATTCGGCGTGTGAAGCAAACGAGTCAGAAAATTAATGAATCCGGTTCTCTAAAGTTAACTAAATTCTTCCCAAGTGCGGCAGCTGGCAAACGCATCTTACTAATAGACTACGAAGACTCATTTGTTCATACCCTAGCCAATTACATTCGCCAAACTGGTGCAAGCGTCACCACACTCCGTCATGGCTTCTCGGAATCGCTATTCGATACAGAACGCCCTGACTTAGTTGTTTTATCTCCTGGCCCTGGTAGACCAAGTGATTTTGGGGTTTCCGAGACTGTCGGCGCCCTTCTGCATCGCAAAATTCCCATTTTCGGAGTTTGTCTGGGATTGCAAGGCATCGTTGAAGCTTTTGATGGCGAATTGGGAGTTCTCAACTATCCTCAACATGGTAAATCTTCACGGATTTTCGTTACCGATTCCGATTCTGTCACTTTCAAAAACTTACCCGAATCCTTTGCAGTCGGTAGATATCACTCATTGTTTGCCCTACCGCAACGTTTGCCAAAAGAACTGAAAGTAACAGCGATGTCTGATGACGACGTAATTATGGGCATTGAACATCAGACACTTCCCATCGCCGCCGTTCAGTTTCATCCAGAATCAATCATGACTTTAGGTGGAGAAGTCGGTTTGGAAATCATTAAAAATGTGGTGCGTGCATATACGCAGGTTGAAGAGTCATTAGTCATTGGTCATTAGTCATTTGCCTCGTTCCCATGCTCTGCGTGGGAATGCCATCCTTGAGGCTCCGCCTCCCTCATACCGAGATTAAAAGTGTTTTTAGTCTTATCAGGCAGGCAGAGCCTGCACAGAATGCATTCCCAGATGGAATCTGGGAACGAGAATAACAAGAATGTGAGAATAATTAGTTATTTCCCATTCCACTACCCTTAGCTGTTTATGACTAACCAAGTTGCCCTTTCCCGCCATATTCTCGAAGATATTGTGTCGCATAAAAGGCAAGAAGTTGCACAAATGCAGCAAGAACTGCCTTTAGCCTCCTTGCGACAACAGTTAAATACAGCCCCGAATGTGCGAAATTTCTTGACTGCTTTACAAGAAAACCCTAACCAACCGAGCTTAATTGCAGAGGTAAAAAAAGCATCACCTAGCCGTGGGATTATCCGTGCAGATTTTGATGCAGTAGCTGTTGCTCAAGCTTATGAACGAGGCGGTGCAGCTTGTTTATCAGTCCTGACTGACGAAAAGTTCTTTCAGGGCGGTTTTGATAATCTGCGGAATGTGCGTCAACAAGTAGCATTACCTTTACTGTGCAAGGAGTTCATCATTGACTGCTATCAAATTTATTTAGCACGCACAGCAGGTGCAGATGCAGTATTGTTGATTGCAGCTATTTTATCAGATCGAGAACTCCAAGACTTTTTGGGAGTAATTCACGATTTGGGCATGATTGCACTGGTAGAAGTCCATACCTTGTCTGAACTGGATCGAGTGCTAAAGCTTGATAACCTAAGTTTAGTAGGAATCAACAATCGCAATTTAGAAGACTTTACCCTTGATTTAGGAACAACACAGCAACTTTTAGCACAGCGTCAGCAACAATTACAAAGTTTAGATATCACCGTCGTCAGCGAGTCTGGACTGTATACACCTGCTGATTTATCTTTTGTTGCTGAGGCTGGTGCGCGTGCGGTTTTGATTGGAGAGTCTTTAGTTAAACAAAGCAATGTAGAACAAGCTGTGCGTGAGATTTTGAGCCTTTCTTATAGCGCTTCTCGTTTGCGTGAGGTACACCCGTAGGGGCACGGCACTGCCGTGCCCCTACACCCCACGATATAATGTTGTACCGCATCTGAATGGGAACCGCTATAAATCTGTTACCTAATTACTAAAATCTGCAATCTAAAAAAATGAAGCTCTGATACTCGTTAATGGAGTTCAAAGACTCATTAATGGAGCTAAAAGACTCATTCACGAGTATCAAAGACTCGTTAACGGAGCTAAAAGACTCATTCACGAGTATCAAAGACTCGTTAACGGAGCTAAAAG
>NZ_JBALEF010000007.1:0-71754 GCF_036918245.1 Nostoc sp.
ATGTACTTTTTTACCATGCATGCTACTCTCTGATTTTTCAGTAGCTTATCAAAAACAGGGGCTACCAAGCAAAGTTGCCTTGGCAGACTACTAGTGTTACCCGCGAACTGTGGGTAGTTCCCTTACTACACAGTCTCGGATATAACCCTGTTTACACTGCTAAAGCCGAAGTCGTGGAGGGACAAACTTATGCGATTTCTCATCGTGCGGAATTAGGCGAAAACAAACCACCTATCCACATTATTGGTTGTCGAATCAAGATAGATCATCGTCCTCCCAGTGGCACACCCAGGTTATCAGCACACGCACTGGTGCAGGAGTATCTTAACAAGACGGAACATCTGTGGGCATAAATGCTTGTTGGAGAGTAAATGCCAAAATAAATGCTTGGAGTTTCAGTAAAAAGCCTTGCATTGTACAAGCATGAATCGATTTAGGAAAATCACTTGTGATATCACTAAACACGGTTTCGATGTAATGCCGAGTATGTTGATTTAATATATTGATTCCAAGGTAGGTCTTGACGCTTGGAGTTCTTTTTCCGCATGACTTTTAAATAAATATGAAAGAGTTTGTTCCAAGTCATCTTCAACAGTGTAATCTGTATAGGCTGAATCACCATAAACTTCACTGCCAGGTGGTAGATTCACTCGGTTTCGCATTTAAGGCGCGGACATCACGCTTCTCTACCAGGCATAAATACAAATTCAACGGGAATACCATTTTTGGTCGTTAATAACTGCACCCTAACGCCATAGAAATAACGTTTTTTCGATGCTATATAACCCGGAGGCGGAGCGTCTCCGGCTCCGCTCTATACTGCGCCGACTGGATGATTTTTACATTAAAGATCCGAATGTTATCGCAGATGGGTACGGGAAATGAGTCTAAAAGATATTCAGTGGAATCACTAATATCTTTCAGGATCGTTCCCACTTGATGAAACAAATCGTTGATTAACATTGAGACACTGTGTAATCTCCGGTTAAATCGTGAATTTTCTAACATATTCAAGATCAAGCGATGGTCTTTCATATAGCTACAAGCTTTACTATGATTACCATTAAAGAACATCGCCGCGCAGATAGCAGTTGTAATAATTTCTGCATCGTTCATGGCTCGACGAGAATCTTCTTTGTGCCCAATCCCCTTTAACAGGTCGTCCGTGATAGCATATATTGCAATTATTTCGTTTAGCATATAGCCCTCCTAATTTTCTTCTTGGAGGGCATTTTATTGCTTAACTGTCCCAACGCGATCGCCCATTAGAGTAACTAGCAACTTGGGTTAATAGGGATTTTAGTTGATTGCGATTACACATAAGTCAACTTTGGAAGGTTGGTTTATTTGGTTTCAATCCCTAATAGGGATTTTAGTTGATTGCGATCTCAAACTGAAGCCGCCGCCGCCCTTAGTCTGGGGTTTCAATCCCTAATAGGGATTTTAGTTGATTGCGATTCCTGCGGAGTGCCAAACAATGCGGTTAGTGAGTCGTTTCAATCCCTAATAGGGATTTTAGTTGATTGCGATTGGCAAGCTGAAAGGGTTTGTAAAGAAACAGAGGGTTTCAATCCCTAATAGGGATTTTAGTTGATTGCGATGCTAGCCATTCTCGAATTTGTTTATGTCCCTCTTATTTCAATCCCTAATAGGGATTTTAGTTGATTACGATGAGAAAACAAACGGATTTGCAGAATTAAATACAAGTTTCAATCCCTAATAGGGATTTTAGTTGATTACGATTGATAGTAATTTGGAGATATATTTAGAACGTCGTGTTTCAATCCCTAATAGGGATTTTAGTTGATTACGAATGTTTTTGTTGATGAAAATATCGTCAATGGGTGAGTTTCAATCCCTAATAGGGATTTTAGTTGATTACGATAGCTGACATTATCCACAAAGACCACTCCATAAAAGTTTCAATCCCTAATAGGGATTTTAGTTGATTACGAGTATACATCGAGCAATTCATGATAGGGTTCCGCAGTTTCAATCCCTAATAGGGATTTTAGTTGATTACGATGCAGGCGTCTGAAAGCCCTGTGTTATTTGGTTTTCAAGGTTCAATAGCGCGGATGCAAAAATCATAACATAGGCACTGGCAATTGTGCTAACTGTAAATAGCTGAAAGTCAGTTTATATAAGGTGCGCGGATGGTTTCAAGTGCGAAAATTATCAAATCCTTGCAGATACGGCAATCTAACCATTTTTGTAGTTACCCCTTCACCAACACCTACCCATTCGCGCACTTAGCAAAAAAAACTAGTCTGATTACTTAAAATTTTTCCTTAGCAGCTAACATCTGTAAAATCTTTTCTACATGATCCAACTCTCCGACGATTCGCCGAATTGGGTGAGGCCAAACCTTGACAAGGGTAGGGGTTGCAGAAACCTGATTTAGTTCTGCTTGTTCTGGATGACTTAAAACATCAATCACCTTCAAAGTATAAGGGTGTCCGAGCGATCGCTCTAACAATTCGTGTAAATTTTGCAGAATGCGTTCAGTAGAACTGCTATGTCCTGCCACAAACAAGCGGAGAACATAGCCTTGGGTAATGGCTTCTTTTTTTTGTACTATTACTGGTTGGTGATATTTTGGCACAGGTTCAGAAAGGTCTAGACGGACAATTAAATCGTGATCCTCCCAAAGCTGCACAAATGACGAACGATAGGTTGTTAACACCATGCGATCGCACAATCCCTCTTGCCAAGGAGCTGCTTGCCATACTAATTCCCCTGTGCCAAAAATAGCATTAAGCAAAGCTTGATGTCTAATTACAGCCGGATAAGCTTCAGCAAAAGTTCGCACTTGTTGAGTGCGCGGATCTAACCAATTGTCAATAGTTGCAGTATAACAAGGCACTAAAAAGTGTGGTGGCTCTGGTAAATCTAGAATTTCTTGCAAAGCCGAGCACAAATGCAAATGCCATCGACCTTGCTTGCTAGGGTCGATGCAGTAAATTAAATCTCCTCCAGGTGTAAATAGCGCAATGCCTTTAAACAGCTGGGGTGTAGATAGTTTGTTTGTCGTCAAGTTATTCACAGAGGTTAGGAAACTAAAAGTAAAAAATTCTCTCTTTTACCTTTTACCTTAGCTATAACCTCAACCAGGATCGCAAAGATATTTGGGATTAGGTACTGGAAGATCAGGGAGCAGAGGAGGCAGAGGAGCAGGGAAGAAATAACTAATGCCCAATGCCCAATGCCCAATCGTTAAACTCGACCTCGGAGAAACTGTGCCATTTCGTTAGGAGTTGGTGACATTTCCAAAGCAGTTTCTTCAGTAATTCGTCCGTCTTGATAGAGATTGAGCAACGACTGATTCATCGTTATCATGCCGTCAAAGCCAGCTTGTTTCATCAGCTCGCCAATTTCATCATACTTACCGTCTTTGATCCATTCCTTAATCGCCTCAGTATTGATCAGCACATCGTGGAAAGCAGCCCGCTTACCGTCAGTTGTGCGACACAAACCTTGAGCAATTACTGCCACTAAAGACTCAGAAATCGCCACCCGCATTGCATCCTGTTCATCACCAGAATAGAGGTTGAGAATCCGTTCAATGGTTTTGACCGCACTATTGGTGTGCAAAGTTCCCATGACTAAGTGACCAGTCTGAGCGGCTTTTAGGGCAGTGTTAACTGTTTCCTTGTCCCGCATTTCCCCCACCAGAATCAAATCTGGGTCTTCCCGCAAAGCTGCTTTCAAAGCGTTGTCAAATTTCCGGGTATGCATTCCTACTTCCCGCTGTTTGACTAAAGACTTGCGGCTTTGATGGACAAATTCTATCGGGTCTTCAATGGTGATGATATGTTTGGCCATCTCCTTATTAATGTAGTCAATCATCGCTGCCATTGTGGTGGACTTACCAGAACCAGTGGGCCCCGTCACCAAAATTAAACCTTTATGGTGATGACAAATATCCCGAAAAATTGGAGGTAATCTCAACTGTTCCATAGTTAAGATTTTTAGCGGAATCAACCGCAACACCATTGCAGGCCCTTTGAGGGAGCCAAAAACATTAATCCGCACGCGAGCAAATTCGTATTGAGTTGCTCCGTCAAATTCTAAGGATTCTTCAAAGCGCTGAATTTCTCCCTCACTCATCACCTCCCGCAACCAACTCATAAAAGTTTCTTTATCTGTTTCTGGATAATCTCCTGATTGAATTTCTCCTCGGCTGCGAAAGCGGGGTGGTTCACCCACACCCAAGTGCAAGTCAGAATATCCCTGATCGTAAGCTTCTCTGATTAACTTTTCTAAAGTGATTTCTGGACTGCTGTTTTGAGGGCGAACTGAATTAGGTATTGGCGGTGGACTACCCGGACGATGACCTGCAACAGGCGGATTAGTGCCCCTATCCATTGACATATCGAGTGTTTGTGTCATCTGCCGCTGCGTACTAAAGGTTGGGGTTGGTGGTGGTGGCGGCGGCATGGGTGGTAGATTACGTCCGGCAGCAGAGTTAGAATTTAATGGAGACTGTGATTCTGTCATATATCTTCACATTTGGCAGTTAAAAAGATGAATTAACGAGAAGTAAAGTCACTTGCTTTGATGACTTTTGGAGAATGCTTGTCTGCAAGCCTTAGCGGTGATAGAAGGCGATTGAAACTCTAGAACCACGGTCAATCTATTTCATCTCCCTGAATTGGTATCTTTTATTTCCTAAGATTTCACTCCTCAGAATATTTAGATAGATTATTTAACCTATCTAAACTGGTTTAACACACGTAAGGACTCAAAAGACCTCAGGAAATACACATATGTTTAAATGTGTATTTTAATGCTTTAATGTTTGAAGTAAATATTCTCATGGCTTAGATGAGAAATTTATCCCAGACATGGGCACAAATTGCCAGCAATTAACAGCACAAATACTAGCAGATCATTTATTCAGCTTGTCTAGGAATTATGAGAAAGACTACTAATTTTTATAAGAAATGTTAAGTTGAATAGGAGCGATATCATGGGGATCAAGGTTAAAAGCTCATATATTTTAGGTTCTATACCTAAAGGTAGATGCAGTAAACAAGTTTTTTTAATAGATAGAAAATTGATTTTATATCTATAATTATGAAAAATTAACTGTAAACTTTAGTAAACAAATGCTCATTTTTCCAATTAGTTTTTATATACTAAATCTCAACTGAAACAATTCAGTTTACTCGCAAAAAGTGAGATATGACTGAAATTAAAATTTGTTGTGTATTTTAGGAGGAAAAGTCATGGTTTCTGCTCAAAGCTCTAATCAAGGAAAGACCTACTCCTTGTTGATGATTAAAAGCTTTTTAATATGGACTTTTACATTAGCAGTATGTTTGTTGGTTGTGGGTTTTCCACTAGTTGTCTTGATGGCTACGGTCGGATGTCTGTTGTCGATTATCTTGCAATCTGTGATGCCTGTTAGTGCGGTTTTGCTTGTAGCAGGCGCTCTAATAATGTTTAATGTCATGGCAGTTGTATTGGCTGCGGGTGTGCTAACTGTTAAGGGAGTTCATCCTAGTGACGTTAAATGGTTAAGCTGGCTGCATGGAGAGGCAGACCAAATGCAGACTACTGTTTACGCTGCTTGCCCTCTAACTTGTAAGATTAAATAGTTATTACAGGTTAATTAGACAAACAGTGCGTCTGCCCGGTTAAGCCGGGTTTTTTCATGATTTTCATAATTTGAACTTTTAAATAGTTATTACAGGTTAATTAGACAAACAATGCATTTGCCCGGTTAAGCCGGGTTTTTTTATATCTTGTGTGATTTATCCATTAATATTTATGGTTTATGTGAGGATTGACCGTCGACTATTGACCATAGACCATTGACTATAGACCATTGACTATAGATGGTAAATTACAGATGACTAATGATTAATCAAAAACGTGTTTACATTATCTTAGGTACTCGCCCAGAAGCGATTAAACTTGCTCCAGTGATTCAGGTTTTCCAGAAGTCTTCAGAATTTCAGTTGCAAGTAATTCTAACTGGACAGCATCGGGAGATGGTTGAGCAAGTTATGCAACTGTTTAATATCAAGTCTGATTATAACTTGGAAATTATGCAGGTTCAGCAATCTCTAAATGATATTACTTGCCGTAGTTTACAAGGGTTAGAAGCATTATTTAAGGTGGAAAAGCCAGATTTAGTAATCGTGCAGGGAGATACTACCACTGCTTTTGCCGCAGCTTTGGCAGCTTTTTATCAAAAAATTCCTATTGGTCATGTAGAAGCAGGGTTAAGAACTGATGATATCTTCAATCCTTACCCAGAAGAAGCTAATCGCCGATTGATTTCTCAAATTACTCAGTTGCACTTTGCGCCGACTCCTTGGGCTGTGGAAAACTTGCATCGTTCTGGTGTTTTGGGTGAAATTCACATGACGGGCAACACGGTAATTGATGCATTGTTAAATGTCGCTGCAACCCAAGTAGTTTGTAATGTCCCAGGCTTAAACTGGGAATCATATCGGGTTTTGTTAGCAACAGTTCATCGTCGGGAGAATTGGGGAGAACCTCTGTTAGCGATCGCTCAGGCGTTTTTACAAATTTTAGACAAGTTTCCTGATACAGCTTTGCTGCTACCATTACACCGCAATCCGACAGTGCGAGTCCCCTTGCAGGAACTTTTAGGGAATCATCCCCGAATTTTCTTGACAGATCCTCTAGATTATGGCGAATTGGTAGGAGCAATTGGGCGATCGCATCTTTTGCTCACTGACTCTGGTGGCTTACAAGAAGAAGCCCCCAGCTTGGGAAAACCAGTACTAGTTTTGAGAGACACCACCGAAAGACCAGAGGCTGTTGTCGCTGGTACAGCCAAACTTGTTGGCACTACGACTGAGAATATTTTTGCAGCCGCTGCTGAGTTACTCAGTTATTCAGATGCTTATGAAGCGATGGCAAATGCAATCAATCCTTTTGGGGATGGTCATGCAGCAGAGCGCATTTTGCAGATTGTACAAAATTACTTGGGTATTTCATCAGAAACATCTACTTAGGAACTTTTTTCAACAAAATGCAAAATTTCTGTTTTCTAAGGTGCATAAAACCGGGGTAAAAGTCGGTTTTTCACTTTATCAGTTCTTGTGGAGTGAGGTCGTATTGCCCGCCTGATGACGGGCCAGACGTTCTGAAATTTTGATTTCCTGAACTTTTGACTTCTCTCCATTCCACCAGAAAATAGGTAGAACTTGGAAAGGAGATGTTCAAAGGGTTGCTTCTGGCTAAATACCCAGAGCAGATCGAGTTTCGGGGCCTACAACACCATCTACAAGTAGACCTTTACTCGCCTGAAAGCTGCGGACTCGGCTAACAGTTTCTTGACCATAAATTCCATCAATTCTGAGATTACCCAAAGCTGTTTGAACGTCTCTGACGAGCAGACCTTTAGAACCAGGGGTAAGAATTATCGAACCGCCAACACCACCGGGTCTAGTTACAGGACGATTGTTAGGTCTATCACCAATCCATCGGGCAAAAACGTATCTACCTGTAAAAAGTCTGGCAAAACCGTTTTCATATCGTTCAATTGCTGGAAGTGTTGCGCCATTTGGTACGCAGTCCACATAGGAGTAGTTGGTGCTTGGACCTGAACGGACACGTAAACAACTGCCGTTAGTCTTTACATAAGCAGCCGAACTCATTTGAATTTGGGTTACAGCAGCAAATAATACACCGACACCAGCTAAAGCTAACCAAGCTGAAGATTTAAGCAGTTTTTTCCAATTGAATCGAGGTTGAGGGAGATTATACTTAGTGTTTCCAGATGCTTCTTCTTGAGCAATAAACATGTGAGAATAAGCAAGATATTCCATAATGCGCTCCTTTATATGAAAAAATGAGTACTTGCAGAGAATCACTTGGTTGTTCTCTGTATTTATTCTTAGTATATTTTATATCACTACCTTTGAATAAATTTTTACTACTAGCGAAATTAATAAAAAATAAAATTAGTCAAAAGATTCCTGAGAAAAAGCATCGCCTGATGATTTAGGATAAAAATCACCAGGCGTTGGCATACACCGTCGTAGAAATTGTATTTTTACAATAAATAAAATTTAGTTAAAGCTTTCTTGCTTACTGGTTTTTGCCTTGTTGCATTCCAATATCTCAAGCCTATTGTCGATTCCAATTAAATTAGCAACCATAAAAGCTAATTCGTCTAAGTCTATAGGCTTACACCGATATATATCATAACCTACTAATAATGCAATATCACGGTCTTCTTCATAAGCAGATGCCGTCAAAGCAATAGCTGGAAGCTCTCTCCCTCGCTTTGCTTCCAGATTTCTGGCCTTCAAGAGCAGTGAGTAACCGTCTTCATCTGGTAAATAAATGTCACTAATTAGGATGTCTGGTTTAAAAAATGACATTATTTCTATAGCCTTCCCTGCTGAAGCAGCAGTGATAATCTCTGCTCCACCTAATTTAAACAGGTAGGTAAGTAATGTTCTTGTATCAAAATCGTCATCAACAACCAGCAATCGCACACCTTTAAAAGAAAGACATCGATTGATTATACATATTCTTACCACTCTGTAGCTCAAGTACTTGAAGTAGTAATCACATCAAAAGTCACATATTTGTAAGCGCTATTTGATGTCTACTTAACTAAATCTTAAAGGAACTAACTAGCAAGCGTCTGTCCGGTTTCAGACATATAATAACTTAAAATTATTTATTGGCGATCGCACCTTGGCTAATTCCCTAGCAACCGAGCAAATTCGTTTTGGATGACTCGATAACACTCGCAGGAAGTTGCTAACAAATCCTCTCGGTTGAGAATGCTAATATGACCACGGTGGTAGCGAATCATTCCGGTTCGGCTCAGGATATTAGCCGCTACTGTCACACCGGAGCGCCGTACACCTAGCATCTGGGCGATAAATTCTTGTGTGAGCGGAAAATCCTCTGATTCTAGACGGTCAGAGATTGTCAGTAGCCAACGAGCCAGTCGCTCCTCTAGGGTATGAAAACGGTTGCAGGCACATCCTTGCGCCAATTCAGTGTATGCAGCTTGTACATAACGCAGCAGCAGCTTTTGAATAGCTCCGCCCTGATTGAACTCGGTTTTAAGTACACCTGCATCCATCTGCATAGCAGCACTTGAAACCTGCACAAATGCTTTTGTGATTGTTGTATTGCCTCCTAAAATTACTGGGATACCTAGCATCCCTTCATTGCTCACTATCCCAACTTCCACCATCGAGTCATCTTCCATACTACTGACACTAGAAACTACTGCGTGTTGGGGAAAATAGACGTGTGCAATCGGTTCATTTGGTTCGTAAATGACTTGCCGAGTCGAAAGCGAAACCGACTTCAGGTGTGGAACAAGACGCTCATAATCACTAGTTGACAAAGCCGCGAGTAACTTATTTACTTGTGGCTTAAGAGTGTTTTTGCTCACTGAACATTAAAAGAGGAATTTGCTCAAAATACTTTAAATCAAGTGAGTTTTGCGAGTCTGTTCGGTTTCGCACACATATAGCAAAGTGCTGAGTGCTGAGTGCTGAGTAAAAACCCAGTTTTGTCAAGGCTTTGAGCGAGCAACACTGTCTTAACATTAGTGACTACGGCTATAACTCAAAAAAATTTTTCGGCTGGCTTACTGGGCTTCATGCCTAGTAAGCGAGCAAATTCGTTTTGTATGACTCGATAACACTCGCAGGAAGTTGCTTCCAAATCCTCTCGGTTCAGGATGCTAATATGACCGATAGCTGATCATTCCGGCTCGGCTGAGGGTGCTAGCCGCAACTGTAACGCCAGAACGACGTACACCTAGCTAGCATCTGGGAGAGAAATTCTTGCGTGAGCCGAAAATCTTCTGATTCTAAACGGTCAGAGACTGTCAGTAACCAGCGAGCCAGCCGTTCTTCTAAGGTATGCAGACGGTTGCAGGCAGTTCCTTGCGCCAGTTCAGAGTATAGAGCTTGTACGTAGGACAGCAGCAGGGTTTGAAGCGCTCCGCCCCGATTGAACTCGCCTTTAAGTACATCTGCATTCATTCGCATAGCAGCACCCGAAACTTGCACAAACGCTGTTGTGGTTGTGGTCTTGTCTCCTAAAATTACCGGGATACCCACCATGCCTTGATTGCTCACTATACCAGCTTCCACAGTCGAACCATCTTCCATAGTGGTGACTATAGAAACCGCTCCCTGATCAGGAAAATAGACCTGTGCGATCGGTTCGCCTGCTTGGTAAAGAATTTGCGAAACTTCGAGCGAAACTAGCTTTAGATGGGGGACAAGACGCTGATAATCACTGGCTGGCAGAGCTGCGAACAGCTTATTTGATGGTTGCTCAAAGAGATTTTTATCTAATGACATTACAAACCACTCTCCTTAAAGTAGGTGACTCTAGAAAAGCCAACTCAGAGCACAAGGAAAGGATTTAAAGATCAGATCCTAATGTCAAAAGGTGTATTCGCTAAAGAAATACGAAGACAATCTAAAAAAGTTTAAATGAACACACTTGTTTGGGTCTGTGCGGTATCGTACACAGAAGCTTAAAAAAAGTTATTTTCGTCGTTTATTGGGCAATAAGCCCAATAAACGAATAGATTCCTCTTCTAGTATCTGATAACATTCACAGGAAGTTTTTTCTAAAACCTCTCGATTCAGGATCTTAATCTGACCACGGTGGTAGGCGATCATTCCAGCTTGGCTCAGGGTGCTAGCTGTTTCGGTGACACCAGCGCTATTTACACCCAGCATCTGTGAGATAAATTCTTAGGTGAGCGGAAATTCCTTTGATTCCAGACGGTCAGAGATTGTCAGCAGCCAACGAGCCAGCCGCTCCTCTAGCTGATGAAGACGGTTGCACCCAGATTCTTGTACTATTTGAGTGTATACACCTTGGACATATCGCAGTAGCAAGCTTTGAAGCACTGTACCCCGATTGAACTCGCTTCTGAATATATCTGCATCGATTTGTATGGCAGTATCTGGAATCTGCACAAATGCTGTTGTGATTGTGGTGTTGTTTCCTAAAATTACGGGCATACCCACCATGCCTTCATTACTCACTAAACCAACTTCTGCTGTGGAGCCATCTTCCATAGTGGTGACTATAGAAACCACTAAACCACTGCTTTATTAGGAAAATAGACCTCTGTGATCGGTTCACCTGTTTGGTAAAGGACTTGCCGATTTGACAGCGGAACCAGCTTCATGTGGGGAATAAGACGCTGATAATCACTGGCTGGCAAAGCTGCAAGCAACTTATTTGCTGGTTGCTCAAGGGCATTTTTGTCCAATGACATTGGAATTCTCCTGAATATAGGCGTCTCTAGAAAGAGCAACTCCAGGCATAAGGAGAAAAATCAAGAATCTAATCCTAATGTCAAAAGGTGTAATCCCTAAAAAAAGTTGCAATAAGAGTTTTTTATACTTCTATTTATAGATATAACATAACTAAATTATTTAATCCAAAATAAAGGGCATTGCTGATTAAGAATACAAATTTGTTTCACGCAGAGGCGCACACACACAGAGAATAAGAGTTGAAAATACCTGATTTTTGCATTTCATATCTAAATTCAGCAACCCCAGATAAATTATTAATATGCCGCTTTGTAACTGCAATTGAATGTATCAAAAATGTCATAATCATCTCAGCAAACATTTTAAGTTCACAATATAATTCTATTTAATTGTTACTTAAATCAGATTGCTATAGATATGAGTATCGTTGTCAGCGATCGCAGGTTTTCAGTGCGTTAGGCTAACGTGGTAACATACCTTACGCCTTAGAGGATGTTTGAAAAGTGTTTGACTGTGATTTTAATCACCCCTTGTAAAGAGGGGAAACTAGAAAATTCAGTTCCCTCCCCTTTATAAGGGGAGGGTTAGGGTGGGGTAAAAAAATATTTGATACATCAACTATGACTTTTCAAACAACCTCTTAAATCATATTGTCATAGACATGAGTATCGTTGTCAGCGATCGCAGCAAAAATTCCTGGTTATGCAAGTCATTAAAACCCTAAATCTTTGTCATTGCTATCAGTTGTTGTAAACTCTCGCAGGTAAGTTTGGTATATTTTGATACCGTGAGTACAAGCTACTTAGAGCTAAGTATATTAATATGAACATTTATTAAGCCTTAGTTCTAGAAGAATATTAAGATTTTTTGATATACTACGGTAACTTTAACAAGTTACTGTAGTATAAATTTAGGCTAAAACAGTCTATTTCACAAATACCCAATAAAAGCAAGTATTTTCTACTACAATTTTATAATTTTTATTACTCCAAACTAGCTTACTTATCTGCTTCATACTATGCAATAATAAACAACTGTACCCATAAAATACGATTTGTCTATCGATTTTTAGTAGTACTTACAAATTAATATTTGTATTTGCTGAAAAATTTATATTGGCTAAGTGCCGAACCCAGTGTTGTTTGAAGCTAATTTACTTAAAAATAATAGCGCCCTTGACAAAATGCAAAATTTCCAACAAAAATATCACTGTTGAATTGAGTGAATAACAACGCAGAAATATGAAGTATAACCAACTTGGCAAGAGTGACTTAAAAGTTTCCGAAATTTGTCTGGGAACTATGACTTATGGACAGCAAAATACCATTGAAGAAGCCCACGAGCAGCTAGATTATTCTATTGCCCAAGGAGTCAACTTTATTGATGCGGCTGAGATGTACCCTGTCCCACCAAGTGGCGAAACTTATGGATTAACTGAAACTTACATTGGGGAATGGTTAAAGCGTCAACAAAGAGATCAACTTATTATAGCTACTAAAATTGCTGGCCCTGGTCGAGGCTTTAAATGGGTTCGTGGTGGTGCCAAAGCAATTGACCGTGATAATATCAAACAAGCTGTAGACGATAGTCTAAAAAGATTACAGACAGACTATATTGATTTATATCAAATCCACTGGCCCGACCGCTACGTGCCACGATTTGGGCAAACGGTATTCGATCCGAATCAGGTGGAAAAAACGATTCCCATTCCTGAACAGCTAGCAGTATTTGCCGATGTAATTAAGGCAGGGAAAATTCGCTATATCGGTTTGAGTAATGAAACACCTTGGGGAGTCGCCCAGTTTAGTAACGCTGCTAAACAGTTAGGATTGCCCAAAGTTGTTTCGATTCAAAATGCTTACAACTTGCTAAATCGAGTTTTTGACGGAGCCTTAGCAGAAGCAGTTTATCAAGAAGAAATTGGGTTATTAGCTTATAGTCCTTTGGCGTTTGGTTTCTTGACTGGCAAATACCTAAACGGCAAACCAGAGAAAGCCAGAGTCAGTTTGTTTGAAAATTTTGGTCAGCGTTATTTAAAACCAAAAGTAGGTCAAGCAGTAGCAGCTTATGTGGAAATTGCCAAGCGTTATCAACTGAGTCCAGCGCATCTGGCTTTAGCATTTGTGCGGAGTCGTTGGTTTGTGCCTAGCACAATTATTGGTGCTACGACACTCGAACAACTCAAAGAGAATCTGGAAAGTATAAATGTAGTTCTCAACAAAGACATTTTGGAAGAATTGGATACAGTTCATGCTCAGTCGCCAAACCCAGCACCATAAGAGTTCTGAGTAGTGAGTGCTGAGTGCTGAGTAGTGAGTGTGAATTGTTCAGAAACGAGTAGAGATAAGCGATGCACTCTGTTCTAGTTCTTAGATTCAAAACTAGATATTTAGCAGGTAAATATGACTTTTACAGCAATATCAATTGACCAAAATACTATTCGTCGTCGGGGTACTGGTTTAAAGGCTTACAATCCCGAAAAAGTATTTAAAGGATACACACTTTTCACACCTCTGACAGGTCAAGGTGAAGTCTACCTTCTGAACTTGGAAGGAGAAGTAGTACACCAGTGGAATCTGCCTTATCCACCAGGGTTATACGGTTATCTCTTGCCCAATGGCAACCTTTTTTATAACGGAAAGACTCCACCAGAAGAACCACTACGTTTTGCTTTATGGGCTGCATTCAAAAGTGGCGTTGTTTTAGAAGCAGATCCCAAGGGAAATATTATCTGGGAATATAAGCATCCAGATCATCATCACGATGGACGCAGACTAGCCAATGGCAACACAATTATACTGGCCATTGAAAAGATACCTCAGTCTTTGGTTCCTCGAATCAAAGGTGGCGTACCAGGTACAGAACCAGATGGTGATATCTATGCTGATGTGCTTTATGAGGTAACTCCAGCAGGTGAAATTGTTTGGACTTGGCACGCCCACGAACACCTCGATTCAGATATATTTACGATTACACCCCAGGATCATCGACATGAATGGACTCATGGAAATACTGTAGGTGAACTCGCTGATGGCAACATTATAGTGAGCTTTCGTAATATCTCCACAGTTGTGATTGTCGATCGCAAAACTGGAGAAATCATCTGGACGCTAGGCGATGACGTGCTAGCACAGCAGCACTTCCCAAACGAACTAGCTAACGGTAACATCTTGATTTTCGATAATGGCGCACATCGCCGTAACATTGCTCTCAATTTCTCGCGTGTGATTGAGGTAAACCGCCAAACGAAAGAGATAGTTTGGGAATACACCGACAACCCGCCCCAAAATTTCTTCAGTGCTTATATATCAGGAGCGCAACGTTTAGCCAATGGCAATACCTTGATTACAGAAGGTGCTTATGGTCGAATATTCGAGGTGACAGTTACAGGGGAAATTGTTTGGGAATACATCAATCCCCACTTTGCATCTCGGAATATTCCAGGTGAGAAGTCGCCGGTAACTCGTGGAGAGCAAAATACAGTCTTCCGCGCCTTCCGTTATGCAGCTGAAGAAATACCCTGGCTGTAGGAGAAGGTAGGGGGGTAGAGGAGCAAGCAGGGGGAGCAGAGGGGCAGGGGAGTGGAGTTCAAAGACTCATTCACGAGTATTAAAGACTCGTCAGCGAGTATCAAAGACTCATTCACGAGTATCAAACACTCATTCACGAGTATTAAAGACTCGTCAGCGAGTATCAAAGACTCATTCACAAGTATTAAAGACTCGTCAGCGAGTATCAAAGACTCATTCACGAGTATCAAAGACTCGTCAGCGAGTATCAAAGACTCATTCACGAGTATTAAAGACTCGTCAGCGAGTATCAAAGACTCATTCACGAGTATCAAAGACTCGTCAGCGAGTATCAAAGACTCATTCACGAGTATCAAAGACTCGTCAGCGAGTTATCAAAGACTCATCCTTTATTCCCCATGCCCAATGCCCAATGCCCAATGCCCAATGCCCATTTAAGATTTGGGATTTTGAATTCAAATTCAATTCCCAATGCCGATTAACAAGTCCTATTTACTAAGGAATTTAAACATGGCTGAAATTAAAGTATACAGTGCAGTTGTTTGCCCTTATGCTCACCGTACCCGCTTGGTACTCCAAGAGAAAGGCATCGACTTCGATTTGATTGAGATTGACTTGCAAAATAAGCCTGAAGGATTTACCAAAGTTTCCCCCTATGGGAAAGTACCTGCAATAACTCATGGCGATAACCGAGTTTGGGAGTCAGCAGTAATTAACGAGTATCTCGATGAGGTATTTCCCAATCCACCACTGTTACCCAGCAGCCCCATTGATAGGGCACAGGCTCGCATCTGGATCGATTTTGCTAACACTAGGTTTGTTCCTGCTTTTTCTACCCTGCTGCGGAGTTCAGATCCCGAAAAACAAGAGGAAGTTAAACAGGAACTATCTAAACATCTGGAATTCATTGAAAACGAAGGTTTAGCAAAGCTATCTGGAGAAGGCCCTTACTGGTTTGGTGAATCCATTAGTTTGGTCGATTTCACCTATTTCCCCTGGTTTGAGCGCTGGGCTGCACTCAAGGAGTATCGCGGCTTTGGGATACCAGAGCAATTTACCCGTGTACGCCAGTGGAAACATGCTTTGAAAGAGCGTGAATCTGTGAAAGCGATCGCTCACTCTAAAGAATTCTACATCGAGCGATATGCTAAATTCGCTGCGCCTACTCTCGCTGCTGTTTAAACGTAATTCATAACTATGTTTCAAGTGGGAATTTAAACCCCACTTGAAACATAAAATTAAACTTTTTAAAATTACGAATTACGTTAGCGCAGCGTTAGCGAGTCATCGAGCGTCATTACGAATTACGACTTTACCGAAGTGAGCCGCACTTTTGAGATAATGATAAGCTTCCCGTGCTTCAGCGAAGGGGAAAACTCGATCAATAATTGGTTTGATTTGATGCTGTTGCATTGTCTGATTCATCACCTCAAACATTTCTCGACTACCAACATAAATTCCCTGAACTGTTAAACTCTTAAAAAGTATTGGCATGGGGTCAATTTCACTTCCTCTACCTGATAATACGCCAATGTAGCTAATACGTCCTCCAATGCGAACAGCTTGTAGTGATTTTGGCACAGTACCTGCACCGCCTACGTCAACTACATGATCTACACCTGTGCGATTCGTTAATTGGTAAACTTGCTTTTCCCAATCTGGCGTTGTTTTGTAATTGATTGTCTCGTCAGCACCAAGCTGTTTCGCTCGTGCCAATTTCTCATCACTACTGGAAGTAATAATAACTTTAGCACCATGTATCTTGGCAAACTGGAGAGCAAAAATCGAAACGCCCCCAGTACCGAGTAATAAAACACTATCACCCGCGCCAATATTGCCTTTTGTTACAAGTCCATGCCAAGCTGTGACTGCTGCACAGGGTAAAGTTGCGCCTTCAATGTAGGATAGGTAATCAGGTAATATTACTAAACCATCTTGGTGTAATAAGACATACTCAGCCAGCATTCCATCGATACCGCCTCCGAGATCGGATTTCATTTTCTCTTTGCTTAAAGAGCCATAAATCCAGTCTTGGAAGAAAATACCAGCCACGCGATCACCTATTTTTACCCTTGTCACACCTTCCCCCACCGCCACAACTTCTCCCGCACCGTCAGACATGGGAATTAACGGATATTTCTGTCCAGCACCGTAAGCTCCTTCAATAACCAGTAGATCCCGATAATTTAAGGATGTTGCTTTGACTTGAATCAGAACTTGTCCAGGTGCGGGTTTTGGTTCAGGGCGATCGACTAATGCCAGGGCATCAATCCCGGCGTTGCTTTGAATTTCGTAAGCTTTCATAGATGTCCTTGTTCTAGCTACAACTTTGGTATTGTAGCTAGGGTAAAAAAGAATCTAGAGACGTAGCAAGTGCTACGTCTCTACAAGGCTTCTGGATAACGCATATTTAATTTCACTAGTAGGGTTGCCCTCATCCCCTAACCCCTTCTCCCAATATGGGAGAAGGGGAAGTGGACGCTACAGAGAATCTATGAACTGGTGTACTTTTTCTAAAAGTGGCTGATATTCAATTTGCTCTGCTAACTCTTGGGCATTTTGGAAGCACGATCGCGCCATTTTTTTGCGTTTCGTGGTGGCGTAAAGGTTTCCCATATTCAGCAAAGTTGAAATTTCTCCGAGATTATCGCCCAGTTCTTGATAAATCACAATGGCTTGCTTGTAGAACTTCATTGCTTGGCGATGCTCTGCCAGGGTGCTGTAGGTAAAACCAATGTTATGAAGGGTTGTTGCTTCACCAGAGCGATCGCTGATTGCTCGACGTGTCAAAAGAACTTGATAGTAGAGCAACAGCGCTTGTTTCGGTTGTCCTAAATCATGATACACAGAAGCAATATTGTTCAAGGTCGTTGCTTCTGCAAGCAAATTCTTCACAGCTCGTTGAATTGGCAGTGCTGCTTGAAAAAATTCTAGCGCTTGCTCAAGCTTGCCTAAGACATTGTAGGCAAATCCAATGCCATTGAGCGTTGTTGCTTCACCAGAAAAGTCACCTAATAATCGCCGCATCCTCAAAATTTGGTGTTGTAGCAACAGTGCCCGTTTTGGTTCTCCTAAACGCGTATAAATTAGTGCGACATCATTGAGAGTAGAAACTTCACTTTGAGTATCTTGCGATCGCCTAAAGATTGGCAGAGCTTTGTCAAAATATTCCAACGCTTGCGAAAAGCGTCCAAGACGGCTGTAGGTAGAACCTAGATTGCTAAGTGCAGTTGCCTGTGCTGGGGTGTTGCCAATTTCAATAGCAACCGAAAGCGCCTGATAAAAGCGCTCTAATGCTTTTTGAGGTTGCCTACAACTGAGGTGAGCTAAACCGAGGTCGTTTAATGTATAACCTTCTCTGGCTCGGTCTGGAATTGCTCTAGCCAAGTGTAAATTTTTGGTTGCAAGATCGAGAGATTCTTGAAATTTCCCCCGTTGGTAGTAGCGGTTTGCTTCGTCACGACGTTGTTCCCATTCTTTGACTTGATTTAAAGGTTGCGTCATCTGACCTCAGTTGCATTCTGCGATAAGTAGGTAGGACATCTCTTGGGAATGAACCCCTCTTAGGTTTCCCAAATTTTAACCTCAATCTTCTATCTTTAGATATAAGACGTAAACAGATAAGTATGCTATTTTTTCATACTTACAGGAATATTTATGAAGCAATTAATACAATTACTGTAGGGGCGCATAGCAGTGCATTGGTGTCGACTTAAGCTCAAACCTTCGTCGCACATACGCTTTACCCCTCCCCTTGCCAAGGGGAGGGGAGGTTTTGCCTCAGCAAAGCCGGGGTGGGGTGACTGCAGACTAATTGATAATTGAGTAAGTTTGCTCTAACGTCATTACAAGGTTTTTACGTTAAGTTGACACCAATGATAGCAGTGCGCCCTCGTATTCCCGATTTCTTTCAAAAGTTGGGAATCTTGTTGTTACATCGCTATTTTCAACTCAACCGTTGCCGCAACCACAAGCCCAGTAAAGGCAATGCCAGTTGATAACCTTGCTCGGCATTATAAATCAAACCTTTGGGCTGTAACCCAGTCAGGGCAGCCTGAAGGCTTCCAGCCCTTGAAAGTTCTTATGTTTAGCAGTTGGTTCGCCAATGATTCTGTGGGCTGCGGTTGTGAATCGTTTTGAGCCGCCAAATTAAATTAAACAGTGGCAATATTTCTGGGTAGGGGACTAATAGTTTTAAGATTGCAAAATGTAAAGGGAATCATCCAAATCTTGAGGAATATAGGGTCTTAGTAGTAGTCTTGCAGTTTCTATCTCAGGCATGGTATCAGAGTAGGAAGATAAACGCTACTTTAAACAAGCGTGTTTTTTTCCAAACATTAATATAATGCTCTTACTATGAGCATCTACCAATCTCTCAAAAAATCTTATACACCAGATCGTCGGCGTGAAAATGACTGGCGGTTATTTTTGCGTTTGGTGCCTTATGCCCGTCGTAACGGACGGCTACTGGCGCTGTCGATGTGCCTACTTGTACCGATCGCACTAGCTAATGCCGTACAACCTTTCTTGATTGGCCAAGTAATTTCCCTGATTCGTAACGAACCAAGCACTTACGAATTTTTCAGGAATCGTCCCTTCTCGCAAGGGCTAAATATCCTAGAGGGATTATTGGTAATTGCGATCGCAATCCAATTGATGTTGACAGGTTTCCAAGGTTATATAGTCCAAAAGCTAGGGCAACAAATCACCGCAGCAATTCGCCAAGACTTATTTCAGCATGTAACATCTCTAGCAGTGCGCTTTTTTGACCGCACACCCGTAGGTAAATTAATTACCAGAATCACCAGCGATGTGGAAGTGTTAGGCGATGTCTTTTCTACTGGGGCAGTTGGCATTATATCCGATTTGTTTTTAATGCTGGTGACTTTGAGTTTAATGTTTTCCATCCAGTGGCAACTTTCTTGCTTGCTGGTATTGATGCTGTTACCAACTAGCTGGGTAATTGTTTTCATTCAAAAACAGTACCGCAATGCCAATTACAAAGGGCGAGAAGAACTTTCGACCCTGAATTCACAGCTACAAGAAAATGTGCTTGGTATTAATGTCGTGCAGTTGTTCCGTAGAGAAAAATTTAATGCCGAATTGTTTCGTGCTACGAACAGCCACTACACTCAGCAAATGGATAAAACTATCTTTTATGATTCATTTGTTTCAGCAACCTTAGAATGGGTTGGACTGATTGCGATCGCAGGTGTTTTGTGCGTCGGTGGTTGGTTACTGTTGGAAAAAAACTTGACTTTCGGGACTTTATCTACATTTGTATTGTATGCCCAGCGATTATTTGACCCTTTAAGGGCTTTTGCGGAAAAATTTACAGTAATTCAAGCTGGTTTCACTGCCATTGAACGCGTAGGCGATATATTAGATGAACCGATAGAAATTCGCGATCGCGCCAATGTCCGCTTCTCAATATTTGATGCAAAATTTGGTTACATCGACGAAATCCTGGCAAATCTAGAATCCCCAAACCTCACTTCTCCCCCAGAACTGGGAGAGATTCGTTTTGATCACGTCTGGTTTGCTTACAAAAATGATGATTACGTAATTAAAGACTTAGATTTCACCATTCATCCTGGTGAAAAAATTGCATTAGTTGGCCCCACTGGTGCAGGTAAAACTTCGATTATCCGGCTTTTGTGCCGCCTCTACGAACCCACTCAAGGACGCATTCTCATAGATGGCGTAGACATTCGGGAAGTACCACAAGCAGAACTGCGGCGCTACATGGCAGTAATTTTACAAGAAGGCTTTTTGTTTGCTGGCGATGTTAAAAGCAACATTTCTTTAGGAGATGGCTACACCATTGAACAGATTCAACAAGCAGCCGAAGAAACCAACATTGCCCAGTTTATAGAAGAATTACCCCAAGGTTATGATACTCAACTTCGAGAACGGGGCACAAATATTTCTAGTGGTCAAAAGCAACTTTTAGCCTTTGCGCGGGCTGCCATTCGCAATCCACAAATTTTGGTACTAGATGAGGCTACCGCTAGTTTGGATGTTGGTACAGAAGCTTCAGTTCAAGAAGCATTAAACCAGCTTTTGCTTAGACGTACCGCCATTATTATTGCTCACCGCTTGTCTACAATTCGCAATGTAGACCGGATTTTTGTTCTCAAGCGTGGCGAATTAATCGAACAGGGAAGTCATGAACAACTACTGCAACAGGGAGGGCTTTACGCTACTTTACATAACTTACAAATGTTGGGAAGTTAGGGGAGAGCTAAATAATTAAACTATACTACTCCCCAATCCCCAGTCCCGCTCTCAGCCTCTAAATACCTAACAATTGCTGTAATTATAGAAATGACTGAAAAAGAAAAATTTTGCGGAATATGTAACAGGGTTTGTGCTGACAATAAAGAAAAGCCTTGTTGTGAGGTAGTTAATGAAACTGGATTTACAAAAGTTTTATCAGGCTTGCAACCCTAGCAAGACCTTAGCCGTAGAAAATGCCGAGGATCGAAAGTACTAGAACCTATCCCACTAATAATATCTGTCCTACAAAGCTTAAGCTTATTGAGAACGAAAAACCAAAAATCAAGGTTTTCAAGCACATTTATGAAAAGAAGTAGGGATTTTTAGAATAGTGGGGTAGGTTCATGAAAAGATAGTCAGATAAAGGAAGCGCTGAGTTAGCAGCGCAGTTAGGAAATTGGTAGGTTTATAGAATAATGCTATTATGGGGCAACTAACTGTATAGATTGAGCCAAAAGCAGGAGTTAACAGTAGTAGCTTCTATGGCTGTTAACTCCTCAATTCATGGCACTTATCAAGAATATCAACTCTGATTGAGGTACACGAGCAAGAAGGAAGCATCAAAGCCCATCCGATACATTTGCAATTGTGCCCGAATTTTGGGGTGGGGAAGTATGGTTATTGGCTGGTCAAATGTCCACCAATGGATCACAAAATAATTCTAGACTTACATTCATACATACAATTAAATAAGGGTATCGGTCAACCCGAAACCTTGACTACTACTGATATACATACTAAAACATCTTACAACCGTAGTGTTACTGAGTCAATTACACTGCAATTTTCCAGTAAAATTTTAATTTTGAAGCAGAACAAGGGAACTCTAGGTAAGAGTTGATTTTTGTTGCATCTAGTATCATTATGGCTTCTCAGAATCAAGGCTCAGATTTGCCGCTAATGGAGGAACAGCACCACAAGCAACACCTCCCACGAATTGAAATCTCTACCAAGCGCCAAAACAACGATTTGGTGGTTGTCCGCATTGCTGATAACGGCTTTGGTATTGCACCTGAAATTCTAGAAAGAATTTTTGAGGCGTTCTTTACCACTAAACCTAGAGGTGTTGGCACTGGGTTAGGACTTTCAATTAGTTATTAAATTGTAGTTGACAAACACCGAGACCAACTCACTTGTAAATCTCAGGTGGCTAGTGGTACAGAAATCATCATTTCCCTCCCCATTCACTTACAAATAGTTAAAGTATGACCCTAGTTAAACCACATATCTAGTTGAAGCACCAGCTAGAAATTTACTTTTTCACGAAAGGTTTAGGTAGTTTTCATAAATCTTTTTCAAACTTTATACTAGCCTAGTTGTTGATGAGTTGAAACTCTTATTACAAATCGTGTTCCTGCCCAATAAATACTTAGAATAAGCCAGTTCTTAGCCTGTATAATTACTAAAAATGGAAGCACTCAAAGCAGCACAATCTCAGAGGATTGTCGCTATCACCGTTGAAAAAATCCGTCAATCTCTTGACTTAGAATGTATTTTTCAGACAACCACTCAAGAAATTAGGCAATTGTTTAATTCTGACCGCGTAATTTTATATCGTTTCAATCGAGATTGGAGTGGAACAGTTGTCTCTGAATCTTTAGCACAAGGGTGGTTGCCTCTAATTCAGCAGCAAGTGCATCAACCAGAATTAGTAGAAAATGTCAGTGAATGTAGCTTGAAAAATTTATCTATTCCTCCAATTGCAGATACTTATTTACAAGATACACAGGGAGGGCGCTTTTCTCAAAATGAAACTTATCGTGTTTGTGACGATGTTTACAGTGCTGGCTTTAGTAAGTGCTACCTGAAAATTTTAGAGCAATGCCAGGCAAGAGCTTACGTGATTACTGCTATTTATCAAAGTCAACAACTTTGGGGACTGCTAGCAGTTTACCAAAACGATGCACCTCGAAAATGGCAAACAGATCAAGTATATATACTTAGCCAAATTGCTTCTCAGCTAGGTGTAGCATTACAGCAAGCAGAATTACTCAAACAAACTCAAAGTCAGAAAGAAGAACTCGCCGCAACTCTCAAAGACTTACAGCAGGCTCAAGCTCAGTTAATTCAAAATGAGAAAATGGTCAGTTTGGGGCAATTAGTAGCTGGAATTGCCCATGAAATTAACAACCCAGTTAGCTTTATTTACGGTAATCTAAAATCGGCTGATGAATACACCCAAAATTTATTTTCACTATTAGATATCTACCAAAGACATTATCCCCAATCAGTCAAGGCAATTGAGGAATTTACAAATCTCATTGAACTAGATTTTTTAAGGTCAGACTTTCCCAAATTATTCAAATCGATGCTCATGGGGGCAGAGCGGATTCGAGATATTGTTCTTTCCCTGCGGACTTTTTCACGCTTAGACGAAGCTTCAATGAAAGCAGTTGATATTAATGAGGGAATTGATAGTACGATAATGATCATTCAAAGCCGCCTCAACCCTCCTAACCAGCGCCTGCAAATTGAAGTGATCAAAGAATACGGTAGCCTCCCCTTAGTTGAATGTTATCCTGGGCAGTTAAACCAAGTATTTCTGAATATTTTAGTGAATGCACTCGATGCTTTAGAAGATTCAGCAGTTAAAGGTCGGTGGACAACAAAAAAATACAATAAAATGGATAATCCCCGAATTTATATTCGCTCCCAATTACTAGAACCAGATCAAGTCACTATTAGCATTGCCGACAATGGGCTAGGAATACCAGAAGAGACTTTAAAGCAAATATTTAATCCCTTTTTTACGACCAAGCCTGTTGGACAAGGTACAGGGATGGGACTGGCTATTAGTTACCAAATTATCACACAAAAACATGGCGGTTCTTTAGAATGCATTTCGCAGCCAGGAGTTGGTGCTGAGTTTATTATTCGTATTCCCCTGATTCAACTTGTGTCAAATTTCTAACGCTTGATATCATCTCCCCACCTTTTCAACAAAGAGGCAGTTCTTTAAGGCGTTGTTGCATGAACCTATCCCACTAATAATATCGGCAAAGATTCCAAAAGTCTGGCAACTTTAACCAGCGACGAGCCTGTTACCAGTGTCACCTTCAGCCCCGATGGCAAAATAATAGCCTGCCTCAGCTAGCGCTGAAAAAGTTAAATTCTGGAGTATAGATGGCAGTTTGGTAACAACTTGTGAGCGCTTTGGCAGTCAGAATGTGAGTTTTAGTCCAGATGCTAAGAGTATTGCCAGCGGTGGTGATAGAGTTTCAGTTTGGAATTTTGACATAAATGAACTTGTCAAGCGCGGTTGTGACGTAGCGCATGATTATCTGAAGAATAACCCAAAAGCAGAGAGCGATCGCCATATCTGTGACGACATCTACAAATAAAAGTGAAAGCTCAACGTGTCTTATTTTGAGTCAAATAAAACACCTTTAAATTAATCTAAAATTGATTGACCTACCACTTTTGGCGCATCAACCCGCAAACTCATCTGCTCACAGCGCACAGTTAACCAAGGTTGACCCAAACCTATTCCAGAAAAAGGACTTTCAGCAGGGATTTCTAACTTAGAACCAATCAAACCCAACACAGACTCAAATTCAGCAGGGAATATCAGCAAATCACTACCCTTGACGCTGAAACTAGAGGCACTTAACCACTGTCTCCATGCCAAGCTTTGTTGATTATACTTAAGACTACACAATTTCCGGTTTTCCTGATGCACAGTAACATAGTTTCCTTGTTCCCAGGTAAACTTAGCTAGTTCCTTTGGTAGTCCCCAAATTTCTTGACCACCAGCCACCGAATCAGCATTATCTACATAAATATGGGAAATCCAAGCGCCGATTTTCCTCTGGTAATTAATCAAAGCTGGGACAACAATTAACTCACTATACTCCAGTACTGAGCCTGACCCGTAATTAGATAAATACACGCTACCGAGGGTTTTACCAGGCCATACAGAAATAATTTCTAACTCTAAGGGAATCAAAGGGCGCACTTGGTCAATATTTACCAAATGCAGAGTTTGGATAGCATAACCTTGAAGTGTCCAAGGTGCTTGTGGATATGGCATAAGAGATTAACCCGACTTTATATAACTCCTAATTTCTAACCCCTAACTCCTTAAAAAAAATCCCTACTCAGGCATTTGCCTGAGTGGGTAATATGAGGTCGAACAAAACAATCTTCCCAAAAGAAGTAGAGGAATTATTTGCTCTCTGTAAAATCAGCGTCAATCACATCGTCGCCGTTACTAGAACTAGAGGAACTGCTACTATCTTGAGGTTCACCACCAGATGTAGCACCCGCACCAGCACCGGAACTGGCACTAGCACCGGCTTGTTGATAGATGTTGCTACCAACAGCGAATAACGCTTGTTGCAATTCTGGGGTGAGCTTCTTGATTTGCTCATCATCTTCTTTAGCAACTGCTTCCCGCACTTCTTTCACTAAACCTTCGACTTTAGTCTTGTCAGCATCGGGAACTTTATCGCCCAAATCTTGTAACTGCTTTTCAGCTTGGTATGCCAAGGAGTCAGCTTGGTTCTTGCGTTCAATCTTCTCACGCCGCTCTTTGTCAGATGAAGCGTTCTGTTCAGCTTCTCTCACCATCCGGTCAACGTCATTTTTATCCAGGGTAGAAGCGCCGGTTATGCTGATGGACTGTTCTTTACCAGTACCTTTGTCCTTAGCGGTGACGTTAAGGATACCGTTAGCGTCAATGTCGAAGACCACTTCAATTTGAGGGACGCCACGTGGTGCAGGAGGAATACCATCGAGGCGGAAGGTTCCCAAGCTCTTGTTATCGTTAGAGAATTCGCGTTCACCTTGGAGAACGTGAATTTCTACGTTGGTTTGTCCATCCACAGCGGTGGAGAAGACTTCCGATTTCTTGGTGGGAATTGTGGTGTTGCGGGGGATAATTTTGGTCATCACGCCGCCCAATGTTTCCACACCCAAAGATAGAGGTGTCACATCTAACAGCAAGATGCCAGTTACATCACCAGCCAGTACCCCGGCTTGAATGGCTGCACCAACTGCTACAACTTCATCAGGGTTAACGCTTTGGTTGGGGTCTTTACCCAATACCTGCTTCACAATCTGGTGAACTGCGGGAATCCGCGTAGAACCACCAACTAACACCACTTCATCAATATCGCCTTTGTTTAACTTGGCATCTCGGAGGGCGTTTTCCACAGGAATACGACAACGGTCAATTAAGTCAGAGCAAAGTTCTTCAAACTGAGCGCGAGTCAGGGTTGTATCTAGGTGTTTGGGCCCATCCTGGGTAGCGGTGATAAATGGTAGGTTAATTTCTGCTTGGCTGACGCTAGAAAGCTCAATTTTGGCTTTTTCTGCGGCTTCCGTCAGACGTTGTAAAGCTTGCTTGTCTTTCCGCAGGTCAATACCTTCGGCTTTCTTGAACTTCTCAGCTAAGAAGTCAACTATTTTTTTGTCAAAGTCGTCACCACCAAGGTGGGTATCACCAGATGTGGCTAGTACTTCAAAAACTCCGTCTCCTACTTCCAGCACAGATACGTCGAAAGTACCACCACCAAGGTCAAATACGAGAATGGTTTCGTTACTCTTCTTGTCAAACCCGTATGCCAGAGAAGCAGCGGTAGGCTCGTTGATAATCCGTAAAACTTCAATCCCGGCAATTTTACCAGCGTCTTTTGTTGCTTGTCGCTGGGAGTCGTTGAAGTATGCGGGAACGGTGATTACAGCTTGGGTTACGGTTTCACCCAGGTATTTGCTGGCATCTTCAACTAGTTTGCGAAGAACTTTTGCAGAAATTTCTTCAGGAGCAAATGGTTTACCAGCTATTGGACAATCTAATTTGACATTGCCGTTGCTGCTGAGAACTTTGTAAGAAACTTCCGTAGCTTCGTTACTAACTTCATCGTAGCGGCGACCGATAAAGCGTTTGACTGAGTAAAACGTATTTTCGGGGTTCATCACCGCTTGGCGTTTGGCGATTTGGCCAACCAAGTTGTCGCCATTTTTCGCAAATGCGACTACTGATGGCGTTGTCCGAAAACCTTCAGCATTAGCAATTACTGTGGGTTTACCACCTTCCATCACTGCCACGCAGGAGTTCGTTGTTCCTAAGTCAATTCCAACTACTTTTGCCATTTTAGGTGCTGGCTCCGTATAACTACAAATGAATGAATGAGAATATAAAGCACTAAATTTTGAACTAACAGGGTCAAGAAATCAGCCAGTTCAGCATGAATACCTTTGATTTGGCTTTCCTGGGGTTAAAACTCCAGACTATGCTGATATATATACTGAAGCTTAGTGGTAGCCAGTCCATGAAGGGTGGTTTCCCGAACCTTACTTGGGACGGTTAAACTAACTAAATTGTGTTTTTAGTTGGTTCATGGATTAATTTGTCTTCACTCTGTCTAATGTAGAAGAATTAATACTTTCAGTAATTAGGGTGAACCGTAACGTCCGAGTGGTGTTTGCCGTCTTTTGAGGCAATAAACTACAGAAGCAGTGAGGATTGGGGATTGGGCATGGGGCATGGGGCATGAGGCATGGGGAGAGAATAATAACTCAGCACTGGCTCAACCCTAGCTATCCGCAGTTACTCAATCTCAGAAAAAAGAGTTTCCCAGTCAATCACAGGTGGTCTTTGCCCTTGGTTGACTATTTCAAAAATTTTCCTAGAGCTACTTGGCTGAAAAAGGCATTCTACACAAGCGTTTGCGACATCAATCCGGCTGGCATCACCCGAAAGTGTATCCCCAGTGCCTATGACTACACCGTATTTACCCCCAGTTTTCGCCTTAAGGAGGGTGTTGAGGTCGTATGAGGTATAGGGGCCGTCAATGAGGCGTCCTGGGCGGATAATGGTGTAGGGTAATCCTGAATTAATAATGGACTCTTCGCCTTTTTGTTTGGCATCCAACACCCCAAAACCATTAAGAATACTAAAAGGAAACTGATTTTTACGGAGAATTCCACAAGAAGAGACGAAAACGAATCGCTTCAAATTCTGGGGTGCTGCTGCTACTAGATTGCTGACACCTTGAGCATCAATCTTTGCCGGACTATTCTTTGCTTTTGCTTCACTAGATTTGGGATTAAGGAAAATAATTCCCCATTCAATCAAGTTCGGGGGTTGGTCAAACTCCCATCGTGCAGAGGGAAAGGCAGTAGTTCCAGTACAATTTATGATGTGGGTAACACCTGACATTGCAGCTGGCAGTGTAGCTGGCTGACGGATGTCACCAACGGCAATTTCCACTCTTTGGTTAAACATCTCTTCAGCTTTTGTGGCATTGCGTGTCAGGACACGAACTTTCACGCCCTTTTCTAGTAACTTGCCTACCACCAGTTGTCCGACTCCACCAGTAGCACCAGCAACTAGTACCAAATCTTCAACTGAATCAAAAGAAGTCATAAAGTGCTTTTAAGATAGTCTATTGCTAATCTACCTAAAAAAATGCGATCGCCTACCGAGATTAAAAATTTTGCTGATGGCTGTTGACTCTGTAGCTTACAGGCTGACAACTGGGAATTTTAAGATTAGGGGAAATTCCCCAAAACTAAATCAGCACAGTAGCCAGCACTTGAGGTTTCGAGGAAGCAATGAAAATTAGTCAAAAATTAATTTCGGGTATTATAGGAATGGCTATTCTCTCAGGAACTATTGGTGCGATTAGTGCCAATCAGCAAATGAACATAGCTAAGTATCTTGCTCAACAAGAGGCTGAAGAAGTTGCTGGACTACTCGGATATTTTGTAAGTCATGAGCTTGAGTCCCAGAAGATGCGATCGCCAGATCAGATGCTAGCCCAGTTGCAAGAGAATGTTCAAGCACTACACAAGCAACGTCAGCGCGATCTGGAGATTGTAGACCGCAATAAAATCATTCTGGCAGATGTAGTTCCAGAAGACATCGGTACGCGATTAGATCACGATCTCAATAATGAAGTTGGTAAAACTATTCAAGATGGCATACCAAGAACATATATTGAGACCAGTTCTGAATACCCAAAGGGGATTCAATTGATTGCTGTTGCTTTTAAGACTAGTAACGGTGAAACGATTGGTGCAGTAATTTTGGAATATACACCACTTTATAAAGCAGCACTAGCAACAGCCCATAAAAATATTGTTTTCACGTCGGTTATTAGTTTGGCATGTAGCATCTTTGCATTAGCAGTAAGTTATCTGCTCTCCAGAAGCATCTCAAAACCGATTAATCAACTCCAGCAAGCTGTGATGAATCTGGCTAAAGGTAAACTGGATACCAGAGTTAATATTCGCTCCCAGGATGAGATTGGCGAGTTAGCTAGCTCGTTCAACAAAATGGCAGACGACCTCCAATATTCTAGAGATGAGTTGGTTAATGCTAACGAACAATTACGAGACGAAATTAGCGAACGTCTACAGGCAGAAGCAGAACTTCAGCAAGTTTTGAAAGACCTAAAAAAAACCCAAATCCAATTAATTCAATCGGAAAAAATGTCGAGTCTGGGTCAACTAGTAGCGGGAGTTGCACATGAAATCAACAATCCAGTTAATTTTATCTACGGCAACCTGCAATACACTGATGATTACACTCAACAGTTGCTGCTGTTAATTAAGCTTTATCAAAATTATTATCCTAACCCAGCGCCAGAAATAAAAAATGCTAATGAAGAAGCAGATATTGAGTACCTAACAGAAGATTTGCCTAAAATGTTAACCTCAATGAAGATGGGGGCCAAACGCATTCGGGAAATTGTTCTCAGTCTCCGAATCTTCTCTCGTTTGGATGAAGCTGAGTTCAAAACGGCTGATTTACATGAAGGAATCGACAGTACTCTGTTAATTTTACAACACCGACTCAAGTCCCAAAATAATCGCTCCGAGATTAAAGTAGTCAAAGAATATGGTGAAATACTTCAAATTCAATGTTTTGCTGGGCAACTGAATCAGGTATTTATGAACCTCTTGGCAAATGCAATCGATGCTTTAGAAGATGCTTTCCAAAAAAAACTTTGTCCAAATCCCTTGATTCGCATTTCTTCTGAACAGGTAAATGAAAATGCGATTATTCGGATTGCTGATAATGGGGTAGGAATTCCAGAAGAAATTCAGTCGCGTTTATTCGACCCTTTTTTCACCACGAAAGCAGTTGGGAAGGGGACTGGTATGGGACTATCAATAAGTTACCAGATAATTACTGACAAGCATGGTGGATCTTTGCAATGTATTTCATCACCTGGACAAGGTGCAGAGTTTGTAATTACAATCCCAATTCGAGTAGCGAAACCAGCACAATTATCAATTTGCGATCGCCACGCCTATCGGTAAAAGTCAGTCCAATGTTTTTCACCCCCTAAGTGCGTAGGCATAGCCCGTCGTAGACATCGCAGTTAGAGGGGAATTGCCCCTGAATTGTTCGGTTCTACCACTGTCACCAGTATACAAATAGCTATAACCTCTTAGATAGTAGTGATAATGTCTAACCCAGACGCTGTTAGTCGCTCTTGAATTAAGGGGTGAAAGCCTGTGTACCAATGGATATTGCCAAGCCTGAGCGAAATCTTGGCTGAAAATCAATCAAGTGTGGCAGAATGTTCACCTGCTAAAGCAGAGCAGCAGTGGCGTATCAGCCTCGCAGCGACAGAACATTTGCTATTAAATACTTTAGCAGACCTTTCAGTTGACACAACCCAAGGATTAGTTTTAGCTGCACCAGCACCCTTATTTAGTCAACCCAAATTGACTCAAAGTCTGCAAACAGTAACTTTTACAGCAAAACCATTTAACCCCTTGGCGCTGATGCCATTTCAGATGCCGGGTGCAATCGCGTCTGTAAATGAAGAGATTGCTCCCCATGAATCGGTACTTCCTTTACTATCTGCCGATCCTCTAGGTGCAGAACAGTTTTGCTTAGTTTTTACAGATAAATTTAGATTAGTGCTGGTTTTAGCAACCCACAAAAACGGTAAAAAAACCTTTTCATTTTCTTTTGAGCCAGAGATAGTACAGCAGACTTGGCGATCGCTAGGGGCACGGGTAATGCTGGCTAATCCAGAATTTTTCGCCCGCTTGGACGCATTAGTAGAACAGTATTCTCCGGTAGCACCAGACTACCGGATGATGATTCACTTTAGTCAGTTATTGCTTCAGGAATTCACAGAACCAGAAGAGACTAGAGACTCTTTACTAGGAACTGGAGACAAGGGGGACAAGGAGAACAACCCATGCCCAATGCCCATTACCCCTTATCCCCAGAGGGGACCCCACCTTCCCCAATCCCCAATCCCCAATGCCCATTACCCCTTATCCCCAGAGGGGACCCCACCTTCCCCAAATCCTGATGTAGAATTGCTCCAAGCCTTCGCTCACGAAGTCCGCACACCTTTAACAACTATTCGCACCATGACTCGTCTGCTATTAAAGCGGCGAGACTTGGATGCTAGCGTGATCAATCGTTTAAAAATTATCGATCATGAGTGTACCGAGCAAATTGACCGCATGGAATTGCTGTTTAAGGCCGCAGAACTAGAAACTACTGCCTCAGCAAAATCGTCAAAAACTCAACTCACGCCGATGTCTTTAGATCAAGTGTTGCAGCAGAGCATTCCCCGTTGGGAACAAGCAGCGCATCGGCGGAACTTAACTTTAAATGTTGTTTTACCCCAGCAACTACCGACAGTGGTAAGTAATCCCACCATGCTGGATCAAGTTCTTACTGGTTTGATGGAAAATTTTACTCGCAGCTTACCCGCTGGCAGCCATATTCAAGTACAAGTTATCCCAGCTGGAGATCAACTGAAGTTACAATTATCGCCGCAATTCCGGTGCAAAGATTCAAATAAAGCCGCCATACCTGCAACACCACCAATTCGCAAGGCTCTAGGTCAACTGCTGATGTTCCAACCAGAAACAGGTACGATTAGTTTGAATATCGCTGCAACCAAGCATTTGTTTCAGGCGATCGGTGGTAAGCTGATTGTGCGTCAACGTCCACACTATGGGGAAGTGATGACGATTTTCCTGCCTTTAGAAGTTAGTAATAAACAGAAACCGACAGTCAAGAATTAGAAATATGAGTGAAAAAGTAATGTAGAAACGTAGCAGTGCTACGTCTCTACAAGTTTTCAGGTAACGTATAATTGATTTCACTAGATGTTTATTTTAAATGCGCTTACCTGATATCATGTCCGGCTAATTAGTTATAATTCCTGAATCTATGCAGAAAGCCCAAAAACCCCTCTCCTGTGCACCTCTGCCCCTCTGCGGTCTTAATGATAAGTGCTTTAACCGGACACGATATGATTGGTTTTCACCTTAAGTTAACACCAATGCACAGATGTAAAACATCCTCTTATGGCTTATAGCCTGATTCTGTCCGAAGTATTGTAATTAATCAACAATAGTAAAATCAGTGGCGATTAGAGTGGGAGTACTTGATGCAAATGTTGCGAATAGACCTCCTTGGGGATCTGCCAGACTAGAACCGGAACCAAATCCAGGTGTTGCACCATTTGCGTTATAAAACAGGCTACGAGTCCCGGTACTGTAAACAATATTGGCAGTACTTGTTTCAGCAGCTGCGTTAGTACTGACAGTAGCAAAGATAAAACCAGAAGAACCTAAAACAGTAAAAGTATCTCTCGATAGTTCGATTGTGTCCGTATTACCTGCAACTCTTTGGAAGTCGTTGATTATATCTACTCCGAGGTCATCAATCGTAAATGCTGAACCAGTGTCAAATATAAACCTATCGTTGCCTGCTCCCCCAAATAAATCGTCCTTGCCACTATCTCCTTGAAGGATATCGTCGCCGCCTTGTCCTCGTAGAACATCGTTGCCACTACTGCCAAGGAGAGTATCATTACCGTTTGCTCCGTATAGGTTGTCATCAGAACTGCCCCCATCAAATATGTCTTGACCACTCCCACCATAAATGACATCAAAACCTGCTCCTCCATCAACAAAATGGTTGCCAGGAACACCAAAGAGGTCAATAGTGTCGTTACCCGCCAGGGCAAAAACAACCTGATTGCCAGGCGTAATTACATCAGAGCCTTTAATGTCTTCATCGCCGCCGGTTCCCTCAATGGTTATTACGGCATTTGCTTTAGCGATCGCAAATTTTATGACATCAGCCACATTCTCGCTATTACTATCAAGAGTTGTCACAATACCCCGACCTAAACTGCTAACCAGCCCGTCGTAAGTACTTTTAACATCACTGGTAGGTAGAAAAACAGGAATAATATCATTTGCGATCAGAGCCGTCTGTACTTGTGCAATATCTGGATAATCTTCATTAGGATCGATTACGCCATCTCCGTTATTAGCCACAGTGATAACAGTCGGATCGGCCGCAGCACCATCCCCTGCAACGTGATAGGTCGCATCGGTAGCTAGGAAAACTAAACGCTTTGAGCCTACTCTGTAACCGATACTAGTATCTAAGGCAGCGTGTAAAAGTGCCTCTAATTGTGATTCCGGGCCGTCATTCCCGCCACCAACAACAAAATTACTGACTGCTGTCTTGACTTGTCCTGCATCAGTGGTTAAAAAGACCTCTTTTTGATAAACATAATCACCAGGCTCACCTAAATACGATACTGGTTTATCCTTGAAAGAGGCTAGACCAAATTGAAGATTATTACCAAAAATCGGAGCTAAATAAGGGCTGGTTAATCGGTTTACTACCGCAGAAAGTAAAACCTTCAGTCTGGGGAAGTCATCAAAATACGATCCAGTCAAGTCTTGTAGAAAAACGATGTCATTTGTGGGCATACAGTTAGTATCTAAGTAAAGTAAATTTTTCTCCTTAGCCTTAGTATTACAAGTTATGTGACAATAAGTCAAGCAATCTGCTTGATATAAAAATATGTAAAAAAAAACTACCAAATACAGATGTAGGTAAATAAAGTTTTGACACTATAGCGCTAGAATCCACTACCAGAAAGCATTCTGACTCTTTTTTAACCCGCAAGTGCGATCGCTCTTTAGCTGGGAAAATCAACTTATGACGACATCGGGATAAAACAGGCACAGAGTAAAAATTAATAGCGTATTACACTGGTGAAACGACATCCCGAAAAAAGTTATTTTTTGGCTTTAGAAGAATTAAACGACATCTCCCTCAAAAAAAGGGACTAAGAAAAAGCTACCAACACTCGATTAGCGAATTTTTTCAAAAAATCACCAACCCTAACTCTCTTTAATAAACTTACCCCAAACTCCTGCTAAGAAGAGGTTTTGAGGTTTTGGGTAGGTTTAAAAACCCTATTAAATCCCGTCGTCGGGAATAATTATCCTATTATTTAAGTTGAAACAAAGTACTTTTCCACGCATCTAACAAAGATTTCCACACCCATTGCCAAGGCGGTTTCGTCAAAATCAAACCGGGGATGATGATGGGGATATGCTAAGTCTTTCGCGGGGTTAGCAGAACCTAGAAAGAAATAACAACCAGGAACCTCTTCTAAGAAAAATGACATATCTTCAGCAGCCATAGTTTGGCATTCTGGCACAATCCCCACAGGAGTTTCTACAACTTCTTCTGCTACAGATCGCACTAGTTCTGCTATTTTTATATCATTAATTACTGGTGGATAAAGTGACCAATATTCTAAATCATAATTTGCACCATGACTCTGACAAATTCCAGCAATAATCTGCTCGACACGCTGGTTAAAAAAGCCTTTCAAACTAGGATTAAAATACCTGACAGTAGCACTCATTCTCGCTATATCAGCAATCACATTACGTTTGGTTCCAGCGTGAAGTTCGCCCACTGTCACTACTGCTGAATCAATGGGATTAACATTCCGAGCGACAATGGTTTGCAAAGCATTGACGATTTGGGCAGCAACAACAACGGAGTCAACAGTTTGATGGGGTAGTGCGCCGTGTCCACCTTTGCCCAAAATTGTGCAGTTAAAGCACTCCACAGCTGCCATTAATGCCCCAGCACGTACACCCACTGTTCCTAAAGGCAAATTATTCCACAAGTGCAAACCAATAATCGCGTCAACATCTGGATTTTTCAGAACTCCAGCTTCAATCATCGGCTTTGCACCTCCTGGTGATTCTTCTGCTGGCTGAAAGATAATTTTCACGATACCAGAGAAGTCTTGGCGATGCTGCTGGAGATAATAAGCTGTACCTAAAGCGATCGCTGTATGTCCATCATGTCCACAAGCGTGCATCACTCCATCATGCTGCGATTTGTACGGCACTTCGTTGAGTTCTTGGATTGGCAAAGCATCCATATCCGCGCGAATCGCTAAAACTTGGGGATTCAGGAGCCGCGAGTCGGGAAGTTTGTTGCCTTTGATGGTGGCAACAATGCCAGTATGGGCAATGCCAGTTTGATGCTCAATTCCCCATTCTTGCAGCTTTTGTGATACAAATTCAGCAGTCAGTTTTTCTTGAAAACCCAACTCTGGTTGTTGATGCAATCGCCGCCGCCACTCTACTAACTGCGGTTGCAATGAGCGGAGCGAAAGTCGAATGCGAGATAGATCGACAGAAGAGGGATTGGGAAAGGTGGAAACCATTATGAAGACAAACTAGTTTAAGTACAGTTAATACCAATTTGAAAAAAGAATGCAACACATATATATATAAGACCTCTTCCCAACCTTTTCCAAGGCATTGGAAAAGGTGCGCGTCAGCATATCATATCGCAAACATTTTTGGAATTGGTATAATTTAGATTCTTTTCCCAGTTTAACGTGACTTGAACGAGTCTTTATTGACACTCTACTCAGCACTGAGTCGGTCAAAAAGTTTCTAGTTAATAGCTGTTAATTTTCTCTCTAGGTCAAATAAAAATCCGTGGATATACTCCTCAGTCCATTCCGCACCATAGAAGCGTTTAAACATCCCTCGCGCTGGGTCTTTTTCAGCCCGATATCGTAAGTATCGCAGTTGGGCTTGCTCAATGGCTACTAAATTTTGGGAATCTGTTACAGGTTCTGCCTGCTCTACGAAATCGAGATAAGCTTTCAAATAGTCTTTGAAAGCGGCAAACACCTGAGTTTCTACTACAGCTGTTTCTTGGGGACGAGTCCACAGAAAAGCGGGAGAGAAAAATGGCTGTGCTTCTTCTGGAAAATCTCCTCCCCAAGACAGATGTTGTTGGTGGGTGTGGAAAATGGGCAGAATTGGTTCAGTATATTTTGCCTGATATGCTAGATCGTCCCGAAATAGGGGCTGCATATCCAAAGCAATTAGATGTCCTCCTGGCAATGTCACCAAATCTGCCCCAAAAAATGGTAAATCGTAGTTGAGGCGGGGAAAAATCACAAAATTCAGCACTTGCAGCGAATTGCCACCCTGCACGTGAGCTGCACGAATTTGCCGCAATTTTGAAGTTTGAAAGGCATAACTGGTGGTGACAACCTCTTCCTGGTTCTTTCCCTTGCCCACAACAGCACTCTTGGACTCAAATCCAGTGGGGATAGGATAGGGCTGTAAATCCAAACGCGATCGCATATAGGCGATCGCATAATCGAGAAATGGCTGATAGAGTGTCACGTCGCTTTACTCCAAATTCAAAATTCAAAATTCATAATCCCCAATCATGGTTATCTTTTGCTGCCACTAACTGCTAGGGGAACAGCATCTTCAAATAAGAATTCATGGAGAAAGCGCTCTGCCCATTCATGACCAAAGTAACTGCTAAACAAACCAGATGCTGGATCGCGGTCTGCACTATATTGGTCATAGTCTTTTTGGGCTTTGACAATCCGCTGGATATCTTCAGGGTCTTGGAGTGGTTTGGCATCTGCTAACATTTGCCAATACAAGTTTAAATAATCCTGAAAAGCTTCAAAGACTCGCGTTGCCACTGTTTCAGGGTCGGTTTTGGCAAACAATAGGTATTTAGAAAAATACTGGTTGGCATCGTAAAACTTCATTTCTAAATTTTGCGCCAAATCCGGGTATTTATCATGCAAAGATTTCAGCGGAACTATATATTTTTTTTGATAATCTTCATCCTGAAACAAAGGCTGAAAATCAAGCACAATCAGATTTTTGACTTTACCAAAGGATAAAAAATCAATCCCTAACAAAGGTAAATCGTAGTGATGACTCGGATAAATCACGCTGTTAAAAATTTGAGCGCTTTCCCCAGCATCAATGTAGGTATAGCGAATTTTTCGCAACTCTTGAGATTGGTAACACCAACTGCGAATAGTTGCTGGGTTTCTGCCGCGATCGCTAACTTTGAATTCCAAACCAGGGGGAATGACCCTACTTTGTAAATCAAACCGCTGAAATAGCTCTTTTTCTAAAAATTCCAGGAAAGGCTTATACATGGAGCATGATTATATTAACCCTTGCATGAAAATAAGTGATGGCAATCATGTACGTCTCATTTATGAGAAACAAAGCAACATTCCTTAATGGGGCATTGGGAATTGGGCATTGAGCATTGGGCACAAGAGCCAGAGGTGCAGAGGGGCAGAGGGGAAAAACTTACTGCAACTCTTCTCTCCTGCTCCCCTGCTCCCCGCTCCCCCGCTCCCCACTCTCCACTAACGCCTAGCATGATTCAGACTGATCATTTGCTCCAAGACTTCTTGGGAAACACAGCGACGCTCGGAACAATAAGTCATCAAGTTGATTCCGTTCATCATTCGCACGGTACTGACTCTGACACGAAAATCATCCGTAACAAACCAACAACGTTCCTGACCTTGATTGTTGTCATAGTCAGTATCAATCGTCAGCACTCCATCATCAGCAAACCGATATCGGCTCACAACTGGAATGCTCTCAACATAGCCTTGGTTGCGAATCAGTTTTCCAGAACGCCTCGTTTCGTCGGGAACATCAACCAAAATCGCAGCATTATCAGTATTCGGTAGCCTGGTATCTAGGTTAGCCTGCCATGCAAAGCTAGCACCGCTTGTTGCTTTACTAGGGTCTATCCCTTGGGCTTTACAAACTTCTTGGACTTTCGGATCGTCCTTTTCCATAACTTTTATAATCAAATTTGACTCCCCCGACTCATCCGCCGCCGAGTCAAAATGATGAACGGCGCGTTCCGTAAACCATGTACCTTCACTTTTACGGAAGAAGTCGATCATTGTCAAAGGCGGTATTATATGCATCTGTTTTGAAACCTCGTTTGATCAAATTTTGGCGTTATTAATCCTGAGTGATGAGATGAAGTCCCGATTTAGCTAAAGTGTAGAATAACTCCAAAAGTGATATTTTAATCAGCTGATGACAAATAGTGAAATTCAACTTATTACTAGCGATGCCTACGGCAACGGCTTTACCGAACGCCCCAGTCCAACTCCAGAAATCTTGACAGCCCTCAAAAAAGGAATCCCTGTAGATTCGGTAGATTTGTACCAATTCAATCTAAAGGAAGTCGATTTCCGCCAAGCTAATTTGAGTAAAGCCAAGCTACTAGGAGCCGATCTCAGTGAGGTGGTATTAAGTAATGTCGATTTGAGTGGGGCTGATTTGCGAGGCGCTAATCTGCGAGGAGCCGATTTGAGTGGCGCTAATTTACAGGGAGCCTATTTAAACCGTGCTGACCTCCAACAAGCAAATCTCAGTGGTGCAAATTTGGAGGGAGCCAAACTCCAAGTAGCGCGTTATGATTCACAAACGAAATGGCCCCAAGAATATAACTACAAAACATCTGGAGCGGTAGGACCGGGTGCTAATCTCAATGGTGCTTTTCTCAATACAGCTTCTTTACGAAATGCAGATTTACAAAGTGCTAATCTGCGTGGAGCCTACCTAAGTGGCGCTGACTTGACAGGAGCCAATTTGCAAGGTGCGGCTTTGAGTGGTGCCGATCTGACAAAAGCTTATTTGACAGGGGCTTGCTTACGAAATGCTCGATTAACTGGAGCCGATTTGCGGGATACAGACTTGCGAGCAACCGATCTCAGTGATGCAGAGATGGAGCATCTTCTAAGTATCGCTGGGGCAGATTTTACTCTTGCTCAAGGACTGACAGAAGCAACTAAAGCCATGCTTTCCAGCCGTCCACATTCAGAACTCGATGTTTGGAACGCCTATACCCGCACAACAACTCGTGAAAGTTTGAGTGCTAGACCGCGCCAATTTTAAATTTTAGATGCAAGCTGCACTCCTTGTGAGCGAAATAAATCCAAAATCCAATTTGCGTTTCCAGCGAACTAAAGGTGCGACCCAAAATCTAAAATTGTTTGACCAGTTGCTCTGTAGTGAACTTACAACGGCTGCCAGTTCTTTTTCAGGAGCGCTAAAAATGTCGCGTATCCTTCGGAAAAACCGGGTGGATCGGGTAGAACATATTGTGGAAATTCTTTATACGATCGCCAAGGTTCCGAAGCATTATGCCGCAAATATAAAGCAGATTCTGAGGAACCTGGTAGTCGCCAAGTCATTTGACCAGCTTGTATATCAGTCACAAATGCCTCCTCATCTAGAAAAAATTGATCTTTTCTTTCAGATTTTGGCAGATTAACCGGATATTTTAGTCAAATTTAAGGTAAAATATTGTGTTAGTTATTTATCAAATAAATTTTATAAGAAGAATTTAAAACTCAGGAGTCAGAATTTAGTATGAATTTGGAGTCCCACTGGAGTAATAAATATTTGTTTAAAACCAAGCCGAATTGTGGGCGAAAGCAAATTCAAACATTATCGCCTTAAAACTCTATCCCTTAAGAGCGGGGCGGTGTGCGAACATGGGTGGAGTATTCTGAATTCTGACTCCTGACTTCTGACTTCTTTTTCTTATTCCGAACAAACCCACGCCGCTATTGTGGCAACAGGTCTTCTAAAGCAGCTCCGACAACTCGGTGATCCTCATCCTGTCTGAGTTGGTTCAGGGCTGCTTTGGCTTCTGGTTCGTCAAATCGTTTGAGAGCATAGCTAACTCGCACGCGCATCCGCCAAGATTCATCATTTACCAACGTTAGTATTTGGCATAATGCCGCAGTATGTTGGCTAGAATTAGCCAGTAAGCCAAGTGCATCAACAGAAGATTCCCGAACTGTGAAATCCTCATCTTTTAAACCCTGAACGCATATATCAAATAGTTCTTCAGGGCAATCCATTTCAGCGATCGCAGCCAAAATGCTCCGCCTAACTAGCCAGTGGTTATCCTGATAATATGCCAAAACTAGATGGGAAACTGCGACTCTGCCAAATAGCGATAAAGAATTTGCCGCCTCAGCCCGCACGTTGGGGGTATCATCAAATTTCATAATTTGCATCAAAGCCGCAAAAGATTCCGCTGATTGTTGATTACCCAAACCCCTGGCTACAAAAGAACGCACCAAAAATTCTGAGTCATGAAGTTTACTTGTGAGCAGAGGAACTGCAACTTCTGATTCATAATCATTGAGGGCTGCGATCGCCTTCAAACGATAGTGAAAATCTGGGTTCTTCAGTTCAGTTTGGATTTTATGGATTTCCATGAGTGCATTTGGTACAGCTATTCTTTACTTTATTTTACAGATGTCAGCAAATGGCAATCGCATTCTCAGAAGATTGAATCTAAGGGGATTGGGCATTGGGCATGAGTTATCCTCCTTGTCCCCTTGTCTCCCTTGTCCCCTGCTCCCCACCCCAATGCCTAATCCCCATACCCTATCCCCTAAATCAATGACTCAATTAAGCGAAACCGTTAAAGAATTAATCGCCAAAGCTAGAATTGTCAGCTTTGCTGAGTGGGAACAGTCCCATCCAAAAGCAGCGATTGAAATATTTCAAGCTGCGGATGATGCTTTTCGGTATCTGAGCGACGAAGATTTATTGCAGATTATAAGCTTGTCACCGGATAATTCAGCCTTGATTCCTGTTGCTGTGTTATTACGCGATCGCGCAGCCGAAATCATTGATGAATCTAGGGAACAAGTTTTGGCAACTTATCCCGAAATTATCCAGCCTGGAGGCGGTCTTTATCCACCTGAACGCGCCCAAGCTTGCTGGCGAGATTTTTGGCATTTTCTTCGCTGTATTACTTATGGCATAGCAGGTGGCCACACTGAATATACAAATCCCACAGGACTGCACTATATGAATTTGCTCTATCAGGAATTACAAGTTCCATTGGATGCAATGGTTTTAGGCTTAAAAAGCATCAAGGCTGCTAGTTTGAAACGCTGCCAAGCCGATCAGCAGCAAACTCTTGCTCCCTATTTTGACCATTTAATCAGCCAACTGGCTACTTTCCAAATTCGATAACGTTAAGTGGGCATGAATAATTAAAGGTTGCTAGTCGGGGCTGAAGCTCTTACTAACAGACAATCTTAATTAATTTTACGTTGCGTAATATAGTTGGATTTATTCTTGCCCACTTACCCTGATAAACTTGGGTGACTCAGCACGATTAATACTCTGGCTTAAGGGAATGGCACAATACCATCACTTGCATCCCAATTGCAAATCAAATACTAAAAAAAAGCTGAATTTTCTCTAAAGTATTATTTAACTTAATAAATTTTAATAAATATGGTTTCAGCATCGTATCACAATATGTAAAAGCAAACGATGCAAAAACTTGAAATCATCACGACTAATAAGGATTTAAAGTCTCTATGTCCCCTACCTCGTCACCATGATGTAAAGTTTTTTAACATTTGCTGAATATCTTTCTCATAAAATTTAGTTGTTAACTAGGAGATAGTTTGAATGGCTTTTGGACCAGCATCACGATTAGGGGTCGCTCTGTTTGAAGACACCGATCCCATTGATCTGTGGCCAAGTCGCTCTAATGAGGATGTTGAAACCGTAATTATAAATGTCTATAAGCAAGTTCTAGGTAACGCTTATGTAATGGAAAGTGAGCGGCTTTCCATTGCTGAATCCCAACTAAAACGGGGTGAAATTAGCGTTCGCGGGTTTGTGCGTCAAGTCGGGAAGTCGGAACTTTACCGTTCGCGGTTTTTTGATAGCACCACTCGCTATCGGGCGATTGAATTAAATTTTAGACATTTCCTTGGTCGTGCGCCATTGGATTTAGAAGAAACGCGTACACACAGCACTATTCTGGATACAAAGGGCTTTGAGGGTGAGATTGATTCTTATCTAGACAGCGACGAATATCAAGAAACTTTTGGGGAAAGCATGGGCTTTGAGGGTGAGATTGATTCTTATCTAGACAGCGACGAATATCAAGAAACTTTTGGGGAAAGCATTGTCCCTTATATTCGGGGCTACAAAACCGAAGCTATCCAGAATTTGGTTCAGTTTACCCACTTATTCCAACTGGTACGTGGTTCCTCTAGCAGCAGCCTGAAAGGTGACTTAGCTGGCAAACAACCAAAATTAAACAGTCTGCTAATTCAAAGCACGCCTACCCCTGTGGTTTCACCAGCCAGCAAGGGTGCTGCATTCCGCAATCCAACATCTACTCCTCGCACTCGTCAAGGTGTGGGATCTGGTGATGATGGTAAGGTCTACCGGATTGAAGTCACTGGCTACAAGGCAAATGTGGTAAATAACATTTCCAAATTTCGCCGCAGTAACCAAGTCTTTTTCGTGCCATACAATAAGTTTTCACAAGAGTATCAGCGGATTCACCAACAGGGCGGTACGATCGCCAGTATTACCCCTGTCAACTAAAGAATAGAAATTGGGGATTAGAGATTAGGGATTGAGAAATAATTCCGCTGTATTCAGTCTCTATTCTTTAATCCCCAGTGTTGATCGTTCTAGGATTTACGCAAAACTACACGCGCTTAGAGGCAATACCCTATGGTAAGCCGCAACTCTTGGAGACTCTTTGCATAGCTTGCTTGTTTTAAAGAGTATGGGTTTATATAAATTGCCCTTACCTGAAAATCATTCTTTGCGGCTGTTATTTGCGTAAATCCTGATTGATCAAAAGTTAGCCAAAGCGATCACTAATCTGGAGTTTGACCAATTCCGCCGTCAGTTGTGATATAAGAACACATTTAATACACTTTCACAAACTAAAGTTTTACAAAAGCTAGTCAGTAGCAAAAATAACTGACAATTGATGGGAAATTCTACCCCTTTATAAAGGTAGAATGCTCGGAAATTTAATTTAATTAGCGTTTTTGAGGAGATACCTCAATGTCACTTTGGGCTATTGATTCACCTACTGTTGAGCTGCGTCTGAACACCAGCGAAAGTGAATTACAAACACTAATTCGAGCAGTTTACAAACATGTTTTGGGTAATGCTCACTTGTTGGAAAGTGAACGACTAGCCACTGCTGAATCACAATTGCGCGATCGCAAAATCAGCGTCCGCGAATTTGTCAACGCCGTTGCGAAATCAGAGATTTATCAATCCCTGTTTTTCAACTCTTCTTCCCAGTATCGGTTCATTGAACTGAACTTCAAACACCTGCTAGGGCGTCCTCCTGCCGATCAAGCAGAAATTTCCGAACACGTCCGCATCTACAACGAACAGGGCTATGATGCTGAGATCGACTCCTATATCGATAGCAACGAATATCAGCAGAATTTTGGCGAGAATATTGTTCCCTATGTTCGCAGCACAAGCTCCCAAATCGGAATTAAAAATGTTACCTTTAACCGCACCTTTAGCTTAGTAAGAGGATTCGCTAGCAGTGATAGCGAGCGCAAAGCCAAACTGATCGGCGATATCGGTTCTAATTTACCCACATCCATCAAGGCTCCCGCGGCTGGTTCTAGTGTCAGCAGCACCGACAAACGCTTTTTGATTAAGGTTGTCAAAGGTGCAGGTAATCTCCGTACTCGTCTGGGCAACCTGGAATATATAGTTAACTACAACCAACTGTCTGGACAAGTGCAAAACATTCATCGGACAGGCGGCAAAATTCTCAGTATTACTGAAGTTGCTTAGATTTGTCTAAGTAGGAGGCTGAGGACTGGGGACAAGGGGACAAAAGAAAACTCCTAACTTCTAACTCTTAACTCCAAACTACTAACTCAGCACTCCTAAATGCGGTTGTGGTCAAGGAGGCTAGCTAGCATATAGACTGGGAGAATAACTTTCTTTTTTGCCAAGATATCTCTTGGATTTTAAGCTACTTTTTTAAAATCACTTTTCTAATGGAAATTACTGAATTTTTTGAACTTTCAATTGGACGATGGCGATCGCAGCGAAGCGCCCATCATTTAGCATTTGCCCATTTTGAAGAAGTATTGTCTAACATTGACATTGAGTCTCTATCCACCAACGATCCAGCAGTGGTAGCAATCTGTCAATTGTATAACACTGAACCCGCCAGTATTACTCACCCCTTTCGCATGACTTGGGAAGGTGAGTCAGACTGGGACGATAAACCAATCTCTGGCAGTACTGTGCTAGTACCAATTCCCGATGTCGAAAATCCTTCTAGAGGAAAACTCCTGCGGGACAAAGGGTACGCTGAAACAATTCCAGCAGTGGCTAAATATCATCTGAGTGACGATGGTATTTTTACCCTGCTAACAGAGTATGAACTCGCTGCTGCTGAGGAGCGAATTTGGTTTGCTAACCCGAATCTCCGATTTCGGGTAGCGATGATTAAAACCAGTGATGGTAAAGGTGTGACAACAGCTTCTTTTTCTTCAGAGATTCGCTCTTTGTCAAGTTCAACCAATTAGCAAATATCAGGTTAAAACAGAAAAGGATACAAGCTCCTAAATTTATTTATGGGGATTGTAATGTCTGAATTTTGAATTTTGAATTTGGAGCGAAGCGACGTGACGATAGCGCCCAGCGAATCTAGCACCAATAGCGATTTGCTCACCTTAGCCTGTTGGATGGCAGGAGATTTTAGCAACTACAAGCAATCTTTTGCAAATCCGCAACTTTACGCCCACATTCACATTTTTTTCCGTCCTTTACCGATTGATTTTTTTTCTGGCATCGGTTTCTATTCTGAACAAGCTTATGACCACGATTTATGGACACCCTATCGTCAGGGAGTACATAGACTAGTCGATTGGGGCGATCGCATTTATATCGAAAATTACAGCTTGAAAGACCAGATGCTTTATGCCGGTGCAGCTCGTGAATTAGATATCCTCAAAACCATCACCCCAGAAAGCATCGAACGGCGTTATCACTGTTCAATGGTTTTCCAACGAGAAGGTGAAATGTTTCGAGGTAGTGTGGAACCAGGCAATCAATGTCTGATTAAACGCAATGGATGCCAGACATATCTTGTCAGCGAAGTAGAAATAACCGAGCGTACTTGGATAAGTCTAGATAAAGGTATGGATATTGAAACCCACAAGCAAATATGGGGATCTACTGCTGGTCCATTACAATTTGAAAAACGGGAAAGTTTTGCTGATGAATTACGTGCGGTGAGCGCATTATGTTGATTCAGTTTGAATCTGTTAAAACCAAAATGTTGCCTCCACTGGCTGAAAAAAAGATGCGCTGCTGGATTCGCAGCCGCCATTTGATTTGTTCGGGTAACTTTTTTATATTCGAGACATTAGAATATACAACGATTGAGAGATTTTCTGAATGCGTTACTTCTTTAGGAGGGACAGTAATATCCGTTGACCCGGTTAATAAAATTTGGATGGGCGATCATCGCCAAGTTATTTTATATCAGGCAAAAGCTAGTTTACATACACCTCATCATACTTTGAAACAATACTGGATAAAATACGGTGGTTTCTACACTAGATTTGATGAGCGTGCTTGAGAGTTATTATCCTGTGGAAATTCTTCTGACAGGCGTCTACACTTCAATTCAAAATTAAGTTTTTGAATTTTAAATGCTCCCCAAGGGGGGTGACGGCTAATTGTTAATGTCTAATTGCTAATTTTTTATCATGATTAGCTGTTAGTTATTAACAGTTAGCCGTCTAAGTTTGTTAGAAAATGTAACTAAAAAATTCCCCAAAAGTTGATAAGTTAATATCAGTAATCAGTAATTAGTAAATCTTAAGTAGGGCCCGTTATGGCTTTGCGATTTAGTATTGCCACCCTATTACAGAAATTTTATTTTTACTTGATAAATTAGTTACTCTTACCCACAATAACCCAACTATGCAAATCTTCATAGACGACGAAACCAGACGACGCCAATATCAAGCATTTCCCCAAACAGCACCCATCGAACTGTGGACTACTGCTTCAGTTGATGACATTGAAATTGTAATTCGGGCAGTTTATCGGCAAGTGTTGGGTAATGCCTACATCATGGAAAGTGAGCGGCTCATAGTTCCAGAATCCCAACTCAAGCAAGGCATAATCGATGTCCGTGAGTTTGTGCGTCAAGTTGCCAAATCAGAGTTATATCGCTCCAGATTTTTTGATAACGTTTATCGCTACCGGGCAATTGAACTGAACTTTAAGCACCTGCTGGGTCGCGCTCCCGATGATTACTCCGAGACTAAACATCACAGCAACATTCTCGATGAGAAAGGTTTTGAGGCGGATATTGATTCTTATCTTGATAGCGACGAGTATCTAGATGCCTTTGGCGAGAACATAGTGCCATATTATCGGGGTTATAAAACTCAAACGGGCAAAAAGATATTGGAATTTACCAATATGTTACAACTGGTGCGGAGCAACTCTAGCAGTGATAAAAACTTAGCGACGAATAATGAACCTCAATTGGTGCGATCGCTAATTACCAACGCTCCTTACGGTAGGCAGAAACTCACCGATATTAGTGCTTTACTTGCTGAAGTATTCAAGGCAAAGCCAGAAACTGCTGCTCCAGTTAATCCGTTTATTGCAGCTCACACAGCAGCTGAACAAGGCTTGCAGCAAAAGATTCAAGACCAAGAAAGCCAGATTGCAACTTTGCAACAACAATTAGCAGACTTACGACCGTTTGCCAGCATCGGGACAACAAAATTTAGTAGTAGTTGGGAGTCTTCCAGTTCCGTGACTAGCACAGGTGAATATACATCTTTGCAACAGCAAGCTGACGCCCAAGAAAAACAGATTGCAGCTTTGCAAGAGCAAGTTGCTGATTCCCGACGGTCTGCCACAATTGGAGAAGCCCGTTTGAACAAGTGGCGCAGTCGCGTTTTTAATGGCTAATTTCTCTACTGTTTAGTTTTATCGGGTGGGTTAGGCAAGTTTAACTCACCCAGCCCTCTCAACGCGAACAAATGAACTACTTTAGTAAAATTTGAAACTCTTTCCCAGGATGGAATATACGGAAAATTATTTTGAAAATCCTTGATTTGACTTGAAACCTATATCAATAATCTAACACTCTTGATAATAAGCAGACTCAACTTCAAACCCTACCTATAGGGCTTGTATCTTATTATGTAAGGATTTTATGACTTGTGTGTAGATCGTAGGTTTACCGGAGAGAGAGATGCATAAGCAGGTTCGCATGGGTTAAACCCCTAATTCGATATAGCAGAGCATACAGATATTAACTCTAACTATCTAGATATATTAGATACCTAAATATAAAAATACTTATAAATCAAGATATCTTGAATTGCGAATATCAAGGTGTTTTGGTGGCTTTAAGCACCGAAGACTAGCAAGGTAGTTTTGGTCAAGAGATGCGATCAATCATCGCCTTAAGAGACAAAAATATTTCTATACTATATCTGTAACTGGTAAATTAAGGAATCTTGGTGTCAAGCATTCAAAAAATGAAATCTTGAATTTCTCATACTTCCTACCTCCTACCTGTTACACAAAATTATCACTTTTTCGCCTTGCTTATCGAAAGAAATGACATCTAGCAAAAGAGGTATGTTTCAACTATTTAAACAAAATGCATAACCAGATTGTCGCACCGACCTCTGGATATTTGTCTTAAGTAAAGATTATTTACTCAAAAATAACTGGATGTCCTCCGATCAGCGCCTAGAACAGAAACGCCAGATATTACAAAAGCAGTATGATCTAGTAGCCGAGAAGTTAAACAGGCTACGTCTTGATTATGCGATCGTGACAGATGTTCTCATTCGCTTTGAACGAGAAAAGCAGATTGAGCAGACCGAGGGAGAACTGAAGGAATTAGAACAGCAGCTTTATTATCTGGAACAATCTGTATCTAGTGAACGGCTATATCATGCTTTGTTGAAATTAGGCTATCGCAAACAAACACGAGAATTCCGCAAGTTTATTGAGGTTCACTCCACAGCAGCCTTTCTAATCCACGGTTCACCAGACTATGGTCAACGCTGGCTGTTAAATAGGTTAGTAGTACAACATATTCCCAGCATCATCACAGGGAAAATTGTGCGAATTTACCTCAGTCGCATTTCCCGCAGGAGTGACATTAATGCTTTGTGGCGTGAATTGGGCGATCGAGTCGATCTAGGCAGACAAAGCACAATTCCCGAAATTGCTGACCGAGTTTATCAATTGTGGCAAACTCAGAACGTTCTGCTAATTTTCTACGATGTCAATTGCTTACCAGAAGCTTTTATACATGAACTTATCCGGCATTTTTGGCTACCTTTGGCGACAAAAGTAAACAAAGCTACCCTGCAAACTAGTCAATTCAAATTATTAATGTTCCTAGTTGACTATGACGGCTGTGCAGGTAGTTGGAATGTTCCTTTTGCAGAAGATCAAAACTCTTGGAAGCTACCTGAGATTACCGAATTTTCTGAGGCTGAACTGACTAATTGGCTAGAGCATGAGGAGGATACACTGCCAACTAAACTGATAAGCCAAATAGATCAAACAATACAGATAATACTGAAAAACAGTGATAATGGAATTCCAGAACCCACATTTGGCGAAATTTGTCGCCTTTCTGACTGTAATTGGTATGAACAAGAGGAAAAATGGTTAAGACTGTAGGTAGACAATTTTTGGAATATACAGGTCAAGTTCAGCCCCAGTTAGGAGAAAGAGGGGCGAATGGACAGCTTTTATATCCTTATTTACCTAGTCCAGAACTTGTAGAAGCGGTGAACTTGGCGATTTATTTAGAACGACCATTACTGTTGAAGGGTGAACCAGGGTGTGGGAAAACACTGTTAGCGAATGCTGTAGCCTACGAACTAGGTTTAAATTTAGAAGCTTGGTACGTCAAATCCACCAGTCGGGCACAGGATGGTTTGTATACCTATGATACCGTTGGGCGTTTACGAGATGCCCAACTTGCAGCTTCTAATAGCCTGAGTGCAGAACAAATCCAGCAAATTTATAACCCAGCTAACTATTTGCGCTGGGGCCCTTTGGGAAAAGCATTTCGAGGGGAAAATTTGAGTGTCGTACTAATTGATGAAATTGATAAAGCTGATATTGATTTTCCCAATGACCTACTGCTGGAACTGGATCAAAAACGATTTATTGTTGAGGAAACGGGTGATGAGATTAAAGCAAAAGTAGCGCCAATAGTTTTGATCACCAGCAATGATGAGAAGGATTTACCAGATGCTTTCTTACGGCGGTGCTTGTTTCACTATGTCGAATTTCCTGACAATGAACGGCTTAGAGAAATCATTTGCAACATTTTTCCAGATATCTCTCCAAAATTAGTTGATAAAGCTGTGGCGCGTTTTCTGGAACTGCGGAAAATTATTGCAGAAAGCAGAGGGGAGATGGGTAAAAATGTTAGCACCAGTGAACTGATCGACTGGTTTAAAGTGCTAAAAAGAAATCCTCAAGATAAAATTTTGGGGCAATTAGATGGGAAGCTACCGTTTTTGGGCGTATTACTAAAAAACTGGGTGGATCATCAACGCTATTTAGCATATCTCAAAAACCGAGGGTGAATATTTTAGTATGAGCGAAGACTCAAACTTGCAACTACCCCTACTAAACTTATTTGACCGACTGCGAAAAGCAGGACTGCCACTGGGTATTGATGAGTATAAACTAGCGCTACGTGCCCTCCAGTCTGGTTATGGCATTCAAGACCATGAAGCCCTAGCTCGGCTATGCCGCACCTTGTGGGTTAAATCAGAAGAAGACAAGCTACTGTTTAACTATCACTTTGAGCAAGTCATGGATGAGGAAGCTCAATCTTTTGCTGAACCAGAACCGATCCAAAGTCTGCCCAAGGTGGAACCGCAGAAAAAGAAACAACTCATCAAATTACCTCGACTTTCACCAACTCGTCGCATAGTTTGGGGCGGTACTCTGTTGCTAATTGCCGGAGTAGGTCTTTGGCTAGTCAGACCCCAATCCAAGAAATGTCCTTACTTCACTAGTGTGTCACCCATAATACCAGTCAGAGTAAATCAAGACTACAGTTATGAAGTAAAAGCTTGTAAGGCAAATGAAAACGATCGACTGAAGATTACAGCCTTAAAAAATCCACCCTGGCTAAAGTTAAAAGACGGTGGAGATGGAACAGCTACGCTGAAAGGCAAACCAGTGAGTCAGACGTTTGAAAACATTCAAGTAAAGCTACAAGTCACCGATGCATCTGGCAGCATAAAAGACACCCAGTCATTCAAGATTAATGTTTTATCAGAGGATAGTCCTGATATACAACAACTAATATACCTGGCGATCGCTGGTGCTGTTGCCTTTCTAGTCTGGTCAGGAGGATACTTTATTACCAGATACTGGCTAGAACGGATTGCCAAATCGAGGGTAAAGGAAATAACCCCATCGCCTGAATCTACCTCCACACCTACCCCATCGCCTAAAGAACAAAAGGCACAGCCGGAAGATGTGGTACAGGTTGTGCGGGCAGTACGGCAAACTACTAGGATTGAAACAGGTGAGTACTTTCCGATTACTCGTCGGCAGATGAAGCAGAGTTGGCGCTACCTGCGGCGCTTTGTGCGAGACGGCCCTGCCACAGAACTCGACATAGAAGCCACTGTTAAGCAGTTTGTTCGTCAGGGAGTATTGCTCCAGACTGTTTTGATGCCCCGTAGAGTTAATCGGGCACAGTTGCTGCTGTTGATGGATCGGGACGGCTCAATGATCCCATTCCATGAACTATCTCGTCGCCTCGCAGAAACAGCTGCCCAAGGTGGACGTTTAGCAAAAGCCGATGTTTACTATTTTCACAACTGTTCTGATAAATATATCTACCAAGACCCTAGTTGTTGTGAGGCTAAACTATTAACTGATATCCTTGCTAACTACTCAAATAGTGCAGGTGTACTAATTTTTAGTGATGCAGGGGCAGCCCGTGGCGGTTGTAATCAAGAACGCATTGATCTGACTCAACAATTTTTGCAGCAACTTAAACAGAGAGTACGCTATATTGCATGGCTTAATCCCATGCCCAAATCCCGTTGGGACAGCACAAGCGCTGATGAAATCGCCTCTTTAGTGCCGATGTTTGAGTTAAGCCGTCAGGGATTGCAAGGGGCGATTAGTGTTCTGCGTGGTAAATTCACTCCCTATCGCTTATGAGACAAACAGTTGCCATTGGCCGAATAGAATCGTTTGAAAAACGCTTTCGTAAGCCTCATCTCTACTTGGCTTACCATGCGGCTTTTCCCCTGGCTCTTACCCCAGATTTACTGTATCGTTTATGGGCTAACTTTCAGCAAGATATTTACGGTGAATTGCTCAATATTCCTTGGGAGGCGGTAGCAGACCTTTTGCTCTCTAGCTTATGTGAAGAGGTGGGGCATGAACTTTACGAAATGGATAGTGCGGTACGAAATGAACTTTTGACACGTTTAAAAGCTGACGAAAAGTTCTACAACGCAAATTTAAAACAAGACCGAATTCTGCAACTGTCTGACTTTTTACTAGAATACGTTGACCGTCAACTTCAGAGCGAAGATTTAGATGTTCGAGACTTTGCCGAGGCTCAACATTGGACAGCACTAGCGTATGCTAAACCTGGCAAGGCAGTAGAGCAAATCGCACGGGCATTTAGTCAACTCCAAGCAACAGCCTCAGAATTCAATTCCACAGACAAGACAGAAATCCTTCGCCTCGCTTCTTTGGTGGAAACCTTTGCTGAACCTTTAGCTGAGGCGCAGTTGGAACCATTATTAGTTTACACCCGTGCAATGGCAAGCTTTTCTCGTGGCGATATCAAGGGTGCTACTGCTCAACTTAGTAAAATTGCTGAAGCAGGCAAGCTGGAAATTGCTGGACAAGAGTTGCCCATTCCTGAACAAATTAAAGAAAATTTTGGTAAGCCAAGTTTACCTATCGGGAAAGATTTTAGTAGTCAAAAGTTAAAAGGTCGGTCTTTCAAAGGTCAGGATTTAACCGGAGCAAACTTTAGCTATGCTGATTTGCAAGGGGCAAACTTTACTAATGCCCGACTTGTGGGGGCTAATTTCAGCTATGCAAAAACAGGGTTGCAACGTCACTGGGCATTTGCATTGATGTTGTGTTGTTTCCTGCTGTTAATACTATCGGCAACTGCTGCATCACTGATTGGTACTGTGTGGGCAGCAATCATAGATAGTGAAATACAAAAATCTCAAATAAAGACTACAGTTATCACCACAGGGATACTAATATTAGTAATATTTGCAATAATTTGCATTTCTAATATTGGTAAAAACTGGCAATTTATATTACAGCAAAGTTTAGTAGTAACACTGTTGTTATCTCCAATATCACTGCTCCTTGCTATCCTGCTATCCTTTGCCTTCAGGACTCTCACGTTACGCACAAATACTGACAGTTGGATAAGTATTGTAATTTACATATTCAGTGCTATCGGGTTCAGCCTTTGTAGTTTTTGGACTATTCACAAGGGTGTAGGTAAAGCTTGGGTTGCTGCTGCTCTGGCTTTAGTAGGATCGGCTTGCCTGACTTTAGGGATTTTTTTTGGGATTATATCTCAAAGTTTGCTACAAAGAATACAAATTGGAGTGTCTTTAGTAGCGGTAGGGGTTACTGTTAGTTTAGCTTTTGCTTTTGCCTATTTCTATCAAAATCACTCGTTAAAAAGTCAGTTAGAAAGTAGAGAAACTGATAATAGGCTAGGTATTTTAGGCATTAACTCTAGATGGATAAGATTCCCTTGGCTAATAGCCATTATTGTAGCTATCGCTTTGGGAGTTAGCCAATTTTTCGGCAAAGTCGATATAACTATTGGTCTGAATTTATGTGGAATTGCTCTAATTTGGGCCTTATCTCTGGTATACGAAACTGCTCGTACTAGAGCAACACTAGCGAGGATGTTTGGTTTAGCTTTATTGTTTTCTGGAATTGTTGCAATTTTAGTCTTAGGTATTGTATTTGTAGTAACTTCAAATACTTTTACTGCAAGTGAACAGGCTATGAGACTAGCACTTGTTCTGCCAACAGCTTTAATTGTGGCGATGTTTTTGATATTAGCTGGATCAGCTAACCTTTCTGGTGCGATCACTGGAATTATCTTTGTAGCAGTTGCAGTTGCTGCATTTTTTACCTTAGGTTGGGTTTACAGTATAGCAAGTTCGCCATACAAGGAATTATTTTCGAACATAGCTGCTTTTGAAATTCTAGTCTTAGGTATAGTTACGGCTTTAGCTACAGCAGTAATTATGGCTATTGGCATCACGATCGCTTGGGTAGAGTCAGGTAATCGGGTATTAGCTTTAATTTGGGGCGTAGTCTTGGCATTAATTACACTAGTGATAACAGTAGTAACTATAGACTTTTTAAAGGCTTCATCTCTAGTAATTGCAGGGACTATTGTTACAGCTTTAGCAACTATCCAACTGGGTGCTTACATCGCTTGGCAGGCTCTTGCAGAAAATGTCAAGTTTATCTCGGTTCGCAATTTTGCTCTTGCCTTTGCAGGCGCAGGTGGTACGAATTTTTTCAATGCTGATTTGACTGATGCTAACTTTTCCCAAGCCACTCTCAAATGTGCCAACTTCCAGCAAGCCAAACTTAAAGGTACACGCTGGTTCCAGGTAAATCAACTTGAGCTTGCCTCTGGCGGTGACAGTTATTTACGATATCCTTCAGTACAAAGGTTATTGGTCAGTGGTAATGGACAAAACCAAAACTTTGATGGTTTAGATTTGCGAGGAATTAATCTGCGGGGAGCAAACCTGGCTGATGCAAGTTTTTTGAATACAGACTTGAGTGAAGCAGACTTGCAAGGAGCTAACCTTTCACGGGTAAAGCTGATTAATACTCGGCTCAATGGAGCTAATTTGGCGATCGCTCAACTTACTGGTGCTTTGATTTACAACTGTGAACTGACACCAAAAACAAAATTAGCAGGGGTAGAGTGCGATTACATCTACACGCAACTACCTACCAACGATAACCCCGATCCAGGTCGTAAACCGGAAGTAAACGGTAGGATATTTAAACCAGGTGAGTTGGCTGAGGTATTGATGAGTTTATATTCTACACAATTAATTGGCCACGAAGGCGATCGCAGCAGAAATTAGAAAAACTTCAAGCAGAATGGGATCTGTGCTATCAAAAATTATCTAAGTTGCGTCACGCTTCAGCATCTGAGACTGATGCAGCTAATAAGTTTCAATTAGAACAGCAAATTTTTGATGAAAAAGCGAAACTGGCATATCTAGAGAATGAAATAGACTTATCCAAAAATGGTAAATATATACAGCAAAGGCATTTCAGCGATTACAAGGGAATGTACGATGCCTGCGGTGGGCTGCGCCTACGCTAAATTAGATATACGAAATGAATAGGGGTTTGAGCATAAATTACGGCTAATTTATCAGTTTAGGGGCAAAAATATTGGTAGAAATAATCGGAATAAATTAATATCACTTGTTTTTCCTAAGTTTCCAATATAAATTTCAACAATATCTTCTCCATTGGGCAACACAATAAACTGGTTTTTCAGGGTATGCATTTTTTTCTTGCCAGAGTAATGCTGTTTTTGATCTTGATAGTCTAGAGGTCATTAAGATAGCTTGTTCTGCACTAATACCAATTCTGTATGAAGATGCGCCAAACTATGCCAAACTTCTAAACGGGTGCATTTAGTGATTTTGTTATGAGTCGTACATTCCAAATCGAGATTTCAGAAAGCCAAGAAGAATTGGAGAAAGCTCTCAGACATGCCACAGAAGCAAGCAGCAAAGAAAGATTGCAAATGCTTTATTGGCTCAAGAGCGGCCAAGTGAGCAGCAGGCGATCGCTAGCAGAACGTTTAGGACGCGATGAAGCAACCATAAGTCGTTGGGTGAGAAAGTACAAAGATGAAGGACGAAGGGGCTTGCTCGAAGTCAAACATGCACCAGGGAAAGTTCCGCTCATCAGTGGTTCAGACTTAGAACGCTTAAAACAGCAGTTGCAAGAATCATCTGGGTTTCAAAGCTATGGTGAAATTCAACAATGGCTCAAGAGTGAATTAGGGCTTTCACTGGCTTACAAAACGGTTTATGAAGTTGTTCGCAACCGTTTAGGTGCGAAGTTGAAAGTGCCTCGTCCTCAAAGCACTAAACAACACCCACAAAGTCTATCTCACTTTAAAAAAAACTTCCTCTAGCATTCAAATTCTTGCAGGAGGAAAATGGAAGTGGGGAAGAGATTAAGGTACTTGTGTCAAGACGAAACACGTTTAGGATTAAAGACAATTGCAGGACGTTTAATTACGGCTAGAGGGGTTAAACCTGTAGGCTTAAGCCAGTGGCAACGGCAGAATTTTTATTTATATGGTGTTGTCGAACCGCTGAGTGGATACAGCTTTTTCTATGAGTTTCCCTACCTCAATGGAGATTGTTTCCAACGTTTTTTGGAATTACTGTCTGCTGACCTTGGGGATGATATCGCAGTCATACAGTTCGACCAAGGGTCATTTCACAAAGCTAAAGCTCTCGATTGTCAGATAATATTATCCCTATTTTTCAACCTCCTCACTCTCCCGAACTCAATCCGATTGAACGTTTTTGGGAATTTCTCAAATCGAAACTGCAATGGGAAAGTTGTAAAACCCTCGTGCAACTACAGCAGAAGTTAACTGATGTACTAAAAACAATTACACCTGAAATGATTGCTTCTCTCACTTCTTACGACTTTATTCTTGAAGCTTTATTTAGCGCAGCTTCATAAAGAAATGGTATAAGTAGGTGGGCGGAAAAAATTACAAGTATGTAACGAAACGTTAAGCAATGGGATTAGAGTTAAATTTCACACGTTGTGTACGGTAACTTCCTTTTTCTCCCCTAGTTTCAACACCATTAATTACGGCATAAGCAAGGTCTAATTCATCATCAAATGTTTGCCCTAAGAGTTCATCTTTTTTCAGATGTTGCCACTCTAATTCAATGGGATTCATTTCGGAACAATATTTGGGCAAAAAGAAGATGTACAAACCTATGCTCTCCCATTTAGACCAGAGTTTTTGTACTTCTTTGCATCGGTGTATAGGCCCGTTATCCTGGACAATTACCCTAGTACATCCCGTTCTTTGGGTATCAGCAGCTTCTTGCTCCATTATTTGGATATAAGACTTGCGGTTAACACCCCCGATTACTAGACCGTAAACAAAACGTAATTATTGGTTGAAGAAACCCAATAATACTTAATCTACGACCACGACGTTTTGTTTGCTCTATACGTTTCTGCTCACCTGTGAAGTAATAACCCAAGTTGCGGGTTATCAAATTTTAGATTTTTTTGCATCCGTCGTATTCATGCGATCGCCATCACAAGTTGACAGTTGCGCTACGCACAACTGTCAACTTGGACTCAATCAAAAATCTCATTTAAAGTAATATATTTAACTCATTCAATGAATGCTTGTTGGAGGGTAAATGAAAAAATAAATACTTCAACCTTCAGTAAAAACCCTTCATAAGTAACCGCATGAATGAATTTTGGGAAAACACCTGTGATCCTACTGAAGACGGTTTCAATATAATGTCGAGTCGATTGTTTAATATATTGATTCCAGGGTAGGTCTTGACGCTTGGAATTCTTCTTACACATTACTTTCAAAAATATTTGACTACTTTCTTCCAGATCATTCTCAACGGTATAATCGGTATAGGCTGAATCAGCATATACTTCACTACTAGGTGGTAAATTTAACGGCAAGGCGTTGAGCGCACGTACATCGGAAGCGCTGCCAGGCATAAATACAAATTCGACCGGGATACCGCTTTTAGTCGTTAATAACTGAACTCGAACCCCGTAGAAATATCGTTTTTTTAGTGAAGCAGCTCATCACAAATTACCAACCGTTGGAAGGGCGCATTCAGTCAACAACTAAGCAACTTTTTGCAAGTGTTGCACGCGAGGCATAACTTCTTGGGCAAAACGTGTCATCTCCCGGACAAAGGGATTAAATTGCAGCATGAAAGTATCGATACCTGCATCAACGAAAGCTGCAACGCGAGTTGCAACTGTATCATAGCTGCCAACCAATCCTGCGGCTGTGCCACCATTGCCGCCAACAGCTGGATTTTTGGCGAACAGTTGGAACATGACGGCTTCTGTGTCAACTCCTTTAGCAACACTTAACTTATATTGTTCTTCCAACTTTTGCAGTGCCATGAGTCGTTCTAGTTCTGCTTGCGCTTCTTCGTCTGTAGTCCGGGCAATGACAAAGGCTGACAGACCAAAGCGGACTGGTTGGGCTAGGAAACGTGGTCGATCCAAAACTTGTTTAATTACTTTGCGGACATCTTCAATCGGCTGACCGTTGATGAAATAAACATCGGCTTGTTGGGCTGCTAAAATTTGTGCTGGGTCTGATGCTCCTCCCAAATAGATACGAGGATAGGGTTGAGCAATAGAGAAGGGTCGAAGGCTCAAATCTTGGATTTTGAAATATTCACCCTCGAAGTTCACCCTCTCACCGCTCCACAAAGCTCTAATAACCTGCAACCATTCACCAGAATAGCAATAACGTTCATCATGGGGAGGGAAGGGGATATTAATACGCTCCATTTCTGGGCGAAACCAAGCACTAATTAGGTTTATGGCAAAACGTCCACCACTTATTGCATCAATTCCCAAAGCCATTTTGGCTAGAACAGCTGGATGAAATAATAAAGGTTTAATCGCGGCGATAATTTCTATACTTTCTGTAGCTTCAGCCAAGGCCGCACAAGCTGTCCAAGTTTCCAACTGTTGTAAATCCAGACTACGGGGATTGGCAAGGTGCTGTGCGACTAAGGTTGTGACATATCCTAAGCGTTCTGCTTCTAATACTAGCGATCGCGTGCGTTCATAACTAGCATCAATCGGTTCATCTGGCGTATTTAGAGGGCCAAAGTTACCTCCAACAGGGACCCAAATACCGTAGCGTGGTTCTGACATTCTTGCCTCCAAATTAAATGGGGACTCGGGAGATACACCTTGTTTTTTATCCTCACCTATGCAAATCTCATAGTATACTACTATAAATCTATCGGCTTATAGTGTATTTAGTTGCAAAAATAAAGTTTTAGTGCCGACTACAAAGTTTCTAGAAAGCTATGTCTGAACCACGATATGGGATTTGGATTCCCGTTTACGGCAACTGCGGCGTGATGAACCATCCTCTTGAACCTCGTGATGCTAGTTACTCACGAGCCAAGAATTTAATCCAGTTGGCTCAAAGGTGCGGATTTAGCACAACTTTAATAGCGCAACATATCATCAATCCCAGGAACCAAGAACTTGACCAGCTAGAAACTTGGACAGCAGCAGCAGCTTTGGCAGAAGCAACAAACTCTATCGAGATTATTGCAGCTGTTAAGCCATTACTGTTTCATCCCGCCGTCTTAGCAAAGATGGCATTAGGTATTGATGCTATAAGTCATGGACGTTTTTCTATTAACTTAGTAAGTGCCTGGTTCAAGCCAGAAATGGAAAAACCGGGGATAAATTTCCTTACCCACGATGAGCGTTATCGTTATTCAGATGAATGGATTAGGGTCGTAAAAGCCCTATGGAGTGGAGAAAAAGTTAACTTCTACGGTGAATATTTTCAGATCAATGATTTGAAGCTCAATCCTCCACCTATAGCCAAACCACATCCGTGTGTATATTTAGGGGGAGAGTCAGAACCAGCCCAAGAACTAGCTGCAAAAGAAGCGCATACATTTTTCCTCAATGGTCGTCCGATTGAAGTCATCCGCGAAACCATTGCTCAAGTTGCTCAAAAAACTAAGTTTCGCTTTCAACCTCTGGGCTTCGCCATGTCAGCTTTTGTCATTGCTCGACCGACAGACGAAGAAGCGGAAGCGGAATATCAAAACCTTAGAACAATGGTACTAACACAAGACGATCGCTCAGAATTACTCAAAGGAGTAGATTCTGAAGTAGTTATGTTCAAAAACATGGCTAAGTACCCTGGTGTGGGGAGCAATGGCGGTACAGCAGCAGGATTGGTTGGTAGCTATGAAACTGTAGCCCATCGGATTGCTGAATTTACCAAAGTAGGAATTGATACTTTCATGCTGCAATTCCAGCCTTTTGCCCCAGAAATGGAGCGTTTTGCTGCGGAAATTATACCAAGAGTGCGAGCGTTAACGGTAGACGCCAACTTGAAAATCGGGGCTAGAGGCTAAGAATTTTAGATTTTGGACTTCGGCTCCTTTCGGCTTCGCTCAAGGCAAGTCGCTCAGTCGAACGATTTTAGATTTTGGATTAAATTGTTCTCCACTACCCAAAGGAAACTTTATGACAGCAATACTTACTCGTCCAGCTTGGACTACTGATTTAGAACTGGAAATTTTTGACAAACTACTTGATAAGTACGCCCCTCACATTCCGAAGAAGCGATGCCTGCGGCGGTCACTGAGCGCAGCCGAAGTGCGGGCTACGCCTACGCAAGAACCTAGATCGCCGGAAACTGATGAGGAAAGAGAGAATTTCTACCGCTTCCGTGTGGCTGGTGCAGCCCATGACCTGTTTATTGTGCAAGTCTGCGCTAAGATAATTGACTCCTTTTCTGACCCAGAATTACAGCTATTTTTGAGTAGACAAATCGGTGATGATGGCGCACACGCTCAAAATACTCGTTTAAGAACGCAGGCCATATCGGGACGCGACCCAATCGAGGATATCCAAAAGCAGGTGCAGAAGCATTGGGATTATATGGGTGATTTACCCATTCGTAATTGGCAAGGCTTTTTAGCATTTGAGTTACATTACGAACTTCATATTGTGGCTTTGCTATTCATCAATAGTCGTACCAGCAAAATCAACGACCCAGACTCAGCCAAGTTTGCAGCAGAAAGAATCCTGCCAGATGAAGCAGTCCACCGCTTAGGAGTTGTGGATTGGTGGCAGCGTCAATTTGATAAAGCTTCGCTAGCAGAGAAAGAAGATTTAATTGCACAAGTCATAGAAGCAGACGAAGAAGGTCAACGCCGACGCAATCCTTACCTTCGGGATCATTGGCAGTTGAGTCAAAAAGCTATTGGTATTGAAATTGATGATTTGCCAGTACTTTATGATGCTTGGCGGCGAGAGGTTCTTTCTTACTTCTTGGATATCCCTATATCTAGACTGCCCAAACTTGTGAGCGTGAATGATTGATGATAAAAAACTGCCCTTTAAGCTTTAATTTGAAACAAGCTCCCAAATAAGGAACGATTAACTTCTACGGTTTACCGTAGTAACACAATTAATTTTTCAGATTTTCTCAGATTTTAAATATTACTAATTATCAATAAATTAGTAATATTTATAATTGCCAGGTTAATTTTGTAATAACTATAGGATTGTTAGCTATTATTAACTATTTTTTATGAGGTATTCTTTTGAAAGTTTAGTCGCTAATCACACGACAAACGTCAGGTTTAAGGCCTATCATATTTATCTATCAAAGTCAGATTTTTAAAATAAATTGATCTGGAATTTTAGCTATATTTTTGTTTGTTTTAGATATAATTTCGATGTTAAAGTCGGACGAAAAATTTTTAAGAATCAACAACTACCTCAAGGGGACGGTTGCCCCTGCATTCTAAACATGATACGGAGGGCTAATGAGCAGATCGAAGCAATTAAAACTGGGTGCTTTCATGCGCCCGGTAAGCATACATACAGGCGCTTGGCGCTATCCTGGGGCTTTGCCTGACGCTAATTTCAACTTCCCAGCGCTGAAACGATTCATCCAGAAACTAGAGCAGGGCAAGTTTGACGCATTCTTCATGGCTGACCACTTAGCGGTGCTGGATATGCCAATCAACGCACTGAAGCGCAGCCATACTGTCACATCCTTTGAACCTTTCACCCTACTTTCTGCCCTTGCCAGCGTCACCGAACACATCGGGCTGGTAGCCACCGCTTCCACGACCTATGACCAGCCTTACCACATCGCTCGCCGCTTTGCGTCTCTCGACCATATTAGTGGCGGTCGTGCTGGCTGGAACATCGTCACCACAGCCAATCCAGACGCAGCGCTCAACTTTGGATTAGAAGAAGAGGTAGAGCATGATGAACGCTATCGGCGGGCTAGAGAATTTTATGATGTTGTCACGGGTCTTTGGGATTCCTTTGCTGACGATGCGTTTATTCGGGACGTGGAAGCAGGGATTTATTTCGACCCTGCAAAGCTTCACGTTCTGAATCATAAGGGAAAATATCTCTCAGTGCGAGGGCCATTGAACATCGCCAGACCTGTCCAAGGCTGGCCGGTAATCGTTCAGGCAGGCGCATCCGAAGCCGGACGGCAATTAGCCGCCGAAACCGCCGAGGCTGTGTTTGCACCTGCTAGTAATCTGGAAGCTGGCAAAGCTTTATTTGCAGACATTAAGGGACGGGCGCAGGCGAAGGGGCGTGACCCAGACAGCATAAAAATCCTTCCAGGTGCTTTAGTCATCGTGGGGGAAACCGTCGCCGAAGCATATGCCAAGCGTCTTCATTTGGACAGCCTAGTACATTATGACAGTGGGATCGCCAGCCTCAATAGTGCGCTTGGCTACGATGTTTCGGGTTTTGATCCAGATGGCCCCTTGCCAGAAATCCCACCGAATAACGCTGGTCACTCTTCACGAGAAAGAGTAATAGCCTTAGCGCAACATGAGAACTTGACTATTCGACAACTGGCGCAACGCATTGGCAGTTATGGCGGACTGGCCTTTGTCGGCACACCCCAAAGCATCGCCGATGAGATGGAGCAATGGCTGATTGAGGAAGGCTCTGACGGTTTCAACATCATGTTCTCTTTTCTTCCTGAAGGATTGAATGATTTTGTCGATAAAGTTGTGCCAGAACTCCAACGACGTGGGATTTTTCGTCAAGAGTACGAGGGCAAGACGCTGCGCGAAAATCTGGGACTGACGCGCCCTGTCAACCGCTTCTTTCAAACCACCACTGCTTCCGTTAGCTAGACGCTTATGTGATAAAAATCTCTTTCCCCAGTCCCCAGTCCCTTATTCCCAAAATAGAGAGAAAAACAATGACTCAAATTGAAGAAAAAGTTATAGATTCTACTTTCCAGTTCTCCGCTCCTGTCACAGCCAAATCTCCCGAACTGCAAGCTTTGTTTGATTTCATTGCTCTGGGAGCAAGTGAGCGCGATCGCGATCGCATCCTTCCTTATAATGTAGTTGAATTGATCCGGCGTTCCAGGTTGGGTGCATTGCGAATCCCCGTTGCCGAAGGTGGTGGTGGTAGCACCGCGCGCGAACTATTCGAGGTCGTGATTCGGCTGGGGGATGCTGATCCAAATGTCGCTCACATTGTACGGAATCATTTCTCTGTAACGGAGCGAATTTTGCGTTCTGAGCGCACCCAAAGGAATCGTCGCTGGCTCAAAGCAGTCGTCGATGGCGCGATTATTGGACTCGCTTCGACCGAACTAGAAGCCAAACGATCGGGTGGTCGCCAAGTCGTGAATACAAAATTAACACCCGATGGTGACGGCTATCGTCTGAATGGAAGGAAATATTACAGCACTGGCAGCCTTTACGCAGACTTGATTTTTGTGCGTGTGTTAGCACCAGATGGCTCTACAGCGTATATACTCATTCCTACTAACCGCGAGGGTCTTGAACTGGTGGACGACTGGGACGGCTTCGGACAAAGACTCACAGGTACGGGAACGACTACCTTCACGAATGTCCGTGTAGAGGCTGAAGAAGTAATTTTTGAGACAGACACAGACAAAGACGACCTGCCCTACAACATCGTCCCGCAATTATTCCTGACTGCCATCAACGCCGGTATTATTCGCAGCGTTCTGCGTGATGCTACAGCCCTCATCCGTAACAGACCCCGGACTTTCTACCATGCTGTATCCGAGCAAGCCTCAGAAGACCCAATCTTGCAACAGACTGTCGGGCAGATTGCCGCCAATGCCTTTGCTGCCGAAGCGATCGTCTTGGCGGCAGCTGATGGGCTTGATCGCCTGCCTGCTGCCCAAGCCCAGGGTGAGGAATCAGAGACGGCTGCGGCACTAGCAACTTCTCTGAGTGCATCCAAAGCCAAATTGATTGTTGATGATTTGGCTCTACGTTCAGCGACCTTATTGTTTGAAGTTGGTGGGGCTTCCACAACAAAGAAAAGCTCCAACTTTGATCGTCATTGGCGCAACGCCCGTACCTTATCCTCACACAACCCAAATCACTTTAAGGCTCGTGCGATCGGCGACTACGAGATCAACGGTACACCATTGCCGCAACGAGGATTCTTCTAATTTTGTTCAGATCCCTGACTTCTAACATGCGGGAAACCACTTTATGAGTATTTATCAGAAGTCGGGGATCTTGCAGCCAACCGAAACCGTTGAGAGGAACTATGAGTGCAATTGATACTACTTCTTTGAGAGCAAGTAAAGAGGCGATCGCCTCTCCAACAGACTATCCCCAAAGCCCATTATCCCAAGCTCTCCGGCAGCCAGTACTGCTAGGGCTGTTTTTACCGATTCATCACGGTGGTTGGAGTTCTTCTAATCTACCGCGCACTACAGACTGGTCGTTTGATTACAATGCCAAACTTACCCAAAAGGCTGAGGAGCTAGGTTTTGACCTGGTTTTCGGCTATTCCACATGGCAGCCGAAGGGCGGACAGGGGCCAACTCGGACAGAAGCAGGCTTAGATGCCTTCATTGCTACTGCTTCCCTTGCTGGCATTACCTCACGCATTCTATTAATCTCAACAATTCACGTTCTCTACGGGCCTTGGCATCCCATCCATCTGGCTAAATTTGGTGCGACACTTGACCACATTTCTAAAGGTCGCTGGGGAATTAACGTTGTCACCGGACACAGGGCTTATGAGCATGAACTGTTCGGCTGGAGCCAAATCGAACACGATCGCCGCTATGAACTTGCTGATGAATTTGTCACCGTCCTCAAACGACTCTGGTCGGAAACAGAGAATTTTTCTTACAAAAGTCAGAGTTCTTGGCAGTTTAAGGATGCTTACATCAGCCCCCGCCCGCTTTATGGTCGCCCCATCCTAGTTAACGCCACTGGCTCGGATGCTGGCATCGAGTTTGCGGGTCGCCATTCTGATATCGTATTTATCACCAGTCCGGCTGGCGGTGATATAGAAAGCGCCTTGTCGTCGTTACCCGCCCATACAGCCCGTGTGAAACAATCGGCGATCGCTAATGCTAGACAAGTCCGCACTCTCCTAAATCCGCTTATTGTCGTGCGTGAAACTGAAAAAGAGGCAGAAGAATATGCTCAGGCGATAATTGACCATGCGGATTATCAGTCAATTGCTGGACGTTCTGGCATTAGCAGCGATGCACACGCCTGGAGGGGACATCAGAAGGGAAATCTGCGTAATGGCGTTGGCAGTGCGATCGGCGGTAATGTGCAGCTAATCGGTTCACCCGAACAAATCACCGAGCAAATTTTGCAACTGAATAAAGCTGGTGTCGATGGCTTCCAGCTTGCCTTCTACGATTTCGAGCCTGATCTTGATTTCTTTGGTAAGCGCCTTCTACCACTACTGAAACAGGCTGGACTTAGATTCTAAGTTCTCCAACCCAGCTAATACCAATTTTCTAAAATCGGGCAACACATTCAAAATTTGACCTTCTTAATTAGGAATTACGAATTGGTATTCCGCCCTGTTTTCAATTTTGCGAGGTGCATGAATGCAAGGACAAGAATTACTACAAAGCTTGTTGCTAGCCACTAGTGAAACTTTTTACATGGTAAGTATATCTACCCTGGTTGCAATAGTATTAGGCTTACCTTTGGGCTTGTTGCTAGTGATGACAGGCCCCGGAAACTTGCTAGATTTTCCCCAAGTGCATAAAGTGCTGGGTGCGATCGTCAATACTGGACGCTCATTTCCTTTTATTATTCTGCTTGTCGTTTTAACACCACTAACACGCCTAATTGTTGGCACTTCCATCGGTAGCACAGCCGCTTTAGTTCCCCTAACTCTCGCCGCCATCCCATTTTTTGGTCGCATTGCTGAAACTAGCATTTTAGAAGTTGATAAGGGACTAATAGAAGCTGCCCAAGCAATGGGGTGCAATTATTGGCAAATCGTTCTCAAAGTATTGATTCCCGAAGCTTTGCCTTCACTGGTATTAGGTATGACGATTCTAATTGTGAGTTTACTTAACTCTTCCGCGATGGCTGGGGCTGTAGGTGGAGGTGGATTAGGTAATTTGGCAATTCAATACGGCTACCAACGCTTCGATGTAGGGGTCATGTTTTCTACCATTGTGGTTTTGATTGCATTAGTACAAATTATTCAATTTATAGGTGATTTAATTGCACAGCGTATGAGAAAACGCTGAACGAAGGCTAGTGATCTGTCAAGCGAAGTTTAAAGGCTAAATAAACGAACCGCATTCGCGCAGCGTCTCGTTAGAGAAGGATGCAAAGAGCGCAAAGGAAGAAGGAAAAGAGAGATCACTACTTGAGTGTAGGTTCACCTAGAAATACCTGGACTAAATTCTCATAGTCAAAGATAAAGAAATATTGATTAGATTTGAACAGCCCATCAAAAGGTGGTATCTTATTTTTACATACTACGGCAAGTCAATCAATTTAGTGTATTATACTTGTTATCATCATAGATATGGCTGCTTAAACTCCTAAAAATTGATATCAAGGAGTCCATTGTGAGGAATTATTTAAAAGAACACCGCTTTCAATATAAAAAAAAATATTCTGACAGTAAGAACTTTGCGATCGCAGCTTCTTTTCTTGGTTTGATAGCTTCTGGTTGCAGTCAACAAACAGCTATCAATGCCACAGCTAACTCAGATTCCTCTTCAAAAACTCTCACTACCAAAACTACAGAGAAAAACAATGTGATTCGCTTGGGCTACCAAAAAGGCGGGATTATTCCCATTGCACGTCAACGAGGTGAGTTAGAGCGTAAGTTAGCGACGCAAAATATTAAAGTTGAATGGAGTGGGCCATTTGACCGTTGCGCTACGCTTTTAAGTTCTCTCAATGGTAATCGGGCAGATATTGGTGGATGTGGTGATATTCCTTCCATCTCTGGAATTGCTGCTGGACAACCTCTTTGTATTGGTTCTGTACAGCGTCCTAGTCCAGATTCTTTGAGTAATGCCATCTTAGTTCGTGGTGATTCTCCCATTCGTAACCCGGCTGATTTAGTAGGTAAAAAAGTTGCTGTTAATCAAGGTGGTGCAGGCGAATATCTGTTATTAAAAGTTTTGGAAAAAGAAAAGATTCCTTCATATAAAGTCCAGCGAGTTTACTTATCACCGAATGATGCTGCACCTGCTCTATATCAAGGTTCTGTTGATGCGTGGGCAGTTTGGGAACCTTATATTTCCATTGCCCAATTAGAACATAAGGCGCGAAGAATCACCACTACACACCCTGCTCCAACCTACGGCATTATGGTTGTTCGTGGTGATGCAGCTAAAGAAAATCCTCTAGCCGTGAAAGCTGCTCTCACTGCTTTGAGTGAGGATGGTGAATGGTTAAATCAACATACTAATGCTGCATCAGATTTTTTAGTTAAACAGCTAAAAGTCTCTGATGCGGTAGCCAAGCAGGTGACTAAAAATCGAGGTCCAGAGTCTTACGTATTTCCTAATGCTGAAGATATCACCAATCTTCAGAAAACAGCTGATTGGTTACTAGAGCAAAAAATTATTCCGCAACGAGTAGATATTACAACGGCAGTGTGTCCGTTAGAAACTACCGCCGCTAGGTAGCAAAGATACAGTATTCGATCCATCTATCTTAATCCATGTCATGGGTAACGATACTGATAGCATTTGGCGACATCATTATCATCCCGAACAAAAGAGTCTGCGGTCTTTACGCTCTAGATATTGCAATGTACTTATGAAACAAGAAAGAGAAAATCATGGCAAATTTCACTAGACCACAACCGCCAGTCTTTGAACGAGTTGAAGAAGAACGACTCTATCGCAAACAACGCCTTGCTGCGGCGTTTCGACTGTTTGCTCGTTTTGGCTTTAGTGAGGGAACAGCAGGCCACATTACCGCCAGAGATCCAGAGTTTACCGACCATTTTTGGGTAAATCCCCTTGGCAAGTACTTTGGTCACATCCGTGTTTCTGACTTGATTTTGGTCGATAGAGAAGGAGAAGTTGTCAAAGGTAATGCTCCTGTCAATCGCGCCGCTTTTGCCATTCATTCACAGGTTCATGAGGCGCGGCCCAGCCGCTCTACGACCGAATTGTGGGCGAAGAACCAGACTTACTAGAGTAGTTGGTGGTTATTTTTCTTCATTGTCTTTTTATACCCAAAAATTAACGTGTCTACCAATTGGCTATCGCAGAATTTTTTCTTTTCTCTGGGTTGCTTGTTAATAGCAACAACAGCTTGCTCAGAGGTTAAGTCTACGAGTCCGGCAACGATCGCTGCTAATCCTGGTCCATCCCAAATCGCAGTATCGAATACAACTCAATTGCATGTTGCTAAATATAAAGGTGGCTGGGACTTAAATTTAAAGTGGGCTGGACTAGATAATTTCCCTTATCAAACTCAATTTACTGAGTTTAGTGGGGGTAATTTGATGGTACAGTCAATCAATGCTGGTGCGATTGACTTGGGCTCAGCTAGTGAAATTCCGCCGATTTTTGCGATTGAATCGAAAGCATCTGTAAAAATTATTGCCACTCTCAAAGGGCCAACGATTGGTCAAGTTGTACTCGTACCCAAGGACTCGACTGCCAAAACGATCGCTGACCTCAAAGGTAAGAAAGTGGGTTACGTTAAAGCTACAACTGCCCACTACTTCCTGATTAAGATGTTGGAAAAAGTCGGGCTGACGATGAAGGATATCAATGCAATTCCTTTATCAATACCCGATGGACTTTCAGCTTTTCGTAAAGGACAGCTTGATGCTTGGGCTACCTACGGTTATGCCATCCCCCAAGCCAAAAAAGAAGGGGCGCGGGTACTGGAATCTGCAAAAGATATTTTGAGTGGTAACTTTGTGATTATTGCTTCACCCAATGCGATCGCCGATCCCCAAAAGAAGGTTGCGATCGCTGATTTTCTCTGTCGTTTGCAGAAATCTCAAACTTGGCGGGAATCTAATCTCAAGCAGTGGTCGAAGAATTATGCAACGACCATTGATGTTGATCAAGGCATTGTTTATCAGGATGCCAAGCAAGGACAACAACAGCGTCGTCAAGAATTACTTCCTGTTTCTGACGCAGCGATTGCTTCTCAGCAAAAGGTCGCTGATACCTTTTTTCAAGCAGGTGTGATTTCCACAAAAGTTGATGTGAAACAACTTTGGGACAGCAGTTTTAACGAAGATATCGCCAAATGCCAATAATTGCAGCAAGAAGTAAAAAGCTAAATGTCAAAATCACCTTATTTTTAATAAGGGTAAAAATATGTTTCATGGAATAGAAAGAGAATTATTAAATGGAGTACCTTGGTTATTTGGGCAAGAGTCTCAATTACCACATCATCTCCAATTAACAGATCAGCAAGAAGATGAGATCCGTGATATTTGGGAATTCCCACCACAAGAATCTGCTGATCGTGAGCGTGTTCTTAAGCAGGAGATAAAACGGTTTGAGATTTTCAGCAAACTAAAAAGTTTTTCTTTAAAGGCGTAGGCGTAGCCCGCACAACTCTTGGAGACGCTCTTGCTAGCTTGCTTCTTTGTAGGAGTACGACAAAGCTACTTCGACTCCCTTCCCTACGGGACGCTACGCGAACGGCTTCGCTCCGGGCAAGTCGCTCAGTACAAGTCAGTGACCACCGCAGGCATCGCCAATAAATAAAGATAAGCGTTATCAGCTACTCAAATTAATAGAAAATTTCAACTAATTTGCAATGTGCAGTACAGCTTTACCGGGGTAGCTTCTTTCAAGTATTTGGGTGACATCAGCACCGCTTCGCTAACAGTCAGTAATTATTTTATTTGTAAAACTTAATATTAGATAAACTAATTATTAGTTAATCATAATAGTATGCTTTTCAGTATCACTAATCTCGATAAAATCTCATTTCATCCTCAAATACCGACATGACAACAACGACTGACCTCGATTTTGCCGCACGTGAGGCGTTGCGCCTACTCGGGCCCGATCCTGAAAACTGGGTGAGCGATCGCTCAGGCATTGACCACAATGTGACAATAGTAGGCGGTAGTGGCAGTGGCAGCACCTTCGCATTTGCACTGCGGCGTGCCGGCATTGGTCGCGTGACAGTCATCGATGAGGCTCTTGACGAAGCTCATGCTGGCGTGTGGCTGACGCGGGCGCGGATGAAAAAGCTACGTACACCGAAAAACCTGCCAGGGCCAGAACTGGGCATTCCGGCGCTATCATTTCAAGCTTGGTACGAGACGCGGCACGGTGTTGAGGCATACGCAGCGCTTGACCGCATTCCACGAGTGGCGTGGGCTGAGTACCTCAGCTGGTATCGGCATTTTCTGGGCATTCCAGTTCGGTATCAGATGAAGTTGGTGCGGATTGAGCCGGACGCAGGTTTCTTTCGTCTACACCAAGAAGTGAACGGTGTCGCGCAGGTGGAAACCACACGTAAAATTATCTTCGCCAACGGTGTAGCTGGCACTGGTGGCCCAAACATACCGCCTGTATTGGCATCTCTGCCACGCACCTTATATGCACACACCGCCGATGAAATCGACTTCAACAATCTGCGTGGCAAAACAGTAGCAGTGCTGGGTGCTGCGGCCTCAGCCTTTGATGCGGCAGGAGTGGCATTGGAATCAGGCGCTAAGGCAGTACACCTGTTCGCACGACAGCCAGCGATCGCATCTCTGCCAGTGAATCGCCTGCGAGGTTATCCTGGCGCTTACTATAACTATCCGCAACTGCCTGATGTAGCTCGCTGGTTCCAAGCTTGGCGGTTTAATCAGGTTGGCTCTACACCACCACCAGACGCAATCGAGCGGGTAATAGGGTTCTCTAACTTCCACCTGCACTTATCTGCACCGTGGAAATCTGCTCACAACCAAGGCGATCGGATCGTCGCTCAAGTAAATGATGATGTTTTCGAGTTCGATTTTGCGATCGCTGGTACTGGCTACTTTGTTGATCCGACAAAGCGGCCGGAACTCGCCGAATTTGCACATCACATCGCACTTTGGTGCGATCGCTATGAAGCCCCAGCCGACCAGCGTGATGATCAACTCAGCACCTACCCTTACCTTGGCAGCGCCCATGAATACCAAGAGAAAGTACCTGGCAACGCCCCCTACCTGAAGGACATCCATGTGTTCAATCCTGCTGGCTTCGTAAGCTTCGGTCTGCCCATCGGTGACGTACCTAGTATCCGACGCGATGTGCCAGCAGTAGTGGCACGTATCAGCCACGACTTATTCTTCGCTGACTGGTCATTACACGAAGCCCGGATCACTAGCGGCAACATTTCGCCGGACTTCGACACATCATTGTATGCAGATGCGGTATGGAAACAGCAAGCCAAGGTGCAGTCAGCTAAATCTGCGTAGCGTTTATAATTCACGCCTAATGTGAATTAAAATGGTCTGCACCCAGATATGCAATCGAGAATCAGCTACCAAACTGCTCTCAACACCTTAACAGAACATCTTTACCGTCACACAGGGATGAACACAGCCGGCGTTGCATAATAAGGTATGAGTATAGCGTGCTAAAACCGGTGTGCGCTTTTCCCACTCATCAAATCCATAGCCACTACGAACGCTGTTTAGCTGATTTATCGTGGGCAGAGTACCATGTCTCCTGGGAACTTCAGGTGCGGAAGTATTTTTGCCTGAATCAACAGTGCAAGCGACGCATTTTTACCGAACGGCTACCCGGCATCGTAGCACCTTGGGCACGGCGGACGCAGCGACTAGCCGAACAACTAAGTGCGATTGGCTTGGCAGTAGGAGGTGCGCCTGGAAACAAGTTGAGCCGTCGTCTTGGGCTGATGGTCAGTCGAAACACGTTACTGTCATTAGTCCGTGCTCTCCCCTTACCGCCAGTGGTCACGCCCCGGATTCTTGGGGTAGATGACTTTGCTTTGCGAAAACGTCAAACCTATGGTACTGTGCTGATTGACTTGGAGCGTAAGAAGCCCATCACTCTGTTGGCAGACCGTGAAGCGGAAACTTTAGCCGCATGGTTAAAGGAACATCCGGGAGTTGAAGTAGTTTATCGAGATCGCTCCAAAGCTTATGCTAAAGGAATTAGACAAGGAGCACCTTCAGCTATCCAAGTAGCAGATCGCTTTCACCTATTCCAAAACCTTTCCGAAACGCTTGAGCAAGTCTTTGGTACTCAGGCTCAAGTGCCAAAAGAGGTGGAAACAGCACAAAACCTTTCCCTGATTGCTGAGGCTAATGCTTGCCCAGTTGTGCCGAGGTTTCCCCAAAACACATCTTTAAAACCCACATTCCGCACCCTTAACTGTCACAATCGGTTATTACGGAAGTTGATTAATGAAAAAGGAGTAAAAAATTACATTCATCTTCAAAAAAACAGATTTGGGATAGAAAAATTCGTGAGATACATTCTTAATAAAGGGCAATAAATATAAGAGTGGTTTGGTGGAAAATTTGCATAATACAATTTTATTCTTACAAGCTTAAACATCATTGTAACTTATGCTTATCTGAAAATAAAGTTAAAAACGCCATGACTTGTTCAGAACATT
>NZ_JBALEF010000008.1:0-27233 GCF_036918245.1 Nostoc sp.
ATGATGTTTAAGCTTGTAAGAATAAAATTGTATTATGAAAATTTTCCACCAAACCACTCTTATATTTATTGCCCTTTATTAAGAATATATCTCACAAATTTTTCTATCCCAAATCTGTTTTTTTGAAAGCGAATGTAATTTTTTACTCCTTTTTCATTAATCAACTTCCGTAATAACCGATTGTGACAGTTAAGGGTGCGGAATGTGGGTTACAAATTTTTTAAGTTATTTTTAGATGATGTCTGACAACGACTTTCCAAATATTCTCTCCTCTTAATTGACGAGGGCGCAGTCCATGAGCAAAACAGATATTTTCTATGATATGACGGCTTTGACAAAAATTATCTGATTCAACGGACACTTCTACCATAATGTTCGGGTCTATGTCATCGGCATTGATAATTGTCTCAATATATGGATTGTTATCCCAGATTGCATACCCGTTTTCTTGAGCTTTTTTATAATAGTTTAAAGGAGCAGTCAGTAATTTTATGAGTCGTCCTTTGTTTAAAAATAATGCTTCGACTAATGGTGTATAACATACACAGCTTCCTATTCCGAGATAACTAGGTATTGCCAAGTCACAGTCATACTTTTCAGTATAATACTTCGATGCAGCTAATGGTTCTGAATCTCGAAATCGTGGATAGAAGATAGATTGATCTGTACTGCTGTTATTAAACATATTTTGTTCTTCCGTATTTAGTGTGTTCAGTCTTTAATAAAAAGGCAGTTTTTGATTTTGCGATCGCAACAATTGAGCCATCTCAAAAGCTACCAAAACACCAACCTATGAACAAATAAGGACTGTAGAAATTTTCAAGTAGCTTTGGACAATCATTTTAAAATTTTTTCAATGTAACTGTAAAACTTTCTCTTCTCGAACTCTTTCATCTCTCTATTATTAATATTTATGATTTTTTTGGAAACAACGCAGGTGGTGTTATAAATCATTAAAAGAGTTACGTTAGAGAGATAGTAAAAGCGATCAAAGTTTTTGAAGTACATACGGTTAGAGTTTCCAAATTTCACAAGATTTTAGATATGTCAACAACGATGTCACCTACAGAGGTAAGGAGAATTCATGCTGTTAAGTACTAATTTTAAGAAGCTAGTAGCTGTTCGCTCTAGAATGGTATACGAATTTATTTTGAATCTTTTACCAAATCCTCAAGTTTCGCCAAAACCAGAAATTGAGCTAATGTTCTTGACAATGACCGGAGCTAAACATTTACCATTCCTTCAACAGTGTTTGTTCTCTTTATACACTAGCTGGTCATCAATACCAAAGCTACAAATCGTTTCTGACGGCTCGATTACTATATCAAAACTAGAAGAAGCACTGGCATGGTGGACTGGAACAAAGTCCTTCAGCTACTGGGAGGAAAGTGTTTCCTATCACAGACAGAAAGGGTGTGAATCTGTGGCACAATTTGCCGAGAAAAATTTGCTGGGTAAAAAATTAGCAATTCTTCTAGAATTCGGCAAATGTGGTGCAACTCTTTGGTGTGATAACGACATTCTCTGGTTTAAGGAACTACCAGGATTACCACTAAAAGATCAAGACAGCGATCTGCCAATTTTGAAAGTCTCTGAGGACTTTATGGCAAGCTATGACATAGATATTCTAGAACAGAGTCTCAGTCATTTGTATAGTCCACCATTCATCAATACAGGTCTAGTCTTCTTAAAAGGAGATCTGCTACAGGCTTCTAATTTAGATCATTTACTAAAAATAGCAGCAGAAAATTCTGAGTTTCATACTGAGCAAACAATTATTGCTGAGGCAGCTTATCAGCTAGGAAATAGTACTTGGTCTCCAGAAGAAATCGCCTGTTTTGCCAAAGATAAATTCTCTATCACCTCTAACTACGCTGGCAAGCAATGGGCTGCTAGACATTATTTTAGTCCTGTACGTCACCTGTTTTTTCGAGATGCATTTGCGCTAAGGTTAGGGCTAAAGCAAAAACTTTTTGAACAGCAGAATATTTAGTCTTTAAGTAGCTAGTACAGTACGGCGTAAATAAACTACCTATTCAAAACCAATGAAATGCTTACGCTGTATTAATTTTGAATTTTGAATTTTGAATTTCGCCTTGCGGTACTAGTTTAGTTACTTCTACCCCTATAGGTTAAGAATTTGCTGGTACAACTGAATGTATCGTTGGGCTTGTACTTCTAACGAGTACTCTTCAACCGCAACCTTGCGGCAATTTTGACTCATACGATCGCGTAAATTAACGTCTTCTAATAGTTGGACAATCCCATCACAGAAATCATCAGCGTTTTCAGGTTTTGCTAAATAGCCAGTGATACCAGGACGGACTAAATCTGGAACACCACCAACATTGAAGGCAACTGTCGGCGTACCACAAGCTGCTGCCTCCAGACTGACTAATCCGCAAACATCAGCACGGGTTGGAAACAAAAATAAATCGGCGGCAGAATAGGCAACCGCTTTTAGGCGATCGCTGCTAATATAGCCAAGGTGCAGTACTTCTATTTCTGCGACATCTGAGATTGCCTTGGCTTCATCCCCAAAAGTCAGCAACACGGTTTCAGCTTTGAGCGATTTAGGTATGCGAGAAAGAGCTTTGAGCAATAGATCGCCACCTTTACGCCGATTGGTCATGTCTTGTGCTCCAAATATGAGAACTTTTTTATGCTGGGGAATTCCCAGTTCAGTTTGACACTGCTGTTGATCGAGTGGCTGATAGGCTACTGTATCAATTCCGTGGGGAATGTGATGAATGGGGAAACAGTTGAGCATACTCTGTTTAGCGCATTCAGCCAACCAACGACTAGGAGCCACAATCGTTAAGTTGGAGTGTCGATATGCCCAATTCTTTAACTTCCACTCTAGAGATGTGGCATCTCGTTGAATCGGAGGTAACGCATTAGGATAAGGACATTTTCCACAACCAGTCTGCCATTTTAAACAGTCATAACTGTAGGCACAGTGTCCCGTGAAACTCCACATATCATGTAGCGTGTAGACCGCAGGTTTATCTCTCGTTAATGAGGGAAGCATGAGATAGGAAAAATAATCATCATGAAGCAGGTGAAAGTTGAGTAAAGCAGCATTCTGATAACAGGCTTGATGTTTAAGAGCAGCAATTGAGGGATTGGCAACGTAATTCAAGCCAATTCGTCTTGTAATTGAGTTCGCTAAATCAACAAACTGATTTTTTCTTTGGACAATCTGTAGTGTATTTTTCAAATCATTAGCTTTTTCCTGAAACACTCCATCAATCTCATCTTTATAGGCAAAGAAAGATTGAATCCCGGCTCTGGATAAACCTTTATGAATATTGTAGGCAGCAATAAATGCACCACCTAAGCCAAACCAGTTATTAATATGAAGTATATTGAGAGAATTCATTTTACTTCGTCTTTAGTGCCTTGTCTCTTGAATATCCAATCTGTTTAACAACTGAAGATTCAATTAGGATCTGAATGTATTGTCTTAAAGAGGTTTGAAACAGTCATTTCTGAATGGCTAACAAGCTTCGTCAGCATCTCCTGATAGTTGTTTAATAAGCGATCAATTGTCTATGCTGTGAATTTCTCAGTGCCGTATTTAGCCCTGATCCGGATTGTCTTTGACAGTTCAACGTAAAGCTCCAATGGGGGTGTTTTGCCATAAAGTTCCATTGGCATATCACCCCATTGTGACGGTGCGATCGCTTCCCAACCTGGCATTTGATCTTGAACCGAGGGGGTCATGGTAATACTTGCTAGCAGATTGAGGGGACGTAAGTGTTGGATCTGCTCGATCACCCGATGCAGCGGCACCTTTTTATGTTCGATCGCTTCATTGACGGTTTCTTGAAGTTGTTTAATGACGGTTGAGCCAGTCTGTTCCGGCAAAATTAGCGATCGCAGAATCACGTCATTGATAAAGCAGCCAATCATCCGCTCTGTGTCTGGCCCGGTTCGGTTGCCGAGCGTTGCGAGAATCAAAATCTCATTTTGTTGGTTCCACTTCGCTAAAACAAGTTTGAAAGCGCTCAACAAGATGACAAAACTCGTCACCCTCTGTGAACGACCCAGCCTTTCAACCGAAAGAACCAGAGACTCAGGTAAGTGGATAAAACGGTGTCCTGCCTGTTTACTAGACAGCATCAGGCTTGGAGAGGGATGTAACTTGTCATCAACGAGTTTGCGTTGCCAATAACTGAGTTGCTGTGCGATCGCGGACTCATTATAGACTTGCTGCTGCCACAAGGCAAAGTCTGCATATTGGCATGATAGGGCTGGCAGGGGCGAAGGTTGCCCATTGGCGAAAGCCTGCATCAGTGCGTCTAATTCTTGCAGAAGCACACCAAATGACCAACCATCTGTGATCAGATGGTGCATGGTAATCACCAGCCAATACTCTTGCGGATTCAGTTGAAATAAAGCAGTTCTGATCAGGGGAGCAACAGTCAAGTTGAAGGGCTGCTGACGTATTTTAATTCCCAAACGAACCGCTTCCGACTCACGCGCCTCTGGGGGTAGGTGCTGGAGATTTTCATAGATTAATGGCAGGTGCAGGTGAGGTAAAACGATCTGCATCGGCTGATCGTTGATGACGGTGAAGACCGTGCGGAGATTCTCATGACGGCGGACGATTTCATTCAAACTTTGCTCGACTACCTCTGGTGAGAGAGAACGCCTGACTCGCATCAGAGTCGAACTATTGAGAGTTGCAACCTTACTATCTGATTGATTTAGTAACCATAACGCCTGCTGTGATAGCGAGAGAGGCACGGGTGTAGATGGGCTTCTCTCCAAGGGAGACATGGCTTTATTTGAACTGGGTGTTGGATGGGCTTTGAACGATTCAATTAACTTGCTGAGGGCGGCGATCGTCGGGTTTTCAAACAGACACCGCAGGGGAAAATCAATCGCAAAGGCTTGGCGAATTCGGAAGACGAGTGAGGTTGCCAGCAGAGAATGTCCGCCCAAATCAAAAAAGTTATCATAAATCCCGACTTTCTCAATCCTGAGAATCGCAGCCCAAAGGTTAGCTAAAATTTCTTGGGTGGGGGTGCTAGGTGCTACGAAGCTAGATTCTAGTCCAATCTTGAATTCCGGTATGGGTAGAGCGCGACTATCAACTTTTCCATTGGACGTTAAGGGAAACTTTTCTAGGACAACAAAGGCAGATGGAATCATGTACTCAGGCAGTTTTTTCTGGAGATAGTGGCGAAGGTCTTGAATATATGTCTCTAAACTGTTCCAAGTCGATTCGCGATCGCCTAAACTATTTGCTCCCGTTTTTTGAGGGAAACACTGCTTTCCATTGGGTAACTCATAGAGAGAGCGATCGCCCTTGGCGGCTCCTAAAGGAGCATCGCCCAATATACCCTGCTCTCTTAAACTCACCAAATTGAGAATGGTTGAAGCTTGGATATGGTCAGGGACAATATAGGCTACTAATCGCTTATTATTAGGTTCATCCTCTCTGGCAAGTACAACACATTCTTGCACACCTTGGTGCTGAGAAAGTAGTGCTTTAATTTCTCCTAACTCAATCCGAAAACCCCGAATTTTGACTTGATGATCGATGCGTCCTTTATACTCAAGCTCACCTGTAGGCAAATATCGCGCTAAATCCCCTGTTTTGTATAAACGCGCTTGCTGCTGATTGCTAAAGGGATTGGGTACAAACCGCTCCTCAGTTAGTTCACTACGCCGCCAATATCCCCTCGCCACACCACCACCGCCAACATAAAGTTCTCCTACCACCCCAATGGGTACAGGTTGTTGGTATTTGTCCAGCAGGTAAATCTGTAAGTCGGAAATTGGCAGTCCTATTAAGCTACTTGTGGCTTTCACATCAGCTAAGGTTAAACGACGGATTGTCACATGAACCGTTGTTTCTGTAATGCCATACATATTTACCAACTGGGGCAGTTGATCCCCATGTCGCTCAAACCAAGGTTGCAACAAAGGTAACGAGAGTGCTTCTCCGCCAAATATCACTACCCGTAAACTCAATTTTTCTGTTGTCTTGGAGTGTTCATCAACTTGAATTAGTTGGTAAAAAGCGGATGGAGTTTGGTTGAGAACAGTCACTTGTTCAGCAACCAGTAAGTTGTAGAATGCTTGCGAGTCTCGGCTCACCTCGTAAGGCACAACCACAACACACCCGCCATACAGCAACCCTCCCCACAGTTCCCAAACCGAAAAGTCAAATGCAAACGAATGGAATAGCGTCCATACATCCGTTTCATTAAAATGATACCAATCTTCCGTTGCTTTGAATAACCGAACGACATTGTGATGAGTGATTAATACCCCTTTGGGCTTTCCTGTAGAGCCGGATGTATAAATCATGTACACTAGGTTATTACCTTGCACACCACTGACTAGGTTATTTCCGGGGTACTGAGCAATTTTGTCTGCCTCTTTATCTAAATACACAACAAAATTGCTTTGATCTAAAGTGTTGCGTAATTGCGAATTCGTTACCAACACTTGCACTTGTGCATCTTCTAGTATGTGGTTCAACCGTTCTTGCGGATTATTTGGGTCTAGTGGTACATACGCCCCTCCGGCTTTAAGTATTCCCAATATGCCCACGATCATTTCTAGTGAACGTTCTACGCAAATTCCTACCTTAGTTTCTGGTTTTATACCCAGAGTTTGCAAGTGATGTGCTAGTTGATTAGCCTGCTGATTCAATTCACGATAAGTCAGCTGTTGCCCTGCAAACTTAACCCGGATTTCTCACAAGTGAGAAAAAATCATTGAGGTGAGCAAAACTTAGGGTAAGTTATTTTATACAATACCGAACTAGATTCAAAAACAGAGTATGGTGACGTAGAAACCGAAATAATAAAAATAAATAAGATACAGATAAAAATAACAACTACTGAAGCAAACATCATTGAAACCAATAAGTAGACAGCCTAAAGCTAGGGTTAAGTTGAGTAAACTCACCCCAATAGCAAGCTAATAACTATGATGATAATGAAGTAAAAATCAACCAGGATAGGGTAAGAGAGATAAATAATTGTAGACCAGAGCGAAAATTTCTTTATAAGGGCAAGAGCTACTAATTGAAATTAAAATTTTTCGGCTAGTAACGGTGATAGTTGCTCCTAACTTTAGTAACTTGAGCCGAATAGTGCCAACAGTAGCGTTTTGGAGTTCGGTCTTGGCTAAATATTGCTCTCGTAAAGCATTCATTAAAATGTATGCAACAGATGAAAACCACAAACGTAACTGATTACCAGCAAACGTATGGGTACTGGTTCTGTCACTATTCAAGTCAAGCTTTTGCTCCTTTAACCGATTTTCCATCTCACCTCGTGGGCAATATTTTTGGCTATAAAGTCGTCCTGGAGGAACTAATTTGGTAGGGAGTGAAGTTACAACAAACCGAGTCTTTATTCCCGCTTCTCCATATTCTACTTTTGAAACAACTCGGCGATTACGACTCCAAGAATCTTTTGTTTTATAGTCGAGCGAAGAATACCAAACCGAGTTATCAACAAATGCTGTTGCTTGTTTTTCTAAATCTGGTGAGGGAGCCAATAAGGTTTCAAAAAACTCGACTACTGTTTGAATTTTTTGCGAGTATTCTTGGGATGCGCGGTATTGGATTGATTGGGACAGTTGTAATAGCCGACTATTTTGTGCTAACCCAAACACATAATCAACTCCAGTTTGGGATTCACACCAACTCATAATATTTTCTCTTGAATATGCGCTATCTCCACGCACCAGTATTTTTACTTTATCCCAGCGTGAACGTATGTGTTTTATTATTCGTTGCAATTCTGATAACGCTTCTGATGCTGGGTCTACGTTAGAAGCACGAAGCTTTGCTGCTAATAAATGTTTTCCACAGAAAATATACAGTGGAGCATAACAATAACCTCGGTAATAAGGATTAAAGAAAACTTCTTCTTGATGACCATATACAAGATCATCTGTCACATCTAAATCCAAGATTATCTGTCGTGGTGGTTTTGAATATGATTCTAAAAATATTTCTACCAACAGTGTTTCTATAGCTGATGCATCATGTTCAATTCGGTGATATCGACTCTCGGCTCTTGAAGAGATGTTTTCTGGACAATGTTCCAGACGATTTAACGTACTTTTCCCGGCTAACGTAATTGATTCTTTCTCCGAATTAATCACTTTTCCAACTGCCAATGCAAATATCAAATCGTAGCGTAGGGCTTCATGGTCATTAATATCTTCATAGCCCATTATTAAACCATATACTCTCTGTGCAATCAAATTACTTACCGAATGCTCAATTCTCGAAGGTTCTCGGTAATCTTTAAAACACTGTGCTAATCGTGATGTTATCTCCCTTTTTCGGTCTAGCTCCGCAATTAAAGTTAGTCCGGCATCTGATGTTACAGTCTCACCGTTGAAATTAACTACGACTGGACATGACTTTACTGGTTCAAATTTCAACTGTTCCAGTATACAATCTGTTTTATTGGGGGTCATGCTTAAAACTGCTGGAATTCATGTGCAATAGATATTTTGGCAGTTTTCGACCCCTATTTTTTTTCGGCTTGCGAGAAATCCGGGTTTTACTCCTTGATAAATAGATTGCATTAATATTGATTGCAACTCATCATTAAGTTCTAAGCAAACAATACTCATTTCTTGAAGAGGTCGAGAGTAAACACACCCTAACCGCGTTGCTGTAGTACATAGAACTAAAGGCTGACAAAAGTTTCGTTGTTGCAAGTATTGTATTGTAGTGTCAATCAAAGAGAGCCATTGCAGTCTGAAAAAAATCTTTGAATAATCAAGTAGGAGTTGCTGCATCACTTCAGGTAAGAAATAATGAGCGCCATTGCACAGAACGATCAACTCAACAGGTTCAACGCTAGAGCAAATATACTGCATCGCTTCTCGAATAGCGATCGCCAGCATCACCACTAAATCCGGCTCTTGAGATGCACCAATTTGAATCTTTTGTTGAATGGCTGTAGTCCGATTAGGCAGCGAACAAGCTTGAAACAGAACAATTTCTCTACTATTCTGGAACATCTGACAGGCTATCTCAAAAGCTCCCAAACCAGCTAAAGGCCCCATTCCACCCAACAGTAGTAAAGCAGGCGCTTGAGTCTGTTTTGGTTTAAGCACAATCACTTCATTGGGGTAACTTTGATCCTCAACAGCCTCTGAGCATAGCTTTTTGTTTTGAGCGATCGCATACAGATGTTGTCGAAAATCTAAAGTTGCAGCAATAGCTTGTTGAGCATTGTCAAAAAAATGTTGAGCTTGAGGTTTAAGACACGGATAGCAGATGTTTTGCTGCATTTATTTCTTGTCTCATCTCTATAGTTAGTGCTTCCATTACAGTACCTAACCGAGTCAGGTACTCCTTAAACAAAAGTTTTGCCTGTGTATAGTCAATTGGAGTATTAGTAGCTTTGCTATACTCATTCAAGGCTTTGACGACCACTTGAAAGTGAGCCACTTCCGTTTCGTCTGCAACATGAACACCGATATAGAACAGAGCTTTATTTTTTTCTTCAGGGGAAAAGTGGTAATATTTGTCAATTAATTCTGAAAAAGCAAATAAGGCTCGCGTATACTCACCGTGGTTGTAAATTTCTGAGAACATATTTGTGAATAACCCCTTGGAAATATCATTTACCACCATGTTGTGATATATCCATTTCTTAAAATCACCCGCTTGGGGTAAACAATATTCATCTAATTGCCAAGGGTAATTTTCTAAAAAGCTGTTAGCAAAATCTTCATAGAGTGCAGCGTGAGTTACACCTTCGTAGTCCAACCCTAAATCTTCGTGACTAGTTTCAGCATTGAAGGCGCTAGCTAACAATAATTGTTCCCGTTCTTGAGTATCTTTGGTTAAAGCAAGACGTTGTAAACGGCAAGATAGACCATATATACCTAACATTTTCAAGTGCGTAGCTTTCCAGGAATTAAAGACTGTGGCTAATATTTTGTTTGACCAGCAATGCGTAGGTAACAGCTCAAAAAAGTTTTCACAATGTTGCAGTGACTCACTTGCTTCCAAGAAACTCTGACTCAAAGCCTGTTTCAACTTTTCGTCAGAAACCATGTTGATGATACTAGTAATCGTGCTGATAATACTGGATGTTGACGCGATCATAAATATAGATGTTAAAGGTTAAAGACTCCCTTTTTGAGAGGAAGATTGTATCAATCTTTTTCAAGCTAATATTGGGCATATTTTTCAGGTTGTCAGCAATAGAATCCGTTACGAAAATTCATACTTTCAGAGGTTTAGAAATTCTCATGTAAACGAATAAAAACCAAAATAGTAAACATGAATTTTTTGGATAACTTTTGCAAATACCCTTGCTCTAGAAGTTTATTAAAGCATTTTCATTTGAAATCAAACAAGTACATAAATGTCATATATTTATCTCTGCTGCAAGATATTTTTAGTTACGGTCTCACAGATCAGTTTTTTGTCAATATATAAGTATTACAACTTTGAACATACAATGTCATAAATATTCTTTTTGTACATATATATATAATTTTGTCAATAAATAAAATTCATATTTTTAGTGAAGATGTATTAATTTTGATAACAAAAAATCAAATATAAATTATTAATTAAATATTGCTATATTGAGAGACAATTCATTGTAGGCGGTAGTTTATTGTTATTTAAACTAGCTCAAAACAATGATTGCCCAAGAAATTATCAAACGCTATGCAGCTAAGGAAAGAGATTTTCAACACCTGAATTTAAGCCAGATTTATTTGCAGGGTGTTGATTTTAGTGGTGTTGATTTTAGTTATGCTAACCTCAGTAGTGCCAATCTCAGTCAGGCTAACTTGAGTTGTGCCACCCTGGTTTGGACAGATTTAAATCGAGCGGATTTCCAAAAAGCCAATTTGCAAAACGCAAACTTGTTAAATGTGAGTCTACTGTGGGCAAACTTAAGTCACGCTAATCTAACTAGAGTAAACTTAACCAATGCTCACTTAAATTATGCCAGGCTTGATTCTGTCTGCTTAAGAGAGGCAAATTTAACAGAGACTAATTTAGAAAAGGCTTGTTTGACTCAAGCAGACTTAACTGGGGCAAATTTGTTTAAAGCAAGTCTCAAAGCCACAGATTGCACTGGCGCTAAGTTTGATGATGCCAATCTTCGCCAATCCAACTGGGAAGGGGCGATTTTATGTGCTGCTTCTTTACAACGAGTTGATTTGGAAGGAGCGCAATTACAGGATACTATTTTAAAGGGAGCCGACCTAACAGAATCAGATTTAATTAAAGCGGATTTGAGTAGTGCAGATTTGACTGATGCAATTTTACGTCAAGCTGCCTTAGAGTTAGCCTGTTTATTTAATGCAGACTTGAGTCGTGCTGATTTAAAGTTAGCTTCTTTATTTAACGCCAACTTAGAGGAGGCGGTTCTAAATGGGGCAAATTTGAGTGATAGTGATTTAAGACACGCAAATTTCACAAATACTCAATTAGAGGAGGTAAATTTTTTCGGTTCTCGCGTTAAGGGAGCGCTATTTACTGATGCTATTGGGTTAACTCCTCAACAAAAGCAATGGTTGAGGAAAAATGGAGCATTGAATATTTCTGATTTGTAGAAAGAATTTCACACATGCGCCAAGAGAGGCGCAGAGAAGAAAAACAAGAGAAATATTTAGTGTCACAAACAATTTATAATTGCTGTATTAAAATATGGAGCTTTAAATACCTTTAATTTTGAAGACAGATGAGGAGCATAGAACAAATTATCGAATACACTGAAACATTAATTAATGATAAGACAGGAAAATCGCTCTCATTTATTCAAAAAGCTGTCTTGTCAGCATCTCTATTGGAAACAAAAAAAAGTTATGCACAAATTGCTCTAGAAAACAATTACTCAGAGAACTATATTAGGCAATTGGTTGCTCCTAAATTGTGGCAACTACTTTCTAATAGTCTTGGCGAGAAAGTTAATCGCACTAATTGTCGTGCTGTGCTAGATCAACGACTAGATAATTCATCTTTGCAAACAATATATCAGCCTACACATCTGTGGCAAAAGATAAATTTAGAACCTCCAGATGGACAAGTTCCGCTTGATTCTACCTTGTATATTGAGCGGGGTTTAGAACAAGTCTGTTATCAAGCAATTCTTCAACCTCGTGCGTTTATCCACATCAAAGCGCCGCGAAAGATGGGGAAAACTTCTTTAATGACTAGAATCCTTGCTTATGGTAGTTCGCATGGTTATCATACTGTAAGGTTAAGTTTACATCGTGCTGAAACAGAAGTTTTTAGCTCATTAGAAAAATTTTTACGCTGGTTCTGTGCAAATATTACTCATCAGTTAGGAATAAAGTCGAAGCTAGAGGAATATTGGGACGAGGATATGGGTGATTTGATGAACTGTACTATCTATTTTCAAGGGTATGTTTTACAGGAAATCAATACTCCCTTAATCTTAGCGTTAGATGAAGTGAATAAGTTGTTTGAATATCCTCAATTGACTCGTGATTTCTTGGGGCTATTGCGCTCATGGTATGAAGAAACTAGAGATATATCAATTTGGCAAAAATTACGAGTTTTAATTGTTAAATCTACCGAAATCTATATCAATTTAGATATTAATAAATCTCCTTTTAATATAGGGTTAGCAATTAATCTACCTGCTTTTACAAGATTGCAGTTAGAGGATTTAGCCCAACGTCACAGACTCCAATTAACAGCTTTCCAATTTGAACAACTAATGGCGCTTACAGGAGGATTTCCTTACTTGGTGCGACTGGCGTTTTCTCATAGCGTTCAACATCAAATTCCTCTGGACGATATACTACAAAATGCCACGAATGATACTGGAATTTTTAGTGAGCATTTGCACAATCAGTTACACTCTCTTATGCAAAGCCCTGATTTGGTTGATGCTTTTCAACAGGTTATCAGGTCAACTGTACCGATTACCTTAGAGCAAGAAGTAGCATTTAAGTTAAAAAGTTTAGGGCTGATATATCTAGAAAATAAAACTGCAACAGTTAGTTGTGGGTTATATAGAGAGTATTTTAGTGATTACTTTATTAATAAAACAACAATTTTAAATCATTCGTAATAAACAAGATCACAAAATCCCCGACTTATTTAATAAGTCGGGGATCTGTAACTTTGAATAAAAAACAAGTTGACTCATGTTGAAAGTAGTAAACATTCCTAGACAGTACTATTGGTATTTGAAAATATACATAATCTTATTTTTTAGTAATATATTTATTTATTTTCTTACCTGTTCTCACCCAGCTAACGCTCAAATAATACCTGATAAAACTTTAGGAACCGAAAAATCTACCATTACCCCTCAGAATATTCGTGAATTAGTTGGTGGAGGCGCAATTCGCGGTGGTAATCTTTTCCATAGTTTTCAAGAATTTAATGTTAATCAAGGGCAGCAGGTTTATTTTACTAATCCAGCAGGCATTAATAACATCCTCACTCGCGTTACCGGAAACCATATATCTAAGATTTTGGGTACATTAGGTATAGATGGTGCTGCAAATTTATTTTTGATTAATCCTAATGGGATTGTTTTTGGTAAAAATGCCCGGTTAGATATCGCAGGTTCTTTTGTAGCTAGTACTGCAAATGCAATTAAATTAGGAGAAAATGGGTTATTTAGTACAACAGAACCACAAAATAGTAATTTACTCACAATTCAGCCAACAGTTTTATTTGCTAATGCCTTGCACCAACAACAAGCAGAGATTAGTGTAGAAGGAAATTTAACAATAGGTAGTAGACAAACTCTTACGTTACAAGGAGATATTGTTACTAACACAGGTTCTTTGACTGTACCAGGGGGAACGGTGCAGATTTTAGGAAATCAGGTGAGCTTATTAAATAATGCCACCATTAACACTGATGCTATTAATAATGGCAATGGTGGCACTGTAATTATTAAAGCAAATGATCTAACCCGTTTTGAGGGTAATATTAGTGCCCGTGGCGGTGACAATTCTGGGAACGGTGGTTTTGTAGAAGTATCAGGTGCCAGAGTGGAATTTGCTGGTACTGTGGATACTAGTGCTGCAAATGGCTTTGGTACATTACTGCTTGACCCGAAAAATATTCTGATTCAAGCAGGGGGCGCTGTTAGCGGTCAAAGTTTAAGCCAAGCGCTAGCACTTAATAATGTCAGTTTACAGGCTAATAATGATATTACTGTTGATGATGATATCACAGGCGTTGGGGCAAATAATCTTAACTTAGAAGCGGGGCGATCGCTCACCATCAATCCCAACCGCAGTATTATTCTCAATGGTGGTAATTTTAGCGCCAAAATTAACGATGAAAATGCGATCGCAACCGTTAGAGATCCTGGAGTAGCGCAGTTTTTCATGAACCCAGGTTCCCAAATCCTCACCAATGGCGGGAATGCAACTATTAGATCAGGAAAGTTTGGGCAAAATAGTCAAATTAATGCTACCAATGCATCTATCATCTCTGCAAAAAGTGGCGGGAATGGTGGTGACATTGCCCTAAACGCCATCAATGATATTACAACTGGTAATTTAATTAGTGGGTTTTTCAACATACCCAATATCACCGACTCCATTAATAGCGGTGACATTACGATCAACAGCACCGCAGGCGGAATTACTACTACTAATTATCTGTTAGCTAATGCTCAACAGCAAGCAGGAGATATTTCACTACTAGCCGCAGGTAATCTTAGCCTCAATGCCGCAGGTGACTTTCCTCGCTCAGGTAATATTGCTTCTATTGGAGACACACCAGGAAAAATTACATTTACTAGTGGTAATATCCTCTCTGGTAAAAATATTCGCATTGTCAATGCAAACTTAGGTGCTGATAGAGGCAATGACATTACCCTGACTGCTCGCTCAATCTTTCTGGACACTACATCTATTTTCGCCCTGGCTAGGGGTAAAGGTCGAGGAGGAAATATGATCCTCAATGCTACAGATGATGTAGTGATGCGGACAAGCGATATTGGTACAAATTCTGATGCGGCGTTGGCTGTAAATCTTCCTACTGGTGCTAGCGGCGATGCTGGGGATTTTACTCTCAATGCTCGTCGGTTGAGCATTAGCCAAGACCCAACAGCTTTTTTCCCTTTTAGAGCAACTTCCATAAGTACTGGAACTGACGCAAACACAACGGGTAATGCCGGGAATTTAACAATCAATGCTTCAGAATCCGTAGAACTTATCGGTCGTCAACCTACAACCCCAATACTTACCCCTAGCCAATTGGTGAGCCAACTTCTACAAGGAACAGGAGTAGGTATAAGCACAAATGCTTTCGGGAGTGGCAACTCTGGCAAACTGACGGTTAACACTGGGCGCTTAGTGCTTCGAGATACAGGTGGAATTAGCACGTTCCCAGTCTCAGGTAATGGCGGAGATTTAACAATTAATGCTACAGAAATACTGTTGCAGAATTTTGCCGGCATTCAAACAGCAACTGCTGGTTCAGGGCAAGCTGGGAATTTGACAATCAACGCTGATAAAGTAACGCTTACCGATAGGTCGATAATCAATGCAACGGCGCTAGCTGGTACGGGCAATGCTGGCAACTTAACTTTATCAGTTAAACAACTAAATGTCCGTGATGGTTCCATCGTTTCCTCAGCAACTACAGGAGAGGGGAATGCAGCAACATTAAATCTCAATGCTACCGACAAAGTAGAAGTGGTGGGGACTTTTGCAGACAATAGCAGTCTTCCTAGTGCGATCGCAACGGCTTCCTTGAGTCCGATTGGTAATGCTGGGCCTTTGAATATTAGAACTGGGCAGTTAATTGTCCGCCAAGGAGGAGAGATTACCACCGCTACCGTTGGTCAAGGAAATGGCGCACCCATTACAATTAATACTCGCACTTTGCAATTAGATAACGGTAGGATTAACGCTTCTACAGCTGGTGCAGGTAACGGAGGTGATATTACTATCAACGCCAGCGAATCTGTAGAAGTTGCTGGAAATGGATTTGCAGACTTGCAAGAAAAAATTATCAATCCAGCTTATGCGGGTACTCTCAGCCTTGATAACTTTGACCAGGGAATCGTTGCTGTGAGTGCAGGCCAAGGTAAAGCCGGAAATGTTGTAATTCAAACCCCGAATTTTCTTAGCCACAATAGTGGAATAATTGCTACTACCGCCTTGGGTCAAGGACAGGGGGGGAATATTAACATCAATACCAGTAATACTTTCGAGTTAGATAACTCTTTCATCGGTACAGGAACATTAACCAATGCCGAATCTGGCAATGTTAACCTAACAGCGCGTCAACTTACAGCCAAAGGGGGCGCACAGGTATTTACTACTACCTTTGGTTCTGGAAAAGCAGGGGATTTAACAGTTAATGCTTTCGAGTCCATTGATTTAATTGACCCCTTGCAGCAGGGTTTCGGTTCAGGCTTATTTGCCTCTTCGGCTCAAACTGCTTCGGGAGACGGAGGAGACATCAATATCAACATTCCCAATGGTGACTTAAATATCCGCGATCGCGCAACCATTTCCGTTAGTGCTTTAGGGACAGGCAATGCTGGAGATGTCAATATTGATGCCCGTTCAATTTTTCTTGATCAAGGTTCCATCACTGCTACCAGCGTTTCTGGACAAGGAGGTAACATCAACTTCAAGGTAGCCAATAACTTACTTTTACGAAATAATAGTCAAATTTCCACCCGTGCAGGAATAGAAAACAGTGGCGGTGGTAATGGTGGCAATATGGATATTAATAGTGGATTTATTGTTGCTGTCCCGCAAGAAAACAGCGACATCACCGCCAATGCTTTTGCTGGAAATGGTGGGGATATCAACATTACTACTCAAGGTATTTTTGGCTTACAGGTTAGTGATAAACTCACCCCAAATAGTGACATCACCGCCAGTTCTCAATTAGGCATCAACGGCATCGTTAATATCAACACTCCAGATGTTGACCCTACCAGAGGATTAACTCAATTGCCTTCTGTGCCTACCGATCCTGCAAATCAAATTGTCGCAGGTTGTCCCAGCAACGAAGAGGCGAATTTTGTGGTTAGTGGACGGGGAGGCTTACCAGAAGACCCCCGCCAAGTGTTGCGTGGTCAGGTAGTTTTAGAGGATATGCGAGTAAGTGCAGATTCCCCAAATAAACTTTCAGAGCAAATCAGCCATAGAAAAGTACCAGATATAAAAGGGCAACCACCATTACTAGAAGCTACTGGATGGATGATTAATCAACTAGGACAGGTGGAATTGGTGGCAAATATTACTACCCAAATACAACCTGATAGTGGGAGAAATAAAAGTGATTGTGGGAATTTATCAAAATTTTAGAACACGTATCACAGAAGTTGGGCTTGGCTGCATAATCTCAGCTTTCTGACAATGCGTAACTTCTATTATATCTGAGGTTTGAACTATCAAAGCTACTACTAAACCATCAACAGCTAAGTGTGACCTTAAGGCATTTATGAGACTTACGAACCTTACAGATTCTTAGAGAAAGCAGTGCTGTCAGCAAGTGGCAAGATTATCGGCGTTTTGAAGTTCTCAAAATCTGGGAGAAATCTTTTTACAGCAAAACGAACGGCTTCACGTGCCATATCATCTATAGCCGTGCCAACAACCAGAATATTAACGCCTGTACCAATAAATGCTTTAAAATTTTTGATGTTGATGCCACCTTCTGCCAGAGTAGGTGTAGTTACAGAATTAACCAAGGCTTTCAATCGCTCCTGAACGGGCGGAGCAATTTCGCCGGCAGCGACACCCTCGTAGCTCATGCCAGTCGTCAAACCAATCATGTCTACACCAATTTCTTGCATCTCTTTCGCAATTAGAGCAACCTCTTTCGGTGTTTCGGCTGGGATGCCAAACAAATGTAGATCACTGGGATGGGCAATATAGGCATCTACAACCAAGCCATTGCGATGTGCCACTTTGACTATATCGCGCAAATCTTCCCACGTGGTTTTGTGAACGTGAAGCCCATCTGCCCCAGCGAGAGAGAGTAGCATTGCTTCCTTATCCGTAAAGGGTGTCGGCACTGTTTCGGTGAAAGTGCCCGGAGCACCTACGGTGATAAAAATATCATCACTGACGACGTTACGAACTCCTTCTACCACAGTAACCATTTCCTCAATCGGAATTTCATGGCGGAGTAACTCAGCATCGTGCATGGATGTGACACCTTTGTATCCACGAGCCAAGGCGACAGCTGGATGATTCGGTTCGAGCAGCCGAGCGCCAGCTTCCACAGCGGCTAGAGCCAGCCGAGCATCATCGCCAGTGATCCCCGTGCTGAGTAATGTTGTTCCACCGTGAGCCTTAATCGCATCATGAACTTTCTGCATGGCAAAATGACGCTTGCGTTTCATATCATATAAGATCATCATAAATAGATTCCATAAAGTTAAGAGTGTCATTACAAGCTTGGAAAAATCCTTGATGTAATCGTTGATAATCTTGCTGATTATTCAGAGTTTTTTCAATTGTATGAACTGCCATGTTAGCGTGTTCTTGTTCTCCAGTATCGCTTAGATGAATTTTAAACCAATTCGTTGTTACCAGTTGTTCTGAAAACATCTGGCGACTACTTCGCTCAATCAGATCAATTTGATAAGCGCCTTCTACTTCAATACCAAGAGAATATCCTAATGAGAAAGGAATATCAGCAGTAAAACCCTTTAGTAGTGCATTAATAAATGTTTGTGCACTGACTGATTCTTCAATTTCTAAACCACAGCTATCAATAAATTCTTTTAATAAAACAAAATGTGAGCTAGGAGTTTTTTCTTCTTTAATCATAGCTTTAATATAATCGCGCCAGTTCTTATCTTTATGTACATGAAGCGCACGCGGTAACACTGTACAGCAAAAGCCACGACAAGAAGCATGATAGTAGTTACTAAAAAAAGTTTGCCATTCTGCTTGAGACATTTCACCACTAAGCAGTTTTAAATACATACGATTTCTGAGTACTGGATGATTTAATATTGCAAAACGGTGTAACTCATCAACTGTTTCTTGTTTCGCAATTCTTTGTCTTGGTTTTAATCTGTGATTCAAAATCGCATGAATTTCTTGAAATACTTGTTGATTTGTTTCTTCTTTAATTTGAAGCTTAAACCCTAACATTTGCGAATTAGCCAAATTCAAAAAACCCATTAATCTCACCTTAACAATAATTAACTTAGATTGTCTCTAAATGTTTAATTTTTTTAAGTAATCAGCAATAAAATTACCATACTTTTTGCTGATTTGAGTAGAACGAAACTTAAACCCCAAGGTTTTAATTCTACAGTTATAAGCGTTACAACAACATTCTGGAATAGCAATAGAAATGTATTCTGTTGTTTCATAATCCCATGTAATTTCACTTCCTTCATTTATATCTATCAAGGCGACAAAATTATATCCTCCAAATTCATTATTCTGAATTCCTGTGTTTGGATTACAAGAGTGATTGATTAGTCGTCCTGGTTCATCTAGTTCTATATGTAAATCAAAGTCTATTTGGAAGGAGTGATTAGTTCTTTCTGGTAAAATCTGGACTCGGTGTCCAATCACCACCTTCTCACCTTTACAGAAATTCCGGTTGGCAAAGACTCCTCTTCCTTTATTTGTAATCTCTATTTTGACTTCGCTTAAATTTTTTACATTCATGCTTACACCAACAATAAAATGGGAAATATTTCCTTATCCTTGAAAGCTGTTTGAGCAGTCAGTCAACCCAACTCAGCTTTTCTTCTCCCCATCTCCCTCTCCCCCGTCTCCTGCCCCCGTTCGGCTACGCTACTTCGACTTACTTCGACTTCGCTCAGTACAAGCCGCTCAGTACAAGTCACGGCAAGCCTGCTCAAGAACTCCCCATCACGGTGCCAGGTAATGGAAAGCCCCGTTGTGAGGTCAATTGCGGAGCAATTCATCCGGGCAAATCAGTCTCCTAGACGGGACCAAAGGCAGCTTTGAGAGGAAATGAATTCCAGGGTAGAGCCGGAACTTATTCTGCGTCGTCGCCGTCAAACACACAATACGACCCCAAACCACGACGACGAACGAGAAAAAGACGGTAGTACAGATGAATTAGAACCAAGTAGGAACATCATTATCATCATCCTCTCCATCACTTACTTCGTCCGGATCATGTTTCCCATTATCGTCTAAACCTCTAAAAGAACCGGAACTGTCTACGGCGGCAGCAGGTGCTAAGATCCACGAGTCGTCAGCATTTTCCACGGTAGTTATATAACCATCGTACTTTGTATCGGGAGCTAGGCTTTGATTACTGTAGGAGATGTTGCTGATGCGAACGTGATCGCCATAGTGAATTGGACCTGCATCGCCATCCGCATTAGTAATCTGCCAGCTCTGTTTATCCTCATCATTGCCATCTTGCCAATAGTAACAATCATGGCTATCCGCAAAAGCTCCCAAAACATTATTGTTGCCGATTGCTGATTCTGTCGTTGTGATTTTGATGCGGCTGTTGGATTGAACCTCGCCATTGCCGCCCACAAGTTTAAGTTTTACTACTTTTTTTTTCTCTTGACCCAACTTCGGCCAATTGTAGCGTCCTTGGTCAACCGCAATCCAGTATTTACCGCTCTCGTGTTTGAGATAAAAGTTATCATCAAACTTAACGACATCTTGAGACTTAACGACATCTTGATTAGACATGAGGATGTTCTCCTGATTAATTACACATTTGTGTTGCCAAAACTTATCCAGAAACAGCAAAAGGTTTCTTGACGACCTCGACAATCAACCGTTACACATCTATCACCCAACGCATAAAGTCTTCTCCTCGATCCCCACCATCCATCTAAATCGTATGTAAGCGATTGGTGCAACTGTCCATATGATGAACTCGGTTGAGGAGTTTTTTGGCTCCAGTACGCTCTGGAAGCGAAGCGCATGTAACGTATTGGTGACTGGCATTAGTGATTGTCATTATTTGTAAGTACTACTTCTTACGAGACATTTTCCCACTTTTCGTCCAAAGTAAAATACATAAAGATCATATTCTGATCGCAAAAATATTGATTTATATACAATAAAGTATATTTGTCAATATAGTAATCCTAGATGAAACATGAACAAAAATCATACATAAACGCCTTAGTAAACATAAAGAACTGCTGATTAGCTATTACTTGTTAGCTTTTACTCCTTCCATTTTATTGATGAATAATTGGTGATGTAACACTGTACAAACATTACAACATTTAGTCAAAACAGAGATTAATCTTTAACAAAAATACAAAGAATTTTTAGAAATGAAACAACTATATTATTAACATTATTAATTGACTAATAACAAATTATATGCACCGAAAAAGTATAATAATGATATATTGACATAGAAAACCAAGTGCAATTCTTTTATAGTGTCTAATTTTAGAAAGTTAACAGCATGATATTAACCTTGTTTTATCAGTTTGAGATAACCCAATCGCTGAAAAGCTTTCAGAGCTTTACTTTTCAATTTTTGGCTAGAAATTTTAGTTAATGTTAGAAAACAAAGTCTCAAACCTTGGTTAAATCAAAGTTCCAGAGTCTAACTTCGATTCTTATTTTCCAAGAGTGAAAAAACAAGGTTAAGTACGGCTCAGTAGCGTTGTGGATGCTCCACCCCGCAAGCTCCAAGTGATGTCTACTAAGTTTTTACTAATACCTCTTACATACATACTCTTTACCATTATGTGTAAATATTAGCCAAATATACTTACTTAAACAGACTTAATGTGATTAATCAACGCTAAAATTCCGAACTAACAGTTATAAATCGCAAATTATTATGACCATTTATGGGTATTCATCGTCACCTAATTTTAGCCCTACTAATCTTTTTATTAATAACAACTGTTTTACCAGCCACTGCCCAGTATTCTCTTTCCCCAACTCAATCTCCAGTCACCCTACTCGAACAAGGAAAACAACTTTATGATGCCGGAAAGTTGGTAGAAGCTGCACAAACTTGGTCACAAGCAGCTCAGATATTTCAGCAAAGCAACCAGCTGCACTATCAAGCATTAAATTACAACTATTTAGCGATCGCTTATCAAGACTTGGGCAAGTGGGAAGCAGCGCGATCGCTAATCACCCAAGCAGAGAATATCCTAAAAACAGTGGATGATTCCTTCCTTTACGCCCAAGTCCTCAACACCCAAGGAAGTTTACAATTTAACACTGGACAACCGGAATTAGCCTTAGAAACTTGGCAGCAGGCAGAGAAAATCTATCGTTCCCTCAAGGATGTCACAGGGATTGTGCTATCGCAGATTAACCAAGCCCAAGCATTGCAAACGTTGGGAGAGTATCGTCGCGCCCAAAGGCAACTAGAACAAATCAATCAAGACCTTGCTGCTTTACCTGATAATCTCCTAAAAGCTAGAGGATTACGAAGTTTAGGGGTAACTCTGCAAGTAGGGGGAGATTTAGAGCGATCGCAACAAGTATTATCGCAAAGTTTAGCGATCGCCAAGCTGGTAAATTCTACCGCAGATATTGGGGAAACCTTCTTAAGATTGGGGAATACCGCTAGAGCTAGGGAAGATTTTAAAACCGCCTTAGAATTTTATCAACAAGCAAGTGCAATTGGTGGCGAGCATACTGAATTAGAAGCACTCCTTAACCAACTCAGCCTTTTAATAAAAACTGAGCAAAATCCAGATGCACTAGTATTATTACCCCAAATTCAAGAACGTCTTGCTAACATTCCTGCCAGTCGTTGGGGAATTTACGCGCAAGTTAATTTAGCAGCAAGTTGGATGAAACTGTCATCATCAAAAACAAAAGACATTGCTCAACTTTTGGCAACAGCAGTCAAACAGGCCAGAGAATTAACAGATGCAAGAGCGCAAAGTTATGCTTTGGGAGAGTTAGGACATCTCTACGAACAAACTCAGCAATTCTCAGAAGCCTTAAATCTCACCCAAACAGCACTAACTTTAGCACAGGGAGTGCAAGCAGAAGATATTGCTGTCAATTGGTTTTGGCAGCAAGGACGAATCGAGAAAGCTAGGGGGAATATTGAGCAAGCAATTACTGCTTATGAACAAGCTGTTGTTTTTTTAACATCTCTGCGTCAAGACTTACTGCAATTGAATCCTGACGTGCAATTTAATTTCCGCGATCGCGTTGAACCAGTGTATCGGCAGTTAGTACAATTACTTTTACAAGATGTAGACAGCCTACCACAAATCATCAAGCAACAACACTTAGAGAAATCTCGCAAAACAATTGAAGCACTGCAATTAGCAGAATTAGAAAACTTCTTCCACCAAGCCTGCTTAACTTATAAACCGCAACCAATAGATAAAATTGATTTAAAAGCCGCAGTCATTTACCCAATTTTGCTAGAACGTCGCTTGGAGGTAGTTGTTTCTCTTCCTGGACAACCTTTGCAACATTATGGAACAAACCTTTCCTCACAAGAGGAATCAGAGGTTTTTGATGAACTGCGCCAATCTTTAAACCTTGCTTTCTTACCTGATGAGGTACTACCTTCTGCCCAAAAATTATATGATTGGTTGTTGCGTCCTGCCGAAAAAGAGATAGAACTTCAGAAGATTAAAACTTTAGTGTTTGTCTTGGATGGTTTTTTACGCAGTGTACCAATGGCAGTTTTGCATGATCGCCAACAGTTTATCATCCAGAAGTACAGCATAGCATTGACTCCTGGTTTGCAACTATTAGAGTCTCGGCATCTTCCTCCCCAACAGTTTCAAGCCTTAACTGCGGGTTTAGCAGAAGCACGTCAAGGTTTTGCTGACTTACCTGGTGTCAAGCAAGAAATTAAACAAATTACAAACTATGTTCATGCAAAGATACTACTAAATGAAAAATTTACTCGCGCCAACGTCCAAAAGCAAATAGAAGAAGTTCCCTTTTCTGTAGTTCATCTTGCCACCCACGGAGAATTTAGCTCCAAAGCCGAAGACACATTTCTTTTAACTTGGGAAGACCGGATTAATGTTAAAGATTTAGATAGATGGTTAAAAGGTGCATCTTCAAAACTGAGCAAAAATGCTCCACGCCAACCAATTGAACTACTAGTTCTCAGCGCTTGTCAAACTGCTAAAGGCGACAACCGCGCTGCTTTAGGATTGGCAGGAATTGCCGTCCGTTCTGGTGCTAGGAGTACTTTAGCAACCCTCTGGTCAGTACAAGACAAATCAACTGCTGACTTGACAGGAGAATTTTACCGTCTGCTTACCCAAAATGTCGTCAGCAAAGCCGAAGCACTGCGTCAAGCACAACTATCTCTATTAAATTCTCCTCAGTACAAACATCCTTATTATTGGTCTGGGTTTGTACTGGTAGGAAATTGGCGTTGACTCACGATGAAGGAGGCAGGGAGGCTTAACAATTCAAAATTCAAAATTCTTGCATTAAAGACATTTTCAAACGAAGAGGAGTGCGGTCTTGGGGTCTCCCTAATACCATTTCTTTGTGAGGCTGCGCCAAATTTTCTTGGCTTCTTATTTCTTTCTTTGTTTCTTTCTTTGTGTCCTTTGCGGTCTTTGCGGTTCGTTCCTCATGTAGTTTGGCGCATCTTCATACAGAATTGGTATAAAAGGAGCAACTCGGTGGATTTAAACCCCAATTGTAGCTTGCTTCCCGCAGGGTAACTGATCAGAGGCGGAGTGACTCCGACTCCGCGCTACGTGTAGACGTAGGGGCCTTAAACCCTTTTATTTACAATAACACCTGAACTCTGACAAATAACAACTGAACTCTGACCACAGACATTTCAGAAAATGATAGTAAATAATGCCTCATATCAATTTAAATTCTTTACTGTTGGCTTATCTTTACAACTGTTGATGTTTGCCTTACCCAGTTTGGCGCAATCAGAATCAGTCACTTCAATTGCCAGCCTACCAGAGCAATTCGTTTTTCAAGAGACTTTTGAACCACCTGGAGAGCCAGAACCAAAAAGTGAAACTGTTGGTGCAGGTTCTCGTGATGGGCTGAGGTGTTCTGAGAATGAACAGCCCATTAGACCTTTAATGCCAAAGCGTAACTTTGGGTTAACCTTCCAAGATCATCCTCCCGTATTCATTTCCTTACCCAAAACTTCAGCACAGAAGGTTGTGCTGACCTTTAGAGATGAAACGGGTAACTATTATGAAAGAACTTTTTTACCTATTACTGCTAGTGGGAGAATTATTAGCTTTACTCAACCTAAAGAAAAAACGCCGCTAACCGTAGGTAAAAACTACGAATGGTCTTTGGTAGTTGTCTGTGGAAAAACTGTGCAACCAGACGATCCTATATTTAAAGGTTGGGTACAACGAGTTGCAAAAACGACTAAAGTAGATAGGGAGTTGAGCCAGTTGACTACCATCGATCAAGTGAAGTGGTATGCACAAAGAGGATACTGGTATGAAATGCTCATGACTATAGAGAAAGCTAAGAAAGCGGGGTAGAGAGCAGGGGGCAAAGGTCAATCATCTTGTTGTAGTATCTTGTCAATCAACTGCTGATTTTCTTTGCCTTCTGCTTGTTTGAAATATTCAATCGCAATTTTTCCAGCAGCAGGTTGCTCTTTTGCAACCGCAAGTAGTAACTTGAGAGTTTGCTGGAGTTGGATTTTCTCAAGCTGCTTAGTTGCAAACATAGGTAGGATAATCGGAGCAAGTATTAATCCCAATAATGGGGGAATAATCGGAATCCACCAACCTTGTAAAAATGCCAGATAACTAAACACGATTAATCCTAGTCCAGTGCTAGTGACGACAAACATTAATTGTCTAGGTGATTTTAATCGCCAAGCAATTAATGTTCCTATCCCAGACCAAAGCAAAATCCATAAGCTCTCCCATATCTCAGACCAAGTTTGCAGCATTCCTCTTCCTTGCAGGGCTGCGGTTAATATTTGGCTGGTAATATTAGCATGAATAAATACTCCTGCCATTTGTTTTGATGACCCAAATAGCCGATTGTTATAAGGTGTTTGAAACAAGTCATTAATACTTTCAGCTGTTGCACCAATTAAGACAACACGATTTTGTATTTTTTCTTTTGGTATGCGTTCTTGCAACAAATCTGTGATGGAGAAGCTTTGAAAATTTTGTTCTGTGCCGTGATAACTAAGTAAAATTTGATAACCTCCAGTATCAGCCCAAACATAGCCTCCGTCAAAAGGTTGCAAGGGTGTTATTAAGGCTTTACCAAGCTGGATATGATGACGATTTTGAGGATGAGGATAGGGAGTGATGCCAACAGTTTTTAAGTATTGTAATGCTAATTGTAAACCCAAACTCTGCCGTAATTGATTTTTTGGCGATCGCGCAGAAGTAGCGAGTCCGCGAGTGTCTGGTTGCGCCAACGTCTGCGATGAACGCACTGTCAATAAGGCACGACGTACCTTACCATCTCCATCCAATACTTGGTCACTAAAACCCACCTGACTTAATTGTGCTAATACTCTTGGTGGTGCAACCTTAGTGCCTACGACTTTATCAATACCAATAAGATTAGGAGTAGTTTTGAACAATTCTACTAATTCTTGATATCCAGGTTCTACTGGCAAATCTCTATATAGATCCAACCCAATTAATTTAGGTTGATAAGTTTTCAATTTATTGAGCGCTTTAACCAAAATATTATCAGGTATGGGGTATTGTCCTATTTTTTGTAAATCTGGTTCATCAATTGTAATTACAACAACACGAGAATCAATTCCTGCTTGGGGTCGTTGTTGCAAAAAGCTATCAAATATATTCCATTCCATTCCCTGCAATAAACCAATGAAGCGTAGCAGGATAATAAAACTAGTAATACCAATTGCAAAGCTGACAATACACGGTTTACCAAAGTGTAATACAGCATTTAATTTAGCAGCTTTTCGGGCTTGATTCAAAATTCGATTCGCTTCCTTCGCAGCTGTTAGAGTAAACTGTGCTTTTTCTAATTCAATTTTTTCGGCATTTAAATTTATTTCAATTTCTTGTTTATCCAACTGCTGACTAGTAGCAAGAAACCGATAATCTATATTAGAAAGCTTTTTGTTTTCTGACCAAGCTGCTGCTTCTTTTAATCTCATATCTCTTAATAATTGAGTGCTATCTTGCTGATTGCTATCAACCCAATTTTTGATATTTTGAGAATATGGACGTAAGTTTTCTAGTTTTTTAGCAACCCAATCTAAATTAAATATAGCTTGATAGATTTGTAAGGATTCAGGTGGCAGAGTATTGACAAGGGGGACACTTGAGGGGGAGTATCACAAATATGAACCAAAACCTGCCTCAAGATATAGACCG
>NZ_JBALEF010000009.1:0-10882 GCF_036918245.1 Nostoc sp.
TCGTAACTGTAGGGTTTTGGCATTGGTTAAGCGATCGCTTCTCAAACAAGGGACTACTTTCAGTTTACGTCCTAACTGCCTTGGCGGTTACTATAGTTACCAATACCTTTGCCAAAATAAGAGTTTATACATCAACTCACCCTCGCAAATTGGCGAAGGTATTAACTGAGCAAAACAAGTATTAATTTATCTTTTACCAAATATTTACTTTTATGTAATTATGTTTGTATAAAGTTAAAAATATAATAATTTTTCTTAAGTAAGTATGGACGGAATGCAATTGCTCATGCACCGAAAACTTATTTGAAACTTGAATAATCATCCTTAAAAGCGCGACATTTCCAAGAATTATTCACTTCAAAATAATTCAAAATATTCTCTTTGCTCCCAGTTAGTCACCTGCTTTAAATACTCTTCTGGTGGCCGATCGGCGACGGACTGCAAAAAGCGATTAATTTCACTCTGTTTCATCTTAATGATGAAGTTGATGAACTGCTGCCCCATTTTTTGAGAAAAAAGTTCGCTTTGGCTCAAATATGAAATCGCCTCTGGCAAACTTTTGGGTAAGGTCAGACTTTCTGTAGCGTAAGGTGACTCTGTTGGGGAGCCAGGGTCAACTTTACAATCTACACCATCTACCCCAGAAATCAATTGCGATGCCATATACAGGTAAGGATTGGCTGCTGGTTCTCCAACTCGGTTTTCAATGTGGGTGGTGGGGTCATCATAACCGCCTTGTAATCTAATCATTGCCCCTCGGTTTTCCAATCCCCATCCGGCACGGTCAGGAGCTAGGGAATAAGGTCTAAATCTTTTGTAGCCGTTAATTGTCGGGGTTGTGAACACAGAAGCGGCATTGGCGTGTTTAAGAAGACCACCAACGAAATGTTTACCTAAATCTGACATTAGGGTTTTGGTGTTTGCAGACATGAAAGCGTTCTCGCCTGTGGTTCGGTCTACAAGGGATTGGTGCAAATGCCAGCCATTGGAAGAAGAACCTTGCAATCCTGGACGACACATAAATGATGCGATGTAACCTTGTTGACGGCAGATTTGCTTGGTCGCCATTCGGAATATCATCATTGTATCCGCAGCTTGCAATGCCGGAATCGGGTCAAAGGTAAATTCAAATTGACCGACACCTCCTTCGTTTTCTACACTCCTTAAAGGCAATCCCATTTCAACTAAGTTTTCTGCTAAAACGCGCAGTAAGTCGTGAATCTCTGGATTGTGTGATTCTAAAAGGTATTGGAAACTATGCTCTACAGCGCTAACTTTGGCAGGTTCACCAGGTTTTCCAGAAGTACCAACATTAGCGATCGCTAACATTGGATCTTCTAACTTTGCCAGATACCACTCAACTTCTAAGCCGACAATATGCTCTAATCCTCTTTGATGTAACTCTACCAATGATTGGCGCAAAATACCGCGACTGGAAAAGGGCATTACCTGACCATTTTGAAAGTACTCGTCACAGAGAATAAAGCCAGTACGTTTTGCCCAAGGCAGAATTTTGAAGGTATCAGGGTCAGGAACAGCCACAAGATTTGGCGCACCTGTCATCGAAGGCATATCTAAACTACCGCCAGGAACAAACGGGTTAAATACTATTGCACCACCAGTATCAAACAGGAATGTCCCTGTGCTGATTTGCATACCGTTTTCTAAGGCGCTTAAAAACGCTTGGGGTAAGAGTGACTTGCTGCGAACAATGCCATGCTGGTCTGACCAAGCGGTACGAATCAACAGTAGATCCCGTTCTTTAACAACAGCCTCGATCTTTGAAGATGCTTCTTTTTGGATTTCTGTCCACAGGTGATGACGCTCAATAAATCCAGGTCTTTTCATTGCACACGAAAATATTTTAATGTTACTAATTATTCGGCTAGTACGCGATCGCTACCTGACGAAATGGGCAATACTATAAGTTGGGAATAAAAGTAAAACGAGTGAGGTACAACACTATGGCTGAAAACCTTATATGGCAAAGTCTCTGATGTACTTCATCTATATCGAAACCTAATTATTAGTTTTTCAATTTTTTGGAGGAGAGAAAAATGAAGAAATTCACCAGTTTAATGATTGTCGGGGCAGTATTGTCGATTACTGCGCCAGCCTTTGCTGAAAATCGTGCGGTTAATATCAGTATTGGCAGTATTGGTGGCCCCTTAGATAATGCCGCTTTGCAAACAATTCGCCAGGTTATCGGGTTTGCAGTCGGCACTAGCACCGTCGATAAATTCATTGTATATAGTCCCAGGGTCGGCTCTCCTATTCCCATCGAAGGAGGTTTATCTGCTTGTGCTGAAGCTGGCTTTGGCACAAGCAATACAACATTTAATGCTTTTATCCAGCAATTGCGTTCAATTAAGCCCAAATCAGGGACTTTCTACAATGTAGAACTTACCGCAAGCTGCAAACAGAGATAAGAATGTCGTTTCCCGGATTTTTCACAAGCGCAGGCTTTGAGAGATGTGGTGAGAAATCCGGGGTTTGCACTCAAGCGCGGTAAGATGGGCTTCGTACCTCAGCCCATCTATCGAGTTACACAACCCTTTTTCATCACCCAAGCCCAAAGAATTTATTTTTAATCAAACTTTACCCTTGTGGCGTTCACAAGCCCTGCTACCTCTAAAGGGGTTGTATCCCCAGCAAAGCTGGTAAATCCAGAGAGACGAGGTGTTGATAAGCTCGATCTATGACCCGCTTTCCTCTAAGAAAGCCTGTATTAGCTCCAGGACAAATATACTGGAGAGTTTCTGGTGTAAAACGTTCTAACAATAATTGAAGGCTTTGAATTTGCCTTGGCCAGTGAAAGGTTTTAGCTGTCCGTAATGGTACTGCTTGACCATGCTGGTTAGGGAGTAAATGGCGACCAGAAAATAATATACCTCCAAGTTTACTGTAGTAGAAACAAGATGAGCCGGGAGAATGCCCTGGTGTCCAAATCACTTGTGTTGCGGCATCAAGAGTAAATTCTTCCCTAAAGGTAGTTACGGTTAAGCCTGGCAATAAATACGCTTCTTGCTCTTGAATCAGCACCTCGCAGCCAAAGGTTTGCTGAATTTCAGCGGTCTTGCCAATGGCGCCGCGATGGGTGAGAAATAACCAACGCACGCCTCCATGCGATCGCAAAAAATCTTGATTTGTTTTTTCTAGTGCAGGGCAATCTATGAGGATATTGCCTTCATTTCTTACAATAAAATAAGAGGTTCCCCCTAATGTGTCCCGATTGGGTGGAAAGGCAAAAATGCTCTCTTGTGCGAAGTCCGATTGCAGAGAACCTCCGCTGAGAACTTCGTCAGGGAAGACAGCCCGTGGCGGCTTAGTTGTATGACTTGGCTGTTGAGGTAAAGAGCACATAATCAAAGAACCGAAACTGAGGAGTTGTGGACAATTTGATGACAGTGCGGAAATTCTCAAGAATTGAAACTTGAGCCTTAACCAGCACTGTTAACCGTTGTGAAAAAAATTGGGATTTTAAGTCTGCCTTGTAGTTAATGCTATGGTGCTGAAGCTACTGGTGGGGCGTTTTGTCAAAATTACTGAAGAGAACATGGCATTTTGGTTTCTGTTTATCCTCCTGCTGGGGCTAGCTACTTATCTCATGGTGCAGCGCAGCGTTGCTCACATCACCCGAACACCAGTATGGTTGTTGTGGCTGGTTTTAATGACACCAGCATTTCTGTTGAGTGGATGGACGCTAATCTACGGGGCGAAACAATCTCCACCGCCAGGGCTGATCCTCTGGTCTATATTTGTCTGCACAGTCTTGTACTGGGTGTTGTTTCAATGGGGGCGTCAAGTACCAAGAGATACACAGACCGAAGCCCAAACCCAAGCCTCAGAATCACAACCAACTATCCAGCCTACCCCAGAACCAACAGTGCGTCCCATTGAACCAACGGAAGAAACCCAACTGCGAAATTGTTTTCCTTGGTCTGTATACTACGTTCAAAATATTGAGTATCGACCACAATCTGTGATTTGCCGGGGTCAGTTGCGAACTAAAGCCAGCAACGCTTACCAGCAGATTAAAACTAATATTGAAGCACAATTTGGCGATCGCTTCTTGCTGATTTTTCAAGAAGGCTTCAATGGCAAACCTTTCTTTGTCCTGGTTCCCAACACTCAAGCTGCGAAACAGACAGATACACCACGACGCAACCAGGAACAGTTAACTCGCCCAGGATTAGCGCTGATGCTGCTAGCAGCTACTTTGATCACTACTACCTTGGTGGGAGTGCAAAATGCTGGTGTTACTCTGCCGCCTATCTGGCAAATTGGATCTTTGTTCAAACTTTTATCTAATCCAGATGTCCTATTCAAAGGATTACCTTATGCTTTAGGACTGATGACTATTTTGGGCATTCACGAACTTGGGCATTATTTAACAGCTAAATTTTACAAGATTCGCTCGACGTTGCCTTACTTTATTCCTGTACCTTTCTTCTTAGGAACTTTTGGCGCATTTATTCAGATGCGTAGTCCCATTCCTAACCGCAAAGCTTTATTTGATATTAGTATTGCTGGGCCAATTGCAGGTTTTGTTGCTACTTTGCCATTACTAATATGGGGCTTGGCTCATTCTGACGTGGTTTCCCTAACTGAAAAAACCCAACTTTTAAATCCTGATGCCCTCAATCCCAAGTATTCAATTTTACTGGCTATACTCTCGAAGTTAGCTTTGGGAAGTCAGTTAACAGCAAAATCAGCCCTTGACTTGCATCCAGTTGCAGTAGCAGGTTTTTTAGGACTAGTTGTCACGGCATTAAATTTAATGCCTGTGGGACAACTAGATGGAGGTCACATTGTCCATGCGATGTTTGGACAACGAACTGCGATCGTAATTGGTCAAATTGCTCGTGTGTTGTTGCTGTTACTTTCTTTAGTACGAGAAGAATTTTTGGTGTGGGCGATTATCTTATTATTTATGCCGTTGATTGATGAACCTGCACTGAATGATGTCACTGAATTGGATAACAAACGTGACGTTTGGGGGTTACTGGCAATGGCTTTGTTGATTATAATTATTCTGCCATTACCGCAGGCGATCGCTAACTTTTTGCAAATTTAATCAAGTAAACATATCAGCGATCGCGTTCTCAAGCTTTATCGTTTTGCTAATTCTGGAGTCCGCCCTTTTAAGCCAATCATCAATTTCAGCATAAATACTTTTAATACAGGTACTCGCTGCAAAAACCATAAACCTAAGCGGCGAACCACCACCACAGGGAAGAAATTATTAGAAAACATCCGATCTAACAAATCGGTGAAACCTAAAATTGTCAGATTCTCTAGCTTGCGCCAGCGTTCATAACCTTTGAGAATCTGAATATCGCCAATATCTTTACCCGCTTTGTGCGCTGCTTGAATTACTTGCGCCAAAGCTGCGGCATCCCGAATACCCAAATTTAAACCTTGTCCACCGACGGGATGGCAATTGTGCGCCGCATCACCAATTAATGCTAGTCGGGGAAGAACATAGCGATCGCTTTGCATGAGTTGTACCTGAAAAACAAAGCGATCGCCTAGTAATTCCAATTTTCCCATCTGATCGCCATAGCGGCGGGTTAGTTCTACCAAAAATTGCTCGTCATTTAAAGCACACAAAGCTTTTGCTTCTTCGTGGGGCGCTGTCCAGACAATGCGGCAACGGTTCCCCGGTAAAGGTAAAATCGCAAAGGGGCCGCTAGACCAAAATCTTTCGTAAGCGGTGTTATTGTGGGGTTTTTCTGGTTTGACAAAGGCGACGATGCAAGATTGCCAATATTTCCAGCCAGAGGTTTTGATTCCAGCAGCTTGCCGAATTGGCGATCGCGATCCATCTGCTGCTACAACTAATTTGCTCTTGACTGTCTTTAGTTGATCGGCAACTTTTATCTCGATGGCGACTATATTCTGCTGGTATTGCGTATTTACCACTTCCGCCGGACAGAGATAAGTCACATTTGGGCAATTTTGGACAAACTCTTGCAACGGCTGCAACAGTGCTTGGTGTTCCGCCACATAACCCAATTCTGGGGTATTTATATCATCTGTGGTAAATTCCACCACATCGGGATAATCGGCATCCGAAAGATGGACTCGGCAATACTTGGCGATTTGCGGCAACATTTTGTCCCAAACGCCAATTCCTTGATAAATTAGCGACGAAAGCTGATGAACTGCATAAGCTTGTCCCTTCGCTACCGCCGCTGATGCCACTTTCGCCTCAATGAGCAAAATACTCAAACCAGAATCTTTTAAAGCCGAGGCTAGAGTTAACCCAATAATCCCACCGCCGACAATTACCAAATCATATTCATATCCCCGCTCATTTGGCGGTGTTGGTTGAGGGGAAATTTGCTCAAGCTGCGTTGGGGTCATTATTAAGTTAGGTTACAGCGTCTAACTCTTATTTTGACGCGATCGCGCCTCCTTGAGCAAGTTAACAATTCAAAATTAAAGACAGCCCTCATCCCCTAACCCCTTCTCCCAACATGGGAGAAGGGGAACTGGAGAATTTGCTCCCCTCTCCCATTGTTGGGAGAGGGGCTGGGGGTGAGGGCAAAATATGGCAAGACGCCCACCCCACAAGATTGAATAAATTATTTGCTGACTCGATAGATTGGTCTTATTTGACGATAAGTATTAAGTAAGCTAAGAAATTTATTACCATCAAAATTTATCGGGTCAACTTTTTTACCAGAACGGTCTACTAAATGGTGCGTAGTGATGCGATCATCTGGGACTTGACTTTGAGCAATTAACCAAGCAAGAGAATTATATTGAGCCTCCGTGTAGCCGCTATGGGTTTGTTGACTGCCACTGTCATAACTATCTGGCGGTGTTTCCAAAGAGACATGATAGGCAAAATTATTCACAGAAGCCGGCAAATTCGGATTAGTCTGCACAGTTTCCACTCCCTGAGAACCATCAAACACAGAGTTAGCTGCACCAAAAGCCCGCTTTTCTGGGGGTACTAGATAAACCACCGTTCCGTCTAACTTGACTAAAGCGTGGTAACTTGCTTGCACACTTTCATCGTTATGGGCTACTTGAAAGAAATTGATGGCGCTGGAAGCAGAATAACCAGTTTCATGGAGGACGATAATTGGTTGATTGTGGAGAGTTACGCCGTTAACATCTTGAACGTACCGTTCTCCATAGTTACTTGGGTCAACCGAAGCAACTTGATAATTAGGTCTGTACTGTGCAAAAGCTTGAGTGGTTACATACCTTGCTACAGGTTTGTTAGTCTTGACTGGGGACTTGATAACATTTTGAAATTTCTTCTCTGGCTCTTTCGCTGATTGGAATTGCGCCTGGGGATATTGACTGAAAGCTGTAACCTGTGGATTGGATGTACGGGATATTGTCGGATTGTTATGTAATTTTGTTGCTCGTCCAATTAGCAGCACTACTATTAGAGTGGCGAACATCAGCCAGATTAGTAGTACTCTAGTCACCCAGTCTGTAAACTTCATTTTTCTAATACCCGTAAAACCGTAGATATTAATTTATAGCTAAACTGGCGTGTCAGTCTTAGAGGCGCACTTCTGTAAACCCCTGGCGCTTATGGTATCTAAATAATAATCGCTATAATACCTTAATTCTAGTCAAATATACCCTATTAGTATATATAGGAATCCTAAGTAATTGTTTTAAATGCTTGCTCTGTCATGGAGCTATTTAAATACTCTTAAAACTATTGCTGCTGGTTTAGGGAATAGTTGATGAATTGTTTCTCTACAATTCAAGATCACAATCTCAAATCTAAAATAGTTAGCGTTTATACTCTGCTGCGTGATGTTCGCATAGCCATAGGTAATGTCCCTCTGGAGTCAAGACTTTCTTTAATCCACCCCAGTGCTGCTGGGGATCTTTTTCTTCTAAAAGTTGACGCAAGGCACGCAAAGCTGCACCATCGGCGCGTTCTGGATCTAAATCTTCACCTCTAGCAATTTTGTCTGTTAATTCTAAATCTTCAGATTGTTTGAGTTCAGGTAATTTTGCTGCTAGTTCTTTAAATAGTTCTAAATCGTTTTTAAATAGCGTTTCATATTCTTTGGGATCTACGACACCCAGCCAAGGGCCAATTATCGGTGCAGCATATCTTAAGACTTTGAATAAGTTACCAATATAAGGTGCAGTTACTCTCAACCATTTGGCAGGTTCATTTATTTCATATAAACCGCCTTCTTGGGTGGGATGCCAACAGCCCGGTGCTTGGCAATAGAGTTGTAAATCTAATTTCTGTCCAGTTAGATTCTTTTGCCAAGCTTTAGCACCATGAGGACGCAGCACAAAGACATTGGGACAATGAGAATCTATGATTGCTTGTTCGCGGCGGAAGGCTTTGGTAAATTCCCGTTGCGTCAGTTCTAGAAGATTATCTAGTTTATCTTTCATTTCATCATTACTTTTATCAACTTTATTACTTAAATCTTTCAGGCAGTCTAAAATTGCATCTCCTTTTGTCCAATCTAATCCCTGCAAGAGTTCTATTACTGATACATCTTCATCTTCTGTAGCTTTTGGGCATTCAATTGTTAGTTTATTTCTTTGGAATCGCTGTTGTACTTGTTCATAGTCAAACTCGTGGGTACATCGTTGACCATTATGACCAAGACAGGGAATTTTGCGTTGAATGTCTAATCCTGGAAACCTTCGTAGAAGTAGTTCGATACCATCTTTGAGTAGTGCAAATAAATTCTGGGGGTATGCTCCCCGGACTGTTAATTGTAAATACCTATCGCTTTTAACAGCTTGCACTAATGCTAAATGTTCTTGCTCATAAGCAAATAAGACACCGTTACGCCAATGAATGCCAGTTGTAAAGCGGTGTTGACGCGCAATAAACCAAGTGGGAATACCCGCAGGAATCGTATTGAGTTGAAATTTCATCGAAATTTCATGGCAATCACCTGCTTGTTTTATTTGCTGCCATTTCTGATCATAATTAGGCGCGTCGAGGGGCAAACGTTCTACAACTAAACTGATATCCCGGTTTTCTTGAGTGCGGTAGGAAAGGTCAAAACGCTCCATGAGGCGCAGGAAGTGATCCCGCATGGATGGCTCTAAGTCGCGCCAAAGTTGATTCATTTCCTCACGGGTGAAAATGCCCAAGCGGTTGATTACGTCTTCGCTTTCCAGCACTTTGCTAATATATTCAGTTACCCACTGGGGCTGGAGAATAACAGTATCGTTAAGTTCTTCGTTGTCTTGGAAGTAAAGAATCTCACCTAATTCATGCAGCCATCGCGCCAGCACTTCCTTACTGATGTCAGCAACTTGGGAATCAGCCATGATGTCCCACAGTTGCTGCGGTGTGATTTGTTTTTTCGGCTGGGTGCGGATGGCATTGGCAGCATTTAGCCAAGTGGTAGGCCAGATTTCCCCCATTAAAGGTAACTTAGCGGCTGCTTCAGCAATTGCTTGCCGCAGTTTTTCAACACCTCGGATGATTTTAGAGCTAATTTTATAGTGTTGAATAATCTGGGGGTACTTGCGGCGTAACTCAACTATGGGAAGGTCGGCATCTCGTTCATCGATGTGGGTGGCGACAAGTAAAATTGGGGATTCTGGGGCTAAGGCTTTGATAGTATCTAGCCAGTAATAGAGTTTTCCTTGCTCAAATCCCAGTCGAGCATTCCAGGCGAGTAAAAATAGGGAGCGGTTGGTGAGAAAGAATTGATGGGTAGCATGATAAATTTCCTGTCCACCGAAATCCCAGGTTTTCAGATGCATTGTAGTACCTGCTTTTCCGGGATGGGTTAAATCGAGCCATTTAATTTCAATACCATGAGTAGTGGATTCCTGGGTGTCGAACTCTTCACCGCGTAATGCTCTTAACAAGGATGTTTTACCCACTCCTCCTTCACCGACAACTAGCAATTTAGAAACCCACTGCCGTAAGCTACCCTCTAATCTTTCTCGAAGATAGGTCAAAATTGCCTGCGTTCCCTGCTCGACAATTTCAGGCGGCGGCGAGCTTAATTGTGGATTGTGATCGAGGGATAGCATTGTCAAGTTGGAGAGTTGGCTGATTTCTGGCGGCAGGCTACTGAGTTGATTGTTATGGAGGTATAGCGTTGTCAAGTTGGAGAGTTGGCTGATTTCTGGCGGCAGGCTGCTGAGTTGATTGTTATCGAGATATAGCTCAGTCAAGTTGGAGAGTTGGCTGATTTCTGGCGGCAGGCTGCTGAGTTGATTGTTATCGAGGTATAGCCTTGTCAAGTTGGAGAGTTGGCTGATTTCTGGCGGCAGGCTGCTGAGTTGATTGTTATAGAGGGATAGCCCAGTCAAGTTGGAGAGTTGGCTGATTTCTGGCGGCAGGCTGCTGAGTTGATTGTTATTGAGGTCTAGCGTTGTCAAGTTGGAGAGTTGACTGATTTCTGGCGGCAGGCTGCTGAGTTGATTGTTATCGAGATATAGCTCAGTCAAGTTGGAGAGTTGGCTGATTTCTGGCGGCAAGCTGCTGAGTTGATTGTTATCGAGATATAGCTCAGTCAAGTTGGAGAGTTGGCTGATTTCTGGCGGCAGGCTGCTGAGTTGATTGTTATCGAGGTTTAGCTCCGTTGCGTTTCCCCTGGCAGCTTGTTCAATAATTTGCAACAGTTCTTCGTTTGTCACCTGTAAACCTCACCAACTCTGTAGCGATATTTACTAAAGTAGTATATCGTAACTAAGCATTAGAGACTGGATTAGTGTGTTCATGTGTATAAAAACGGCTGTCATGTTTAAGTTAGCAGGGTGCGTAGGCGTAGCCCGTCGTAAACATCGCTAACCTTGCAATAACATTCACTCATTCACGAGTATCAAAGACTCGTCCGCGAGTATAAAAGACTCATTCACGAGTATCAAAGACTCGTCCGCGAGTATAAAAGACTCATTCACG
>NZ_JBALEF010000010.1:0-50260 GCF_036918245.1 Nostoc sp.
AGTCGTGTTGAAGTACTTGAAAGTCGTGTTGAAGTACTTGAAAGTCGTGTTGAAGTACTTGAAAGTCGTGTTGAAGTACTTGAAAGTCGTGTTGAGGTACTTGAAAGTCGTGTTGAAGTACTTGAAAGTCGTGTTGAGGTACTTGAAAGTCGTGTTGAGGTACTTGAAAATCGTGTTGAGGTACTTGAAAATCGTGTTGGAGTACTTCAAACTTTGTCGCACCACGATCAAGTACACAAGTGCGACGCCGAATAGCCTGCCGTAGGCATCGCTTTCATAAATCTCCACAAACAAAGCGATGTCTACGACGGGCTATTCGGCGTCGCTTGACTTTTTAAACAATCGCTACAAACTTTTTTGCAACAATTTAGCCTTGCCACACCACTACGAAAGTGTTCTTAAGTAGCGTTTATTCTTTGCAAACCAGTGTAAATATTGAATCGTTCTCCGCGCAGGAATCCAATTAAGGTAATCCCGAATTCCTTGGCGACAGACACCGCCAAACTACTAGGAGCGGAAACAGAACAGACAATGGGAACTCCAGCAGTTGTAGATTTTTGCAAAATCTCAAAACTTGAGCGTCCGCTAACCAGAACAATACAATTATTTAAAGGTAATTCATCACTGAGCAAAGCTGTACCAATCAATTTATCCAAAGCATTGTGTCGCCCAACATCCTCCCACAGGTTTAACAGTTGTCCTTGAGTATCAAAGATAGCCGCAGCGTGTAAACCCCCTGTAGCAGTGAAGATACCTTGAGCAGCGCGGAGTTTATCTGGTAGGCTGTATACGATATCAGGTGTTATCGTTGGGCCAGAAGAAATTACTGGACATCCCCGCAGACGCAAAGCCTCAAGGCTAGCTTTACCACACACCCCACAGGCGCTACTTGTGTAGAAATGGCGCTCCAAAGGCTGTAAGTCTGGAATCAACCCATCCCGCAGTTCCACATTTACAATATTATGGCGCTGTTCACCATCTACTAATTCATCTACGCAGTAGCTGATACGTCGAATATCTTCCCTGCTATTAACGACTCCTTCACTGTAGAGGAAACCAGCAGCTAGTTCAAAATCTGCCCCTGGTGTCCGCATTGTTACAGCTACTGTCTTTTGGAAAGGAACAAGACGAATTTCCAAAGGTTCCTCAGTAGTAAGTTGGTCTAAACGAGACCGTACTTGACCTTTTTCCACTACCCAAACAGTGGCTTTGGTCTTACTTTTGGTTGGCATTCTCATATTTGTGAAAGTTGGTGAATTGAAATTTTGATACTAATCTGGAAACAAAGTAATGCTATTTATATGTCAGATGTCAGGTTGATGTTTACCAATTACTTTGTGCAGTTGAGCTAGAACGGCTATGTTTCTGTTTAGGAAGTATAATGAACCTAAAACTTTTGGCTTTCAGTAAAATTTTATTGGCAATAGTCTTTGTGATTTCCCTTGGTTTTACAGGATATTTAGTAGCTAATAACATTAGTCAGAGAGTCATTCAAAAATCTCTTGCTAAACAAGTGATGTCTACCTCCACCGTAGGAAAAAGTTCTCAACTACAGAAGCTTTTAAATGAGATAATTGTAGAACAGAAAATCCCTGGTGCAGTAATGTATATTACTACACCTAAAGGTTCTTGGCTGGGAGCATCTGGTGTGAATAACTTGTCAACTAAAACCCGGATGAAACCCACAGATGGCTTTTCTATTGCCAGTATGAGTAAAACTTTTATGGCGGTGGTTGTGCTGAAGTTAGTGGAACAAGGGAAGATAGAATTAGACCGGGCGATCGCAACCTACTTACCAAGAGACATCACTCCTCATATTGTCAACAGCGACAAAATTACAGTTCGTCAATTGCTTAACCATACTAGTGGTGTTGCTGAATACCTAGAAACAAAAGCATTTCTTCAAGCTACTGCGAAAAGAAGTCGCTCACAGCCTTGGACAGCCAGAGAAGCTATTCAGTATATGTATCAAGAAGAACCGCAGGCAAATCCCGGAGAAAAATTTATTTATACTGATTGCAACTACATTCTTTTGGAACTGATTGTTGAAAATATCACTAGGGGAACTCTCGCTCAAGCAATCCGCAGTCAGATTTTAAAACCATTAGGATTAAAACATACTTTCACAGAATTGCGCGAACCGACAATTGGAGAAGTCGCTACAGGTTATGGCGATCGCAATCAGGATGGTAAGCTAGATAGCTACGCCGCAGTCAATGATGGTAATGGTTTGGGAGATGGGGGATTAGTTTCAACAGCAGAAGATTTAGACAAGTTTGCCAAAGCGTTATTTGTCAAAAAAACCTTACTTTCCTCAAAGATAATGAAAGAAATGTTGAAATTTAAAGATAATGGCGTAGGCTATAGCTACGGGTTGGGTGTAGAACGATTTTCATCTCCTTTAGCAAAAGCAATTGGGCATAGTGGTATAGCTTATGGCTTCGCAACATTGCTTGCATATTTACCCAATGAAAAAACCACTATAGTAGTGCTGCTAAACAATCAGAATGTTGATATTAAATCAGTAGCTAGGACAGGTCTGGAAGTTGTCGAAAATAAATGATAGTAATTTGTAATTATGCTTGTAGTGCTGACATTCTCATGTTCACCCTACTGATCTGATAAATTTCTGGATCAATGTTAGATTATCAATAATTGGTTTCATGATAGCTTGTACTTTTAGACATCATCTCTACTTCTATAATCTTCCCAATATTCTTTTGCTTTTTCCATAATTTTTAGAGCAAGTCTACATACTTTAAATCGTATCTGGGTCAACACCCAATTCTCGCAGTTTTGCTGCTAGGCGTTCAGCGCGTTGTCTTTCTTGTTGGGCGTGTTCCGCTTCCCACTGGGCAATTTCTTCAGGTGTGGGCATTAACTGTCCTTCCGCATTGAAATAGCGTAATTGATTTTCATGAACGCCCAAGTACAAACTTAGCTGCTGACTCCACAACAATCCTTGTGGGTTGAGTTCTATAGGTTGATACGTACCACCCACCAAAATAAACCCAGCAAATTCTAGATTTTTGGGGTCAAACCAGAAATATTCAGGAGTGCGAAAGATATCTTGATAAATTTGTTTTTTTAAGCCCTTGTCGGTCGCTGCGGTTGACTTTGAAAGCAGTTCTATAATCAAATTCGGATATTTGCCGTCTTCTTCCCAAACAACCCAACTATCACGGGGTTTGCGTTCAGTATTTAAAACGACAAAGAAATCTGGCCCCCGAAAGTCTTCGGATTTACGCTGGTGTGGACTGTAATGAATGCTAAGATTCCCCGCAGCAAAGTAGTCATTAAAGCGATTGTGGTCTCGCCACCACCAATCAAGACATTTTATCAATAGCAGCATTTGCTGCAAATGTAAATATGTTTCCAATGGTGGTTCGTTACTTTCTAAATCCCCTGGTGGAAATATAACATCTTCTGGGGTTTCAAAATCTTTGGCGACAGACATGGCTGCAAGTTTTGGAGTGATGTTAACTTGAACGTCGCAGTCGGAAAGCGTTAATATTAGGTTTGCTTTTCTAAGCGTACTATTGCATTATAATCAGGAACCCCTTCAAGCGATCGCTTAGAGTCACAGACGTTACTTAGCTTGCATATACATCGAAATAGGCATTTTTGTAACTAGCAATTTTCAGTTATCTATATCTGTCTTATGTAGTGATCCCTACCCTAAGTAGGGTTATCTATTTCCATTTGTTCGTTAAGTTATATGAAGGTACTGAAAACAAATCTTTACAGTAACTAACGAAATCAGAATACCCTTAACTTAGTTGGAGTTTTTTATGACTTACACAATTGATGAAGCAACAAAACCGGCTTTAGAAAGTCTTCAACGCTTTGATGTAGATACTCAGCTAGCCCTACTTTGGTTCGGTTACTTGGATCTTAAAGAGCAGCTAAAGCCTGCACCTCCTCAAAGCGTAGAAGTTCCTGCTAAAACACTCTTTGACAAATTCCTGGACTTGTCTCCTGAAGAGCAACTGCAAGCACAACGCGACATTATTAATGGTGCAGCTAACGATATCAGCCAAGCCTATAATGCTCTAAGTCCCAATGCCAAATTAGACGTTTGGTTTCTGCTGGCACAAGGAATGGAGGATGGAAGCATAATTCCAGTGCCCTCCGACTATCAACTTCCTGGTGAAACGGATGAATTTGTCGCATTGATCAAAAAGCTAGAGTTTGAGCAACGGATTAATTTCATGCTGAGTGCCGTGGAAGCAATGGGTTAGTCAAGTCTAAAAACTCTCAAGCTTTCTAGAATTGGGGATAACTCAAAGTCGCAAATTAAGCTAGACCTGGCTGTTTTTGCTCTATTTTAATAGTCTTTAACTCAGAACTACCGCAGAGATGCTCATCTTTGCGGTAGTCTTGATGCAAGTCAATGGATATGCTGTTGGGAGTGTTAAAACTGGGAAAATGAGACTTGATTTAGATTTTTTCTAACCGCACGATCGCATTATAATCAGGTACACCTTCGAGCGATCGCTTACTTTTATCTAATAGCACGTTCCCTTCTGGCCAATGTACTTGCAAGTTACCTGACTGAATTGGGGCAATGTAGACTTGACATAACAACTCGCCTAAATCATTCTTAAGAATGACGCGATCGCAATCTTTTAAACCCAACAATGCCGCATCAGCAGCATTCATTAGCACCGCCTCTCGCATCGCCCCAGTAATGGCATCCTTGCGTTCCTGCACCATACTATTAAATTGTTTGCCTCGGCGCGTTGCTAATAAAAAATAACCTTCTGGTAATTCTCTTTGGCGTGGCAATAATACGCCAAAGTGTGCTTTCCCATCCGCCGTCGGGAAGTTCCAACCAAAGCACAAATGTGAGCCACCATATTGAAATTGATCGCCAGCTTGTTGTAAGTGTTGAATACCAGCATATTGCGGGACGACTTGAGCAATTTCTTGACGGATAGCAGCAGTGTCAGCAAAAGCCAGCTTATCTGCCAAATCTGGTTTTACCCGCCTTGCCAATTCTAAAAACACTTCCCACTCTGGACGCGCTTCCCCAATCCGCGGCCCCGGAATTTCTGGACTGAAAATTACCCGGCGTTCGGTGTTAGTTTCTGTGACTCCTCCTGGTATTTCGTAACGAGTCGTCGCAGGTAGAAGCACCACAGTATCAGCAGGTTCCACCAGCATTTGGCTGGAGAGAACAATATCTATATGTACCCGTAGCGGTATTGTCTTCAGCGCCACTTCCACATAATCTGGTTCTGGCAGTACTTCTAAAAAATTCCCTCCCACAGAAAATAACACATCTAATTGCCCTTGATGTGCGGCGTGAATCATTTCTGGAGCAATTAAACCTTTACTTGTCGGCACTTCCAAGCCCCAATGCTGACTCAATTGGGTAGCATTTTCTAGGGTGATAGGTTTACCACCAGGAAATACTGTGGCGTAACATCCCATCTCTGCACCACCCTGCACCCCAGAGTGACCGCGAATTGGCATTAAACCGCAGCCTTCCCGACCGACAAAACCTTTGGTGAGAGCTAAATTAATGATACTCCGCACATTATCTTCACCGCATTCATGCTGAGTAATGCCCATACTCCAAACAAATACGGCTTTATTAGCTTCTTTGACCATTTTGGCAAAAGCGTACATTTCCTCGCGGGATGTTCCAGAAAGCCGCTCTAATTCTTCCCAAGATTGGCTTTCTAACGATGCTTTGAGTTCAGCAAAACCAACTGTATGTAAGTTAATAAATGACTGATCTACCCAGTTGTTAGCAATTATATGTTTAATAGTGCCATTTAAAAATGCTATATCCCCGCCCATATTAATTAAGAAGAAGTCTTCGGCAAACTTTGTACCGAAAACGGCACTTTCTACAATTGAGGGCACCCAGTAGCGCTCCATTCCTGGCTCACGGTAAGTATTAATAACTACAATTTTAGTGCCAGCTTTCTTGGCGTAATGGAGATATTTAACAGTAACAGGCTGATTATTGGCAACGTTGGAGCCAATGAAGACTAATAAATCAGTACCAATCCAGTCTTTATAAGAACAGGTGGTAGCCCCAGCACCCAGAGAAGCTTTCAGTCCCGCCGTACTGGGAGAATGGCAAATGCGGGCAGCGTTATCAATATTATTGCTTCCCATTGCCCGCACAGCTTTTTGGGTGGTATAATAAGTTTCGTTGACAGTACCACGACTGGTAACATAAAAGCTGAGGCGGTCTGGTGTGGTAGCGCGGATGCGATCGCTAATTACTCCTAAAGCTTCATCCCAACTCACACGGCGAAAGCCTTTTTCTCCTCGTTGACGAATCATCGGGTACGGGAGTCTTCCCAAGTCGCGCAATTGGGCACTTTTTTGCTTTTGCAACTGCGAAACATCCGCCAATAGCACAGGGTCAAAAGCTGGCATCGTATTCATCCGCAACAGCCGCAACCGGACATTGCAAAGATGAATGCCATCTAAAGTCCAATCCTTCATCCCGGTTGTTCCGAGAGCGCAACCATCGCAGACACCTTTATCCAGAATATTCCACGTGTATGGTAGTTTGTCACGAGATAGCCAGATTGCCCGAAATACTTCCCAATAGTTGTTAGGGTACTGTTCGCCAATCCCGAAAGGCTTCCAACTTGCCCAATTTGAAGGTGTCCAGTGCTTTTTGGGTTTAGGTAACATGATGCAATGTATGTAAGTGGCTGGATTCTTCAAGGCTAGCGTTTTAAGTAGCATTTTAGTAGCAGGCGGTTAAAAATCTAGACATAGAAGGTAAAAACTGAGAAGATTAACTTTTTGTGTCTTAACGACAACTCAAATGTTTATAAGCACAACATCAGCCGTAGTAACAACAGCTTAAGCGTTACTTATAGCACTTGGAACTTATTAACCAAAGCTTCAGGATTGATAACAACAGCTTAAGCGTTATTTATCACACTAGGAACGTTATTAACTACAACTTCTTCTGTAGTTAATACAAAGGAAGCTGTAGTTAATACAGAAGGAGTTGTAGTTACTACAGCTTTAATTTTTTAAGTTACAGCGTTTAGTATAGTGATATAGCGCTTCTCGTTTGCGTGAGGTATACCCGTAGGGGCACGGCACTGCCCATACGTGTCAACTTCAGCTGAAATCTCCTGACTGCATGAGTTTTGCCCTCACCCCCAGCCCCTCTCCCAAATTGGGAGAGGGGAGCATAATTCTCCAATTCCCCGAATCCCATGTTAGGAGAAGGGGTTAGGGGATGAGGGCAACTCTAGAACGCTTTCTCTTACCTAGCTTTTACCTTAAGTTGACACCAATGGGCACTGCCGTCCCCCTACACCCCGCGAATGTTGTAGCGTATCTGAATGGGAACCGCTATAACTGATGAGCCATCAATAGAGAATATTTTCTAAATTTTTAAAGCAGTAGTTCCAATAAAAATCCCTGCCACAGATGACAGGGATAGTAATTTTTAGTCAAAACTTGTCTCTTAGCTAACAAAATCTTTGTGAGCAGCGACAAGCATCTGAGCTTGCCTTAAAACGTTTCCGAATAAATAAAAAGGAATCTGCCAAGCTGCAACGGTAACTTCTTTGACTATATCCTGTACACTAATTGCGATTAATTCATGCTCTGGCGGCTCTCCCTCAACAGTACCAGACCAAGTAAAAGCTAATAAGAAATCATCGTCTCCAGGCAAGGATGCAATCAAACATTCTTCTGGTGTTGGTTCGCAAATAATTCCATAATCATTTGCAAGTTCTACTAATTTTTGAAAGTTCTTTCCGTTTGTCATTTGTCTTTTGGGTGTAATTGAATCTCAGTTTTAGAAGAAATCATATTTTGAACTCCACAATTCAACTTAGTTGCTTCATACTATAAATTACGAATTACGAATTATTAAGGAGTTCTTGGAGCTAGATCGGGCTTAAGTCCAAAATCTTACCGCGATCGCCTGGTTCTATCAGCAACAATTGTTACTGTTTTAGAAAAAGCTAGACTACCTACTTTTTCGGTTTACCCTATTTACAGACACCTCCCTTTGTTATCATTTCAATATTGATGCTATAATCTCACCCAAGCTGATGCAGTGCATTGAGAATTGCGTAGATGCCTAGCGGCTTGTCGTCAGACATCGCTTTTGGGGGAACTGCTGTAAACCGAAGCAGAAAAAGATGCTCGTCAACATTAGACTGTTCGATCACCTTGGTATAAATATCTTCTTCTGTAGCCATTTCTGCTTCAATCAATAACTTGAGTTTGAGATTACTCAAGAGTTCTAAAGAATGTGGCGATTGCAGCTGCGCTCCTTTTTCTGAGAGGCTAATCAATTCCCCCATAAATACTGTTCCCACTGCATGTTTTCCCTGCAAAATGATGTATTCTACAGGTACTATTGGAGTGAGAACGATCATTTTCTCATCATATTTAGGCAAGAATAAATTATATTTACCGCCAATGCCACGAATTTCACAAATTGTCACAGGGTGTTTTATACCCTTGAGTTCTATTTGTAGTTGTCCAGCAATTTATAGGTCAATGTTGGCATCCTTACAGATATTCTCAGAAATTAAAATCTGTCCTCCCACTGTATAATATTCAATTCGAGCAGCCAAATTAACATGACTGCCAATAACTGTATATTGAGCGCGTTTTTGAGAACCAACATTTCCCGCTACAGCCTTGCCTGTATTAATCGTGCCTTTATACTGGTTAATCACATCTGTCATTATTCCCAGATAAAGATTCAAAATCTTTACTACTTCTTCAGGAGGCAATTGTTCGGAAATAGCCGAAAATCCTCTAAAATCAGATACGAGAATCGTAACTTTTCGGTGTTCTCCTCCTAGCTTTAACCCAGAAGGAGTTTCGAGGATATTGGCGACGATTTCATCAGTTAGATAGTGACCGAGGGTTTTTCGCATCTCGGTAGCACTTTGGGCAATATACTGAGTGAGTGCGATAGCTTCTCTGCGTTTGCGCAGCGTGTCGTAGACAGACGCTACGCGTTCGCGGAGCTTCTCTACGAAACGCTCCGCGAACGCTAACGCAGAACCTCCAAAAGCTAGCAATGAAGGTATAACAGGAATCCACCAACCAGCCAAAAACGCCAGAAAATTGCCATGCTGTATTTGTCCTCGGTAGTTCAACAGCACTTGATAACTCCCAGCATCAGCTCGGGCATAACCTCCATCATTAGCTTCAAAAATCGGAAAAACACCCCGCCATTGCCAGATTTGCGGTTTCAGCTTTGCCCACATAATATTTAGTGCTGAGTGCTGTTAGCAGTAGCGGGGCTTTTAGCCCGTGCTGTTAAAGTAGAAAGCAAATACAAAGGTAAGGAAAAGGGTACAAAATATAGAGATGGTTTCATCCATTTCATATTGATAATGCCTGAGTTCTAGATTAGTCAGGTGAATAAATCAAGTATTCCCAAAAGCAGAGTCAGATTTTTCACTCAACTACAGAACTATTTATTGGGCATTGGGCATTGGGGAGGCAGTGCGGTCTTCTCCCAAGGGGAGACGCCAAGGGCGATGGGGTTTCCCCAAGTGGAGCAACTGCCGTCATTGGGCATTGGGCAGAGGAGAAAGAGGTAATTTTTTATTCTCCCCCCTACTCCCTACTCAAATATATGGTGAAACATCTTCACCGCATTTATCTGCTAAATAGGAGAGGGCGCGGAAACGTAAGCCTACCAGTTGCTCATATAACGGGTTAATTTTACACATCGGTGGGATATGCACAATCTTGCGTCCAAATAGGGTGACATCTCGTTCAAAGGGACACTGGGCGGGAATCATTTTACACAAAAAGCGGGCTACTCTTGGGTCTTGGATATCTAGCCCATCAAGCCAGTGACGCAGAGGGTGTAGGGCATTAATTTGACGCTTTGTCAGCCCAGTGCTGGCGATAGTGGGGGTAATTTGCTGTGGGTGTTGCAGGGTGTGGCGAAGGGCTTCCAGCAAGTTCTCTGGCTGTTCCAAGGCTTGACAGAACTGTTGCAGAACCTCATCTTCGCTGGGAGAATAAGTACCATCTGCGATCGCTACCATCACCGCTGTCCTTAAGAAATTTTCCGCGGCTGGTGTACCTTTACCCAACGCTGCGGCTAATTCCTCTGGGGTAATTATCTCTAGTGAGTCGCATTTAATCTTAGGAGCTAATTCATTTTTGGTGATGCTGGAAATTAATTCCTGTTCTTGATCATCAAAATTACCATCAGCCCAAGCAATAGTAAGCAGTCCACGCAACCAAGCGGCAATCTGTTTGTTGCTGTAGGGGGATTGAACGGTACTTGTCATAAACTCACGTCTCAAGCTTTCCTCAGTCACTACTACGCTACCCTAACCAGTGACTATGAAGATAGTGGAAGCAGCACAGAAAAATAAATCAGAGAAGTTTTCAAATCGCAATAGTCGGTCTTAAGGTAAAATCCATTTGTAGCATTGTTGAGAATTTTTCTACTTAAAGTGAATTCGATTGGAGTATCTGAAATATTCATCAGGTTCAAGACTGTATTTTGCGCTACAGAGTGATGGAGTTTTCTAAGTATGCGAACCTGCCAGCTAAATATCGCCGACGCTTTTCTCTAATGAATCGTTTACTGATGTTACTTTCTTCTCTATGGGATTGCGATCGCTTGGCATTAGTGAAATTAGGTTAACTCTAAAAAATTAAGGTATGTATAATGTTTTTCTTTGGCATTGAACATGAAGTCGCGTTCTTGAACAATGAGGGAAAGTTTGCTGATTTTTCCCACACAAAATTTGCTGATTTCAATCAAATTATTGAAAGGCTACCTACATACCCCAGTGACTATCCTCAACTCCGCGTCGGTGATGCGGGTATTAAGATGAAGAGATGGTACATTGAGGGATTTGAAAGATTTGCGGATTCTGATCAAGTAATAGACTGTCATGTTAAAGGTATTGAAATTAGAACAACTATCCATTCTAATATTCAAGGCGCTATTACTGAATTATCAGAAAGTTTTGACTTGCTACGTGAGGTTGCATCTGACTTTGGCTTATCACCAGTTCTGGTTAGTTTCAACCCCTACAATCCAGCTTTTGAGCCTCAACCCCCATTAAACAATTATGAAATCAAACAGCTAGAAGCTTATCCTGACGAACAAACTGCTAATATTCACATGGTATCTTATGGGCCAGATTTAAATATTTCAGTGGCAGATTTGTCAACTGAAGATGTGATTGATCTTGGCAAAAAGTTAACTTATTACAGTCCCTATATCGTTCCTTTTAGTTATAGCTCTCCCTTTTATAATGGAGGTTTATGGGATGGACTATCGGTACGAACATTTATCAGAACTGGAAAAAGACCAGCTACTCTGGTTTTTGTTCAAAAAGAAGAACAACTGATTAATAGCATACCTTCCTTAACAAAAATTGCCCGGATTCCGGCTGAAGTGGGACGCATTGAATTTAAGGCTTGTGATAGTTGTGATAATTTTTTAATCTATGCGGCTTTGCTGATATTATTGAAAGGTTTGGTGTTAGATAAAACCTTACCGGGTAGAGCAACTATACCCGATGCAGCGTTACACCAACTTTCTGCAAAAGAAGCGTTTGAAAACGAAGATATTTTTGAGAATGCGACAAAAGTCTTGCAAGCATCCGAAGTTGCTTTAGGAGATGACCCAGATGTTCATTATTTAACGCCCTTAAAAGTAATGCTGGCAAAGCGAAAAACAAGATCCCATGAATTAATAGAAATGTTCCATCGCGTAAGTTCAATAGAAGAGGTAATAAGGCAGACTTATCAAGTTTAAAGAAAAGATTTATTTTTCTCCTTTTATGAAAGGGGATTAAGCAGAATCTTTATATAAATTGATACTTTACAAATTTCCTCTCAGGTGCATATTCCTTAAATTCCTTTGATTGGATAAAGTCAAGCTAACTGAACATAAATAGTGGAGCCATTAACCTGCCAAAACTAGATTAAGTCGATATACCTAGAGACTGATTTTATTGCAACTAAAGATGCAGTAAACTTCATTCTAGAGATTGATGCAGACGTTAGCTTTTTCAAAGTAAAAGTGTAAACAGGGAATCGGAAACGAAGAATTTCTTTCAGTTATGAAATCTAAGTGATTTTGCTAAAGAGTTAAGGTAGTATTTGCTTATTATCCCTTACTAACCCAATGCAGAAAGACAAAAGAGATTTCTTCGTCAGGTTCGTTTTTCAAGAACTTCCAAATTGAAGCGGAGCTTGCCAGTTTGATTATTGCTTAAAATTGCTAAGTAAAGGTATATACTTCGCTCTTTCAGTAAAAGTTCTGCGTTGTAAAAGCTGTTATGGAGGATTTCCAATGAAGATGATTACTTCTGTTTTATCTATTTTACGTCCAGTACGTTTTCTATTAGTGGCTTTTACTTGTGCCCTAGTATTATTATCTAATGCTTTTCCTGCTTTTGCAATCGATAGCTACCAAAGTAATCCCACCGAAGGTACTACACAACTGCTTGACATTCAGCGCAAAACTGATGAAGCTGCTAAAGAACCACCAGCGGGACTGAAAAAGGTTCAAAAGGAGTCCAATAAAGGACTCAATGAAGTTCAGGGAGCGGCTGATGTTGACAAGCAAAAGAGTCCTGAAAATTCCCAGGGTGCAACCTCAGTGGAAGAAAAAGCAAAGAGTTTCTTGGACAAAGTTACAGGTAAGTAACAGAGTTAATACCTTGGTAATTTTTTGCTAGTAATGGGTGATTGCGTAGAAGCAATTACCCATTACTACTTATTATATTAATATCTCTATCTATTTTTTTAGCCGATAAAAAGCAAGGATATGTAGCTAATTGCTAAATTATCTATCGACTGAAGAGTACTACCTATTAAGGCATAGGTATAACTATGTAATGTAATAAATAATCTAAACTCATAATATTTCCTTTGGTTGATGCGGATTATGTGGAAAATTTGGCAAATTAATAGATAAGTTTGCTTAGGGATGGAAAATAATGCGTGCGATAAACATTGGTTTGACAGACGAACAGCGTCAAGGTGTAATTAATCTGTTAAATCAAGATTTGGCAGATGCCTATTTACTGTTGGTGAAAACCAAAAAGTACCACTGGGATGTGGTTGGCCCTCAGTTCCGCTCTTTGCACCAGCTTTGGGAAGAACACTACCAAAAGCTGACTCTAAATATTGATGCTTTGGCAGAGCGAGTTCGTGCTCTGGGCGGTTATCCAGTTGGCTCATTGGAAGGATTTCTCAAGCTTGCTACCCTCAAGGAACATGCTGGTAGTGTGCCCACAGCAACAGGGATGGTATCTAATTTAGTGGACGATCACGAGCAGGTTATTCGTAATTTGAGAGACCATCTGGATCAGTCTGGTGAAAAGTTCCACGATCAAGGAACTGCTGACTTTTTAACTGGACTACTCGAACAGCATGAAGAGATAGCTTGGATGCTGCGTTCATTTATTGAAGGCGAGGCACTAGACTCAGATGGTAGACAGCCAGCAGAAGGGGCTAAGACTCCCGTAGGTGTATAGCTCATAACATCTGAGTTCAGGATGGCTGCATGTGACATCAGTTGAGGGAGGATTGATTCTTCCCTCACTTGATGTGAAAGGATTAATCTGCCTGCATCTAGTCATTCACTTTGCCAGTTTTAGATTTTGGATTTTGGAATTGAAAATTGGTTCATGCGCCAACGCCACTTGACCAAATAATTACTAATTCGTAATTCGTAATTATGAAGTTAAATTACGAATTATCAATTACGAATTATTCCCTTTGTCGGCCCAATCGTGGCAGCAGGGCCTATTGGTGCAGTGCTGTTGGGAGCTGCTAGCGGAGCGATCGCAGGTAGTGCAGGTGTCCGTCTAGTATCGGTTCTAACCACTTTGGGGATGCCAAAAAATAAAGCGGCTATCTACCAAACTCGCTTACAAGCTGGCGAATTTCTCGTGATGGCAGAAGTTCCGAGCGATCGCACTGGCAAATTTCAATTGCTGCTCGAAAGTGCTGGTGGCGAAGAAATTCATCCGATTGAGAAAACTTTTGCTCGTTCTTGTTCTGGACAGTGCAACAGTCTAGAAGACTTGTCTCCTGAAGTTCGTGCTCATCTTTCTGATGAAGCTCAGAGTACATTCATTAAGCGCTATAATGCTGTACTCAATGAAAGAAGTGACGAGTTCACAGCCGAACAAGCTGCTTGGAAGACTATTCACCAGCAATATAATGAAGATGAAAATGGTGTCTGGTCTAAAGCCAAGGTCAAAGCTTAAACTACTACTGTGTAAGACTCTATATTAGGGATTCATAACAAATAAATTATCCAATCTTTTGGGGTAGGCCGCAAAGCCTGCCTTTGTCTGTAGGTAGGTGTTTCGTCTACCCGACAACAAGAACAAGTAAATGTATTGGCAATCATCTGGTATGATTTATTAATTTTTGTACATATTTATACGTATTTAGACAGGCGATCGCACTTAGATAGAAATTGCCTAGCTCTGGGCCTAGTTTGCATAACTTTGGGTACATTACCGCAAATGCGCTGATACTTAAATTTACCCTCTTCATAAATTCCGCAAAAACACCGTTACGCTATTTCTGCTTGTGATCAAAACTTAGAGCATCCAGTTTATTAGGGCGGATTTATGACCAACCCTGTAAAGACGGTTATCCAAGTCAATCTGGAGATGGCTCTAGAAGTAGCTCAACAATTGGAGCAAGCTCCATACACTCAACTCGGTGTTTATTGTTTGGAAATTTTACGAGAAATCGGATGTCCTGGTACTGAACTCCCTGTTAACTTACAAACTCGCGATCAGCAGCTAAACTTCATTACAGGCTTTGCATCTTATGCTTTTGGGGAGGTACAAAGTGTATAAAGCATTAATTGATGATATATTTTCTGATTCAGAAGGTGCAGAAGAAACTACTTTTCCTGCCACAGATGAAGATTTATTAATCTTAACAGAAAAATTTTTAGGGTTTGAAATTCCCTCAAAAGTTTTCTTGCAAGCTATAGCTATTGCTGATTACGACGGTGCAGCTGCTTTTCGCTACGTTGATAATTATTTGATTACTCTCAAAAATAAGAAGAAGCGTAAGCAGAAGAAATTACTTGTGTTAGGTTGTTCGACTAGATTTGACAATAATTGACGTGCTTATTCACCAGTTAACTAAAAACCAATACGATTTAGATAAGATAATTTGCACAACCGATGTAGAGACGTTGCAATGCAACGTCTCTACACATTTGTCCCAAAAATACAATAAAGAACAATAAGAATTTATCTAGAGTTAGTGGCAGGGCAAACGAATTTTATTTACTAATAAAAACTAAAAAGGATTCTCAAGTTATCTAATTGAAAAAGGCAGGAGGCAGAGGGCAGAACACAGTATTCCTTCTGTCTCCTGCCTTTCTCGATAACTATAAAAATTGATGAGGTTATCAACAAAATAAATCGGATTTTCTCGGAAAATATGAATTAGCTTATTTTAAAATATATAACTGTTTATTAAAAATCAAAAAACTCATCAATTGGGTAGATAACTGTGAGTTATGTCTGAACAGGGTCTTGGTGAGTTCAACTCTTATCCAGGCTTATCAATATTTAGATGCGTTTGCCCTGCTAATCAAGTGGATCGGGCATCTGGTTCTAAAATCGTCTTATTACTTTCTTAAGAAGGCATTAATTCCTCTTGCTATCTCAAAATCAGCGAATGCACAGATAGGAAGTTTAGAAAAAACGCGAGCGATCGCTTTTGCATATCTTAAAAAAGATCCGGGTAATGGATAGCTTTACCAAAGAGACAGGTTGGGAGTGAGGTCAAGCCTCACTAGATTAGGAAACGCTATATGAAATTTCAAACATTAATTTTTTGATAAATAAACAAATAGATTAAATCTATATCTAAAGAAGTAGATTGATTAAAAATTAATTAAATAAATACTGTCTAAAACATCACAAACTAATTTAATATTAGACTGTACTTTAGGCAGAAGGGCAAGAAAATTAATTCAGTTAAATTATTAATTAAATAACAACTTATCGGCTCAATAGTTTTGATTTAGATTCTTACTTGGAGTTGAAATATAGAAAATAATTTTCTATATTTCAGCAAATTCCTTAGTAGAATAAGAACCATTTAACTTCAAACTCAGGCTCAGGAGATACCAATGAACTTAAACCACAGTAAAAATTTGCTCAAAATGCTTGCTAGCCTCGTGGGAGTTGCTAGTACTGGTGCCTTAATAAGTCTTCCAGTATACGCTCTGCCCCAATCCATCTCTAGAAATTTGGAAACTAGTCAAGCCTCCATAGGTGATAGATTGTACTCTCAAGCAGGGCAATCTACAGGAGGTGATTCTACCACCGGAACGCAGCAGTATCCAAATAATGGCACTAGTGGTAGTGGAACTGGTACTAGTGGAACACAGCAGTATCCAAATAATGGTACTAGTGGAACACAGCAGTATCCAAATAATGGTACTAATGGAACACAGCAGTATCCAAATAATGGTACTAGTGGAACACAGCAGTATCCAAATAATGGTACTAGTGGAACACAGCAGTATCCAAATAATGGTACTAGTGGAGCACAGCAGTATCCAAATAATGGCACTAATGGAACTGGTACTAGTGGAGCACAGCAGTATCCAAATAATGGCACTAGTGGAACAAATAATGGTACTACCGGAACGCAGCAATATCCAAATAATGGCACTACCGGAACGCAGGACAATACAGGAGGTAACAACACTACAGGGGGACAAAACACTGGTGGAGGTGTAAGAGCGCTATGGTAATTTCTTAGCCATATACGATACGGACTAGAGAGCTTGTTAAGCTTGCTTCCTCTAGTTAGATGATTTCAAATAATGACTGTTATCAACAGTAAATGCAGTAGAAAAGATGAGATGCCCTGTCAATTGATTCTATTTCTACTGCAACTCCTTTTGATAATTTTCTTTTACCTTCCTCACGAAATTAGTATTTATATCTAATGGTTAAACTATTCTGTTCATCAGGATGATTCCTCAAATAACTACATAGCATATAAGCTCAAAAATTAAACAATTGATAATTAATTTGGTACTAAAATATTGATAGACAGAATTTCAAACTTTAAAATGTTCAAGCAATTAGATAAGTTAGTTATTTTTATTTGTGCATCTGGATTAAATTTTAATCCGGCTATGTCATTAGCTTCTGAACTAAGAGTTCCTTCTCATACTTCAACCAAAAATTTAGTCTCTCAAGCGGCTAATATTAATAATAATTTAATTATTCAACCTCTTCACCTAGAGATCAGCCTTCGCAACCGTCGAGTAACCCTATACCGAGGAAAAAACCGAATTAAAAGTTATCCCATAGCAGTAGGTCGCCAAGACTGGAAAACCCCAATTGGTAATTTCCGAGTGCGTACAATGTTAAAAAACCCTACTTGGATAAACCCTTTTACAGGTAAGACTATCCCAGGAGGAGATCCTGAAAACCCACTTGGCAAATACTGGATTGGGTTTTGGACAAACGGTAAAAATTGGGTTGGCTTTCACGGTACCCCTAATCCTGATTCAGTAGGTAAGGCTGCCTCACACGGTTGTATTCGGATGTACAACAACGATGTTAGAGAATTATTTAATCAGGTTAATATGGGAACACCAGTTACTGTAGTGCGATAGCTGATATAGGGGCATGACGAAGTGACGTAGGAGCGTCATTACAAATTACGAATTAGTATTACTCTCTCCCAAGACAAACTTGTTCATAGCTTTTACCAGCAATATCCCAAGTGAATTCTGTTTCTACCAGTTGTCTGCCATTGTGAGACAATTCTGAACGCAGATGTGGACGATCGAATAGTTGACTAATAGCGGTGACGTACTCTGCTGGTTTATTGGCTCGTAATGCCCGTAATGGATGACTAGCAGCATCTACAGCTAATCCTTCTAAGCCGCGATCGCTGGCTACTACAGGTATACCAGATGCCATTGCTTCTAAAGTTTTATTTTTAATACCAAACCCAGTCCGCATCGGTACAACGCAGATGGTGGCTTGATGTAAATATTCTGCCATCGAAGGTACACGTCCAAGCACATTAATTCCTGGTTTTTTATCAAGTGCTAAGACTTCTGCTACGGGATGAGAACCGACAATATCAAAAGTTGTATCGGGATACAATTTTTGGATTTCTGGCAAAACTTCGTTGCTGAAAAAGCAGACAGCATCAATATTTGCTAAATTATCCATTGCACCAATAAAAATTAGGCGATGTCCTCCTGGATCGATGGTACGGTTAGGGAAAGAAACTAAATCTACGCCATTGGGAATAACTGCAATTTCGCTATTGGGGTTAAATTCTTGTAGTTGAATTTTATCTTCTTCTGTTGTCGCAACAATTGCCGAAAATTTAGCGCAGTAGTTTTGCTCATAACGCCACAAAAGTGGCAGATTAATTTTGTCTCTGAGTGAATTTTCTGAAATGCCTGTTGCTAGTTGGTTCCGACAGGTAGCATAAACAGAACTATGAACATTAACTATGGTTTTTAGCTGTTTCTGAAAATGTGGCTGCACATAAATTTCATTGACGCTATGTTCACAAGTAATTACATCGCATTTCCCAGCTTCCACCCAGTTATCAACCCATGTTTGCATCTCAACTGAGTAGCGGTCAAGTACACTTGGTGGTGTTCCCTGTTGCAAAAATCTACTAAATCGCTGTATTTTCTGCAATATTCCGGTGGTTCGAGAATCTGGCGGGCGTTCAAAAATAGCTAGATGATCTACACAATCACGTAATCCTGCTACTTCTGCGTCTGTAACATCACCCTCGCGTTGAGTCGCGAGGGTAACGGTATGACGTTGACTCAAGTACTTGAGTAAATTAAATGTTCTAACTTGGGTTCCTCCGCGCGTTGGTGGGTAGGGAAAGGTGGAAGATAGCATTAAAATGTTCATACAAGTAATGAATCAAATGTGATATATACACCATGCCCTGATTGGAGGCTGTATGTCACGTCACTTCTCTACCAGACGCGCAAAGGACGCTTTGAGAACAATTGCAAGTTTTTTTTGGCAATGTAGGGCATCTAGGCTTAAAACAATACCTTCGATATCCAATGCTGCAATCAAATTTTGAACTGTACTCTGATTTTTGCCTCTGATCCGGAACAAGTTTACACAAAATAGCTAGAGTGCGAAGCTTTCCGGGATAAAAACTAACAAAAACACCAGGAGGAAACGCGCGTTTCCTCCTGGTGTTTGGTAGATGACTACAATAGTTAGGTGTGGTTACGATTTTTGGGTGGACTTGCTAATCTCACTGCTAAATGGGCGCTGCTTCTATTTTAAAGATGTCTAGTGTAATGGTATTAAAAAGCTGCGACAGCTGCCTCTGCTACAGCTTGATCCTGTTCACCGCTACCACCACTTACTCCGATCGCACCAACTATCTGCTCATCGCGTTGAAGTGGTATACCCCCGGCAAAGATCATGATTCGTCCTCCATTTGAGGCGTGAATACCATAAAATTGTTTTCCTGGTTGAGCATCCTCACCAAGGGATTTGGTAGAGAGATCAAACGCACGAGCAGTAAATGCTTTGTTAATTGAGATATCGATACTTCCGATCCACGCACCATCCATACGAATATGAGCAACAAGATTCCCGCCAGCATCAACAACCGCAAGATTCATTGGTTGTCCGATTGCACGAGCCTTCGCTTCTCCAGCCGCTAGTATTCGTCGTGCGTCATCCAAGGATACAGAATGTTTGTCAGAAGTCATGGTAATTCTTTCAATCGTAGAAATGTGTGCGTTGAGGGCGTGTCATCAATAAAGGATATCACGAGCATAAATTCTCCGTGTACCCCTTCAAGACTGGGAAGACTTCAAGCGCTCCTTAGGAACGTGGATTAAATAAAATGCAAAACTTCATCCTCTATCTTGCTTCCCTCTCCTTTATAAGGAGAGGGATTGAGGGTGAGGTAAGTCAGGGACATAAATTGTATATTATTTAATTCTTATTCCTTAGACGGGATCTTAGCTCATGATCAATTGCATTCAACTGATAATCACTACAGATCAAAGCATAATCAAACCCAGTCGCACACCCACAGCAACAGCCTCAGTGCGGCTGGAGACACCGAGCTTTTGAAAAATAGATGAGAGATGAAATTTGACGGTATGCTCAGAAATATGTAAACGTTTTGCGATCGCTTTATTCCCCAACCCTGACCCAAGCATTCCTAAAACCTCTATCTCCCGTGGTGTCAAGGTTTGTACAGGATTCGTGACGATTTTTTCGCGGATAGATAGTAATTCTACAGCATCCGGGTGCAGCACCAGTAAACCAAAAGCGATCGCCTCCACAGCCGCGACAATTTCTGACTCTGTACTAGTACTGGGCAATATTCCCCGGATACCAGAACGTAACGCCGTCTCTAAGTCGATGCTGTCGAGTTCTTCAACAATGACGATCATTCCTAATGGATATTGCTGTTCTTGAATAATCAGCAATTTTTCCCACACCGCTTGTTGAAAATTACCGCTCAAATCTACCAGCACCACATCTGGCTGTAATTGCCCAACTTCACTCGCCAATACATCCAAATCAGATGCACTCCCCACAACCGTCAACCGAGGATTGGTAGTCACTACAGTTGATAACCCTGCTCGTACCACAGGGGAAGTAGCAACTACCATCACCCGGATCATGTCGCCTCCACAGCAGTTTTATCAGACTGCACGGCAACATAAATTACGAATTGCTGTCTACCGCGTAGGAGTTGTAGCGGCACAGATCCTTTACTTTCATGGAGATATTTGGTTAAGTCATTCATGCTAGTGAATAATCGCCCCGAAACTCCAATTAAAACATCGCCGATTTGCACACCAGCAGTTTCCGCCACACTGTCAGGTAAAATTGACAATACCAATAAACCCAATCTACGCCGATCTAAAAGCACAGGTTGCAGCGTGACTCCCAGCTGCGGACGACTATTTCCCTGTAAAAAACGCTCAACGGTGTTGCTGGGAACTGCCACAGCCAAACCATTAGCAATCATCGTGTTAATTCCCACGACAAGGCCTTGACAATCGGCAAGTGGCCCCCCAGAATTACCAGGATACAGCCGCAAATCGGCCATAACTGCTCGTGGATTATTTGCATAGATAATTCCAGTTGTCACAGCACCACTGTCAGCAAAGGGATTACCCACCGCCAAGACTAATTCACCCACTCGTAGCGCCTCAGAATTGCCGATAGTTGCAGCAGTTAAATCAGTGGCGACAATTTTCAGAGCTGCTAAATCCTGCTGTGGATCAAATTGGGTACGCACCGCATCAAATACTTTTCCGTCTGCCAATTCCACAGTTGCGCGGTTGCTGGTTGCCACATGAGCATTAGTGATAATTAGTCCGTCAGGTTGCCAAATGACACCAGAACCGACTCCTAGAGAGCCACTTTTTACTTTGACAGTGCAATCGCGTAGTTTAGCAGCTACCTCTGTCAATTCAGCAGCGACGTTAGTTAATGTTGTGTTTGCCATGTTATACAATTTTTGAGCATGTCAAAGTAGAATCAGTAAAACGTTCGAGCAAAAAGGTCGAAGTTCCAAGTTCAAAGCTTGAACGTTTGAGCAAAAAGGTCGGAGTTTCGTGTTCAAAGCTTGAACGTTCGAGCCAAAAGGTTGAAGTTTCGTGTTCAAAGCTTGAACGTTCGAGCAAAAAGGTCAAAGTTCCGTGTTCAAAGCTTGAACGTTCGAGCAAAAAGGTCAAAGTTTCGTGTTCAGAGGTCAAAGTTTCGAGTTCAGAAGCTCAAATGAATAGAAAATTTAGATAAATCTTCACAGAGCTAGTTAAACCTATCCCAAATTGGCATTATTCCTCCTTAGTCGGTCGTTCGCCAAGTGCGATCGCTAACTCAATTAACACTCCACCCCGGACAACTTGCACTTTGACAGTTTTACCAATGCGATCGCTACTATTGAGCAGCGCCAACACATCACCTGTATCGCCCACAGTTACGCCATCAAACGTTACCAAAACATCGCCAAGCAGCACACCTGCATTGTCAGCAGGCCCCGAAGCCTCAACATTGACAACAATTACCCCAGTTGCCGAACTTAAATTGAGAGCAGTTTTTAGATTCTTTGGTAAACGTACAGGTTGCATTCCCACACCCAAGTAGCCCTTAGAAATGCGTCCTTTTGCTACTAATTGGTCAACCACGCGATCGACAGTAGCAGTGGGAATAGTCAGAGCAGTACCACGCCGCCCCGATGTATTCATACCTACCACAAAACCAGCAGCATCTACGAGCGGCCCACCCGCAAAGCCAGAGTAAAGGGTGATGTCTGGGCGGATGAATTGGTCAATATTGCCGCCACTCATACTCCGCCAAGCACCGCTAACTACGCTCACCGCACCCATTGCCGCCCTTAAGTCACCTTCACTACCTCTTGCTAACCCTAATACCAGATGACCGACTTTGAGCGTTTTAGCATCGCCAACTTTTGCTACAGGTATTTCTGCATTTTCTAGTTTAAAAACAGCTATATCGGTGCTAGAATCATGACCAACGAGTGTTACTGGTGCAGTGCTACCATTTGATAAGGTAATGGTGATATCGTCATAGCGCTGAAGAGACTCATCAGAGGTAACAATAATGCCATTACGCCAGTGAATGCCGCTTGGGGAAATACGAGTACCCCCATTCACTGCAACTACAGCAATCCCAGCTTGTTCTACGGTGTCAGCTAAACTGTTGGACAAAGCCAGTAATGAAGACATAAGATTTTCCGCAAACGTTTTTAGATATTCAGATCGTGCCGTTTTATCAACACAGATGACATCGGAAAAATGGGGAGTAATTCATCCTAGAAAAATGGCTAGGATTTACATTCAGCTTTTTGGCATTAAACCTTTTGCAAAAGTCCCTAACACTCTACTCCCAATCCCTTCCTGCAAGCAGAGAGGGGAGCGTTTGCTTTATTCAAATGTGGGATGGGGTTCTGTATTTTTGATTTATGCAAGAGGTCTAATATTCCAATGTCATCAGCAATTGGTCTTCTAAGCAGAGCTTACCTGGCCGTCCTATTTTTTGTTTTGGTAGGCTGTGCAGTAAGCGAAGCCATGCCGTTAGGCTTATCGCCCTACCTCTAACGTCTGATTAAGGCATTGCATAAATGCGGGATGATTTGGCGGTTGAAACCATTGAAAATTCGTTCCTGATTGGGCGAAATCATCCCATAATTCTGCAACGCCTAAAGATTAAATAACCACTCATACTACCTTGTCGAATTCAATATAGAGGTACTTCAGTCCCCGCATGAGTATATTTGGTAAGTACTGATAACCGGATTGTCCCAAGCGGATGTTCTTAAGCCGTAGCAACAATCGCTGATATGCAATCTGCATTTCCTTACGAGCAAGCATAGCACCTAAACAAAAATGAATCCCATGACCAAAAGATAGGTGATTGTTGGCATTATGGCGGCGCACATCGAAACGCTCACCCTCAATAAATTTTATCGGGTCGCGGTTAGCAGCATCGAAGCGGATCATGACCAAAGACCCAGCTTGGAGAGCAACGTCTCCTAGTTTTATATCTTCCGTCACAACTCGCCACATTCCCGCTGTTGGACTTTCCATCCGTAGAACTTCTTCAACAAAGTTCTCTAACTGCGAAATATCTGTTTGTAGCAACTTTATTTGCTCTTTATTGTTTGCCAGCAACAACATCCCACCTGCGAGCGCACTGGTGACAGTTTCATTGCCAGCCACTAATATCTGCTGAATTATACTCAGCAGTTCAGCAGTATCAAGCGATCGTCCAGCTACCTTCGCCTGTACCAAGTCAGTGATCAAATCATCTTGAGGCTGTTTTTGGCGCGAGTCTATGACATCCTTGAAATAATGCTGGAAAGCAACAACATCTTTAGCACACTCAATCTCCTGCTCTCTAGAGAGTGTGTGGCCTAGACGTGCAATAAAAGCATCAGACCATTGCTTGAACTTTGGTATATCTGCTTGCGGCACACCTAACTGTTGAGCAATAACTTTGAGCGGTAAAGCTACGGCAAACTCACTGACGAACTCACACTTGCTGCGATCGATGAAACTGTCAATCAGTTCATCAACAATCTGCTCAATCAAGTCAGACATTTTGTTGACACGCTCAGAGGTGAATGCTTTATTCACCAGCGCTCGAAATCGCTCGTGTTCTGGCGGATCTGCTGTGAGCAGGGTGTTCATCTGAGGCCAGCCTTGAGCGGAAATTTTCTGCAACTCATCATCCTGTTCTTCTTTTCCAGCCAGTAAAGTAGAGAAATTGCTAGAGAATACTCTTGTATCCTTAAGAATTTCTCTCACCAAGTCATAGCTGGTAACGAGAAAGAGTTTTGCTCCTGTTCTGGAACTAGGTAGCTCCATAATTGGTGCTTGCTCCTGTGCCAGCTTGTAGAATTCATAAGGACACACAAGCACTTCTGGGTCAAAGAAGTTGTAGTCCGACAGATGCTTCATGCTTTTAATGGTGGTCAGTGATGGTTTACTTTGAGTCATTGTGCAGTCAACATCATCTTAACAAGTTACTTATCGTTACCTCAAAAATGAGCTAACGGTAAATAACTTTATCTTGCACAGAAAGACTGGGCGTTAGATACCAATTTCAGATTGAGACGTAAAGGAATTAGTCAATTAATAATCTTCAGCCACAAAAAGCGTTAGCATTCGCGCAGGGAATTTTGAACTAGACAAGTTTGCTCAACTGGTGTCAGATGCGCCCGATTGAGTGCAGTGGATGGGGTAAAGTAAGTTATTAGAGTTGTGTGATGTGCTACGCCCCGCCTTAAGAGCGATTGCTGGCTGTGAAGGAGGCGCTGTCAGAGTGACGTTATGGGAATGCTACGGAGTTGTTTATCAATCTGACTTTTCCCGTTATCTCCTTAATGGAGCGATGTCTACGACGGGCTACGCCTATGCTTACTATACGCCTAGCCTAAAGCCCTATTCTCTGGTGATTAATTGTCATTAAAATTAACTTGTCGAGAATAAATATAGTGAAAAACCCTTGCTATTTCGTTGTTTGACGACTTAATCGGAAAAGTCAGTTCGATAAACAAATGTACACCGAATCAAGAGAAATCAATCTGCTGACTCCATCTAGAAACTTACCTCTATATGGCAAGAGAATTTTAATAACAGCACCGAGAAATTATGCTTATAGGTTATCCGAACAAATCATCAAAAAAGGTGGTTTACCTGTTTTCATGCCTACTATTGAAACCTGCTATTTATCAAACTACACCCTTTTAGATACCGCTTTAGCCCATATCAGCGAATTTGATTGGATTCTTTTCACAAGTAGAAACGGAATCGCTGCATTTTTTCACCGCATAAATGATTTGAATATTCCTATATCAGTGGTGCAAAAATGTCAATTATGTGCTTTAGGAAAAGATGCAGAAAGCTTATTATCTTTTTCTGGCAAAGTGGATTTAATTCCAACAGAATCTAGCCCAGCTGGAATTGTAGCTGAATTAGCGAAACTTCCGCAAATTCACGAGAAAAAAGTGCTGATACCTGCTCCAGAAGTTGTGGGTTTGCCTGAACCTGATGTTGTACCTAATTTGATTACGGATTTACAACAATTGGGCATAGAAGTAACTCGCGTACCCACATATATTACGCGGGGTTTAGACAAAAGTATCTACGGTATTGAATTAAACCTGATGCGTCAAGCAATTATTGATGTAATTGCTTTTAGTAGCACAGCGGAAGTAGAAAGCTTTTTGACAATGGTTAACTTGCAAAGCGATTACGAACATTGTGTTGTTGCATGTTTTGGCCCTTACACCACTGCTAATGCCCAAAAGTTGGGTATGACTGTCTCTATCGTGTCTAGAGATTACAGTTCATTTGAGGGATTTGCTGAAGCGATCGCAGCATTTTTTACTCTAGCTTCCGGTTAAAACTAAGCGTCTCAAGATGTAGAATAATCAACTAGATTTCACTCTAGACTAGCTGCACATAAACCCGTAGTATCGAAAAAGGAGTTTATATTGAGTTAGGAATTTTTACATGGCAACTTACAACGTTACATTGCGTACCCCAGAAGGCGAAAAAGTAATTGAAGTCCCTGATGATGAGTACATCCTAGAGATCGCTAACGAGGAAAATGGACTAGACTTGCCCTATTCCTGTAACGCTGGTTCTTGCTCTACCTGCACCGGCAAGTTGATTTCAGGTACAGTTGACCAATCGGATCAGAACTTCTTAGACAACGATCAAATGGACGCGGGATGGGTTCTTACCTGCGTTGCCTATGCCACTTCTGATTGCGTTATCGAAACCCATCAAGAGGAAGCGCTTAACGCTTAAGAGCGGGTAAGGGTTGAGGGCATTGGTGTCAACTTAAGCCCAAACCCTTTTTAAATCTCGTTTATCTGGCTGAAAATGCTGCTCATTGGGCTGCTGCCTCCGTTGCTGGCGGTAGTAGCCGTCCATTGTATACGTTACTTTAAAAAAGGTGTGGAAATTAAGCTGCGATCGCAAATGGTTATAAATGTGCAGCAACGTTTTGATAATTTGCATTCTCTGAAGGATTAGCCAAAACTTACAACTGCTTCCACAATCCCACCGCCGACATTCAACAATTGCGTGCATGATAAAGGCAAGATAAAAGGCGAAGAGTAATAAATAGACTGTCTTAGCGAGTGAGCGATGCCTGCTGACGTGAATATTAAATGACTCTTAAACCGTGTCATCAGGTACTCTTGCATCTTACTTAAGTCTGATATCTTCTGGGGAACAGCTTTATTGTTGTCAGGTAGATTGATGAGTCGAATTAATGGATTTGTCGGGCGACGTAATTTCTTGAAATTCGCCAGTGTTGTAGGTATTGCAGCTACTACTTTTGGTGATATCTTTTGGAATACAGAGCAAACTGCTGTTGCTGATATTCACCCAGTTAACCCTAATTCAATCAGTCCGAATCAAGCCATCAGACGCTTGCTTGATGGTAATCAAAGATTTATCCATCAAAAACGTCAATATCCCGATCAATCACTAGAACACCTACGATTAGTTGCTAAAGCTCAGTATCCCTTTGCCGCCATATTGGGCTGTGCAGATTCTAGAGTACCTGCAGAAATTGTCTTCGATCAAGGACTTGGAGATTTATTTGTCGTACGAGTTGCTGGTAATGTTGTCAGTGACACGGTTATAGGTAGTCTGGAATATTCTACAGCAGTATTGGGTTCGCAGTTGATTATGGTTTTGGGTCATAGAAGATGCGGTGCAGTAGCAGAAGCAATCAAAAACGAACCACTTCCTGGAAGAATTGGTTTGATTATTGAGGGCATCAAACCATCTGTAGAAAGGGTAAAGTTCAGAACGGGTGATAATATGCAAGATGCAGTTGTAGCCAACATTCAGTATCAGACTGAAAAATTGCAAGAAAGCTCAACTATTTTAGCTAAATTGCTTGGTGAAGGTAAACTAAAAATTGTTGGTGCTTGTTACGATATTGACACTGGTAAAGTCAACATTATTACTTGAATATCTCACACTTTTTAAGTGTAAAATTCTTAGTTCGATGATGTTGCAAAAAATTATTAGTTATATATTTTTATTGATAATTTTGAAAATTAATTAAATTCATTAATCGGGGCGTACAGCTATCATAGGTGTCAACTTACAGCAATTTTCATGTATTTGAACTACATCTGTTGTAGGGGCGCAAGGCCTTGTGCCCCTACCGCGTGGTCTATTTACCTGAAAATAGCTGTTGAAATCTCCTGACTGCATGAGTTTTGCCCTCATCCCCAGCCCCTCTCCCAAATTGGGGGATCAAATTCTCCAGTTCCCCTTCTCCCATTTTGGGAGAAGGGGTTAGGGGATGAGGGCAACCCTAAAACTTTTGCTAAACCTAACTTTTACATTAACTTGATAACAATGTACAGTTGTACACCTCTACAGCCAATGCATTTGTTATAAATATTTTTGAAAATAGTGTTAGCGATGTTTGAGTTGATCTACGCTAACGCAAACTCACGAAAATTTAGAAAAAACTTAAAGCTTGTAACAAATAAACCCAGCAGGGACTATATAACAAGGCCGCCTGCCAGGAGGGTATAGTATATTTTGGCCATGTTTGATTGGTTAGCACTTATTTGTAAAAAATAATTGCGTATCCCTAAATACAATAACTAAATGCTTCGGAAAACACAGTTAAGAAAAGTTACTAAATAGGTTAATTTCCAATTAAAACCCAATACGCTTGGGTTAAGAGTTATTCGGTCTAGATAATTGGTCTTTCAAGACGCGATCAATCGCGTCTCTACATCAGGGTTTTGTTGCTCATTCTGAACTGTATTGAATTAAAACCAACAATTTCCCGAATGGGGAGGACAGGGAGGACAAGGGAGAATGATTGAACAAGTTTCTTCTTTGTCTCTTCCCAATGCCCAATCCCCACTTGCCCTGAGCGTACCCCTGCTCTTAAGCAAGCTACGCGTAGCTTCTCGTAGAGAAGCCGTTCGCGTAGCGTTCTGCAGGGAAGGGATGCCCCATAATATAAGAAAGCGCTTCACACTTCTTAAATAATCAGCTTTATTAGAACAATGGCGAGAGACTTGCGGGGATTCATGAAAATTTTGGAAGAAAGAGGACAATTACGGCGAATTTCAGCTTTAGTTGACCCAGATTTAGAAATTGCTGAGATTTCCAACCGGATGCTGCAAAAAGGTGGCCCAGGGTTGTTGTTTGAAAACGTCAAAGGTGCTTCCTTCCCGGTGGCGGTGAATTTGATGGGAACTGTGGAAAGGATTTGCTGGGCGATGAATATGCAGCATCCAGAGGAGTTGGAAACTCTGGGGAAAAAACTAAGTATGCTGCAACAGCCAAAACCACCGAAGAAGATTTCCCAGGCGATAGATTTTGGAAAAGTGCTGTTTGATGTGGTGAAGGCGAAACCAGGACGAGACTTTTTCCCCGCTTGTCAGCAAGTTGTGCTTCAAGGTAATGATTTAGATTTAAATAAGTTGCCTTTGATACGTCCTTATATTGGTGATGCTGGCAAGATTGTCACGCTGGGACTAGTAATTACCAAAGATTGTGAGACGGGGACTCCAAATGTAGGTGTGTATCGTTTACAACTACAATCTCAGAATACGATGACGGTTCACTGGTTATCGGTGCGGGGTGGGGCGAGGCATTTGCGAAAAGCAGCCGAACGTGGGAAAAAATTAGAAGTTGCGATCGCACTTGGTGTAGATCCTCTAATTATCATGGCAGCAGCTACACCCATCCCTGTAGATTTATCAGAATGGCTGTTTGCTGGACTATACGGCGGTTCTGGTGTGCAATTAGCAAAATGTAAAACTGTAGATTTGGAAGTTCCCGCAGATTCCGAATTTGTCTTGGAAGGAACGATTACACCAGGGGAAGTCTTACCAGATGGGCCATTTGGCGACCACATGGGTTATTACGGCGGCGTTGAGGATTCGCCATTGGTACGCTTTGAGTGTATGACGCACCGGAAAAATCCAATTTACTTAACAACATTTAGCGGTCGTCCACCGAAAGAAGAAGCGATGATGGCGATCGCACTAAATCGCATTTATACTCCCATACTGCGGCAACAAGTATCAGAAATTGTCGATTTCTTCCTCCCAATGGAAGCTTTGAGTTACAAAGCAGCGATTATTTCCATTGATAAAGCATATCCAGGACAAGCGCGACGGGCGGCTTTAGCATTTTGGAGTGCTTTACCACAATTTACATACACCAAATTTGTAATTGTTGTGGATAAAGACATAAATATTCGCGATCCGCGTCAAGTTGTGTGGGCGATTAGTTCCAAAGTTGACCCAGTGCGGGATGTCTTTATTCTGCCAAATACACCTTTTGATACCTTGGATTTTGCCAGTGAGAAGATTGGCTTAGGTGGACGTATGGGAATTGATGCGACTACAAAGATTCCGCCGGAAACAAACCATGAATGGGGTTTGCCTTTAGAATCTGACCCAGATGTGGCGGCGATGGTAGAGAGACGATGGGCGGAGTATGGTTTGGCAGAGTTGCAGTTAGGAGAAGTAGACCCGAATTTGTTTGGCTATGATATGAAGTAACCTGTTATAGATTGATACAGTTTAGATAGAGCAACAAAATCCTGATGTAGAGACGCGACAAATCGCGTCTTGAAAGACCAATTATCTACACCAATAACCCTTAACTGAAAAGTATTGTGTTATAGATAATGCAGTAATAGCATAGCAATGCTGTTCCCTTACGACAGATATCATTTAAATAAATGAAAACTGCTGTAATTAAATATCAAAATGAAAAAGCTGGAGAACACAGCCTGATATAAATATCTCTTTGATCGTCAGCAAAAGACCTTCTCCCATGAAGTATTCTTGTATTATCAATCATTAAAATATCGCCTTTTTGCCACGAAATTTCCGTAGTTATTTTTTCAGCAATTTCATTAAGTTCAGATACAACCTCTTCAGGAATTTCTGAATCATCTTCAAAATTAAGAATCTTTGGGCTTAACTGCTTTGTGGGTAATAGACTATTAATAAATACCTGATACTTTCCACATCTGCTAGGGATAATGGCTGGAGAGATATATTCAAGCAGAATCGATTTATCGTTATTTACTGTCAGATGCGTATTATTCTTCTGACACATTTCTTCTAGCTGATTCAAATCATCTGTTTGATATTTTTTCTGCCAGTCCTCTTGAGATATCCGAACAGTAAATTTTAACTTCTTTTTACTGAATAACTCTTTGGTTGAACTACTAATTTCATTAAAAAACTGTCTGCCATCACATACCGTAGTTTCACCATCTTCTACTGGTGGATTAGCACAGAAAAACCACAACATAAGTGGGATATTCTGCTGATAATACATTTCGCCATGCAACTTAATCTCAGATTTAAAATCATTGACGCTTAAAAGAGTCTCATCTCCATTAATTACCCTTCTACTGAATGCACCACCAGCATAATTGATAAAATCAATACTCAAGAGATTGGTAAATTCTTTAAAAATATCAACATCAACATCAAATCCTCTAAAAAGTAAGATTCCATTAGCCTTAAATAAGTTAATAATTTCTTCTTTGTCTAATTCTAAAATACTCACCTTGTCGAGATTACTAATTTTTTGAACTATGCTATCTAATATGGAATGTATTTTTTTATTCATATAACTTAATGAATCTATGTCGAAATTTTAACTTACTGTTGGCGTTAACCACACCATATACTGACACATTAATACTCAATGATATCGTTGTGTTGCATCCATCAGCGTAGGCGTAGCCCGTCGTAGACATCGTAGGACTAAATTTTGTAAAATTAAAAGTGTTATTACAGTACTAAAATCTCTTTGAGAGAACTACATTACAAAGTTAACCCTAATTTGTTTAAGTAGATTCTGAGATATAAATAAGACTCCAACCTTGGTACTGATGCTAGAAACTCGAATAAATTATGACAAAAAAAGCAAAAAATCGAGCATCAAAGTTAGCAATCGGATTGGCATTCAGTTGTATTAGTGTGATACTCAACATAGGTATAGCTAATGAAATAAGTTTAGCGAAATCAAGTAATTCTCAAAAGTGCGATCTTTTTGCCTACGTCATCGATACAGATGCCCAAGGTTTAAATGTGCGGAGCGGTGCAAGTACAAATAACGTAATTATAGGACAAATACCCATCAACGAAACAGTTCAGGTTATTGGTGCTGCTGGAAATTGGGTGCAGATTACTAATGCTAGTAATGGTTTTCAAGGAACTGGATGGGTATTTGTGCCAAAGTTAGGCTTAACAACGCGTGGCTACGGTACTAACGGCGTGTATTTATATACTGGCATAAATCAAGAAAGCCAAAAAGCGAGAAGAATTCCTGCTAATACGCCTGTCAAATTGCTAGGTTGTCAAGGAGATTGGGCGCAGGTGGAATATCAAGGTGTTAAAGGTTGGTTGACAAGGGAAGATCAATGTGGTGCAGCCCTTACTAGTTGTTCTTAGAACCCCACCCCCAACCCCCTCCCCGCTTGCGAGGAGGGGGCTATGAGAATTATTTTTAAAATTTTGGTTTTGAGATATTTGTTATGGCTTATCCATTTCCAGGAATGAACCCGTATTTAGAAGATCCTGAATTATGGCCAGGAGTACATGGGAGACTAATAGTTGCGATCGCAGATTACCTCTCTCCTCAATTACGTCCTAAATATTTTGTCGCCATTGAAGAACGAATTTATCAAACTACTGGCGATGATAAACTCTTGGTTGGTATTCCTGATGTAATAGTACAAAATTCACAGACAGCAATAAATCCTAAAATACCGAATATAGCTGTAGCTACACCTGCTATTCAACCTAAAACGGTAACAGTTCCCATACCTGAGATAGTAAAGGAAAGATATTTAGAGGTGCGAAAGGTAGCAACAAAAGAAGTAGTAACAGTAATTGAAATTTTATCACCTAAAAATAAACGTACAGGAGAAGGACGGAACGCATACGAAACTAAGCGACAGCGAGTATTGGGAAGTTCAACACATTTGGTGGAAATTGATTTATTACGCGTTGGGGAACCAATGTTAGTTTTTGGGGATGGTACGCAAAATGATTATCGGATTTTGGTTAGTCGGGCACAAAACCGTCCCCAATCTGATTTATATGCCTTTAATTTGGAAGATGTAATTCCTACATTTCCGTTACCTTCGCGAATTGGTGATAGTGAACCATTGGTAGATTTGCACAGTTTATTAGCTGGAATTTATGACCGCGCAAGTTATGACTTAGTAATAGATTACAGTCAAGAGCCAGTATTACAATTGTCAGAACAGAATACTGTTTGGGCAGACGCATTATTGCGCGGATAGAAACTGCGCTAAAGAAGAAAATAAGAGTGAAACTAGGGCTATGATTTGGTAATAGATTATAATAGATTACAGTCAACAGCCAGTACCAGGGTTATCAGAAGCAGATGGTGGTTGATGCGCTGCTGCGGGAGAAGGGTTTACAGTAGTGTGATCGTTTATAGGAATTTGAGATTTATGTTCGTTAATTGGGAATACTAACTTTGGATTTCTAATTAGATAAAATCAAATTCTCCCAAAATGGACTGGATAACTACACTTAGGGCACACCAAGCTGACTTTATCGAAAGACTAAAATCTGGTTACTTATTATATTGTGATAAGGAAGGTCAACACAGTGAATTAACTGTCATCTCCGGGGATAGATTAGAGAGACTACGGCATTTTTGCTGGCAGATGGCTGAAAAGTATAAGAAAACCTCTTCAGTCCGTGATGTTTTTATTAATAACTTAAAACGAAAACTTGGTGAAGAAGTTGTCAAAGATCGTTTAGGAAAATTAGTGACAGAAATTGATTATGAAAAAAAACTTAGGGGAGATGGCAAAGTAGATTTTACCCTAAATTATAACCCATCTGTGGGTATTCAAGTAAAAGCTCGTCATCGCAGTATTGACACGGTGAAATGGTGGATTAGCAAAGAGGAAATTGATAAAAATACTATTTTAGTGTGTATTTTAATTCAAGAATCAGTTAATGAAGCGCAGCCTAAGTATAATCTTGTATCGGCTGGTTTTTTGCCTATCGGTATGATTGATATTACTAATGGTACAGCTTCATTAGGAATAGATGCATTGCTATATATTAGTGGTTTACACAGCTATATATCAAGCTTGAATTATCCTAAAGAGCAAGTTGTTTTAGCAACCAATAAAATCGCAAAAAACAAAAGTGAAGATGAACAGAATGAGTATAAAAAAGATTTTAATATAAAATATATAGAACATCAGACTATTATCTTAGTAATTGATTACTTCCTGCTTGGCAATTTATGTCTAGAACAAGATGATTATCAAGGTGCATTAGTTAACTACAATCAAGTTTTACAACTTAATCCAAATATAGCTGATGCTTATCTAGTCCGTGCTTGTACTCGTTGTAAATTAGGGGATATTCAAAGCGCTAAAGAAGATTTTGAACAGGCAATTTTAATTAATCCGGTTGATGCTCAATTGTATTTGAATAGAGGAAGTTTTCACTATGATACAGGAAACATTAATGATGCTATTGAAGATTATAATCAGAGCATAAAAATTATGATTATTAATTTTTATGCTCTTTTCATGCGTGGTAAAATATATGCTGAAATAGGAAATAAAAAAGCAGATATTGAAGATTATACTCAGTCATTAAAAATTAATATTAAATCTGCTGAAGCTTACTTTAATCGAGGGTTGTTGTATTATCAGACTAGAGAGACACAGAAGGCAATTGAAGATTTTAGTCAAGCAATAAGCATTGATAATAATAAAATTGAAGCTTACTTATTGCGTGGAATTGCTCGTTATGATAGACGAATAGATAAAGGAGCTATTATCGACTTTACTCAAGTAATAAAGCTAGACCCAAATCAAGCTTCAGCATATGTGAGGAGAGGTATTGTTTTTGATGAAATAAGGGAATATGAGAAGGCTATTGAGGATTTTGATTCAGCACTCATAATTAATCCTAACTTTGCCGAAGCATATGAAAACTGAGGGGCTGTTTATCGTAAGTTAGGACATATGCCATATACAATTAGAGATTTGCAAAAAGCTGCTAATTTTTACGAAAAACAAGGTAGGGATGAAGCTTATCAAAGAGTACTAGATATGCTTAGGCAAGTTTATGAATTACAAAATTTCCTATAATTAATCATTAAAGTTGTGAACGCCTGTAATATTTGCGATTGCGCTGCCGTTATCAAAAATTCAACTTACACTCCCTCACTTGTCTCATGCACTGAAAATCACTATCCTGTGAAATATTTGTCAAATGATGACGCAAAGCGATCGCACTCTCCCAACTCCCCAAATTGTAATAATTGTAATATATTAAGTTGAATTAAGAATTATTGCAAAATATAAACAAATTTTGGAAATATCACCCAAGCTAATTAAAAGGTTTACGCCGAATGGATATTTTAATAGAATAATCTCATCAAAAGATTCGCATAAATATAAATGGACTGGATTACACTACTGCGATCGCACACACCACCAAAAACCACATAATTAGCCCCCTCCTCGCTTGCGGGGAGGGGGTTGGGGGTGGGGTTCTATCTCTGCAAACAAGCACTAATATCCTGCAACACCCCCTCGATTCTCTCCAGAATCATCCTCATTTCTAAATCGCACAACCTGCAACCCCAAACTCTCCAAAAATTCTTAACGTATCGCATCTTCCTGTTGAGTGTAGTCGTGAATTTCGCCATCTACTTCCACCACTAACCGCGCTTCATTACAGTAAAAATCAACTATAAAACGGTCAATTGTTTGCTGACGGCGGAACTTGAAACCCAAAAGTTGCTTGTGTCTCAACTTCTCCCAAAGTAGCTTTTCCGCTAGAGTTGGTTCACACCGCATCTGTCGCGCCAATGGTTTAAGTTTTTTCCAAAGTTCGTCTGGGGTTTGCCAAGGGTATCCCGGAACCCCACCCCCTAACCCCCTCCCCGCCTGCGAGGAGGGGGGACTGGAGTTGGTGAGAGGCTTTGGGTTGGGGTTGTGATTTTCGGACATTTGCGATCTTGGTGGTTAGCTAATTAATATTTCATGTATTATTCCCAGCGATCGCACTCTTTTGTTAACTCCTCAAAACTCTGGCATAATCAAGACATGGACGCAATTTCAAAACTGATGTAAATTCTGCCAATGTCTAACGATGAATATGACAGTCTGTGGAAAGAAGCTATAGAAATCTACTTTCAAAAGTGGTAAGTTAAATTAAGAGTTATTGCAAAATAGTAAAAAATTTTTGGGGATATCGCCCAATTTAATTAAAAGGTTTACGCTGAATGGATATTTTAATAGAATAATCTCATCAAAAGATTCGCAGAAACAATAAATGGACTGGATTACACTACTGCGATCGCTACAGTCTGATTTTATTAAAAGGTTAGCATCTGGTTGTCTGCTTCATTGTGAAACAGAAGGTCAATATAGTGAATTAACTATAATTTCTGGAGAGAGGTTAAAGGCACTACGGGAATTTTGCTGGCAGATGGCTGAAAAATATAAGCGTGTTTTACCAGTCCGTGATGTTTTTCTTAGCTATCTCAAAGGTAAGTTGGGTGAAGAAGTTGTCAAAGAACGTTTAGCTGATTTTATTACCGAAGTTGATTATGAAAAGCGATTTGGCGGCGATGGTAATATAGATTTTACCTTGACTTCTGACCCATCTATTGGTATTGAGGTTAAATCTCGTCATGGTCGAATTGACAGAGTAAGATGGTCAATTAGTTCTGAAGAGGTTGAAAAAAATGCAGTTGTAGTTTGCATTTTGATTCAAGAAGATGTGAGTGAAGCACAATCTGAGTATCACCTTTTTGTGGCTGGTTTTCTCCCAACCCGAATGATTAAGTTGAAGACTGGTAAAATTTCTTTTGGGATAGAACAATTACTATATGGTGGTGGTTTATGGTGCTATCTAGAACAGTTACAATCTTCTATAAATAATTCTTCTCGGCAACAACCATCTATTTATAAATATCTTCCAAAACAGGAAATTCTATCTAAGCCAACTAATCATCAGGTACTAAAATCTTCTTTTCAGCCTGAATATCATAATGAAGATTTAAATATATTTTATCTAAAGCTGGCTGATGAATGCTTTCAAAAGGGAGAATATACAAATGCAATTACTAACTATAATCAAGCCTTACAAGTTAATCAGGGCAATGTTGATTTTTTATATTATAAACGAGGTTTAGCTCACTATCAAATAGGAGATTACGAAGCTGCGATCGCAGATTATACTCAGGCAATCCAGATGAATCTTTATGATGCAAAATCTTACAATAAACGAGGTTTAGCTCTCTATCAACTGGGGCGATTAGAGGAAGCGATTAATGATTATACCCAAGCTATTAGAATTAATCCTAATGTTGCCATAGCCTATAAAAATCGGGCTGAAGCTCGCTCTCATGTTGGAGATAACCAAGGAGCAATTGAGGATTATACCCAAGCGATTAAAATTAATCCTCATTATGCTGATGCTTATAAAAACCGTGGAATTGCTCGTTATTTATTAGGCTCTCAGCCAGGATTTCCTCAAGCAATCAAGATTAATCCTCAAGATGCCATAGCTTATAAAAAACGTGGTAATGCTCGTTCAGATTTAGGAGATTTTGAGGGTGCAATTGAAGATTATACTCAAGCAATCCAGATTAATCCTAGTTATGCTGATGCCTATTACAATCGTGCTAATGCTCGTTCAGATTTAGGAGATTTTGAGGGCGCAATTGAAGATTATACTCAGGCAATCCAGATTAATTTTAATTATGCTGATGCTTATTATAATCGTGGTAATATTCGTTTAGAAATTGCAGATAAACCGGGAGCAATTGAAGATTTTCAAAAAGCGGCAGACATCTATCGCCAAGAAGGTAAACTAAAAGCACTCAAAGATACACGAGAAATAATATTAGATTTAGAAATAGAAGAATCATTAGATATTTTAAACTTTTAGATAAATCTTATATAAAGTTGCCTCCAAAACTTGTTTACCATTTGGCTGATTTTAGTTGATTTAGGTGATACTGTTACTGATGAATTTTCTCTATAATTTGACCTGAATCAGCAACATCCGAATTAGGATTATCTAGTTTTTCAAATGAGCGAACCTACCTTTTCTTTTTTTTGATAGCCACTAAAACAGTTATACTTAGTATACCTAACATTAACGAAGACTCAGGGATAGGTGTTATAGAAAAAGAATTGAGGGGATAACCTGTGTAATAACCTTGCTCCCCTATTTCTAAGTAGTCATAAGTGTAAAACACATTATATGATGCTCCTCCTACAGTGTAAGCAAATCCGAATTCATCCAATGCCAGAGTTTCAGCTAATAAGAGATTGTCATTGTCAAGAAATGATCCTGGAGATAATAAAGACTCTATTGGGTTGCCATTTCTTGTGCCAGTAATATCTATAATTTCATAACTATTTGTGGCTGAATCGTAGGGCTTAGTTGTTAATTTTCCTGCAACTGTAACAATGTCGTTTGGGTCAAGTACACTCGTACCAGAGTAGGAAAAATTAAAAATTGCGGCTGAAACAGGAGCCATTGTAGTTGTCAAAAGGCAGACCATACTAGTGTGCCACCTATAGGATCGTCGTCATCCCGAATCAGATACATCCCAGCCAGACCGGCTTGGAGGTTCAAGGCAGTCATACCAAGGGAATGGTCATGATACCAGAGTGTCCCGGCTTCTTGATTGTTGTTGTAGTTGTACAAATTGCTCTGTCCGGGCAGGTAGGTGTCTTCTGGATAACCATCGCTGTCAGGTTCGGTATTGCTGCCGTGTAAGTGTATGACTGTCCGTGGGTTAGTTATATCAGACGCATTGACACCATGTAAGCTTGTATCAACTGACCCAGCTAATGGATGAGTACCGAGTTTGTTGAATACCCGAATCCTAACGGGCGTTCCCCTTGTTACCTCGAAAGTGGGGCCAAGATAAGACAATCCGCCGTAACCCCAGGTGGGAAAAGACCCTAAGCTGCTGTGGAACGAATGTTTACCTGGCGCAATATCTAAGGTACTAGGTGGTGAAATCGGGTATGAAATAGGCAGAGACTCGGTAAATTTTGAGAGTCGAGGCGAGGCTGCATAGGTTCTCTTGGCTTTGAGTACTTCGGGAAGCAGAATTCCTACTCCTAAACCTGCGCTCATCGTTAAAAATTGCTTTCTGGTTAACATTTTTGGTTATATTGTAAAAATTAGCGTTGAGTCTACAAGGTCTTGGATTTATGCAAGAACTCTCTGAAACTCTTATCGGCTCATGATGCTATAGGTTGATTAGCGATGGCTACGCCCGCCGTTGGCGTTCGCGTTAGCGTCTCTGAAAGAGAAGCCTCTCGTAGAGAAAGCATCGCACTTTGTTTATTAACAAAATATGGTTGTTTTTGTTCGACATCCCTAGCTGCTAAGAGTGTACTCAGGGTGTTAATCATCTGAGTACTTTCCTCTACAGCAGAGTTCATTTCTTCTCCCAAAATGCTATGAGTTATTTTGAACTCCCGAATCAGGCTATCTCGATCGTTGTGAATAATTAATTGCGCCAACCGATTATAAGTGAATGCTAGTCGTTTAATGGCTTCACGACGCTCTGATGTAGCAAGCATAATATCTACTATCAGAGGTGCAGACTGAGTGAATAAGCGGTCAACTATATCAATTTCTAGACGGAAAATTGGGCTAGAAAAATCTAAGCTTCGACGGATGTCAATCTCTTCTTCTGCTAGAAAAACCCCAAGACTAAAGGTTTTAAAGTTACGGATTGCTTGAACAGCAATCATCATTTGGTCGTGTTCTTCTGGTGTAGATACAATAAGTTTGCCACCATCATTTTGAATTAAATCCAGAAGCCATTGGAAAGCATCATCTCCACGACCAGAACAGACTACAACTTTTTGAGACAAGAACGATTTGATGCCTGGACCAAACATTGGATGCAAGCTCATTACAGGCCCGCTATGCGCCTCAAGCATAGTCTGTAATATTGGAGTTTTAATACTAGCAATGTCAGCTAAAGCAGTAGTTGGAGAAAGACATTTACCGAGTTTATAAATAACCTCTATTGTATGTTCAATCGGAACACAAACTAAAACTAAATCTGCTTTTTCTAGCAGTGATTCTGCTTGTTCCCAATCACCCCGATCGAGAATACTGACGTAGTGACCGGCGGCTGAGAACTTCTGCTGGAAGAAGTGCCCCATCATCCCCTGTCCGCCAACTAGAGTAACCCGTCGTGGCTTGGTCTTAGTTGGAGGCGAAAATGCACTAGCAACAGCAGAGCTACAACCTGTAACCAGGTTTTGCCACATTGACTCTGGAACACGAGCCTGCACCAAGTCAAATGCAAAATTAGTAATTTGTTCCTCTAAAGAAATGGATTGTGATTCAGCCAAAACTGCAATTCTTTTACCTAGTAAATCAATGAGTTGTTGGTCAATTTTTTTCAGCTTTTCTGGAAGCATAAGACTTTTCAAATATATTATTAATTTGTTTTCTGCATCGAAGAGCGATGTCTAAGGGCGGGCTACGTTTAAGTAAATATCGCTATATCTGGGCGTAACTGTGCAGCACCGCGCAAATAGATCGGGCGTAATGCATTCTGAGGCATAGAAGTATTGAAGTGAATTAGCACCCGAATACAGCATTTAAGGCTACTGTTTACCTGCATTTGCTGTACATCCAACAGAGGAACTTGCTCCCACCCCGGACGACGACGCGCCACCGCCGCCGGAAATATTGCATCTAAGTCAGGAGTGGCGGAAAAAGTAACACTAACGATTTCGGCAGGATCTAGCGGATTTTTGACTTCTAAAGCATTCAATAACTTATCCACAGCTTCGGCGATCGCTTGTGGTAAGTTGTGACTAACTGTAGTTGCACCCCGGAGTCCCCGCACCCGCCATTCTCCGAGTGTCGCTGATATATTAGTTTGTTGATATGTATGTGTAAGAAATGTGAGCTTATCCATATTGATTTGACCCTTAAGTACTTAATTTTGGTCTACGACGAAAGATAAACCAAGCGCCTACTCCCAACAATGCAGGTAACAATGCAGGTTCAGGAACTTTCTCAATTCGGGTTTGGACAGTTCCTGTATACAGCAGGTTGCCTATTGAATTAGGAAAGTCCACATTTGGATAGACATCAAGGATTGCAGTACTTGGGACTGTTGTTCGTATAGCAGTAGATCCCTCAAATGAACCCTTTGGGTAATGAAAATAGTTCACGAAAGCGAAGGGGGATGCTGGTTCCCGTTGAGAAGCGAGTACTTCCCAAAGAAAATCGTCGGTTTCAGGTGCTGTAATACCATCTTCTAGACGGGGTAAAAAAACAATCGGATTACCAATAGTTCCTTGAAAAACTCCCTTCTCGCCTAAGTCAAATTTATAATCATCTCCCCCTTCAAAATATCCTGTAGCAATCGGTGAATCTGCAAACCCTATGGTAGTGTCATCGTAAGTAAAGTAACCGTTCACTCCCTCACCCTCGAAAGTGAATTTATACAATGCTGCCTGAGCGGTATCTATGTTTAATGTTACTGACATGACTAATGCTACTACGCTTGAAATTGCAGGAAGCGATAATTGATTCAATAGAGCCATTTTTATTACCTTTCTAAAAGATTGATCGCCAAATTAGTTCTTAAAACTAATACCAATTAAATTAATGATTGCAACATATCTTAGCTAAAGACGCGATGAATCGCGTCTCTAAAAATGGTCTATTTGTTGCATTCTTTTTTGACCTAAATATACTAAACTGGCTCGGTGTAATTAATCCTGTGCAGATAATAATTGTCGGCACTGACGACGGAAGATAAACCAAGCACCCACTCCCAGTAATGCAGACACTGATGCAGGTTCAGGAATTTGCTCGATTTTTGTTTTAACAGTTCCTTCAAAGGTGTAGTCTCCCGTCGTATTAGGAAAGTCCCAGTATGGGTAAACTCTGAGTCTAGCGGTGTCAGGTAGGCTCGTTTGTAGGACAACAGAATCTGAAAAGCTTCCTTCTGGGTAACTAAAGCGAATTGACAAACCGTATTGCTGCCCACGAGCAGCCGGAGGAACGTAAAGAATAAAGTCATCAATGGCACCATCGTAGCCCAAATTACCAGCACGTCCAAGATAAACAATATTTCTGGCCTCATCATGTATATCTTGCTGCGATCCTTTTGTTCCCTGAGCCAGAATATCCCCTGCATTAACAAAATACTTTTCCACTGAGCCATCATACTCAGCAAGAGGAAAGTTCGGCCCAAGAGGTTCTATCTTATTAGCTGAGTCATCATAAATAAAGTAACCATTTGCTCCTTCACCCTCGAAAGTAAATTTAAAAAGAGCAGCTTCGGCTGGATTTATGCCAACCATTCCTAACACTAAAAGTGCTGTGACGCTGATAGCAGAAGCCATCGAGAATTTATTCAACAAAGCCATTTTAGTTATCTCGCAATATAGCTATACTTGAATGCTGGGAATTTCATTGTTTGGTAAGCGATGCCTACGGCGGGCTACGCCTACGCGTTATCGGCAAAAATACCATCTGTATGTACATAATCCTTGTATTGTGAAAGGAATACCAATACAGTTTTATGCACAATCTCAAATTGATATAGGACTAGAATTCTAGTGACGAATCGGAATTCTATCCTCTGGTTGAAAAAGGCTGACTGAGGGAGCGGGAGCAGGGCCTAGCGCGACATCGCCCCAACGCATTACACAACCACCAGCATTAGATGACGAACCCATTGTATAGACGAGAACTAAATCGTTTTCACGAATTTTACCTGCGTGGGCGGCGTGATACAGATTAGCAACGGGAAAGGTTGGCCCAATGTTGGCATATAGAGGATTGATGTTGATTGTACGCTCTGGTTCAATATCTAGAGCGCGGATGCAAACTCGTGAATACCAAGCACTGGGTGTATTAAAAACAAAAAAGTTGATTTGATCTAAAGTGAGTCCAGCATCAGCGATCGCACCGTGGCAACATAGACGAATAAACTTCACTGTCGTTTCGTTAAACATCTTACTTGCACCCTTGCCGCCTCGGATGAACATTTTGACGTTGCCATGCTCATCGGTGGTGAATTCATTATAGAAGGCTCCACAGGTAGCAGAGGTATTGGCAATTTTCGTACCAAGAATACCTTGATTTGGTTTCAGCTTACCAACTACAAAAGCTCCAGCACCGTCGCCTGATAAAAACGCCAGAGTATCATTTTCGTCGGTATAGCGTGAATACGTAGTTGAGACAACCGCTAACACATTGCGATACCGTCCCGTTTGCACCAAAGAACAGGCCGTCTGAAGTGAAACTAACGCTGAAGTACAAGTTGATTCTATATTCCACGCCGCACCTTGTAGTCCTAGTTTTCCAGCGAGAAAGGCAGCATTACCAGGTGTGATTTGCTCTGGAAACAGTGAAGTAACGAGCATGAGATCGATGTCTTCAGGAGATAGCTTTGCGGCTTCGAGAGCATCGATAGCGGCGTGATACTCTAGTGAGAGCGAAGTCTCATCGGCAGCTAAAACCCTTCGTTCGACAGTACCACGGAAGGGATCTGACATATACGGTGCTACCTCTTGTGACCAGATATCGTTGTCACTATCGACTGTGGCATTATCGGGTACAAACAGTTTCGCCAGGGTTTTTTGTTCGGCCTCAGCAACCATCTTGGGGAAATTCTCTCTGTAGTAATTGTTTGTGCGGATGATGCTAGGAAAGTTAACTGAGACTGCGCGAATACCTACTGGTTCTAATGTTGTCATGACAAATCTCCTTTTGATTTTGTTTTTGGCGTTAGGCAATGGAATTGGAAAATACTGATATAGCAGTCGATAAGAGATCCCCCAACCCCCTTAAAAAGGGGGCTTTTTAGATCCCCCCTTAAAAAGGGGGGTTAGGGGGGATCAAGGTTTTAGGTTTTGAGTGCGTAAGTCTTATTGCTATGACTTTTTGATTAATTTATGGGCAGCAGATTGAGGATTTACGTAGATGCACAGATTTAGGAACGTCCTGTTTTGGCTTCTATGGCTCCTTGCTTAATCAGACTTTGAATGCGACCTCCAATCGGTGCGGGTCGGGTTGGGTCAATCTTCACATCCACAATGAATGGAACAGTAGAAGTAAGTGCTTTTTCTATAGCTACTTCCAAGTCAGATTCAGTATTAACACAGATGCCGTTGGCTCCCATAGCTCTAGCGATCGCGGCAAAATTAGTACTCGGTATCTCCGTATCTATAGGGACGTTCCCACTTAACCCCTGCAACGCCATTCCTTGGGCGCACATATTGTAGCGTCCATCGTTGAGTACAATCCAGACAGCTGGAATCTCGAATTTCACTGCTGTGCTAATCTCATTGTTCATCAGCATTGCTCCGTCCCCAACAATCGCAACGGCTTTACCTTTTCGCCCTAATGCCGTACCAACTACCCCAGTGGCAGCATGACCCATAGACCCAAAACCAGTACTAATCCGGTAACGACCTGGTTGGTTAAATCGCAATAAATTAGTTGCCCAAGCAAAAGAGTTACCCGCTTCAGCTAAGATTGAGGCATCGCTGCCCTCAATAATCAGCCGTTGAATTGCATCCATCAGTGCTTCGGGTCGCACTAAACCATTTGTCCGCTGAGTATAGCAGTTGGTACAGATTGAGAAAATGCTGGCTGAGGTAACTGTACTTTTAATGGTGTCGTCTGTATTGGGGTGGGAACACTAATATGGGCTACAAAGCTGCCTGGTTGTGCTAAACCTTGGGCAAGTCTGCGAGAAATTTCTGGTAATTGATCTCCAGACTCTAATATTGTTGCGTAATTGAAAAGTGGGCCTGAGGTAAAAATTCCTGAGTAGGGCATTGTGTGGGCGCTGGTTTCTTGACAAGCTCCCCGACCGCGATTTCCAGTTGAGGTTGCAGCTGACAAGAAAATTACCTTTGCTCCTTCCCCTCGTGCAGCAAAAAGCCCAGTCAGAGCATTAGTGATATCAGGGCCTGTAGTAGTGAATACCACGACGGGGCGATCGCTGGCAAAATAAGCCTCGGTAGCGGCAAAAGCTGCTCCTGATTCATGGCGAAAGTGAAGCAATTCGATGCTGCTACGGTTTAATGTCGCCCATAATGGTCCAATACCGCCTCCTGAAACACCAAATGCATAGTTAACTCCCAAATTTTCCAGGATCTCAACTAGAGCCTCTGCAACCGTAGGGGTTAATTCTGAGTCTGAAGATTTTTCATTTAGCGATGCAGGAGAGAAAATGGAAGATCCAGTTGAAGTTTCAAATGAAATTTGATTCGATGGAGGATTAATTTTTGTTCCCAAAGCTTGAGAAGAATTAGCTTTTTTGTTGATATATTTAGTATTTACCATTGTCAACCTTGATTCCTATTTGTTGAGTTTTTAGCTTTATTGATTACTTTGCTCAAGCTAGCATTTAGTTGTTAGTAGCAGCTAATTGAGAGCTGGATTGCTGGCGTAAAACTCGTTTTAGAATTTTACCCGTTGGGGTTTTTGGCAGAGAATCTACAAAATTTATAGCACAAGGAATTTTATATTTTGCCATTCTTTCAGAGCAAAATTTGAGGATTTGTTCTTCGCTAATTATCTTCCCCTGCTTCAAGATAATATTTGCCTGAACTATCTCACCTTTGATAGCATCCTTAATGCCATATACAGCTACCTCAGTAACAGATGAATGTTGATAAATCACATTTTCAACTTCAGTCGGATATACCTTAAATCCAGACACGTTAATCATGTCTTTTAAGCGGTCAACGATGTAGAAAAAACCATCTTCATCTACCCAACCAATATCACCAGTATGGAACCAGCCATTTTTAATTACTTCCGCAGTTTCCAATGGGCGATTCCAATAACCAAGCATGACGTTAGGGCCTCGAATTACTATCTGACCCAATTCACCAAGCTCTACTTGACGACCATTATCGTCAATCACTTTCATTTCTACATTCTCAATTGGAGCGCCAATGGAACCGAGTTTGTATTTTAAATCGTGATTATAAGATGCACATGGTGATGTTTCAGTTAAACCATATCCTTCATTAATGACTTTTCCATATTTATCCCGCCAAGTTTGTGCAACTTCAATTGGCATCGGTGCGGCGGCTGAAAAGTAGTAACGTACACCATTGAGGTTGTAGCCAGATAAATCACTATTTAGAAGATTGATGAATACCGTTGGTACTCCAAAGAACATTGTTACTTGATGAGTAGCGATCGCGTTAAGTATTTGCTCAAAGTCAAATCGACGTTTTAGGATAATTGTGGCGCAGACATTTAATGCTGCATTGAGAATAGCATTTTGACCAAAGCAATGAAATAACGGTAAGTAAAGTAGTAATCGGTCATCTGGTTGCATTCCACAACAACGGTTTTGGGAATACATATTAGAAATTATGTTGCCGTGACTAAGGGTCGCTCCTTTCGGAAAACCTGTTGTTCCCGACGTATAGACGATGCTAGCAGGAGTATGGCGATCTATTTCAATAGCATCTGCATTGCCAGAAGCACTTTCCATTAATTTCGCTAAAGTAATTCCCTTTTTGGTGCTACCCTCTGCAATCAAAATATGTTGCAGTTCGGGTAAATCTGCCTCTGGTACATTTTCAACGAGTGACTCTGTGGTAATTATTGCCTTAGCAGCACAATCATTGAGAATATAGCTCACTTCATTGCTTTTCAGCATAACATTGACTGAGACGACAACTGCACCGATTTTGAGAATGCCAAGATAAGAAATGATAAATTCTGGAATATTTGGCAAAAACAAAACTACGCGATCGCCTTTTTTAATTCCTAATCCACTTAAACTGTTGGCTAGACGATTTGCTAGTTGATTAAGCTGTTTGTAAGTAAAAGAGTTCTCTTCAAATATCAGAGCGATTTTGTCAGGATAAAGTTGAAAACCCCGCTCGATATGATGGGCAATATTCATGGCTAAAAAGACTCACTCGACTTGATTACCTTTGTCTAATTCAATATTGATTGATAAGAAGAATTCAGAACTCAGGAGCGGAGCGTCTCCGATCGGAATTCAGTGTTACAGCTATTTTCAGGTAAATAGACTACGCGGTAGGGGCGCAAGGCCTTGCGCCCCTACAACAGATGTGGTTCAAATACATGAAAACTGCTGTAATAATGTCTTTTGAGTATTTAGCTGACTGACGTTATCAAGTTCAGTTCGTGGCTGCAATGTCATCAGAATGCCTTTGCGTGTTTGCAGAGTTAGTAATGGCTGGCACTCAACCGGGTGTTCAGGCAGTAGATTAAGGCGGAAACGTTGACACACCATTGCTACAATCAACTGAATTTCTGTTAAAGCAAAGATGTCACCTAAGCATTGACGTTGGCCACCGCCGAAAGGAAAGTATGCATAACGCGGACGATCAACAGAACGTTCTGGGGTGAATCGCTCAGGATCAAAGCCTTCAGGATTATCCCAAAAAGCAGGGAGGCGGTGGGTGACAAAGGGACTGAACAAGAGCATGGAGCCAGCTGGGATATGATAGCCGCCAATCAAATCATCGCCCAAGTTGTTGCGGGCATAAACCCACGCACCCGGATAAAGACGCATTGCTTCCTGAACAACCATTTTGGTATATTTTAAGTGTGGCAAATCCTCGAAGGTCGGGGTTCTTCCAGCCAATACCGTAGTCAGTTCTGCTTGTAACTGGCGTTCCACAGTGGGATATTTGCAAAGCAAGTACCAGATCCAGCAAAGTGTTACAGCTGAAGTCTCAAATCCAGCAGAGAAGAGTCCAACTATCTGGTCATGTAATTGCTGGTCACTCAATCCCTTGCCAGACTCATCCTGAGTATTCATAAACATTGAAAGTATGTCATGAGTGGTATGATTGCCTTGTTTGCGTTGTTGGATGATGCTGTTGGCAATTGTGCGGAGGGTGTTGATTGCTTGTTTAAACTGGCGATTTTTTGGCGTGGGAAAGCTAATAGACGGCTTGATGATAGCCCACAAGCGATCGCTAAGGAACTTGTAGATAGTATTCCAAGCCTGAATTAGTTCGCTGGTGTCGCTATCAGCATCGATACTCAAAGTCGTCTTCAGGAGAATCTTCTGTGTCAGCACGAGCATCTGTGCAGAGACATCGAGGGTTCCACCGGGTGGAATTTTTTGCCAGCGTTCTACCATCTGGGCGGTAAGCTGGGTCATGTCATTGACCATTGTGGCGATTTGCTGGCGGTGAAAAGATGGTTGCATTAAACGACGCTGGGAACGCCATGAGTCACCCTCGCTAATTACCAAGCCTTCACCAATTACTAGTTTCATGTCCTGGAAATTTTCACCTTTTGTATAGTTCTGAGGATTTTCTTGCAGGACATACTTCACACAATCTGGATCGGCAATCAAGTAAAGTTGTTGCGGGCCGATTGACCCCAGATGGACAACGCCACCATATTTACGCGCTGCATTGGTGAGGAATTGCAGCGGATTTGTTGACATTTGTGGAAAGCAGCCAACAATCGGAAAACTGAATGGGCCTGGAGGCTTTTTAAGTACATCTTGGTAGATGCTTTGTTTAACCATTGTATTTTCTCTCCAATTTGAAAAAATTATGACTGTTAATTAGAGATTGAGATTGTATCTAGTGTTTAGCGCGTGCATAATTGGTATTAAGAGTGCAAAGTCAACAAAAGATCGTTAACTGCTTGCACAATCTGTCCACCATTGGCAATATGTTCGTCTAGAGCTTGTTCGTGGTCATTCCAGATGTAAGGTCTGCCAGGAGAAGGCGCTTGTCCGACTACATCGCGGATTGCTAGATATAAATTTCTGGTTGCTGGCGAGAGGGTGACGCGGGCATCATAACGTCCAACAGTTTTGTATGTGCGTAAATCAACTGCTTGCACGCCAAACATCAAGGCGAACGCTATATATTGTTGAAAGATTTCTACTGATTGACGCGCTAAATTTGCCGAAGCAAAACCTTGACTATTGATATTTTGGTTATATTGTTCTGCGTGGGTAGGAAATCTGTCAGCTATGGAATTTCCATAGAAGGTTAACAAAGGCATAATCGAGTTGCCAGTAATTTGTAATCCCTTCAAACCCATATTTACACTCCGCTCTTTATTACCAACTAAAGATGCAGAAAGACCATTGTTAAATTCTGGTGCTACCAAGTAGGCTATTTGAACATCCAAATGTTTAGCTAACAACCCAATGTAGTAACGCAATTGATCCATGCCTACGCCAATGTACTGCCCTAAGAAATTGCCACCATGATAACTTGCTTGGTTTTCCACATCGATGAGCGGGTTGTCAGTTACAGAGTTAACTTCTACTTCAATTTGTTTTTGAATTTGCTCAAGTCCATCGACAATTGTCCCCATATATTGAGGTAAACAACGCAGTGAATAACGGTCTTGAATTGGATCTTCGCCGCGATAGTCGTGAGAACCATTTAACTCTTCTCGAACTAACCGTGAACCTTCCAACAGGTTGAGCATTTCGTTAGCAGCCCATTTTTGTCCTGAATGTGGTTTCAGCTGATGAATAAATGGGTGAAATGATTGATTAGTCCCATTTAAACCTTGAATAGCTAAGGCGTGAGCGCCCATTGCTAATGCTAAAAGATTTTTGGTGTCGTAGACGCAATTGGCGGCGATACCTGTCATCACTGATGTGCCATTCATCATCGCCAACCCTTCTTTCGGAAGTAGTTGTAATGGCTCTAAACCCAGCTTTTTCAGTGCTGTTAGTGCATTTATTTCTTCACCGTTAAAGTCAACGGTGTAGCTGGAATTTAAACCAATCAATGCCCCAGTGATATATGCTAAAGGTGTTAAATCACCACTAGCACCAATTGACCCATATTCGCAGACATGAGGTGTAACACCAGCATTGAGGAATATCAGCATCCGCTTGATGATTTCCAAACGAATCCCCGATGCACCGCTAATGTGGGAGTTTGCACGTAGAAGCATTGCAGCCCGAACATCAGCCAGAGGTAATTTTTTTCCTGCACCTACTTTGTGATACCACATCAAATTATTTTGTAGTAACGCCGCAGATTCAGGAGAAATTACTACATTTGCCATACCACCAAAACCAGTTGTCACCCCATAAATAGGTTCGCCAGATTCAACTGCATGGCGAATAAAATCGCAGGATGCTTGGATATTAGACAATCTTTCTAGATCGTCAGTTAAACGTACCCGTGTTCCATAACGCGCTACACTAGTTACTTCTTCAACAGTGAGATTGCGATCGCCTACAATTACAGCCTCATCAGAACTATGCACAAAAGGAAAGGCAATTTTGTTGGCAGTTTTTTTGCTTAAACGAAGTGTATCCATGCTTTTGAGAGTTTATGACTAAAGTTTTCAACCTTGACAATTAGTGAAGAAGGCAGGAGGTTGGAATTTAGATGAGGCGAGGCTTCAACCCCATCTAATTCCAATCCACCAAATCAGAGATTTTGGTGAGGGATTTAAACCTGTAAGCTCCACGAAAGGTCGCCACAGGAGATAGCGCAGCGGTAGCTTTGCGTACTCTTACACAGAAACAAGCTAGCAAGAGCGTCTGTCTGCGACACGCTGCGCGAACGTAGAGAGCGTCAGACAGATTAAACTCAACGAGGCTGTCACCAACCCCGTTGGTCTTCAAAACGGAACGTGAAAGTTTCCCTTCATTCCGCTCCTCAATGCTTTGGTGCTT
>NZ_JBALEF010000011.1:0-1571 GCF_036918245.1 Nostoc sp.
CAAAACGGAGAGTTTGATCCTGGCTCAGGATGAACGCTGGCGGTATGCTTAACACATGCAAGTCGAACGGTGTCTTCGGGCACAGTGGCGGACGGGTGAGTAACGCGTGAGAATCTGGCTTTAGGTCTGGGACAACCACTGGAAACGGTGGCTAATACCGGATGTGCCTTTCGGGGTGAAAGATTAATTGCCTGAAGATGAGCTCGCGTCTGATTAGCTAGTTGGAAGTGTAATGGACTCCCAAGGCGACGATCAGTAGCTGGTCTGAGAGGACGATCAGCCACACTGGGACTGAGACACGGCCCAGACTCCTACGGGAGGCAGCAGTGGGGAATTTTCCGCAATGGGCGAAAGCCTGACGGAGCAATACCGCGTGAGGGAGGAAGGCTCTTGGGTCGTAAACCTCTTTTCTCAGGGAAGAACACAATGACGGTACCTGAGGAATAAGCATCGGCTAACTCCGTGCCAGCAGCCGCGGTAATACGGAGGATGCAAGCGTTATCCGGAATGATTGGGCGTAAAGCGTCCGCAGGTGGCAATGTAAGTCTGCTGTTAAAGAGTCTAGCTCAACTAGATACAAGCAGTGGAAACTACATAGCTAGAGTACGTTCGGGGCAGAGGGAATTCCTGGTGTAGCGGTGAAATGCGTAGAGATCAGGAAGAACACCAGTGGCGAAGGCGCTCTGCTAGGCCGTAACTGACACTGAGGGACGAAAGCTAGGGGAGCGAATGGGATTAGATACCCCAGTAGTCCTAGCCGTAAACGATGGATACTAGGCGTGGCTTGTATCGACCCGAGCCGTGCCGTAGCTAACGCGTTAAGTATCCCGCCTGGGGAGTACGCCGGCAACGGTGAAACTCAAAGGAATTGACGGGGGCCCGCACAAGCGGTGGAGTATGTGGTTTAATTCGATGCAACGCGAAGAACCTTACCAAGGCTTGACATGTCGCGAATCCTGGTGAAAGCTGGGAGTGCCTTCGGGAGCGCGAACACAGGTGGTGCATGGCTGTCGTCAGCTCGTGTCGTGAGATGTTGGGTTAAGTCCCGCAACGAGCGCAACCCTCGTTTTTAGTTGCCAGCATTAAGTTGGGCACTCTAGAGAGACTGCCGGTGACAAACCGGAGGAAGGTGGGGATGACGTCAAGTCAGCATGCCCCTTACGCCTTGGGCTACACACGTACTACAATGCTCCGGACAGAGGGCAGCAAGCATGCGAATGCAAGCAAATCCCGGAAACCGGAGCTCAGTTCAGATCGCAGGCTGCAACTCGCCTGCGTGAAGGAGGAATCGCTAGTAATTGCAGGTCAGCATACTGCAGTGAATTCGTTCCCGGGCCTTGTACACACCGCCCGTCACACCATGGAAGCTGGTAGTGCCCGAAGTCATTACTCAAACCCTTAGGGGGGGAGGATGCCTAAGGCAGGACTGGTGACTGGGGTGAAGTCGTAACAAGGTAGCCGTACCGGAAGGTGTGGCTGGATCACCTCCTTTTTAGGGAGACCTACACCCCTTAGATATCAAAAAGCAAACAGCTATATAGATAGTAAGTTGGTCTAACCTAGGTCGGTCG
>NZ_JBALEF010000012.1:0-10145 GCF_036918245.1 Nostoc sp.
TGATTGACTTTTTTGCACAAGCACTGCTGGCTAATTCTAATAATTATCTGTCTCGGCCATCACTGCTTCCTAAATATTAGACCTGAATCCTTACCCTTTTTCTTTTCTTTGTCGTTGCAATGCTTCTTCGTACCACTCTAATTCATCCAAAAATTGACTGACTCTTTTGGTCAAAGCAGCTTCCTGTGAAGTACCTGCTTCATTCAGAGAGTCTCCAATTTTAGAAATAGCGAAAATGCTTGAAATAGTAGGCATTCCCATCTCTGACAGAAAAGCGCGTAACTGGATGCCTGCCCGCACTCCTCCAAAGCTACCAGCTGAGTAGCAAACAATATCAGCAGGACGGAAAATATTTTGGCTATACAGTAGATAAATTATTGCCCAGAGCAATCCTATGATTGCTGAGATTCCTACTTGTATTGTTGTACAAAAAATTATCCCTTTCATCACTTTTTTTGCGGTCTTAGCTATGGGTAAACATATAAGGTTCAGACTTGAATGGCACTAATAAAAGCTAAAAGGCTTGTGTAACCTTGTTCCCAGTCTTCAGACTGGGAACGAGTTCCAAGAGGCTCTGCCTCTAGTCAAGAAAGAGGAGGCGGAGCCTTCCAAAATGGTTTCCCAGCCTCCAGGCTGGGAACGAGGCAACACAAGACTTTGGATTTATCTTAGTGCTATTCACATCTGATTCAGTCATTGCCTAGCATTATCGCTCTACCCCTCATCTGGTTGGATAACTATAAGAAACAGCAATGAATTAACTCAGCGAAATCAGTCAGCTTGAAATTTGAAGTGTCAAGATAAATCTGACTCGCTAGGATGATATTAGAAATTTATAGCATTTGAGTATGACCAAGCAAGACACTCCACTTACGGGAGACGCGCCCATTAAAGAAGTCTGTCGGCGGATTCGAGTAGCCCGCAGCTATTGGGATGCTCACAACAATGCTGCTTGTCGGGGCGAACGCGATCGCGCCTTAGCCCTTTACAACACTCTAACTAAGGAACAAAAAGACCAGATTCCGCAAGTGTTGCGGGTGTGGTTGCGTTACCGGAGTGAGAAATATTTTGGCGCACACCGAACGCCGCCAAAGTCAGCACGAAAATCAAAATATATCTAATCTCCAACTATCAAATCTATAGTCACTCACCTGAAGACCAGCGTATAGGTAACAGTGTACCCACGCTAAAAACCACAGCTAACCCCACCCATACCAAACATTCCCCAAGGTACTAAGCCTTCCAGCGGATTCACCACACGCGCAGTGTTTATGGGTTGTTTAGGATTGTAACGTACCACCACCATCTGGCCGTTGCTGGAGCGGTAGGACTCATAATTGCCTGTAAAGCGAGTGCGTTTACCGTTGGCTAGAAACTCGATAACTGGCGCATAGGTTTCTTTTTGCTCATTGTTGTTCGTACTGCTGCGATCGCGACGACTGATGCTGTCTACCACCGTGCCGCGTGTTTCGTTTAGGGTTGCACTTTCGTGGGCGATGATGTTACGTACCCAAAAACCGCCCCCAATGAACAGCAATCCAATGGCCAGCCCAATACTTGCGCTTAGTTTGTCGTCAAAAGTGTTTTGGTGAGGTTTGAAATTCATGGGTTTGACGATGGCACAACAATAAATTTCATCACAGCATCTCGACTAGAGCTTACATTTGAAACATTTTTATTTGGCACTACTAACCTTATAACTGCGTCAAATATCTTGCAGCTAAATTACTGCATCAGTTTTCCTGGTGTAGCAATTTAACGTTTATATGGTATTAAATATAACCAATTAACCTCATTTAGTAAGCAGAAGTAATGACAATTCAGTTTTGGGAAAAAAGTAGAAAAATTAATGCAACTCTAACTAACTTACTATTTAAGCCTGTACACAGACAAGTACTACTAGGTCTAAGCAAGCTACACGTAGCGAGTCAAGAAACATCGCCGGGGCTTTTGAAAAAGCGTCTGCTGCCATTATTATGTCTGATATCATTTTTTCTGGTATTGTTACTCAACAGCTTTGCCCCTGCCGTTGCCCAACTACCTCCTCAACCTCGTCAGGAAATTCGGGGAGTGTGGCTAAGTGGTAACGATTTTAGCGTTTTTAGAAATCGTTCACAGGTGCAAGCAGCCATGAGCCAACTGCGGCAGTTAAACTTTAATACTGTTTATCCCGTAGTTTGGAATGATGGTTATACACAATACCCCAGTGCCATCATGCAGAAAATGGGTATTCCCTTTTTCTTTAAGGGAATAGATGGACAAGATGTAATTGCAGACATTATTACTCAAGCCCGTAGCCAAGGATTACTAGCAATACCCTGGTTTGAATTTGGTTTTATGGTTCCTCTAACTTCGGAACTTGCATCACAGCATCCAGATTGGCTAACACAAAAAGGGGATGGGACTCAAACTTCAATTAGTGCTGCGGGTGAAGTAGCGTGGTTGAATCCCTTTCACCCGGAAGTGCAAAATTTTATCCGCGAACTCGTCATGGAAGTTATGACTCAATACGATGCTGATGGCATTCAATTTGACGACCATCTGAGTTTACCTGTAGAATTTGGTTACGATAAGTACACGATAAGTCTATATACTCAAGAAACTGGCAATCCTCCTCCACCCAATCCCCAAGCCCAAGCATGGATAAAATGGCGGGCAGATAAAATTACTGCATTCATGGTAGACCTCTACCAAACGCTGAAAGCCAGAAAACCAAATGCTATTTTTTCAGTTGCTCCTAATTACTATAATTTCGCCTATAAAATGCAACTGCAAGACTGGCTCAACTGGGTACGGTTGGGTATTGTCGATGAGTTGGTTATGCAGGTGTACCGTAATGATTTGGAAAGTTTTATCGCTCAAATTACCCGCCCAGAAATTTTAGAAACCCAACAAATCATCCCAACTGGTATTGGTATTATGGCGGGGTTACGAAATCGCCCTGTTTCCATACCACAAATCCAATCCCAGGTAGAAGCAGTGCAACAACGCGGTTTAGGTATCGGCTTTTTCTACTACGAAAGCCTTTGGGATATCGCCCCTGAACCAGCAGCGCAACGCCAGTCGGCATTTGCGGCTCTTTTCCCAAATTCAGCGTTGCGCGATATCTCGCAAAATACACCCCGCAAGCCAACTTTTAACACCATATCCTTACCTTTATATCCAAAACCTTCCCTTGGGCAAAGTGTTCGCGGCTATTTTTTGGAAGTTGTGATCGCAAATGGTCAACCAAAACGTATTTTATTAGATACAGGGTCAGCAGGGCTAAGAGTTCCCAAAGAGTTTTTAGGTAATTCTCCGATCCAAAGAACAGGTCAAAATATCAAGGAAGTATTAAGTGATGGTACTATCCTGGAAGGAGAATTAGTTTACACTAATGTTCGGTTTGGTTTGATTCCCACCGCCGAACCTATTCCCGTACAGGTTGTTACTAATCGCCAATGTACTGCCCAAAAACCTAAATGTTCAGCAAATAGTGGTGTACCATTTTCTGGAATTATCGGTGTTAACTATTTTGAAAAATCACTTCCCTATAACCCGTTGAGAAAATTACCAGGTAATCTGAGTAACGGATTTATCGTCGTTGGCAATGGTGGTAGTAACAACAATGGCAGCCTAATTCTCGGTTTAACTGCTGAGAATCAAGCAGGTTTCAAAATGGCTTCTTGGAGTCAACAACCCGAAATTAATGGTGTACCCGGTAAAAGATGGGACTCTCGACTGAGCAAAGTTTGTTTAACTCTTGCTGGGAGTTCTGCGAAAAATTTGTGTAATAGCAGAGCGATCGCTGATACTGGAACTATTAATGGTTTGACTGAATTCAAGTCAGCTTCTACAGCAGGTAAACTCAAACCAGGAGTATTAGGGTTAGCAAATGCTGTGAAAGTAGGAATTAATGGCATTTTTGATTACAGTTTGACACCAGGAACCCGTAACGGATTTAATCGCTGGAATTTGAGTATCTCGCCACAGGCAGAACTGACTATATTTGTAAATCCTGGAATCGCCTTGTTTGATAAATACGATGTACTCTTTGACCAAGTTAATGGTAAACAGGGTTTTCGCAGTCGGCCTTAAGAAGAAATTAAATTTTGCGTCCAGTGGACAGTTAAACATTGTCCACTGGACTAATAAAATGTGACAAAAAGCTCAACTCCTGCGCCTGTACAACCATTATTATGTAAGCCTTTCAGCCATTTTGATTATCTTTGTGTGCGGTTGTAAAACCAACGATTTGTATATCCAAGAGCAATACCTATTCCTTCGACACCGAGACGTTTTTCAGAACTAGGCAGCATATAAACGTCTAAAAAAGAATTGCCAAGAGGGATATCACAAGCAAGTGAAAACCAGTGCTTATCCCTGACTTAAATAGTTTTTCAACTTCATCATAAAGATTTACTTGATTCTTTTTTAAGGTAATCACGTAATCGGCGTTTTGTTGTGTAATTAACTTCACAATTTCTTTCTGGCATAAAATATTTCTATCTTGCTGAATATCAATTTCTTGACTATTACCCAAAATTGCCAATATTCTAACTTTATTTTTTTTCTGTTTGGGTAATGGCATTACTCACTCATATTTTGGAGTACTTACAGCAACTTCGCATAATTGGTAATGCTCAATAAAATTCCACAAATGCCAAGGTAGCCGTTGCAGAAGATAATCGCTTGCTTCAATAATAACTTTAAATTATTCATCTAAAGCCAATTTCTCTCATAATTTTTGGTCGATTGGGCGAAACAAATCAGAGTTTAGCCAAGAATTGATTGCTTCATATAACTATTTTTGAACTTCACTAAAATGTAGTTCACTAACTTATTTAAACCTGTCGATTCTACTTTGATTCCCGAACGAATCACGAATCGTTTATTAAGTGCTTGATATATTAATTGAAAGCGTTTATAGAGTTCAGCTATTTTTGGTGCAGGAGGTAAACTACCTATAAATTTTATCGGACGAGAGTTGTTAGTTTCCTACAAGTGTGCAGTTACAGGAAAAAAGCCATCCTTCCAGTTTATTGTCTAATACATACTGCTATATAAGCACAGCAACAGAGCCTGCCTTGTAGCAAGCAGCAGTTAGAATCACTGTGGCTTTTAGCCCAGTAAAAGTCAATCACTAGGTAGAACAAACTGACCAAGGAATTGATTAGCTGCCGTGACTCACTCAAAGCTAACGTCAGCGAACAGGGTGAGAAGCTGCTAGGTGGTAAACACATCCAAGGCAAGCTGATGAGCAAAGTAGTTAACTTACTGTTCAATGAATTGTGTAAAGTGATTCCTGTGACCTGATGTTAAAACCCTTCATACAAGTGAAGGGTTTTGAAACCTAAACTTTCACTTACCCTGAACGTTGAAACACTACTGAAAGATTATTAGCTGGCATTTGGTAAATCTGTTGCAAGATCAAATTTTGTGCCTTAGCTACTGCTATGACATCATCCAAGTTACGCACACCCCACTCTGGGTTTTCAGTGCGTAAATATTCGTCAAAAGCTGCATTACTCGCAGCTGTATGTTCTCCACCTTGTTTGAAGGGACCATACAAATAGAGGATACCTCCTGCTTTTAGGATACGACCTGCCCCTGCCATTAACCCTAGACAGGCTGACCAAGGTGAAATGTGAATCATGTTGATGTTGACAATGGCAACAATTGGCTTCGTATTCAGCCAATCAAATCCACCATTTTCCACAGCCCAAACTGGTTCTCTTACATCTAGCTCAAGCGGTGCATAAACGTTATCACATACATTGTGTTCAGTCCATGAAATAATGCTGGCTCTTGATTGTGGATTTACATCGGTTGGGAGCCACAGATAATCTTTGAGCCTGGATGCAAAAAAGACTGCGTGTTCACCAGTACCACTTGCTATTTCTAAAATAGTGCCGCTCTCCGGCAACACTTGTAAAAGTACTTCTAGAATTGGTTCGCGGTTACGCTCGGTTGCTGGTGCGTATTTTCGTGCGTCTTGTGGTGTCATTTGGATCGTTATATTTATAATTAATACTACGCAATCTGAAATGTTGGAGTGAATTGCTTTGCAGTGGAATGCCCAACAAAGTCAGAGCGAACGCCAGGAGACGAAGATAAATAACTTTTGACTACAATCAATCGTTAGTTCGCTTTTAGCGAGAGGCTTTGATTAATTTGGCTCTCTAGCTCAAGAAAAATTTTCCAGAGATTGGATCTTGCTTGAGGGATTGAATAAAATCCCTCAAAGTCATCATGCTGCCTGTTAAGGTGAACTTAGGAGTGCCATTTTGAGCAACGATTCTCACTTCACTGTCTTGGATCTGAATCTTATTTTTAATCTTATCCCATAGAGCATCGAAGCTCTCATCATCCTTACAACCATTGGCTTCAAGGAATTTTTGGCGTACTTCTGTTTTTAGTGCCAGTGCTTCTGCTGCTTGAGTACGTGCCTCAAAGTGCTTAACTACATCTTCATAGGCACTTTCTCTCAGAGTTTTGTTTTCAGCCTGAACTTGTTCTAACTGAGTTTTGATAGCTTTGAGTTGGGATGCTAAAGCGGCTGATTTTTGATATTCAGCTTTTAAGGCTTGCTTTGCATTGGCTAACAAGGTTTTATAATCTAACTGATCTTGATCTTGATTTTTTTCGGATTGCATTTTTATCTCTTGCTCAGCACATTTTCGTTGATCAACTCTCGTCAGTTATATAACAAAACTGGCGAGAGCTTAGTAAATATTGTCTGTGTTATCTGAGTGTCAGCTATTTCACCAATAATGGTGATTCAGAGTGAGGATTCTCCTGAATACTACTCAAACTAGAACTAATGTGGGAGCGGATAGCTCGTTCATAAACACTAGTCTGCTGAGTGCGTACCCCTACAGCCTGATATATTAAGTTAACTTCTGGAAACTCAGACCAATACATTAAAAAGATGTCTTTAGCTGGAGTAATAATTTCATAATTATTCTCTTGTCTTTTCTTTCTAAGTTTACAATTATTTAGTTGTAATTTTTGTCTGAATAGTTTTTCAAATTCTGGAATTAAATCTGAAGTAGTTTTCATGGTTAATACACGTTAAAACGTGCTAATTATGCAAAGACTATCTGGTGATATTAGTAAGTATGACACTTCAGATACCTCTTACAATATAGTGTATCAGTTATCGGGTCTTTGAGAAGGTTATTCAGAGGCAGGGTCACTTGTTGGCGTAACCTCTCATAGAGAAGAGGCTGTGCGATCGCTGGAACCTTTTAATCAGGATTGTTGTGGTACAAGTATACTATTTACTAACTTATACTTACCAAAAGTTTGCCTGCTTGTAATGTTATGTCAGTATAGCTAATACAGCCGAAAGTTTGCCTACCTTTAACCAGTTGCTCAGAACAACTTGTCTGCCTATTGTCTGCTGAATTGAGATGGTAGCTGGATTTACGCGCCCACTGTACTAGTTAGCAGAAACAAGAGAGTATAATTACACTACTAAATCATCTTTGGGGTAAAACCTTGCGAGGTATTCACTACCCAATACTGTTTGGTTAAGGCAAGAGACGTGATGAATCACCACCTTTATAATAATCAGTCTTTCGTCTTGACGGCGATTTATCGGGTCTTTATGATGATTTATGGCATCTTTAGCGAGCTAGAATTTTCATCAAAAAACCTTAACCGAACCGTATTGATTCACTACCTACAGGCTACAGCCTGGGCCTTCAAGACCCTCTGCAAAACTGATTAATTCCAAGTACTCTGGATTTTCCACAAGCTTTTTAGCAGCCAGCAATCCGGCAATGCTCCAAGTTTGATAAATTCGGGCTTCTTTGCCAATTAAACGACCATTGTTGCCATCATAGTATTCCGGGAATTTATCTCTAAATAAACGCCTTTCGGCAATAGCGATCGCTGCTTGAGCAAGTTCTGTTCGACCTGCTTTCAGTGCCGCAGCGGTAAATAACCACAGTAAAACGGGCCAGTTCCCGCCGTTGTGATAAGACCAAGCCCTATTTTTAGAGTCACATCCTGTAACAATTTTCCACTCTAAACCTTCCAAAGCGGGAAAGCAAATTTTAACAGGCATATAGCCGATCAAGTCTTGCCAACGTTGGGCGAATAAATTCATAATGCTTTGAGATTCTTTAACGCTTGCTAAGGAAGTTAAGATTGCCATCAGATTTCCCAGAGCAAAAAAGCGAAAATCTATCCGTCCCGGCCCCAGATTTCCCGCTAAATATCCTCCAGTTTCGGGCAACCACTCGGTCAACCAACTAGGAATTGATTCTGAGTTGATGTTGAATTTATTAACAATTTCTTTACCAAATTCGTTATCTTTGTAACGATAGATTTCCCCCAGTCGCTTTAGGTCTAGCCAATAATAGTTGCGGATATGATATTTCAAAGATCCCAATCGCCTATTGACTTTGCTAAAATAGCTATCGCCATCCCCATCTGGTAAAAGCAATTCACTAGCAGCCCTCAAAGACGCGTAGAATAAGACCTGAATTTCTAAAGGATGTTCGTAAACTCCCATACGACGGTCAATCATAAACGCGCCATCGGGAACTAACATTGTTGGATACATGGAAAACCGATGTACTAAGCAAAGATCCAAAATTAGTTTGATTCCAGCTTGAAAATCGGGCTGACGCGCTAGTGACAAATCGCCTGTAGCTTTTTCATAAGCTCGTAGCAAGAGAATCCACCACATACAAGAATCAATTGGGGGAACACGAGCGATCGCTTGCTCTCCAAAATCAGCGACCAAAAATTCCTCATTCCCCTTAGAATGGACTTTGAAACTGGCAGGCATTAATCCCGCTCCCGGTTCAAAGCAGTCTATCTGCTTTTCATGACTTTGTAATTTCAGTGTTTCTACTAAGAAGTTACGCACAATCTCTGCTTTGCCGTGCATGAGAAACACCAAGGCAGAAGGGACAAAATCGCGGAGGAAGCACTGGTCATAATTGAGTGCATCTGACTCCGGATCGTGGGCAGCTACAGTCCCAATGGGTTTTCCTTGGTAATAAATTACGGATTCTTCCAATAATTCCCAGGCTTCTGTTTCCATCTGACTGTTCTTATCGATCGCGCTAGTCATGGGCGTTTAATTCCACTAATGGTATGTATCGGCTTAATGTGGAAAGTACGCCAGCCTAACCTCAAGCTGACCAAGATTCCCGGAAGTCAGCATATAGAGTCAATCCACCATCTACAAATAGCGTTTGTCCAGTGATGTAGGCGGCTTCATCCGAAGCTAAAAAAGCTACTGCGGCTGCCATCTCCTCACAGGTGCCAGCACGTCCCATTAGGATGTGACTTTCCACGATCGCCTTTTTTTCAGGATCATCTATCCAGGCTTGATTCATTCGCGTGATTGTTGCTCTGGGGCCAATGGCATTGACACGAATACCAAGGCTTGCATATTCCAAAGCTAAAGTTTTGGTTAGGTTTTCCATCCCGCCTTTGCTAATGGAATAACTGATATACATCGGTCGCCCAATAATTTCGTGAACGCTGGAAATATTAATAATCACCCCCGGACGATTAACAGACAGGAGGTGTTTAATAGTTTCACGGGCGCAGAGATAAGCACCCCGGAGATTGACTGCAATTACCCGGTCAAAGTCTGCTGTGGTAACTTCGTGGGATGGACTTTCTGTTTGAATGCCAGTATTATTAACTAGAATATCTAAACTGCCAAATTCCTTTACTACAGTGTTGACCATCTCAACAATGTCTGATTCTTGGGAAACATGTCCTTGAAGCAGTAGCGACTTCACACCACAATTTTCGATATTTCCGCAGGATTTTTGCAATGCCATCTCTTCCGTGTCTGCCGCGGCTTCAGGGTATGAGCGGTAATTGATGGCGATGTTGCACCCTTGTTGAGCGAGTCTGATAGCGATCGCCTGACCGATACCGGAAGTTGCACCTGTAATTAAAGCATTCTTTCCTTTTAAGCCTATCATATTTCCTCCCAAAGCTGCCCTGATTTGAATTTGCACCAGTCAAACAATTTTGGATTTTAGATTACTTTTTAGTACATTTAAAACTGGTACTGTCAACCCCCATTAGAGTCAGGGTAAACGCAAGAAAAATGACATGATAATATCCTAGGGAAATCCAGTCGTGTAGGTATTTCCAATGGTTGTAGGATTTGGGACATCATCTGA
>NZ_JBALEF010000013.1:0-6440 GCF_036918245.1 Nostoc sp.
GACTTTTTTGCACAAGCACTGCTGGCTAATTCTAATAATTATCTGTCTCGGCCATCACTGCTTCCTAAATATTAGACCTGAATCCTTACGATAAAAGGGCAAAAGGAAATAACTTAATTATTTATCGCTTTAATCTTAGAAAGAAGTGACACCACAGGAGGAACTTCATCTCATCAGCATAACTTTCACCGATGATGCAGGCGGCTAACCTCTACCTCCACGGGCTAATTTGCCCAGTAGATAGCCTTAATTTTTTCTACCAAATTCTTGATATTGTCATCAATAGGTTTAGCTGAAGAGGCGATAAACATCAACGAAACCTTCATGTAGACTTACAATATTTGAAACTTCAGAATACATCCTTCCGACTTTACCTGATTGATGGGTAAATAAATTATGACAACCCACAATTATTAGTAGTTCTTGAGCGCGGGAAAATGCAACATTTACCCGTTCTGGCTTCTTAGCAAATCCTACATCTCCTTTGCTATTGTTGCGAACCATACTGACAATTACAATCGGTCTTTCCATACCTTGAAATCTATCTACTGTACCAGTACGAATTTCTAGCGAAGGAAAAAGTTCAGATTGCAGACGTTCATCGATTTTTCTTAATTGAGCGCCATAAAATGTAATTACGGCAACTTCTTTTTTTGGTTCACCATTAGCAACTTTAGAAGCCCAAGTATTCTCAAACTGATGACACAAACGTTCAATCGCATCAATTTCTGGAGTATTAAAGTAAGAGGTTCCGTTTCGTTGCTCTAAAAACTGATTCTCTATAGGTGTTTTTACCCAGATAAGATGCTGAGATTCTTGGATAATTTCGTCTGCTAAATGATGTGCGCGTTTTGTATCAGGCTCCAAAATACCAGATTCTAATTTACCGTCATAAAATTGATTGATTGCTCCCATAATAAATGGATGCATTCTATACTGTGTAGTTAGCATTTGTTTGATACTTTCATCAGCCGATTCAAACTGATTTTTAAACAGTGATTCTTCTAAAAATTGTAGTTCGTCTCTTGTATTGCCTATTGTTTGAGCAACTTCTTCTAAAGTGCTAGTATCAAGCATGGGTGGTAATTGCCGATGATCGCCTACCATGACTAACTTTTTGCCTTTCAAAGCTGGGATTAGTAACTCTGGTGGAGTACATTTGCTAACTTCATCAATGATGACGACATCAAAGGATTTGAATTCTTCCGAAAAACCTCTATTTGCAGCTTGAACACAGGTGATACCGACGACATTGGCATTATCTAAATAAATGCGCCTTAAATCGTCGCTATCGCCTTCTGTTGGCTGTCTTAATTTTCCAATCCAATCTTGAACAAAATTATGATATCTATTGAGATAGACTTCGTCTTTTTGGAGTTGCTCTTGCCAAGATTCAAACTGAGTATTAATTTTGCGTAAAAACTCTAGATTAAATAAGTCAGATTGATAATTTTCTGGTTTAAATTTATCAGGTATTGTTTGCAATTCTGTCAACCACCACTTTCTTTCTATTATTAATTTTTCTGATAGCTGTGGTAGCAATTTCTGTTCTATTTCGCGTAGACTAGCTTGTAATTTTTGAAGCTGCTGTAGAGAAGTTTCAGTTTCTTGCTTCAGTTTTGAGAGATGCTCATGTAGAGAATTTTTAATCGTTTCTAACACAGCAAAAGGTTCTAATGATGAGATTAAGGTTTCAAGCTGACTAATGGAAGTTTCCCAATAATTCACTTGATTTGCAAATTCTTGGGGCTGCTCCCAAATATTTGATTGTGTTGCAAGATATTTTTCAACTATAATGCGTAATTGAGCAGGTAGATTTGGCTGTAGATTAAGTTTTTGCAAGATATTAATAACTTGCAAAAGTTGCAAATTAGCATCTTGCTCTGCTTTTTCTACCTCAGCTTGAGTAATGGATATTTGCTGTTGGCTAACTTCGTTTTTCTGATGTTCATTTAATTGTTGTTTCAGATTTTGAAGCTGTTGTTCAGTTTCAGTTTTGACTTTGAAAACGCATTGACGCGCGTTTGCAAGTATAGTATCTAATAATTCTTGTGTAATGCAGGTGACAGTAGAGTCGATATTATTCCATTCCCATGATGTGCCATAATTATTTTGCATTCTAATTAAGAAAAACTGGGTATTTTCAACCAATAATTTTCGCTGTTTGGGGTTAAGTAACTGATAATTGTTAAACTGTTGATAGGTTTCTTGCCATTGGGTGCGATCGCTCTTTGATAGCACCATTGGAATTTGACTAAAATTTTCTTGTAAAAAATAGCTAAAATTATGCTGTTTACCCCGCCTATCAGTAAAACCTCCGTCTATTTCATAAGCGATCGCCTTTGTCAATACTTCCCATTCTGGTAGGTTTATTTTATATATTTTCGGTACTATTGTTAGCTTTAATGTATTAGCAAACATCAATAAACCTAGCGGTAAGTCCACTAAATTCTCTGTTAGTGGTAAACCGGATTGATGGCATTCTTTCAAAGTTTGATAGAGAAGAGAAGGTGCTGTAGATTTCCATTCCTTAACTGCTGAGATAATGTAATCAATTTCTCGTTGGCGGTTTTGCCAAATCTGGATTGTTTGCTGTAGGTTTTGCAGCTTGTTAAGATATTGCTGATAATCTGGTTGTAGCTTATTTAATGAGGCAAAACTTTGTTTCACAACCTGCACCAACGCCGCAATTTCTGAAATGGCTTGACTTGCATCTTGAGCAGAAGTCAACGCAGTTTTAAATCCAGAAATTTCTATTGCTACAGTTTCACGCAACCAAGCCGCTAAACCAAAAGCACCAAGCGCCGGACGCACAAAGCCGAGTTCATCAGTATATTTGATGGTTTGACGAACATTTGCTAAAAATTCTTCTACTAAACTGTTACCTTCTGTGTAGGGCTTAAGAAGTGGCAAAAAATCTGTAACTTCTGGAGTTTCCCAGTTGATATTTGGTGCAGTATTTAATATTTTTTCTAATCCTGCAATTAGTGATTCAACGTCATTCTGTTTTTCTATGGTTTCGTTATAAGATTTTTCTTGATTTTTAAAGTTTACTTCTAGTTTTATTTTATTTTTATTGAATTTATTTTGTTGCTGATTAAATTCTTCCTCAGCTTGGAAGTAGGCTATGAATCTTTGTGATGATGCCAGTAATTGAGTAAAAGTTTTAATATTTTCCAGCCGTTGACTCAGATTATTTTCACAGTCATTAGCTGTATTTTCTAGCCATCTGCCAATCACTTGGTCTTCTAAAAATGGCTGTCCTTCTTCCCCAACTTTCTCGGCTCTACCTTTTCGTACAGCGCGAATCACTGGGTTGTGAACTAATCGACTCAGGGCGTTATCTACTGCTAAATTGGCTTGAGAAGCAATTAGAGTGCGTCCACCGCGAAGGGCAATTTGATAGCAAATCTCTGCAATTACGGTAGTTTTACCAGTACCTGGCGGCCCTTGAATGAGAACAAGATCCTTTGCGGCAAGTACCTTCTCCACTGCTGCTTTCTGACCAGGATTTGCAGAAGATAATAATAAATTTTGTGGTTGAAGTTCAACAGTTGTTTTGATTTGTCTAGCCTGAGAAGCATCGAATAAAAAGTTACCCAAATAGGGATTTTGGGTGTAACCGTTATTCAAATCGTCTAAAGCTTTTTTCTTGCGTTGAATCTGCTGAATATCACCAACTGCCTCAAAACACAAAAATCCTGTATCTGGCAACTTATAACGCTCTGCTGCCATGAATTCAGCTAAGTCGCGTTCTAATCTGAGGCTGATAATACAACGGTTTGGGTCAATTTCTTCAACAGTCCCTAATTGACGACCGCTAATCCAATTTTTGCCGACGGGAGCAGTTTCAAAAAGCTTTAAATCTTCGTTTTTTGTGCGTCTTGCTCGTTCCCAGAAGTTTTCGACATCGAGGGAATTTTGATAAAAGCCGTCAAGAGTGGCTGAGGCTACATCAATTTCAAAACTAATCCGCCTTTTAAAGTTATAGTTATGACCTACGTAACACACACAAAATTGACGCGCTTTAGCGATTTTTTCTTCAATTTGCAAAAACGCTTTCCAAGCTTTCAGCTGATCTTCTGTAGGCACATTTCCGCCACAAACTGGTGCAGCAAAGATGCGTTTTAATGTTGCGGACTCAATGTCGAGATGATGCTGATGATTAGGCAGCAAACGCAAGCGGCAAGGTATAGCATAGCTATCGGCGTGTCCCCGTGAGGGTTGTAATAACTGAGCTGACAGTATTTTTAAACCGCCGCGTCCATCTTTTGGTACAGCCGCTCTAAATCCTAATGTTTTTCTGAGCTTCTCAAGTCTTGCGGGTAATTGAAAATCATCGGAGTCTGTTGCTATTGTCAAATCCCAAATTTCTTCTCTTGCTTCTCTGCCTGCACCCTTGCGATGCACATAAAATAGAGAAGGCTTTTTACCGACACATTCATACATTAACTGATTGGCGCGATCGCGCCGCTCCCTAAATTCGGGATATGATTTAAGACCGGTTTCACCTTCAAGATGGCGGATAAAGCTATCAATTGCTGAAGCTATAAACATATAGCCCCAATCTTCAAAGTGTGTTTTAGTTTTTGAGGATTTTGCTGTTAGTTTATTTACTGCTACACGAATGCGTTCTGCATCAGATTCTGAGATGGCGCTGGTATGACTTTTGACTGCTATGTTGAGTTTTTCGCAAATTGCTAATAGCTTTTTGCTATCCAAATTTAATTCTTTTGCTAGTTCGTAGATTCTGAGTTTACCGTTGTTCATCCACTGCTACCTTTGCCGACAAAATAGGGTTTAAATTTAAACGCAGAGGGGCGTAGAGGTAAGCGCAGAGGAGCGCAAAGTTTATTTTAGTCCCATTCGCTACAAATTAAATTTGGCAATACTCTGCGTACCTTTGCGTTTACTTTGCGTTCCTCTGCGTTTAAAAACTTTACGATTTTGGGTAGTATTTCCTATTAACTGACTATAGTTTATACTGCTGGTAAACTTCACTGGCAGCGCGATGTAGCAGGGAGTGTCGCCATACTAAAGATTTCATATCATCAGCATAACCGCCACCAATGACGCAGGCGACAGGATAACCGCTACTCATACAGGTACTCAAAACCTGCATTTCCCGGCGAAAAATGCCAGCATCTGTAAGGGCTAATTTGCCCAAGCGATCGCCTATATGAGGATCAACACCAGCATCATAAAATACTAAGTCTGGCTTGACTTTAGACAATAAATCTGCTAGGTAACTCGCCAAGGTTTGCAAATAAGCGTCATCCTCCATTCCTACCGGCAAAGGAACATCCAAATCGCTGTTTTGTTTAGTACCGGGGAAATTGACTTCGCAGTGCATGGAGACAGTAAAAACGCTGTCGTCGTCTTGGAAAATAAAAGCTGTACCGTCTCCTTGATGGACATCCAAATCGACAATTAGGATTTTTTGGACGAGTCCGAATTTTTGTAAAACGCGACAAGCGATCGCTATATCGTTGAAAATACAAAAACCAGATCCATAACTAGGAAAAGCATGATGAGTGCCACCAGCCGTATTACAAGCTAAACCCTGACTTAGTGCCAGTTTAGCAGTAAGTATCGTACCACCTACCGCTACACAAGTACGATTTGCTAGTGCTGGACTCCAAGGCAAACCAATGCGACGCTGTGCTTTGGCATCTAGGGTTCCTTCGCAGTAAGCTTGAACGTAGTTTGGAGTGTGGACTAACTCTATCAACTCTAACGGCGGACGTTCGGGGGTGTGAAATTGTTCTTGATTAGCTACACCATCAGCTAACAGCAATTCGTAGAGTTGTCGAAACTTAGACATCGGGAAGCGATGTCCTTCAGGCAATGGGGCAACGTAATCTGGGTGGTAAATAATTGGCAAGTCCATATTCCAGAAAATCTCAAGCAGGTAATCCGGCAAATCACAAGGTAAAATTTAGCCATAATCGCAGCAAAAATGCTGTTATTCTAAATCTAAAACTCCAAATTTAAAATTGATATGATCGAATGGATTACGCCGATAGCGTTTATTCTAGCTGGCTTCGTAGCTGGAATAATTGGTGAAAAAGTTATCTTTAAAAAACTAGAAACATTCGTTACTAATCAACGAATTTTCGGGAGTAAAATTATATTTCGTTCGCTGCACCGGATGACTTTTCTTTGGTTTGTCATCGCCGGTTTTTTTTTGGCAGTTCTGAGCGCTCCCCTCAAGCCAGATATTGCCATCGTACTGCAAAAAATTCTGACGATCGCATTGCTGTTTTCAGTAACCCTAGTCTTAGCCAGACTGACTGGTGGTTTTGTTAATTTATTTATTCGCAGAGCAGAAGGGGTTCCTACATCAGTAAGGATTCAGGTCTAATATTTAGGAAGCAGTGATGGCCGAGACAGATAATTATTAGAATTAGCCAGCAGTGCTTGTGCAAAAAAGTCAATCA
>NZ_JBALEF010000014.1:0-21974 GCF_036918245.1 Nostoc sp.
ACCTGCATGGCTATCAAGTTGTCAAGGTTCAGACCTTTGCGGGTAATCTTCTGCCCATTTCAGGGCTAGTTTCTACCCAACGATTCGCACTATTCACCCACATCAAACCCTTCTCTTCTCATCTCTCTTCCTTTGCACCCTTTGCGGTAGCCTGCGGCAAGCCAAAGCGTCTACGTTATCTTAAACTTATAACTTCTTGCAACAACTGAAATACAATTCATTTTATACAGTAAACCCGGCTGTTATTTATGTAAAGGCTTGCAAGAAAAGCTAAGTACAGTTTTGCGTAAAAGCGTAGCGTTTTTAATGCAGGGGAATGCATTGGCGTTGCAGGGGAATGCATTAATATTGTATCGGGATGCAATGGCATTGCAGGGGAATGCATTAATATTGTATCGGGATGCAATGGCATTGCAGGGGCACGCATTGGCATTGTATCGGGATGCAATAGCATTGCAGGGGCACGCATTGGCATTGTATTGGGATGCAATGGCATTGCAGAGGGACGCATTAACATTGTATTGGGATGCATTGGCATTGCAAGGTATTGCCAAATTTAATTTGCTATGAATTAATGAAATGCTGTCCTAAGAACAAATCCAAAATCTCTGTTTCAAGTTGAAAGTTAGGGATATTACGACTCGTGAAGATTGGTTGAGTGCGTATGAGTATGAGGTGGCAGTAATTTATTTAGCGAACCACAGAGGCGTAAAGGAGGCGGAGGGAAGTGAGAAATTATATTAATTTGGTTTTCCATAGTAGATTCCTTTACCGTCGGTGCCAATGAAGACTAGCCCAAATTGCTGTCTGCTAGCTTCCATCACGTTAGGGACATTGCCGATGGGATTTAGAGGATTAGAGATGTTTGTCCATGTTTGCCCTCTATCCAAAGAACGGAAAATTCCTCCTCCCATACCAATGATTTTGCCATATAAATATAGTGCTGGAACTGTACTTCCTGTTTGTGGTTTGCCAAAGGCAAATAAATAAGCTTTCTCCACACCAGCTATTTTGGCAAACTTCGTACCACCGTTTGTTGAACGATAAAGCCCATTCGAATTGAGACTTATCCAAACTTCGCTACTCACCCCCGGAACTGTTTTGAGCATAGACCAATCTTCGCTAGGAAGTGATGAGTTGACAATACTGAAGTATGCCGCTCCATCCTGACTGCGGTAGACTTTGCCACCGTTATAGTAGTAAAAAATATTGCCATTTACTTTGTCTGATGCCAATGGTTGACCCCAGTACCACGGCCCCTTGGGTCCGTTGGGTAAACCCGATACTCCACTCCAAGAAGCTCCACCGTTAGTTGTACGTATAGGTTGTTTCTCGCTGGCGATCGCTACAAACAAATTTGGATTACTTGCAGACATAGCTACCCGTAGTGGCATAGTGTTCTGCGGAAAGGAGGAAAAGTTTTTCCAGGTATGTCCGCCATCTGTGGAAGTTCCTCCTGTAAAGATATTGAACCCTCGATGTCCGCCAACGCGTACCATGCGTAAGGGATCTTTTTCACTGTAGGCAATGCTGTATGTTTCTTGATACCAAGGGCCGTTACTACCACCCAATTGAGTAGATGGGTAAGTATCTAATTTCTGTCCATGATTAAAGCCTTCTACATCAGCCACACCGCTTAACAATAGTGAGCCTTTTGGAGGTGAGATGAGTTCAAAAGCAACTGTTTGCTCATGTCCTTTTTCATAGTTAGACCAGGTAGGCTTGTTAGCATTGATATTGTCTGTCTGCCAGGTTCCGAACCAGTCTGTTAACCAAACTTTGCCAGCAATATTTGGGTCAAATTCAATCGCTGAGGCCGCAGAAGCAAAATACCAGTTTGGCCACCAAGGGACTTGAGGATTCAATGAATGGCTTTTCTGTTGCCATGTAGTTCCACCATCGGTAGATTGAAAGACTCTAGAGTAATTAGTACTTTCATGGTATTGGTCATAAGTAACTAAAACGTGATTAGAGTTATTGGGATCTACAGAAAGCCCATTAAATGAAATAGTTTTGATGTTAGTTGGCGTAATATTGCTCCAAGCCCCATTTGCATATTTGCTAACTCCTGATGTGTGCGTTACATACAGAACTCCATTGCTATTAAGCGCCATTCGATTTACTTTTGATGGGCTTTTGGCTATTCTGCTCCAGGTAACACCTGTATCGGTAGACTTATATATCCCGTCTCCATAGGCATTTGCATAAACCAAGCCAGAATTCTTTTTGCTAAACAAAATTCCTGTAATACCAATATATGCATTGGGTTTTCCAGAGAAAGAACTTACTTTCTTCCATGTTTGACCAGCATTCACCGACTTCCATAGCCCATCCAAACGTGAACCAAAGAAGATGATATTAGAATTAAATGGATTAACTCCCAGCCTTTCCCCCGTCCATCGCTTAGTTTCGTTGCCACCCATTGGCAAATCTATGTTCAGTTTGCTCCAGGTTTGACCTTTATTGGTCGATTTGAAGATTGTTCCTAAGCCAGCCCCAGTATATTTGCCTGTTGCGATATAGATAACATTTGCATTGTTAGGGTCAAGCGCTAATCCTTCTCCGCCGTAGTAGTTACTTTTATCAGACCCAAAGGAATCTGTTAATGGAATCCATCTCTTCTCTAACGAATTCCAACGATAGAAGCCACCTATATCGGTTTTAATGTAGGCTAAATTCCGCTCTAAAGGATGCAGATAAATATTAGTAACATAGCCTCCTCCCCCTATAGAGACATGATCCCATTGATACCCAGATGTAATGCTGCGACTAGGTTCAACGGTTGTAAGTGCTACGGTCGTAGCTAGAGCGAGCATAGAAAAGCGGATTATTTTCCTTAAAGGAATAGGGAACAAGCGAATGCTCATATAGTCTCATTGGTAAAGGAATGAAGACAGAGATAATACTTAGTAAATGAAACTAAGCAGGATAAAATTAAGTAAAAATGCGTATGCATTCTCCCTTGAGTTGGAAAATGACGTAATGCTTATCAATAGGTAATAGTTGATATAAATGTTTTGGCAAAATAAAAATACTTTGTCAAGATTTTTACTACATTTATGTATGATCTGTTATTACTATTTAATTTTGTATAAAATAATACAAGCATTTTATTGGTTACTTTGAACAAAAAGTTTTACCACAAACTCTAATTTATTTACTGAAAATTTCAGAATAAGTTTCCTTGCTTGTTGCAGCACCGAAATTGACTTGGGATAACAATAAAGCTAGACAACTTGCATATATACTTTGGTGCGATCTCTGATTCTTTGCATTATCCGCAAACTGCATCTCTGCGTGAGGACAAAAATCATCTCGCTTATCGTGCAAAATCAACCACGTCCACCAGTGTTTTACAGCTATTTTCAGGTAAATAGACCACGCGGTAGGGGCTAGTCTCTTACCAAGGGGAGAGGAGCGTTTGCTTTACTCAAATGCGGGGTGGGGTTCTTTATTTTTGATTTATGCAAGAGGTCTATTTATTATTTATTTATGCTTGCTGTAGTGATTTTGGGTTTGACTATAACAATAAATGCAAGCAAAGTAAAAACTAACATCTGCCAAGTCACCAAATTCCAGCCACCAAAATGCCAGCATAATAGACCAATACTAGTACCTACAGCACCACCAATAAAATAGGTAGTCATATAAAGTGTGTTAATGCGACTCTTAGATTGAGCATCAAGAGTATATATTCTGGCAACATTGGTGACTTGAATTGCCTGTACACCTACATCTAGTAACAATACAGCAACAGTGATCGCCAGCGCTGAACTAGAAGCAATTTTAGCAATTACTAAACTTGCAATCACCAGGGATACAGAAATAGTTAAGGAACGTTGGGAATTACCTCTATCGGCTAATTTCCCGAAAATTGGTGCCATTAATGCACCTGCGATCGCCACAAAGCCATACATCCCAATTGTGTCAGATTGAAAGTTAAAAGGTGTTCCGCTTAGATGGAAAGTCAAGGTTGTCCAAAATGAGCAAAAGACACCAAAGATTAATCCCCCAATTAAAGATGCTTCTCTCAATAAGGAAAAACGTTTTAATTGTTGAAGCGTTGATTTTAATAAATCAAAATAATCACCAGTGTATTGATTATTTACATTAGGCAAGTAAATCTTGAGCAAGACAGTAACAATTAAAATCATTACTCCGGAAAATCCATATACATAACGCCAACTCAAGTATTCAGCAATATATCCACTAAAAACCCTTGCTCCTAAAATTCCAATCAATATACCATTAAAAATACTGCCTACAGTTTGACCTGTAGTTACTCTATCTATACTTGCTGCTAAGGGAAGAATAATCTGAGCGGAGACTGTTGTAATTCCAATTGCTACGCTCAATATCCAAACCTCGACGATATTTTGTGAAAAGGTCATGAATATCAACAAACAGAACAAACATATAAGTAAGGAAAGAATTAATGTTTTTTTGTTGATTTTATCGCCCAAGGGGATTAAAAAGAAAAGCCCAAAACCGTAACCAACTTGCGAAAGCACAGATATGCTACCCGCTTCACCTTCACTAACTTGAAAAGAAGATGCAATATCTTTAAGAATTGGCTGATTATAATAAACGTTAGCAACACACACACCAGATGCGATCGCCATAATCAGCACCTGAACTTTAGTTAATCCGTTACCTGAGATTTGTTTTTCCATTCAACCTAAGTCACTATAATTTAGTTGCTTGAGGACTTTTCCCTTTAGCTTCATCTGTGTTTATCAGTTATTAGTTTTCCTGGTGCTAAACCGCCAAGTTAGGATTATTGCAGCGATCGCTAAACCAATAGCCAATCCCCACCAAAGACCAATAGCTCCAGACCCCAACGAGATCCCAAAAGTATAACCAGTGAATAAACCAACACACCAATAAGCAAAAATGCCAATCAGCATCGGGATTCGAGTGTCTTTGAGTCCGCGTAATGCTCCTGCGGCAGTAACTTGCACACCGTCAACTATTTGAAAAATTGCCGCGACTGCTAGCAATTTCACCGCCAGGGCAACCACATCTGCATTGTTCTGATTGTTGATGTCAATATAAAGAGAAATAATCGACTTTGGTACTAGCCAAAATGCAATGGCTACTACACCCATAGATAAACCTGCAATCGCAATGCCTACATATCCAGCTAGACGAGTGCGAACTAGGTCATTTTGTCCGGCTAACTGTCCAACACGAATTGTTGTCGCTAGAGAAATGCCTAGTGCCATCTGAAATGACATCGAAATTGTTTGTAAAGCAATTTGATGGGCAGCAAGGGCATTTGTTCCCAATTGTCCGATCAAGAAAGTGACAACAGTGAACAGTCCGGCTTCAACTGCAATTAGACCCCCGATGGGCAATCCAACCTGAAAAATCTCGCCAATGATCCGGCGATCGTCTAGAGGAAAGGCTTCGTGAGACGAAGGTCGAAAAATACCGTAAACTGCAAAGCGAGGCTGATTACATATATAAACTGTCAAAGCAACAAACATACTCCAAAGTGAAAGCGTGCTTGCCCAACCGATACCAGCTAAACCCAGCGCCGGGAATCCCAGTTTGCCAAACATCAGCACATAGTTAGCTGTGATGTTGAACAGAGTACCCAAAACCACAGTCACTATCACTAATTGCGGTTGCAATAGAGCAGAAAGAAAGCTTTTAAGTACTGCAAAGCCTAAAGCAGGAATAAAACCCAGTGCGATCGCCCTTAAAAAAATCTCTGCTAGTGCTACTGTGTTAGCATCCTGTCCTAGTAAAAGTAGTAAAGCACCTCCATTGTAAAGCAGCAATGTAATTGGTATTCCTAGTACCAGAGATATCCCTAGTCCAAGCCGGACAATTGTGCCAACTTTTTCTCTATTTCCGGCTCCGTATGCTTGGGCAGCTAACGGACTGACAGCAGAAACGATACCAGCAACAATCAACAGACAAAAACTAAAGATAACAGCTCCCAAACCTCCAGATGCAATGGTTTGACTTCCCAACCAGCCCATCATTACCGTATCTACAAAACCAGTTGCAGATTGAGCCAGTTGTGCTGCTGCCAAAGGTACGGCTAACATGAGACATTTTTTAACTTCAGAAAACATATACAGCTGATAACCCGATGTGAAGAACAAAAGGTTTTTCCAAAATCTAAACCCATGTTCAGGAGATATTGCTCCTGGGAACTTGAATCTATCTTAATGGAGTCAGAGGAATCCCGTCACAGTGGTTAACGCAGCGTTCTGCAGGAAAGACTTAACAGGAGATGAATTGCAACCAGGTAATAACTAACACGACACCTATCAAATGTTTGGTTGATTCTTTTTATGGAATAAAGTTTTAGAATGTTCGCTGTGGACATTGGTTTATCTCTCGAAGCAGCCCTCAAGCAGATTATCCACATTGCGATCGCCAATGAAGCTGAAAATCCCCATACCAGCTTTGAGTGTCACAAATAATTTCAATGTTTTGGCAATCATCTTGAAGCTACGTTAAAGTGAGCAGTTGGAGTTAAGAATGGATTTATATGCGCTTACCAATTGCAATTAGTGCTATTTTAGTGGCATCTTTAGGTTTTAGTGCACCTGTAATATCTCAACCTCCTCCTATACAGGTAGCCAAAACACCCGCGCCTAGTAGTTTAGCCTTAGAACAATTTAAGATTAATTACCGATTATGGAGACGGCAAAAAATCTCTAACTATCGCTATGAATTCACTAGAAGTTGCAATTGTTTACCTAAAGCCACAGAAACAGTGATTATTAAAGTACGTAATCGAGTCACAAGTTCTATTACTTATAAAGAAACTAAACAGCCAGCTGAGGCAGAATTGTTTCAACAATATAATACAATTCCTAAACTATTTAATATCATCAGGGATGCGCTGATTCGTAAAGCAGCAAACTTGACTGTACAATACGATCCAATACTTGGTTATCCAACTCAAATTAACATTGATTATAATAGCCAGATCACTGATGATGAAATATTTTTTACAATTAGCAATCTGCAAAAAACTAATTAACTATGGCTAGCGAGAGCATTCTTTGCTACAGCAGTGCTTAATTGATTCAGCATATCTTGCTTGTTCTATAGAGTAGAATTTATTAGCAAATGAAGGAGATGAGTCGATTGCAAATCCGCTCAGATGACCTGACAGGTAAAAAGATTGCTGACCTTCTGCGAGAGCATATCGAAAATATGCATGAGATTACACCGCCTGGAAGCGTTCATGCTCTTGATTTGGAAGCATTGCAATCGCCTGATATTACTTTCTGGACAGCTTGGGAGCGATCGGAATTACTCGGATGCGGGGCACTAAAAGAACTAGATTCAAAAAGTGGTGAAATCAAATCAATGCGTACCGCCAAGGCTCACCGACGTAAGGGTGTCGCCTCAAAAATTCTTGAACACATTATAAAAGAAGCCGAACGGCGTGCTTACCATCGCCTGTATTTGGAAACAGGGGCAATTCCAGAGTTCGCCCCAGCACGAGCCTTATACACACGCCATAGGTTCGAGTATCGAGGCCCTTTTGCTGACTACATTGATGACCCAAACAGCGTATTTATGACGTTAGCTCTGTAAAGGTTTAGAATGGCGAATGCACTGTTGGGCTGAAGCATTTAAAGTCTTTCAATAACACCATCGCCACTCATCATTTTTGCGACTTCATCCATAATTTCTTTACTCCTATAGTCTGGCTTAGATGGATCTATTGGTTTTAACGGACGAAAAATAGCTAGCTGAGATTTTGGAGTCAGCATTTGTTGTAACTCGCTTTCACGTATACCAATTTTTTCTTCAAACATCAGTTCACCACCATGTTCTAATTCATCATGAATCACATCGAGATGCCGTAAGCCTCTATAAGTAAAAGTTACGGTTTGATTTTTGGGATTAAGATATGTGTCGTTACTCTCATAACCAAGTTCTTCGGCTTTCTCAAAAGCCTCTTCTGCTGAAGAAGCATGGACAAGAACAATATTTACATGAACAACATTATGTGGATTTCCCTCAACTTTACACTCGATTACCAATTCAGCGATATACCAGTTTGCATCCTTTGGAATGTATGCCATTGCTTATAAAACTCAAAATTTTTACTAATAATGCTATCACTGACTATTCGGTGGTTTTGTTTGAAAGGATTTTTGAAACTCATCTCACAGGTTATGCTGGCTGAAAACCAACATACACTAAAAAATTCCAAAATGACAATAAATCAATCTTGGCACGAGCTACGTGTCGGCGATCATATTTGTATCTTGCATTTACCACAAATACAAATGCTTGAAAATACAAAGCAACTATACCAGCGACTTATTGCCGAGCGTGCTATTTTGAAAGTTAGTGAAATTGATCGGTGGGGATATCCTGTAATCTACTATAGTTTTCAAAACAAGCAAGGAGAGGGAGAAGCTCATAGTCTGGCAATTGATGAGTCTGATATCTGGGAAAAAGTCAATATCACATAGCCAGCTTTGAAAGCTTGTAGCAATATAATGCCAAGTAAGGTACACCCACCCGTAGGGGCACAGTTTACTGTGCCCCTACATATTGTACTATAACGTTGTATTACATCTGAATAGGAACTGCTATATGTACTTTGAATTACATTTGCGTTACTCAAATTTGTGAATTCTGAACTATATAATTGCTCAACTTAAGTATTAAATAAAATGATTACCAATAGTTTAGGAAAAGCAAAGACGTGAACCGTTTCAAAAAGCTATCCTCAATTGTGTTCCTGTTATTAGCCTTCATTTATCCGCCTACTTTGGTTGAAGCCAAAGAAAATACTCTAAATAACGTTCTCAATGAGCAGAGTATTGACGCACAGACAAAATTAGTTGGAGAGCAAAGTGAAGAGTTTTTGTTAGCTCACAGACGGACTCGACGACGTTATCATAGACGGCAACGAACTGGAAACTATTATTATCAACGCCAGCGTAATCGACGACATTATTATAGACGACGCTATCGCTCTATACGTTATCACGGACAACGATATCGTCATGGAGAATGGGAACTTGTGCGCGATCGTCATGGACGATTAATGTATGATTGGCAGCGTTAATAGTAAACTTTACACTCAATTTTTCTAGAGAATCTTTATGCGTAAATCCTAATGCAAAACCCAAATACTTTAACCGATTTTGAATCATCTTACGGGTTAGCGGAATATCTATGGTGTTAATAAACTCATGGTTAATGTTGTTTTATCAGATGCGATAAATCATCACAAAGATGCGATAAATCACCGTCTCTACAAAAGATTAATTATTGGGGAGCAGGGGATCAGGGGAGCAGAGGAGCAGGGGAGAAGTTGCAGTAAGTTTTTCCCCTCTGCCCTTTCTTCCCCTCAAACTTGTGAGAAACGCCAGTAGGGTGCGTTATGTGGACGCCGAAATAACAAATGCGAACGCCGAAGTAACAAATGCGAACGCCGAAGTAACAAATGCGATCGCTAAATCAACAAATGCGTTCGCCAAATCAACAAATGCGTTCGCCAAATCAACAAATGAGTTCGCTAAATCAACAAATGCGATCGCTAAATCAACAAATGCGTTCGCCAAATCAACAAATGCGTTCGCCAAATCAACAAATGAGTTCGCCAAATCAACAAATGCGTTCGTCAAATCAACAAATGAGTTCGCTAAATCAACAAATGCGTTCGCCAAATCAACAAATGCGTTCGCCAAATCAACAAATGCGTTCGCCAAATCAACAAATGCGTTCGCCAAATTAACAAATGCGTTCGCCATGATTGCAACAATTTAGCTTTGTCACGCCAGCGTAACGTACTGCATATCTTTGGTGGATGAAGTTTTTCCGACTTACGATCGCTCGATTTTGTAAACAATGCCAAAAATTGATCGCAGGTATAATCACGGATATAGTTAGAAACCAAATTTAGATATGTGCGATCGCCTAAATCCGCAATATCCCAAACAGGGAACTGACAAGTCAGCGCCATCGCCAAAAAGTGATGGTCTAGCATTTTTCTTTAATCAGTTAAGATCGTCTATTATCAATCTTCTTTCCTTTTACCCTTCTCCTTAGAATTATGACGCAGGATGAGTTGTTGGTACTGATAGATCGCGCCGTGGCTGAGGGTTGGCAAGAGTTAGACTTGTCGGGGCAGGAGTTGACTGAGTTACCTGTAGAAATTGGGAAGTTGAAGCAGCTTGAGTCTTTGATTTTGGGAAAGAAGGTTGAAGGTTATGAAGAAGTAGGAGACCGCTATCTCCAAAAGGTTTCGGGCAACAATTTAAAAACGCTTCCACTCGAACTATTGGATTTGCCTAATTTGCATAAGTTGGATATTAGTGGCAATCCTTTAGAGAGCATTCCCGATGTGGTAACGCAAATACTACATTTAGAGAAACTTATCTTAATTCGAGTAGAGCTAACTGAAATACCTGATGCGATCGCTAAATTAACCAATCTGACGCAGCTTCACCTCAGTGGCAACGAAATTACCCAGATTCCAGAGGTGATCACTAATTTAACCAATCTGACGCAGCTTCACCTCAATGACAACGAAATAACCCAGATTCCAGAGGCGATTGCTAAATTAACCAATCTGACGCAGCTTCACCTCGGTCGCAACCAAATAACCCAGATTCCAGAGGCGATTGCTAAATTAACCAATCTGACGCAGCTTCACCTTGATGGCAACCAAATAACCCAGATTCCAGAGACGATTGCTAAATTAATCAATCTGACGCGGCTTTACCTCAGTGGCAATAAAATTACCCAGATTCCAGAAGTGATTGCTAATTTAACCAATTTGAATACGCTTTACTTTGGTGAAAGTCAAATCACGGAAATACCAGAAGCAGTTACAAACTTAGCCAATCTATCTACGCTTTACCTTTCTAACAACCAAATCACTGAAATACCAGATGCGATTGCTAATTTAACTAATCTGACGCAGCTTGACCTCTGGAATAACCAAATCACTGAAATACCAAATACGATCGCTAATTTAACCAATCTCACTGAGCTTAATCTTTTTGACAACCAAATAACCCAGATTCCAGAGGCGCTTGCTAATTTAACCAATCTCACTGAGCTTAATCTTTTTGACAACCAAATAACCCAGATTCCAGAGGCGCTTGCTAATTTAACCAATCTGACGCAGCTTCACCTCGGTCGCAACCAAATAACCCAGATTCCAGAGGCGCTTGCTAATTTAACCAATCTGACGCAGCTTGACCTCAGTGACAACCAAATAACCCAGATTCCAGAGGCGCTTGCTAATTTAACCAATCTGACGCAGCTTCACCTTAGTGACAACCAAATTATCCATATTCCATTAGAAATTCTTAATTCAAAAGATGTAAAAGAGATTTCTAATTACTGGAGGCAAATTCGCATAAGTGGAACTCGACCATTACACGAAGCCAAACTCTTGCTCATCGGACAAGGCAGCGTCGGTAAAACATCCCTCATTGAGCGACTAATCCGCAATAAATATTATAGAAATCAACCTCAAACCGACGGACTCAATGTGGAAACTTGGAACGTGCAGGTAAATAGCAAATACATCCGCCTCTATCGGCAAACTAAAATTAGACCTTGATCTGCGTCAACTTTTAGATGGCTATGAAGACATTGGAATACGTCAAAGAAAGTCAAAAGGCGATGAATTTATTGATATAGAAAGAGATGACTCACCTTTTACAGTTAATGTCAATGTTAGCGATCGCCGTTCTAAAACCATTAACCAACATGGAGAAGGCGATAATTTTGCAGGCGATGAGGTCGAAGGCAATAAAATTGGATGAAGTTACCTAACTTTGAATTAGCCTTTATCGATCGCAAGAAACTGCAAAACTATAGCCTCAACTCCCAACATGATCGCGGAAAGCATAAGGCCAGACTGTTTGCCGCTATCCTAGATTTAGGTAGCGATGATGTAGAAATTCTGCAACTGCTAATCGAAGATGCGATTCAAAATTATCAAGCAATTCCCAGCGTGTTAGATGAATATGGTCAACGCTATATCGTCGATTTCCCCATTACCCGCAACCAAAACACTGCTAACATTCGCACAACTTGGATCGTCCGCCCCACCGAAAATTTTCCCCGTCTCGTTAGTTGCTATATTTTGAGGTAATGCCCATGCTTGCGACCCCAAACAAATTCAATTTATTAGATATTGTTGCTCTTAAAACTCCCTTATCCGAACATAACCTCCTTGCAGGTCAAGTGGGAACCATTGTCGAAATTCTCGCCCCCGAAGTATACGAAGTAGAATTTAGCGACGATGACGGTCAAACCTATGCTATGCAAGCCTTACCAGCCCATCAACTCCTAAAACTCCATTACAAACCCCTAAAAACTATGTCTAACACTATCAATCAATTCGGCAAAGGCGATAACGTTGCAGGTGATAAAATCCAAAATGACTTCAAAGGTGCAAACATCGCCAACTTAGCCAACGAAGTCAAAGACAACGCCAGACAGCAAGCCTCTAACTTCAACCAAACAAGCGGCGCAAACATCAGCGAAATTCTGCAACTAATCGGCAACCTGCGCCAAACTGCCGCCCAATTCCCACCAGATATCCGCGATGACATCACCATTGATATTGATGATGTAGAAGTAGAAATTCAAAAGCCAGAAAAAGAACGCAATTTACCCAAACTCAAAAAGCGTCTACTAGCTTTACTAACTGCTGCTAGTGTAATCGCTGCCCCGATCGCAGGTATGACAGACTTTGCAAACAATGTTCTGGAAATAGGGAACAAATTAAATATCGAACTAAAGCTTCCCTCTGGTAAATAGACTTTTCTCACTCTAGGGGCGATGCAACCTACCACATCTTGCCATTGTCGAGTCCTAGTAACCCCGACGCTTACCTTTGGATTTGCAAGCAGAAGTACATTTACCGAGCGATCGCTATTCTATAGCATACCGGAAGTGGCTCAAACAACAGGGTGTTACTTTCGGCACTATTTAGAACTTGGCAATGCTTGTGATTATGATTAAGAAAAAAGATTTAGATAAAATTGGTTTAGAAGCTAACTCCCTTAAAGAGTTTAAAAAACGGTAGATTGTTAACTGCTCTACCGTTTTTTATGTATGTTGAATGCGGTAATCAAAAGTCAAGTGATATTTTTCCTAGCTTTCATGTCAAGGTGAATTTTTGGTATTTATTTATCCACAAGTGTTAGTTTTAAAGGATACAATGGCTCAGATCCATTTAATTGCCAAATTCTAAATACCAACACAGCAGCTACAGTTAACCACACACAAGAAAATGATAAAGTCATTCCTGCTATAGGATTAGTTTGCCAATAAATTGCCGTCACCACTACAGCAGATAACCAAGGGCCTAAAATAACTACAGGTACAGCAGCACCTAATCTCCGTTCTACAGTAAAAATCGTATTCCAAGTATCCCCAAAAGCCAAATGTACCACAAACAAAATTAAAGGCAACACTAAAAACTGGTGATTCATTTGCTGCCAAACCAATACAGAAGAAATTACCCGCAAAACAGCAATTATCATCCAAACTATGGGAAATACTAATGGTGGAGGAGACCATCTTGGTCTGATTACCTGGTCATAGGTCTGAGGAGAACGGGTATTATCTAAAAGAGAAAAAATTCGAGAACGGATACTTAATAGAGCAAAAAATAATCCAGTTAATAAAATACTAAACCAAGTGGGAAAAGAAGCATTATTATCAATGAACAATACTAATTTTTCCATTCCTAGTAACACGAGAATCATCACTAAGATTTGTAGGATAGTCCCTAGTGTATAAACTAAAGCGGCTCTGATATCTAGTTCTTGTATAGTAGCTATTGATGGATTTGGATACTGTTGTTTATTCCCAGGTTTTACCCCCATCACTATATTAACGAACTGTTCAACTATTTCACTATTATTGGATTGATTCATAATTAAGAGATTGCCCGTAGTTGTTAATTAGTAGTAATAAGTTATTATATGATATTCTAATAGTTAAAAATCATTTCCGTAGTTTTTTTTAATATCAGAGTTTACAAGTTCCGAATCTAATGTATAGTCTTTCGTGAATGATATTAAGGAAAAAACGTGGAATTTCAGAAGTTATTGTATATTTTTACTCTAGTAAATATTGCTACGTTTGCTTTGAGTGTACCTGTATTTGCTCAAACCGCACAGACTCCCTTTAATTCTTCACAGTCGAATTGTCGTGCAACTAAAGTAAATACTCCCATTTTCAAAGAACCTTCAACATCATCCAACGCTGTCAGAATATTGTCGGCAAAAACAATGATTACTTTAGCATATATACCAGTTAGTGGAGATAGATTTGTCAGAATAAAATCTCCGACTTCAGGATTTATTCAAACTGCTGCGCTGAAATTTTGTCAGACGAATAACAACGCTCAAAACCTATGGAATAAACCTACTATTGGCAGTGTATGTCGGAAAATTGTACGACAGGAAATTATACGTCGCCAACCAAGTACAAGAGAACCTTTTATTACAACACTTTATCCAAACACAATTGTGTTTGTGAACTTGGTTACAGGTAATATCGTTAAGTCATACAAATCTGAAAATTACATTTGGGTAGAAATCGACCTCTCCAGAAGTTTCCCTGGAGAATTATCTGGTAATGGTTGGATGGTCAACACTGACTTAGTAAATACTCCTGGATTAAGCAGTCTGGCTTATTGTGGTTAGTAATTTATTTCTAAGTATGTTACCCAGGTATAAAATGTATTTTACCCCTGTATTCTGATGTATATTCGCATTAATATAATAGTCAACCCCTTCCCTACAGGACGCTGCGCGTAGCTTGCTTCCCCCCAGGGGTACAGGGAAGTCACGCATTCAAAAGTCAAACATTTACCAAGTCCATAAATAAATTTACTTGCTCTGTAACAAGGAGCAAAGGCAGAGTGTCTCCGCCTCCGTGCTGTATTTCTTGCGCTGTGCGTCTCAAAATACATTTTTTATTTTTCCATAAATAAATTTACTTGCTCTGTACCTTTTTCTTTCTGGTCACTGTTAAAGAAGCTGACAACGTGAATGAAAGTCATCACGGTTTGGACATACAAGAAATAAAAGCGGTTTCCTTGTTGCGCGATCCGGGAGACGAAGACCTTTGTGAAAAGGAAGAAGAAATCATTCAGCAGGTTTATCAAGCTTTTGGGCATCTTGACCCAATTGAAGTTGCTGAGTGGACTCATGACCTTCCAGAGTGGAAAAACCCTCATGGCTCTGCCATTTTGATTTTGGTAGAGGATATTCTCAAAAATCTGGGCATTTTGACTTTGCTTGAAAAATAAGTAAGTATTAACACTAGTGATATTCAAAGGCAATGAAAGTCGAAAATGAAACGTCCAAATCGCCTTGCTTGGATGGGAGCGATCGCACTCGCTGCGATCGTTTTACTTAGTTTGTTCGCGGCTCCCAATAATACTAAAATTAACGCTGGCTCTACCTATAACCGCAACTCTGATGGCTATGGTGCTTGGTATGCTTTTATGCAACAACAGGGAATTTCTATTAAGCGCTGGCAAAAACCTTTTAGTGATATTCAGCCAGAGAACAGCCCAGTTACCTTGCTACAGGTAGGCGGCTATCCCAGAGAAACGACACTGGATAGTCAAGAGCGGGAATGGGTTGAGAAAGGGAATACTTTGGTAATTTTGGGTGCGAAGGCGCGGGTTACAGAAGCAGAGTTTAGCACTATGCAAAAATCTCCTGAAGGTGATATTAAAATTGATACACGTAGACGAGATAAAAAAGCTAACTCCCAGCAAGTTAATTTAGGCGATCGCTTTGGTGCTGTTGTCTGGAAAGAAAATTACAAAAAAGGAAAGGTGATTTTTTCTACCACTCCTTATTTAGCTGCCAACGCCTACCAAGATTATTTAAGTAATTTCAAGTATTTAGCTAGTTTGGTTACTGAAAAAAGTAACACAGTTTTTGTCGATGAATACATCCACGGCTATAAAGATGCCGATGTCAGGAAGAAAGAAAGCGAAGGAGATTTATCTAGCTTTTTTGCCAAAACTCCTTTACTTCCAATATTGATCCAGGTAGGTATCCTGCTATTAGTGCTAGTTTGGGCGCAGAATCGCCGCTTTGGCAAGCCAGTAGCTTTAGATACACCAGTTGTAGATAATAGCGAGGCATACATCCAAGCTTTAGCCGGGGTGTTGCAGAAAGCTGATACCACCAACTTTGTTGTTGAAATGGTGGGAAAGCAAGAACAACTACAACTTCAAAAAGCCTTGGGATTAGGGCAAGTACTTTTAGAACGTCAAGCCTTGATCGATTTCTGGATGCAAAAAACAGGTGCAAGTGCAGCAGAACTAGATGCAGTTTTAAAGCTACAATCTCGCAAACAACCCATCAGTGAACGAGACCTGTTAAGCTGGTTGGGGAAATGGCGAAGCATTAGGGAAATTAAAAATTAAAAATTAAAAATTAATTTTTTGGAATTATTCATAGTATTTCTGGGTTGGTTATTTATCAATAAAAAATATGAGCGAAACACATCCTATCTTAATTCGTCTTGGTCAAGGTCTTAATCAAGTAATTGTCGGACAATCTAGCTTAATACAGCAACTTTTAGTAGCACTGCTAGCGGGTGGACACGTAATTTTAGAAGGAGTACCGGGAACTGGGAAAACTCTACTAGTAAAAGTGTTAGCGCAGTTAATTCAAGGGGAGTTTCGCCGGATTCAATTAACACCAGATGTTTTACCTTCAGATATTACTGGTACCAATATTTTTGACTTGAATAGCCGCAATTTCACTTTGAAAAAAGGGCCAATATTTACCGAAGTCCTGCTAGCGGATGAAATCAACCGTACTCCGCCCAAGACACAAGCAGCGCTGCTAGAAGCGATGGAAGAGATGCAGGTAACGCTGGATGGTGAAAGTTTGCCTTTACCAGATTTATTTTGGGTAATTGCGACACAAAATCCTCTGGAATTTGAGGGTACTTATCCTTTACCAGAGGCACAGTTAGACAGATTTTTATTTAAGCTGGTGGTAGATTACCCCGATCAAGCTGCTGAAAAGCAAATGTTACTCAATCGTCAGGCGGGTTTTGCAGCACGACGTTTAGATATTAGCCGTTTGAAACCAATCGCAACAGTAGCCGACATTTTGCAAGCACGACAAGCAGTCAAAGAAGTTAAAGTATCAGAAGCGATCGTTGATTATTTGTTGGCGTTGGTGAGAATATCGCGTCAATATCCTGATTTGACTTTGGGTGCATCACCCCGCGCTACCGGTGCTTGGTTGCAGACATCTCAAGCCCTAGCGTGGTTAGCGGGAAGGGATTTTGTAACGCCAGATGATGTAAAAGCAGTTGCATCACCGTTGCTACGTCATCGTCTCATATTGAAACCAGAAGCGATGCTGGATGGTTTACAAATGGATGCGGTAATTGCGTCGGTAATTAATCAAGTACCAGTTCCGAGATGAAAAAATTAAACCTCTTGCGTAAATCGTAAATCGTAAAATTTGCCCACCCTACGGGATCTTACTACATCCCCCAACCCCTTCTCCCAAAATTGGGAGAAAGGGAGCCAATTTCAAAGTCCCTCTCCCAAGTTTGGCAGAGGGATTTAGGGTGAGGGCTAATTAGTTATGATTCCGAATCCAAAATCAGATCGCACCTCTAGGTTTGCACTTTTCTGCATAGCTTCAAAATTCATCTCCAATTAAAATAAGCGCATACTTCCATGAGTTAGGGCTAAAAAATACAAGATATGACCGAAAACGCAAAGGATACAAGCCCCGGAATTTATTTATGGGGATTATTAATTTTGAATTTTGAATTTTGAATTCAAAGCGTTCGCGCAGCGTCTCGTAGAGAAGCGACGTGACTCTCAAGCTAAACGTCACAGACAAAGGAAATTTTCATAAAGCTTAAGGAAACTTTGAATTTGGGTGAAAATATGGTAGTAGTAAATTTAAAAGAACATCAAGTTTATGGATATTTACCAGTGGAAAAAAAGCTGGGTATTCTTGTTGTAGATGACCACCAATTAATTTTAACTGGTACGCTCGATGTCTTAAGTCGACAGTATCCCGAAGCTGCTATTATTAAGGCTCAGACGGCAAAAGAGACACTTTCTCAACTTCAATATCACCACTTTGACCTGATTGTGATGGATTTATCAATTCCCGATGGGCAAGGGGAGACAGCAGAAATTGATACCGGAATTAAGCTGTTGCAAACTTTGCTCCAAGAATATCCCCATCAGAATTTCATGGTACAAACTAGTTATGTGAAGGCGTTAATTCGGATCAAACACGAGATTGATAATCATCAAGCTGGATTTGCGATCGCAGATAAAGGATTACCCGAAGATGAAATGCTAATGCGGGTTAATTTGGCCCTTCATGGTGCAACTCACACCAAAGATATCAAAACGGGAATCGAACTCAAACCAGAATGGTTGGAGGTGTTACGGTTGGCTTTTGAAGAGAGTTTGACAGATAAAGCGATCGCTGAGCGAATGTATAAATCAGAACGAGCAGTCCGTACTTATTGGACGAAGATTCAAGATGTGTTGGGAGTATATCCTGAAGACTGCAAGCAAAGTGGTAAGAATATGCGAATTCAAACTGAAATTCGTTCCCGTGATGAAGGTTTAATTGATTAATTCGGGAAAATTTAATTCGGGAAAAAGCGAGATGAGATTATGTCCGTTTGATTACTTATTAAACTTGAAGAACCCCAAAGAATCAAAGCTACGCTTTGTCTTATCAAGTGAAGCATTTGGCGTGTGGGGGTGCAATGACTGTGGGAATTATAACTAATTATCTAGACATGATATGAGCAGGAGAATCTGGAATCGCATTCGCCAAGAATTTGGATTGTGGTTACAGGCTGCACCTCCTGGAATCGTGGTACTATTTATGGCGATATTGATACGTATAACTGGAGGAATGCAATCTTGGGAATGGATGCTTTTCGATCGGATGTTATGTCTGCGTCCGGTAGAAAAACTTGATGAACGTGTAGTAATTGTAGGTATCGATGAAAAGGATATTGAATGGGTTAAGCAATATCCCATTCCAGATGAGAAGATTGCAGAGTTACTCACCAAGCTGGAAACTTATAAACCGCTAGCTATTGGGCTGGATATCTTCAAAAATGTTCCTGTTGAACCTGGTGGTAAACAACTCGCGCAGGTGTTGCAGCAGAATACTAATATTATCGGTATTCAAAAAATATTACCACCCGAAGCAACTTCTCCACCCCAGAATTTGCCACCAGAACGAGTTGGGTTTGTCGATTTACCTAATGATGAGGATAGCAAAAATCGACGCTATTTGTTATTTACAACAAACCCTGAGAATCCTGACAATATCAACGAAGATAAATATTCTTTAGCACTGCGGTTAGTTATTAAGTACTTCCAAGCTAAAGGAATTGAATTGGAAACAGGAAAAAATGACCCGAATACAATCAGATTTCGGGGGATTGAATTACCCCGAATCACCCAGAATTTTGGCGGATACGTTGGTGTTGATGATGGCGGATTGTCAATTTTGATGAACTTCCGCAATACTTCTAAGCCTTTTCATGTTATCTCGCTGCGCGAGATTTTAAATGGAAAAGTAGATGCAGAATTGTTACGCGATCGCATTATATTAGTTGGCAACCGCAACACGAGTACTGGCGATATTTTTTATACATCTGCATTGGCAAACTTAGAATTAAACGGTCAAATTTATGGCATTGACTATCACGCTCATGCGATCGGTCAAATTCTTAGTAGTGTAATCGACAATCGCCCAATGTTGCATAGTTGGGGAGATATAGAAGAGTACGCATGGATCTTTGTTTGGGGTTTTCTGCCGATCGTTATCGGACGGCTTACCCAATCTGTTTGGAGAAATATACTTAGTGTTGGTGTAGCTGGATTTGCTCTGTTTAGCTGCGGGTATATGATGTTGTGGGTGTGGGGTATATGGATTCCGGTAGCACCTGGTTTGCTGATCTTAACTGTAAATGGGCTTGGCTTGAGTGCTTTTGCGTTTTACCAGCATGATAAATTCTTGCGATCGCAAATTAACGAACGTCAAAATACAATTCAACACACTTTTACCGTAATTCATAATGGCCCTTTGCAAACTCTTGCTTATGGATTAAAGCATCTGCGTGCTAAAGATATTCCCTACGAACAACTAGTTGGGCAATTTGAAAAACTCGATCGAGAAATTCGGGAACTTGGCGAATTTCTCAAACTCGAAGCATTAACCACAGAAGAGAGTTTACGTTTAGGTAGCGGATTAATACTCGAATTGAAACGACCTTTGCACGATTTATTATATGAAGTTTATTCAAGTACATTAGAACGTAAAGATTTTGAACATTTTCAAACATTAAAAGTTAAAACTCGCAATTTTGAACCGATTGATGATAAATATTTAAGTATAGAACACAAACGGGGAATATGTCTGTTTTTGGAAGAAGCTCTATGTAATGTTGGTAAACACGCTCAAGAAGTTAAGCGTGTTCAAGCATCAGGTGTTTATAGTGCAAATAAATACAATTTATCTGTGAAAGATAACGGTTCGGGCATTAAATCAAAACTAGAAAATAAAGGCACAAAACATTTTAAAATGCTTGCTAAACAATTAGGAGGAGAGTTTCGCCGCGAATCGCTTTCTCCACGTGGAACTATATGCGAACTTAGTTGGACACCTATGAAGGAATTTTAAGAAAGAATAAAGGCGTTAATCGCCAGAATTCTGAATTCTGCAATAGTTTGAGATCACCATACAATCAACAGCATTTACCATGAGTCATCAACATTTCGTATTTTGGCAAAATAAGCATAGACTTACAAGCTTGTTTGTAGGAGCAGTTTTCCTGATAACTGCAGTCCCGGCATTTGCCCAGTTTAAACCACGCGATCGCAAACCAGCCAGTGGAAATTCTCGTCCGGGTGGTTCGCGTGGATGTTCAACTAGCGGTATACCATTGACGCAGCTTGCACCTCAGACATTTATCGGTAAAACCGCTTCCACACGTCCAATGTTAGCTTGGTATATGTCAAGTTCCCAAAATGCGCGATTCCGACTGTATGAATTTGATTCAGCCAAGACAGTTAAAAAAATTGGTCAAGTTAAAGAAATACCCACAACAGTCGGGATTAACAAACTAAAACTTCCCCTCGAATACCCCGAACTCACAGTTGGTAAAACATATTTATGGCAAATTGCAATTGACTGCGAAAACGATACGATTATTAGACGTGCAGAATTTACCGTTATCAATCCTCAATCACTTGCTAAAAATCGATTTACTAGCATTCCAGAAAGCATAAATTATTATACTGAAAATGAACTGTGGTATGAAGCCCTGGAAGAAGCACTAAAAGCAACTGGTAATGGTAAACTGGGCCAAACTGGGGCAACTTTAGTTAAAGACCTGGCGCAGTCCGAAATGCTTATCGGTGATCGCGTAGATCAAAAAAAGATTCAGCAACGAATTGAATACCTCCAGAAAATTGCTAGTGAAAGAATATAGAAATAGTACAGAGAATAGAAATAGTGAAAATTTTGTGGTTTGCTGTCACAGGATGGCTAGGATGTGTGGCAGGTATTGCAGTTTCTATTCATCCTGCTTTTGCTCAGTTAACTCCTGATAACAGCCTGGGAAAGGAGCGATCGCAAGTCATTCCTATTAATCCAAACAATGACCGCATCGAGGGCGGTGCGGCTCGTGGTACTAACCTGTTTCACAGTTTTCAAGATTTTAACATCGGTGAAGGTCGAGGTGTTTATTTTGCCAATCCAGAGGGAATAACAAATATCTTTTCTCGCGTTACTGGTGGTAACTCATCGAATATTTTCGGGAAATTGGGAGTATCGGGTAATGCAAATTTGTTTTTGCTAAATCCAGGGTAAACGCAAGAAAAATGACATGATAATATCCTAGGGAAATCCAGTCGTGTAGGTATTTCCAATGGTTGTAGGATTTGGGACATCATCTGA
>NZ_JBALEF010000015.1:0-35368 GCF_036918245.1 Nostoc sp.
CCAATTTCAATACTACTGGCAAAGTCACTACTGATATTGGTACTGGCAGCAGCGATACCGCCTACAGCGTTACCCTGCAAGCTGATGGCAAGATTCTGGTAGCGGGTTCGAGTACCAATAACTTTGCTGTGGTGCGTTATAACAGCGACGGCACTCTCGACACCAGCTTTGGTACTGGTGGCAAGGTCACTACTAACTTGGGCGGTACTGATATAGCCTATAGCATTGCCGTGCAAAGTGATGGCAAGATTATCTTGGCGGGAAAGCGCACTAGTGACTTTGCTTTAGCACGTTACAACAGCAATGGCAGTCTCGACACTAGCTTTGGTACTGGTGGCCAGGTCATTACTGATATTGGTTCAAAGACCACCGATATCGCCTACAGCATTAGCGTGCAAGCTGATGACAAGATTCTGGTGGCGGGTTCGAGTAGTGGTGACTTTGCTTTAGTCCGTTACAACAGTAATGGTAGTCTCGACACCAATTTCAATACTACTGGCAAAGTCACTACCGATATCGGCACAAAGAGTACTGATAATGCCTATGCTCTCACACAACAAGCCGATGGTAGGATAATAGTCGCGGGAGTAAGCGCCAGTAATTTTGTTGTGGTACGCTACAAGACTAACCAAGATCCTGTGCTAGTGAATGAAATCGTAGACCAAGAGACTCTACAAGGCGTAGATTTCAACTTCACCATCTCAAGCTACTTCCAAGATCCAGATGTTGGAGATACCCTCACTTACACTGCTACTCTCGAAAATGGCAATCCTCTACCCAGTTGGTTGAGTTTTAATGCCGCTACTAAAACCTTCAGTGGCACTCCCTTGAATGCAAACGTGGGTAGCTTGAACATTAAAGTTACAGCCACAGATACTGCTCTTGCCAAAACCAGTGATGTGTTTACACTCACTGTTAAGAACGTCAACGATCCGCCAGAGGTGGTGAATGAAATTGCTAACCAACAAGCAACAGAAGACACAGGTTTCAATTTCACTATCCCAGACAACACCTTTAAGGATGTCGATGCTGGCGACACTCTCACCTACACTGCCACTCTCGAAAACGGTGACTCTCTACCCAGTTGGTTAGGCTTCAATCCTGCGACCAAAACCTTTAGTGGCAATCCCTTGAATGCAAATGTGGGTAGCCTCAACATTAAAGTTACTGCTACAGATACTGCTCTTGCCCAAGTTAGTGATGTATTTGCACTTACTGTTAAGAATACCAACGATCCGCCAGAGGTGGTGAATGAAATTGCTAACCAACAAGCAACAGAAGACACAGGTTTCAATTTCACTATCCCAGACAACACCTTTAAGGATGTCGATGCTGGCGACACTCTCACCTACACTGCCACTCTCGAAAACGGTGACTCTCTACCCAGTTGGTTAGGCTTCAATCCTGCGACCAAAACCTTTAGTGGCAATCCCTTGAATGCAAATGTGGGTAGCCTCAACATTAAAGTTACTGCTACAGATACTGCTCTTGCCCAAGTTAGTGATGTATTTGCACTTACTGTTAAGAATACCAACGATCCGCCAGAGGTGGTGAATGAAATTGCTAACCAACAAGCAACAGAAGACACAGGTTTCAATTTCACTATCCCAGACAACACCTTTAAGGATGTCGATACTGGCGACACTCTCACGTACACTGCTACTCTCGAAAACGGTGACTCTCTACCAAGTTGGTTGAGTTTTAATGCTGCGACCAAAACCTTCAGTGGTACTCCCTTAAATGCAAACGTAGGTAGCCTCAACATTAAAGTTACTGCTACAGATCCGGCTCTTGCTCAAGTTAGTGATGTATTTGCACTCACTGTTAAGAATACCAACGATCCGCCAGAGGTAGTGAATGAAATCGCTAACCAACAAGCGACAGAAGACACAATTTTCAACTTCATTATCCCTGACAACACCTTCATTGATATCGATGGCGATAGTCTCACCTACACTGCTAGTCTCGAAAATGGCGATCTTCTACCCAGTTGGTTAGGCTTCAATGCTGCAACCAAAACCTTCAGTGGCACTCCCTTAAATGCAAACGTAGGTAGCCTCAACATTAAAGTTACTGCTACAGATCCGGCTCTTGCTCAAATCAGTGATGTGTTTATACTCACCGTTAACAACACCAATGATCCACCAGAGGTGGTGAATGAAATTGCTAACCAACAAGCAACAGAAGACACAGGTTTCAACTTCACTATCCCAGACAACACCTTTAAGGATGTCGATACTGGAGACACTCTCACCTACACTGCCACTCTCGAAAACGGTAACTCTCTACCCAGTTGGTTAAGCTTCAATACTGCGACCAAAACCTTCAGTGGTACTCCCTTGAATGCGAACGTGGGTAGCTTGAACATTAAAGTTACTGCCACAGATACTGCTCTTGCTCAAGCGAATGATGTTTTTCTACTCACCGTTCAAAACGTCAACGATCCGCCAGAGGTGGGGAATGAAATTGCAGATCCAGAAACAACAGAAGACACGATTTTCAATTTCACTTTCTCAGAAGACACCTTCATTGATATCGATGCTGGCGATAATCTCACCTACACTGCCACCTTGGAAAACGGCAACCCTCTGCCGACTTGGTTGAGCTTTAATGCTAATACTAAAACCTTCAGTGGCACTCCCTTAAATGCAGACGTGGGTAGTCTGAATATTAAAGTTACTGCCACAGATCCTGCTCTGGCTGAAGTCAGTGATGTGTTTGTACTCACTGTTAAGAATGCTAATGATGCGCCAGAGGTGGTGAATGAAATTGCAAACCAAGAAGCAATAGAAGACACGGTTTTCAATTTCACTTTCTCAGAAGATACCTTCATTGATATCGATGCTGGCGATAGCCTCACCTACACTGCCACTCTCGAAAAGGGCGATCTTCTACCCAGTTGGTTAAGCTTCAATGCTGCTACCAAAACCTTTAGTGGCACTCCCTTAAATGCGGACGTGAGTAACCTCAACATTAAAGTTACTGCTAGGGATATTTTTGGGGTTGAAGTCAGTGATGATTTTGCACTCACTGTTAAGAACGTTAACGATGCACCAGAGGTAGTTGAGGCGATCGCTAATTTAAAGGTAGTCATAAATACGCAGTTTAATTTCACTATCCCAGAAAATACTTTCATTGATATCGATGCTGGCGATAGCCTCACCTACACTGCTACTCTCGAAAACGGCGATCCACTTCCCAGTTGGCTAAATTTTAATTCTGCTACCCAGAATTTTAGTGGTACTCCTACGGTAGAGAATTTGGGTAATCAGAATATCAAAGTCACAGTCAAGGATCTTTCTGGGGATGAAGTCAGTGATGTGTTTGTATTGACACTTGCTAAGTTCAATAGTGCACCAATTGTAGATCGGGCGATCGCTGACCAAAAAGCTACAGCAAAAACTACCTTCAACTTCACCATTCCTGAAAACACTTTTAGCGATGTGGATCTTGAAGATACCTTGACCTATACTGCTACCTTAGACAATGGCGATCCACTACCCAGTTGGTTAAGCTTCAATGCTAATGAGCTTACCTTCAGCGGCACTCCTACGAATGATAATGTGGGTAGCTTGAACATTAAAGTCACCGCCACAGATCCGGCTCTTGCTGAAATTAGTGATGTATTTGCACTCACAATTGCTAAAGCTAACAATCCACCAATTGTAGATCGGGCGATCGCTGAGCAAAAAGTTACGGCAGAAACTACCTTTAACTTCACCATCCCTGAAAACACTTTTAGCGATGTAGATATTGAAGATACCTTGATCTACACTGCTAGCTTAGACAACGGCGACCCACTACCCAGTTGGTTAACCTTCGATCCTAATAAGCGTACTTTCAGCGGCATTCCGACGAATAATAACTTGGGTAGCTTGAACATCAAAGTTACCGCCAAAGATTCGGCTTTTGCTGAAGTCAGTGATGTGTTTGCACTCACCGTTGCTCAAGGGATTACTCCTGAGATTGAATCAACCAGCCTACTTACAAAAATTACAGGTGATATCTTTACGATAAAAAATCAAGTTAAGGGTGAAAAAGCCAAACTCTCAGTCAAGATTAAAAGCAACACCTCTGAAGAAGTCAATGAACTGGGTGTATTTGTCGTTGATGATCCAGAAGGTAGGATTAACGGCGTAGCCCCTGGTGCTGCAAATTACACCGAACTAGCTCTCCAACGAGCAACGGTGCTTCTTTCATCTCTTGCCAAACTACCCAATGGTTTTAATCCCACTGACCTAAGCAGGCTACTGGAATTCAACTCTGAGAGCAACCTAAGATTTTATTTAATCCGTAGCAGCACTACTCAGGCGGTGCTATCTGGACAAACCCCTTTTTCTCAGGTGCTTTTTTCCTCGGATACGAATGTGGACGATAAAGGGTTTTCTCTCAACTTCCAGAATTTGGTTGTCAAGATTGCAGCAACAGAGCAAGATCCACTTCTAGGTACTGGTCTTCAAGGAAAATATGAACCCGAACTGATTGATTTACGAAATGTGACACAATTGGTAAAAGCCGAATTTGTGGTTCATAGAGAAGCAGATTTTAATAACTTTGTCGGCTTTTATCAGATAACTGATGAGAATGGTGGCATCGATACCAATGGCGATGGTAGAGCAGATGTGCTTGTTGGACAGGCGGGTTATACTCAAGCTGCTATTAGTAACCGTGTCGCTGGTATTGATTTAAGTGTGGCTAACGAAGGTACAGCAAGTTTTACAGGCACTTTCCAACCTGGTGCTATTTTCGTCCCGTTTATCATTGTTAATGCCGGGACTGATGCAATTCTTGATAGCAATACTAATAACGATCCGGCAGTTTACTTCTCCTTTTTAGGCGCTAACACTGACAAAGCAGATCATATTCGTCTGTTGGGGGATAACGCTTTTGGCTTTGAGGATTTGGCAAATGGCGGCGATCGAGATTACAACGATTTGATTGTCCGAGTTAATTTGAGTATCGCCTAGTCTGAAGTGACTCGTATAGATGTAATATAGCCTGTAAGCTTTATTGAGCAATAAATACAGGCTTTATTTTCTGAAAAAATCAAATATGAGTTATGGAGAGCGATCGCATCATCGATATTTTAGTGAATCTGTCATTCGCCAGAAGCTGCGATGTCTGACAACAAGCCACTTTGCGGCGTAGACACAAAGTATTACACTAACAAAAATATGTGAGAGTATACTTATTCACTTACTCGGAGACATAATTATGGTTTTTGCTGGCAAACGACCAAATAATTTAGGTATTAGCAACGGTAAATTAGCATCCTGCCCTAATTCCCCCAATTGCGTTTCTAGTCAGAGTACAGATGCTTCTCACCAAATTGCACCACTGACTTTTACATCTACTCCAGAAGAAGGGATTACTAATCTTAAACAGATTATTGAGTCTTTACCAAGAACCAAAATCATTACCGAAAGTAAAGATTATTTATATGCAGAATTTAAAAGTGCTTTACTGGGATTTGTGGATGATGTAGAATTCTATCTAGACCGGAATGCCAATGTTATCCACGTGCGTTCAGCTTCACGTTTAGGTCAGAGCGATTTGGGTGTTAATCGTCAACGAATAGAGACGATTAGAGGCAAGTTCAAGTAATTTGTAATTGAACTAAGGACTGGAGATTAAAGACTGGGAAGATAAAGAAGTAGTTGGACAAAATTAATTACACAATATCATTACGAGTGAGACATTCGCGTAGCCTCTCGTAGAATAGAGAGACAATCTCAGAGTATTGGATTGCTTCACTTGGTTTGCAATAGTTGTAAATATTTTTGCCCATCTACTTATGTAGATTCAGACCCCAGTCAAATCTGGAATGACGATTGTGTAATGTGGTGTAGTGTTTCACCGAAAATTATGAATTACGAATTAGTTAAACTCTGCGATCGCAATATTTGTGAAACTTAATTTGTTTAAAAACTTTGACTCCCGACCCCGACTGATAGTTGCTATCGGACTGGCTGTATTAGTTTCAGTAATCCTGCCGCATTCTCTGCACTTACCTACTCGCATTCTCTGCGCTTGGAACTCCGGTATTGACTTTTTCTTAGCTATAACGTGGTGGAAAATGATTAAGGCTAACCCAGAAAAAATTCGCCGTTATGCTGAGAGTGAATATGAAGGATATTTGGCTATATTGATGCTGGTGATTGCTGCGGCTTGTGCCAGTGTTTTAGCCATTGGGTTTTTATTAACCGATAAAAAAGGGTTGTCAACAATTATACTTAACCTACATGTCATACTTTCAATTATGACCATTGTCGGTTCCTGGTTACTAGTGCATACGATGTTTGCAGTGCAATATGCACACAGCTATTACAAATATATTAATCGTAATCATAGTGAAGAAATCACCAGAGGTTTAGATTTTCCTCATAACGACTATCCAGACTACTGGGAATTTTTATATTATTCATTTGTAGTCGGCATGACCAGTCAAGTTTCAGATGTGCAGACAACATCACCCGATATGAGACGCTTGACTCTGTTACATGGCATATTATCCTTCTTTTTCAATACCACCATTTTAGCTATGAGTATTAATATCATTGCATCGCTGATTTAAATAATTTCTATAAACAAGAGGTGTCTAAATAATTCGTAATTGATAATGACGCTCTCTACGTTCGTGCAGCGTGTCGCAGACAGACGCTCTTGCTAGCTTGCTTCTCTGTAAGAGTACACGGACTTGCTACCGCTACGTTCGCGGAGCGTCTCGTAGAGAAGACAGTAATTCGTAGTTGCAATCAGTGCTTGCTCTGAACCCTCTACGCAATAATTCGTAATTGGTAAAGGGTGCAAATGAACTGCATGAAGGAGAATATTCAGATTGTTGGCTCATGGCAATAGAGCCAAAGAAATCATCACCCCTCTAAATTTACATGGTTCCTTAGTTAATTAATGTCTGACTGGATACTGAGAGTTTATATAGGACTAGTATTTGATTTCTGAAAAAGCTCCGTACATTTGAAGAGTGGCAAAATCAAAGGTAGTGTGTCGGAGAAACCACTCAAACATCCATTTGAGATGAGAGAACGAAGGAATCAAAGCACAGAAACGCCGTACCCAAGTTTTAGCTTGTAACCAAATATCCTCAATTGGATTTTGTGATGGGCAATTAGGGGCTTTAGCGTTCGCAATGAATTTTCCAATGCTCTTGAGACAAACCAAGGTTTATCTCGCCTAAAAAGTTTTGAACCAGATGTGAACGATGGTAAGAAGCACCATCCCAAAAAAGAAGTAATCTTTGGTTGGGCGACTGATCTAATAAATAACGTAGATAATCAATCGTATTTTCTGAGTTACCTGCATTATATGCTTTGAGCAGTAAGCCTCCCTTCAGATAGTCAACTGCACCGTAGTATGTCTGTTTATCTCGTACATTAACAACTCTCACTGCTATCTCTTGGTCAGTTTTTCCCCAGACATATCCGCTTAAATCTCCCCACATTAAATGACATTCATCAAGCAGTAATACTTTTAACTTTCCTGTTTCGATTTCCTCCCGATGCCTTGCCAACAGTGTTTCAATCTCTTTTTTTTTTGCAGCAACAGCGTCCTCGTCAGCTTTTGGATTCAAAGAAGTAGTTTTCTTCCAACTAATTCCTGCCGCATCAAATAAATCGTAATAGCTCCGTTTTGATTCATAAGTTAGATCGTATTCAAAAGCCAATTTATATTCGAGTTCGCCAAGTTCCCAACATTCCTTTGTTTGCAACCAACTTAAGATTTCTTCTCGTTGTTGAGCAGTTAAGTAGCCTTTTCTTCCCTTGTGGTTCAGGTGCAGCCCCGAAATTCCATATTCCTCGTAGGCTTGTTTCCAGCTTGTTATCGAACCAAGTGACACATCTAAAATTGTTTGAATTTCTTCATACTTGTAACCTTGATAAACCAGTTTAACTGCCAACGCTTTCCTTACCTCACGCGCATCTGGGCGATCATCTATAAATTCTTGTAGTTCTGCGATCGCGGCTTGTAGATGCTGGTTTATCATTGTTCGTTCTTAGACAGATATATATCTCAGTATTATCTCTTAGTTTTTTCAGAAATCAAATATGATTTCTATATCAGGTTCGGTTAAACACTTATAATATCTGTAGGTTGGGTTGAGGAACGAAACCCAACATTAATTGTTTCATTATTTATGTTGGGTTTCACTGTCGTACCCCTACGGGGAAGCAAGCTACAACCCAACCTACATTGATAGGTTTTATTATAACTAATCACCCGAACTTGATATTATTCACTCTTACAGCAGTTTTCATGTATTTGAACCACATCTGTTGTGGGGGCGCAAGGCCTTGCGCCCCTACCGCGTGGTCTATTTACCTGAAAATAGCTGTAAGGTTAATCGTGCCCAATAAGACTAACGATCGCTGTAGCTAAATCCACTGGATCGACGGGTTTAGGTAGATGTTTTTGAAAGCCTGCTGCCATTGCTTGGTTGTAGTTAAGTTCTCCAGCATAAGCAGTCAAGGCGATGGCGGGAATTTGTCCGCCTTGTTCTGGTGGTAATTTTCTCACTTCGCGTAGCAACATATAGCCATCCATCAAGGGCATTCCAATATCGCTTAAGAGGATATCTGGCTTTGATTGCACTAATGTTTGCAGCGCTTCATCTGCTGATTCAACTGCCGTTACCGTTGCACCGTATTGTTCCAGCGCAAAGCTAAAAAACTCTCGCACATCAGCTTGATCGTCCACAAGCAGGATTTGCACTCCAGCAAGTAATGTATCATCAGTACTGAGTTCTGGTTGAGAAGCTTCACTACTGCTAACTCGCAACTCAGAATTTTTGAGCAAAGGTAATTTGACTGTGAAGGTTGCCCCTTGTTCTTCTCCCAAACTCTCTGCCTGAACTGTGCCACCGTGAAGTTCTACTAGATGACGCACAATTGCCAGTCCCAATCCCAGTCCGCCAAATACTCTGGTTGTTTTGGCATCTGCTTGCCGGAAGTAATCAAAGACGTAGGGCAAAAATTCTGGGTTGATTCCTTTACCTGTATCAATTACCTGGATTTGGGCATCTAAACCAACTTGCTCGAGACGCACTTCTACAAGTCCATCTGTGGGTGTGAATTTAACGGCATTGGAGAGGAGATTCCACATCACTTGTTGCAAGCGATCGCCATCGCCGAGAACTTTGCTGATATCATTACTTAACACTATTTGAATTTGAATTGATTTAGCTTCTGCTGCTAGACGCACCGTTTCTAATGCCGCTGCGATCGCTATTTTCAAATCCACTGCATGGAGATTTAACCTGACTTTTCCTTGCAAAATCCGCGAAACATCAAGTAAATCTCCAATCAATTGGGTTTGTAACTTGGCATTACGCTCGATTGTTTCTAATGCTCGGATTTTAGTAGCTTCGTCAAACTTGCGGGTTCTGAGTAACTTTGCCCACCCTAAAATCGGATTCAAGGGAGTTCGCAGTTCATGGGAAAGGACAGCGAGGAATTCATCTTTAATGCGGTTGGCTGTCTCAGCTTGTGCCCTGGCAGCCTTTTCGGCTTCGTAAAGTTGAGCGCGGGCGATCGCTTGTGCACACTGCTGTCCCAGTGTCAACATAAATCCCCGGTCTTCTTCATTAAATATTTGTCCAGTAGTAAAGCTTAATCCCAAAGCCCCAATTACTTTACCTTCTACTATCAAGGGAATGGAAGCCCAGGCATTATTCGCTATAACAGTCACAACATCTGCTAAGTCGGGATATCTAGCAATCATGGCTGCTAAATTCTCTAAAAAAATCGGCTGCCCAGTTCTGACTGTTTCTGCTATTTGGTTAGGTGCTGTGATCGGAAAACTTGTCCAAGTATTTATGAGCGTTTGCGGATAGCCAATTGCTTGCACAACTTTTAGGGTAGTATTTCCTTCAGTAAGTAAGACAACGGAACCACCAGTAGCTATCAAGGCGGCAATGCCTTGGTTCACCACTACATCAGCCACCTGTTGGGGAGTTAAGGCTTCCGAGAAGGCAGCAGTTATTTTTTGTAAAAGTACTGTGCGATTGACAGACCGTTGAGTTTCCTGGTAAAGTCTGGCGTTGTCGATGGCTGTCGCTGCCCGCCGAGCAATATCCTCTGCTAAAGCCAAGTCTGTTTGTTGATAGTACCGACCTGACTCGGCGGTAAAAAAAGAGATTGCTCCAAATAATTGCCCGCGGGAACGAACTGGAATCACCATCAGAGAACGAATACCCAGATTTTGCAGCAATTGCCGATGTTCGTTGTCTTCAGACATCTGTAGAAGATGTGAGTCAGATAATTCCGGATAAAAGACAGATATTCCTAAGCGTAGGTGCTGTACAAGCTGTTTGGCTTTGGTTTTGGGTCGATAACGCCGTTGGATTTGGTCTAAAATATTTAGTTTTGTGGGATCGGCAATTGCGATCGCAATTTGTTTACTTGACCAATCTTCCTGGAAGACATCTACAATACACCAGTCAGCTAGGGTCGGAACTGCTAGATTTGCCACATTTGCCAAGGTGATTTCATAATCCAATGAGGCAGCTAGTAAGGTGCTGGCTTCGACTAAAAATTTTTGTGTGGCTTCAACTCGTTTGCGATGGCTAATATCCTCAATAATCCCTAATGCATACATTGCTTGTCCGTTAGCATCCCAAACTGCTGATGAAGTTAGGTTTGCCCAAACTATAGAACCATCTTTGCGGATGTAGCGCTTCTCTAGGGAATAACCACTAATTTCTTTTGTTAAAACTCGCCGAGCATTTTCCCAATCAACTTCTAAGTCGTCAGGGTGGGTAATTTCTTGAAAGTTCATTTGAATTAACTCTTCATGGCTATACCCAGTAATTTCGCACAGGGCAGGATTAATTTGCAGAAATCGTCCATCCAACCCTACTAAAGTAATACCCACAGCTGCCTGATTGAACATTGCCCGAAACCTTTCTTCGCTTTCTCGCAAAGCAACTTCTGTTTGCTTTGCTGCTGTCACATCTGCCAAAATAATTCCAATTCCTACCGTTTCACCCATTGCGTTATGAACTGGGTAATAGTTGCCCAGCCAGTAACCATAATGTCTTGCTTGTCCCCTTGTCTCACCGCTGATTTCCATATTCAGCAGGGGTTCTCCACTATCTAACACGCGCTGTAACTGTGGCTCTAACTTAGCCGCCATCGCTGGCAACACTTCCCTAAATTTGCGTCCTAGATGTTCTTCTATAGCTAAACCGTTAATGTCAGCGAAAACTTGATTAATTCGGATATATCGCAGTTCCCGATCCAAAAAGCATACGGCAACAGGAGCCGCTTCTAGCAGCGCATCTAGAAGAGATAGAGATTCAGCATAATGGACTAAAGCTTGGTGGATGTTTCGATAAAGTTGGGCATTTTCCACTGCTAAGGCAGCACGATGAGTAATATCTGTTGCTAAAGTTAGGTCAGTGCGATCGTAGCGATGATCCGATCGGGTGTTGATAAAGGTAATACAGCCGAGTATGCGCCCTTTTGCGATTAACGGCACAATCATTACAGACTTCATCCCCAATTGCCGAACAAGTTCTAAGTGTTCCTGATTCTGAGTAGTTGCTACTAATAGCGAGTCAGATACCTCTGAGATCAATTCACTTTGCCCAGTTTGCAATACTCTAGTAATTGCACTTGCACCTTTGTAATCTGTCACATACTCCTGAAGTTTATGCGCTAACTCCGCTTTCGATGGGTCTACATGGGCAATGGGTAGGCGGCGAATGGAACCATCTTCATTTAAAATATCGACGCTACACCAATCAGCAAGCTGGGGAACTGAAATTTTAGCGATCTGTTGTAAGGTTTGTTCATAATCTAACGAAGTAGAGAGTACACTACTAATTTGGGCGATATAGCGGAGTCTTTCCTCAGCCTGTTTGCGCTCTGTAATATCGAGAACAAAAAAAGCTCCTCGATCTACAGTCCCTTCAAAATGGCTACCACCTGCCAAAACAGGCAAGCGTGAGCCGTCTTTACGGATATATTCTTTTTGATATGGTGTGCAAAAGAAACTGTCTTGAAATTGAGTTAGTGCTTCCTTATCGAGTGGCACATACTCTGTAGGAGTTAGGTCTTGCCAGCGAAGTGTACCGGCAAGTAATTCTTCACGGGTATAACCGACCATATTCAGCAAGGCATCGTTAGCATCTGTAATCCTGCCGTCTCTATCCCAGAAGCCGATACCAATCATGTTTGACTCAACTATGCTACGAAACTTAGCTTCGCTTTCGCGTAATGCTTGCTCAGTTTGTTTCAGTTGAGTAATATCAATTGAACTAATGCCCACTCCCAACAACTGCCCATCCGGCAAACACACCGGATAATAGCTGACAAGACCATAACGATATACCCCAGGCGGATAGGTTTCACGGCTCATTTCCTGGTTGAGTAAGGGCTGCCTAGTTTTCATCACTTGCTCAAAAACAGGCTCAATTTGCGCTGCCCATTCTGGTAGTACTTCCCTAAAGGTGCGACCAATATGTTGAGTTTGCGGTACACCGTTAATGGCAGCTAGCACTTCATTTGCATGAATGTAGCGCAGTTCAGTATCAAGAAAAGCCAGCCCCACTGGTGAACTAGTAAGCCAAGCATTGAGTAACGCCAGAGATTCATCTTTTTGCTGAATAGCTTGCTGAAGTTCTTGGTGCAACCTGGCTTTTTCTAGTTCTGCCTGCTTGCGCTCGGTAATATTCACACCTGCACAGGTAATACCTAAAATGCTATTGTCTGCATCTCTTAGTGGTTCAACTAGCAAATCATAAAAACAGTCTTCTCCAGAAGTTGTCAGATAAACTTCTTCACGGGTTGCAACACCAGTCTCTATTACCTTTAGTTTAATTGCCTGCAATTGCGCTGCTACTGAGGCTGAAAATAATTCATCATCAGACTTACCTAACATTTCCTCAGCAGTGTCTAGACCTTGAGGATTATGAATCCACTGATATCGCAAATCGCGGTCCTGCTGAAAGACCACAATATCTGAACTACTTAAGGCTAATCGAAATCTTTCTTCACTAACTCTTAGCTTTTGGAGATTTTCATCCGCCCGGATTTTAGCAGTTTTTAATGCCTCACAGATGATACTAAAGAGCAATCCTTCTAATGCAAATAACCCAATTCGCACAGAATTGGATAAGTCAAAACTCAGCTCATAAGCTGGAGGGAGAAAAAAGTAATCGCTCAGTAACGCAGACAAGAAAGTTGCTAACAGCCCTGACTTCAAACCACCATACCAAGCGCTCACCATTACAGCGCTAAAAAACAGCAGGAAAGGAGTTCCACTCATGCTTAACCAGGGGTCTAGCATCAACATTAGCACTAATGCAAGTGCAACAACTAATACAACGATGCCATAACGCAGTAACTGAGAATAATGAATATGGGGCATGAAAAGTTCTTGGAAAAACCAATACTCATTGCAGAGGCTGTACATACCCTAAGCTAGTTTGTAAATTTTAGTAATTTATCTACAGATAGATTTTCGCTGAGTTCTAAAAGCCTCTTTTGCCAGAGGTTAATTTGTTAGTTATCTGATATGCAGAGTAAAAACTTCGCTCGAACCATCAAGATAAATGACACTATTTTGCTAATTTAAAATACTAAATACAAACGCAAGCTAATTTATAACGAAAATCATGGAATAATATCTGGTTAAAGATAAAGATAAACAGAAAATATTGGCTGTAGTTGTGAGATCACCTATTTATCATCCAACTGCTTTTTTAATTAGCTGTCGATTTTGAACAATTTAACCAAGCAGTCCAACAGCTTGGTTTTTATTGGATCTTGTTTAATCAATTGCCAGTTTTGTAAAAGGGATTGGGGATTGGGAACTCCGTTCATCCACCTCAGAACTCCGTTCATTATGCCCAATGCCCAATGCCCAATGCCCTACTGTCGTCAGCTAACCTCCTTTAGTACTGCTACCAATTTTTCAATATGTGCTACTTCATGAGTTGCCATTAAAGATATTCTGATTCGACTTGTGGGGACTGTGGGGGGACGAATTGCTGGGGCAAAAATGCCAGCATCTCTTAGCTGTTTTCCAGCTTTGAGGGCATCTGTGGCATTAGGCAATTGAAAACATAATATGGGTGATTCAGAAGGCAGTAATTTCAAGTTAGGTAACTGTTGCAGCAAAGTTTTCAAGTAATATATATTCCCCCACAATTGGGCACGATGTTGTGGTTCTTGTTGCACGATCTTGATTGCTGCTAAGGCCGCGGCTGTATCAGCAGGTGAAAGCCCAGTGGTATAAATCCAACTGGGTGCGCGGTTCCGCAAAAAGTCAATTAGGGCGCTACTTCCTGCTACATACCCGCCTAAACTACCTAAAGCTTTACTCAAGGTGCCAACTTGAATTAACTGCTTTCCTGTACACCCAAAATGTTCCACACATCCAGCGCCAGTTTTTCCTAGTACCCCAGTGGCATGAGCTTCATCGACTAGCAGCATACAGCTAAATTCATCAGCAAGATCCAACAGTGCAGGCAATGGACATAAATCACCATCCATGCTGAAGACGGTATCAGTAAGAATCAAACAGCGTCGGTAATTTTGCCGCTGCTGGTTCAACTGAGTTTTTAATACTGCCATATCACAGTGTGGGTATTCCACAACTGCTGCACCGCTGAGAATCGATCCATTTTTTAGACTGGAATGATTGTACTGGTCAGAGAATATTAAATCACGCTTGCCAACAAGGGCGGTAATTGCACCCAAATTGGCTAGATACCCGGAACTAAATACCAAGGAATCTTCTGTTTGTTTGGTAGATGCGATCGCAGATTCTAACTCCCTGTGTAATCCCCGATGTCCACTGAGTAATCTCGAACCAGTACTACCAGTCCCAAATTCGGCGACGGCTGCGATCGCCGCTGCCATCAAACGCTCATCTCCAGCCAATCCCAAATAGTCATTGCTGGCAAAATTAATTACCTTTTGCCCAGCTAAAACCACCGTTGCACCCGGACGACCATTGATAGGTTGTACTGAACGATACCAGTCCGCCCGATGAATTGTTGCTAAGGACTGTTCTAGCCAAGCATAAGGGTCAGTCATTGGGGATAGGGCATTGGGCATTGGCATTGGGCACTGGGCATTGGGCGGCCGTTAGGGGAAAAGAATAAATGACTAATGACAAAGGACTAATGACAATTAAACTTGTTCGCTACTGAGATGAGCGATCGCTTGTTTAATCCAGTCTTCGACATAAGCATCCTTGGGTAGTCCGATGTCTTCGCTGACCACATGCAGGGCGTGACTGACCTCATGGGCAGTATATCCCAAGGCGAAGAGGGTCATTTGCACCTCTTCGAGAATTCCCGGTGCTGGCCCGCCTGTGGCGACGAAGAACCCGGCTGATTTGCGCCACTCGACTAATTTGCTTTTCAGTTCCAAACAGATGCGTTCTGCGATTTTCTTACCGACACCGGGAGCCTGAATTAGAATTTGTGTATTGCCAGCGATAATTGCTTGGACTAAATCTGGTAGTTCCAGAGTATCCAAGAGTGCGATCGCTAAGGCTGCACCAATACCTGTGACAGTCAGCAAGTGGCGAAATAAATCGCGTTCGGCTGGGGAAGCAAAGCCATATAGAAAGGGCACTTCTTCACGAATTTGCAAATGGGTAAAAATTTGCGCCACTCCTCCCGACTCTGGTAACTGATTTGCTAGCCGTTGGGGAACTTGCAAATCATACCCCAAACCATTCACTTCCAGAGTCAGAATCACGCGATTAGCGCCAATTGTTTGGATACCAGCGACTATACCTTTTAGATAACTAATCATTACAAGAGACCAAAATAATTTAAGCCTTCAATAATTCCACCTGCACAAAAACCTTTTGCGAGGTAGTGATAGTCTGCGGGATACTCATTGTGCCATTGGAGTAACTCTTTGCGGGCATTCCCCACAATGATTCCCCGTTCGTTGCCTACAGCAAATAAAGCAATATCATTACCCGAATCACCACAGACAACTGTTTGTTCTGCTGCAAATTTCCACTTCTGGCGTAAAAACTGCATTGCCTGACCTTTATCGCTGCTATGGGGTACAATGTCAAGGTCAATTCCGCTACTGTAGATTAACTTTACATTTAATTTATTTTTCTGCAACTCTGCTTCAAGTTGTGATATCACTCTGACAGATGCTTCTTGTTCTAGGAAACAACTCACTTTGAAGGGACGCTGTTCTGAATCTGGTTGCCGAACTAACTCAGGATATTTTTTTGTAATAGATAATACAGTTTCCCGTTCCCATCCTGGAGAGAGGATTTCTGACCAACCTGAGTCTGGAGTATCAGTACCATCAAGGTAAATTTCTGTACCCACAGATAGGACGAGGGCATGCGGTTGCAAAAGATTTTTTTGAGCTTGGAGTTCTTTGTAAAGTACAGGCGATCGCCCGGTAGAATAAACGATTTTAGTGCCGTATTCTTGGCGATGTCTCTTCAGCAGTTGATTTAGTTCTGGTAAAGCGCTGTCATCGCCCACAGTCCGGTATACCAGGGTATCATCTAGGTCGGTTACAAACAGAAATGGTTTCATGATTAATACCTCTTGCAAAATCTCGTTATTCTACCGTGTGAAGGGACTTTTGCAAGAGATTTGTTTGCTAAAAACAAAATATTATATCAGACAGTAAATTAGAGGATCAATGCTTAACTGAACTGTTTTAAAACCAGCTTTTTAGGACTTGTGTGTACACCGTAGCTTCTGAGGATATCTGTTATATTTCAGGAAATAAATTGATTTATAAGTTCATTACAATGATTGCTGCAAATGCTTAAACGTTTCTTATACATGTCAGAGCATTTGTTGCAAAGCATTAAGCATTTGCAAGAACTAATTATACATTTGCTGCAAATGCTTAAACGTTTCTTATACATGTCAGAGCATTTGTTGCAAAGTATTAAGTGTTTGCAAGAACTAATTATACATTTACTGCAAATGCTTAAGCGTTTCTTATATATGTCAGAACATTAGCTGTAAACGCTCAATTTTTGACAACTAATGTTTAAATTTGAGCGATGTCGAAAGAGACTTAGCACCGAAAAACAATGTAGAGACTTAGTACTACGTCTCTTTCGCTTAATGCACTACGATACAATCAATTTAACCACCTCTACAGCCTGCGCTCGTGGTCAACACCTCTCCACAACATTCGACTCCAACTGATTCTACCTTCGACATTCCGCCTCTTGAGAGTGGCGATCGCCTCATTCGTCCAGAGTTTGAGCGTCGCTATAATGCCATGTCCAACCTCAAGAAAGCTGAATTGATTGAAGGAGTCGTTTACGTGGCATCACCTTTGCGCTTTGAATTACACGCCGAACCGCATGGTAATTTAATGATTTGGCTGGGAAATTATAAAGTAGCCACGCCTGGTGTCAGACTGGGCGATAATCCAACTGTGCGGCTAGATTTAGATAATGAACCCCAACCTGATGCCATTTTGTTAATTGATGCAGCGTGTGGCGGATCATCTCATCTGGGTACTGATGGTTACGTGGAAGGTGCGCCAGAATTAGTAGCAGAAGTTGCTGCCAGCAGTGCTAGCAAAGATTTGTATGATAAAAAACGTGCCTATCGTCGCAATGGCATTCAGGAATATATTGTTTGGCAGGTTTTTGATAGCACTGTTAGTTGGTTCAGCTTGCAAAATGGTGAATACGTAGCACTGATACCAAATGCGTCAGGTATAATTCAAAGTCAAGTCTTTCCAGGATTGTGGCTTGATGCATCAGCATTAGTTGTAGGAAATATGCAACAAGTTTTAGCAGTGTTGCAGAAAGGGCTAAGTTCAGCAGAACATTAGACATTTATTCAGCAGATAAGTAAATAAGTATTTAAAAAGGTTTAAACTGAATCATTTTGAGGGATGGTAGAATTTAGTTTCGTCTGTGCGAGTGCCACCACAGCTTGAACTAACTCTTCTGGATCGAGGGGCTTGGTAACGTGCCGTTGATAGCCACTGATGATGGCTCGCTGGGAATCCTCAACTCTGGCATAAGCAGTCAAAGCGATCGCCGGAATCTCTCCCCCTTTTTCGGGCGTGAAAGTGCGGATTTGTTGAATCAGGGAATAACCATCGACTTCGGGCATCCCAATATCACTGACTAAGACATCGGGTTGAAAGGATTCTAAGTTTGCTAAAACTTCTGCCGCAGAGGCAAGAGTTAAGACTTGCGCTCCGTATTCAGCAAGCAATACTGTTAATAGCTCACGCGCATCGGGGTCATCATCAACTGTGAGGACTCTAATCCCCGTGAGTTCGAGTGCTTGTTGTGGCAACTCATCTGTCTGCTTGATTTCCGGTTCCACATTCAGCAGTGGCAACTGGACTGTAAAGGTGGCTCCCAAGCCTTCACCAGGACTATCAGCCATGATGGTGCCACCGTGAGCCTCAACTAACTGCCGGACGATCGCTAACCCTAATCCTAATCCCCCATACTTGCGAGTAATTGAGACATCTTCCTGACGAAATGATTCAAAAATATACGGGAGAAAGTCAGAGTTAATGCCTTTGCCAGTGTCACTGACGATAATCTGTGCCCGATCGTCAACTCGCTCTAGCCTGGTTTCTACTCGTCCTCCCTTGGGGGTAAACTTGATAGCATTGGAAAGTAAATTCCAAACGATCTGTTGAAGGCGGTTGGAATCTCCAGAGACTTGCCCAATATTCGGCAGTACTGAATGCAACACAATTGATTTGGAAAGGGCTGCTGTATTTACCGTGTCGATCGCAGATTCAATCACAAATGCCAAATTCACAGGAGTAACATCTATGCTGAGTTTGCCCTGCAGAATCTTGGCTACATCGAGTAAATCATCAATCAGTTGAGTTTGCAGTTTCGCGTTGCGTTCGATGGTGGCTAAAGCTTCAGCCGTTTTAGTTTCACTAAATTTGCGGGTTTGCAGCAGTTTTGTCCAGCCAAGAATCGGGTTGAGAGGCGATCGCAATTCATGGGAGAGAATGGCCAGAAACTCATCTTTGATCCGATTGGCGCGTTCGGCTTCGGCTCTGGCTGCTTGCTCCAATTTTAACAAGCGATCGCGTTCGATTTCAGCTTGTTTGCGATCGGTGATATCCTGCACATTGCCTACCATCCGTACCGCATTGCCCGCTGCATCGTAGAAAATCTGACCTCTAGACGCTAACCAGCGAATGCCATTAGGATGTAGGACACGGTAATCAGCTTCATAATACTCTTGCTGTTGCTGGATGGTGTGACTCACTGTTTCATTGGCTGAGGTGCGATCGTCTGGGTGCAGGAGGCTTAACCACTGTTCATAGCTGACTTACTCTGTGGTTGGGTCAAGCCCAAACAGATTGTAGTACTCTTCAGATACATGAGTACTGTTGCGGGTAATGTCCCAGTCCCATAATCCCGATCGCGTAGCTTTGTATGCCAATTTCAACCGGGCTTCGCTCTCCTGCAAGAGGAGTTCTATCTTTTTGCGTTCGGTGATGTCTCGCGAAATCAACAAGACTTTTTCCAGCTGCCCAAAGGCATCCAGCATCGGGCTAACAACCACTTCCCACCATTTCGGAGTGCCTTTTGCGGTTGGGCAGTATCCGCGAAAAATCCTGACTTCGCCTACTTTAGCGGCAGCGAGTGCCTGCTCTGCCTGTTGCCGATGGCTGCCTTCCCAGAAACAGAGCCATTCAGTATTGAGATAGGAATTTAAGTCGTCAATTTCCATTAAACACAGCCCGCCTGTATTCATGTACAGGAGCCGCCCATTGAGACTTAATACCTTGATGCAGTCAGAACTGCTGTCTAAAATACAGTTTTTAAATTCTTCACTCTGGCGCAGGGCTTCTTCGGTTTGTTGGCGAACGGTGATATCTCGCCAGGTGGCAACAAATCCGTCTCCAAATTTAGCCACGCGGATATCAAACGCTCTAACTAGGCGTTGTTCTCCGTAATCATCCTCAGAAACTAGGCTGTCTTTAATGAGCGGCTGTCCTGTTTCTACTACCTGGCAGTACTGATCAAACAATCCACTGTCACGATGTCCTGGTAGTAATTCACACAACCTCCGCCCAATCTGCTGCTCATAAGTCATTTGATTGTTGAAACAAGCCGCATTATTGACATATTCAGTCACAAAATCGACAATCTGTCCCTGCTCATTCCGCAGAGCACGGTATACGCCAAAACAATCCAGCATATTTTCAACCGACGTGCGGAAACGTTCTTCGCTCTTTCGCAGAGAAAGTTCTGCCTGTTTGCGGTCGGTGACATCATGATGGATGCCTGCCATGCGGAGTGCATTGCCTTGTCGATCGCGCAAAACTACTTTTCCGTGGTTGGCAATCCATTTCCAATCCCCAGACTTAGTTAACATCCGATATTCAAATTTATAAGACACCGAATCGCCCTGAAGATGGGCATTCAAGCGTTCTATCACCCAAACTTTATCGTCAGGATGAATCAGTCGCTCCCAACTGCTAAAGTTCCCAGGTAATTCTCCTTGCTCATATCCCAGCATTTCCAGCCATCGGGAACTTAAATAATCTTCATTGGTAACAATGTTCCAATCCCATAGACCGCCACCAGAACCTTCCAGCGCCATTTGCAGGCGTTCTTCACTGTCTCGCAAGGCTTGCTCTGCCTGCTTGCGTTCGCTGATGTCTTCGGCAATACCTGTAAACCGATAAATCTCTCCTGTTTCATCTCGAAGTGGAAAGCAGCGATCTCTTACCCAGCGAATACTACCATCGGGTAAAATAATCCGATATTCCTGATCAAATTTACCTGCGACAGCTTTTTCATGAAACGCTCTCTGGGTCGATTCTCGATCTTCTGGGTGGATACGATCGACCCATGCTTGTTGTCCTTGATACAATTCCTGCGGGTTCAATCCCCATAGGCGTTCATAGGCAGGACTGACATAGCTGACTCGATTTTCCGACACTTCTCTGATCCAGAAGACCGCATCAATATTTTCTGCGATCTGCCGGAAACGTTCTTCACTATCGCGCAGAGTTTCGGCTGACCGTTTGCCTTCGGTGATATCTAGATCGATACCCGCCATCTGAATTGGTTGTCCGTGTTGGTTGTAGAACACCTTCCCCTGGCTCAGTGCCCACCGAATCGTACCGTTGGGATATACTACCCGAAATTCAATGTTATAGTCTTCTTTGGTGGCGACAGCACGATCTACGGCTGCTAGCACGCGATCGCGATCGTCAAGGTGCAACCGCGCGACAAACATCTCGAATGAGCCGTCAAACTCTCCTGGTTGCATTCCAAATAAGGCTTCCAGCTTATCCGACCAAGAAATTTTTCCCGTTTGGATGTTCCAGTTCCAGGTTCCCATACCAGAAGCTGAGAGTGCCAATTGCAGCCGTTCTTCGCTCTGGCGCAGTTCCGCTTCTACTTGTTGGCGTTCCTTTAGTTCATGCTGTGCCTGCTGATACAGTTCTGCCTGTCGCAACGCGATACTTAGCTGAATTGCCAGTTCTTTGAGCAAGTCAATCTCTAAGGGTTGCCACGCGCGAAGGGAAGCACAATGATGAGCAATTAGCAATCCCCAAAACTGGTTGTCTTGCAGAATTGGCACGACTAGATTAGCTTTAACTTGAAACTGAGCCAACAATTCAACGTGGCATGGGTCAATACTGCTATTCTGAATATCAGATATCGCGGTTACGCAACCCTGACGATAACGTTCGATATAATTCTTGACAAAAGCGGGATCGTCGCTGAGAGTTTGCGGTCGATTCCATGCAAGGTAGTTCTCTGCTAGGCAGGGATCGTGGATCGTCGAGGAGAGCAGCGATCGCCATTCTGCCCCAACCGATTCTGCTACTACTGTGCCATCCCCATTAGGTTTTAACCGAAAAACCAGGACGCGATCGGTGTGCAGAAATTCTCGCACTTCGGTTACAGTTGTCTGAAGAATTTCATCCAGATTTAGCGATTGGTGAATTTTCTGGGTAATATGTGAGACTACGCGCTCTCGTTCAATACGCTGTTGCAGTTGGGTGCGTAACTGCATTGTTTCAATTGCCCCATTGACTGCTATTTGCAGCCCTTCTGGGGTAATTTGCTCTTTGACAAAATAATCTTGTGCGCCCGCTTTGATCGCCTGAACTGCGATCGCCTCATTGCCCTGTCCCGTGACGACAATCACAGGTAAGCACGGCTGTTGGCTCAGGGGTTGCAATTGAGCGATAAATTCCAGTCCGTCCAGATCGGGCAGTCGATAATCAAGCAATACAACATCGGGCTGATACTGCTGCCAAAGTTCTAATCCTTGCTGCCCCGAGGTTGCTTCTAAAAATGTATAGGAATACTCGCCGCCGCGCAGCAAACACCGCCGATAGAGTTCTCGATCTTCTGGCGAATCATCGACAATTAAGACAATGCGCGATCTCTGACTCATATACTAATCCTTCGGGCAATCGGGCAGTGTCGTCACTTCAAACCAATACTCTACCAGCATCTGAATATCTCGTTTCAGTTGAGCAAAATTGATCGGCTTAACGATGTAACTATTGACTCCATATCGATAGCATACTTCGATGTCTTTGGGATTGTTAGAGGTAGTAAATACTACGACTGGAATCATGTTCAAGTTGTCATCCTGTTTAATCCGGCGCAATACTTCTCGTCCATCGGTTCCGGGCAGGTTCAAATCAAGTAGAATCAAGCCGGGACGGGGCGCACTTTCGCGTTCCACATAGCTGCCAGTCCGATAAAGAAACGCCAACGCTTGTTCCCCATTTATACAGCGTTGAATGGGAACCGCAATGCTAGAGCGCTTTAGAAATCGTTGCAGTACCTCAAAATCTTCGTTGCTATCCTCCACAATTAAAAGCAATGGCGTTTGCCTGACAGGAGAAGCTGAAAAGCTAGTCATCTGTTTGCCTCCGCTACCAGGGTGAAGTAAAACGTACTGCCAAGAGTTGGGGTAGATTCCACCCAAATTTTACCACCGTGCCGTTCCACGATTTTGCGAACAATGGTTAACCCTACCCCAGTCCCACCGCCAAAGTCATCTCGTCCATGTAAGCGGCGGAATATCTGAAAGATTTTGTCAAGATGTTTTTCGGGGATGCCAATGCCGTTATCACGAACGTAGAAAGTTACAGAAGTAGAAGCAACTTTTCTTTCCCCATTTCCTTCGATGAAACCAATTTCGACCCACTTTTCAGGTTTATCATTATATTTAATAGCGTTGCTAATCAGGTTGCTGAAGAGTTCATTGATCTGAGCGCGATCGCATTCAACGCTCTTAAAGGGTTGAGGAATGCGAAACTCGACTTCGCTTTGTGGTCGGGCAATGGTCAAGGTGGTGATTACTTGCTGCACTAACTCATTCAGATTCACTGGTTGTCGGATCAGTTCGGTGCGTCCCAACCGGGAGAAATAGAGGAGCGAATTGATCAAGTCTTCCATTCGCTGCGTCAAACGCACCAAGGTTTGGAGTTTTGCAACCCCATCGTCATTCAGTACCTCTGCATAGTCCTCCATTAAGAAGTTAGCATAGTTGTGAATGCCCCGCAGCGGTTCCTTCAGGTCATGAGAGGCAACGTATGCAAAGGAATCGAGTTCTTCGTTACTCCGTTGTAATTCAAAATTCATCGATGCCAGTTTGTCTGCCTGCCGCAATACAACACCTACAACCAGGCTTCGCAGTTCAGCAACCGCTTCAACTTCGCAAGGTTTCCAAGGTAGGGCACACCCTTGCACCGTTTCTTGCCATAATTCAAAGGATTTGCGAGGAGACATTCTTAAACTGCCATCTGAGAAAACTTCCACACGCTTGTTGGGGTTGCCGCCCCAATTCACTGTTTGAATTACCTCTGGACGAAACCAAAGAATGTAATTGTGATGAACTCTAGAAATTTCTAGGACTAAAACACCACTGGCGATCGCTTTAAATGACTCGGCAGCAGGGTAATTTTTCGTGAGCGATCGCGTCTCAAACAAGTTATGATGCAGTTGAGGTTTAATCCAATCAAGTAAGGCTTGAACCTCTGACTCCGATGGCGTTTTACCCACTTGAATATACTGGTCGCCACTACATATTACCGCTCCCGTGGCGCTGACCAGATTGAGTAATTGAGATTTCAGTTGCACCATGCCATCCAGGAAATACTCAGCCTGAGACAACCCTTCCACAAATTGAGTTTGTAATGACTTCAATTGACTTTTGTAATCAATATCTTCACTCGCTTCTTTATTTGCCAGTTCCACAGACATCACCTGTCCAATGAACTCGCAGATGGTGCGGATATTGTAAGAAATATATTTGGGTGACGAATGGTGACAGGCAATCAATCCCCAAAGCTTTTGCTCGTGCATCAGAGAAATAGACATCGAGGCGGTCACACCCATATTTTGCAGATATTCTAGATGTAACGGAGAAACACTCCGTAACACCGATAAACTCAAATCGAGCGGTTCATTTGTCAAGGGATTGTTTGCTGGAATTAAGGTAACAGGCTGGTAGCTAGCATCTGGAATTAGCCGCAGCCAGTTGAGGGTGTATAGCTGTCTGGCTCGCTTGGGAATGTCAGAGGGCGGATAGTGTAAATCCAAATAGGGCGTTTCCTGATTGGTGTCTTCAGCGATGACGCTGCCTGCTCCTTCTTGATCAAATCGATAGACCATGACGCGATCAAAGCCAGTGATTCTCCGAACTTCTGTCACCACAATCTGGCACATTTTTAGCAGCGTTGCTGCTTTCTGAATACGGGTAATGGTTCCTCTTACCTGTTGATAGAAGTCAAAAAAGCCTGTTTTGTCCTTCGCTTTTTTCAGCTCCAATTCCAGAATAATAATAGTATCTAAATGATGTACAATGCCATCAAAATAAATTAATTTATTCAGATATTTGATAGATAAATTGAGGGGATTTACGCTCTCAAAATCCTCTGCGAGACATTGTTGAATCAGCTGAATATGCTTGGCATCCAGTAAATCTGACAGCGGCTTGCCCAGCAATTCATCAGGTTGACGGCCAACGACTTCCTGAGTGTTGCTGCTCACCTGAAGGATTTCCAGGGTGGGATCTTGCAAAACCAGTAAAACCCCGTGAGGCTGGATCAAACTTGGAATGTGGATCGGTTCGCGATCGCAGTTTGTCAAATCAATGATCTCATCAGTCATTCTCTGTTTATCCAACTCCTCATTAGAACTCCGGCTTAAAGGAGGCAAAAACTCTTTATATCTGAGATTTTGAGTCCTGCATTTTGTACCTTACTTAAAAGCAAACTCCTGTGTTCACATTAGCCTAGACTTAAACTAGATTTTCCAGCTTCTACTCTTGGCTTAATGTTTCAATCAACAAATTTACCTGCTGTTGTCGCTGCTGCAAAAAACCTTCGCACTGACGCAAATACTCCACAGCAGTTGCAAATTGGTCAAACACAGCTTCTAATTCCAACTCACCTGCCTCAATGCGAGTAATAATTCCCTCTATTTCAGCAACCTTCGCCTCATAATTCCAACCTTCCTCAGAACTAGAAGCACTCTTACGTTTAACCATTAACCTCTCTGCGTCCTCTGCGCCTCTGCGGTTCGTTTATTTCCATAACCTTCACTTTAACCCCACCTTGCCCCAATTGAATCATTAACTCTTGCCCCACAACCAACTCCGTTGCCGAACGAGCGATCGCTCCATCTTCCCTTCTCACCACCGCATAACCACGTTGTAACACCGCTTTCGGGTCAAGACTAGCCAACTTCTGCCGCAATAATTCTAAATGCTGCGTTGCTTGCTGCGATCGCCCCGTCGTAATTTGTACCAAATGCTGACGCTTCCAAGCTAGCTTTTCCACCTCTTGCTGCACTTGCCGATCTAACCGCAAACGTCGCAAACGGTTCCGTAATACTTGCAGTTTATTCTCAGCATTTTCTCTAAAGTCATGCACCGCCTCATGTAAAGCGACAACTCGCTGGCGATGCTCAGTATACAACTCTGAAAGTGCTGGTACAACCATTTCCGCTGCCGCAGTCGGTGTATGCACACAGATATCTGCAACTAAATCTGCTAAAGACTCATCTCGTTGATGGCCGATCCCAGTAATTACAGGAATAGAACAACTAGCAAGCGATCGCACCACCCGTTCATCATTAAAACAAGCCAACTCTTCCACCGCGCCACCACCCCGTGATAAAATTAGCACTTCGGCGCGACCATCTCTTTCCACCCGCTCAATTGCTTTGACGATAGATTCTGGTGCTTGCTCACCTTGTACTGTAGCCGGAGAAAATAAAACGTGTAAACCTGGATACCTTTGTTTGAGGGTTTTTTGAATATCGCCCCAAGCAGCAGCCGTTGGTGAAGTGACAACAGCGATCGTTTGGGGATGAGTGGGGAGCGATCGCTTTCTTTGCGCGTCGAACAATCCCTCAGCCAGCAAGCGATTTTTTAATTGTTGATAGCGCAGCGCCTGTAAACCAACACCAGCAGGTAGAGTTTGCCAAACTGATAACTGATACTCTCCCCGTTGTGGATAGACGCGAATACTGCCCAAAATAATTATCTGCTCACCAGGAACAGGCATTTGGGCGAGTTTTGCCAATTGGCTATTCCATACTACACACTTAATTCCGGCGGTGCGATCGGTATCTTGCAGCGTAAAAAACAACCCACTGCGATGGTGGTTAGCGCTAGAAACTTCGCCAGTTACCCAAACTTGCCGTAATTGTTCATCTTGCTCTAACAGCAAGCGGATATAGTCAGTTAATCCAGATACTGAAAGCGCAGTATCAAGAATCAGAGAGTCGGGAAGGTCGAAAGTCATCAAAGATGCCTGAAAGCATTTGTGCTGGAGAGATTCTAGCATTTTAATGAAAACCAAAGGTTAACCCAGTAAATGCTTCAATCTTTTGTAGACATCATCATCATTGCGCTTACCGACTAAAATCACTTCTATTAAATCGCGATCGGGAAAATACCTGTAAATAATTCGATATTCACCACTATCAACTCGATATAAACCCTGATAACCAGATAGCTGCTCACTATCAGCGGGTAAAGGCTCAACATTCAAAGCCAAAACTTTTTTTGCAATCTGTGTTGCTATTTTAGGCTGTAAACCGTTCAGAAAATCAAGAACAGTTGCTAGACCATCAAGCTTCGCCATTAGTTAAATGCTCTAATGCAGATGTAAAAGCCTCTGTACCTATCATTTTGGACTGACTCAGAGCAACTTCAGCAGCTTGACCGAAAACCATATCCTCTAATTCTTCTAGCCGATTAATTAATTTTTGGTAGCCCTCTGCTGAGATAATCACGTGGCTAGGCCGTGATTGCTTAGTTAGTAGAACTGGCTCAGTAGCAGCCTTATCAAAAACCTCACCGTGTTTGTTGCGGGCATCTGTGAGAGTGTAGGTCTGCATAGCAATTTTGACTGTTTTAGACATTTTGACTATATTTTAGCAGATAAATCTTCTCTCTTTACTCCTGACAAACAGAATGTAGGCGCTGCATTGTTAAAAAGCGTATGCACAGTGTTGTTACTGTTTTAATTGTTTTTCTATAAAACAGGAGATTTTGCAAAGTCATAGCTCTACAATGACGATGCTTCTGGCTGAGATTATTTTTGATGCTGGGTTGCAATAGCCAGTTTTAACCCTAAGTTCCGAAATAGTAACAGTTTTCCAAAATACTTTATTGGCTTTGTTGAAGCAAATTAATGAAATGGGGATTGAAAAAGCACAAGAAAAGCTTGTTAGGAGTATACGAATTTTTGCAATATATTATACTAACTAAAGTGTATATTACAATAGTGTATTAAAACTGTTCTCAATATGGCATATCAGCATAAACTTACGCCACAAGATATCGCTATTCGAGCGCATGACATTACTGTGTGTTTAGAACGTAGTTCTGTTTCATCTTTTGATGAGTTAGTAAACCTTGGGATGGCTGTACGTTTAGCTATTCATCTTCGAGGAGTTCCTGCGGTTCCATATGAACTACTTCGGGACGTTGCTGTACATTTACTCAATTTTTCTACTGGGGCAGTCCGCCCAGTGGTAGAATTACTAGCCGAGGCTGAGTTTGTTCGGCTAGATACGCAAGGAAGAACTATTAAAACAGTTATTCCAGACATTCCATTTTATCAAGATTTATTTTCTACTTTAGGGAAATTACTTAGTGATAAAAAGTTTTCAGAACCCGAACAGTTAACTTTGTCTTTAGTTCATCAATTAGCTGGTTCTCCAATCTTAGCTGACCATGCTTATAATTTAGGTGCTGAGAAAAATTTAGTAGATAAAATTATCAACATTGGGACTAATGCATCCTTTATTGTTAAAAAACGAGCTAGAGGTAAATCAGTTCTTATTTCACCTACTTATTTCCCTGAAAATACTCAGGCATATGCTGATTTAGTATCTACAGGAGGTAGTCAGAGAGTTAAGAAAATTCTTGATTTATTAAGATCAAATCAGGGGTGGCCTTTAAAATTACTGCTGAAGAAACAAGAAATAGCAGGTGTTTCTCTTGATAATGACGATTTAACTGTAATTCAAATGTTTGCTAAAGAAGGTTTTATCCCACCACCAGCAATTGAAACAACTCATTCAGGTACTAATCATTTTATTTTTGGACCAAGACCAGGATTAACTCAGCTACCGCCTTATAAACGACCAATTTATGAAGCAGCAATGTCACTTGTAGCAGCAGTTAGACAGGGACAATTACTACCATCTAGATATGCTATTCATTCACCACTAGCATTACTTCGTTCATTTAAAAATAAAGGCTTTATTAAAGCAAACACTGAAGCATTAGAGCAGTATAAGAAAGTTGCTGCTTCAAGGGTAGGCAGATTGGAAATTACTACTGATGGATGGGCAAAGCTAGTTCTCATCGATTCTGTAGAAAATATAGAAGCAGTGAATATGGCGTTAGAATTAGTATCTGGTTCGGAAACTTCTGTTGTACCAGATGAAAACATAATTATTGCACTACGTACAGGAGAACATTATGTTGAATCTTTAATCGGTAGAAAAAGCATTTTACAAGACACTGTAATTCCCTTAGACGAAGAATCCCAGGCATTGATTGATAATTTTCTGTTGAGAGCATCATGATAAAAGATACAGATCAGAAGGATATGATATGCCGCCATTTTGCAGCACAAAATTATTATGTACAACCAGAGGTAGCTGTTTTTTATAAAGGTGGTATGCATGAAATTAGGAAACCCATTACAGATATCGATGTTTTAGCTCTTCGGCCTAGTTTAGATTTACGTTGGGAATTAATATTGGCGGATTGTAAAACTCTTAAAGGACAGTCACCAGCCAATCGTATTCTTTGGTTACGTGGTTTGATGGAATACTTTTCTGCGTCTTCAGGTATAATTTTACTTCAACGAACACAAAGAATTGAAAATGAGCATAAACTGTTTGCTGCATCCTTGCAAATAAATCTTCTTGATGAAGTAGAATTTGATAGCTTTGACAAAATAATAGTTTATCCTATTGGTTCATCACAAAATAATCTATCCGTAAATTCAATAAATGGATTGAGATTCATTCATAATAAGTACCAAAATTTGAAAACCTTTTGTGAGTATATATATAGTTATGCTTGGAATGAAGAAAATCGGCTTCAATTAATACGTAAAGTAATTGGAGAGGCGCAAACTGTTTATCAGGAAATAGATCCTAATAAAACTGAGCATCTTGCCCTTACTTTAGATGCTACAGGATTATTTGCTATTGGTTTAGCTGAGTGTGTAGGCATGATTTTTAACCAGTATTTACAACCTAAAACACTTAACGAACTTGACAACGCTCTAAAGATTATAATTTGGGGTGGAAAATCACAATACGACTTACTCGCTAAACTTAGGCACGAAATATTAATTACTAAAGGACGACAGCCAGGACCGGAAGGCGCACTTTCTCTTCCATTTTGGGATCGTTTTCTGAATCTTGTTAGAAATATGCTCGAAAATCCTCGTCTTTGTTTCTATATACCTCAAATAATGAGAGAAGCAGCACTTGATGTATATCATGGCAGAGATTTTTTAGCTAATAGAACAAAGGAAGACTTACTTCTTATAAAATTTGCTATGTTAGTATCTAATTATTTTTGTAAAGCAGTGAGTTTTCCTTCTCAAACAAATGAAATGCTTGAAAAAAAATTCATTAAAAAACAGTCAGATTTAATACACAAAGCTGATTAATAAAAACAATTCTTACTTGATAATATTCCTTTTATTGCTGGAACTAGCATTGGCGCTCTTAACGGTGTTGTCTTATCATCCTATCGCCCCTTTCCATATACAGTGGGGGTAGTCATATTCAGGCCATTGCACGATAATAGTATCAGATAGGGTCTACTCTACGTACCTCTGCTGTTAAAAAATTACTCTCTTTCCAAAATTGTCAAGTACCACTACCCTAATCTGGTAGCGATCGAGTTACGATCTTGTCACACCCTTTTTTTGATTTGAGAAGTCCTATTCCAGAATTTTCTGGTTAAAATAGTATATCTGTTCTACTCAAACTCCGAAACCAACACTCCTTAAAACCATATATTAAGAGGCATTAGAGGCTAAGAATGGCTATCAACACCGATACTTCAGGCAAGCAAAAAGCACTGACTATGGTGCTCAACCAGATTGAGCGCAGCTTTGGTAAAGGAGCAATCATGCGCCTGGGCGATGCTACCCGGATGCGGGTGGAGACGATTTCCAGTGGGGCGCTTACCTTAGATTTAGCATTGGGTGGTGGTTTACCCAAGGGTCGGGTAATAGAAATTTATGGGCCGGAAAGTTCCGGTAAGACTACAGTAGCGCTACACGCGCTCGCCGAAGTGCAAAGAAATGGCGGTATTGCTGCCTTCGTTGATGCTGAACACGCCCTAGACCCTACTTATGCTGGTGCATTGGGTGTAGATATTGACAATTTGCTGATTTCCCAACCTGACACTGGCGAATCAGCTTTGGAAATTGTTGATCAGCTGGTTCGCTCTGCTGCGGTTGATATTGTAGTCATTGACTCAGTAGCAGCGTTGGTTCCCCGCGCTGAAATTGAAGGCGATATGGGTGATGCTCACGTTGGTCTGCAAGCGCGGTTAATGAGCCAAGCCCTACGTAAGATTACTGGGAATATTGGTAAATCTGGTTGTACAGTAATTTTTATCAACCAGTTGCGGCAAAAAATCGGTGTTACTTACGGTAGCCCAGAAACGACTACTGGCGGTAACGCATTGAAGTTTTACGCTTCAGTGCGCTTGGATATTCGCCGAATTCAAACCTTGAAAAAAGGTACAGACGAATATGGTAATCGCGTTAAGGTCAAAGTCGCCAAAAATAAAGTAGCGCCGCCTTTTAGAATAGCGGAATTTGATATTATTTTTGGCAAAGGTATTTCTACCTTGGGTTGTGTTGTTGACTTAGCAGAAGAAACTGGCATAATTATCCGCAAAGGAGCTTGGTATAGTTACAACGGTGATAATATCTCTCAAGGACGAGACAACGCCATTAAGTATCTAGAAGAAAAGCCTGAATTTGCTGAAGAAATTAAGAAACTGGTGCGTGAAAAGCTAGATAAAGGCGCTGTTGTTTCTGCTAACTCCGTAGCTAAAGCCAGTGAAGAAGATGAAGAGGAAGAAGTCGATTTAGAGCCAGAAGAATAAGGAATGTGGATTTATTAATCTGCAATTGCTAATAGATGGTGCGTTATGAAGATAGATGACGCACCTTATTTTTTTTTAAATCTTGATTTTGGTATGTTAAATGCAAGCCTAAATCCAGACAGTGAATAGATTTGGACTGATAAACACATCCTACTTGATATTTTGGCGTAGACGTAGCCCGTCGTAGATATCGCACTGTTTTGTCACCGATGAATCCATCAATTTAAACTTGACAGACTACTATTAGGGAAAAAGGAAAAAATACTGGTTCGGGGTTTCAGCCTTAGATTGACACTAATGACCAGCTATATGGTAATATTTCATGGCATTATGCTAAAAAACTTTGTTTATAATCAAAGAGTAGCCAACCCATGAGTTTAGCTGTAATTAAGTTCTCTTCAGAAGAGTGCGGCATCTGCCATAAAATGTCTTTTTATGACAAAAAGGTGGCTGAAGAACTGGGTTTAGAATTTATCGATGTAAAAATGCAAGATACGACTGCTTACCGCAAGTATCGCAAGATTTTATTGACTCAATATCCCGATAAATCAGAAATGGGATGGCCTACTTACATCATCTGCAATTCTCCAGAGGGGGAATTTCAGATTGTTGGTGAAGTAAAAGGAGGTCATCCCAAAGGGGAGTTTAGAAGCCGTCTGCAAGAAGTTTTGAATTCCACAGCTAATCAGAACTAATTACCTCAAAAGATTTGACCTCAAAGGCAGGGCCAATCATGGCAGTTGTCATGATATCTTCACGCACCTGTCCTTTAACTTTTGCTTTTTGTCCGGCTTTGAGTAAGTCTTTGTCAGCCCCTCTGAGGATTTCGTAAGTAACGCCCTCTTCTGTAACTAACGCCCATGCGCCTGTACCAATATCACGACGTTCGACTGTACCTGTAAGTGTAATGCTCATAACAGTGCTGAGTGGGGGAGTTAAAAGTTAGGAGTAGAGACGCGATTAATCGCGTCTGTTAGGAGTTAGGAGTAGGGAGTTATTAAGAATTCTTTCCCACTCCCCACTCCCCGTTTACGCAATTTTCTCTTCGTTTTTCAATGCTAAACGAACAAGCCCATAACAGACTAGGGCATTAACAATGAGGAAGAGGCGTGCTAAGTAACCACTTCCCAATCCCCAAACTGTCGGCTCGAAAAACGCACTTATAGTTAAGCACGCTGCTATACCTAAAGTTGAACCAATGGCAAACCATTTCCAACTAGGATGTCCCAGCAGCAATGCCATCAACACAATGGGAATCAGTACACTGGCAAACAGGGGATTTAATGCATCAGTTCCCTGGAGAGTATTTCCTAATTCGGGAATTGAACTGCCCAAAACCCGGAAAGGCCATTGAGGAAGATCAAAAATATAGATTCCCTTGAGGAAGAATAACCCAGAACTACCGGCAATTAGTCCACTGGATAAAGACCAACTCCAAGTGAAGGGGAAGTAAACACGTAAAAACCAAGCCAGCAGATAGGAACCAACTACCATTAAAACCTTGGGTAACAGTGCTACCGCACCACCATCAATCCAAAAGCCGGGGTTAAGATAGCCGTTATCCCGTAACCACCGGAAGAAATCTGGAAAACTGATTTGTCCGCTAAAGGCTAGTTTGACTGCTGCTTCTGCATTGAGTTGTCCAGCGCCATAATAGTTCAAACCATCATCCTGGATAACTCGCGCTGACTGTTTGAGGACTTTTAAGACTTCATCTGGTTCTTTAATGCCAGCAGCTTTGATTAATGCCGCAACACCAGCAACGTGGGGAGAAGCCATGCTTGTACCCTGGAAGCCCAGAAATATCCCTTCGCCCTTTTCATCAATAGTTTCTTGGAGAATCTTACCAGCTTCACTACCACCAGGAGCAGAGATATCTACCCCTGCACCAAAGTTAGAATAGGGCGCTCTTTCGCCATCTGGGCCAATTGCCGAAACGCCAATGACGTAGGGATAGCGGGCTGGATAGCTTGCTCCATTGGCGTTTTCATTACCGGCTGCGGCGATGATCGCTACGCCTTTTCTATGGGCATACTCGATCGCTTCTTTCATCAGCTTGCTTTCACCGCCACCACCCAAGCTCATATTAATCACATCTGCGCCTTTATCAGCAGCAAATTTAATCGCTTCGGCAATATCAGCAACGGTACCACCGCCATAAGAACTGAGTACCTTCAGGGGCATTAGACTGGCTTCGTAGGCAATTCCAGCGACGCCATATTTGTTATTTGTGGCTTGAGCAATAGTTCCGGCAACATGGGTACCGTGACCATTATCGTCTGTGGCTTCTTCTCTGTCGTTAACAAAATCATAGCCCTTGACGAATTTTGTCTCATACAAGTCTCGAACCTTGGTAATTCCAGTGTCAATAACTGCGACTGTAATGCCACTGCCTTTGGTTTGACTCCATGCGCCTTCAACACCGATTTTGTGCAAGTTCCACTGCTTGCTGTAATATTGGTCATTGGGGCCAATTAATGAAGGACTTGCTTCTTCATCTTCTTGGGGTCGCAAAAATTCACCTAGCCAAGCGGCTTTGCCTGGTTGTGGAATCGTGCTGTAGATATAGTTTGGTTCAATGAATTCTGTAGCTAGGGCAAACTGAGATTTTTTCAGTTCTTGGAGCCGTTGGCGATCGCCCTTGATAATATACACATTATCTTTTTTGGAAAACTTGTTGTCTAATTGGGGTGTAACGTTGTATTGTTTGGCGATCGCTTGCAAATCCTGTTCCACTACAAGTGATGGAATATCTTCCCGAAAATCAAGCACAATCGTCTCAAACTCTCCTTTAGCTGCCAATCCCTGAAAATTCAGGAAACCAAATATGGCAGTTCCCAGCCCAATGACAAACAAGCACAATAATATAAGTTTTCTCATATTAACTCATCACCGCTTTTTGCCAGTTTGCTCACTACCATAACTTATCTGCACCCCTTGTTGCTAGATTTTGCACTTTTAGTTACAAGTTTTATTCAGGAATCAGGATTTTTTTAACGATGGAACGTGGTCTTTTGTGGTTGCCTCTGTTAGTAATGTTTTTCTGGTTAGCTTGGCAAGGCTCGAAGGAGTATCAAAAAGTCGAAGCTTATCGCACTTGGGCAGAGCAATTTGAACGGGCTAAGTATGATATTTATGCTGTATTAGGTCAAAAAGACAATAATATCACTTGGGGAAAACCCACGCCTCAAGGGCCGATTAAACTAGAAACATTCTCCTTGCTTGATATCAAACAAATCCAGCTTTTAGTAGATGAAAAATCAGTAGATGTAAACAGTCCACCGGAGAAAGGTCGTTCTATAGAATTAGAATTTCTCTTTTCCGAATCTACTAACTCAGTGCGGGTTCCGTTTACAGAAATCCCTTTGGCAGCAGAATGGGGTAAGTTTTTGCAGGGGCTATTACAAGACTTGCGATCGCAACCACAGCAGTAGTTATATTAAAACTATAAGTTCCAAATAATACGGCTATTTCTGGTCAAAAAGTTAGATCGCTAGTAGTGATATTATTCATGGGGAACGACATTTTTATTAGAAAGATGTTTTTTGGAATGGCTTTTACTTGACTACTAATTTATTCAACATCTCCATAAATTAAATATACGTTATCCAAAACCCTCGTAGAGACGTAGCCGTGCTACATCTCTACATTAGACCTCTTGCAAAAGTCACTCAGGAAGATTTGATTTTGGGGAGACAAAGCTCGTAATTGTAGAGAGCAGCAATCAGATTAAACCTTAAA
>NZ_JBALEF010000016.1:0-62539 GCF_036918245.1 Nostoc sp.
TCGCATTTGTTGATTCGGCGATCGCATTTGTTGATTCGGCGATCGCATTTGTTGATTCGGCGATCGCATTTGTTGATTCGGCGATCGCATTTGTTATTTCGTTCCTAGCCTCCAGCCTGGGAACAAGTCGGGGCAAGAGATGTATCTTAACTTAGTACCATTCGGTATAAGTCCTAAAAAAAATTAATCGGAGAACAACGTGAAAATAGCGATTATTGCTAAAACATTAATTACATCTATATCTTTGTTAACTTTATTTGTCCCAAGTCAAGCATCGGCTCAACTGATACCGCAACCTTGGGTTTCAGTCGGTGGAAAAGATGGTGATATAACTTATGCTGTCGGAGCTAGGGCTTTGAATTTCGGAGTTGAAATAGGAACTGGTGCTGATGGTGCTACGGGAGTAGATGTTTTAAAATTTATCAATTTGCCTGTAATTTCACCTTATGTAGGAGTCGGACTTTATTCAGAGGATAAAGGCGTTGCAGTTTCAGGTGGCGTTCAGGTAAGTGCTACTAATAACGTTTTTGTCGGTGCTGGTTACAATTCTATTCGTGGCTTTAACGGGCAACTGGGAATAAGATTTTAACTAATATCATGTCCGCTTAATTATTTATTAAACCTGAAGAACCCCACCCCCGCCAAAGCTATGCTTTGTCTCCCCTCCCCGTTTGGGCTACGGCGTACACACAAGTTTCTTGACCTGCAATGGCATTGCATTGACTAACAATGGCATTGCATTGACTAACAATGGCATTGATATCGACTGACAATGGCATTGCATCGACTAACAATGGCATTGCATTGACTAACAATGGCATTGCATCGACTGACAATGGCATTGCATTGACTAACAATGGCATTGCATCGACTAACAATGGCATTGTATCGACTAACAATGCTATTTCTCTGGTTCCCATGCTTTGTATAAGAATGAGTTAAGCCTCATCAAGCTAGGTTTTTAGAACTTGTATGTACACCGTAGGCTCTTCAGGAGGGGCTGGGGGTGGGGTGTATTGACTGTGGTTAGCATAACTAAATTATGCAGGGGAAGTAATTGAAGTTGAGATTAGTTCTCTAACATGCTCTGCGGAATCTTGTTGTAATGCTGATGCCACGATCGCTTCACTTTCAGCTATACTTAACCGAGCGATCGCCTGTTTCACTCCAGGTATACTTTGGGGATTCACGCTCAATTCATCCAGCCCTAAACCTAATAAAATTGGTGTTGCTAAAGTATCTGCTGCCAATTCTCCACATAATCCTACCGAAATCCCTGCTGTATGGGCAGCTTGGACAGTTTGCTGCACCATTCGCAATACGGCTGGATGTAGGGCATCAACCAAATTTGCCACGCGGGGATTAGTGCGATCGCTAGCCATAACGTACTGACTCAGATCATTAGTCCCTATACTAAAGAAGTCTACTTCAGTAGCTAACCGATCGGCGATCGCTACTGCTGACGGAACCTCCACCATAATTCCGACTTTCATCGCTGCATCAAAGGAAATACCAGCTTGATTTAGTTCAGCCTGCACTTCACCCAAAATCACCTTAGCTGCACGCACCTCTGTCACCGTAGAAATCATTGGCAACATGATTTTAATTTGGTGTCCGACACTAGCTCTCAAAATTGCCCGTAACTGAGTTTTGAACAAATCCAAATGATCTAAACAGAAACGAATTCCCCGCCAACCTAAGAAAGGGTTAGCTTCTGGAAACCCTACTCTGAGATAGGGAAGTGGCTTATCACCACCGACATCGAGGGTACGAATAATTAGCGGACGATTATCTAAAACTTGGGCGATCGCCTGATATACTAATAATTGTTCTTCTTCAGTTGGAGCGCTTATTCGGTCTAAATACAGAAACTCAGTGCGGAGTAGTCCCACACCTTCTGCACCGCTAGCCACAGCAACTTGCACATCATTTATACTACCAATATTGGCGAAGACGCTAACTTGCCGACCATCACGAGTAATCGCTGGCTGATGTGCCGTAGCTTGTGCTTCCTGTTGGGCAGTTTGCCAAGCTTCTTGCTTTGCTGCCAGTAAATCCAGGATATCTGATTCTGGTTCTACCCAAGCTCTGCCACTTTCACCATCAAGTGCCATCAGTGTACCATCAGCCAAGTGCAACACCTGGGCATCTACTCCCAAAACTGCCGGAATACCCAACGTCCGGGCGATAATTGCACTGTGGGAAGTGGCGCTACCAGAAGTTGTACAAATTCCCAACACCTTTGTCGGATCTAGTCCAGCGGTATCTGAGGGGGTTAAATCAGTCGCCACCAAAATTGCAGGTGACTCAAGATGCAGGTTAGCCGCAGCATTCCCAGCTAGTAATCGCAGCACTCTTTGCCCGACATCCACAACATCGTCAACTCGCTCTTGCAGATAAGAATCTTCAAGTGCGCGGTAGGAAGTCGCTACTTGATCGACTACAGCTTGCCAAGCTGCTTCAGCATTTATATGGTTATCTAAAATGCGCTGATGAGCCGCTGACAACAGTACTGGATCTTCTAAAAATAGTAGTTGGGCATCAAAGATGGCGGCTTCAGCGTCACCAATTTGCAGAGATGCTTGTGAGAAAACTGCTTGAATTTCTTGTCGGGCAGTGTTAATCGCTGCCTGTAATCGTTGCCACTCTGCATCAGGATTGTCTACGTGGTATTCCGTAATAGCAATGTGAGTAGGTTGATAATGAACAACAGGTGCGATCGCTACTCCACCAGAAGCTGCAATTCCCGAAAGTTCGCCGTGAGTTGCTGGAGTAACTTTATGGTGAAAAGCTGATGGATGATTCAAGGCAACATTATCTTCACCAAAGTTATTGGCAAATAATCCCTGCAATGCTGCCAGTGCCTCATCTGCATCAGAACCAGTGGCAGTAATCAGCAGTTCGTCTCCTTGACGCACCCCTAAAGTTGTGACTTGGTTAATACTGTCACCCCTGACTAGCTCAGTATTTCTCGTTAAATTCTGCACCAGAATTTGGGATTGAAACCGGGCTGCGGTTGCGACAAACTGGGCTGCGGGGCGGGCGTGTAATCCTAAGCGATTGCTCACAATCAGCTGGATTTCTGGCGTTGGCGATTCTATATTGGTTGTTATTGGGCTAACAACAGACAACGGCCTACTAACTACACCCAATTGAGTTGCTTTTGCTAAGAGGGCGCCGCGTGCTTCCGCCATAACTTGGTGAATATCTCCACCAGCCCCCGCCGCCACTACAGCAGCGATCGCGCCTTCTACTAAAGGTGCTTCACACAAATACACTTTCTCCTGCTGTGCTTCTGGCAGAAACTCGATTGCCATTTCCGCACTCAGCAAAGCACTACCCAAATCCATTAACACCAAGACACCATCATCAGAAAAAACAGAAGCGATCGCCTCATAAACCTGAATCGGATCAGTACCCAATGGATTTTCAGAATCTTCAATACCTGCTGCAACAGCAATGGGAACTTGGCCCTGAACCATTTGCGCGGCGAGTTCCCGCACACCCAAAGCTAGTTGTTTACTGTGAGAAACGAGAACAATTGCGATCGCGGCCACACCGTCAACCTTGTTGAGAGGTTTGCGTTTAGCTAGTTACCCATTTCATTTTCCCATTCTGCTACAATTGCAACTGCCCGAAAATATTCCGGTCTTTCCAGCTAGAAATGCGAATAAAATAGCCTTCTTTCATGGAAATACGTGGTGTCCACTCATAAACTCCATCGCTAGCAGTACGGGAAGAAATGTTTTGGATAAGTTTGTCCCCATCGTACAACTTAATCGAGACATCACCGTCAAAATTATCCTGCCACAATATTAAAAAAGGTTGATCCTTCTTTGGAAGTACTTTACCAACTGGTTGACTGATCAAGATTTTTGGCGCAACCTGATTTTTGCTTTTCTTACGGAATCCCAGATAATGAGGTAGGTGTCGGAAAGTAGGATTTTCTTGCAGATTAGACAGTTGGGGAACAATAATGTTTCCCTTCTGGGAATTGAACAAATAAGTTGATTTACCGCCGTCAACGGTAATGATATCGCCTTTGACTCCTAATTTCCGTAATAAATCGGCTGCCTCATCCAGAGTTGCTTGGTTCACCGTCATAATCAATAACAACTCGTCACCTTTAACACCATCTTTGTTCAGAGTACTGATGACTTGATACTTATTCGCTTGGTTTTGGGCTAAGACTTTCGCTGGATGATCGCTATATCGGTAAGTAACAATCGCATTCTTGACTGCTTTTTGGTTAAGAGGCGCACCACTAGCTTGGTTGTAATCGGTAATATATGCCTGCTTATCATCCCAGACTAAAGTCTTGAGGCGAATATTACGATAATATTTATCTTTTGGTTCCTTGATTGGGCCATAGGGGCTAGTACCGCCAGTGATGACTATACCATTGAGTTTAATTGGAAAAGATAATTGAGTACTAGATTTATATTGCTCAAAGAAAGAACAATTAATCATCGAAAAAACGTTGTTTGCATAAAGTTTTTGATATTCGTCTGTAACTTCAGAAAACAACTTATTTTGGAAAAAAGGGCTGTAATGTCCACCTTCTCCTTGATAATACTTCCCTTCATTTAGACCCATATTATCTACCTCTTTGATAATTTGGTCTATGTGCATTTTGCGGAGATTAATAACTTGTAAATACGCTTCGTTACCATTCGTTAATTGTTTTTGATATAAAGCTGCACCGTCTACAGCTTGGAGAGGCTGATAAGACGATAAAGGATTGAAAGTTTGGGCAATCCAAAAGCTACTCAGAATCGGCAGCAAAAAAAGTAGTAAATTGATTAGAGCATTCATCGTCTTGCGATCGCAACTCCACAAAAAATGGCGTTTACGTCATTTTACCAACTTACCTGAATAGAACTATTGCATAAATATTTTGTGGTATAGTATTGGGTTGTTTCAATTTCAGATTTGGCAATTAAAATGGGAAGAATTTATCAATTTTTTCGATTAGCTATTATCAAGCGATCGCTTGGACTATTGTTGGAGTTAGCACCTTCACAGTAATTTGGGCTTCAGTCTTCCAAATTGATGAATCAATTCATGCTACTGGCAAGTTAGAACCACAGGGTGCAGTCAAAAAAATTCAGGCTCCGATTCATGGTGTTGTCAACGAGATTCTAGTCAAAGATGGTCAGCGAGTACAAAAAAGGTGAAACACTCGTTAGCCTAGAAAAAACTTCTTCTGAGGCGGAGCTAACTTCTGTTGTGATTAGACTTATTGCATGAATCAATGAGCTTTCACCCTAAATCCCTCTCCCAAGCTTGGGAGAGGGACTTTGAAATTGGCTCCCCTTCTCCCAAAATTGGGAGAAGGGGTTGGGGGATGTAGCAATATCCCGCAGGGTGGGCGAATTTTGCATTTGTGTAAGAGGTCTATTGTTTTGTCTGTCTTCACATTTCTAGCTTACGGCCAACCATATACCACAAACCCACGGCATAGCGGATGTAATTGAGTTCTGTAAAACCTGCTTTCGCAAACTCGTACTCGAAGTTGAAATGGATAAAGTCATCCAACCACGGTTCTTGAAAAGAAGCACTCAGGGCGTATTCACCCCGATAGGTATCAGCGTATAGTATCCAACCACCGGGTTTGGTGATGCGGTACATCTCCTTAAGAATCTTAGGCGTCCACTCTTTAGGTGTCTCGTGCAAGAGTAGTGACGATGTGACAAGATCAAAGGAGTTGTCAGGGTAGCCAGTGTTACGAGCGTCCACCTGCTCGAAGTCAGCCCGCTCACTAAATCCAGCCTTGTTAAACTTGTGCTGACTAATCACCAGCATGTAAGGGGAAACATCAGTAACGTGAAAAGTGGCCTGTGGAAACCGCTGTGCCAGGGCTAACGCTCCACCAGCCGTACCTGCACCAAGCTCTAGCACCGTCTCAATTTGAGTGTCTTGAGGAATTAGTTCAGCCATTTTCTCGCGCAACTGCTGGCAACTAACGTTGTGGCTGAGGGGAATAATGGCATCCATAGCAGCATCCCAACCTAAGCACGATTGAGGGTTGGTGTAGGAATCGCTTACCCCATGAATGGGAGCGTGGATGTAGTCAGGGTAATATTCATGGTCGGTACGGTAGCCTTTGAGTTCCTCCGCCCAATTAATTGAGGCATATTCCTGCATTACTGAGGGCATCGCTGCGGTAATGCGTTGAATTACCTCGGTTCGATACGCTTGTTTTTTCTCTGCGTTCCATCTCGGCATAAATAAACATCTCCTACTTAGACTCGTTATTGGCGTTCCTTCCAGTCTGGGAACGAGAAATAAACTGCAAATACAATAGAGCAATACTTCGGACAGTTTTTAATTGAGCCAATCTACAAGAAAGCTATCGATCCATTAGGGTACTGATTAGAACAAACAAGCACTGGAACGATAGCTATATGTAAATTGTACAGAGTCTGCTAGAAAAAATGGGCGGTTTGGGCAAACCACAGATGAAGGCGTTAACAAAAAAATATTGTCATCTCTAGTAATGTACCAACGCGCCAAGACAGTTTACTCTATGCAAGCTATCAGGAATTGAATGACTAGGTTTGTAAGCCACTTTAGCTAGGGAGTGAACGGTGCTACTAGTGTATTTACTTTATAAAACAACTGCGTTGAACCTTCAATTAATGTTTTAGCAGCAGTTGAGATGTGTGGATCATCTGGGTTTGTCCAAAAAGGGTCTGGGCGGTAGCACATCGCCTCGCCATTTGCGCTGATTGGAGTAATTATTCTACCGCGTGGTTTAATAATTCCATTAATGAATCGAATGCGAGGTGCTTAATATAGCACCTCGCATTCTGAAGATTTTTATTTGACTGTGGCGTAGAGGATTAAACAACTAGAAAGTTGTTTTGGCTTAGTGACACTCCACCAGATAGTTGTGCAAATTGTACCTGAGTAAATCCACCCGCACTGCCATCTTGGTCAAAATATAGTGCACCTGTAGTGTTGTTATAGATAAATCGCTGATCGATCTTTGTTGCAGATGTTCCAAGGGTAAAAGAGCTAGCTGAGAGTAAACCTGATGATAACGCGCCACCAAAACCAGCAGCCGATACCCGAATCAGTTCATTAGTTGCGTTGAAGTTATAAATACTATCAACACCTTCATTGAAACTATTGAAAGCAAAGGTATCAGTACCAGATCCTCCATAGAGGTTATCATTACCTTTGCCACCTTTGAAGGTGTTTTTACCAGAAGCGCCAGAGGCTGTGAGAGTATCATTACCATCGCCTCCATCCAGTAGATTATTGCCTGATGAATAGTCAACAATCAAGCGATCGTCATTAGCACCACCATTGAGCGTGTTATTCCCAGAGACAGTATAAGCTCCGTACGAGGAATATAAGGAGGCTGAACCAGCGGCTGTCAGAGTATCATTGCCATCGCCCCCAGAGAGTAGGTTATTGCCTGATGAGTAGTTAGTAACTAAGTTATCGTCACCAGCGCCACCATTGAGGGTGTTCTTACCAGAGATAGCATCGAGATAGAAATCGCCTCGGTAGTCATCGTAGGAGCCAGAGACGTTAAGAGAATCATTATCATCACCACCAGAGAGCGAATTATTACCATTTGAGTAGTCAGTACTCAAGTAATCCTTACCTGCACCGCCGAGAATCGTGTTATTTCCACGTCCCCCAGCGAGGGTATCGTTGCCATTGCTCCCCACAATCAAATCATCGTAGTTTGTACCTGAGATATTTAATTGTTCGATATTTTTGTAGCTAACCTGATTCGGGCCTGCTGTAATCGAACCAGTGTTAGTAGTAGCATTGAATGTCGTTGTGATTCCCTGGCCGATAGAATAGTTATAGAAGGACAACAAATCGTCACCTTTCCCTCCATCTATGGTATCTTTGCCGCGATCGCCTCCGGTGAGTATATCATTGCCATTGCCCCCCACAATCAAATCATCGTAGGCTGTACCTGAGATATTTAATCGTTCAATATTCTTGTAGCTAACCTGATTCGTGCCTGATGTAATCGAGCCAGTGTTAGTAACAGCATTGAATGTCGTTGTGATTCCCTCACCTTTGCTAGAATTACTGTAACAATAGGCTTCCAATAAATCATCACCTTTTCCCCCATCGATAGTATCATTGCCACTACTACTTCCGTAGAGCGAGATGGTATCGTTGCCATTGCTCCCCACAATCAAGTCATTGTAGACTGTAGCTGAGATATGTAATCCTTCAATATTTTTGTAGTTAATCAGATCCGTGCCCGCCCTAATCGAGCCAGTGTTAGTAGTAGCATTGAATGTTGTTGTGATTCCCTCACTAGGATAGATATACGAAACGCTCAACAAATCGTTACCTGTCCCCCCATCTACTGTTTGAGTCGCTAAGGAAGATGGGGAAGTATATAAAACGAAAGAGAAGGAATCATTACCATTCCCTCCATTGAAAATGTTATTACCAAACGTGCCATAGGCTTTTTTGTCGTCGTAGTAGCCAGAGGCAAAGAAAGAATCATTGCCATCCCCCCCATTGAGGATGTTATCGCCCGTTGAATAGTTAACACTCAATTGATCGTCACCAGCACCACCATTGAGAGTATTATTACCGGAGGTAAAAGAGGCGGAATAGTCGTAGTCGCGAGAGGCACTAAGAGAATCATTGCCATCTCCTCCATTGAGGATGTTATCGCCTGTTGAAAAGTTAGCATTTAATTGATCGTCACCAGCACCACCGTTGAGGGTGTTATTGCCATCTGTCTTAGACGTAGAGAGATTATCATTGCCATCTTCTCCATTGAGGATGTTATCGCCTGTTGAAGAGGTAGCACTGAATTGATCGTTACCAACACCACCGTTAAGGATGTTATCGCTTGTTGAATAATCAACATTCAAGTAATCGTTACCTTCACCGCCAAAAATCGTATCATTGCCATAATTTAAATCATTGCCACTACTGCCTCCGAAGAGTAAATCGTTGCCATTGCTCCCAACAATAAAGTCAGCGTAGGTTGTACCTCTAATTTCTAATTGTTCGATATTGTTGTAGTAAATCTGATTTGTGCCAGCCCTAATCGAGCCAGTGTTAGTAGCAGCATCGAAACTCGAAGTGATTCCTTTAGTAGCACTGGTGTAATATACAGACAAGTAATCCTCACCAGTTTCTCCATTTACGCTTTGAGTCGTTAAGGAAGAAGGGGCAGTTTTTGAGGCGGACAAATAGAAGGTGTCATTACCAGCGCCTCCATTTAGAGTGTTTCTACCCTGGACTTCATTGGCGTAAAAGGAATCATCGCCGTCTTTGCCTGAAACCGTATTGTTGCCAGCAGAATAGCTAATATCAAGGTAGTCATCCCCAGCATCTCCACTAAGGATGTTATTTCCAGAAGAATAGGCAGCATCAAGGGTGTCATTTCCCTCATCACCCCGCAGCAGGTTATTACCAGTACCACCACGCAGGGAGTCGTTATCTGTACCACCACGCAGGGAGTCGCTATCCGTACCACCAAGGAGAGTATCATTCCCTGCACCACCAATGAGGGTATCATTTCCGGCATCACCGCTTAAAAGGTCGTTGCCATTTTTGCCATCGATGATATCATCACCTACTTTAGCGTTAATTGTATCTGCGTCCTGGCTACCCAGTAGAGTATCCTTACCGTTGGTTCCAATGATATTCACCATAACTTTTATCTTCCTGAATCGATTTTTTGAGTAACTTCAGCTATTAACTTGTTGTTAATGTTGTTTAAGGACACACAGAAATCGCCGAGAGTTAACGCTTTCGACATACTTTTATGTCACCCTTGAGGGCTAGCAATTTTCTCGAAGATTTACCCTATTGATGAGCTTGTAAGTAGGACTTATCTAACTGACTTGAAAAAAGTAGGAGGTTCGGCAGCCCCCGTCTTGGCGGTTCCCGTCGATGGGGGACTGCCGAACCCGAAGGGCAGGAGGTTCAAAGTTAAATTCTTTACCTATTCCCTATTCCCTATTCCCTATTCCCTTTTTCATCCGTTATTTGTGTACGCGTTAATAATGCTAGTTACGACTATCTAAGTCTTAAGCACTGTACATATTTATGAGCGTGTATTTAGGAAAACACATGGTTTCACGCTTTTTTATCATCCTTGATCCGGCAGATCAACCCAGCCATCACTGACAAAGTGTCGAAAAATCAAGCTTGAATGCCTAAAACCCACACTTCATATTTTTTATCAAAGCGTAAGCCCTACTGTCGTAAATATAGAGAATAATTCACTTCTGATAGGGAAAGAATTTTTATACAGTCGTTGTGAGCTATTGCCCGTGGGTGTGTAGCTTAAAAATAGGGAACATCTAAATAACACTTTGATAACCATATCTGAACATTTACTGAGATGTCCACACTTAAAGACATATCTTTGCATACTCTTCATATTATTTGCCGACCAGTATAATGTCAGTACTTATCTTTATGTATTCTTCATATCTTGATAGCCACTAATAATAAAAATACAGCAGCTAAACAGCAGCTAAACAGTTGTTTTATCTGCTCGTGTAGCGTGTCGTCTCCTTAGTAGACAAGCAAGCTATAAAAGTTTTTGAAACCTGGGGTTATACTGTGAGGTTCTGACGACGAGTTACAGGAGTCGAAAGCGATCGCACCGGAGCATTGGCACGTTATCAAGAGCTACTTAGGGATAACTATCTCCACCAAATATACCTTCGTAGCGTAGGCGTAGCCCGTCCTAGCCATCGCATAGAAACTACTGAGGACGGTGGATCTGAAACTGGACTATATTAGTAGATTTTGAACAAAAATAGATTTTTATTAAAAATAACAGTCGCCAGGGAATGAAGGCGTATTAAATAATGGATTTGTTTGATCATGCCAATTTGAAAAAAGAATGCAATTTCAAAGCTCAGTCGGTGCTATTTTCTTCTAGCAATGCTAACTATAAGGGTACGATCGCGATCGCATCCTTCCTTATGATGTGGTCGAACCGATCCCTCGTTCACGGCTGGGTGCATTGCGAATCCCCATTGGCGAAGGTAGTGGTGGTATATCTGCACGCGAACTGTTCGAGATCGTTATTGGCGTAATGCACGAACTCTGATTATTTCAAGGCTCGTGCGATCGCAAACTAAGAGATTTGGGCTTGCTCAAGTTCTTGCAGCGATCGCTCTAGTTGAAGAGCATAATTTTGGTATTCTTGATAAAGATGGGCATTCTCTAGAGAAATGGCGGCTTGACCGCATAGCAGTTGGATAACTTTGGTGCGATCGCAGTCCGAATCGAATCATCAAAACGACTCTGAGCTAAATAAGATTGGATTTGAATCTCAATCGATTTCACCCGATCTTTTAAGACTTTAGCATGTTGTTGCACTTGCTCAACAAACTCTTCTACCTGGTCAAACTGACCCATAAGATAGGCAGCCGAAGCAGCTTCTTCATACAAAGCTAATGTGAGTGAATACTGTTGTTGCCAGCTATCTGTTCTTAATAGTTGAATACCGCAACAGATATATTCTATTGCATTCGTATAAGCAGTGGATAGTTTGGCTTTTTGCCCAGCCAGCAAATTTAACTCTGCTAATTGATCTCGGTCAGATTGTCCAGTTTGCTCTGGAGACAAATAACCGAGTGTCCCTTCTAATACATTAGGACTCATCAGGATTTGAGTTTCCCGTGGCAGCAGAGATGCAATACTAAAGTCAATTAACTTAACTTCTTTAGTTTCTGGATTAATTAAAATATTGGCGGGTTTAATATCTTTGTGAATAATCCGATGATGAATTAGAATATTTAATGCATCACACAGAGCGATCGCTATTTGTAAAAACTCTTGTAAAGACCCGATATCTAGCGTCTGGTAAGAAGCAAAATAATCTTTGAGAGAAATCCCACCAAAATCTTCCATCACCAACGCATAACCATTTTGATACGCCTCCAAGCTGTAGGTTTGGACGATCGCAGATGAGTTAAGATTTTTGGCAATTGTGTACTGATTGCGAAACTGCAACAGTTCGCTGAAACTGGGATATGAATTTTTTAGCAGTTTAATTACTACAGGTAATGAGTCAGTTTCTCGATACCCCCGATAAACTAGAGTTCTGGAACCATTGTAGATTTCTTTAGTTATGTCGTATCCGGGAATACTGACCATGCTGCTGACCATACTGCTAAACGCTGGTGATTTCTGAATTTATTGTTCCCAAATCAGTAACGCAAACTTATATGTGTTTTTTGATACAGCTAATAGAGGCAAATCATCGCAGTAGATAGAACTGTATTTGATGTCCCAAATTCAAAGGCGAATAGCCGGTCAGAAACGAGAACATCTTGCTAGAAGAAAGAAAAGTTGTTAGAAAAGCCTTAAATAATACTCAAAGAAGAAACAAAAGGAAAAAGGTTAGAAAAAACCCACCTCCTAAGAATCGATATGATAGAAAAGTAAACAAAATTTAAAAAATATTTATCGAATGGTAGATCAATCATCTGGCTTGTCCAAGGTCAAAGACTCATTAACACAAAAACTCTTCTTGGGTAATGAACCGAATGCAGAGTTAATTGCAATTCTCACCGTTTACTTTGTCCAAGGAATTTTAGGGCTATCGCGTCTAGCCGTTAGCTTTTTTCTCAAAGATGAACTACTCCTGAGTCCAGTCCAGGTATCGGCACTATTGGGAATTGTCTTCCTACCTTGGATGATCAAGCCGGTGTTTGGTTTTATCTCTGATGGCTTGCCTATATTTGGCTATCGTCGCCGTCCTTACTTGATTTTATCCGGGATATTGGGAACTGCTTCTTGGATCAGTCTGGCCACAATAGTTCATACTAGCTGGGCAGCTACATTAGCGATCGCTCTTGGCTCTCTCTCCGTCGCCATGAGTGATGTCATAGTTGACTCGCTAGTTGTGGAACGAGCCAGAGGCGAATCGCAAGCAAAAGCTGGTTCACTACAATCTCTGTGCTGGGGTGCTTCTGCGATCGGAGGTTTAATAACAGCCTACTTTAGCGGTCTGCTGCTCCAATACTTTACTACTCGTACTGTCTTTGGAATTACCGCTTTATTTCCGCTGATCGTTTCAGGAGTGGCTTGGTTAATCGCTGAGTCCCCCGTTAGCAAAGATGCTCAAGATAGCGAGCAGACCAACTCTTTACCAATCAAACATCAACTGGGGCAGCTACGCCAAGCCATTAGCCAAAAAACAATTTGGCTACCAACGGCGTTTATCTTCATCTGGCAAGCTACCCCAAATGCTGACTCAGCCTTTTTCTACTTCACTACCAACGAACTCCACTTTGAACCAGAATTTTTGGGGCGAGTACACTTGGTGGGAAGTTTCGCTTCTTTGGCAGGTGTTTGGATTTTTCAACGTTTCCTCAAAAACATCCCTTTTCGCGTGATTTTTGCTTGGAGTACAGTCCTTTCGTCAATTTTGGGGATGACGATGCTGTTGTTGGTGACTCACACAAACAGGCTATTGGGTATAGATGACCACTGGTTTAGTTTGGGTGATAGCCTGATTCTGACTGTGATGGGGAAAATTGCCTTTATGCAAGTGATGGTGCTAGCAGCAAGGCTTTGTCCTTCTGGTGTAGAAGCGACGTTATTTGCCTTGTTAATGTCAATCTATAATTCAGCCGGAACAGTTTCCCATGCATTTGGGGCATTAATCACGTATTGGCTGGGGATTACCGCAACAAACTTTGAGTCACTTTGGATCTTGGTGGTAATTACTAACCTCAGTACGCTGTTACCCTTACCATTTATCAACTGGCTACCTGCTGAGGAGCAAACTGAGACACCCAAAGATAACGAACAAGCGTTTTTGCCAGATTTGATGTCTGAGTTAATACTTAGAGAACCGGAGTCGGAAATAGTGGAATAGTGTAATAACTATCACATTAAATAAGTGAGTGCGCTGCCTTCCCGTTATAGTAAAGCTGCAAAGAAATTATTTGGAGCAGCTACATATCTTCGTGCAAAATAACAAGAAAAAATGAAGTATATGCAGAGTTTTCAAAGTCAAGAGAACCTACTTACAGAAAAATCCTACACCCGTGCAGACTGGCAAGGAGGATATCAATCTCTCACCCAAGAGTTTGATTATTGGATTGATGATATAGAAGGACAAATTCCCAGAGAATTACAAGGTACGCTGTTTAGAAATGGCCCTGGTTTGCTGGATGTGAATGGGCAACGTCTTCATCACCCGTTTGATGGGGATGGAATGATTAGCAAAATTACCTTTACGAACGGTCGTGCCCATTTTCGCAATCGCTTTGTCCACACAACTGGCTATTTGGCAGAGCAAAAGGCAGGAAAAATTCTCTATCGCGGTACTTTTGGCACTCAAAAACCCGGCGGTTGGCTAGCTAATATCTTTGACTTCAAACTCAAAAATATCGCCAATACAAATGTTATCTATTGGGGTGGTAAACTGCTAGCACTGTGGGAAGGGGCTGAAGCACATCGCCTCGATCCTTATACTCTTGAAACATTGGGTAATGAATATTTTAACGGTGTTTTGTCAGCAGGTGAAGCTTTCGCTGCACATCCCCGCGTGGAAAAGAATTGTAACCAAGATGGGGGCGCACCTTGCCTGGTAAACTTCTCGATTAAGCCGGGATTATCTACCATAATTACTATTTTCGAGCTAAACTCAGCAGGTAAAATTGTCAGACAGCACGCTCATAGTGTGCCAGGTTTCTGTTTCATCCACGATTTTGTCATTACTCGCAATTACTGCATCTTCTTTCAAAATCCTGTCACATTTAATCCCATACCTTTCGCCTTGGGAATACGTGCGGCGGGAGAATGTATCAAATTTCAGCCAAATCAGCCAACTCAAATTCTAATTATTCCCCGCTTCCCCAAAGAAGGGCAAGAAGAGATAAAATTTTTGGAAACTCAGTCGGGTTTCGTCTTCCACCACGTTAATGCTTTTGAGGTAGGAGAGGAAGTTTTGATTGACTCCATTTGTTACCAAAATTTACCAGAAGTGGAACCCAAAAGCGATTTTCGACAAGTTGATTTTGAAGCTTCTTCACCTGGGCAACTTTGGCGATTTTGTCTGAATCTAAAGAATGGGACGGTACGGCAGGAATTGATTGATGGGCGTTGTTGTGAATTTCCCAGCATACATCCGGCGAATGTGGGACACTCTTATCGATATCTATATATAGGTGCAGCTCATGCAAACACTGGGAATGCTCCCTTACAAGCATTGCTGAAAATTGATTTAGAGTCTGGAGAAAGACAACTTTGGAGTGCTGCACCCCGTGGTTTTGTAGGTGAACCGATTTTTGTCCCGCGCCCAGGTTCTGAAAAGGAAGATGATGGTTGGGTATTAGCTTTGGTTTATGATGCTGCCCATCACCGCTCAGATTTGGTAATTTTAGATGCTAGTGATTTTTCTAAAGGAGCGATCGCGCGGCTACATCTCAAGCATCACATCCCCTATGGTCTGCATGGAAGCTTTACTTCTGAGGTTTTTGTGGAAATTTGATCCCCTATTTGGGTAAAACTATTTTTTCGCTGGCAATAATATGCAAATCGATGTTTTTGAGCAAGCGCACCAATTTTTGCGTCAAAGATCCTTTGAGGAGCATTTGCCAGCGCGATCGCTGACTCTCACCAATTACAATTTGGGTAATCCGATGTTTCTCGGCGACTTGGGCGATCGCATTGGCGATGTTACCGTTAGTAACACGAAGAAAAGTACCTTCAAATTCTTTACAAAGTTTCTCACAAGTGTGGATGTGTAAGCTTTCCTCTTTGGTGAGGAAGCGTTCTGGATCGGCAACGAACAAGGTATAAAGCGGCGCGTTCATATAGTTAGCCAACCTTGCACCCCGGCGTAACAGCTGCACTGAGTTGGGATAAGTAGATACACACACCAAAACGCGCTCGTGAATATTACAAAATTGTCCGTTGGGAGTAGAGGCGATCGCATTTCCTTCCACGTTGTCTGCCACTTCCCGCAAAGCCAACTCCCGTAAAGCAATCAGGTTACGGCGTTGGAAAAAATTATCGAGGGATTGTTGGATTTTGGGCTGTGCGTAAATCTTCCCTTCTAATAGCCGTTCTTGTAGTGTTTCCGGCGTGACATCTACTACCACTATTTCATCTGCTTCATCCATAATTCTGTCAGGAACCCGCTCACGGACTACCACACCTGTAATTCTGGCTACTAGATCGTTGAGACTTTCCAAATGTTGCACATTCATTGTGGAGTAGACATCAATCCCGGCTGCCAAAACTACTTCTACATCTTCGTAGCGCTTTTCGCGTAGAGAACCAGGGACATTGGTATGGGCAAGTTCATCGATTAAAACTAATTGGGGCGTAGACGCATTCGCGGAGCGTCTGTCTGCGACACGCTGCGCGAACGTAGAGAAGCGGCTTGTCGCTAGACATCGCTTTAAAATAGCATCTGTATCCATATCCGTCAGCGTCAACTCACCGCGAGGATATTGCTTACGGGGTATAATTTCCAGTCCCTCTGCCTTTTGGGCTGTCTCCTTACGTCCGTGGGTTTCCAAAAGCCCAACGACAACATCAATTCCTTCCTGTTTGAATGCGTGTCCCTCTTCCAGCATCTGGTAGGTTTTGCCTACTCCAGGAGCCATGCCAATAAAGATTTTATGTTTACCCCGTCGTCGTGCCGGATAAAGCGAGTAACTTGCAGAATTTAAAGGCGCATTCCCAGCCGAACCAATATTAGTATTATCTGACATTTATAGCACTCCTATTGCATGGGAAAACCATCATTGCCAATGCCCCATACTTCGACTACGCTCAGTACAAGTGCTCCATGCCCATTTACTGATTTTGCTGACGATTAATATCTTGCAAATCTAGAGCATAATTCAATCGGAGAACATTGACTCCCGGTTCGCCAAAAATCCATACAAATCTGCCATCAGTATACTTATTAATTAAACGTAGGATCTCCTCTTCTTTTACTCCCCGCGCACCAGCAACCCGCGTCAATTGCTGCCGTGCTGCTTTAAAGGAAATATGCGGGTCTAAACCAGAACCAGAGGTATAAATTGTATCAGCTATTGGTTTAAGATTTTCCTCTTGTAATTTTTCTGCCTCTTCTAAAATCCGCTTCAGTAGTTCTGGATTGCTGGCAGCGAGATTACTAGCTCCAGATATGCCAGTTGGCTTGGCTTTTTTCCCTTGGCTATATCTAACAGTACTAGGACGAGAATGGAAATATTGCTCAGATGTAAACACCTGACCGATTAAAGCAGAACCAATTGGTTCATTATTTAGATTCCGCATGATACTGCCATTAGCTTGATAGGGCAAAAAAACTTGGCCCACTACAAGAATTACCAGCGGATAGATGATTGCAGTCAACAACCAAAGCATTAGAGTTATAAAAATTGCTCTGATGGTTTCTCGAATAATAGCCATAAAAAGTTTTCCAATTGCGCCTAGAATTTAATTTTTAATTTTTAATTTTTAATTCTTTTGCCCACCTAGCAGGACGTTACAAGATGCTGTTAGCAACAGCATAAACAACTGGGTGAGTTACCACATTCAAGCACAGCAAGATAAAAATAGCGAGCGATATCCTTTGTTTATGCCATTGCGACTAAACAAAGGATATCGCCAAAGCAGTGCTGAGTGAAAACGATGTTTCTTCATATTCTTCTTGTTCCCCCTCTCAATAGGTAAAAGTAAAAATGTTTATTATTTTACTTATGGTCAAGATGCACTCGTTTGCCAGCGTCTCTACTTTTGCTATCCTTAAGCCAAGCCCACAAGTGTAATCAGTACATCGATCAATTTAATTGCAATAAACGGCGCAATCACCCCACCTAAGCCGTAAATTAAGATATTGCGTTGGAGTAACTGATTAGCTGTCAGCGGTCTAAACCGCACTCCCTTTAATGCCAAGGGAATCAAAGCGGGAATAATCAAAGCATTATAGATCAGTGCTGAGAGTACAGCAGATTTAGGGCTAGTCAAATTCATAATATTCATGCTTTGCAGATTAGCAGCGACAAATATCACTGGGATAATTGCAAAGTATTTAGCAATATCATTAGCGATGGAAAATGTCGTCAATGCCCCGCGAGTAATCAACAATTGTTTACCAATACCAATGATATCGAGCAGTTTTGTGGGATCGGAGTCCAAATCGACCATGTTGGCGGCTTCTTTTGCCGCTTGCGTTCCTGTATTCATCGCCACGCCGACGTTAGCTTGGGCTAATGCTGGAGCATCGTTAGTTCCATCTCCCGTCATGGCCACCAGTTTGCCTGCGGCTTGTTCCTGTTTAATGACACTGATTTTGTCTTCTGGTGTGGCTTCGGCGATGAAGTCATCAACCCCAGCTTCTTTGGCAATCACAGAAGCGGTAATTCGGTTGTCTCCAGTTAGCATGATGGTACGCACTCCCATCCTTCGCAGTTGCTCAAAGCGATCGCGGATACCAGGTTTAACTATATCTTTGAGATAAATAATCCCATAGATTTCGTTATCTAGGCTAACCGCTAGGGGTGTACCTCCCAGGCGAGAAACTTGTTCGTAGGCAGCATCCACTTCTGGTGTATCGCGTCCGTTGCGAGAACGGACAAATCCTTTAATAGCTTCTACTGCTCCCTTTCTGGCCTCATACCCACCAGGTAAGTTCGTGCCACTCATCCGGGTTTTGCCGGAAAAACTGACTCCTTCTGCCTGACTGGAGTCAAAATCAAACCGCGCGCCCAACTTTTCTGCCAATCGGACAATGGATTTACCTTCTGGTGTATTGTCAAAGACACTAGCTGCCCAGGCAACATTGGCAATTTCCGACATTGAATGACCGTTGAGGGGAATAAACTCTTCCGCCAGACGGTTGCCGAGGGTAATTGTACCTGTTTTGTCGAGAAGTAAAGTGTTGATATCACCACAGGCTTCGACTGCTCGTCCTGATGTGGCAATGACGTTAAATTGGGCAACTCGATCCATACCAGCAATACCGATGGTACTTAGTAAGCCGCCAATGGTGGTAGGAATTAACGCTACTAATAAGGCAATTAAAATTGGGACGCTGACTGGACTGTTGACATAGTAAGCAAGTGCAGGCAAGGTTACTACGACTAATAAAAACACTAAGCTGAGAACTGCCAACAATACCGTGAGAGCAATTTCATTGGGTGTTTTGCTGCGTTCTGCCCCTTCTACCAAGGTAATCATTCGGTCAATAAAGCCTTTGCCTGGGTCAGTAGTGATACGGATAATTAGTTCATCTGAGATAATCCGCGTCCCACCAGTGACGGAACTGGCAACATCGGAGCCTGATTCTTTTAATACTGGTGCGGATTCCCCAGTAATTGCCGATTCATCTACTGAGGCAACACCCATGATGACTTCACCATCGGCGGGAATGATATCGCCAGCAACGACGTAGATGGTATCGCCTTGTTTAAGGCTGGTGGATGAAACTTCACTAAGTGTGCCATCGGCAGCAAGTTTTTTAGCGATCGCCTCTAACTTTGTTAACCGCAAGGCATCGGCTTGGGCTTTACCCCGTCCTTCTGCCACTGCTTCGGCAAAATTGGCAAACCAAACTGTAAAGAATAAAATCCCCGACAACAAGGCGTTGAAAAGTTGCGGGTTCTTTTGAAGGGCTGGGCCAAATAGGTTGGGATCGATCGTTAGCAATAGGATGATGATTGTCCCTACCCAAACCACAAAGATTACTGGATTTTTGATTGCATACTTAGGGTTGAGCTTGACAAAAGCATCTCTAATTGCCCTTAAGTACAGCCACTTATTATTTGCCCTGGTCTTTTTACGTTTTTGGCGGCGATCGCCAGAACGAGAACTTGGGCGTCTAGCTTTGAAGTTAGTTGCCACTTGATTCATAAATAAAGTTAGCAGTGAGAAGTTAGGAGTTATAGGAACTTCTAATAAAAAAATATCCAAACTGTAGGATGCGTTACTAACGCATCCTACGAAACCGGATAATTTATAAGATAAGGCAGTAGGGAGGAGGAAAAAAGTATGAATAAAAACTTTGGCTCTGGGTAATTACCCAGTTAAAAATCAGATACTGGTACGAGACGCATAGTGCAAGACATAAACCTTTCTTGCTTCAATCTCACACTTTTAAGTCTGGGTTACTCCTTTCTCCTGCCTCCTGAATTATTTTTTGATATTTTCTTAATTTCAAACTTATAACTCATAACTTTTCTAACTGCCAGATGCTAGTTTTAAACCCTCAGCTATGGGGCCTAAAGCCAGAACGGGAAAGAAAGTTAATACTCCCAAAACCAGCGTTACTCCAGCCGTGATCCCAGTAAATACCAGAGAATCAGTTCTTAAAGTAGCAGGGGTTTCTTGTACTGGTTGTTTGCGAGACATCCCGTCAGCTAACAGCAGGATGGCAATCATCGGAATGTAGCGTCCTCCGATTAGGCTAACTAAAGTACTCAAGTTCCACCACAGGGTGTTATCCCTCAAGCCCTCTAAGCCCGAACCATTATTTGCTGCTGCTGAGGCATATTCATAAACTACTTGAGAAATACCGTGATAACCAGAGTTGCTAATTCCAGATAGGGAGATGGGATAAGCCAAAGCGATCGCACTGGGAATCAAAACTAGAATTGGGTGAATCAACAGCACTACGCTGGCGAGAACAATTTCCCGCTTTTCAATTTTGCGTCCTAAAAACTCTGGGGTACGTCCCGCCATGAGTCCAGTTAGGAAGACTGTGAGAATTAAGTAAATAAATAAGTAAGCTGTTCCAGTTCCCTGACCACCCCAGATAACCTGGATAAATAAGTTGAAGAGAGTCGAAAATATTCCTTGGGGCATCAGAGAATCGTGCATCCCATTCACAGCACCAGACATAGTAGCGGTAGTCATCACTGCCCAAAATGCTGTCTGTGCCCAACCAAATCGAACTTCTTTACCCTCTAAATTGGGTTGTTCTAATCCAAAGGCGGTATTAACTAGGGGATTACCTTGCAGTTCTCCCACGGCTGTAACTCCCACCAGAATCACAAAAATCACAAACACCATCCAAAAAAGTAGCCAAGCTTGTTTGATGTTATTGGCAAATATACCGTAGGTGTAAATCAAAGCTGCTGGGATAGAAATCATGGCGAGCATTTCTATCAAGTTAGAAGCGCCATTGGGATTTTCAAAGGGGTGAGCTGAGTTGACGCCAAAAAAGCCACCGCCGTTCTCGCCCAAAAGTTTGATCATTTCAAAGGATGCCACTGGGCCTCTGGCCAGATATTGCGTCCCGCCTTCTAAGGTTCTCACATCCATAGTCTGAGCTAAGGTTTGTGGTACACCTGCTACCAGCAAAGCGATCGCTCCAATGATCGAAATCGGCAGCAATATTCGCGTAATTCCACGGACGAGATCGACGTAAAAGTTTCCCAGTTTTCTACCCGTCAACCCGCGAATAAAGGCAATTCCCACGGCTAAACCGGTGGCTGCGGAGGTGAACATCAAAAAGCCTAAAGCCGCTACCTGGCTAAAATAGCTTAAGGTTGTCTCACCTGCATAGTGTTGTTGGTCGGTATTTGTTACAAATGAAATCGTTGTATGCAGTAATACATCCCAACTGATAGCACCGAAGCCGTTTGGATTCCAGGGTAAGAGTCTCTGAAAATATATCAGAAAATACACTGAAATACCCATAATCGTATTGCAAAAGATTACGGCCCGGATATACTGCCAACCCGTCATGTCATCTTTTCTCCGAACACCCGCAAGTACGAACATACTTCGCTCTATGGGGTTCATTAAAAAATCAAGCAGTGTTTTTTCTCCCAAAAAAACAGACGCTATGTATCTTCCGAATAGCGGAGTGATTACTATGACAATACACAGCGTTAAGCCAATTTGCAAAAAACCTTGTCCCATATATTTTGCGCTAAATTAAATTTCAGTAGTAGCAAGCCAATTCTTAAAAATAATAGATTAACTGTAGAAGTATTTGATTTCAAGGGATTTTCCTCAGCAGTACTGAGTAAAAAAAAGCTATAATCGCACCCAGCATCAAATCAGTTCGGAGTAATGAGTGCCTCGGCTGAAAGCAGGAAGATTCATAAGTATTAATTCTTACTTATTACTTTTTACTCAGTACTGGCTCAACGTCCCACTGCGGCTAACATAACTCCTGAATATTTTCAGTTATGACTATTTTCCAGATACTTATTAAAGTTTTCGTTAAGAATATTTAATTTTGACTCTTACAGCAATTTTCATGTATTTGAACCACATTTGTTGTAGTAGGGGCGCAAGGCCTTGCGCCCCTACCGCGTTGTCTATTTACCTGAAAATAGCTGTAATTTATATATCTCACTACTTAGGATTATTTGTTTATACAATACATTTTCCAAGTTTGCTACTTTCAAAGAATATAAATATCATAAAGTATTTTCTTAATGGGATTAGGGTTTGGGAAGATAGTGGTAGAGACGCCGCTTCTTGTCGCAACTACCGAGTTTCCACTCTCCAGTCTCCTTTCCTGCATTTGGATAATCGTAATTTTCGGGTTAATTCTTAAGTTGGCATTTGCAGATATAGATTGCAGATAGATCGTAATTGGTGAATTAAATAGTTATCCAGATTGGATAATCACAATTTTTTAGTAAATCATAAATGACGATGTTAAGTCGATTATTGACTATGAAAGAAGCGATAAATGAGCGGGGAAAAACCTATGGACTAATAGCGATCGCCTTTGCGATCGTGATAATACTAGAATATTTGACACCCCCTGAGTACGTATTTGGCTACCTTTACACAGGGACGATTTTATTAGCAGATTCTCGATTGAATCGGGGAGCAGTTTTGGGGATCACTGTTGCAGCAACAGGATTAACATTGTTGAATTTGTTTATTCCCGGAGGAGAAATGATTAATTCTCCAACGTTGGCAAATAGATTGATTGCAGTATTGGCGTTGCTGGTAACGGGTTGGTTAAGTGACCGCAACCACCGTAATGAAGAAGCGATCGCTTATACCCAAGCACAATTACGCTCCCAAGAACAACTAGCTACCATGCGTGAAGATTTTGTTTCTACCCTAACGCATGATTTGAAAACACCCCTATTAGGAGCAATTGAAACGCTGAAATATTTTCAAAATGAGCAATTTGGTGAAATCACGCCCACGCAAGCAAAAGTCCTACAAACAATGGCTCGTAGTCATGGCAGTACATTGCAATTAGTCCAAACACTTTTAGATGTGTACCGCAATGATGCCGAAGGGCTGAAACTACAGATATCACCAGTTAACTTGGTGACAGTGGCGGAGGAGATTGTTGCTAGCTTGGCTGAGCTAGCGAAAACACGTCAGGTTTATATTTCTCTGCATTATGGCGAATCAGATTTTCGCAGCTTTCTCTGGGTAAATGGCGATTCTTTGCAACTTGGGCGAGTCTTTAGTAATCTCCTGAGTAATGGCATTAACCATACCCCTCGTGGCGGTAAAGTGGAAGTAGTATTTGAAGGTTATTCTAGCGATCAAGTGGTAAAAATACTCGATACTGGTTCCGGCATTACCGAAAAAGAGTTACCTCACTTATTTGAGAGATTTTATCAAGGAAATAGCGATCGCCACGTCTCCGGTTCTGGGCTAGGACTTTATTTGACCAGGCAAATTATTACTGCTCATGGGGGTACAATTTGGGCAGAGAATCGCTCACCACGCGGCGCACTGTTTGGTTTCCGACTCCCGGCTTGTCCACCACCGGGGAGATGAGGAGTGGGGGAGCAGCACTTCTCTACGAGACGCTGCGCGTAGCTTGCTTCCACAAAGTGGTACGGCTACGCTCAGTGACCGGGGAGCAGGGGAGGATAATTAATGACCAATGACCAATCACCAATGCCCAATAACAAATGACAAAAATCTTACTAGTTGAAGATGATGAATTATTTCGGCTTGGTCTACGGATGCGGTTGCAACAAGAAACCAGTTTGGAGATTGTTGCAGAAGCAGAAGATGGGGAACAAGCTGTAGAATTAGCAAATCACTATCCTCTGGATTTGGTCTTGCTGGATATAGGTTTACCGGGAATTGGTGGGATTGAGGCTTGTCGCCAAATCAAGCAGAAGCACCCAAATTTACCAATTCTTGTTTTAACGTCTCGTTCTGAAAAACCCCTGATTTCGCGGTTAATTGCTGCGGGGGCGCAAGGTTACTGCCTTAAAGGTATTCCGGCTGAGTCTTTGATATTGGCAGTGCGATCGGTTGCAGCGGGCGCTTCTTGGTGGGATCAAACAGCAACAACTGAAATTAGAGCCGCTTTTGAGGGCAATTCGATGGCGGTGCAGGGAGCAAAAACTGAGGAATCTTTAGAAAATCCTTTAACAAAGCGGGAGCAAGAAATTTTGGCACTAGTAGCAGCTGGCAAAAGCAATCAAGAAATTGCTGAAATTCTCTACATTGCCCCTGGTACAGTGCGGGTTCATGTCCATGCTATTTTACAGAAACTAGAAGTACGCGATCGCACTCAAGCCGCAGTCTTAGCTATCCAAAAAGGATTGGTAGCACCAGAATTGTTGATTAATTAGATTCATGATTTTGAAAATTGTGATGAGATATCAGGCTGCTCTATAGGAATTTCGATCACAAACTCTGCTCCTTTGCCAACAGATGAGTTACAGCTAATATTTCCTCGGTGTTTTTGGACGATAATCTGATAGCTAATAGATAATCCTAGCCCACTACCTTTACCCACAGGTTTTGTGGTAAAAAATGGGTCAAATAAGCGCGATCGCAACGACTCTTCAATACCAAGACCATTATCAGCGATCGCAATTTTGACTATGTTCAAGTCTGTCACTTCTGTATGAATCCGAATTTGGGGAGTAGGGAGTAGAGAGTAGGAAGTAGAAGATTGATTCGTCACTCCCCATTGCCCCCGATCCCCAGAGTAAGGCCCAAGTTCCCCACTCTCCACTCCCTCTTCTATTGCATCAATAGCATTATTCAACAAATGCATAAATACTTGATTTAGTTCACTCGCATAACAAGTGACTAGGGGCAAGTTACCATAATCTTTGACTACAACAATTGCCGGACGATCGGCTGCTTCCCTGAGCCGATGTTGTAACATCACTAAAGTATTTTCGATGTCTTCATGGATATTTACCCGTTTCATCTCTGCTTCATCATGCCGAGAAAAATGTTGTAGCGCCAGTACAATTTCCCGAATGCGATCGGAACCTCTATACATTGCACCTATCAGATTTTGTAGATCCTTAATAATAAAATTCAAGTCTACATCTTTGGCTATTTGCTGAATTTTTTGTGTGGGTTTGGGATATTCCTGTTGATATACCTCAATTATATTTACTAGGTCTTCCACATATTGACCAGCATATTGGAGATTTCCATAAATAAAACTGATCGGGTTATTAATCTCATGAGCCAGCCCAGCCACTAACTGTCCCAGTGCCACCATCTTTTCGTTCTGAATTTGTTGAACTTGAGAGGCTTTCAAGTTGTCAAGAGCCTGTTGGAGTAAAAAGTTTTTTTCTTGCAGTTTAACTTGGAGTAAACGTAAATTAATCTGATTTTCAATTCGCAACACCACTTCTGCACCATGAAAAGGTTTTGCAATATAATCTACACCACCAACATCAAATGCCTTTACCTTATCTACAACATCATCCAGAGCGCTAATAAAAATTACTGGGACTTCAGAAGTTTTATCGTCAGCTTTCAGTTGTTGACAAACTTGGTAGCCATCCATACCTGGCATATTGATATCTAGCAAAATCACATCGGGCAAAACCATTTGACATGCAGTCAGTGCCATTTTACCGTTTAAGGCTTTGCGAACTTCAAAACCTTGTGCAGTCAACATCGCCGATAAAAGCCGCAAATTATCTGGGGTATCATCGACCACCAAAATATTTCTTTTCTGATGGTTAGTTTGATTAAAATGCATTATTTATCAAAAGTTATGCGTATAATTATTGATGATAGTAAATCCTTTTTTGAAATCACCCTAAAATTTGTTGACTGATTTCACCGAAATACTTATATTTATAGTTTAACTCTCACGTGGCTGGAGAGTTTTGCAGATTATCGAAGCTATTGGCCAGTTATCACCTTTGGCAACCTGAGAAACTGCTGTAATGATTATAGTAGATAGCACTCACAGATTATCTAGCCAAGGATAAACAATTAAATTTTTCCCAGGTGCTAGTTGATAGTTACCATTGAGGTGCTGAGGTGAGCAACTCAAGAGCTAGTTGTTGTTCTATGGGTTTAGAAAATAAATATCCTTGAGCAAAATTACAGTTTAAACTTCTCAATTGGGCTAACTGTTCTTGTGTTTCGACACCTTCAGCGATCGCACTCATCCCCATTGAGTTGGCAATGCCAATCATTGCTGGTACTAACCCCATATTCTCTTTGTTCTCCTGCATCCGTTTGACGAAGGATTTATCAATTTTGAGTGCATTTAAAGGAAAGCTGTGCAGGTAACTTAAAGAGGAAAATCCTGTACCAAAGTCATCCATAATCAACTTGATTTTTCGCTGCTTTAGTTGTTGAAGAATTATTTTTATTGCATCTGTATTTTCCATAATTACACTTTCAGTAATTTCTAATTCTAAATATGCCGGATTTATTTTATTTTCATAAATTATTCGGTCAATTTGTTCTACCAAATTCGGCTGTAAAAATAATCTTGCACTCAAATTGACACTCATAGTTAGAGGTTCTGGTGTCACTGGATAATGTTGCCAGATGCTTAATTGATGACAAGCTGACTGTAATACCCAAGTATTGATGGCATTAATTAAACCTGTTTCTTCGGCCACAGGAATAAATTCTATAGGAGAAACCAAACCACGAATCGGATGTTGCCACCGCACCAAGGCTTCAAATCCAGAAATTCTGCCTGTAGCCAGGGAAATAATTGGCTGATAGTAAACGAGGAATTCTCGCCTTTCAACAGCTCTCCGCAGGTCATTTTCTAACTCTAAAAGCTGAATAGCTTCCTGATGCATCACTGGATTAAAAACGTGATATTTGGCTCTTCCTTGAGCCTTAGCTCGATACATTGCCGTATCAGCATCCCGCAGCAAATACTCTGGGCGATCATAATCTTTATTGCCCCAACTAATACCAATACTGGCATTCATAAATACTTCATATCTTGACAATTGAAAAGCGAGTGATAACTGTTGCAAAATCCTTTCTGCAACTTGGATTGCTATATTGATATCTGTGATATTTTCTAAGAGAATTCCAAATTCGTCCCCGCCCAATCGTGCTAAAGTATCAACAGGTATGATACATGCTTGTAAGCGTTGAGCAATGGCTATCAGCAATTCATCTCCTACCGGATGACCAAGAGAATCATTGATTACTTTAAAGCGATCGCAGTCCAAAAAAAGTACCGCAAACTGATAACTAGATTCTTGCTTGGCGCGATTGAGAGCATTTTCTAATTGCCTAATAAACAAAACTCGGTTTGATAATCCAGTCAGGGAATCATGCAGTGCTATATCTAGCAACTGACTTTGCAATTGCTGGCGGGAATCGATTTCTTGCTGGAGTTTTTGGAGAGCTTTTTCTAGCTCCCCAGTCCGCTGTTTTACCCGATCTTCAAGTTCAACATTTAATTTCAATATTTCTAACCGCGCCGATCTCAATGCCAGTTGATTTTGCACACGCACTAAAACTTCTTGAAACTCAAAAGGTTTGGTGATGTAGTCTACACCACCCACTTTAAAGGCTTTAACTTTGTCAAAAACATCATCTAAAGCACTAATAAAAATCACCGGAATATCGGCTGTTAGTTCCCAAGCTTTAAAGGTCTGGCAAATTTCATAGCCATCTACTTCTGGCATCATGATATCGAGTAGAATCAAATCAGGTAATAATGTTTGAGTTGCTGTCAATGCCATTTGCCAGTTCAAAGCTTTACGAACGTTATACCCTTCCCTTGTCAATATGGAGGATAAAACCCGAAGGTTATCTGCCATATCATCAATGATCAAAATATCTTTTTTCTTAGGGTCTAAATGCTCGTAATTCATTCTAAGTTTGTTGTAGTCAATTCCATGATTTTCTCAAACTGGTAGTTATTTGCTAAATCCCTGAGAACTTGGGAAACTTGAGCATTATCTGATGGAATTTGCTTGAGTAACTCTAAAATCAGTTCATCGCTACAGCTGGCTGCGGCATAGTGAATCTGTTGGAGCCACTCAGGTGACATTTGTGATAAATGCCCCAGGAGTTCGGCAACACTGACAAAAATCTGTGTAGCTTGATCGACAACTACTGTGTTTGTGGTTTCTACTTGATTGGTATATTTTAAACCCAGATGTTTGCTCAGTTTTTCCAATAATACTTCCTGTTTGAATGGCTTGCGAATAAAATCATCACAGCCAATGGACAAAATTTTCTGGCGTTCTTCTTCAAAGGCGCTAGCAGTTAGGGCAATAATGATTGTATTTGTATTAGAGCTATCCGGCATTGTTCTAGAGAAGTCGTAAGGGGGAGCCCAGGCTGTTGGCATCCGCGATCGCAAATTGGACGCACCAGAAGCATCATTTTCTATAACACCAGTTGTTTCTGGTGTGGAAGACTCTTTGCGTACAACTTTCAGAACCTCATCCTCGCCTGAATCGGTTAACTCTTCTGCAAGGTACTGGCTCCCCGATGACACCAGTTGTTTCAATTTTGGGAACCTCCGCGACGTATTGGCTGTCCCATGCCCGATTTGTCTAGCTTTAATAATTCTTGTGGCTTCGTAACCATCCATGACTGGCATTCGCATATCCATAAAAATCAGGTGTGGTTGCCAAGATTCCCAATTAGTGATCGCTTCACTACCATCTGTAGCTTCGTTAACTTCAAAGCCGAGAGATGTGAGAATTTTAACTAGTAACATCCGGCTTTCTTTGGAGTCGTCAACTACTAAAATGCGGTATACTTTTTCACTAGGTGCTAAAGCTCTAATTTGTGATTTAATTTGGTTTATCGGAATTTCTCTGGGGCAAGTTAGAGCAATCTGAACATCAAAGGCAAATGTACTACCGACACCAGGCATCGTGCTGACAGTAATATCTCCTCCCATCAGTTGCACGTATTTACGGCTAATTGCTAAACCCAGTCCCGTCCCTTGTTGGAATTTTCTCCCGATTTCGGTTTGTTCAAAAGCCTCAAACAGCAATTCAAGTTCTTGTGCGGCAATACCACAGCCAGTATCTTGTACCTCGAAAAAAAGAAGAGAGGGATAAGAAAGATTTTGCTCGCCCTGCTCCCCTGCTCCCCGGTCACTGAGCGTAGCCGTACCACTTTGTGGAAGCAAGCTACGCGCAGCGTCTCGTAGAGAAGTGCTGCTCCCCTGCTCACCAGCCCCCAGTCTCACCCGTAGCGTCACCCTCCCTTGATCGGTAAATTTGATCGCATTTCCTAAGAGGTTGAGCAATACTTGACACAGTTTATTTTCGTCCGTTTCTATATATTTAGGAATATCTGGCGCACATTCAAAGAGTAATTCTAAATTTTTAGATGTAGCACGCAAGTGCAACATCTCTTCTAAGTTCTTCAACAAATGAATTAAGTCAAAGCTGCTGCAATTTAATGTGATTTTGCCAGCTTCGATTTTAGACATTTCTAGAATGTCGTTAATTAATTTGAGTAGATGTTCGCCAGCACGATTAATTATTGCCAAGTTTTCTTGATGTTCGCTAGATAGCGAATAATCTCGACTCATGACTTGGGTAAAACCAAGAATGGCATTGAGTGGGGTACGCAGTTCGTGGCTCATGTTAGCAAGAAATTCGCTTTTGGCGAGGTTGGCGGCAGCACTTCGCGCCGCTTCCCGAACGGCTGCTTGTTGTTCCTGTGCAGCGATTTTTTGCGATTGAATCAGTTCTTCTTGGGTGGTTTGCAGTTGCTCGATAACTTGCTGGAACTCTTCAGTACGTTTTTTTACTTGAGCCTCTAAGGTGCGATTGTATTCTGCTAATAAATTTTCTGTTTGTTTGCGTTGGGTAATATCAAAAAATGTGGCGATCGCAAAAGCCACATTCCCTGATTCATCATAAATTGGCTTTCCTAAAACCTCAATGCGAGTAATATTGCCACAACAGCGAATTTCCATATCATCAACCCTGGTGCTTTCCCCAAGCAATGCTCTCAAAATCGGTAAGCGATCGCTGGGGTAAAGTTGATTTGTGCCGGCAAGGTAAGCTTGATATATCTCTGACAATTCTTCGACTTTAACTTCTGCGATTGCTCCTTGACCGAGAATTTGCTGCCCAATCTGATTTGTATAATAAGGCTCACCTTCAGCATCGATGATAAATACACCTACCGGTATAGCTTCTAAAAATTGAGTTAGCTGACTCTGATTATGAGATAGCGCCTCATTTAAAACTTGCATCTGGGCATTCTTTGCTTCTAAAGCACTAAAGGATGCTTGGAGTTGCTTTGCCATAGTTTCAAATGATTTGGCTAGTTCCCCCAGTTCATCGGAACGCTGAATGTCTGGTATTTCCTCCCATTCACCTTGAGCAATTTTCTTCGCCGATCTGTTTAATTGTAAAATCGGCTTAATTACCCAACGAGCAGTCAAAATCCCAATTCTTGTAGCCACTAAAAAAGCAACTATGCACAGCAAAATAGTGATGCGGGTGTTGGCATTAATTTGCTCCATAAATTCGCCTTCGGGAATCACCGCCACGATTAGCCAATCTAAACCCAGTTCGTCCTTCCAACTTTTTACCTGCACAAAATAATGCATTCCATCGGCGGTAAAACTTAGTTGTTGCTTCCCTACAACCAATTTAAGACTGCCAAAGTGTTCGATCAAAGACTGTGTTGTGAGTTTAATCAAAGGATTTTGACTATCTAATGCTGATAGACGTTTTCCTTTACCATTAACGATTGTATATGGTGGCTCGCTAGTAGAAGAAGCCACTATTAACCCAGAACGCTCTAAAATAAAAGTTTTACCCGACTCTTTGACCTTTAACTTAGCTAAAAAGTTGCCGATTTGTGACAAGAGCAAATCAACACTAATTACCCCAACGAATTTGTGATTTTTATCGTAAACAGGATAGCTGGAAGATATGGATAAAATTTCTGGTTTATCTTCCCATTGATAAATTTGACTCCAAACTCGTTTGCCTATCTTGACTGGATCTGCATACCAAGCTTCTACACGAGGATCGTAATTTTTGACTTCCTGCAAATGGCGGCGATTTCCTTGCTTGTCTGTAGGATAAACATAAAGTTTGCCTATACCATGCTTTTCGCTAACTTCATTAATTAAGAGCTGGCCATTATCTAGACGTTCAACACCGATAAATTCACCTTTGGGATTGGCAAAGCTGTTGTAGCCAACATTGAAAACCTGCATTTGTTTCCAAAAGTAATTGCCAGTGGTTTGAAAGTCCGAAAGGTTGAGCAAACCTAGCTCAATCGCATCTAAGTTGATTTGATTGATTTGCTTCGGGGTTGTTAAATAGCTATCAAGATGCTGTTCAATGCGATCGCAGATTTCATTTTCTAATTGAGTAGCAAGCTCCCTTACCGCTTTTTGGCCGTTTTGATACGAAAGATAGCCCACAAGTCCCACCGCACCACAAATTTCCAAGATAAAGGGCACAATCAGAACATATCTCAGGGGCATCTTGCCATAAACTTTGCCAACTAAGCGATTAAATGATTTGACGGGCTGAAGTTTGGATAACATTGTAGTTTTATTCTTCCCCAGCATCTATTAGGTGCATTTTGCCGTGATAGCTACATTCTATATAAGTATAATTACGGCATCCACTCCTCTTTATGAAAATTTTATATCTTTAGTATAAAATAGTACTAAATATTTATAATTCTTTGATTGGCTGACTTCCTCCAACGCCTAATTTTCAAACTTTGTACAGGAGTAGTCCACTATATAAACCGACTACGCGGGTACGCCATCGCACCTGAATTTGCTCAGTTTTCTCTGGCAATATTTCCACAAATTTTCTCAGACGAACTGAAATTTAACCAATAAGCTCCAGTATGCCATTCTAAAATTCAGGTCGCCATTAGCACCCAATCCTAAATTTAATTTTTAATTGCTAATGTCTTGATTTTCTGGTCTAGAAACCCCTAGACTTGTACAAAAACTTATATTTAACTACAACAATTTTAGAATTGTCATGCAAATACACAGCATAAACAAAAAAAATCCCCAAAAATTTACTTTGTATTTTTTATTTTGACGAAATGTTAACTTTGTTGTATAAGTATGTCAACTTCATCGCCGATTTGTAAAATTTTTCCGGCTGATGATGGGGGTAGTTGAGTATTGATACTCAATCTATAAAAATGATTAAAAGGCGATAAAGCAACCCAATTTGGCAGAGTTGCTTGTCGCTGGGTTGTAAAGATTTTTTGAAAGCTTGGGTAAGCTTCCCCTAAGTAAGAATTGCGTGTTGGGACTATACAACGCTGACATGGGTTAACCCCAAAAAAGTCTACATCTCCCACTCGAAAAGAGACTAAATCACCTTGTTCACTAAATAGCCGATCTTCCCAAAATGCTGGTACACCACCAATCTCGATGTTGGCACGCATCCGACGGCGCATTTCATCTACACTTAAACCAGGAAACCAAGAAGCTACCTCTGCTAATGTGGCCGTACTAATTACCGTTGGGCCAAGTGAGTGTGTATCGTCAGGAAAACCCATCAAAGAGTTTTGTCCCAATGTGACAGCAAACTCAAAATAATCACTCAAAGTTGCTTCTAATGCTTGCCGTTCCTGATCCAGATGAAAAATTTGTTGTAAGTTGTCATCAGGGATTTGCAACGAGATAGTTCTATTTAAGAGTGCAAATTGTGCCCTTAGAAAATGAATTTTAGCATGACGCTTGCCATTGACAAATCTACCTTGTTCGTCAAAAATGGCAAACTCGCGGTCATACTGTAGTGCGCCACTGGCAAGAACTCTAGCGTTCTCAACTTCAACACCATCCAGTGATTTAACTGGATACAGTAAAATCTTAGCTAGGTAAGGCGTCATAGCAATATTTGGATTTGAGATTTGGCGAAAAGTCGCAGCATCTCGCAAAGAGCGAACTGAACTTTTCAAGACGGATTTTGGATTTTAGATTGGTGATTTAGTAGTCCCCAATCTAAAATCTAAAATTCTTTTGTTAATGAGCTATTTGAGTAATATTGTTTGTTAATTATGGATATACTGGCGATTTATCGATTCCGCCAACATGATTTAAAGGCCAGAAGCGAACTACAGCACGTCCAATAATATTCTGGCGGGGGACAACACCCCAGCAGCGGCTATCATAACTACTGTTACGATTATCACCCAGTACTAAATATGAATCAGTTGGTATAGTCTGGAGTTTTGCCAAAAAAGGTGGCTGTGGTCCTGATTGGCAAACATCAATAACTGTAGTCTGCCCAGAACTGAGGTAATTGGCTTCTGGTAGAGGTTTGTCGTTGATATAGACTTTGCCATCCTTAAGTTGTATTTTTTCTCCAGGTAAGGCAATTATACGTTTTATAAAAGCATCTTGATATTGTTCTTTTTGTAGCTCTTTAGTCGGTGAAAATACTACTATATCTCCCCGCTGCGGGTCAGCAAATTTATACTTCAACTTATCGACAATAATTTTGTCTGCCTCCCACTGGTTTGGCGTACCATGCAGAGTCGGTTCCATTGATCCAGAAGGAATCCAGCGTGCTTCAGCAACAAAGGTACGAATTCCCAGAGCTAAAACAATGCTCAATACAATTGTTCTACCTAGCTCTGCGATCCAAGAATTATCGGGTTGTTGACTAGAGTTGTTATCAGACACTTGATTATGCATGAAATTACTTAACTTAACGAAAGATGTAGGTAATTAACTAGCCTAGTGAGACTTTATCTGTTAATCTTAACGGGAAAATTTTAATTTCCTAGTTATGTTTGCATCTTGACTACCAATTTTAGATTGTGGATTGTGAAGGAGGCAGGGGGCAGGAGGTTTGAATTTGGATAAGGCTTCTATATGAGACGCTCTCGCGTTCAACCCTATCTAATTGCAGTCCACCAAATCGGAAATTTTGTGGGGGACTTAAACCCTTGCTGGCTCTCTTGTTAAAAATAAACTTTTTTTTAAGGCGCGGCAAAAATTGGTTACTCCGATCGCGAATAAGTTTAACCTAAAAGCATGGTTCTCTGTAATACATAGCTCCCTGTCTAAACTTGGTTATCTCTATGTCATCTCCAAAAATGTTACTGATTCGCCGCGCTCGCATAATCTTACCCGATGGTGAACTGATGGTTGGGGATGTGTTGACGCGCGATCGCCAAATAGTCGAAGTTGCGCCAGAAATCTCCCAAACAGCACTAGCCACTGAAGTTGACGCAGAAGGCTTAACTTTGTTGCCAGGAGTTATCGATCCGCAGGTGCATTTCCGGGAACCTGGACTAGAACACAAGGAAGATTTATTCACCGCCAGTTGTGCCTGTGCTAAAGGGGGAGTCACAACATTTTTAGAAATGCCCAATACGCGCCCCCTAACAACGACACAACAGGCTTTAGACGACAAGTTAGAACGGGCCTCACACAAGTCCTTGGTTAATTATGGCTTTTTTATTGGGGCAACAGCAGAAAATTTACCAGATTTGCTTTTAGCAAAGCCAACACCAGGAATTAAGATTTTCATGGGGTCGATGCATGGTCAGTTGTTGGTTGATGGCGAAACAGCATTGGAGGCGATATTTGCTAAAGGCGATCGCTTGATTGCCGTTCATGCCGAAGACCAAGCTAGAATCAACCAACGCCGTCAAGAATTTGCCAACATTCACCACGATCCAGCCGTTCACTCGCAAATTCAAGACGATCAAGCCGCTTTGCTTGCAACCCAACTAGCATTAAAACTTTCTCAAAAATATCAACGTCGGTTGCATATTCTCCACATGTCAACAGCGTTGGAAGCAGATTTGCTGCGTCAGGAGAAACCGAGTTGGGTGACAGCAGAGGTGACACCACAGCATTTGTTATTAAATACTAGTGCATATAAAACAATTGGCACATTAGCACAGATGAATCCACCTTTGCGATCGCCCCACGATAACGAAGTTCTCTGGCAAGCTTTGCGCGATGGCGTGATTGATTTCATCGCTACAGATCACGCACCACACACCTTAGAAGAAAAAGCTCAAGAATACCCCAATAGTCCTTCGGGAATGCCTGGGGTAGAAACTTCCCTCGCTTTGATGTTAACTGCGGCAATGCAAGGAAAATGTACCGTTGCTCAAGTTGTGAACTGGATGTCTAAAGCTGTAGCTGTGGCTTATGGTATTCCCAATAAGGGAGCGATCGCACCTGGTTACGATGCCGATTTAGTGCTTGTAGATTTAAACACATACCGCCCAGTCCGGCGCGAGGAACTTTTAACCAAATGCCATTGGAGTCCCTTTGAAGGCTGGAACCTCACTGGCTGGGCTAAAACCACCATTGTCGGTGGTGAAATAGTTTATGACAAAGGCCAGGTAAATACGCAAGTGCGGGGTCAAGCTTTAACTTTCTTGTAGCAAATATTTATTTAACCTTACTAAAACCCAGAATTTACAGCAACTAGATAAGATATATTCCTCCCCAACCTTCACGCCAGATTGCGCGGGTGGGGTATTTCTGTACCTCACAACGTAGAAATTTGCTGTATTTCTAAGTGTTTCAAGTTAAATCATCACAAAGACGCGATAAATCGCCGTCTCTATGAAAGATTGATTATTGTAGAGACGGCGATTCATCGCGTCTCTTGCCTTAACCGAACAGTATTGCGGGAGGCGGAGCCTGGGAACGAGACAATATCTAAAAGCTGGTTCGAGGCTGGCTTTGACGTTAAGTTGACACTAATGCTATGCGTACCCTTCTACGGAGAAGCAAGCTATACGTAGTGTCTCGTAGAGAAGGCGGTTCGTTAAAAAAAAACTTAGGTATTCTTCCAGTCGGATAAGTCGGATAAGTCGGATAAGAGTAAACAAGTTAATGGAACCGTATTGTGATTCATCTCATGATGCTTGTCCACAGAAAAATAATCAAAGAGAATTGCTATCTATGTCCTTCAAAATTTTGGCTTTAGACGGTGGCGGTATTCGTGGAATTGTTGCAGCACGAATACTTCAACAAGTAGAACAAGAAATTAGAAATCAGGAAAAAGGAGAGTTTTTACACGAATATTTTGACATGGTTGCTGGTACTTCTACTGGTTCAATATTAGCAGCAGGGATTGCTATTGGAAAGGAGAGTGATCAACTCATTAAACTGTATAAAAATAGAGGTAAAGATATATTCCCTCTGGAGATAAAAGAGCGCTACAAAAACTTTCCGTCCATCATCAAATCAATTCTTGATGTATTTTCTGCATCTAAATATTCTCATGATGGAATTACTAGCGTACTCAAAGATGCCTATAAATCCACAAGAATCAAGGATATCGAAAAACCCATTCTTTTGATTCTTGCTTACGATACGCTATATCGCAACACAACCTTTTTTACAAATTGTCATCCCGATTTAGGAGACAGATGGTACGATGACTGTTATTTATGGGAAATATGTACCGCTTCTGCCTCAGCACCTACTTTTTTTCCACCATATAAATTAGAACCTGTAGATAAACAAAAATTTGGTGACTGGGAATTCCCACACATTGATGGAGGAGTTTCTGCTAATAACCCTGCTCTGGCAGCTTTGAGTCTAGTTATGAGGATCGGTCAGTCTTCAGTATCTCCAACAATCAAGCAAAAATATAAACTAGATAATCTGCGATTGGAAGATATTTCTATCCTTTCTATTGGCACAGGTCAAACTGGTGAACCATATCAATATAAGCAAATCAGCAAATGGAGAGGCTTAGACTGGATTAAAAATCTTACTAACATCTTTATGGAACCTACATCTAAGATTGATAGTACGATTTGCCGACAAATCATGGGTGGATATGAGTCTAAACGTTACTTACGTCTTCAGTTTGACTTAAATGAGACATTTAAACCCAAGCCAAAAGAGACTTATAAAGATCCTCGCATTGTATTACCTCCAGAAGAGCGGAAAAATAAATTTACAGGGGAAAAAGTTACTGAAGAAATAGATGATACTAATTCCGAGATTCTTCAGCAGTTAATAGATACTACCTCTGCATTCATTGATCGAGGTCTTACGTACTACACTAGAGACGATTCCGGTTCTCCAATAAAAAAGGCGATCGCGTCTTTTATTAAAGATAATTAGCGAGCTGTGTCATTATTTACAAGTGTCTACAATTGGTTGGGGTTTGAATACCCATCCAATTGATCCCTACACCCTGTTCAAGACTTTTTCTGGCTCGTTCCATCAGCTTAGATAATCAAGGAGCGATCGCACGTAAGCTCTAGCAATAACTGCCTTATTTGATAAATTCTAGAAATTGTATTTAATTTACTAATTAAAATTTGCTTTTCTGATAAAGTTTATTAAAGTCAAACTTTATCTCTTCTTTGTACTACTACTATCACATCGTAATAATACCTAAGTTTTTTAATTAGTAATTAACGAGGAGAAGATATAAAAAATCTTTTAGCAACAAAATATAATGTGTAATCCAATACATTTTTCTCAGCCCTGTTTTGTGTTGTTGCCGCAGTATTTACCGAATGTTTTCCATGAGAACTGAGGCAGAGAAAATAATATGTTTTTAGACATTTTAGCTAGCCTGCAACGGTTATTTGTTGGTTATATTCCAGCCGCTGTATTGGGTGGTTTCATCGGATATTTAATCGGGATAAATAGCATGATTTATCAGCTATTTCGGCTGATATTTCAGATACCTCATAGTATCCCTCCTATAGCTTTGCTACCTATTGCCCTAATCGCGTTTCAAGAGAGCGATTCGGCTGCTATTGTAGTAGTTTTTGTGGGAACTCTCTGGACGATGATTATTAATACAGCAATAGGTATGCAGCATTTCAAGAGACAGAATAATAACTTTCGAGTAGCTATTTTTCATATATTTCATGCCTTGAAAGTTAGTATTTGGGTAGCATGGTTTATCGTTATTGCCACAGAAATGTTAATAGGCCCAAAAGGGCTTGGTTTTACCCTCTGGGATGCTTATAAAGCTGGCAATGCTGATTACATAATCCAGGTAATCTTATACATCGGCATCATTGGTTTTTTGCTGGATCAGTTACTAGATTTCGCAGCCTATATTCTCTCGCAAATGGTTTCAGATGGGAAAAAATCTTCTTAAACTTTATCTAGGCTTGCGGATTGCACCCTGCCAGTTAATAGTTTGCTTGGCAGAACGTATTCCCAAAGAACGAGTTGCTATGACTTCAATATCAACGTTGACACCAGGGCGTAAAGCTTCGTCAGGAATTTTGAGCTTGCCCAAAGCTAGAGTAAAACGGTTGTAGTCACGAGTCACAAGTTCTGTGGGAATATCCCCTTCAAATTTAGTTTTGTAGCCAGAAAAACCGTGCAAGTTATCCTGGGCGCGAAATTTTACGCGAAACTGAGTATTAATAGCATCAGACTTGGCTGCCAAATCAACTATTTTTAAGTTGAGGTTTTGTCCGGCATCAGCAAACTCTGCCACAGCTAACCGGGCGACATCTTTTTTGGGAATGGCATGGTTAACGATAAATGTTGTGAAGTTAGTCTCACTTTTGCTGTTACCCTCAACCCATAATTCCTCAGAAAAAGTAATTTCTACTTGTTTGTTATCAGTTAAATTTAGTGTTACAGCTTGATTGCCAAAGCTGGTAATGGGTTGTCTTTCTTGCCAAACTATTTGAAAAGCCTCTTCTCTTCGCTGTTCAAACTGTCGATAATCATCGGCGATCGCAGAACCAGGCGCAAGTAGAGAAGCTGCCCCCATGCGTTGATTCCACTTGTTCTTCGAGAGGTGGAACTGTTTGTTTATCAGTTCCGAAATTGCTAGCTGCACAGTTGGAGTATCAGTACCATCTCTACCCTCACGTCCATCGGTTCCTGTGCGTCCATCTCTGCCATAGTTTCTGGCTACTTTATAGTATTCGTCAGAGGCAACGGCTGGACATAAAACTGAACTAGAGGCAGGCAAAAAGCTAGTAAATAAGCAGAATGTCAGCAGTAGTGGCAGCTTACTCCTAAAACCAGTGTGCATCTAGTTATACCTAAAACTTTAGTTGAATTATCTACTCCTGACGCTGACTTTCTCAAAGCGATGGCTCATAAGAGTAACTGGCAACTTGGGTTAAACTTGTGCATCCTCAAGCGAGGTAGTGAGTATCGAAGTGTGACACACTTATGAAAAAGGATTAGCTTCTGTTACCACTTCTGGGAGTGGAATAAACTCCGTTTCATCTGGCACGCTAGCAAAGCGAGAGTCGCGCCAATCAACTTTAGCTTGCTCTATTCGCTCTGGTCGGCTAGAGACAAAATTCCACCATTTGTAGCGTGTACCTAACGGCTCACCGCCAATAACAATACATTGAGCAGCAGCTGTAGCAGAAACCTCAATCTGATCACCTGGCTCTAGAATAGCGAGACGATATTGCTCCATCGGTTCATCATTAATCCTCAATCCCTCTGTGACACTGTATACTGCCCTTTGTGAATAATCTGTAGGGATAGTGAAGTGGGTGTTTGCAGACAACACTGCATCTAAATAGAGGATAGGTGAGAGAACTTTCACAGGTGAGGTATAGCCAAATACTTGTCCAGCAATAAGTTTGATGATAACGCCATTCTCTTCCCAGGTGGGAAGAATTTCAGCCGGATAGTGAATGAACGTTGGCTCGGTTTCTTCGTGTTCAACAGGTAGGGCGACCCAGGTTTGAATGCCATGAATAGTAGCTTCTTGGTGACGGTCAAAGTCAGGTGAGCGTTCTGAATGGACAATCCCCTTTCCCGCTGTCATCCAGTTGACTGCACCTGGCTGGATTTCCTGCACAGTGCCCAAACTATCACGATGCATCAAAGCACCATCAAATAAATAAGTTACCGTTGCCAGATTAATATGAGGATGTGGTCGGACATCAATGCCTTGATTGGGGGGCATAACCGAGGGGCCAAGATGATCGAAAAAGATAAACGGCCCAACCATTTGGCGATTAGAATATGGCAAACTGCGGCGGGCAGAAAAACCACCCAGATTTTTAACTTCGGGTTCAATCAGTTGAAGAATTGCCATAAATCATCGCAGGTGATTAGTAAATGCTGTAATCATTATAAGTATATTTACTTGCAAATAAGCTAATCTTGATGAGTTATCTGTTTGTTTTGGAGAGTTGATGCCAATGCGATCGCCTATTCTGTGATCGTTTTTTATTATTAGACATTAGACACAGCCCCCGTCAGTATTGTTTGCCAACCAGAGAGTTTTTTGACAAGTGCAATCACTCACGTTTAACTTTATTAAACTTCTGATCGGATTTCAGTTTCCTACTGTTGAGGAAATTAATTGTAAGCAATTAGCTCAATTACTATCAGATTCTGCAAAGCCCCGTCCATTAGTGCTAGATGCACGAAGTCAGACTGAGTATGCAGTTAGTCATATCGAAACAGCAGTACGCATAGATCCTCTCACAGATGACTTAATAGCAGTTGCAACAGTTTCCCCAGATAGACCAATTGTTGTGTACTGTGCTGTTGGCTACCGGAGCGCAAAATTAGCCAAAAAACTGGATGAAGCCGGGATGAAGTGCATTTATAACTTGAGTGGTGGGATTTTTCAGTGGGCAAACGAAGGCAGGCCGATCTTCCAAAATGGTCATCCGACACAGCTTGTAGATCCTTACAATCCAATATGGGGAAAACTGCTAAAAGCTACTTACCATGCTCAAAAGTGTTGAGCTTTGGATTAAGAGCTTGTCAACATTGAGCAAGTAGAATAAAAGCAACGATAAAACTACTTATGCTGCATGTCTCAAGTTTCGATTGTCATTCCTACTTTAAACGAAGCAGTTAGCTTAGAGCGTACATTGCGCCAATTGACTTTACTTAATCCGCCTGCTTTTGAAGTGATAGTAGTAGATGGTGGCAGCGATGATGAGACACTGGCAGTTGCAAAGCAATGCTTTGAGTCATTCAATCAGTTGCTATGCGTACAAGTTCTGTCATCTGAACAGCGTGGGCGTTCTATTCAGATGAATTACGGAGCATCGGCTGCAACTGGAGATATTCTTTGCTTTCTTCATGCAGATACTTGGGTGCCGGATGACTTAATCACTGTAATCGAGCAAACCCTAGTAGAGCCAACCATTGCTTGTGGGGGGTTCATTTCTCTGATGAGTGGATCTCAAACGACTCGCTGGGGCATCTCTCTACATAATTATTTAAAAACCTACTATGCACCACTGCTATTTAAGCCTCACCTGTTTTTTCGAGGATTGCGCCTGTTGTTTGGAGATCAGGTAATGTTTTGTCGTCGCACTGACTTTTGGGATTGCGATGGATTTGATGAGGCATTGCCGATTATGGAAGATGGAGATTTATGCCTGAGATTGGTTAAAAAAGGACGTATTTATCTGGTGAACCGCATTGTTCACTCTTCAGATCGCCGTGTAGCAAAATGGGGTAGCTGCAAAGCAAACGCAATCTACCTTTATATCGGTTTTTTGTGGGGCATTGGCGTTGATGCAAATTATCTCAAACAATTTTATCAAGATATTCGCTGATTCAGGCTCCAGTCATAGTAGAGATAGGAAATCGGCGTTGAAGCATTCATTGGCAAGTCTGTTTCTAGGTAGGAGCGGATATATTCCGGAATGGAGGATTTGACCTTAAGAAAGTCTTGACGATACCATTTAAAGATTTTGCTACAGTAGAGCGTTTTACTATCTGAGTCATAACGGACTTTTTCAGGATTGTTAATGAAGCGACGGGTATCTTCATCTAACTGCTGAGTAACTTGTTGAGGAAAATAAGCTCCAGCACGCAGTAACGGGCAACCAACCGAAGCGCAGACAATTGCAAAATGAACTCGTGGCTCCTGTAATTTATCCCGTAGAATCTGGTTTTCTATTTGGGCTAAACTGTAATGCTTGTCAAATATATAATAAGCACGACGTTGGAAGAACCATAAAAAAGCCAGCCAGTTGGGAATGCCTAAGATTCGCGGACGAATTGACTCAAGCGGGTATCTCGACAAAATTGCCGAAATGGTGAACGCATTGTAAAGGTTGATCCACAATGCCAATTGCTCAAAAGTGTTGCTATTAGATGTAAAGTCGAGATTTTTTTGACTCGACAACCAATCTGCGATCGCTTGAGGTTGCTCAGTTTTCCAAGCAATATAGTTTACACGACCCTGTGGATCGACATACTGACGCAATAACCTGTCCCAAGGTTCAAAATCAATCATTATTGCTGTGTTTATATGTTGTCCATTGTTTTTACTTATACCTGTACCAGTTGAATCCTAAAAATAGAATGAAATAGCCCTGATTTAGAGCTAAGGGAATTCTTTGGTTTTGCGATCGCAACGTAAAGTTGAATTTGTACAAGTATTTATTTAACGAATTATAACAATACTATCTTTGGCAACTTGAAATCAGCGATACACTGAGGAAAATTCCTTGAGGAAGCGTTGATGGCACGGTCAAGTGGGGTTACAAGTGAAACGTCTGTAGAGGAATTACCTACAGTTTCAGACAAAAATACGATCGCAATTGAAAATCCGCCTGAGTCAGTGGAGGATGCCCAAGATATTGACGACATATTGAACTCACTAAAAACCTTACTGAGTTCTCTAGAAAAGCTCCAAAAAGTCCGGCAGGAAGTGGGCGATATCAAACCGTTGATTGGGCGGATGCTTGATGGAGAACTAGTTGCTGGTGAAGAACTTGAGCAACTCAAGACAGGTGTGAGCAGTCTTTCTCGCCTTGTTCGTGCTTATAATGACCATCAAGTAGCGTTGGCTAAAGCACAACCTGCTAGAAACTTACTAGATCAAGTACTGAAAGAACGTAAAGCTAATTGAGTTGAGACTGGGGATTGGGGAAGAAATTCTTTCGAGATTTGGTTGGAGTCCCAATCTCCAATTTAACAAGCGATGTCTCACGACAAGCCGCTTTGCGTCTACGCACTTTTTTAAGAGAATGCGATCGCTTCTCCATCACTTCAAATCAAAGCTTCTTGGCGTTGACAATCAAAAATCACCACAAAACAAGCATCAAGTATCAGCTAACTTAACATAAGCAAATGACTGTCTGCATCAGATAGACTGCCGAATCGTGCGACAATCACATCACCCGTTACATATTGGCAAGTTAACGCACTATAACCCAATGCACAGAAGAAGAACTAGTGCAAGCAGTCAAAGGCTCTATGCTAATCCAAGAAAAAAAGCCTTGATCTCAATTTTTAATGGACTTCTACCCTAGAATATTAATCAATAATAAATATTCAAATGAATCAACAATTAGAGTTGCCATTTCAGAAATTTCCTTCTAGCATTTCTAAATCTTTTGACGGTTCGTCTACATTCATCGATAACATGAAATTGCCAGTTCATCGATGGTTTAGATTTAGTGCAGGTTTCTCTGCACAATGGGTCGAAACTATAATTACTCAGTTCCAAGAACGAGGAGAAATTACTGTCTTAGATCCATTCGCTGGTTCTGGTACAACCTTACTTGCATCTGAAAAACTTGGAGTTGAATGTTTTGGAATTGAGGCTCATCCTTTTGTTGCGCGTATAGCAAGAGCTAAACTTTTATATCAAACTGACTCTGATGCCTATCTTGAACATATAAAAAAGGTTATAAAATATGCTGAAGATTTGCAACCATGTGTAGATACATATCCAAAACTGATTCATGAATGCTTTAGTATCTCTTCACTTGAATCTCTAGATAGATTGCGTCAAGCTTGGAAAAAACTTGCTGATGATTCATCTCAATCTCAGTTAGTTTGGTTAACACTTGTATCAATTCTTCGCCATGTTTCTCATGCCGGAACTGCACCTTGGCAGTACATTTTACCAAATAAAAAGAAACAATCTTTCTTAGAACCAATATCTGCTTTTGAGCTAATGGCAGAGAATATGGCTACAGATATGAAAATTGCAGTAAAAACAGCAGCTTCTAGTTCGACACTCATTCAATCTGATGCTCGGACTTGCCAGGGTATACCTGATAATTTTACCAACTTGGTAATCACCTCACCGCCATACGCTAACAACTATGATTATGCCGATGCTACACGTCTCGAAATGTGTTTCATGAAAGAAATTTCCGGTTGGACTGATTTGCAAACTGCGGTGAGGCAATACTTAATTCGTTCATGTTCACAGCACGTCACAAATAAGAATGTAAACATCGACGAAGTTCTAGGATCTCATGAATTATATCCAATCAAAGCTAGTATTATTGAAATCTGCCATCAATTGTCCCAAGAGCGACATTTGCATGGAGGTAAAAAGAATTATCATTTGATGATTGCCTGCTATTTTCTTGACATGGCTAGAGTTTGGACAGCACTTCGTAGAGTATGTAAAAGTCCTGCAATAGTTTGCTTTATGATTGGTGATTCTGCTCCCTATGGAATTTATATTCCGGTAATAGAATGGATGGGTTTATTAGCACAAGCAGCAGGATTTGAATCTTTTAAGTTTGAAAAAATTCGCGATCGTAATGTCAAATGGAAAAATCGCAAGCACACAGTTCCTCTTTGCGAAGGTTGTTTGTGGGTTTATGGATAAGCTAATCACAACAAAAATTATTTTGTACAACTGTAATGGCAGAGTCATTGTCACATAAATGGGGTCAGATTTTAGGGAACCTCATCCAAGAATTTATTTGTGAAACACTTCAGCAACTGGCCGATGAGCATGGTTTTTACTTAGACTACCAGAAGAAGCGCAAGGCACGAATTAGTAAAAAGGTATCATGGCAGGATCGTTATGGTAATTATCATGACCTTGACTACGTACTGGAGCGGGGAGGTACAGAAGAAACTCTTGGTCTTCCAGTGGCATTTATTGAGACTGCATGGCGGCGTTACACCAAACATTCTAGAAATAAAGTTCAAGAAATTGAAGGAGCGCTTATTCCTCTAGCAGACACCTATAGTCAACTTAATCCATTTTTAGGTGCTATTCTCGCAGGTGTATTTACTCAAGGAGCGCTTGACCAATTAGAATCTAAGGGCTTTAAAATTCTGTATCTTAAATATGAAAATATCGTAAAATCATTTACATCAGTTGGGATAAATGCATCTTTCAATGAAAGTATATTAGAATCAGAGTTTCAAAATAAAATTGAACAATGGAAAAATTTATCAACGCCAGATATTAATAATATAAAAAATCAAATACTCAGCTTAGAGAAATATCAAATAGATAAATTTATGAATATTTTAGAACAATCGTTTGCTAGACTAGTCCAGCAGGTAAATATCATTGTCCTACACGGTCTATCTCAGCAAGCGGAAACTATTAATAATGCTATTGAATATATTCAGAATTATTCAGAGAATCAACCTAAGTTTGCCCCAGCAATAAAGTACGAGATTGACATTCGTTATAATAACGGCGATATAATTCACGCGATGTTTAAAAATAAAACTGAAGCACTTAAATTTTTGAGAACATTTGTTTAAAGGCTAATTAAATAATTCGTAATTAAGTAATGATTAACATTGCACCTGCCATTGTAATACTGGGTCAAAATAGCGTGACAGTAGCACGCAAAATAATCAGCGTCTTACCAGGGGCAACGCTATACGGTTTAGAGGGTCGCACATCGGAGGTTGATGTCAGCTTTACGAATTTTGGCGAGGCGCTGCGCGAGTTATTTATACAGGGAAGGCCGCTGATTGGCATTTGTGCCGCCGGCATTTTAATTAGGACGTTAGCTCCGGTAATCTCGGATAAACGACAGGAACCACCAGTGCTAGCTGTGGCTGAAGATGGTAGTGCTGTTGTCCCTCTCTTGGGCGGACTTGGTGGAGTAAACGATTTGGCTCGCCGCATTGCTGAAGCCCTTGATGTCAAAGCTGCAATTACGACCACAGGCGATTTACGTTTGGGCACAACACTATTATCTCCTCCCCCTGGATACCATTTAGCAAACCCAGACGATGCGAAGAAATTTATCTCAGATTTGCTAGCTGGGGCGCAAGTTAAGCTCGAAGGAATAGCACCTTGGTTGAGTAATAGTAAATTACCGATAGATCCAAAGGGAGATTTGACCATCCAAGTTACGGAACGTTTGGTAACTCCCACAGCCAATTGTCTTATTTATCACCCAGTAACGATCGCGATCGCAATTAGTGGCATGATTGATGATGCAGTCGTTTTAGTACAACAGCTACTAACTGATGCCAAACTAGAAACAGCATCAGTCGCCGGGATATTTGCACCCATCACCGCCGCAGCCGATCCTGCAATCCACGCGGTAGCTAGCGCCTTGGGAGTACCTGCCCGCTTTTTTACCCCAAATCAGCTAGAAAGTCTATTTTCACAAGGTTATAGCCCCGCCCAAGCCGTAGCGATCGCCGCCACAGGTACATCCCCGATTACTCCTTCAACTCCCGACATTGCGATCGCTATTGCCCCCCAAGTAATTGATCCTAACACCATCGGTCAGCCACGCGGACGGTTAGCGATTATTGGTACGGGACCTGGTGGTTCGCTGTGGATGTCTCCAGAAGTTAAGGAGATACTCAAGTCGGCAACTGACCTAGTGGGTTACAAAACTTATTTAGATTTAGTTGGTTCTCTGGCTGATGGTAAGCAACGGCATGAGTCTGACAACCGTGAAGAAGAGGCACGAGCAAAGATGGCCCTTGATTTGGCTGCATCTGGGCGATATGTAGCTGTAGTTTCATCTGGCGACCCAGGTATCTATGCAATGGCAACAGCGGTTTTTGAGGTATGCGATCGCTATGCTAAACCCGAATGGGACAGTATCGATATTCATGTGGCTCCAGGTATCTCTGCAATGCAGGCAGCAGCAGCGGCCATTGGTGCGCCTCTTGGACATGATTTCTGTGCTATTTCCCTCTCTGATATCTTGAAACCTTGGTCTGCGATCGCCCAACGAATTGCTGCTGCTGCCGAGGCTGATTTTGTCATTGCTTTCTACAATCCTGTTTCCAAAGAGCGTACCTGGCAACTGGCAGAAGCGAGAAATATTTTACTGCGACATCGAACACCAGATACACCAGTAGTATTGGCCCGGAATCTCGGTCGGCCAGGACAAACGGTGAAAGCGATCGCACTTGACCAGTTAACACCAGCAAGCGCTGATATGCGGACAATTATTCTCGTTGGTTCCACAAAAACCCGAACCATCAAACGCAGCGATGGTAATCTCTGGGTTTATACGCCGCGCCGCTATACCGAACAGTAAACATGATCGGCGCTGTCAGCCAAGAGAGCAAGATAGGCACTTTTTTAAATCCACTTTTCTAAGAGGTTATTTATAAAGTAAAAATAAAATTTATGTAGGGTGTGTTCGGCGCATATTTTCGATATGATTGGTCACGAAAAGCATAATTTACAGCTATTTTCAGGTAAATAGACCACGTGGTAGGGGCGCAAGGCCTTGCGCCCCTACAACAGATGTGGTTCAAATACATGAAAACTGCTGTAAGCGCCTAACGCACTGCCACATAATACGGTTTAGGCTAAAGCCATAACACACCCTACCTTTTGATTGACTTTGTAAATAGTCTCTAGTCACAACTTTCAAGTAATCATGTTCTATTTTCCAACCATAGGACTGTTATGATACCTATTGCATAAGCAATGATATCTTTCCAATCAAATACACTACCCAAGGCAACAGCCAGAATCTTATATTTTTGCAATCCTAAATTATTTACAAAATTAAAATATTGAAAAATCTCGATAATACAGGAAAATACAAAAACTGATAATGCGACGATGGATGAATGTATATTCCAAAAAGCTTTGACAAAGCAATAAATTAGTATAACTACTAAAACATCACCGATAAAAGGACGAATGAAACTATCATTTACAAAAACAGCAATACATATCTCTATTAAAAATAGTATAAGTGTTAGATAGAAATATTTTTTGTTGAAAATAAACATGGCAATCAATAGACCTCTTGCATAAGTCGAATAGACCCCCCTTAATCCCCCCTTATAAAGGGGGGAAACTGGAAATCTTGCTCCCTCCCCAACACATCGGGGAGGGTTGGGGAGGGGTGATTCAAGGATTTTTGCAAGAAGTCTAATACTCAAAAAATACCTGTTTGACTATAAACCTCTTCAATTTTTGATAGCCTCTGTTGAAAATTCTATTATTACTGAGTAGGTTTCCAAATGACAATGGGAGGTAAAACTCTTTGTATACCGATAAACTTCTCTGTTTTATCTTCCCTTTAGCAACTTATGCTTTAACACTTTTGTCTTTTGTGCAGCCTGTAGCAACTTCCGTCTTCCCTGTAAGAGCTTCTGCCTTCACGTTTCCGTGTTTTGCGCAGCCTGTAACAACTTCCGTCTTCCCTGTAAGAGCTTCTGCCTTCACGTTTCCGTGTTTTGCGCAGCCTGTAGCAACTTCTGCTTTGACGTTATCAGAAACAGACTTGCATTATATGACAATACGCTTGGGTTAAGGGTTATTGGTGTAGATAATTGGTCTTTCAAGACGCGATAACTCGCATCTCTACATCTGGGTTTTGGGCTATTCCTGATAGACATTTACTTGCACTGTAAGATTTAATCGGATAATCTGAGCAATCGAGATTGTTTTTCAAGAAAATCAATGAACAAATTCATACTGAGTTTGCTTTCTTCTCCTGTGCTGATTAGCTCTCTTCTCTCTATGGGAGTAATGCTGAATCACGCACAAGCGATGGAGCCAGAACCAGGAGCCAAAACCACAGATCGTCTATCTTGTATACGCAATAAACATAAAGTGGGTTTAGTATGTGCCAGGGCTTCCATATTGGCTCAAATTCCTAACTATCAGCGTGAAATAGAATTTTCTCAAGAAGATGCTCCCATGCTGGAGTTTAATGATGAAGAAAGCAATGTGGCAATCGACTTATTTGGCTGTGATTGTCCTGCTTGTATAAATTCTTTACGTCAGATGCGCGGCGCGACACCCTTAGTATATTAGGATTTTGCAAATTTAGTTTATAACCTACATCTGCAAACTTTTGTGAGGGCATAACAATGTTGTGCCCTCACTGTATCTTGTATTCAAAATAATTACGCTGACTTTTCGACTCGCAAACCAAAGTATGTCAAAACAAGTTCTGTTAAGCCATTATTGACAACTTCATGTACTTCTCCTGGTTCGATGGCTACACAGTTTCCCGGAAGCAAAGGGTATTCTATACCATCAATGTGAATTACTCCCGAACCAGCTTCCACAAAGAATACCTCGCACATATCTTGATGCGCGTGTGCTGGTGCGGTTTGTCCAGGAGCAAAACGTGCTTGAGAAAAGTTAGTTAGGTGAGGTAAATCGCCGAAGCATAACATCACCTTTTTCTTGATTTCGGCATTGTGAGAAACCGACTCTTCAGGCAAGTCTTTCAGGGAAGTGGTAATCATTCGGGTCTTAAATCGTTAGATAATTCCACAATACCCCTAGACCCATCAATCCTGACTCGTTGACCATCTTGCAGGAGCCATGTAGCACCTCGAACATCCATCACTGCGGGAATTCCATACTCACGAGCAACGATCGCACCGTGAGAAAGCCTTCCCCCAGCTTCGGCAATTAATCCTCCAGCCCTTAATAACAATGGGGCCCAGCCGGAATCTGTATAAGGCACTACCAGAATCGTATCTCGATCAATCTCTGGAATGTCTTGTAAATTTCGCAACACCTTCACCCTACCTTCGGCTTGCCCATGACTGGCTCCAATACCTTGTAAGATTTGGTCAGAGTAGAGTTCAGAGGGAGCTAACGGGTGAGGAGGTGTATGGCCGTAGACTAAAAGAGGTATTTGAATAATCTCGCTATCTTGTACAAATTGCGATCGCCTAAATTCTACTAACTCATCTAACTGTTCTATTAAGCTGGAATTTTCATCCCCAACTAGACGCCGCACTTCATCAAAGTTGAGAAAAAAGATATCGCCTGTTTGCCTAAGTAAACCAGAGTCTAACCAAATCTTCTCTAAAGCCACAAAACTCCAACGCAATTCAGCCAAAAGCCGGGAATAAACTTCGGTGACTCGTCCTTTGATATCCACGCGCCGTTGCACAAAAGAGCGTTTGCGCTTGCCAGCAAAGATACTATTAATTGCGTCTTTAGCACCTGATTGTGGTTCATTCCCCTGCATTAACTGCACAAACATCTGCTTAATCATCTGGGGATTTTCCCGCCAAGTGGGAACGGAGATATCGGTTCCTACCTCACTTAAGTAGCCGTAATCTTGAAGCAATTCGTTAAATTCTTGGAGGATCTTCTCTCCTTCGGGGGTTTGCTTTAATTGCTCAAATACTTGCTGTGGCTCAAACTCCAGTAATACCTGCTTGGCATCTGTAGCGATTGCACTGAGCGATCGCAATGCTGCTACCTCTGGGGTGACGCTATGATCGATTTGTCTATCCTTTACCCGAAAAATTGCCTGTCTCAGGGCGGCACTCAAGGGAGCTAAAATGCTGTAATACGTTCCATGACGCAGCAACTCCAGAATAAAATCAATTCTTGTCAACAGCTTCGCTGGTTCCAAGTTATCTATATCTTCTGGCGCCAACTGCGACAACCCAGGAATGAACCGTTTGTGATAATCTTCCTTGAAGTCCTTTTCTAAATTTAATTCCCGTTTCAGCAACTTCCCTAGTCCTGGCAAATTTTCCCAAGTTGACTGCAAGGAGGGCTTACTTAATTTAGCTCCTCTGGTTAAAAATTCCAGACTTTCGGGGGGCAGTCCCATACGCAGAAAAATGTCTCCTAAGAGGGACGCATTAAAGTAGGCTCTGGAATAGTGCAGAGTTGCTGTTTTGGTGAAATCTAACCCCAAGGCGCGTTCGCCTAAAACTAAAGTAAAAAATTCTCCCCAAACTCCACAAGTTAAGGGACGATTAATCGACCATGTTAAGGGGTGAATTACTCCAGGAATCACTTCAGCAGCGATTTTGCGTGTCCAGATGGGCAACAGAGTAGTGATTGGTCGAGATTGCAACACCCAAAGCGTTTGACCATCGTAACTCCACTCGATATCTTGAGGAGTGCCATGATAACGTTTTTCGAGTCGGTAAGCTAAGTATGCAACTTGTTTGATTAATGATTGTGGTACTCGTCCTTGACCCTCTAATTGTATAGAGTAAGAATTTTCTGTTTCAACGACAAAAGCGCGATATTGCTCTGGTGTGACTTTTCCCGAAACGACTTGCGTCGGGCTGCCTGGAAGGGCTTCAATGATGATCGCATCGCCTTGTTGAGTAATGGGATCGCGGCTGAAAGCAACGCCAGAATATACACTCTGGACTTGTTGTTGAATCAACACAGCCATTGCTGTATCATTTAAGCCGCGATCGCGCCGATATTGGACAGCAGATGGATGATTGTAGGAAGCTTGAACTTGAACGATCGCTGACTGTAATGCCTCTGGACTAGTAACATTTACAACTGTTTCATACTGTCCAGCAGCAGAAGCGTGTTCTGAGTCTTCTCCAATAGCGGAAGAACGCACCACCAAGGGGGATAATTCTGATGGCTGGAGAAATTCTGTTAACCCTTCTGGATTGTCGATGGGGGCTAGTACCCATCCCTTCGGCACTGGATAGCCCCAGCGCTTAATTTGAGATAATGTCGCCGCTTTTTCTCCGACGATGGCAGCATTCAACTCTTCATCTAGAGAAACCATAGCGCGATCGCCGCGTAAAAATTCCAACATCGCTTGCGATTCTGTTTGTGCCTCTTGGGCTGGCAGTTTCATATCATCTGGAATTTTGGTGTAAATCCAGCCCATTAAACCAGATAAGGCCACAGCAGCAAATATTCTGGGAATATCGCTCAGGTGCAGAAGTGCCACAAACAAAGGAAAAAGTAGCAAAACCCCAAATTTGACTACCTTTCTTGATTGCAGAATTGTAAAAGTAATACCTGCAAAGAAAGATACAAATATCGCTACCAGTGGATCGTGTACGACAAATCCCCAGACAACATTTGTCGTACCTGCTCCTCTGCCTATCCAGTATCTACCGATTACCAGAGCGATCAGGGCAACCAATTCCCAAAACGATCCATCTGGGAAGAAAATGCGGGTGAGTAAAACTGCCGCAACTCCTTTTAAAGCTTCTGACAAGACTGCCAGAATTCCGACAATTTTACCGCCATGATAAAACGCAGCCGATACACTAATGTTTCCTGTACCAACTTGTGATAACTGCTTCCGCTTCAGGGCGTAAGTTATCCATGCAATCAGGGGTAATCCGCCCAAAAGGGGGCAGATAATTAAAATAACGAAAACACCCCAAGGTTCAAACATTCTGGGTTTTGGATTTTAGATTTAAATTTTCCATCTAAAACCTCAAATCTAAAATCTAAAGTTTTTCTGAAATTTTTGATGGTTATAAAAGAGCTTTTATTTAGTAGTTGCTAAATGGACACTTGGCTAAGACGGAAACCGTTTTTGCCAGTGTCCTTCTAGACTACTAATGGTTTTAGTTTAGCGCATAGGCAGCTTGTAGCGCCCAGATGACGAGAGCAGCGATCGCTCCCAGAAGCAACACGGTAGAGATAGTGACTACTTTTGGGGAATCTGCTCCCTTAAATTTCATAATTCCGCGATTTAAGTCGGACACAGCTTTGTAATCCTCTGTTGTGTTGTTGAAGCATGAAATATTTATCCGTTTCGATTGTAGTGCTTCTCTTTGTGGATGATGCTAAATTCACTTTAAAAATTTAGGAGTGGGAGCAGGGGAGCAGGGGGCAAGGGGGACAAGGGGACAATGAAAATAACCTTGCCCAATCCCCAATGCCCAATCCCCAATCCCCCAGTATCATTGAAAAGCAACTCAGTATAAGAGGGTGTGAGTAGGTGAAAATAGCACTGAGCGTAATTTTGGCGGTGGTTGTGGGATTGTTTGTGGTAATCGAGATCGGACTGCGATCGCTGTTTGGTTTTGGAAATCCCCTGATTTATATTGGCGATGAGCAGATTGGTTATTTATTGGCTCCTAACCAACGTACCCGTCGTTTTGGTAATCGCATCGAAATTAATGAATATTCTATGCGAGGTAGTCCGATAAAAATGCTACCTGCACCTACTGGGCTGCGAATTCTCCTCTTAGGTGATTCTATTGCTAATGGTGGCTGGTGGACTGATCAGACTAATACAATATCTAGTTTGATGATGCGTTCTCTAGCATCATCCACTACTAGTAATTATTCTGAACCCGAAGTGCTAAATGCTTCAGCTAACTCTTGGGGACCAAGGAATGAATTAGCTTATTTAGAGAAGTTTGGCAATTTTAACGCGCAAGCAGTGGTGTTAATAATTAATACCGATGATTTGTTTGCAACTCCTCCTACTTCTTTGCCAGTCGGACGCGATCGCAATTATCCCGATCGTCAACCTCCCCTGGCATTAGTGGAAGTGTGGCAGCGTTATATCGTCAAGCAAAAGCCAATTCCTGAACTGCAAGCCGTGCAAAATGAATCAGGCGATCGCGTGGGGATTAATCTAGAGGCGATCGCTAAAATTCAAGCCTTGACTCGCCAAACCAACAGCAAATTTCTGCTGGTGATGACTCCCTTACTACGAGAAATTGGTGAACCAGGCCCCCGCGATTACGAAATCAAAGCACGTCAGCGCTTAAGCGATTTTACCAAAGCACAGCAAATTAACTATATAGACTTTTTACCGAACTTCAATTCAACTACCAACCCGCAAGGTTTGTTTCACGATCATATTCACCTCAACTTGCAAGGTAATAAATTTGTCAGTGAAGTTATGGAGCGATCGCTTTTAGAAATACTGGGGGAGGCGTCACTTCCTCACTAATATTCGTGTTTTAGCGAGATTTCTGAGTATCTCTAACCAAATTATTTAACTCTTCCTGCATTTGACTTTGAACTATTTCATAACAAGTATTCACATAGTTGCGATCTCTAGCTGCATCTCGACCATATCTTTCAAAAGTAATTGAATGACAGACGCGAGTGTGAATCTGCACAGGTAGAGGAATATTTGGCAGAGGGCCAATAGACAAGCCCCAAGGCAAACCTAAGTAAATTGGGAAAACACCAGGGTCTATTTGATATAACCACGGCAATCCCCACTGATGCAATTGTTTGACGAAATCATAGCAATCACATAAGACTATCAAGCTATCATGAGCGCCTACCGAGATTACAGGAATAATCGGAACTTCTTGTTTTAAAGCCAGCTTGATAAAGCCCTGATGACCAGCAAAATGAATTTTATGGCGTTGACTATGAGGACGAAACATATCATATTGTCCTCCAGGATATACCAGAACGCTAGCACCTCGATCAAAAGCTGCACTAGCCATTTTAGGATGTGCAACAATTGCTCCGAATTTCTGGGCTAATCCTGCTATTTCTGGACTCACTTTCCAAGCGGAAGGGTGCATTAGACCATACACCAAACGCTCGGTTCCAAATCTAGAAAACCAATCGTACATCATCATTATTAAATCTGGAGAAGCCATTCCCCCATTGTGAGAACCAACCAGTAGTACTTTCCCTTTTACTGGTATGTGATGCCATCCATCAGTTATTACTTGAAAGTAATAACGGTAAAACCATTCCCATACAGGCATCAGTAATTCAATAAACTGAGCATCTCGCTGTGTTAATGACTGATGAATCTTTTTCGAGAATTCTGATGTTAAGCAATTGTCAGCACTGACAGAAATTTTTTCTACCTGTTTTGGAAATTTCATAATTAGTCGCTCATCTTCCATCACTAGTATATTTTGACCGCTACATAATACTGTTACTGATTATTCAATAACAGTTGTTCTTTTTTCAGGTCTATCATCAGTCGGACATGATTTGCAGACATGGTGGAATCTGGTGAAGGTAGGCATAGCCTGTCCTAGACATCGCTCCTAAATTCAAACAGTAGCAAATCCTGGGGATTTTTATTTGCAAAGATTGCACTAGCTGAAACCTAGCCAAAAAATTTTTCACTTTCTAAACAAGATCGACACAAGTCTTGGTGGTTTATTTTGATCTTGTTCGTGCCACCACTCTTGGAAATCTTCAAGTAGGAAGTCATAAACTTTCGCTGTGTTAAAAAAGTCTGATAAATGATGCACAAATGCCGGAATTTAATGAACTCTTGCTGTCTTTGAAAATTAGCTTTTGTTCCTTGATATTGCTTGAATGGATGAAGCTCACAAATGAAAAAGTATCCTCCTTTGACTAAGACACGAGATGCTTCTGAAAATATCAAGCTGAGGTCTTCGATATGTTCTAGAACAAGATTACAAGTGACCAAATCGGCAGACTGATTACGACAAGTCCATTGCTTGGTAATGTCTTCTGTAATAAACACCACATTAGCTGACCTCACTTTCTCTTTCGCCTTTTCGATCACAGGACTTACGCAACTGGCACAGCGCGATCGCATCTAGATAGTATTTATGTACTATCTAGTAAGTGGTGTACCTAGAGGGCATTGCTGAAATTAGTAACAGTAATCGGGTGTGTTAAGTATTCTTCAAATCATGAGAAAATTAGTTGAGGATGCATGAAATAAATCCTGTAGTTTATGAGATTTACTAAACTTAACTATTGCCAGTACTTGTTAAGTAGTCAGATTAATTATACTCTGACAAATTTGGCGGAGCATTTAGAGCAGATCAGTCATGATAAAATCAACCGTTATTTAAAAAATGAAAAATTAACACCTCGTCTTCTTTGGGATAACGTGAAAGATTTAATAGAAATAAATGATAACGCCTACTTAGTTTTTGATGACACAGTAATTGATAAACGATACGCTATTGAAATAGAGCCAAGTAAACGCCAATATAGTGGCAATGAGCATGGTGTAATTCAAGGGATTGGGCTAGTAAATTGTGTATATGTCAATCATGAAATCGGAAAGTTTTGGGTAGTTGACTATCGGATTTATGACCCAGACAGAGATGGGAAAACAAAGATAGAACATGTAACAGAGATGCTGCAAAACCTTGTGTACCATAAAAAATTACCATTTAAAGCCGTCTTAATGGACAGTTGGTATGCGACAAATAAATTGATGTTATATATTGATGGGTTAGGGAAATATTATTATTGCCCTCTGAAACGTAATCGACTTGTTGATGATACCGAAGAGCAAGAAGACTATAAAAGAATTGAATTGTTATCTGGGGATGAGAAAGAGTTAAAATCAGGAAAAACAGTTAAAATAAAAAAGTTCCCAGGCGCGAAAAAAGTGAACCTATTCCGGGTAACTGTCTCCACCGACAGAACGGATTTTATCGCTACAAACGATTTATCTCAAGACTCTACGGACGTTGTGCAAAAAGTGTGTAAGGTTCGTTGGAAGGTTGAGGAGTTTCATAGAGAATTAAAACAATTGACTGGCATTGAGTCATGTCAATGCCGCAAGGGTCGTATTCAAAGAAATCATATTGCCTGCGCTATTTTAGTCTGGCTTAGGCTCAAAGATTTAGCTTATAAAACTGATCAAACAATCTATCAAATTAAGCATGGATTGTTATCAAATTATTTAGTTCAGCAACTAAAACGTCCGAATGTTCCCATGTTTATCGCCTAGTTGTTGGGCGCTCGGCGCAGCGTAGCTGCGCCATCGCTTGTGACAGTTGCGTAAGTCCTGGATCATCTGTGCTGAAAAATCGATCGCATAAACTTTCAGAGCAATTTGTGAAAGCAAAAGCGTATTTTTACCTGTGCCACAGCCAATTTCCACAACTGATTTACACCTCAAACCCATCAAGGTTTCTCTGGTGACGATTTGATCGAGATCGCGGGTTAGATTTTCGTCAGCATCGTATGTGGCTGACCAATTATCGTATGCTGCTTGAATACTCATATAGCTTCATTTTGCCGAGCAAAAGGTATCATACGTATTCATCATTCCTATTTCACCGTGCGATCGCACAGTGCCAGGGTGAGTGCTGCCGCAAGTGCCGCTATTGTCCGAACATGGTTCCAGAACGTCCAATTAGTCAGGTATTTAGCCCATAGGTTCGCGCCTTCAGTGCTATCTGGTTTGGCGATCGCTAACGCATCATTCAGCGGCACATTGAACGCGATCGTCACTAGAACGGTGCCAATGAGATAAAGCAGGCTACCGACAAGCAAGTAGGCAGCACCAGGTTGATGCCACTTTAACACCGAGGAAACCGCTAGAAAGATGCAAGCCACAGCCGTTCCGAAGAGTGCCAACATGAACAACGGATTGATCGCCGTGATATTGATGGATTGCATGGCGATAATGCCCTCCTTTGGCTGGAGTCGTGCAAGGGCATTCATCACGAAAGTCGAGAAGGCAAAGAAGACGCCAGCCACCAGCCCGCAGCCTAGTGCTGTAAAAAGCGTCAAAGGGAAGCGCAAATTGTCAACAATTATCATAAAGCCTCCTATTAATTACTGCCCAATCCCTTATTCGTAGATAGTGTTATGTCACAATACGCTTGGGTTAAGGGTTATTGGTGTAGATGATTGGTTTTTCAAGACGCGATAAATCGCGTCTCTACATCTGGGTTTTGGGCTTATCCGATCGGACATGATATTATTTTATTTGCTATTGCTCCCACAACCACTCTTGTTACTCCGTTGCGACGCAAGCAGTTTGTTTTACAAGCGATGGCTGCGCCAACACCTCCGGTGAACGCACTACCTCAACAATGTATTTACAAACTTTTGACACCTACGATCCACAGACTACATTGCTGTAAATCTGCTAGACAACTAGCGAGATAATTACTGCAAAACAAATATTTTAGCTGTATAGCTTGGCAAGTCAGTGACTAAACCATCCTCTCCAGATTTCACTTCTTGATTACTAACCCAATCTCGCCAATACTCAGCAGTTGGGAAGCCTGAAATTTTATATTGATTTAGATTTTGGTCGGAAAAATTTGCCACGACGACGACATGAGAATTCTGCTCATCCCAACGGGTGTAAGCCAGCACTTTCTCAGTTGCATTTTCGTAGAAAAACTTAATATTGTCACTTTGCAAAGCTGGAGTTTGCTGGCGTAGAGCAATCAGCTTTTGATAATACTCAAATAAATCATGATTTTGGTCGCTTGACAATAAAGACCAATTAATCTTGCGCGGCTTAGTCACATCTTCGCTTTTTTGCTGATATTCGCCAAACTCTTCTCCCATCCACAGCATCGGTATACCCATCGCTGTCATTAACAGAGCAGCTGCTAACTTAGCTCGTTCAAATGCGGCTGCGTCAAAGATGCCGCAATTGCCTAATTCTCGTAATACACGTTCGCGATCGTGGGTTGCCAAATAATTAATTACATTGGTAGCGATCGCATAACCCTGCTGTTTGGGATCTAAAATCTGCTTAAGTTGTTCTAATTCAAATGATTTCCCACAAATATATGGAATTATAAAGTAGCGAAAACTTTCATGCCAACAAGCATCTAATGGGCCATCTGGCTTGACTACAGTCTTTGTATCGGGAATGTGTTCAGCAATGTTGTAAAACTGTTTGGGTGCAGCATGGTTTTTCGCTTGCTTAGTCAGCCAGTCGAGAAATTCAAAGTTAGCCAATTGCCGCACTGCGTCAAAGCGAATTCCATCAATGTGATACTCCTGAATCCAAAATTTTACCACATCGCCGATGTATTCCCATGCAGGCTTAATATTTAAGTTTTTGTCGTAATTATCATAGTTAAACTCTGGCCCCCAGTAATTATCTGGGTCTTCAGGATAATGTTTGTGTTCGTAGTACCAGTAATTTCGGTCAATTAGTATTAAAGGGCATTCCTCATCTGTGTGATTATAAATTCCATCCATAAAGACGCGAATGCCTCTACCATGACACTCGTCAATCAACCGCTTTAAATCTTCTGTTGAACCGTAACTAGATTCTGTAGCAAAGAAGTGGCGAACTTTATAGCCCCAGTTATAATCACCAGGGTACTCATTAACTGGCATTAATTCAATTGCATTAATTCCCAATTCGCAAAGATAATCTAACTTAGCAATTATTCCTAGATATTTGCCTCGATCGTTAGCGTCAACTTCATCACCAGTAAAATCGGCAACGTGCATTTCATATATGACTAATTCCCGGTTATCAGGCAACGGTATTTCATCGTGTTGCCAAAGGTAAGTATCAACAATGCGTTGCCCATCTTGAATACGTACTATACTGTATTTTTCTGTTTCATTAACATCTGTCGCTTTAGGATCAATGATATCTATCCATTCATCAATTGCAAAATTTGGACTTTTGGTTTGAATGCGAAATTTATATTGATAAACGCCGTCTTCCAGCTTAATTTTTGTGCGAAAATAACCATCTTCACTTTTTGACATGGGAATTTCTTTCCAATCTGAAAAAGACCCAATTAAAGCTGCTCCTTTGTTGCGAGGAGCAAATAATGTAAATTCAGTTAAATTTGCCACTTTTACACTTTTAAATTTTAGCTAGTTACAGTCACTAAACTTATTGTGTAATATAAAATAATTTGCAGCTTCTTTCTTAAGTATTATCAATATTTTCCTAATGTGCTGGACTTCAACCAGATATTGCGATCGTTATGATTCTTAGGGGTGCAATGACTATCTAAATCATAACTAATTATGCGGACATGATAGTTTTGCTCAATCGTCTCTGAGGTTTCGTTCTCAAAAGCCATTCCATGCGTTCTGGGATTAAATGTCTATTTAAAGACAGTAAACGCGGTGGCTTTTCTTGACATCACATTACTCTATCTACTGGCTGATTTTAAAATACCTATCCTTGAAAGGTGGGTAGTGAGGAGTAGGGGAAACAAGGGGACAAGGGGGACAACCCATGCCTAATCCCCAATGCCCAACCAATGACTATTTACCAATATCTTCATTCCAAAGTTCAGGGTTAGTTTCAATAAACTCACTCATCATTTGTTCGCATTCGTCAAGATTAAGATCAATTACGTCCACACCGTGAGATACCATAAATTCTTTAGCACCAGGAAAAGTTCTAGATTCTCCAGCAATGACTTTTTTAATGCCAAATTGTACCACTGCCCCAGCGCACAGGTAACACGGCATTAAAGTTGAATAGAGTGTTGTACCTTTATAACTACCAACTCTTCCAGCATTGCGGAGACAATCGATTTCGGCGTGGGTAACAGGATCGCCGTCTTGCACGCGTTTATTGTGTCCTCTGCCGAGAATTTTGCCATCCTTGACGAGAACCGAACCAATGGGAATTCCACCTTCTTGTCTGCCTTGTTTTGCTTCTTGAATTGCAGTTTCCATAAACTCATCCATATAATTCTCCTTTTATGACAAAACAACTTGTATTAATGGATCATGATGGCGGTGTAGATGATTATCTGGCAACTATGCTGCTGTTGACGATGGATCGTATTGAACTCCTTGGTGTTGTCGTCACTCCAGCAGATTGCTACGTTCAACCGGCTGTTAGCGCCACACGTAAAATTATAGATTTGATGGGATTTTCTCATATCCCGGTAGCAGAAAGCACTGTGCGCGGTATCAATCCATTTCCTACTCTTTATCGCCGCGATTCGTTTATCGTTGACCATCTCCCCATTCTCAATCAAAGCGAAACCATCACTACGCCTCTGGTTGCCGAAACAGGTCAAGATTTCATGATACAGGTGTTACGGGAGGCATCAAGCCCCGTAACGTTGATGGTAACTGGCCCTTTGACGACGGTTGCAGTAGCTTTGGACAAAGCACCAGATATTGAGGCGAAGATTCACAAGATTGTGTGGATGGGGGGTGCGTTAAATGTTGGTGGTAATGTCGAAAAAAGTCTGGAAGCAGGACAAGATGGTTCTGCCGAATGGAATGTTTATTGGGACGCAATTTCAGCAGCGCGGGTATGGCAAACCCAAATTGAAATTATTATGTGTCCTTTAGATTTAACTAACAATGTCCCAGTCAGATCGGAGTTAGTATACAAAATGGGACGACAACGCCACTATCCCATCTCTGATTTAGCTGGACAATGTTATGCACTAGTTATTCCCCAAGATTATTATTTTTGGGATGTCTTGGCAACGGCTTATTTGGGACATCCAGAATTTTATCAACTGCACGAATGGGAAACAGAAATTATCACCACTGGTCTGAGTCAGGGGCGTACTAAAGTAGTTACTGGTGGTCGAAAAATTTATGCGATGGATAAGGTAGATAAAGAGGCTTTTTATGCTTATATCTTGCAGCAATGGGCTAGGTAAAAAACTAAAAAGTCAGAATGGTGTGGATACTCAAACTTGTGCCTGCACAACAAAATCCTCAACTTGTCTGATTCGATCCCAATCAATGGCTGCAACCCATAACTTCTCCTCTTCGGAGAACTGCACCACTCCATCAACTTCCAAATCCTCGCTATATATCGTCAGTAACTGCCCATCTCGTAGCTCAATACTTTGATTCGCCAAGTCTTCGATTGTACCAATACTGTTCAAACGCAAACGCCCTTCAGCATCAGCATTATGAAAATCTGCAAAAACTTTAGGGGTAATCATTCTAGGTAATCCAAACTATAACTGCTATTTTGCTGGATTAGGAACAGTAGGTGTAAGGAGTTGACTAATTTGCTGCGGGTTTAAACCCCTCAATGTTGCATGATTAGCACTTCTACCGGATGTTCGGATTACATCACCACCTGCTTGGCGAACCTCGCCAACTGTTGTTACACCAATCTGCCCATGAGGAATACTCGATGCCAACTCCGCTAATGACGATCCTACTGCACATTCCACAGAAATTCCTGTTATGCCACTGGGATGAGTACCTATTCCACGTCGAATATCCTCTGGACGATTACGCCCTCCTCGAACTACCAATGCTTCGTCTGAAATTATTGTCACAAGTGTAGTATTTTTGATTAAAGATTAGAATTTGTCCGGTACTTCATGGATTGCATTGTATGCTACAAATTTAAAGAATCGTTAGGCTGCTATGCGTAACTATATGTCAATTGAAGTAGTTGAAATTACCTCTGATCAATTAAATCAGATACTTATAGCTGAGGAAAGCCATTTTCTCGACCTAAAGTCGATAGATATACAGCCAGGAAAATTATGTAAGTTTATTTCTGGATTTGCCAATGCAGATGGTGGAGAACTGTTCATTGGCATTGATGAGGATACTGTAGAAGGCAAAAAAACAAGAGCTTCGCGAGGTTTTACTGATCAGGAAGCTGCAAATGGGCATTTACAAATTTTTGAACAACTTTTTCCTTTGGGAGATGGTTATTCATATACGTTTCTGATTTATGAAGGCTGTCCTGGTTTGGTTTTGCAAGTTACTATTTTTAAATCACGAGGAGTAGTGGAGGCTTCGGATAGTGTTCCCTATCTAAGACGTGGCGCACAAACTCTGCCTATTAAAACTGAACAAGCTTTAGAAAGATTAAGGTAAGGATTCAGGTCTAATATTTAGGAAGCAGTGATGGCCGAGACAGATAATTATTAGAATTAGCCAGCAGTGCTTGTGCAAAAAAGTCAATC
>NZ_JBALEF010000017.1:0-247549 GCF_036918245.1 Nostoc sp.
TATTTCGGCGAACGCATTTGTTATTTCGGCGAACGCATTTGTTATTTCGGCGAACGCATTTGTTATTTCGGCGAACGCATTTGTTATTTCGGCGTGTCCATAACGCACCCTACAAAACTACTAAAAGAGTTGAAACCTATGCTAGTCATACTTGTGTATACACCCTAGCCCTTTGGGAGAAGGGGAGACGCCAAGGGCATAGCGAAGCGTAAAGCCTTCTCTTTCAGAGACGCTAACGCGAACGGCATGGCAACTCTTAGAGACGCACTCACGAACGCTTAGAGCGAGTCCGCGTTCGCGCAGCGTCTCGCAGAGAGCGTCACGAGCATCATTATGAATTACGAATTAGTTATGATATTCCAGTTGACTTTTAGATAGCCAGGTTCAATGTGGGTAAAGTGTTTGCTCAATTGCTGATGTGCTTTTGGTAGCGCGTGGAACGGAATTGATGCGTATAAATGATGCTCTGCATGAAATGGCATATTCCACATGAAAAATCGTACACACCAGAGTGTGAGGGTTGTGCGGGTATTGGTGAGCAGATTTGCATCAAGAGTGCAACCTGTATGTTCTGCCCACACCAGCGCGAAAAATTTGTTCTGCGGTTAAATTCAACTCTGGCAAAGTTGGCGATTGGATACGGTCATTACCTCGAAATTTATTAATTACAGCAGTTTTCATGTATTTGAACCACACCTGTTGTAGGGGCACAAGGACTTGCGCCCCTACTGCGTGGTCTATTTACCTGAAAATAGCTGTAAATACTCACCTTCTTCTAAACAGCAAACCAAGATAGTAGATTGTTTTGGCTTGCCAATGAATTCCCTACCGCCCAATGCGGCATAATCAACAATCCAGTATTCAGAAATTCCCATTTGTTCATAGTCAGCATATTTTTTGTGGTAATCATCACGCCAATTACTACTCACTATTTCCACTACTAAAGGAATAGATGCAGCAAGGCATACAGTAGATGCTTTTTTCCACAGAGGTTCACTACTGAACGATAGAAAAATTCTGCTTCGTTAGACATAATATTGATAGCGGAATAATTTAAATTTTTTTTTCACAAAGTTTATTGGTAAATTTATACATTTTATACAAATTATACACTATTCAAACATTTATTCAAACATGGATTTAACAATAGAATGTTATCGTAAAAATTGTTAGTAAATTTTTTAGCCGATCAAAGAAATACTTGATATTGACGATGCTGCCATGAAAGCTAGTGCTTTTAATATACTAGTACAGCACAGCGTAAATAAACCACACATTCCAAATCAACGAAACGCTTATGCTATATACCTGTTTGAATTTTGAATTGTGAATTCCGCCTTGCGGTACTAGTTACTGCAATCAAAGCTGTTAAGGGAGTAGATACTTTCAAAGGGAATAGCACGTTACCCGTTTTTGTGCCTACTGATCAGACGTTTACTGAACTTTAAGCAAACACATATAAATGCACTGTTTAAGGTTTTCCAAAGTTCAAGAAAATCTCCAATTTGGAACTGTGATGCATATAAATAATAGATTTTCTACTAATCATTCCTTTCTTCAAGGGCTACGAGTACTCCTTGTAGATAATGATGTCAATTTCTGCAATTCGTTGACACCAATGTTGCAATCCTATGGTATGAACGTGCAAGCGGCATTTTTAGGAGAGCAAGCTTTGGAAATATTTGTGCAATGGCAACCTGATGTCCTCTTGAGTGATATTTCCTCGCCAAATGAGGATAGCTATGCTCTGATTCATCAGGTGAGAACACTTACGGGAGAACGAGGCAAAGTAGTACCAGCGATCGCTCTCACAGCCACTGTAACTGAAGACATGTATCAACATGCTCTTTTAGCTGGGTTTAGTCTATGCTTTGCTAAACCCTTAGTTGTTGACGATTTTGTTGCTGTGCTTGGCATTTTAGCAATTGCTAATAATTCTTATTCACCCTCATGCTAACTAGCTCTAATTAATGTCTTAGATATAGTAGTCTAAGTTTGAAAAAGTAATGAAATAGGTCATTTATTGGTGAGGATGATTATTTTTGAAATGTTACTAACGAACTTGAAAAATGATAGAATTAATCTCAGTAGTTATAAAATGTGTGTTTTAAATCAATTAGTTTTGCTTTTGAGTAGCGGAATTATTGGTATTGGATTTATCCTAGCTTCTTACTTCTTGGCACTGACTTGGATTTAGGAAACTTAAATTGTTCATAGTTTCTAGTTTGGGAATATTAAGATAAAAATATAAACTTGCTAAGTTCCTTTTCCTGAGCAAGCGAAAATCGAGAAAATGAGAGCTAGGCGTGATTTGAGAACTTAATTCATCGAATCAGCCTTAATTTATTTAATTTAGACTCAAACTATTATTAAAGACAGGGCAAGTAAGTAAACTGACTTAAAATATAAACCTGATCTGCCAAACCATTGCAGTGCTAAACTTCATTCTATGACATCATCTGATCAACCCTCTGAGCTACCTGTATCTGAATCTACCGCTAATGAAGCGTTTGACATAGAGCAGCAAGACAATATAGATGCTTTATTTCCCATCGTTGGCATTGCTGCCTCTGCGGGTGGATTAGAGGCATTTACGCAGTTGCTCAAATATTTGCTTACCGATACAGGGATGGCATTTGTGCTGATTCAACACTTAGACCCTAACCATAAGAGTCTGTTGAGCGAGATTCTGGGAAGAACAACTCAAATGCCTGTCAGCGAAGTGCAAGATGGCGTGACTGTAGAACCTAACAAGATCTACATTATTCCGCCTAACACTAAGATGATGTTGTCTGGTGGGGTGTTGCAACTCACGCCGCGAGAGAAAATTCATGGGAAATATATGCCTGGTGATGCCTTCTTTACTTCGTTGGCAGCGGATCGAGGGCACAAAGCGATCGCAGTGGTTTTATCTGGGGCGGATGGAGACGGTTCACTGGGGCTGAAGGCAATCAAGGCAGCTGGAGGCGTGACTTTTGCTCAGTGTGAAGACACAGCAAAATTCGATAGTATGCCCAATACTGCTGTTGCCACAGGCAATGTCGATTTTATTCTACCACCTCAAAAAATTGCCCAGGAACTGGCAAACCTCAGTCGCAATCCTTTTATTTCTGACTCACAGCCGTTGATCCCGGTTGAGAAATTACCCGAACAGGGTGATGCCCTGGCGACTATATTTGTGTTATTGCGATCGCAAACTGGCGTTGATTTCAGCCACTACAAGCCCAACACCCTCGATCGCCGAATCCAGCGGCGAATGCTGTTGTATAAACTAGAGCGGTTGGAGGGTTATGCCCAGTATCTCCAAGACAATCCGGCTGAAGTCAAGGCTCTCTATGAAGAAATTCTGATCCACGTCACCTATTTTTTCCGCGACCCCGAAGTATTTCAACTGTTGAAAGAGCAAGTCTTTCCCAGTTTTATGCAAAACAAGTCGGTATTGCCGATTCGGATTTGGGTGGCGGGGTGTTCAACGGGCGAGGAGGTCTATTCGATCGCCATCTTGTTGCTGGAGTTTTTGTCGGATAAAGTAATCGCGCCGCCGATCCAGATTTTTGCCACAGACATCAGCGAGATGGCGATTGAAAAAGCCAGATCCGGCATTTATGCAGAGAATCAAATGATGGAGGTCTTACCAGAGCGCCGTCGCCGATTCTTTAATGCCCTTGAGGGCGATAGATATCAAATTAGCAAAGCTGTCCGCGACCTGTGTGTGTTTGCTCGACAAGACTTGGGCAGTGACCCCCCTTTTTCTAACTTAGATTTAGTTAGCTGTCGGAATGTACTGATTTACTTAGACGAAACGTTGCAAAAACGGATACTGCCCATCTTTCATTACAGTCTCAATCCGACTGGCTTTCTGCTGCTAGGGACTTCAGAAAGCATAGGTAAATATTCAGACTTGTTTACTCCCATTGACAAAAAGTATAAAATCTATACCAAGAAGCTAACCACAAATCTTCCAATTATTTCGTTCGTTACCAGCAACTATCCGATGGCAAAACTGGACGAACCGAAGCCGATGAATTCAAATCTATCGGATGAGTTTGACTTAGAGAAAAAAACTGACCAACTGATCTTAAATCGCTATGCCCCAGTGGGTGTGGTGATCAACGATAAGATGGACGTGCTGCAATTTCGGGGAGAAATCGATCTCTACCTCAAACTTGCACCGGGGAAACCGAGTCTCAACTTATTCAAAATGGTACGCGAGGGCTTGCTTGTGGAGCTACGCTCTACAATTTATCAGGCACAACGGCAAAAAATTCTAGTTAGAAAGGAAGGGTTACGGATTGAAGAGGGCGAGCTTTCAAGAATTGTCAATCTTGAGGTGATTCCATTCAATCCTGCGACTGGCGAAGAACTCTACTTTCTGGTTTTATTTGAAGAAGCTCCACCCACGGTTAGCAACCTTAGCTCTTTTAATCCTGAGAGCCAAGAGCAAGAAGACCTAGAGCGTGAGATTGTTCGGCTAAAGCTTGAACTTGCAACCGCCAAGCAAGAGCAGGCTATGACTCAAGAGTATCTGCAAGCGGTGATTCAACAGCAGGAGGACGTCAATCAAGACCTGAAAGTTGCCAATGAAGAAATCCTCTCCAGTAATGAAGAGTTGCAAAGCACCAATGAGGAACTAGAAACTGCCAAAGAAGAGATTCAGGCAACCAACGAAGAACTCAACACAACCAATGAAGAACTTCGCTCTCGAAATCTGGAATTACACCAAGTTAACAACGATCTGACGAATTTGTTGGCCAGTATCAATATCCCAATTTTGATATTGACTTTGGACTTACGCATTCGACGTTTTACGCCAATGGCGCAGCGGCTTTTCAATTTAATTTCCACCGATGCTGGACGACCCCTTAGCGACATCAGAGCGAATCTGAATATTCCTGACTTAGAACTTCTAATTTTGGAGGTACTTGACACACTCAGCGTCAAAGAATTAGAAGTCCAAACTCTGGGGGGACATTGGTACAACCTCCGCATCCGTCCTTATCGCACCATAGAAAACAAGATTGACGGTGTAGTGTTGGTGTTAATAGATATTGATGTTCTTAAACGCAGTGCAGCAACCTTAGAACAAGCCCGGAATTACGCTGAAGCAATTGTGGAGACGGTACAAGTGCCATTAATTGTGCTTGATTCTGATTTGCGGGTGAACAAAGCCAATAGCTCGTTTTATGAAACATTTCAGGTTTCACCATCACAGACAGCGCAATCTCTGGTTTTTGAACTAGGGAACGGTCAGTGGAATCTACCCGAACTGCGATCGCTCCTAGAAGACATTCTCGCCAACGATACCAGCATTCAAAAGTTAGAGATAGAGCATTGTTTTGAGCAGATTGGGCAGAAAATCATGCTGCTTAATGGTTGGAAAATTATTCAACAGGAAGATGCTCAAATGATTTTGCTGGCGATTGAAGATATCACGGAGCGCAAGCAGTTTGAGTTAGAGCGATCCGAGCTATTAGTACAGGAGCAGTCAGCCCGTCAACAGGCCCAAATCGCCAACCGAGCTAAAGATGAATTCCTGTCAAACCTCTCCCATGAACTTCGTAACCCGCTCAATACTATACTGGGCTGGGCGCAACTTTTCCGCACCCGCGATTTAGATTCTTCAGCAGTCACTCGTGCCTGGGAAGTGGTGGAGCGGAGTGCTATGATACAAGCTCAGTTAATTGATGATATGCTGGATGTCGCACGGATTACGAGTGGAAAGCTTCATTTAAACACTCGTCTAATTGATCTAGTTTCAGTAGTGGATGCCGCAATTGAGTCTATCCAATTTTCCGCAGAGGCGAAAACCATTCAAATTGTTTCAGACTTGAACTCAGCAACAGTTGTCGGAGATTTTGAGCGCTTACAGCAAGTTCTGTGGAATTTACTTTCTAACGCGATTAAGTTCACTCCAGACGGTGGGCGAGTGGAAATCACGCTCCAAGCTCTATATACTCACGCCCAGATTCGAGTCAGTGACACAGGAATTGGCATCTCGGCAGACTTGCTGCCGTATGTGTTTGAGCGCTTCCGCCAAGGAAATTCCAGCAGCAGCAAAACGACTCAGGGACTTGGATTGGGCTTGTCAATTGTCCGTCATCTTGTCGAACTTCACGGTGGAACAGTTCAAGCGCAAAGTCCAGGCGAGGGACAAGGAACCACGATCGCCGTCAGGCTGCCTCTGCGCTCAATACCGCTGGAGATTACACCGCCAACTTATTTAGAGCCGAGCGTTTTGTCAGAGACTCTGGATACATCAGATGGTAGGATTCCATCCCTTACCCTTGAAGGGTTATGCATCTTGGCTGTAGATGATCAAGCCGATAGCCGCGACTTAATCAAGTGGATGTTAGAAGACTTCGGGGCTGAAGTAGTGGTTGTGACATCGGCAAGGGAAGCGATCGCATCTCTAACTGAATCTCCTGGCAAATATGATGTACTCATAGCAGATATTGGAATGCCAGATGAAGATGGTTTCTCCCTGATTCATCAGGTGAGAGAGCTTGAGGCTGAAGCTGGGGGACAAATTCCAGCAGCCGCAATTACTGCCTATGTCAGCCAACAAGAGCGACAAATGGCAATTGATGCTGGTTTCCAAATGCATATAGCTAAACCGATTGATCTTACTCAATTGGTATTGATGATTGCAAATTTGAGTGGACGAGTCACAGATAATTCGTAATTCGTAATTCGTAATTGAAGGTACTGTCAATACGGTTCAGTTAAGGTTTTTTGATGAAAATTTTAGATCGCTAAAGATGCGATAAATCGCCGTCAAGACGAAAGACTGATTATTGTAGAGACGGCGATTCATCGCCTCTCTTGCTTTAACCGAACAGTATTGAGGGTACTGTTGTCAGATGATGTCCGGGTAATTAACCATAATAACCGGAACCCCACCCCGCAAAAGCTGCGCTTTAGCTCCCCTCCCCGCTTGCGGGGAGGGGTTGGGGGTGGGGTTCTTTTATTATTATTATGGGTGATTTGGCAGACATGATATCAAATATAGCAATACAACATTTTATTTTTGAAAATACGCGGTGTCTAAATCCCCGACTTATCTAAGAAATCGGGGATCTAATTTTTCACAAATTATTTAGAACTGCTATATATCATGTTTGAATAAACGTTTTAATTACGTATAAATTGTAGAATTTGCACCTAAAACATTCCAAAGTTATAGATGATATTTGACATTTTTACTTAAAAAGATACAACATATATTTAATTTATTTTATTAAAACATAAAGTATCAACTATGAATTGAGAAATCAAAAGCATGACTCCAACCTTCATGAAACTGCCTAAGTTTCGCAATACTCAATGGGTGAGGTTTGTTGGCGGAGAAGGGATTGTACGCAGCTACACACCTGAATCTGGCACATGGACGTATCTCATTGAGATGGCATTAGGGCTAGAACCTGACTTTGGTAGAATGGGTGCAGAAACGATGATACTCCTCAGCGAGGAAGATTTGCGTACCACATAAGCAGGTCTTTGACAGGGAGGGCTACAGCCTAGTATTCCTCTCATCAGGTAGCTGACTTAATACAGGGTTGATGTAAATACAAACACTCAAGAATTTTTATGGAAGATTTGTAGACAGTTCAATCATTTAGCTCTACCTCAATAGATAGAAAAACACTCGTATTGAGTAGGGCAGTAGTGGCAGCTAGATATAACGTGGTGGGCAATTCAAACACTGAAGACACTGGGGTTAGCAAAAAAAGTGGTAATGCCTCCTGCAAATTTCAACTGAGGCTCGATTGCATTCAGTCAAAGATTCTCAAACTGATACCAATTTGAAAAAAGAATGCAACACATAGGCAAAACCCCTCCCCTTAGCAGGGGGGGGGTGCGCGTTAGCGCAGGTGGGGTTATCTGTCGCAAACATCTTTTAAATTGGTATGACAGCTAAATTTATAAAAGTCCGAACAAATAAGGGTTTTAGATTTTTATCTAGCGATCGTGATTAAAGAAGGTTAAGCCTAACAGCTACTCCGGGTGATCTTCCTCTATTGCGGCAATAGATCGTTTGGTGGCAAAGCCGTTGAGAATGATATCTCGAATTAAAGACACCTCTTTATCCAAATTCATTGCATGATCTTCATATTTTGTCGCAGTACTAGTTAAATTGTAGTTTCTCATCTGTTCTGCCATTTGACGGGAGAATGTAACCTTTTCCTCCATTACTCGCACAGCCGACCACAGCGCATTTTCGAGATTCTGAGTTTGCTCTGCCAGGAACACACTAGCTGTAAAGGAATGCCCCGTGTGACAGCGAAACCGTAGCGGCTGTTCTTTGCCAATTTGCCAGATGCTGCCGTTGCATTCAGGGCAGGTGTAAGTCGTTCGAGTCCCGATCGCTTCTACATTCTTTAAAAACTCCTGGGTATTCATCTGCTGTTCAGCAATCTTGGATTCAATTTCGATCTCTTCGGTCACGGGATATGCCTCCTCCTCGGCGGCGGGTTCCTTTGATAACTGCACTAGTAAGTCTGGGATTTCTGCAAGCGGCAGGCAGTAATCGACGTTCACATATCGCAAGGCGCTCTTGGCCATGCTGGGGTATTCTGCTTCGTTCGGGTCTTGAACGATCGCTACTCCGCCCCGTTTCTTGATTGCCTGCAACCCCACCGTGCCATCATCGAGATAGCCAGTGAGTACCACACCTACCACCCTTGTACCATAAGCGCGGGCGGCTGAACGAAATAACGCATCAATCGCAGGTCGAAAGCGGTTTTCTTGAGGGCCGCGCACGACACGCATTGAGCCTTGATTGACCAACAGGTGATAATCGGGCGGTGCGACATAGATTCGCCCGGTTTGAATTGGCTCTCCATCTGCCGGGTGAGATGCTGGGAGAGAGCCTACATCTGTAAGAATTTGGGGGAGAATGCTGGGCTTATCTGCTGCGAGGTGCTGAACAATGAAAAGGACAGCATCAATGTCAGCAGGCAAAGTGCCCAAGATTGCGCCCAGTGCTTTGAGTCCACCTGCCGAAGTGCCAATAACAATAATGTCGTGTTCAAGCATAGATACCTTTTCTTAGTATGGTATAATATCATGTCCGCATAATTAGTTATGATTCCCCTAGTCATTACACCCCACACGCCAGGTGCTTCAAGTCGGCAGAGCCGCCCAACGCACTGGCTCCCCTTAATCCCCTCCCCGCTCTTCGGGAGGGGAGACGAAGCGTAGCTTTGGCGGGGTGGGGTGATTCGGGTTTAATAAGTAATGAAGCGGACATGATATAAGTCTCATTAATGAATATCAAAGCCTCATTAATGGAGTTCCGAGCCTCATTAATGAATATCAAAGCCTTATTAATGGAGTTCCGAGCCTCATTAATGAATATCAAAGCCTCATTAATGAATATCAAAGCCTCATTAATGGAGTTTCGAGCCTCATTAATGAATATCAAAGCCTCATTGTTGCATTCTAAAATATATCTCCTCTTCCCCCCTGCTCCCCCTGCCCCCTGCCTCTTCACAATCCCTGCCATTCTCGCTTGGAGAGTTCTTTTATCGGCAATAACAAACTGGCTTCAATCTCCTGCCGCACAACGTCTGTTAGCTCACAGTTGCTATTGAGGCAATCGATAAGCAACTGATTGGCATCGTAATATTGTTGCAATACTTGTAGTTGCTCAGGGCTGAAGTGCCACTGATGCTGAATGTTTCGATGCTTGGCGAGCATGGTCTTTAACTGTTCCATCCAGGCGGGGTAACTTTTTTGCCACCAGGTCTGAAACCTTTCTCTAGTTTGTTTTGGATCAGGCAGTAGGTCTTTAAGTTGTTGTAAAGCTTGATGTAAGCCAGCATCTCGAACAATCGCTAAAGCATTACTCAGAGCATCGTCGCAGGCATGAACATCGGCAAAATTAGATTTGCAGTCAATAGTGCATTCCATTACTAGGTTATCTAATGCGACATCCAAAAAAATACTTTGATCAAGGATGCAGGCAAGAGCAAAGTGCGGGGTAAGGTGAGGAGTCCTAGCTAGGGCAAGGTAAAATGCGCGAATTGCAGCAGGCTGAGGGGGAGCAGCAAGGGACTTTTGATTTGCCCAAGTTAAAAATTTTTGCAAATATGGATCTTGAGCCACTAGCGCATCAACTTGTTGCTTCATCAACTGCACCAGAAAATCTGCACTCCGCAGCATGGCAACCGTTAACAAAAAGATTTCACGCCACCGAGGTTCAGTAATATGACTCACCAGACGTTCTAACGGTTGTTCTAATGCTTGTAAATTATGATTGGCGACGATTTGTCGAGCAGTCAGGTATTCTTGAAACGTTAAAGAAGAGAAGGAGAAAATCCCCCGCACTCGTTCTGCCAGTAATCCATGTTGCAACTCTATTGCCTGAAGTACGCCTTCACTATCTAATTGCAATTCCTCTGGCTCCGTCGAAGCATTCGGCAAATCACTGATATAGTCGCTAATGTATTGCTCAACAATGTGTTGTTCAAAAAAGTAATTACCCTGCTCAAATGTCGCGCTAGCAACCTGACTCAGCAACTTCAGCTTTTGTGGTAATAAAAAACCTTCGTATACTTCATCCCGCTCAATTCCTTTAGTTTCATCCCATTTGCTAAGTAGCAGGTCTAAACATTGCTTATAAAACGCAGCTTTTTGGGTTGGGAATTTGTTCTGGTGATGAAAAACCCAGCAGGCGAGATGCAAAAACAAGGGGGTGATAGCAAGTCTACGAAATTGGAAGTTTTCGGGTAAATCTAGTTTCTCGATAAACTCAACTGCCTGTTCCTGTTTATCCTGGATGTTCGTTTTCGTAAGTGCTGTAAACCACTTCTGAGCAAAAGCAACAATTTGCTCAGAGGTAAATGGGGCAATTTCAACATCTGTAAAGCGTCTAAGGTTGAAAGCTTTAGCCGCCGTGCGGCAGGTGACGACAAACATATTCTTTTGATACTTTTCAGATAATTTGCGAATCTCATTGACGACACCTTTGCTCTCTTGATGTAGCACTTCATCTAATCCATCCAGCAACAGCAACACTCTGCCCTCCAACAACAAAGTTTCCAGCACAGATGGATCTGAAATTCCACAGATCAGGAATTCTTTGCAAATATAGTTGAGTAAATTGAACTCTCCCGCTTCTCTAGATTCGTCGGCAAAATCTCTTAAGGTGACAAAAATGGGAACCCGATTTCCTGCAAATCTACCTCGGTTGCATTGAATCGCCAGATGTTGTAAAAAGGTGGTTTTACCTGCTCCCGGTTTCCCCAACACCCGCAGCTTTGAGTAAGTTTCAACTGCCGTGTTCCCCGCAATTTGTGTCTGGGATACTTCACCTAAACCAAAGCGATCAAATTCTTTTGATGTAAAGTTTTGCAAGTCAGCAAACTCTAACCACTGAAAGCTGGTAATCTCCTCCAAAATGTTGACATCGATGTAAATGTCGTCGATTCTAACGGGGTGACTAACATCTAATAACTGCAAAGTGCCGCACTGGTCTTGAATTTTGTCAAAGCGTTGCGATCGCACTTGTTGGACTAGAGCATCAATATCTAAAAATTCAGCACCAGGTTCTTTTGATTCAGGGAATTCTTCTGGAGGATTAGCCGCAATCTCCCGCCAATTCAAGGACAACACAGAACAAATTTCTATAAAGATATGACGCTCAACCGGACGCCCACTAAAAAACCGCCAAATTGGTTGGCGAGTCTTTAAATTGACTTCAAAAGCCAAATTGTCTTGTGTCCACCCCTTATGAGCGAACGCTTTTTTGGCTTCTTGAATCCCAGTGAGTGATCCTTGGAGCGATCGCTTGACCATAGGAGCTTACACACATCAAATAATAATTCTTAAATTTGACACTATTGCTACATCCAATTTCTGAACTACTTAGAAAGTCAATTAACTGTTTTTAAATGCTAATGCCTTATTTAAAGTATCTTCAGCTAATATCCTATAATTGCATCTCAGTTAAACCTGTTTGTATTAAATATTATTTTTAACTACTATTCCTGTGTAGTAGCGAATTTTTGTATATGTATACTTAGAAATTCTAGTCTTGTGGCAAGTATAAAGTTTATATCCGATTGCGTACTCACAGTTATTGTAGCACTTCTGTACGCTTGTTTATAAAGTTAGCCTAATCTTGCTAGAAACTAGCAAGAGAAATGAAACCAAACTTGAGCAGCTAATTATTTATCTTTAAAATTTATAACTATTGAGATAAAATGGTTATTAATTATTAGTTCACCGCTGGCAACTGAGATAAATGTAATTCTATTAACAAAGCTTGTTAAAGCCGTATTGCTATTAAAAAATCTCTGGAAATAAATCTTTCAATTGCCGATTATTTAGCAGATATTTTAGTGATAACTGTTATACAGAAAACGATTCCGTCCTGCTGCCTTTGCTTGATATAACGACCGATCTGCCGCAAGAATTATTTGTTCAAAATCAGAACCAGGTATAGGAATCGCTGTAGCAAGCCCAGCACTCAAGGTGACATGATTGCTTACTAATGAATTCCTATGTGGAATTGCCAGTGTTTGAACAGCAGAGCAAATTGTTTGGGCTACTAATGTTGCTCCCTCCACATCTGTGTTAGGCAATATCGCAGCAAACTCTTCTCCACCATAACGGGCAACTAGGTCTGTGGAACGCTTCAGAGAATTTTTGATAGTTTTTGCAATTTTTTTCAAGCAGCGATCGCCTGAAAGATGACCATAAGTATCATTGTAATATTTGAAAAAATCAACATCCCAGATAATTAAAGAAAAAGGCTGTTGCTCTCTTGCCATGCGCTGCCACTCTTGAGCTAAATACTCTTCAAATCGTCTTCGGTTAGCTACTTGCGTTAATTCATCAATAGCAACTAATCGTTGCAATTCTAAATTATTAGCAATGAGTTTTTCCTGTAACTTATATTGCTCAATTATCCGTTTTATTCGTTGTCGCAAGATTGGCAAGTGAATCGGTTTGGTAAGATAGTCTATTACACCCATTTCAAATGCACGGTCAACTGATTGTTCATCTTCTATCTCTGCAAGCATTAAAATAGGGGTGCATTTACCAGAATCTAAAGATTGCAACTGAAGGCAACACTCAAACCCATCCATATCTGGCATAATCATGTCGAGTATTACTATATCTGGTCGCTGTTTTTCAAAAATACTTAATGCTTCTGCACCACTTTTAGCTTCTACTATTTGATACCCCTTTTGTTCTAGAAAAAATCGCAATCTTTTGCGGTTAAAGGCTTCATAGTCAATAATTAAAATTAAAATTTCATTTGCTTGAATAACAGGTTTTATTATTTCTGTTTTTTTACTGTTTTCACAACAAGCTCTGTAAATAGTCATATTTTCTACATATTTATAAAAAAGTTTTCCCACCTATTTTTCAGTTGCCATTTTGCTTATTATTTAGGATAAAAGATTCTTTATTCTAAACAATATCTCTTGTAGACAACCAAACTTTTTGAGTTAGCAATATATATGCTTTTTTTTACTGTAGTTTTTAACTTATGACAGATGCCTGTTTGAAATAATGTATTGGTATAAGTTTTATTTGTTTTAGATAAGTTAATTAAGTTTGTTTTTGTTACAAAACTTATGAATAATTTCGTCAAAAGGTTATCCAAGCCATCGAACTCGATGGCTTAAAGCAGTTTTCATGTATTTGAACCACACCTGTCGTAGGGGCGCAAGGCCTTGCACCCCTACCGCGTGGTCTATTTACCTGAAAATAGCTAGCTGTAAAGAAAAGCGAAGCACAAGGCTACTATTCAATAGACCTCTTGCATAAATCAAAAAGAAAGAACCCCACCCCGCATTTGAGTAAAGCAAACGCTCCCCTCACCTTGGTATCGGGGAGGGGTTGGGGTGTTAGGGACTTTTGCAAGAGGTCTAATATCAGTCGCAACACCATAGACTTAGAGACTTCCAAATAAAAAATAATCAATCGCAAAGTAAGCAGGGGAAGAGATATCTGATAGTCGTCTTGGATGGAAGAATTGAGTAATTTAATTTTTGGAGTTCCCTTATGGCTGAAGCGACAAGCTGAAACTGGGGACTTCCAAGGCTTGGCCAATCACCCTTCCGGTAATAGTCATAAAATCACCCACTGGGAAAAATTTCCTGAATTCGCCTTATCTCATGGGGATAAAACCCAAGTCGATCCGACTACTTATGCTGACTGTTTGCGCCAGTTGCGTTTTTTGAGCTTTGTTTGCCAAGACTCCATGTAGGTGTAGAAAACGGGCGTTAAATAAAGTGTGAGAAACTGCGAGAATACTAACCCCCCAACTACTGCTAAACCAAGGGGACGCCGTGTATCTGCTCCGGCTCCGAAACCGAGGGCGATGGGCAGCGTACCCATAAGTGCTGCCATTGTCGTCATCATAATTGGACGGAACCTCACCAAGCAGGCTTCATAGATAGCATCATAGGGCGTTTTACCGTTTTGACGGGCAATAATCGCAAAGTCAACCATCATGATCCCGTTTTTCTTTACAATACCAACTAGCAGGATAATGCCCACAAAGGCGTAAATATTCAAGTCAACTTGAAACAGCAACAGGGTTAGTATTGCCCCAAAACCAGCCGAGGGTAAGCTAGAAAGGATTGTTAGCGGGTGAATGAAGTTCTCGTAGAGAATCCCCAGCACGATATAAATCACCAAGATGGCAACTAGCAGTAGCAATCCTAAACCCTGAATTGAAGATTGAAATGCCTGCGCCGAACCTTGGAAAGCTGTACTAATAGTAGGTGGCAGGGTTTGACGGGCGAGTTCCTCAATTTTGCCAGTGACGTTACCAAGTGATACTCCTGGCTTGAGGTTAAAGGAGAAGGTGACAGATGCCAGTTGCCCTTTGTGGTTAATAGTCAACGGCCCTACATCTTTGCTCAAGGTTGCTACAGCGTTAAGAGGTACAAGTTGTCCACTAGGGGCACGAACTGAGAGTAAATCTAGAGCATTGGCATTTTGCTGATATTTTGGTTCCACGCCCATAATTACTTGATACTGGCTATCGGGGGCGTAGATGGTGGAAACTTGGCGAGTACCATAAGCATTACTCAGAGCAGTTTCGATTTGATTTGCGGTCAAACCTAGAGCCGAAGCGTGGTCGCGGTTGATATCTACTTTTACTTGCGGATTTTTGATTTGCAAATCGCTGTTGACATCTTGTAAATCTGAGAGCGATCGCAATTTCTCTTCTAAAGCTGGAGCGTACTGGTAAAGTTCCTGAATATTGGGAGTTTGCAGAGTAAATTGATACTGCGCTTTTGTCTGTTGTCCACCAACATTAATAGCTGGGGGATTTTGCAAGAATACCTTAATTCCAGGCACAACTGACAACTTTGGTCGGAGTTCCTGCACAACTTCATCAGCACTGAGATGGCGGTCATGGCGGGGCTTGAGTTCGATTAAAATTCGTCCAGCGTTGGCGGAAGCATTTGGCCCGCCAGCCCCGACACTGGAGTTGATAGAATCGACATTCGGATCGCGGTAAGCGATCGCAGCTACAGCCTGTTGATGTTTTACCATCTCATCAAAGGATATATCTTCTGATGCCTGAGTAGTTGCCGTAATTTGTCCAACATCTGCATTGGGAACAAACCCTTTAGGCACAATGATAAATAGATATACTGTCGCGACAAGAATCGCTCCCGAAATCACCATCGTTGTGCGGTGATACTTGAGTGATTTCTTCAAACTCCAATCGTATCCGCCCAATATCACATTAAAAATGTTTTCTGAAAAGTTGTAGAGACGACGGTTGAAATTTTTGATTCGGGACTGGAGACTAGGGGCTGGGGAAGGTGGCGCACCCTCTAGGGATAAGGGATTGGGAACTGGAGACTGAGAATTAAGAATTTCTTCCATGCTCATCTGCTCCCATACTCCCCTGCTCCCCTGCCCCTCATCCCCTTCACTCTCTTGCTCATGATGAGGGGGACTCAAGAATCTGGAACACAGCATGGGCGTTAAGCTCAGAGAAATTACGCCAGATACCAAGATTGCAACACTGATAGTAACGGCAAATTCGCGGAACAGTCGCCCCAGAATGCCTTCCATGAACAGTATCGGGATAAATACTGCTACTAAAGAAATGGTCATAGATAAAATTGTGAAACCAATTTCTTTAGAACCATTTAAGGCTGCTTCCATGCGGCTTTCACCCATTTCCATGTGGCGGACAATGTTCTCCAGCATGACTACAGCATCATCAACCACGAAACCTACTGAAAGGGTTAACGCCATCAGTGACAGGTTATCCAGAGAGAAGCCCAGTAGCACCATGACCCCAAAAGTCGCTACTATCGAAAGCGGTACTGCCAAACTAGGAATGACTGTTGCAGAGATATTGCGGAGAAACAGAAAGATTACCAGCACCACCAGAGCGATGGTGAGCAACAGCGTGAATTGTACATCATCCACCGACTCGCGAATTGATTGGGAGCGATCGTAGAGAATATCCATGTTCACAGCCGCCGGAATCTGTGTCCGAAAGGTGGGTAACAGTTTCTTGATTGCATCCACTACTTGAACAGTATTAGTTCCCGGTTGGCGTTGAATTGCCAAAACGATCGCCCGCACGCCAGAATTTTGGACTTTAGATGTAGATGGGGACTTCTCCCCTGCTCCTCTGCTCCCCTGCTCCTCTGCTCCCCTGCTCCTCTGCTCCCCTGCTCCCCGACTTTCCTTCTTGACAGGAAAATACCAACTCGCAATCTTATCATTTTCCACGCTGTCCAGGACTTGACCTAGTTCAGCTAACTGCACTGGTGCGCCGTTTTGATAAGCCACATTTAGGGAGCGATAGCTGGCGGCATCGTTGAGTTGACCGTTTGCTTGGATGGTAGAATTCTGCTGCTTACCGTAAAGTGTCCCAGTAGGTAGATTGACATTTCCGTTAGCGATCGCATCAGCTACTTCATCAATTCCTATTCCTTTAGCACTAAGCGATTCGGGATCAAGCTGAATTCGTACCGCATACTTTTGAGAACCAAAAACCTGCACTTGCGCCACCCCATCTACCATTGATAGACGTTGTGCCAGCAATGTCTCAGCATACTTGTCTACAGTTGACAGGGGCAGAATAGACGAATTCAGGGAGATATAAAGAACTGGCTGATCCGCCGGATTTACCTTTCGGTAAGACGGGGGATTAGGCATATTCGTGGGCAACTGCCTCGCTGCCTTAGAAATGGCAGACTGCACATCCTGGGCTGCGCCGTCGATATCCCGATTTAGGTCAAATTGCAGCGTAATCTGTGCACTACCCAAAGAACTGGTAGAGTTCATCGAACTCACTCCCGCGATGCTAGAAAACTGCTGCTCTAAGGGGGTTGCAACTGAGGCAGCCATCGTTTCAGGACTAGCTCCGGGCAGATTAGCTGTTACCTGGAGTGTTGGATAATCCACATTGGGTAAGTCGCTAACGGGTAGCTGTTGGTAAGCGAGCAGCCCAAATATGAAAATGCCAACCATAACTAGAGTCGTCATGATTGGACGCCGGATAAATAGCTCGGAAATGTTCATCGCGTTTCCTTGAATTAGTGCTGAGTGCTGTTAGCGGATAGCTAAGGTTGAGCCAGTGCTGAGTTTTGAGTGCTGAGTTAGGAGTTATTATTTCCCCTCTGCTCCCCTGCCCCTCTACTTCCTACTTCCGGTTTCACTTGGACTGTGGCACCAGGCACGAGGTTGAATTGTCCATCAGTAACTACTTGCTCACCTGGTTTCAAGCCTTGCTTAATTACCGTTTCATTCCCAACGGTGTCGCCGACGGTAATTAAACGCATTTCTGCTGTTTTGTCAGGTTTGACTACATACACAAACTGTCCCTGTTGTCCACTCTGTACCGCCTGAGAAGGCACAGTAATAGCATTTGGTTCTTCGCTTAGTTTGAGTACTACATTGACAAACTGCCCCGGAAACAGGCGCTCATCAGCATTGGCAAAAGTACCCTTAAGTTGAATTGTGCCTGTTTGGGTATTAACTCCACTATCAACAAAGGTGAGTTCGCCTCGTACTGGATGCCCTGCATCTTTAGGAGGTAAAGCATCGACTTTTAACTTGCCGTTATTTGCACTGTATTTTTTGATATCTGGCAGCAGTCGCTGGGGAATAGAAAAGTTGACGTAAATCGGGCGAATTTGGCTGATTGTAATTAGCGAATCCTCGGCATTTGCGGCATTTGCCTTGACTAAGTTGCCTTGAGTTAGCTTCAAGCTACCCGTGTGTCCAGCAATTGGTGCGTAGATGGAACTATAAGAAAGCTGAACTTTGGCATTGTCGATCGCAGCTTCATCTGATGCTACTCCTGCCTCAGCATTTTGGACATCTGCTTGGGCTGCCGCCACTGCTGCTTGAGCATTTGCCACACCACCTCGATCTGCGTTCACTGTCGCCTGTTGAGCATCAGCACTGGTTTGATACTGTTCGGCCTGTTCTTTACTAATTGCCCCTTGCTTGAGCAAACTACTATAACGTTGCGCTTGTGCATCTGCATTTGTTGCCTGGGCTTTATCCTTAACTACATTAGCTTTTGCCTGGTTCACTTGAGCGATCGCTTTGAGGACATTTGCCTGTGCCTGTTTCACCTGGGCTAAATCTTTAGCTTTGGCAGCATTAGCTTGCATCAGCGCAGCTTGTAAAGGACGAGAATCAATTTTAAATAACAAGTCTCCTTTTTTAACGTTCTGTCCTTGCTGAAAATAGACACCCGTAAGTTGACCGCCTATTTGAGACTTGACAGATACTGTAGAATATGCTTCCACCGTTCCCGTTGCCGATAGCTGTATTGGAATCGTTTTTTGAGTCGCAGTAGCAACCACCACTGGCACAGATCGTTTTTTTCCTGCTTCTTTGCCATTTGATTGGGCTTCGGAAGCATTACAGGCACTACACAAGTAGGCTAGACTTAATATAAGTAGCGAGAACCGCCCTCTTTGAATAATGCTCTGAAAACGAGGAACAGTTTCAGCAGCCAAAGACGAAGGCTTTATCGTCTGAACAGGAGCTAAACAGCGCATATCAACAATCTGGGGGAAAGGGGAAGCACAGACACATACTAGCTTGTCTTTAGACATCGTATTCTCCGCAAAATGGTTGGTTGCGATTGATTCTAATTAGATAAGCACAATATTAGTTAAACTAAACATTAGTGTACTAATAATTTCTTTTTTAGCCTACCCCTTTTGGAAAGAAATTGTCTTTAAGCCATTGCGATCTGTGACTTTATTTATCTTTGATCTATGTGCCTCAGAGTGGAAGCCTACTGACGGCGAAGCAACTTAATATTGGCAAACTAATTCGTGCCCTGCGGCATTTTTTTGTTTTTCATAAATAAATTTAGTTTCTCTGGGACCCTTTTGGCTATGAGGAAAATGATTTTCTAAAACCTCCTGCTCCCCTGCTCCTTTAACTCCCCCTCTTCTCTTGCCGTTCTTTGAGTTTCAGCATAATTTCAGCGTGCATCTCGCGGGTAATTGGGTAAAAATACGTTAAAACTAAGCCAAAAATTAAACAAACTGTCGGTATGGGGCCAACGGCAATGCGAATAGCAAACAGTGCTGATTCCGGTTGGATGGGTAGTGGACTTCCGGCTACAGATTCTTTGAAACCAGATACTTGCAAAGCATTTCCCACCAAAAATAGTCCCAAAGCTAAACCAAATTTTTGCAGCAAAACCATGAAGCCATAAAAAATGCCTTCTCTGCGTTGTCCGGTTTGCAGTTCATCTAATTCAATCACATCTGGAATCATTGACCAGGGAATTAGATAAGCTGTGGATACACCAATACCTGCCATCACAGCCATCACATACATCAAAACTATTTGACCAGGCTGTAAGAAAAATAGTCCGGCTGCTGCTATAATCCACAAACTCATTCCCAGAAAATAAACAACTTTTTTGCCGATTTTTTTACTCAACGCTCCCCAGACAAATAGCATTAACAGAGCAGTTCCTTGGACTGCAATCATGACTGTGGGCACATCTGATTCTTTGAGTCCCATACAATCGACTACAAAATAAGGAATAATGCTGGCTGTTACTTGCACACCTAGCCAAGAACAAAGATATATACCAATAACAAATAAAAAAGGTCGGTTACTAAAGACAATTTTTAGCTGTTCAAAGAAGGGGAGAGATGCAGGTTCCTCGGTTTGGCTGCGTTTGGCCTCAAAAGCTAAGATGCGATCGCGGACTCCAAAAACGCACCAATATAATCCTAAAATCGAAATTACAGTAGAAACTGCTGCTAAAACAAGATATTGTTGTTCGCGATCGGCAATCAGTGAAAAAACAATTTGCGTTAAAATCAACGATAAAATGCTGCCACCAATAGAAAATGTAAAGCGATAGCTGTTAAGGCTGGTGCGTTCGTCGTAATCTTGAGTCAGTTCTGGAGTCATCGCCGTATAGGGCAAATTCACAACTGTGTAAAACGCCTGAGATATCACCCCAATGACTACGTAATACCAAAATAATGGCCAAATATTATCACTCTGATTTGCACTAAATTGCGGTACAATCCACTGCAAGAAAAAGAAAATTCCAAAGGGAATTGCTCCATAAAACATCCAAGGAAGACGACGCCCCCAACGACGAGATTTCGTTTTATCAGTCAGGAACCCGACAAACGGATCGTTTATGCCATCCCAGATTTTGCCAATCATCAAAATACTGCCAGCTAAACCTGCAGGGATACCAGCAACATTCGTGAAGAAAACCAGCAGAAAAAAGACGGAGATATTTGCGGTGATTGCTGGCCCTAAATCTCCTGCACCGTAAGCCAGCTTTGTTTTTAAGTCGAGTTTTTCACTGAGAATATCTCGTTTGGCACCGCCATCAGCGGCAGAATCTTTCATAATAACTTGCGCTCATACTAAAATAAAAAGTTTGCGATTGCCTTCAATACTAGCCATCTACCACTCCCGTTAGACTTATGCCAGACCTTTATGTTTCTTGGTCAGATTATCACCAAAAAATTGAACAACTGGCTATTCAGATTTATGAGTCCGGTTGGGAATTTAACCAGATTATCTGTCTTGCCAGAGGAGGACTACGAGTTGGAGATATTCTTTCCCGTATATACCAGCAACCACTGGCAATTTTAGCAACCTCATCTTACAGTGGCACTGCTAAGCAAGAAAGAAGTAATTTAATTTTCTCCCGCCACTTGACAATGACCGCCGAAAAGTTAGGTTCGCGCATTCTCCTAGTAGATGACTTAGTAGACTCTGGGGTAACACTGCAACAGACTATACCTTGGCTCAAGCAAAATATTGATTCCCCAATTGAAGAAATTCGCACCGCCGTACTTTGGTATAAAGCCTGTTCAGTTATAGCACCCGATTATTATGTCGATTACTTGGCTGACAACCCCTGGATTCACCAACCCTTTGAATACTACGAGCAAATGAACCCCGCAGAACTTGCGGGTAAAGTAAATAAAGTTAGGAGTTATTAATTCAAAACTCCTAACTTTTAACTCCTAACTCCCCAAACTTAGGACTCCACCACCCTTTTGGCGTACTAAAATAAGCCACATCTTTATGTTTGGTGTCCTTACAGGATTGTGAGTCAGAACATCGCAACATTTTCTTACTCTGCCCCTCTTTGATATAACTGTACTCCTCTAAAGGTTTCTTACATACTGGGCAAGGATACGCCGTCATCTTCACGGGAGGTTTTTGTTGATTCTCAGCCTGGACTGCTTTAGTTTGTGGTGGCTGCCAAGTTTTGTTAAACTCGCTCCAAAATAGCACGACATTTTCACAGCCTTTTGTGCATTTGAGGAAATATTTCTTTTTAACCTTAGTACTCGGAATTTTGGCGAGAAAATTTTTGCATTCAGGACATCGAGTCTTGGAAGTTTCATATTTGCGCTCGCTTATTACATCAGCTTTACCTGTTGAGGAACTCGCAACTACAGTTTTAGCTTTGGAGAGCGCTGGTAGAAAGTAATTCTGATTCCAACTAGTTAAATAATGCTGCCAAGAGTTTTTTCCTTCAGAAATGGCATCAAGAGCGTCCTCCATTTTCGCTGTGAATTCCGCCTCTAGTAAATCCGGCAGTGCTTTGAGCAAAAACGCATCAACTTCTAACCCTAACGCTGTCGGTTGCAGATGGTCTTTTTTCAACTCGACATAATTTCGTTTTTTTAAGGTAGCAACAGTAGGAGCATAGGTACTTGGGCGACCAATTCCTTTACGTTCCATCAGCTGCACCAATTTTGGTTCACTATAACGAGGTGGTGGCTGCGTCTGCTTCTGCTCATGTCCAGCATTCTCCAGTTTCAATGCTTGTCCCTGTTGTAATGAAGGTAAAACACTATCCTTGCTGAGATTGTTCCAGTAGCGGGCATAACCGTAAAATTCAATCATTTGCCCTCTGGCTGACCACAGTAGGGAACCAGACTGAGTAATCACCAAAGTTTTACGCAATTGGGCAGCACGACACTGAGAGGCAATTGACCGTTTCCAGATCGTTACATACAGATTAAACTCATCATCAGGAAGTTCTAAACGCAATTGAACTGAGGGACGGAAGACATCCGTTGGACGAATCGCTTCATGTGCTTCTTGAGCCGACTTGCTACTACGATGCTTGGCGACTTGCTGCGGTACATTCTGCGGATCGTTTTGCTCTAACCATTTACGGGCGCTGGCGCAAAATTCTGGACTCAGCATTACTGAGTCTGTTCGCATATACGTTATCAACCCTGCCTCATAGAGCTTTTGGGCAACAATCATGGTTTTATCGGGAGCAAACCTCAGCTTTGAACCGGCTGCTTGCTGAAGGCTGGAGGTTGTAAATGGTGGCGGTGGCTGGCGATTAACGATTTTTCCTTCAAAATGAATCACCTGATGAGGATGTCGCTGTGCTTCTTCAACTAAACGTGTTGCCTCTGCTTCCGAAAGAACACGCTTAGACTCTGGTGTTTCTGGACTATTACCCACCTTTGCGTCATCGTGAGTTTCAGTTTCTTGCTCTGCTGCATCTTTTGCAGAATCGACCGTCCCTTTGTAAAAAGCCCGGAATCCTTCAGCATAATCTACCCAGACACTCCAGTAATCTTGGGGGACAAACGCCAGAATTTCGTTTTCTCGCTGACAAATTAGGTGCAACGTCGCGCTTTGGACTCTGCCAACACTCTTAGCGCCGTTATTCAATGCCCAAACTAAAGGGCTACCCTTGTAACCTACCAACTTATCTAGGCAATCTCGGCACAACCCAGCACCGATTAAGTTTTGGTCTAGCTTTCTGGGATTAGCGATCGCACTCTGCACCGCCGATGCTGTAATCTCAGTATAAATTACTCGTTTCGGTTCCCTTAAACCCAGCGTTTCTTTCAGATGCCAAGCGATTGTCTCGCCTTCCCGGTCTGGGTCAGTTGCTAAAACAACTTCATCAACCTGCCTCACCGCAGACTTGAGCTTCTGGATTGTTTCTTTCGCTCGTTGGTCACGCGGGACGTAATTGCACCGAACATTACTACCATCCATGACGAAGCCCAAGGAATCGTCCCCTTCATTGCTGAGTTCTCGGATATGACCACAACTTGCGAGAACTTTCCAATCTGAACCCAGAATTTGACTGAGTTTTTTAACTTTTCCGGGAGACTCGACTACAAGCAGGCGTTTGATCATAGCAACTGCGTTCTAGATTTTGAGCAATAAACTGGCAATTGCAATCAGCGATGGCTGCGCCAACGCCAAAGGCGATCGCCTATTCTCGTGATATGGATTTTCTAAAATACTGTACCAAAAAGCTTTGGAAATTGCTCAACTCAGTTTAGAGGTATGTCTGACCTTGACTAACACAACCAGGAATACTGGGGCACTCGACAATCCAAACCCCATCTTCATCGTGATCAAGTGTTACATTGAACTTCATACACTGTAGTTGGCAAGAGAGTTGTAGTTATTTAGTTATTTATTATTGTAACCTGTGACCATTTAACCCAAAAAAACAGTCAAGCGATCGCACTTGCATACTCACCTTGCATCCTTCAGTTTTTCAGAAGGGAATAGACATTATCTGGTTAACCCACTCCTCAGCCGTAGAAGCTTCCCAAACGAGAATAAGTGCTTCAATTGCGTCACTGATTGACATATTTTGCGAAAGAATCAAAACTCCAGAACTAGTTTGTGACATTATGAATTCGCCAAACTCAGCAGGCATCGTTTTACGATCATGGGTCACAAGAACTCTGCCATTCTGTGCTGTTATTGCCAATACCTCTGGATCTTTTTTGCTTTCAAGCAATGCTGCATAAGCTGATTGAAAGTCAATATCGGGTTGTCTACGTATTGTACCAGTAACAATCGCTTACCTAAGATCGGCATCTGCCTGAAATCGCACTGCTGTCATACTTTGCTTTGCTTCTGTATTTGAGCAGTTTTTAACTTCTGATACAGAAGCGGATTCTTTTCTCTAAAAGACTGTTGCAGTTTCTCAAACTTTGTCTGACTTTCCTTTAAATACGCATCAACTAGCTCTCGGTTAGCAAGATAAAAGGCGATCGCACCATAAACTTGTTCCAGCGAGAGTAATGGAAAGTTTTGGGTAATGCTTTCAGGGGATTCTCCATTTAAGAAAGCGTATACAATTGAATCGAGAGAAATACGTGTCTCTACGAGCCAGTATCCTTCACCTCGTTGTTCGATATATTGCTTTGTTAAAGTCGGTGCTACTTTCATAAGACTGATTGATGCGTCTCCTCAGTGAGCGGTAAACTAAGTTCTGCACGGACTTGAAGGCAAGCTGCGATGTCTGGCGACAAGTGACTACGCGTCTACGCGTCCTTGATATTTTCGAGGGCTTCTTCTCTTGTCTGACCTTGACTAATACAACTAGGTATACTGGGGCACTCGACAATCCAAACCCCATCTTCATCGTGATCAAGTATTACATTGAACTTCATACACTATTGTCGGCATTGTAGTTATTTATTATTGTAACCTGTGACAATTTAATCCAAAAAAGTAGCCGAGCCGTCATACTTTGTTGGCAAGATAGAAGGCGATCTCATCATAAACTTGTTCCAGCGAGAGTAATGGAAAGTTTTGGGCAATCTTTATCGGGGGATTCTCGATTTAAGAAAGCTTAAGCTTTTCTCGCAGCATAATCAATACTTGTGCGAAAGCATTTATCTTTTGTCTTAAAAATACACTTTAAACTAAATTTTTCAGTACAGCCTGTCCACTCCCGCGTAGGATGCTTAGAACTTATAATTTACTATGTAGCAATACACTAATCAGTAATGAAAATGGAATAGTAATAATAGAAAATATTAGGTGCCATAAAGCTATTCTGAAAAATATGAACTTTATTGATGTAATTTCTGAATTAATAATTATTTGATTTGCTATATCTAAATCTTCTTTTCTATATGATATCTGTACTTGATTATCAAAATATAGTCTATTCATGGAGTATAACAAAGTATCAGGTTGATATTTTTTAAGAGCGTTGAAAAAATAGAAGTTATCCGTATCTTTCAGCAAAATTTTAGATTTTCTAGATGGTTTTGATCTTAACCAAATAAAATGCTCAAAGAGTCGCAATTGTCTGTCTCACAAGGTTGTCTACCTGTAAAATTTAAGTCAAAGTTATTTCTGTATAAATTAGCATTGCTATGGAAGATTTGCCTTGGTGTAATAATACATCTGTAGTGTGAATTACTGAACTTAAAGAGACAGTTACGCAAAATGTAGCGCTTGATTTGACTTTGCACTTCCTGTTTCTTTACCAGCTTGACTTACAGCAATAATTAGCGAAAATTGATACTGTCTACGCCAAGAGATTCTTATGGAGATCGTTTGCGATCGCACTTGTGACTTTTGTTCAAGAAAATTCCCGACTTTTTAAAAAAGTCGGGAATCTAAATCTTTGGATTTTCACTAGTACAGCACAGCGTAAATCCTCTTGTTAATGGTAGGCAAACTTCCAGCACAGTGTACTAGAGAGTGTCAACTATTCCCTAATGAGGTACAGCCACTTGTGCATCGGCTACCTGGGTATTGTCAGCAACAATTTTGCGGAATGCATCACCTTCAATTGTTTCCTGTTCTATTAACAAATCTACTAAACGCTCCAAAACTATGCGGTTTTCTTGCAACAGTTCTATTGCTCTAATGTAGGAATTGTTAACAATTTCGCGCACCTGTGAATCAATTTTGGCAGCAATTTCCTCAGAATAGTCTGATTTATTCATCCAGTCACGTCCCAAAAATACCTCTCCACTCTGATTTTCTAGTGACAATGGGCCTAATTCTGACATCCCGAAGCGTGTCACCATCTGCCGCGCCATTCCTGTAACTTGTTGCAGGTCATTACCTGCACCTGTGGTCACTTCTGGCTTACCAAAAACAATTTCCTCGGCGGCGCGACCACCCAAAGTAGCAGTAATCCTGGCTTTGAGTTGAGAACGGGAAATTAACCCCTGTTCTTCGTTGGGAGTAAACCAAGTTAATCCCAGTGCTTGTCCCCGTGGGATGAGTGTAACTTTTTGCACAGGGTCATGCCCTTTGTCTTCGAGGAATGTACCAACTAAAGCATGTCCAACTTCATGATAGGCAATCAAGCGCTTGCTCTTGCTGTCTACTAAAGCGGTACCTTCCATACCTGCAACGACTCTATCCACAGCAGCATCAATTTCTAAAAGGGTGACAGCTTCTTTGCGTCTCCTAGCCGTGAGAATGGCAGCTTCGTTGAGTAAATTAGCTAAGTCTGCACCGGTAAAACCAGGAGTGCGGCGAGCGATCGCTTCTAATGATACGCTAGGATCAATTTTTTTATTCCGCGCGTGGACTTTCAAAATTTCCAGTCGCCCTTTAAGATCGGGGGGATCGACCATCACTTGTCTGTCAAAGCGTCCCGGTCTGAGCAACGCTGTATCTAAAACATCTGGGCGGTTAGTGGCAGCAATAATAATGATGCCTGTGTTACCTTCAAAACCATCCATTTCGGTGAGCAGTTGGTTGAGGGTTTGTTCGCGCTCGTCGTTACCGCCACCGATACCAGCGCCCCGTTGTCTACCTACTGCGTCAATTTCATCGATAAATATTAGACAAGGGGCATTATCTTTGGCTTTCTTGAAAAGGTCGCGCACGCGAGATGCACCCACGCCAACGAACATTTCCACAAATTCTGAACCGGAAATACTGAAGAATGGTACACCCGCTTCACCTGCGATCGCTTTTGCTAGTAAAGTTTTACCAGTACCAGGGGGGCCAATTAACAGCACTCCTTTGGGAATCCGTGCGCCTACAGCGGTAAATCTTTCTGGCTGTTTCAGGAAAGTCACAACTTCTTCGAGTTCTTCTTTAGCTTCTTCAACCCCAGCGACATCTTCAAATTTCACTCCAGTTTTTGCCTCCATTTGGAAGCGAGCTTTGGATTTGCCGAAATTCATCGCTTGGCTAGAAGCATTAGTAGAGCGCCGGAGGAACAATAGCATTAAAGCCACCAGTGGCAAAATCCACATCAAATTAATCAACAGTCCAACAGCCACTCGACTGTTCGCAGAGGAAACTTCGCCAAAATCAACATTCTTGTCTTTGAGAATGTTGACTAACTCTGTGTTTTGCGCCAAAAGTCTCACCTGTTGCGGTGGTGTATTATCTTTTTGCCCCTTGAGATAAACCTTTGCTAGCTGTTCGGTTTCGTCAAGCTCTACTTTCTCGACTTCTCCCGCCTTCACTTTCTTGATCAAATCACCATAATTTAGCGAGGTGGTTTCTGCTTTTTGTGCCATGACAGGAGTACTTCCGAAAATTCCTGGCAACATAATCAGACTAGCAGCGATTCCACCAAACCAAGCAACGCGCTTTGAGGACTGCCTTTTTATCAATGCTTTTTTTCCCAAATTTGTCATAATAATTACCCTTTGTCTGCTGGCACAAGTTAAGCGCTGGTTTTATGCCTATTCTTCTATCAAAAATTGTAATAACTGGAAATTACACTTTTCTTATCTAGTCTAACTTCCACACAAAAGCATTCCCAAGTTTCTTCAGGCTATTACATAAAGTTGAGCGAGGGTTATCTAGATTGATGCAGCTGTTAAGACTGGGCATTGGGCATAAGAGACAGAGGCGCAGAGGGGCACAGGGAAAAACTTACTGCAACTTCTCCCCTGCTCCCCAGTAGATATTAATTTGACACATTCTGGCACAAATCGCTAAGATAAGCATAGTCATAACGATTCCGCTTTTTAAGAAATCTGATAATAGTAGCTAGTTAGTAGTTTGTGGGTTAATTATGGTGAAAATTATTGGCATTGGTGGTAGTTTAAGGCCCAATTCTTATACCCAGGTTGCTTTAGAAGTCGCAGCGCAAAGGGTTGAAGCTGTAGGTGCAGAGGTAGAAATTCTCGATTTACGGCAGTTACAGCTACCATTTTGCACTGGCGCAAAGGAGTATCCAGAGTATCCAGATGTTCAGCGGTTGCAAGATACAGTTAGTCAGGCTGATGGGTTAATTTTAGCGACACCTGAGTATCATGGTGGCGTTAGTGGTGTCCTAAAAAATGCCCTGGATTTAATGAGTTTTGATCAACTATCTGATAAAGTAGCAGGATTTATTAGTGTTTTGGGTGGTCAGTCTAATAGCAACGCTCTAAACGAACTACGGTTAATTACCAGATGGGTTCATTGTTGGTCTATCCCTGAACAAATTGCGATCGGACAAGCTTGGGGTGCTTTCAGTCCTGAAGGCAAGCTAGTAGATGAGAAACTCTCTCAAAGATTCGATGAATTTGCTCAGAGTTTAGTTGAGAATACTCGCAAGCTGCGGGGCGTAAATTAGTTAGTATGGTGGTCAAAGCTTTGCCCACCCTACTAAACTCAATTGTGGTGATTCCCAGCTAGTTGGGGATTAATAGTTTAATAGTAATGCTTTAAATGACCTACGGGTAATTCGTTGGGTACACGGTTAGGTAATTCCAGAACAAATTGCGATCGCACAAGCTTGGGGTGCTTTCAGTCCTAAAGGCAAGCTATGCTATATAAAGGGCAAACCTTTAATATAGCTCTCTAAGAAGGTGTAAGGGGATCTACAGTGAATGGCTGTGTCTCAGGTAGTGCTAACTGGTAAATTTGACGCAACTGATCTAAATTACTCACATTGGTAGATTTGAAACAAAGATAAACCCAGAGCAAGTATATTAGTTTGTGAACGGTGGCGGGATTACCCTTGCGGAGGTTTAGATGAATGTAGTAAAGCGTCGTATCGGTCTTGAGCAAGAATTTTTTCTAGTAGATGAGGCTGGTAACTTAAGCGATCGCGCCGATGAGTTTTTGAAAGATTGTCACTTAATGGCGCAAACACAAGGTTTAGACCCAAAGTACTTTGTGCCAGAGTTCGTCAAAAGCATGGTAGAAATTAACACACCTCCTGCTGACACTGGTACAGAACTAGCAAAAGTTTATCTCAAAAATCTCAAATTGGCGCTTTGTGTGGCGCAACAGATGGGTTTACGCCTTTACCCTCTGTCTAGCTACCCTTTGCATATTACACCAGTTATGCGCGATCACCCTAATTACCATATCCAAGCGCGGACTGTCGGCTATGAGAAATTCTTGCACGCCGCCAAATGTACAGGTACACACCTGCATTTGGAAGTCCCGCCTGGGGTAATTGACCCTAGTGTTGCAGTCTCCTACAACTCGACATCAGCAGAGCGAGAAGAACTACTAAATATCTATAATTTAGCTACAGCTTGCGACTCAGCACTCATTTCCCTGACGCGGGCGTGTCCCTATTATGAAGGACAGGCGATCGGGCTAGCCGCGCACACAATTCGTTATCGAGGTAGTGAAACCTTTGGCTGGGAAGGAGTTTACACTCATTTACAGTCTGTCGGCGGACTCATGCCTTATGCATTAAGTGTAGAGGGTTTAGTTGAAGAGCACTTTGCTCGTTACTATGCTTGGTTGCAAGCGATGGAAAAAGCCGGAATTGAACCAAACCTGATATTAGAAGCAGAAGTCAGCTTACTCAAGTCAGCTTGGAATCCAATTAGACTCAACAAACTCGGCACTGTTGAAATTAGATGTATAGATAGTAACTATCCATCGGTAACTTTAGCTGTAATTACATTGCTTGAGAAGGCCGCTAATCGAGTCAGGCGGGAGAAGTTAACGGTTAGACCAGCTAAAGAAACGCAGATATTTGAACTAGTTGGCTCTAGTCTGTATGTACCAGATTTTGAATATCTAAATGGTGAACTGCTCTATACCTCAGCTACAGAGGGAGTTAAGAATCCCAAAGTTAAGGCTTACGTCGATTCAATTTTGCAGTTTGCCAGCGCAGAGGGTGGCGAAGGAGCAAATTTTCTAACAAAATTGAGCAAACACCTCGATCGCTATCAGACGGTAGAAGCTGGGATATTGCAAGAGTTTACACAGACAACTGCTCAACTTCCATTAGATGCTGGTTTGCATTTAGTGCGCTCTTGTTGTGACAAGCTAGAAGCACAGGTTTCATGGATAGACACAGAAAATCCCCTAGCAGCGTTGGATACTGATGAACGATTGTTACTACAGCAGTATTAAAAAAAATAATTATATGTTACTAGCGTGGGGCAGATGGAAATTTAAGCTTGAGGAGGCGTCTGCAACGGTGCGATATGAAGATATAAGACCTAAGTAAGGCAAAGAGAAAGCGCAGTTTTAGAGCAAAAATCCCACGCCTTGAAGCGTGGGAGTGTCAACTGAATACACCATAAATGTAAGGTGGGCAAAGCTTTGCCTACTCTACAAAACTTAATGATGGTGGTGGTGATGATGCCCAGCTAATTGGGGATTAACTGCCAAAGTTTGGTCTGACAACAGCTGGGCAATATGACCATCAGCCCATTGGGCTGCCATAGCCAAGAATTCTGGATGGTCGTTGACACAAGCCATTTGTACGTAGTTCGTACCAGGATTGTGTTTTTCCAAAGCATGGATGATATGGTGTACATCCAATAAAGTTTCGTGGTTTTCTGTGGCAAAGCCAATTGGCATAAAAATTACCACTTTTGCACCTAATTGAATCAGGTTATTTGCAGCTTGCTCGGCGTTTGGCTGTGTCCAATCAATTAAGGGTGTGTCATGATTGAGCCAACCCACCGAGATTAAAGGATAGCGATTAATCAACTTATCCCGAACTAAATCGTACATTGCTTCACTTTCGGCAATCCCAGAAGTAAAGCCTTTAGCTTTATGGGGACAGCCGTGGTTCATGAGCACAATACCGATTTGAGAAGGGAGATAAGCTGTTGCTAACTCAGCAATTTTCTCCTCAACCAGATGAGCCATCAAATCGATGTAAGCTGGTTCGTTGAAGAAAGAAGGAATGTAGCGCTGTGCTTTAACCCAGTGTTCTTCACCATCACTTAACTCAACCAGAGCATTGTTAACTTGCTCGATCGCAATACCACTAGTAAAGATCGAATCAACAACCAGCAGTGGGTAAATTAGTAGCTTCTCAAAGCCTTGGTTTTTGATTTCTGCCAAGACTTGATTGGGTAGAAAAGGAGCGCAGAAGTTGAAAGCCTTGAAAACTTGGACATTATCGCCCCATTTTTCTTGTAATTGCTTCTCAATTCCAGCCCGCTGCTGCTCAAAGATGGCGTTGTGTGGGGAGATAAAATCGTGGTGTGTGTGTCCCCACTCATGGCGGTCAAATAGCGCCAAAAGTTTCGCTAGGGGGGGATAAATCCAAGTTGGCACTGGTGCGAACTTTGCTGTCAGGAGATTTAAAGCTTGTTCGTTATAGTTGGCGAAATCTTCGTAGCTTTCGACTTCGCCGTAGCCCATAAGCAGTACGGCTACACGGTCTTTACCTGATAGATGCTCGTGGGTGTGTTGTACTTTTTCCGGCGTGGCAACCACAATTAGTTCCTCAATATAACCAGAGTGCAGAGAGATATAAAGTTAGGGAATAGCTTACCCATTGTCCCTTATAGTAACTTATTATCCCATCCGGGGGGATAGGATAGGTGCAAAAATGAAAATAATAAGTCAAAAGACGTATAAAATTTACGTGGCTTAATACACTTCTTGCATAAATACCCAACAGGGGATGGAAATTTTGAAGCGGTTTAAAAACTTGACATTAGACTTATTAGACCTGCCTTGAAAATAGAGGCTGAAACAACGCAAAATCATTCTCAGATTATTTTCATTGTTCCTTGTGAGCGCAGCTGATGGAGTCTCTTGCACAAATACAAAATTCGCCCTCTCCTAAGGGAGAGGCAATTTAAAAGTCCCTCTCCCTTGAAAGAGGGATTTAGGGTGAAAGCTCATTGATTCATGCAAGAAGTCTACTGCCCAATACCCAATTTTTGGAATAGACAGATGAATATAATTATTTGCCCTGGAATTCATGAGCCAGACTTAACTGAAAGCTTCAGAGTAGGATTGTTAGATTTAGTTTCTAATAGCGCGATCGCTCCTAGTACCGCAAATATACTGGTTTATCCAGGTAAAGATGTTTTGGTTTTATCAGCATTGCACATTTTGCAGTTTTTGCGCGTTAGCGTAGCTCACCGCAGGTATCGCTTGACCAACTCTCTAGAATCACCAATTATATTCATTAGCTTTAGTGCTGGCGTAGTTGGGGCAATAGGAGCAGCACATTTGTGGCAACTCTTGGGTGGTCGTGTCAAAGCGTTTATTGCTATAGATGGATGGGGAGTACTACTACAAGGGAATTTTCCTATTCATCGGATGAGTCATGATTATTTTACCCATTGGAGTTCTAGTTTGCTTGGTAATGGGCAAAATAACTTTTATGCAGAACCAGCAGTCGATCATTTGTCCATTTGGAAATCTCCCCAAACTGTACAAGGCTGTTGGGTAGATTCGTCCATTGAGATTATTCCACCCAAAGGTCGTCTGACAGCAACTGAGTTTTTGCTTATGCTGTTAAAGCACTATGAAGCAAATTAATCCGGACAATGGAGTAAGTAAACAGGAGTTAGGAGTGAGGAGTGATCAAGGGAAAAGGTTACAGGTGAGAGTCAAGAAAAACTATACCCCATGCCCCATGCCCCATGCCCTATGTCCCATCTACCCAAAAAAAGTATCTAATGTTTCCAACTGAACCGGCTGCTGTTAATAACGGCTTTGGCGCACTGCTAAAAAACCGTGGTTTTATGCTCCTGTGGATTGGGCAACTGCTATCCCAGTTAGCAGATAAGGTCTTCTTCGTTTTGCTGATTTCTCTGCTGGAGAACTACCCACCGCTTCCAGGGTTGGCACAAAACTCGATGTACTCAACCTTAATGCTGTCGTTTACAATACCAGCAATTTTGTTCGGATCTGCCGGGGGTATCTTTGTTGACCGCTTGCCAAAAAAGCTGATTATGGTCGGATCAGATATTGTACGGGGAATATTGACGCTGTGTCTTCCCTTATTGCCACGACAGTTCCTGATTCTGTTAATCCTGACTTTTGCCATTTCCACAGTGACGCAGTTTTTTGCACCAGCCGAGCAAGCAGCGATTCCCTTGTTGGTGAAGCGAGAAAATTTGTTGGCAGCCAATGCGCTGTTTAGCAGCACGATGATGGGAGCTTTAATTGTTGGCTTTGCAATAGGAGAGCCGATTTTGAGTTTGGCGAAAAGTTGGATGGGAGAAGAATACGGTCAAGAGTTTGTGGTTGGTGGACTATACATATTATCAGCTGCGATTATGCAGCCAATAAAGTTTAAAGAACCCAAACGACCAAAGGAACATCGGGTATCAAATCACCCTTGGGCTGAATTCACCGAGAGCCTGCGCTATCTCAAGAAAAACCCTTTGATCTTGAACGCCATGCTGCAACTGACAACTTTATATTGTGTGTTTGCAGCCTTAACGGTGCTGACGATTCGATTAGCTGAGGAGTTTGGTCTAAAAGAAAAACAGTTTGGCTTTTTCTTGGCAGCAGCAGGGGTGGGTATGGTATTTGGTGCAGCAATTTTAGGTAACTGGGGTCAGAAATTGCATCGCAAGCCCCTACCTTTAATTGGATTTTTGATGATGGCACTAGTTTTAGGGGTGTTCACTTTTACGCACAACTTATTGCTGGCGCTAGGACTTTGTGCATTTTTGGGTGTAGGTGCTGCCTTAATTGGTGTACCCATGCAAACTTTAATTCAACAGCAAACACCACCTACCATGCACGGTAAAGTATTTGGCTTTCAAAATCATGCCGTCAACATCGCTCTAGCATTACCTCTGGCGATTACTGGGCCATTAACTGATGCTCTGGGCTTGCGATTTGTACTGGTAGCAATGAGTATTGTTGTTGTGGTTGTTGGTATTTGGGCTTGGAAAAATACCCGCAATGTCTTGCAAGACGTAATTTAACTAATGTAAGCTAATAATCTAGCTTTATATCTAATATAAAAATTAATAAGATTTTGATTGAAGTTTTCAATTAAAATGAAATCTTAACTACAGAATTCAGCATTAATGTTAGCTATAGTCTGAGGTTTGGCCGTGCGTTCACTAAGTGTCTCCGTAGGAGAATCGCTTTCCCCAATTAGTCTCCCACAAACCGAGAATCACAAACAGTCTCGTGTCTCTAGTCCGCCAGTCGTGCCCAAACGATCATCTGGCGGTTTTGCTCTGCTTGACAGCCTTCATCGCCACGGGGTTGATTATATTTTTGGTTATCCTGGTGGGGCAATTCTACCAATTTACGATGACCTATATAAGGTGGAAGCAACTGGTGCTATGAAGCACATTCTCGTGAGACACGAGCAAGGCGCAGCCCACGCCGCTGATGGTTATGCCCGTGCTACAGGCAAAGTAGGAGTATGCTTTGGTACTTCTGGGCCAGGAGCAACTAACTTGGTGACAGGCATCGCCACCGCCTACATGGATTCAATCCCGATGATTGTGGTTACAGGACAGGTAGCACGTCCGTCGATTGGTACAGATGCGTTTCAGGAAACTGATATTTACGGGATTACCCTACCAATCGTGAAGCACTCTTATGTGGTGCGCGATCCTAAAGATATGGCGCGAATTGTCGCCGAAGCATTCCACATCGCTAGCACTGGGCGTCCGGGGCCAGTTTTGATTGATGTCCCCAAGGATGTAGCTTTAGAAGAATTTGACTATGTACCTGTAAAACCAGGTTCAGTAAAGCTACGCGGTTATCGTCCCACTGTAAAGGGAAATCCCCGGCAAATTCATGCCGCGATCCAGTTGATTACTGAAAGTCGCCGTCCGCTATTGTATGTGGGTGGTGGTGCGATCGCCGCTGGTGCCCATGAAGAAATCAAACAACTAGCTGAATTATTCGATATCCCCGTCACCACAACCTTAATGGGGATCGGTGCCTTTGATGAACATCATCCCCTAGCTTTGGGAATGTTGGGGATGCACGGCACTGCTTACGCTAACTTCGCCGTTAGTGATTGTGACTTGCTGATTTGCGTCGGAGCTAGATTTGATGATCGCGTTACAGGTAAGTTAGACGAATTCGCCTCCCGCGCCAAAGTAATTCACATCGACATCGACCCAGCAGAAGTCGGCAAAAACCGCATTCCCGAAGTGCCCATCGTCGGCGATGTGCGGAATGTGTTAGTAGACTTGTTGCGTCGCTGTCAAGAAACAGGGATTAAGGCTACCCCTAATCAAAACCAAGAGTGGCTGAATCTAGTTAACCGTTGGCGCGAAGAGTATCCTCTAATAGTGCCGCAGCATCCCGACAGCATTTCACCCCAAGAAGTAATTGTAGAAGTCAATAGCCAAGCACCCCACGCTTTCTACACCACAGATGTCGGACAACATCAAATGTGGGCAGCACAATTCCTGAAGAATGGCCCAAGGCGCTGGATTTCTAGCGCTGGTTTAGGAACGATGGGTTTTGGCTTACCTGCGGCAATGGGCGCGAAAGTGGCGTTTCCTGATGAAGAAGTCATCTGTATTAGCGGTGATGCTAGTTTCCAAATGTGTTTACAGGAACTAGGAACAATTTCACAGTATGGAATAAATGTCAAGACAATAATTATCAACAACGGCTGGCAAGGGATGGTGCGCCAGTGGCAGCAAGCCTTCTATGGTGAACGTTACTCATGCTCCGATATGGAAGTAGGAATGCCAGACGTAGAGTTATTGGCAAAAGCTTATGGCATTAAGGGCATGGTAATCAGCGATCGCAGTCAATTAAAAGATGCGATCGCCGAAATGCTGGCACACAAAGGGCCAGTAATCTTAAATGTCCACGTCACCAGAGACGAAAACTGCTATCCAATGGTAGCCCCTGGTAAGAGCAACGCTCAAATGGTCGGCTTACAGAAGCAAGCACCGAAAGCGGCAGCTGAGCCAGTGTATTGTAGCCATTGCAATGCTAAAAATGCTCCTACCCACAATTTTTGCGCTGAGTGTGGGACAAAGCTGTAACGCTTTTTGATAATTCAGACTAGAGAGGTAGGGGAGCAAGGAGAAGGGGAGAAAGATACAGGAATTCCCCCTAATTCCTGCCCCCTTTCTTCTTGCGTAGGCATCGCTTAATCTTCCTGATTAGGTTGAGGTAAAAAGATATTTCCTAAGTAATTCACTAAATCGCTTTGACTGTTGGAATCTAACAGCGCCTCAGCTAATTCTTCTAATTGAGTAATCGATAATGTGCGAATCTGCTGTTATACAGCGTATTTCAGGTAGATAAAGTACACGGGTAGGGGCACAACATGTTGTGCCCCTACGATTATCTGTACCTCACCTTGGCGTAGCCTCTCGTAGAGAAGTTGCAATCTGCTGTATCTCTGTTTCATATCATGTCCGCTTGATTACTTATCAAACCCGAAGAACCCCACCCCGCCAAAGCTACGCTTTGTCTCCCCTCCCCGCTTGCGGGGAGGGGATTAAGGGGTGGGGTGCAATGACTGTGGGAATCATAACTAATTATGCGGACATGATATCAATTGCAGCAAAGCGTAGTATTAACTGACGCAAAATCAGTTGTAGCGCCTCCTCTTTCTTTCCTCGTTCTTCTCCCTTTTGCAGAATCCGAATGTCTTGGTAAATCATAGATTATTGCATAATTTCCTCTCTGAAAAGGTGTGTAATCAAATTTTTGTCAAACCGTAAACCAGCTAAAACGTTTACACAAGCTGATATATTCTGAAAACTACTTCATCAAACTTAGGTTTTATTAAAAGTTCATATACTTTTTGCTTTAGTTAGTTAAATATGCGAGTTATAGTTAATTTTATATAAATCAGTTTTTTTAAAAATTTCAGTAACATTCCTCTTTTATTAACAAGTTAAATATAACTAGAATATTAATAGTTGTGCTGGCTTAGTTGATTAAAAAACGTCAATTATTCCAGGTGTATCTATTTGCTTCTCTTTCAGGCAGATTCAGTAGTCTTAAAATAACCGCTCTCTTTCTTTTTACAAAAGAGAGTTTAGCTTCCCCTTGATTGAGGGAAGTTAGATTGTTGTTAGCGAATTAATGTACTAAGCATTAATAGTCTGTTCATTTGGAAATCACTGTGTTCAAGTTTTCTTGGACAACAGCGTCATGATTTCTATTGGAAAATTGCAGTTTTATTTCTAACTGAGAACAAACACAACTTCTTTAAGCTTTGAATATTTATCAACCCATTTTACCAATCCCTATGCAACAATATATTTCTCATTTACTCGTACTGGTATTAGGAACAAGTTCAACTTTCCTCGTTACACCATCTCAAGCTCAAACTCCGGTAAAAACCAACAGTCAAAATCCTGAGAATGTTACTTCCATATCTTCAAGTTCACCTTTGGCTACCCAATTGAGTGATTTTGCCAATTCTACTAATACTAATAGCAAACCACCTCTCCTTTCTGAGGCAATTAATAACTCTTCTGCTACTAATGCCAATATAACAGCAAATAAGCCTCGTCCACGGGTTCCTATATTCAGCAGAATTTTTCCCACACCTTCGATGCAGCAATAATTAGCGGTTCGGCTAAACATTTAGTTTACTTGCTTGGGTTGATCGAAATTTGCATTCATACGTTACATATAACATTACCTAGTGAAAATACTACCCCAGCAAGAGGGATTCTAATTGTTCTCTCTTGTTGGGGTGGGACGAATATCATCTATAGCTGTTCTCGTTTGTATGCAATAGAGATTTGGTGAAATTAAATATGCGTTATCCAGAAACCTTTTAGAGACGTAGCATTGCTACGTCTCTAGATTCTTTTTCACTCATATCTATATACTTCTTGCATGAATTAAAAGCCCTCAGCTATATATGTGAGTCATACTCTGATTTGCTTTATGCTTGCAGCTGACAGAGCATTAAGCCAAACCATTGATTTGGATCTCTCCACACATGAAGAGGTAATAAACCTTGTGCAGTTAGTTGCTGTTTGATAGTATTAAGGTCAAATTTGCGGGAAATTTCCGTGAGGATAGTCTCACCTAGTGCAAAATTAACCTTAAGATTAAGAGCGCGTAATTCTACAATTTGCGATCGCAGGCTGCATAAATGCATTTCTATTTGATGCTCGCTTTCATTGTAAAATGCTCGGTGTTCAAACTGGGTGGTGTCAAAGTTACCCTCAAACCGCTGATTTAAATGTTCCAGCATATTGAGGTTAAATGCTGCTGTCACTCCCTGGCTGTCATTATAAGCTGGTTCCAAAATCTGTTTTGGCTTTCGTAAATCTATCCCCAATAAAAAATACTCACCTACTTGTAGAGCATTGGTAATTTGAGAGAAGAACAGATCACACTGATCAGGGGTAAGATTACCTAAACTGCTACCAATAAAACAAATCATCCGACTAGGTAATTGCGTCGGTAGGAGTTTTGCAAGGGCTAATTCATAGGTTCCCGCTAGTGCATAAACTTGGAGTAAGGGATAATCTTCTAATAACTGCTTGGCACTACTTTCCAACATACCTGCACATACATCAATTGGTAGGTAATGCAGAGGATAGCCTAGTTGCTGGTAGGCATCTAGTAAAATGCGGGTTTTACTAGAACTGCCACTGCCAAGTTCTACCAATTCACAAACGCCAGTTATCTTGGCAATTTCACCAGCATACTGCTGTAAAATCGTTGTTTCTGTGCGTGTAAGATAATATTCTGGTAAATCACAGATTTGCTCAAACAGATCGGAACCACGGTCATCATAAAAGTAACAAGGGGGTAGAGATTTAGGTGTTTGAGTTAATCCCTTCACTACATCACTCCCAGTACTAGGTGCAACTATTTGAGTTGCTCCTACCAAACGCTCTATCTGCAAGCGTTTTTCAACGCTATTTTGAGAAGTAACCTTGCTGTTAACAGCTTTAGATATCGACATGAAACCTCCGTTTGCTTGGCGTAATAGGTTACTTTGATAGCAGACCTTTACCCCAATCAGTGAAACACATAGCCATAGCTAATAAAATCATGCCTAAGCAATATAGCTCAAGCTTTCAAGCTATTTTTCCGCATTTTCCTATTAGAATAGTAGCCAGTAAGTGCCTAAGTGCTATGTTCTAGCGGCGATAAAGACTCGATACAGGCAATATGCCCCAAGTACCAGCAAATAGCAGATCGAGTCAGAATAAGGTTGACTAGAGAATGTGGCTTCGTCCATATCCTGGAATAGCGCAAAAGTTTTCGAGCGATATTTATCAAAGGCTTGAGAAATAGCCTCTTTTACACTAAATTTGCTCAATTTGGATCTCACAGTCTGCTCCCACACTAATGATGCTATTTTCTGGGCAAGCAATCCAATTACCTAGAAATAGAGGTTCAGACACAATAATTACGGATTGTGGGAAAGTCGGATCGTCTCGTATCCAGTAAAGAGATGGAGGCGGTGAAGTGGTAGCAAAACGAGAAGCTATTAAACGATGCCCGTCACTAAAAATTACATTGAGTGAGGCTTCTACTTGATAGCGTTTTGCCATCTCTAAAAGCGTTAATAATGTGGTGCGTAAAGCATATTCTGGAGGTCGATGTTTGTTAATTTGACTTTGTGAAAGTAACAATGCAAAAATGTGTTCGGAGTCAGTACTGCCATTAATTTTTTCGTAAAATTCTTGGGTTAAAGTGCTGCGAATTTTTCTGTGTAATGTTTTGCGGAAATTTTCGATTCGTCCATTGTGAATAAATAGCTGTTGTTGATGGTTAAAAGGCTGACAGTTAGCAAAATCTACGGCTTGTCCTGGTGTAGCACTGCGGACATAAGCAAGAACGCACTTTGATTCAACGTAACGGCTGAGACTGGGTAAGTTTATATCATTCCAAATAGGTAGGGTATTTTTGTAGATAAAAGGATCGGTATTTTTTTGACTATGATACCAACCCACACCAAAACCATCTGCATTTACCACCTCAGAGATCATTTCGCGGGGTTGAGAACTCTGGACGATGAGTGAGTGTTCTGGTTTATATAGAATATGTTCTAAAGAAATAGGCGAAGCGAGGTAAGCAAGTAAACGGCACATTATGAATATTCCAACTACTATTAACACAATTATTGGGCAACAGCCTTACCCGTTTTTATTCAGCGTCATCAGTGGTTCCCACTTATATGGCTTTCCCTCAGCCGATTCTGATTATGACTTGCGTGGTGTGCATATTTTACCAGTTCAAGAAGTAGTGGGATTACAGACTAGAAATGAAACTATTGAAGTTTCAGAAGTTCGCGAATCTTTAGAAATTGATTTAGTAACTCATGATGTCAAAAAATTCTTTTTGATGCTACTTAAAAAGAATGGTTATGTGTTAGAACAATTGTATTCTCCTTTAATATTAATAACCTCACCCGAACATGAGGAATTAAAAATTATTGCTAAAAATTGTATTACCCGTCATCATAGTTACCATTATATTGGTTTTGCCGCAACAGAATGGAAACTTTTTGAGAAAGAACATACGCATCGACTTAAGCCATTACTTTATGTTTACCGAGTTCTATTAACTGGGATTTATCTGATGCAAACAGGAGTAGTTGAGTCTAATTTAATTAAGCTAAATGAGGTTTTTAATTTACCATATATTTCTGATTTGATCGCCCAAAAATTGGCAGGTACAGAAAAGTCTATTTTGTCAGATATTAATGTAGCTTTTCATCAAAGAGAATATGAACGTCTGCGTAATAAATTACAGGAGGCATATCAATATAGCTCATTACCTGAAACACCTTCAGCTAATGCAGCTTTGGATAATTTGTTAATCCGCCTGAGAGCAAGGAGCTATAATTTATAAGCTTTTAACTCCTCAGTACTAGCTTTTTTAAAAAAATAAAATTAGGAATTTTAAATTCTGTGTTACCTCTAAATAACGGTACTAGTTTATTTGTATTTTAATAGGTAAAATGATTGCAAACTCTGCCCATTGTTCAAATTATGATTGATGAATTGGTCAATTTTATTTGTTAGAAAATATTTTTGTTGATTTATTAGTTTTTGTACATACAGAAGAGTCACTTTCCCCACTTAGAAAGAAAGGAATTGAGTTCATCCTTTGCAGCTTGTGGGAATTAAAATGCTCAATCAAGTATGGCATATTTGTATAAAATATGCTGTAACAATGAGGTAAATGAGCTTCTAAAAAATGGAGTTAGGAGTTAAAAACTCTTAACTCCTAACTTTTTTACAACTTCAAATTCCAAGCAGCAAAAGCTAAAGCACCCCAACCAGCAATCAAGGCTGTGCCGCCTAGTGGTGCAATCGCTCCGAAGGATTTAATACTGGTTAAGCTAAGGGCGTACAAGCTACCTGAGAAAATAGCAATGCCAATGATAAACAGCCATCCACTGGTGACAAGAGTAGGTTGAGGGGACTCGGTACGACTAATTAGTATTGCTACTAAGAAAAGTGCTAGAGCATGATACATTTGGTAACGAGCGCCAGTTTCAAAAATTTCTAGCGATCGCTCACTAATCTTTTCTCGCAAGGCATGGGAAGCAAAAGCACCAGCAGCAACTGACAAACCGCCTAAAATGGCAGCTACGCTCAAAAAAATCTGCGTCATTAGACCTAGCCGTAAGTTGAAGATCGTCATTGGTCATTGGTCATTAGTAAATAACAAATGACAAAGGACAAATGATAATTAGACATCAAAATGATATGATACAGCCCCTTCTTCGTTCACCTTAAAGTTTGCATTGAATTCTTTAGCTTTTTCATCTAAATATTGTCTGGCGTGGGCTGCGGGTAGTTGTGACTGCATGGCAAAGCCTAAAACAGTTACGCGCCCGTGATTTTCTTGTAGCATCTCATAAAAAATCGATTGCAGGCGATCGCTAACTTGTTGATTAATCGCCTTTTTCTCCTGCCGACTTTGACGGTACAATCCCAATGCTAACCACGTGCCCAGTGTTAGGGTAGGGACGCCAAAAATTAGACCACCAACACCAGCATTATTATCTTCATAAGTAGCATTCGGTGCGTTAAACTCATACTCACCCGTGGGTATTATGATGGCTTTACGTGTAGCAAATTTTTCTAATGCCGCTGTTGCTGATAGAGTTACAAACATGAATCCGAGTGTAAGTAGCCAACCAGCAGCTAATTTTTCAGCAGTTTTCATAGTTTCACTTCAGATTTACACATTGCTTGTGATTTTAACCTGACTTTCATAAAGGTTCCAATATATCAATCTACTCCCGGCGACAGTTTTTTAGCTTATACACTAATTAGTGCAGCGTTGGTTAATACAATGTCACCCGTTGTGGTATGAAATTAGGGAATTAGAGAAACTAAATAAACAAGAAATTAAATACACCTATAAAACCCTTTGAGTCAGCATCCCCAAAAGTCTGATATCTTCTGTTGAAGCTTCAAAGAAGAAATTTTATCTGAATAAAACGTAAATGTGGTTATTTGCTTTCACTATTCTCTTGGGAACAGCTGCGATCGCTTACTTTGTAAGAATGTATGATTATGCAGAGCGGAACAACGGTTATTTAGAGAAAAAATAAAGCTTGATGCCAACGGCAATATCTACCATATCTCAGCTTTGAGATTGTCAAATCGCAGCAAGATGTTTATTATACCTTTGCTGCGATTTTAACCTTAATTGCGTGTAGCTTCCAGTAGCCGAGAAAAATAGAAGCGAGTCTTCGTCATTGCCCGTCGTTGCAATGAAAAGCCATTACTTTCCAAGATTTTTACCACATCAGCCTCACGATGCAAATATGCACGAGTGGCTTTACTTGGCCCAGGAAAGAAACTGCCAATTTTCTTGAGTATAGTCAGGGCGCAGGTCTTCGGCGCAAAACTGAGAATTATCCGCGACTGTGCCAAAGAACAGAGGTGAGATATCATCTCATCGGCTTTTTCTTGAGGGTAATGGATGAGAACATCTAGGCAAATAACGGTATGGTAGCTACCACTCAATGATTCCAAATCCTGCACAGCAAAAGTGGGATTTTCGGCATTTCCCAAAGTTTGCTTTGCTCTATCCCTGCCTTCTTCTACCATTTTTTCTGAAATATCGGTGGCATAGACTTTGGCACCATCTACCGCCAGGGGAATGCTGAGACTACCGACACCACACCCAGCATCACAGATTGATAGCTCTGATAAATTGTTATCAGCCTTCAGCCAACCGAGAACTGTATCCACAGTTTGCTGGTGTCCATTGCGGATGTCTAATTGGACTTTGTTGACTTCGCCATCCCCGTAGATTCGCTTCCAACGGTCAAACCCTGTGGAATTGAAATACTCGCGAACAATCGTTTTGTCGTCGGCTGCGTTCATAAACTTCGATTTTTAGGGGTTCCCAATGCTTAAAATTATCATTGATAGGAACCCATAAGAGCGGTCTTCCAGATTTTTCCAGATGATAGTTCGCCGAAAAGCAAGGATACTTACGTACATAGAGTAACTCAGGCTGTTGAATTCCAGTCCAGACCTGCAAAATTGAAGCTGTACTGGCTTAACAAGCAAAATTCTGACATCGCTTCTAAAACCCAGTTACAGGTGAATACAAATATCCAAACAATCAGAGGTGATGATGTCGCTAGAGTCGTAATTCGGGAAGCTCAGGCGTTTGATTTAGCAGTATTACGTTCCGTCCGTTATCCCACAGGCGGGGGATTAGCTGTCAGCGAAGTGACACGCAGATGATTCAAGAATTGAAGTGTTCAATTGTGTTGTTGGGAGAGTTTCATTCGTGATGTGCGAGTCAAAGTCAGTCAAAAGGGAAAAGCAAAAATACTTGCGGCAAAAAAATTACAAAGTTTCAATATTTAACATTAGTTATAATGCTGGCAATACTCTTTAGAGAGCAAGTAGAGCCTGCAATTTGTAAAAGTAGGGACAAAAAGATGAAAAACTTAAAATATATTTTGATGGTGGTTGTATTACTCGCAAGTTTAGTATTTGCTCAACCTTCGCTAGCCGATCGCCCGGAATATAGCAAAAATCCTGATTATATAACACTGACTCAACAAGTGAATATTTTGAAAATGGCAGAAAAAACACAAACTCAATTAGAGGGCTATACACCGGAGCAAATCGACCAGAAAATCAATGAGTTAGAGTTGCAAAAATATGCCTTTGAGTCAGGAATTGATTGGGGTCAGTGTACTAATCAAACAGGTAAGACTCTAGCTATCTACGGGCCAGAACCAGATATTGACGATGATGAATATTCTGAGGGGGCTGCACTGTATTTTCTGGGTAATGGCCAGACAACTAAAGATAGATGGAATTGTAAGGGAGTTTATCTAGCAAATGACTCTATAGCTCTTACTTCGGGAAGAGACAAACAAGGGCAAGAATTGGCGGGTGGCTTTGTGCTTAAGGTTCCAAATGGAACTAACTTAGTTTTGAAGACAAATCCAGATACTGGGGTAATTGAATTCAATCAAGCTGGTACTAAAATCTTGAAAAGCGGTGAAGTGAATTGGTTTATCCCGAACGTATCGCAAAACATTATAGATGCACGAGCGATCAATGCACCTACCAAAAAAGCATAGAAGAGATATAGCAGTTCCCAGGTGGATAAAGTGGGGTGTAGGGGCACGGCAGTGCCGTGCCCCTACGGATGTACCTCACGCCAACGAAAAGCGCTATATAATAGCTAACTAGCTATCTCCTTCCCTTTGCAAAAACTGCCGTAAAATCTCTCCTGGCTTTCTATCCCAGGTGTCGATATGCTCGTATATCAAATTATCTTGATTGAGTTTATACGTTGAATAGCCATTAAAAAGCAACCCTGCTTTCCAGGGAACGCGCAACACTCCCCGCACCGTCCACTTTGCTAAAATCGTGTCTTCGGCTGACTGATAAACTTCATGCACATCAAAGTAAATCTGAGTAAAAAATAGCCGAGCGTGAAATCGTAAAGTCCAAAATATAATGCGATAGTTAAATTTGTATTTGAATGTATTCACCGGGTCTTTAAAATAGATATTCTGTGTATAAATGTCATAAGAAATATCTTTTTCAAAAAGTGTCGGTAAATCTTCTTTTAAAGTATTAATTACCTTTTCCACTGGCAATTTATATTCCACGCGCCTTTTCCCTTAAAAAATCTTTTTTAACAAATTTTCCACTCCTGGCCAAATTGCAGATGTCCTCTTGTGACTCACGCCACTTGCACTCAAATCTAACAGAGTAGGAAATGATGCAGACTTAGCATAAGGCCCATTTCGCAAAACTTTAGCAAGGGTATTGTTATTCTCGCGCAAACCTTCGTAAAAAAAGAATACCTCTCCTTGAATGCCAAGTTGACGATTGTATTCAATTGCCTGCACCAGATATTCTGGACTAATACAGTAAGAGCCAAGCTTCATCAGTATTCCCGGTACTAACTTCGGCAGTGTCGCTTCTGCAAACTGCTGGTTTACCAGTTTATCAGCGATCGCCTGATAACTTTTAAAGTCACGGCGATAAATCTGCGGCTGAATCATATCAACTATTCCCCGCTTCAGCCATGCGGGTGAGTCTTGCAGATATTCCTGGAATGCCCAATCATAAATATTAGGTGCGATCGCTACTAATAAGTTAGGATTCACCGCTTTCACCTCCTGATAGAGACGCGCCAAAAACTCAGTGAGAATATCTGCACGCCACTGTAACCATTGCCTATCCTTATGGTTCTGTGGTGGATTGCGATCGAATTGCTGGCGATAGCGGCTGACAGTTCCCCGATCATAGCCACCTTCAGAGGGTAATGCTGGCAAGCGATCGTCTCCTTGAATACCATCCACATCGTAATTCTTTACAACTTCCAGCACTAAGTTTAAGAAGAATTCCTGCACCTGTGCATCGAGGGCATTTAACCACTCAAAGCCGTTTTTCTTCAGTAAGTTGCCGTTACAATCACGCGCAGCCCATTCCGGCTTTTTCTGTAAAAGTACACCACCATTCAAATTGTAGGAACTGGCAAAACCGTATTCAAACCAAGGAATAACTTTCAACCCAACTCGCCGCGCTTCAATCACTACTTCTTCTAAAGGGTCGCGACCTACAGACATCGGGTCAATTTCGACTCCAAAGGTCTGCTGCATTGTTTGACTGGGATATAAAGTTACTGCCTTGTTCCAAACAACGGGAAACACCACATTAAATCCCGTCTCGGCAAGCAAATCCATCGCCTCACCAATGCGTTCCTTCGATCTAAGAACTTTACTATCAGTAGTGGTCAGCCAGATACCACGGGTTTCTATTATTGCCATTTTTATAAATTGAAATTCTCAGCATTGCACCATCTAAACATTGACTACCCGACGATACCGCGCCTGTATTATTGTGTAAATCCCATAAGCAACTAAACCTAGTGCCACAATACCTAAAAGCCATGCTCCGTTAGGTTGTTGCGCTAGCGTCTGTAATACTTCATCTAAACCTTCTGCGGTAGCGGCGTTCGACTGTTTTGCTGCTTGAATTAAAAACCAGCCGATAATGCAAAATACTATACCTCGTGCCGCTAAACCAAATCGGCAAATCCTCATTACCCATTGAGCTTGTGTATTGTTTAACTCAGTTAAATTGAGTTCTTTACGAAATTTGCCACTAAAAGCTTGATAAAACTGATAGAAGCCTAGAGCAATTACAAACGCCCCCAAAGTTCCGACTAACCATTGACCAAAGGGTTGAGAAAGCAAACGTGCTGTCCAATCTTCAGTAGAATCACTACTATTTTTACCGCTGCCTATACCCATAACGATTTGCACAGCACTTAAGGCTAAACTTGCATAAATCAAGCCATTAACTGCATAACCAATTCGTACTGCTAAACCTTTGACATCATTACCTTTGTTTTCTGGGTCTTTAATTGCCTGTACAAAACGCCAGATTACGTATCCAATTAGGCCAATTGCAACTAAAGCCAGCAAAAATTCCCCAAATGGCTGATTGACAATTGTTTGGAGAGCGCCTTGGGTATCAGTTGTTCTACCGCCCCTGCCAAAAGCCGCCTGTGCTGCGAGTAGTCCAACTATACCGTAAACTACTCCCTTGGAAACATAGCCAAATCGCCCCAGTCGCTCAACCCACAATGAAGCATGGTTTGTCAACTGTTGTGTCATGGTAGTTGGAGAAAATTATATCTACCTTTTACCAAATTTTACCCACGATTCACATCTACCCCAAGGCAAATTATCTTTTTGCCAAAAATCTCTATCGTAATACTGTCTTTTAATAGATGTGAGGCTGCTCGAAATAACATTAAATTTATTAAGTACAGTATTATTATTTAGTATTTTTTAATGCTGAATTTAGATTAATTATGTCTTTAATAGAAAGTTCTTGGAAACACGAATATATAACAACTAACAATGGGGTAAAACTACACTATGTTACCCAAGGCGAAGGCCCTTTAATGTTAATGTTGCATGGGTTTCCTGAGTTTTGGTACTCTTGGCGGCATCAAATACCAGAATTTGCCCAAGATTTTAAAGTAGTTGCCATTGACTTACGTGGTTACAACGATAGTGATAAACCAAATGAGCAATTAGCTTATGTAATGAAGGAGTTTATCAAAGATGTTGAGGGAGTAATTAAAGGATTAGGATACCAAAAATGTGTATTAGTTGGACATGATTGGGGTGGTGCGATCGCTTGGGCTTTTGCATACACTTATCCCGAAATGGTAGAGCGATTAATTATTCTTAACATGCCTCATCCTGCCAAATTTGCCCAAGGCTTACGCACTCCCCAACAGTTGCAGCGAAGTTACTATATCTTCCTTTTTCAACTACCCTGGATGCCAGAATTATTATTACAATCTACAGACTACCAAGCAATTGAAACAATTTTTAAAGGTACAGCAGTTAACAAGAGTGCTTTCACTAAAGCGGATATTGACGCATATAAAAATGCTGCTGCAAAACGCGGTGCCCTCACAGCAATGTTGAACTACTACCGCAATGTTTTTCAGCAGAGAATGCTAAATCCAAATTGGGGCATTCTGGAAGTACCAACACTGATCATATGGGGAGAAAACGACACTGCACTTGGCAAGGAACTAACCTACGATACCGCAGCTTATGTCAGGGATTTTCAAATCAAGTACATTCCTAATTGTGGCCATTGGGTGCAGCAAGAACAGCCGGAATTGGTTAATCAATATATGCGAGAATTTCTGAGGACTTAATCTAAACCATCAATTGATAAGTATAAATACTTCTTTAACTAGCTATAGCAAGTAGCACCAGTTTTTACTTTTAAAAAGATTTAATAGTGATTTAATACTGGCATTTTTTAAGGAATTTTTGGTAAAAATCGCCAACAGATCGGAATTAATGGCATTTTTGGCATCACTTTTATCTGTGTTTCAGATCACAACTAACTTGTCAGGAGATAGATTGTCACAAGATAGATTGACCTCACGAAGTTTAGTGAGATAATAGAGTTGTGAGGGACAGAACGGACGCAACTTGATTATTAAGGGGGAAAATTATGAAACTCCAGCTATTAGCGGCCATTGCCTTAGCAACTCCCCTATTTTTTGCTAGCTCGGTTAGAGCTGAGAATCCACAGGATTTACAAAAGCTGCTTTCAACTGGGGAATGTGTTAAGTGCGATCTATCAGGAGCTAACCTCAGTGGCGCTCATTTAATTGGTGCTGACTTGAGAGGCTCGAAGCTGCAAGGAGCTAACCTTGTAGGAGCTAACCTCGAAGGTGCTGACTTAACTGGTGCAAACTTGGCAGGTGCTAACCTAACATCCGCTTATGTAAGTAATGTGAATTTGAAGCAAGTCAATCTCAACAGAGTAAATTTTACTCGTGCTACGATTCACGATTCTAATGTGTATCAAGCATCAATGAACGATCTAAATCTTACTGATGCGGAAATATTTAACACTGGAATCGGGATTGGTGGAGAAGACGCTGAAATTCCCGATTGGAAATAGCCCAACTGAGTACACAGCTTAAAATTAATACAACATAGGTTTTGGCGGGTTTTAAATCAAATAAACTAGTTTTTTGCCAGAATTATCCTTAAAACCTGCCTCTACAAAAATATTAAGAAAAATGAAACCCCTCTGCCTTGTAATCACTTTACTATGGCAAAAGCAGAGGGGGTTTCTTATGGCAATACCGTTCTGTAGAGACGTTGCAGTGCAACGTCTCTACATTAGTTGTGAAAATATAGCGGTTCTCAGTATCTTTGGCACGATTTTTGTATAAGAGTATTGTTACCTCTCCATAGCTCACAAAATATCATTAAAGACTTATGCAAAAACAGCGAAGACCGAGTGAGAAGGGTTTGCGATGGCTTGATTACTTGAATGTCTTTCTCGCGGATGTGCGCGATGGTGTTGGGCCATATTTGAGCATTTACCTGAAAGCTATCCTTATTTTCTCGTTTCTGTGCAAATTTTGGATGGTATTGGAGCCAGTATTTTTGGTGTTTCGGTGTTGATGGTAGCTGATTTGACTAAAGGCACCGAACGCTTTAATCTTACCCAAGGGATTCTCAACACTGCCATTGGCATTGGTGCAGGTTTGAGCAATGTGAAAGCTTGGGTTTGTGGTTACAATGTTGGTTTTTTGATTCTAGCAGCGATCGCAGTTGTGACTTTAGCAGTTTTTTGGTTCTGTGTACCTGAAACAAAAATAGGAGTTAATAGAAAGGCATCACGTCACAAGCATCTAGCAAAATCATGATTGTTTTCAGATACATCATCATTGGGCTGACTTATATAGGTTTGGGTTTAGGATATCTACCTGGTTTGCGGATGAACCGAGCCAGTATTGCTTTAGTTGGTGCATCTTTGCTGATGGCATTCGGGGTATTAGACCTCAAAGAAGCATGGCAAGCAATAGACTATAAAACGCTGATTTTGCTGTTTGGCATGATGATAATCAGTACAAACTTAGCTTACGCTGGTTTTTTCCAATTAACCCTTGATACAGTTACACACTTTACTCGCAGCCCTCTGGCTTTGCTAATTGTTTTAACTTTTGGCAGTGGGATTCTCTCGGCTTTTTTTCTGAACGATACCATCGCTCTAATTTTGACTCCTTTGGTTCTCGGTTTAACCCAAACTTTGAACCTCAATCCTATTCCTTACTTACTTGCTTTGGCAGGAGCAACTAATCTAGGTTCAGTAGCAACCTTAAGTGGTAATCCGCAAAATATTCTAATTGGTTCGGTCTCTGGTATCAGTTATCTCGATTTTGCGAAAGCATTGACTCCCATCGTATTAGTAAGTTTGTCGATCCAAATTGCTTTATTGTGGTGGCTTTATCCTGATGTCCGTTCTACTAAGTCTTATCCGAGTGTAACCTCCGTGCGTTACCGCATATTTCAACCGTTACTTACTAAAAGCCTATTAATAACAGGAGGACTATTAATTGCATTCTTAATTGGAATACCCCCAGCCCAAGCAACACTCGTAGCTGCCAGTTTACTGTTCATTACTAGGCGAATCAAACCGCAACGAATTTTAAATAAAGTAGATTGGGATTTACTGGTGATGTTTTCTGGACTATTTATTGTTACCGCTGGAGTAGAAAAATTAGGAATATTGAATTTATTTAGCGATTTAGTTTATAATCCCCTGAGCATATTAGGAATTACTGCTCTGCTTTCAAATTTAGTTTCTAATGTTCCAGCAGTATTGTTACTACAACATTTACTTCCCCATCCAGATACAAAAACCTGGTTACTATTAGCAGCAGGATCTACCTTAGCAGGTAATCTAACTTTGTTAGGTTCAGTTGCTAATTTAATTGTTGCTGAGGCTGTTGCAAAACTTGGTTATCAATTATCATTCTGGGAACACTTACGTTTTGGTCTACCACTAACTATCCTGACTCTCATGCTGACTTATTTTTGGATTTAGTCATTGGTAATTAGTCATTAGTCAACAAGTCTACGGTACACTGAACGAACATGGGTAGAGTATTCTGAATTCTGAATTCTGACTCCTGAATCCTGTTTTATTTTTCGATATTCAGGTGGTTACTAAAAAATAAGGGTATTGGTAATTTGTCAAGTTGCCAATCCCCTCACGTAGATAAACTAAGTTTTTACAGTAGCGTATAAGTCTAAGTCAGTGCCTGAGCAACTACTGCCGAAAGTGACTCATTCGCTGCTTGCTTCAACAATTCGGCTTTATCGGTCTGTTCCCAAGGCAAGTCTAAATCAGCACGCCCAAAATGACCGTAAGCCGCGACGTCCTGATAAAAACGTCCGCCTCGTTCACTTGGTAAGTTGCGTAAGTTGAAGGTATGGATAATCCCTGCTGGACGGAGTTCAAAGTGCTTGTTGATTAATTCCAGTAAGTTTTCTTCATCCACTTTGCCAGTGCCAAAGGTATCCACTAAGATACTTGTTGGTCGTGCTACACCAATAGCATAAGATAGCTGGATTTCAACTTTTTCTGCCAACCCAGCGGCGACAATATTTTTCGCTACATAGCGAGCCGCATAAGCCGCAGAACGGTCTACCTTTGTGGGGTCTTTGCCAGAAAAAGCGCCGCCACCATGCCGTGAATAACCACCGTAGGTATCAACGATTATTTTCCGTCCTGTCAGACCAGAGTCTCCTTGAGGACCACCAACGACAAATTTGCCAGTGGGATTGACTAAAAAACGTGTTTCCTGATTAGGCTTAACGTCAATGTCACCAAAAACAGGTTCGACCACTGCTGACCAGAGGTCTTGTTTAATTTTGGCTTGTACCGCCGCCTCATCCGTAATTTCCCCAATACTAGCTGTATGCTGGGTGGAAATTAGAATCGTATCAATACCTACTGGGCGTCCATCTTCGTAGACCACGGTTACTTGGGTTTTACCGTCAGGACGCAGATATGACAATTCACCTGTTTTGCGGACTGCTGCCAATCGGCGAGCAATACGGTGGGCAAGACTGATGGGTAAGGGCATCAGTTCTGGTGTTTCGTTGCTGGCAAAGCCGAACATTATACCTTGATCGCCCGCGCCAATTTTGTCAAATTGTTCATCACTATCTTGTTCGCGGGTTTCTTGGGCGGTATTAACGCCTTGGGCGATATCGGGTGATTGTTCGTCTAAAGCTAGCAGAACACTGGTGCTGTTAGCGGAAAAGCCATTGTCAGCATTGGTATAACCAATTTCGGCAATTTTTTTCCGGGCGAGATTGACGAAATTTACATTAGCTTTGGTAGTTATTTCACCAGTGATTAGCACCAAACCAGTATTAACTACGACTTCAGCGGCGACACGACTGCTAGGATCTTGTGTCAGTAGGGCATCTAGAATGGTATCAGAAATCTGATCGCAGATTTTATCTGGATGACCTTCGGTAACTGACTCAGAGGTAAATAGATATCGACGAGACAAAGGAAATTCCTCCATCGAGAGTTTTTTCGTTGACTAAATGTGAGTATTTAGTTCAACTCCTAATTTCTGAAATCATAACAATATTTATACTTCAGTCGTTAGTATCTTCTTGATATTGATAAAAACCAGTAACTATAAAGTAAATATCCGTAAGTAAGATAATGTATGCTAATTATTTTTTATTTTAAATGTATTTAATAACACAAAAAAAGGAGCACCCGAAAGCGCCCCTTAAGCTTTGACACAAACACTGCTGCTTTAAACCTGAACCGCTAACTTTGCTTCCGTAGCTGTCAACCGCTCATAAGCAGCACGCATCTTCAAACCTGTAAGCACTTGGAAGAAACCAGTTCCATTATTGGAACCTGGATACTCGCGGTGCTGGAGTAACAAGTGAGTCAATTCACCCTGATATTTTGTGGATGTATTGCTGAGATGAGTTTCGATATAAATGACTTCTTCCAAATTGTCAAATTGACCATCCACCTCTAGTACTGAGACATAGCGGCCGTAGTAAACATCTGAACCGTAGTATAGTTGCATACCAGGATAAGAACAGGTCAGCTTGCGTCCACAGGGAGTCCAATTGATTGTTGACCCTTCATCAAATAGGTAGGTTGGATCAAAGCCTTCCTTACCTTCCCGCTGGAGCATACGTACCCGTAAGACTCTACGTTCGGTGTCGTTTTTGATCAAGTTTGTGGGCAATACCTGGAGAACCACATCAGCAAATTCTCTTTGCGGTTCGATAAATTTATCAAAGTCAGGTTTGCGGGAATTGATTTGCGCTAACACATCTTCATAGCGATGACCGCGTTCAGCCATATCTCGCTGGATTTTCCAGGCAATTTTGACCTCATCGCTAATGTCAAAATAAACACTGAAGTCGATTAGCGATCGCACCCGCTCATCATATAAAGGATGCAGCCCCTCAATAACTATAATGTGATTCGACTCGATCCGCTCTGGTGGATCGAGCAAGCCGGTTTCGTGGTTGTAAATCGGCTTATCAATCGCTTCACCACTTTTGAGCGCTTTAATTTGCTCATACATCAGATCAAAATTGTTTGCCCTGGGGTCTAGTGCCGTTATCCCCGTTTCTTTGCGCTGTTTGCGATCCAGGGAATGATAGTCATCCAAGCAGATAACTGTCATTAAATCTTCACCAAACAAATCTATCAAACGACGCAAAAATGTAGATTTACCACACCCAGAGTCTCCGGCTACTCCAATCAGTACTACGCGTTCTGGCTTTCTTGTCATAAATCTCCTCTAAAATACTAAAGTTGTGTCAATAATTTTTCACACAGCAGATTCTGAAGCCAGGAGTTTACCCCTTTGGTTTGTCCTGCGTTCTTGCTACCTAGCACATCTATAAGACACCAAGCGGGTAGGCAACAAAGTAATCAGGAGGCAGGAGGCAGGAGGCAGGAGGTAGGAAACAGGAGTAACCCACGTTTAAAAGCGTGGGATTTAAGCTGTAGATGCCTCGAATCTCGCGGCACTTTTCGCTCAATACAATTCTTATTTTTAAACTGGGCTTTTGACCCAGAAATAAAAAAAATCATTCATAATTCTTTCCTCCTGCCTTGTCTACGACACGCTGCGCGATCTGCCCTTTGCCTCCTGCCTTCTCTTTTAAGTTGCTACTCGTCGGACTAGCCTGAATGTTGGTGCCGGTAAGTATTTAATCCTAGTGATATATTTGATTTTAACAGAAGGGGGTATCCCATACAAGATTGCTGTCAAGAAGAATTAACATGGTTCATCAATCATTTTTTTGTTAATTTAGTTGTTAATTTAAAAATGGGGATCAGCACCGCCCATCAGCGTTGCACCTTTATCACTCTGCTACTTGTGACTCTATAGAATCAAGACTATAAGGTATAATTTATTATTGCCGCAAATTTTTTAATGTTCCTAAATTGTAATTCCTGCTCGACAATACTTAATATATTCAAAGCAAAAATCTATCCAACGAATGAGGAAACAACTTGCATTACTCAAATTATTGGCTGTAAATTTATGGATATGCTCATATAGAAGCGTTGACGTTATGGCAAAGTACTGATACAAGGTTGACAGATTTTTCGCATCAAGTGAAACTAATTACAGTTGCTTGAATTACGATTCTCTATCTTGTTATGTTTGTAGCTGGAGTTGTCCTAGTTATGTAATTATCTATCGACAGGTAATGAAGATAGCTAACAACATTCCAGAAGAGTAGTAGATTTGGAGAAGTAAAACCGATCGTGAAGAAAACCTTCCTCTCTTGGCATTCTCCGATTTAAACCCCTAGAGTAAGCAAGCACAAGGACAGATTTTGGAGGTAAACTGAGCGGTAGCTTCCACCGATCAAAGCAGCCCTCTGAGAATATCTGCTATTGTGAGTTGCTCCTTGGGTACTAAGGTAAAAAGCTATCTCCCTGATGGGGGTGGTAGTTAACGAAAAAAAGATTAAATTGATTCATTATTAACATTCTCCACAAGACTTATCCTTTACCTTAGAAGGTGAACAGGTGTGTTTTTTGCTATGCCTCCATGTCTTTGGTGAGTGTACTTAGCAAGGCATTAATTTAATGATGCCGTTTTTCCTTCTTTCTCCAGTTTTGTGAAACGAAAATCCGGTAAACTAAAGCTGGCATGGGATGGGAATAGTTTTTTTTTGAAAAACGGTTAAGTAAATTATCGGAGTGGTAGAACGAATGTACAATCAAGGTGCTGTTGAGGGTGCTGCCAACACAGAATTAGGTAGCCGCATCTTCCTTTATGAAGTAGTGGGTTTGCGTCAGAGTGAAGAAACCGATCAAACTAACTACCCAATTCGGAAAAGTGGCAGTGTGTTCATCAGAGTGCCTTACAACCGGATGAATCAAGAAATGCGACGTATCACTCGTCTAGGCGGCACAATTGTTAGCATCCAGCCTGTAACGGCGCTACAGCCAGTTAATGGTAAAGCCTCATTTGGGAGTGCTACAAGCGTTGTCAGCGAGTTAGCTACATCTGGGGAAACTGCTAACAGTGAAGGGAATGGTAAAGCCACACCTGTAAATGCTGATAGTGAAGCTAAAGACTTAGCTAAACCACCAGCTGAAGAACAGCTCAAGAACAAGGACAAGAAAGGCAACACCATGACTCAAGCGAAAGCCAAAAAAGACCACGGTGACATTCCTGTTAACACTTACCGTCCCAATGCTCCGTTTATTGGCAAGGTAGTATCTAATGAACCGCTAGTCAAAGAAGGTGGTATTGGTATTGTTCAACACCTTAAATTTGACATTTCCGCCGGGGATTTGAAGTATATAGAAGGTCAAAGTATTGGGATTATTCCACCAGGATTAGACAAAAACGGCAAGCCGGAAAAACTCAGACTATATTCCATCGCCTCAACTCGTCATGGTGATGATGTAGATGATAAGACAGTATCACTGTGCGTCCGCCAGTTGGAATACAAGCACCCGGAAACTAGCGAAACAGTGTACGGTGTTTGCTCCACACATCTGTGTTTCCTAGAACCAGGGGCAGATGTAAAAATTACAGGGCCTGTGGGTAAGGAAATGTTGTTACCCGATGACCCTGATGCTAATGTGATCATGATGGCAACCGGAACAGGTATTGCCCCGATGCGAGCTTATCTGTGGCGTCAGTTTAAAGATGCGGAAAAAGCAGCTAACCCAGAATACGAATTTAAAGGATTCTCTTGGCTAATATTTGGCGTACCGACAACTCCAAACCTCATATATAAGGAAGAACTGGAAGAAATTCAACAAAAATATCCTGATAACTTCCGCCTCACTCCTGCCATCAGCCGGGAACAAAAAAATCCTCAAGGCGGTAGAATGTACATCCAAGACCGCGTAGCAGAACATGCTGATGAATTGTGGCAGTTAATTAAAAATGAAAAAACCCACACATACATTTGCGGTTTGCGAGGTATGGAAGAAGGTATTGATGCAGCCTTAACTACTGCTGCTGCTAAGGAAGGTGTAACCTGGAGTGATTACCAGAAGCAACTTAAGAAAGCTCATCGCTGGCACGTAGAAACTTACTAATTTAGTCATTAGTCATTGGTCATTAGTCATTAGTTTTAGACAAAGGACGAAGGACAAATGACAAAGGAAGCAGGATAATCAGTAGGTAGGGCAAACGCTCTACCTACAATTGTTATTGGTGAAATTGGGTGCAAAATGGGTGTGAAACTAGGAATACTGGGATTAGGCACTGTGGGAACGGGAACAGTGCAGTTGTTGCAAGATAGCGCTGGGCGTCACCCATTGTTGCAAGAGATAGAAATTTATCGGGTGGGAGTCCGATCGCTAGATAAACTCCGTGCAGTAGAATTGTCTACGGAAGTGTTAACTACAGATTTAGAATCTATTGTCAACGATCCGGCAGTAGATATTGTGGTTGAGGTGATGGGTGGACTGGAGCCGGCGCGATCGCTCATTCTCAAAGCTTTAAGTAATGGTAAGCATGTTGTCACAGCCAATAAAGCAGCGATCGCTCGCTTCGGAGCGGAAATTTTCACCACTGCCAATCAAGCTGGCGTATACGTGATGTTAGAAGCTGCTGTGGGTGGTGGTATTCCAGTGATTCAACCTTTAAAGCAATCTTTAAGTGTTAACCGAATTCACACTGTAACAGGCATCATTAACGGTACAACAAACTACATCCTGACACGGATGCAAACAGAAGGCAGCAACTTCAATGATGTTTTAGCTGATGCTCAACGTTTGGGTTATGCTGAGGCTGACCCCACAGCTGATGTAGATGGCTTAGACGCAGCTGATAAAATTGCCATCCTCGCATCATTAGGTTTCGGGGGACGCATCAACCTCCAAGATGTTTATACTGAGGGGATTCGGCAAGTGAGCAAAACAGATATTGCCTACGCCGAAAAATTGGGATTTGTGATTAAATTGTTAGCGATCGCTAAACGTGATACTTCCTCATCCCCCCTTTCCGTCAGAGTTCATCCTACTTTAGTACCTCAAGCCCACCCTTTGGCTAGCATCAACGGCGTTTACAATGCGATTCTTATCGAAGGAGAACCTATCGGGCAAGTAATGTTTTTTGGCCCAGGTGCTGGTGCTGGTGCAACCGCCAGTGCTGTCACGTCAGATATTTTGAATTTAGTTGCTGTCCTCAAAACTAATACAGCAGTTACAAATCCATTATTAGCTTGTGGGCATCAGGAATACTGCCAAATTGCGCCGATGGCAGACTTGATAACTCGATTTTACGCCCGTTTCCTTACGAATGACCAACCTGGAGTTATCGGGAAATTGGGTACTTGCTTTGGTAACTATGGCGTTAGCTTAGAGTCAATTGTCCAAACAGGCTTTCAAGGGGAACTAGCAGAGATTGTGGTTGTTACCCATAATGTGCCAGAAGGCAACTTTCGGCAAGCTTTGGCAGAAATTCGGAATTTCTCTGCGATCGAAAGCATTCCCAGCTTACTGCGTGTACTTTGAGATTAGTTGGGAGTCAATACTGTTTGGGTAAGGTAAGAGACGCGATCAATCGCCGTCTCTACAATGATCAGTCTTTCGTCTTGACAGCGATTTTTCGCATCTTTGGCGATCGATAATTTTCATCAAAAAACCTTAACCGAACCGTATTGAGTCGGGAGTGAGGCTCGTCAAGTCGCTCTTGCTCCAATTTATAATTACTCCAAAGGATTGCAATCTCCATCTTATACAGACCAAGCTGTGAGTAAAACTAGGTTAACTATACAAGCTAAACTAAAAAATAAACTTACACCCCAGCGCGAGGCTATACCTAGTGTTAGGTGCGGCGGCGAGTTTGGCTATGTTATCGCCTGTGGCTAGGAATGGTGTAGAACTAGAATTTTATAAAAAGCTAGAAATTGATGCTAATAGTCTCGATTAGGAGAAGTAATTCTGAAAAGTTATTCATTACGTTTTTTTTCTATTAAATTTTTTAAATATTTATATTCATTTCCACGAGAAATTTTTTCCTGACAAAATTCTGCTGTACATCCTAGTTGAACTAATAGAAAAGTTTTTATAGTAAAATTAAGTACTTGATTGATTCTAAAAATATCATGTTTTCTCAACAAATCAGCTTCAGAAGGGTCATTATAATGTGTTAGATAGTTTCTAATTTTCTTAACATGTTTTACAAAATTATTGACATCAATAATTAGAGGGTCAACAGTTTTTTTTGTTAAACTAATTGTTTCATTTAGTCTATCTAAAAGTGTTGGCTCATGAGTAAATAATAATTTATCTATTAACCAGTCTTTATATTCTATAGGAGCGCTTTCAATTATTGCATTTAAACGTAATTTATGTGATTCTGTATAAAAGCTAGATTTATCAAGTATTCTCCTATGAAATGATTCCAATGCTTGGACAAGTGATAAAAATTCATTTTCTGCATACAAATTAGAGTTATAAATAGTACTAAAATATAAATTAATTATGTCATGACAATCATTATAAAAATTGAACCATTTTTGCATAATTAAACTGAAATCTTGTTCAATGTCTTCTAATCTTAACAAGAAATCGAATTCGTTTACACTTTTTTTCTCTATATAATTAGAAGTAGAAAAAATAATTTCTATCTTTGTAGGTGAATCATCCAATGAAACATACAATTTCTCTATAAAATTAGGTTGATTAGAAATTAAAGTTATAAAGTTTTTTAAAGGGCTGATATACTCGCTAAATATCTCATCTATTGTAGATAGCTGTTTTAATTTAACCTCAATTAATACAGATTTGTTGATATTAATTATGTGTTTTTTATTTTCACTATATATACATTGTTTAATGTATATATCTCCTTTGGTTATGGAGGCTTTTATATCATTTGAAATAGCAAAACGTTTAGTATATATAGTATAGTTAGGTTTTACCTTATCAGCTACATCTTCAACATTAAAATCATGTATTAGAGGTGATAAATCTTTTAAATAAGTAAAATCAAATTCAGCTTTTTTAAACCTTATTTCTTCTTCAATATTAAAATGGTGTCCAATAAGCGCTAATTTAACACCTAATACTTGAGTTGTAAAACCTGGAAAAGAGATTTGATAGTTTTTTTGATAGCAATCATATAAAGTTATTAATTTATTATTAACAATACCAAGAATTATTGGATATTTTTCTTCTTGGTAAAATGATGCAACATTAAAATTGTTAAAACTACCTATAAGCTCAAGAGAAAATCCGGTTTTATTAGAAAATTTTAAGTTGCCTACAACTTGGTCTTCAGGATTAGAAGGTAGCCACCAAAAACCTGAATACTCAAAACTGTTCATTTTTAGATATATATGCAATGGTGTTGTAAATTTAACTTGCATGGCAGTGTACGTCAATACCATGCAAAAATAAATCTTTCAGAGATAATTTGTAAACTTAAGTAAAGTACTTGTCTTGTAATGGTTTCAGGAATTTGAGTCAATAAAGCACTTATTTGCTGAAACTCAGACCTAGTAACGAGTTGAATATCCTTAAGATTTTCTTTACGAATCTATATTAAAAATCTATTTTCTAGCAAGTTCTTAGGAATTATTAGAGACAGATTTTATAAATAACTTATAATCAAAAAATTATATTACTAAGTCTAACCTATAATTTTTCTGTATTCCAGCTATGTGTTACAATTCTGTCTCGTAGGATAAATTAGGTTTATCCCTTGAGAGAAAACTGAGAGAAAATTTGGATAGCTGGAAGTGGGTGACGAGGGATTTGAACCCGCAACCAATAGATTAAGAGTCTACTGCTCTACCGTTGAGCTAGTCACCCACACGAATAACAATCATAGCATAACTTCCGACAATTTAGTTAGTGCCGCACCCAAAAAACTAATTAAAAGGAGAATTTGACGGTGAAGGTGGTTTGACCTGCTGCACTCTCTACATAAATTGAGCCGCCTAAATGTCTGACCATTTTCTGCACTAATGCCAATTCCAGGCCTGTGCCGCTATGTTTCCAAGGATCGTGTTTGGAAAGGTGATAAAAAGGTTCAAAAATCCGTGAGAGTTCATTGCTGGTAAGCTCTATTCCCGAATTGGTAATATTAAGCTCGACTGTATCCCCTATCAACTGAGCAGAGACTGTGATCGATTCCCCGGCTGGGGTGTATTTGCAGGCATGGTTGAGCAGTTCGGTGACAATCCGCTCCAAATCAGTGATATCTGTCTCTAAAGGCGGTAGCGCACGATCTACAGTCAGGTTTAACTGCTGTCGCTGGCAGTTGGTGAGGTCTCGAAAAGACTCGATAATGGGGTGAAGCCAGCTTTGAAAGTCAATGGCAATCAAGGTTGGGGGATCGGGTTCGGCTTCGAGATATGTGAGTGTGAGTAAGTCGTTAATTAACTTGCTTTCTCGCCCACACTCGTTATGCAGAATCTGCAAGAGTTGCGGCACTATTTCTATCTCTGATATTTCTGCTGGTGTGAGCACACTTTCGAGAGTTTGGACTGCAAGGCTAATGCTTGTTATTGGTGTCCGTAGTTCTTGGGATAGAGTTCTGAGAAATTGGTTTTTGAGCTGATTGCATTTTTCTAATTCTTTTACCTGTGCCTGGTTTTGTTTGTAAAGCTGGGCTTGACGAATGGCGATCGCACATTCATTTGCTACCTGCTGCATTAGCTCAATTTCAAATTCGTCAAAAGCCTCTTGTGATGGCCTTGTCAACCAAATATTTCCCAAAATCCCTTGAGGATCAAAAATGGGACAAGCCATCTGGGACATAACTAGCAACTTTGGTTCCCATCCCGGTACAATTTCCAAAAATTGCAATGGTTGTTTTTGCAACAGCGGCTGATAAACTTCCAGATGGTCTGCAATCTGTTTAGTTAATCCTTGACACTGCGGTAAGTTAATGCCGTATTCGTAAGTAATAGTAACTAGAGTTTGGCAGGTACTGTAGAGTTCAATTTGGCAACGCTCAAGGTTTAGTAACTTTGCTAATTCCTGGGTAAGTGTCTGCAACACCTGAGTTTGATCCAGACTATCGCGGATTTGTTCTGTCATACGTCGCACCAAGGCTTCAAAGTTTCGCACCTGCTGCAACTGACTGATGTGCTTATGCTTCTGTAACTCCATCTTGGCTTTGAGATCCTGGAGTTGCTGATAAAGTTCTGCCTGTTGGACTGCAATGCCGATTTGAGTTGCCAACTGCTTGAGTAAGTCAGTTTCCGTTTGCTGCCATTGACGCGATTCACAGCAATGCTGGGCAATCAATAGCCCCCACATATCTTGCTCTTGGAAAATCGGCACAACGAGATTGGCTCTTATCTGCAAAGATGTAAGGAAATCTATATGGCAAGGATGCAAGCCGGCTGCATAAATATCTTCGACAACTTGAATGCAATCTCGTCCGTAGTGTTGTGGATGTTTGCCAGTGAAGCAGGGATCGGTGATGTTTTTTCCCAATAGGGGATCGCTGGCAGCTACAGTTGATTCCGCAATGATTACTCCACTACCATCAGCCTCGAAACGATAAATTAACACGCGATCGCAATTCAAAAACTGCCGCAGTTCAATTGTTGTCTGATGCAGAATTGTCTCTAATTCTACAGATTGGTGAATCCGTCCAGCGATCGCTTCTAGCAGTTGCTCTCGTTCCACCTGGAGTCCAACTGCTTGTTCTGCTTGCTTAACAGGGGTAATATTACTACTAGTACCAATCAGTCGATAAACCCTGGAGTTAGCATCCTTTAATGGGGTGAGAGTCGTACTCCACCAAGTGGGAACTCCCTGGAATTGCAAACATTGTTCGTAAGAAATAGTTGTGCCGAATTGCACGCAGTCAGCATAATGTTGACGTACCTTTGCAGCATCAATAGCAGAGAGAATATCCTCTGGTTTTTTGCCCCGGAGATCGTCTGAGCGAATCCCTATCCACCGCTCATGAGTAGGATTAAGGGCCACATATCGAAAATCTCCATCCTCCAAAACATCTACTACAAATATTGATGCCTGCACAGAATCGTACATACTTAGTAGAAACTGCTCGCTACTACTTTTTTCATCTACTTCTGTGCCAAAAAGAATTTGAGGTGGTGATAATTTTGTCAACTCCGTAGTTGATTCCACTGGATTTATATTCATGCGAGAGTCCCACTCTTGTATTACTGACTCTTCTAGGCGCTCTCTTGTCGTTACGCTTGTAGTAGATGCACTTTAGCGCCTATAGCAAAGTATTGTCAGTCGTTGCTCATCGAAATTTTGATCTTTCTCTACTTCTTGTCAGAAATCTAGGAAAGCTAATAAAAGTCAGCTTAACAAAATCCTGCTTTTTGAAGGCGAAAATACATTTGCAGGTGAGGGCAAACTTACTGCAATTTATTTTTAACAGTTTTTTAAGATATTTGCATATATCCAAGTGCAAACCTAAGTATATATCAATTAAATTTATAATTCTTAATAAGGGTAGTTACAATCGCAATTTGTGAGCATTGATTCCTGTGAGGATACCAACCAGCAGCCAAGTGATGCCTAATCCGATGACTTCGCCTAAAAATAACTGGCTTAAGTAGCGACAGATTGTTCCCACAGCAGAACCTACGGGGACAGCAACAGCCCAACTTGCCGCACAGACAAATATCCATCGCCACGCTACAGGCTGGGGAATTGCTAACGATTGTGCCAATCCAATCCCCAAGCCGCCAAGGGCACCATAAACCGTCCCTGACAAAATTCTCAGGGGAAGAATCTGAGTGCTAGGTACTATCCAACCCACTGCACCAATACCGATCGCGGTGATGATACTCCAACCTAAAAGACTTGACAAAATCCACTTGATACAAAATATAGGTTTTTTGAGAAGACAACCTTGAGGAAGTGCGATCGCAAATCCGCCAATAGCAGCCTCTACCACCCCAACATCTGGCTTTTCACCGACTTCAATTAAGAGTAAACTCAATAAAAATCCGCCAAAAGTAGCTAAAGTCCACAGCAATGTAAAGCCAAATCTAGTATTTTTAGGCGCGAATGGCATCAAAGTTTCTTTGTTTGTAATAATCTGACAGTTTTTGCATTAAACATCTCAAAAAAACCTTTGCGTCGCTGTTGGGGTGATTCTGGTACGATGTAACCCCACAGACTCTCCCAGTAGAAAAAGGAGATACCATCAAAATTGCGATCGCGCACTACCTGAACCTGTTCTCTAACTTGTGCCATTTTCACCGGATTTCTGAAGGTTCCTGTTGATATCCCAATACCTACAGGAATTATACTTTGAGCCAATTTTATAGATGGAAGTTCTAGTTGAGCGATAAAAGACTTTTTGTCATTTCGATATACCTGCAAAATTAACTCATTAACTAAACCTTTTTTTACCCAATTTTCCCAATCTTGCAAATAGTATTTGTAGGCAAAAGCTTGATTGTTAGGAGATAAAGATATTCTAACTTTGGGTTTAACCGCCTTGACAGCTTGGTAGATTTCTGCCATAAAATCAGTAATTTTATCTGCCCGCCACCGCATCCATTCTGAGTTGAAAGGATCAGTTGGGGGACTTTTGCCTTGATGCTCTTGCTGGTAGAGTTCTATAGTGAAGCGATCGTACCCGAACTGTACAGGCATCCCAAAATGGTCGTCAAGCTGAATACCATCTACATCGTAATTCCTCACTACTTCCAAAATTAGCTCTTGAATAAACTCTTGCACTTGCGGATGTAAAGGATTCAACCAGGCCAGCTTAGTTACTAAAATATTGTCGATTTCTTCTGGGGGGGCATCTTGAGTAGACTTTATACCTTCTTGCCCAATTGTCAACCAGTCAGGATAACGCCTTGCTAATTGTGAATAATGCGGTGTCATAAATCCGTATTCAAACCAGGGAATGACTCTCAAATCTTTATTTTTACCAAGTGTTACTATCTTTGTTAAAACATCCTGTCCACCATGCATGAAGTTAAGCAAAGGTTGAGTTTCTGAGCCTGTAGTTCTTTTGGCTACTGCACTTTTATAAAAAGTATGTCCTCGGTTCCAAACTACAGGATAAATTGTATTAAAGTTGAGAGCCGATAATTGATTTATAGCACGGTTAATACCCCAAGGGAGAAATAGTACACCACTACCAACATTAGTTAGCCAAACGCCGCGAATTTCTGTAGTTAAAGGACTTGTTTTTTGGGAATAAACTGGCAGTGAAGAGGGTAAAAAAACTGTTAAAGCGACTACTAATCCCAAACACAGCAAGCAAGAAACACAACGTCGAGCAAACCGATTCATTTGTAAGCGTTACCTAGTGTGATCGGAATATATATAACTACAAAATAAAGTTGTAATCCTCCGGATGATGTAAAGAAATGATGATTAAGAACTCAGAATTCAGAATTCAGTAGTCAGAATATTTGAAATAATACGGAGCCAGTTTTGGTAATGAATATACTTAACGACACCAAAACCTAATAAATTAGGAATCCAAACTCTAATTCTTACTCCTGACTCCTGAATTCTTTCTTATTAAAATCTTTCCACACCTTCAAATTGCTTGATAGCCGATGCATTTGCTGCTTCTCCACAAGTTCGTGGTGTGGGGAATATCTTGTCAGGATTTGCTAAACCTTTAGGATTAAAAACTTGCCGCACCCATTGCATAGTCTCTAAATCAACTTGGCTAAACATCTGTGGCATATAGCACTTTTTCTCTGCACCGATGCCATGTTCACCAGAAATACTACCACCAACTTGGACACAAAGTTTGAGAATTTTCCCACCCATTTCTTCTACTTGCTCTAATGCTCCATGCACAGAATTATCATAAAGAATTAGCGGATGAAGATTGCCATCGCCAGCATGAAATACATTAGCAACCCGATAACCGTATTGTTTACTTAATGCCTCAATCTCATGTAAAACATAAGGCAACTGAGTCCGGGGAATTACACCATCTTGTACATAATAATCTGGGCTTAAATGTCCAGCCGCAGCAAAAGCGGCTTTGCGTCCTTTCCATAATTTCAATCTGGTTTCTGGATCAGTAGCAGAAGTGACATTTCGCGCCCCATTTTTTTTACAAATTTCGGTAACTCGCTGCTTATTCCCTGCAACTTCCACTTCTAAACCGTCAATTTCTATTAGTAAAATAGCAGTAGCATCGCGGGGATAACAATTAGTTGCTACAACATCTTCAACTGCATTAACGCTGAAGTTATCCATCATTTCCATACCACCAGGAATAATTCCGGCGCTGATGATGTCAGAAACAGTTGCTCCAGCAGCTTCAATGCTAGTAAAATCTGCCAACAGCACACAAATTGATTCTGCACTTTTGAGAATTCGCAAAGTAATTTCTGTGGCAATTCCTAAAGTGCCTTCAGAACCAACAAATACACCTGTTAAATCATAACCAGGCATTTCTGGGATTTGTCCCCCTAAATCGATAATTTCACCTTCCGGCGTAACAATTTTTAATCCTAAAACGTGGTTAGTGGTGACACCGTATTTGAGACAATGTACGCCACCAGAGTTTTCCGCAATATTGCCGCCAATAGAGCAGATAATTTGACTAGAAGGGTCAGGAGCGTAGTAAAATCCAGCACCACTGACTGCTTGTGTTACCCAACTATTAATCACCCCTGGTTGTACAACTGTCCGTTGATTTTCCAAATCAATGCTGAGGATTTGCCGCATTAAGGAAGTAACAATTAAAACAGAATCTTCTACTGGTAAAGCGCCACCAGATAAACCAGTGCCAGAACCGCGTGCGATGAAGGGGATAGAGTATTGGTTGCATATTTTCACAATTTGGGCAACTTGTTCTGTAGTTCTGGGTAACACCACCACAGCCGGACGTTGGCGATAGCCAGTTAAACCATCGCATTCATAGGTAATGAGTTCTTCTCGGCGTTGCACCACACCATTTTTGCCAAGGACAGCCTCGAATGCTTTGAGAATGGGTTTCCAGTTGCGTTGTTTTTTATCTTGGGTAAGCATAGTTTCTTAAAGTTCAAGGTAGATGTTGCAGGCTGGTTAGTATAGCTGTAATTACTATTGTTGCAAGAATAGCAGTCAAAAGTGCGTAAGTGCGATCGCATGATTTGAGTACGGAAGGTGCGATGTCTCTTAACAAAGATATTTTTTCTAAGTTTAAATACTCGTTCTATCCCTAGCTTTCTTCCATCTTAATGTGCGCTCTGCACAAAAGCTGCTGGTGAAAAGCTGCTCCCTGAATATGGGAGTAAGAACACAGATTCTATGGACTGAGATAGCGATATTACTTATCTTCAGCCTACACCTAAGTAGCACTTATAGTTTCATAGATTAGTAAATCAATTTTCCTATTTTGTCAATGTAGTGGTCTTGCTTACCAACCTTGACTTCTGCCAGCCCCTCTGAAAATTCATCAGCACTATCAAACTGAGGTTGGATGACCAACTGCCCAATCTTGTCAATGTAACCCCACTTGTGCCCAATATTCACTGCTGCTAGCCCTTCGGAAAATTTTAAAGCCACATCAAACATCGGTTCAATGGCTACTCCCCCACTCTTGTCAATATAGGCAAACTTGTAGTCAAATTTATAGCCCATATTTACTGCTGCAAGACCTTCGGAGAAAATTCCTTGTAATGCTAGTAGATGCTCTTCAAACTGAGGTGGAATAACTAGTTGTCCAACTTTATTGATATAGCCCCACTTGTCATTGATTTTGACCATTGCCAACCCTTCGTGAAAATCCCAAGACTCATCAAATTGGGGTTCAATGACTAATTGACCGCTTTTGTCGATATAGCCCCATTTCTCATTGATTTTGACATTTGCTATTCCTTCAGAAAAACTTCCAGTTTCATCAAATTGGGGTTGAATCACTAATTCACCACTTTTGTCAATATAGCCCCACTTGTCATTAATTTTGACATCTGCTAATCCTTCAGAGAATCCTAAAGTTTCATCAAAGTTGGGTGAGATAACTAGTTGCCCACTTTTGTCTATATAGCCACATTTTCCAGCTATCCAGACTTCTGCCAGTCCTTCATAAAAGTGCCCAGCAAATTTAAATTGCGGTGAGATAACTAGCTCCCCGTTCTTGTTGACATAACCATAGCTAAACTCGCTGCCAATCTTTACTAACGCTAACCCTGGATAAAATTGCCAAGCTTTATCAAATTGGGGTTGAATGACTACCTTTCCTGTCTTATTAATATAGCCATACTTTTCGCCAATCTTAATTGGTTTTGGTAAGGTATCAGGAGATAGTGCAAGCTTTAAACCAGAGTGGTTTAAAGCTTGTATTGCCTCAGTGGCATCTTTATAACGTTGGTGGAAATCACGTCGCACCATTTTTGTCAAAAAGTCCGCTAGCCCATCACTAACTTGAGTACAGTCGCGCCATATTAATTCCAGAGTCTTAGATTTTGGTAGTTGTTGTGGGGGTAATCCAGTTAAAGCTTGGATTGCTGTAACTCCCAAAGCATAGATATCACTACATAGTTGAGGATGCCCTTCCCATTGCTCATTTGGCATATAACCACGAGTACCAATGGCCATCGTGGTGCTAATATCTCCTTGACTATTAATTCCTGAAGTACTGATTTCTTTAATTGCCCCAAAGTCAATCAGGACAAGTTTATTATCTGAATACCGCCGCATCAAATTCAATGGCTTGATATCTCGATGAATCACATTCTGTTCGTGGACAAAAGCTAGCACCTCTAAAATGTCTTGTAAAAGCTGAATCACATCAGCTTCACTCCACGGTTTTCCTGAAGTGATTTCATTACTGAGATCATGCCCATCAATGTATTCTTGGATTAGATAAAATTCTTTATATTCATCTAAAAAGTCATAGAGTTGGGGAATTTGGAGGTGTTCCTTACCTAATGTGAATAGAATTGCTGCTTCTTTCTTAAACCTTTCTACAGTATCTATATCTGGAGTTTGGGGTTTGGTCAACCGCTTGATAACGCACTTATACTTAGGAGTAACAGGTAAATCCTGCGGGTATTCAGCTAGATAGGTTTCCCCAAACCCACCCGCTCCTAGTTTTTGGATAATTTTGTAACGCTGTCGCAGTATGTATCCAATCATTATGCTAATGCTACAGACCTTTATCTGTAGATTTTGACACAACCTATCCGTTATTATAGGTAAACGACTACTTACCTTCCTACCCTGAATCAACTAGCCTAGAAATAAAGCTCTCAAATAATCGATAAAATCATGGTTCAGGAAGTTTTAATCAATGATGATGATTACTATGTGCCAGATGCTAACCAGCTAGTCACTGAAGATGACATTTTAGATAATTTTGCTACTTCCAAACAGAAACGCCTTTTAATTGGCTCCCTTTACAGTACTCTACAGCAGCAGACTTTTTTAGCAGCAGCTAATGTCGGTATTTACCATACGGACGGTCAACCTGCAATTGTACCCGACGTTTTTCTCAGCTTGGATGTGCAAGTACCTCAAAATTGGTGGGAAAAACAAAATCGTTGTTATATGGTTTAGCGTTTTGGCAAACCACCGGAAGTTGTCCTTGAAATTGTCTCTAATAAAGAAGGTGATGAACTGGGCAGAAAACTGAAAATTTATGAACAAATGCGGGCCAGTTACTACATCGTATATGACCAAAATCAGCAATTAGGAGAAAAAGTCCTGCGCGTTTATGAGCTTAGAGGAAGGCGCTACTTTTAAACTTCAGAAAATTGGTTAGAACAAGTTGGTTTAGGCGTAACTTTGTGGGAAGGTAAATTTGAAGGCAGACAAGATAATTGGTTACGCTGGTGCTATCAAGATGGTAATGTTTTATCGACTGGAGATGAACGCGCCGAACAGGAACGAGAACGTGCCGAACAGGAACGAGAACGTGCCGAACAAGCAGAACAACGCACCCAATTGCTAGCAGATAGGCTACGGGCTATGGGCGTAGATCCCGATACTCTATAGGACACTTGCTGTAAAGACGTAAAGTTTTTTTGTGTCTTTGCATGAGCAAAAAAATTCTCACTAATTGGTGCGACTTATAAATTCATTTATACGATGCCAAACCTTCTCTAATAAATCAGGATCATTCGCATCAAACCATTCAATTTGTGGATATGCACGAAACCAAGTACGTTGTCGCTTGGCAAATTGCCGCGTATGCAAAACTGTTAATTCTTTCGCTTCATCCAAGGAAATATCCCTAGCCAAATATTGCTTGATTTCTTGATAGCCCAAAGTATTCAATAAAGACAAATCAGCGCCATATTTTTGACAAAGATTCTCCACCTCAGCAACCAAACCATTTGCTATCATTTGTTCAGTACGCTGTTGAATCCGATCATCCAATTTTTCAACATCGCAATCTAAACCAATTTGCAGAATCGGATAATTTGGTGGATTCTCCCCTTGCTGTTCTGAAATTGGATATCCAGTTACGTAAAATACCTCTAATGCTCGTAAAGTCCGCACTAAATCATTGCCATGAATCTTTTGTGCAGCAACAGGATCAACTTGTTGTAAAATTGCGTAGAGTTGATTTTGACCAAGAGATTCAAGCTGCGATCGCAATTCCTTGTGTGGTGAAACTCTCGGAATTTTCATCCCTCTAACAATAGAACGGATGTATAAACCAGTGCCACCAACTAGAAACAGTGGTGTAACACCAACAGAAGTAATTAAAGCTTGTGTTTGTTCCTGGTAGTCTGCTACTGTCATCGTGTCTGTTGGATCGCAGATATCTATTAGATAGTGCGGCACAAATTTTTGTTCAGCCACAGTTGGTTTCGCCGTCCCAATATCAAACTCACGGTAAACTTGACGAGAATCAGCACTGAGAATTACAGAACCCAACCGCATTGCCAAAGCCAAAGCCAAACCCGATTTACCAGTTGCCGTCGCCCCACAAATCACAATTAATTTAGTCATTAGTCATTAGTCATTAATCATTTGTTATGGGGTATTGGGAAAGAGGAGGCAGAAGGCAGAAGTTTTTGGATTTTGAATTTTGAATTGATTTCTCCCCCTGCTTCCCCTGCCCCTCTGCTCCCCTGCCACTCTTGCACGGTACTGCAACCCCAGTATAAACTTCTCTTGAAAATGCCCTACAGACGCCAGCAAGGCTTTTGTGTTACAATTTTGGAGTGTTTTTACTTTTATTTGCCTTTAGGCGATTTTAACCCCACGCATCAGGAGAGTTTACATGACGAGCAGTTACAGTGCCGATCAGATTCAAGTTCTGGAAGGTCTGGAAGCCGTCCGCAAAAGACCAGGAATGTACATCGGTACCACTGGGCCGCGAGGACTCCACCATTTAGTTTACGAGGTGGTGGACAATTCAATCGATGAGGCTTTGGCGGGTCATTGCACTCATATAGAAGTGGATATCAACGCTGATGGTTCCGTGACTGTAACAGATGATGGTCGCGGTATTCCCGTCGATACTCACTCGCGCACCGGGAAATCGGCTTTGGAAACCGTAATGACGGTACTGCACGCCGGTGGTAAGTTTGGCGGCGGTGGCTACAAAGTTTCTGGAGGATTGCACGGGGTTGGTATTTCTGTTGTTAATGCCCTATCTGAAGTTGTAGAAGTTACGGTTTGGCGAGATAAAAAGGTTCATCTTCAGCGCTATGAACGCGGTGTCCCAGTTAGCGATCTGCAAGTCAAACCTTACAAAGAAGCTAGAACTGGAACTTCTGTTACTTTTAAGCCAGATACCCAAATATTCACTACTAGCATTGAGTTTGATTATATTACTTTATCAGGTCGCCTACGGGAATTGGCGTATCTGAATGCAGGTGTCAAAATTACCTTTACCGACCATCGTTTAGAACTACTAAAAAGCGATACGCCCAAGGTAGAAACCTACGAGTACAAGGGTGGGATCAAAGAGTATATTGCGTACATGAACCGTGAGAAGCAACCGCTGCATGAAGAAATTATCTATGTTCAGGGAGAACGGAACAATGTACAAGTAGAAGTTTCATTGCAATGGTGTACTGATGCTTACACGGATAATGTACTAGGTTTTGCTAACAATATTCGCACGGTAGATGGTGGTACCCACTTAGAAGGGTTAAAAGCAGTTCTAACGCGGACATTAAATGCGATCGCTCGCAAGCGCAATAAAATTAAAGAAAATGAACCTAACCTCAGTGGCGAACACGTCCGCGAAGGTTTAACTGCGGTAATCTCCGTTAAAGTTCCAGATCCAGAATTTGAAGGACAAACCAAAACCAAACTTGGTAACACCGAAGTTCGCGGAATTGTCGATTCTTTGGTGGGAGAAGTCCTCACTGAGTATCTAGAATTTCATCCTGCTATAGCAGACTCAATTTTAGATAAAGCTATCCAAGCTTTCAAAGCCGCAGAAGCAGCCCGTCATGCACGGGAATTAGTTCGCCGCAAATCCGTACTAGAATCTTCGCCATTACCTGGTAAATTGGCGGATTGTAGTTCTCGCGATCCCAGCGAATCTGAGATATTCATCGTGGAAGGGGACTCAGCAGGTGGGAGTGCAAAACAAGGACGCGATCGCCGTACTCAAGCAATCTTGCCTCTACGTGGTAAAATTCTTAACATTGAAAAAACCGACGACGCTAAAATCTATAAAAATAACGAAGTTCAATCGTTAATTACAGCACTTGGTTTAGGTGTTAAAGGTGATGAATTTGATTCCACCCAACTGCGTTATCACCGCATAGTCATTATGACGGATGCTGACGTAGATGGAGCGCACATTCGGACTTTGTTGTTAACATTCTTCTATCGATATCAGCGAGCGCTGATCGAACAGGGCTTTATTTATATTGCTTGTCCCCCACTATTTAAAGTCGAACGGGGACGTAATCATGAATATTGCTATAGCGATCGCGAAAAAAATCAAGCGATCGCCAAATTTCCGGCTAATGCCAACTACACCATCCAACGCTTCAAAGGTTTGGGTGAAATGATGCCACAACAACTCTGGGACACCACAATGAACCCAGAAACCCGTAAAATGAAGCAAGTCGAAATTGAGGATGCCGCAGAAGCCGATCGCATCTTCACAATTTTAATGGGCGATCGCGTCGCACCCAGACGAGAATTCATTGAAACCTATGGCTCTAAACTCAACTTCACCGATCTAGATATCTAAATACCAGCAGTCCTAAATCATTCCTAAAAAACAAGATCCCTGATTTCTCAAACAAATCGGGGATCTTTAGCTTTCAAGTATTGCTTGACATTACTGCAACAGATTTTGGTAAAGACTTTATATCCAAAACCTTATAAAAACTACCTCTTTTGATTGATGACAAATTATGTATTTTACAAAGAAAATTTGGACTAATATTTTTTTACTACAAACTATGTCGTTAGATGAGTGACTATATCCATAAATTCATAAACTATTGTTAATAATTCCCTATTTAATTGGATTCTACACAAAGCTATGAAAACGAGCAAAGGCATAGTAGGAAAAGCATTGTTCAATATTATTGGCATAGGTAGTTTAGTTGCTCTGTCTGCCTGCGCTCAACCTGTTGCAGAAACTCCTACAGCAACTGTCCCTCCAACAACTGTCCCGCCCGTCACGCCAACTCCTACTGCCACTATTGCCACCCAAAATTTAGCAGAATTGGCAAAGTCAGCAGCTAGTCAAGGACAGTTTAAAACTCTCATCCAAGCAGTGCAAGCTGCCGGATTAAGTGAACAATTGGCTACACCAGGTCCTTATACAGTATTTGCACCTACTGACGCCGCTTTCTCTGCTCTACCAAAAGCTACTCTAGACCAACTCTTACAACCAGCAAACAAACAACAACTAGTCAAGCTTCTGTCCTACCACGTCATACCTGGAGGAATTACCTCCCAGCAATTGACATCTGGAGAAGTTAAAACAGTTGAGGGTAGTCCCGTTAAAATCACAGTTGATCGTGCCAGTAACTCAATCACAGTCAACAACGCTAAGGTGACTCAGCCAGATATCCCAGCTAGCAACGGCATCGTTCATGTAGTTGACCAGGTACTTGTGCCACCTAATTTCCCTGCAAGTCTAAACACCACCCCAACACCACGCTAGTTCTGCAAAGTTCATAGTCTCCAGTTTTCCACTTTGAAAGCCACTGTGATTTTTGAACTAGTAGCTAACAATCAATTAAAAATTTAAGTTGACTTGTCACACAAGTGATTAGTCAATACTACGAAAAATACAAATATTTCAATTTTCTCGCTTAGATAACCATATAATTTACTGATTGTCAATATTGTCCAAACAATCAATGCTCGATTGTTAGCAAAACTACCAACTTGATTGGAAAGTTAGTCCAGATAATACTCTTTGCTCTGACTCGCTGATTAATTTGAACCACCAGCGAGAAACACATTTGTTATGATTTAAGAAAATAACTGAATATCATCTATCCAACAGCAATTAATAAGTATTTTGAGGATTTATCATCATAAGATGACAGAAACTTACCGAAATAAAAGTATTGAAATTTACAATTGCTTTACGCAAAAAAGCTTTGTAACCAAATCATCAGGTAATCTGCTGGGTTCTCAGTGTTCGAGGTAATAGCTGTTGGAAGTACACACCATAAGTCTGAAAACTTGTTAATATCTTCATGTAGTGCCGTGGCGATCGCTATTGTATCGTATGTACTTTTGCCTAAGAATAAGACGATATTGGCAAGTTCGCAGGACAAATTGTTTTTGAATTGATTAAAATATCCTTGTATACAATAAAAAAAGTTTGTCAAGTTTCATAGGGCTGAAATCGCCACAGTGCGCTAACGTGTGAATAAGACCGAATTAGTAAATCTAAATTGATCTGCGATCGGGTTGATTCTGCCACTGCCTCAACTCCTCAGTTAAGGTAGTTAGTACGCAGAAGGTCAACTGCTTTCAGGCAAGCACACCACCGTTGTTGTATTTACCCAAGGACAATACCCGTTTTAGTCTAAGGGATGCTTAATTTATGAAGGAAATGTAAAAATGGGTAGGTTAAGACGAATAGTCTGAGTTAACATAAAAGGCACTCTTTCTCAGTAATTAATGTTGTGTAAAATACATGAAATTCGGCAGGAGCAAGCGTACTTACTTCGTAATGTAATAAGAGCGTCACTGCAATTCCGAAAAGTGGAGAAAAAATTTCCGGGTATAAATCCCGTTTTCAATGTCTTTTTGGTGAAAGTAGCTAAAAGTTGCTTAATGAATTCATGATTAATACACAAAAAGAGTGCAATTTCTGTGAAACAGGCTACAATCGAAAGAGTCTTTATACGAAAATCTGCCAACAGTCTGAACTCATTTGTATAGAGGGGCAATTTTTTTGATAAAGGCAAGTATTTTTTTTGACCAGTTAGTTGAAAGCAATATGTGATAGCAACACATATAACATTTACTAAAGTGAGCAAGTCACCTTTAGTATTTGCTTAAACTAAAGTAAAAACCCTCCTACCGGAGGTGTAAAACGTCCGAAAATATCTCTGGCAAATCTGCCAAAAAGCTTATTTTCGGTTGGCAATTGGCTCGTTTAAAAGAGCCGTAAACACATCTTGAGTAATTGATTCTGCAAGGAGCATGAGGAACGCGGCATGAACCAGGCTAACAACGTACTCGAAAGCATATATCAGCCTGACCTAGAAATAATGAATCAGCCTGAGCTCGAGTTAGAAGAACTCTTAATAGACGATGAAGAGGACTTGCTGATCGTAGATGAAGGTGACGAGGAATTTTTAGAGCCTCAGTCTGATGAGGACGACGCAAAGTCTGGAAAAGCCGCTAAATCGCGTCGTCGGACACAAAGCAAGAAAAAGCATTACACCGAAGATTCAATTCGGCTTTACTTGCAAGAAATTGGTAGAATTCGTCTGTTGCGGGCAGACGAAGAAATTGAATTGGCGCGGAAAATAGCCGATTTGCTGGAATTAGAGAGAGTACGCGAAAGACTCTGTGAGCAATTAGATCGCGATCCTCGAGATAGTGAATGGGCAGAAGCAGTACAACTGCCACTACCAGCCTTTCGTTATCGCCTCCATGTTGGTCGTCGGGCGAAAGACAAGATGGTGCAATCTAACCTCCGTCTTGTAGTTTCAATTGCTAAGAAGTACATGAATCGTGGTTTGTCGTTCCAGGACTTAATTCAGGAAGGCAGTCTCGGTTTGATTCGTGCCGCTGAAAAGTTTGACCACGAAAAAGGTTATAAGTTCTCCACCTATGCTACATGGTGGATTCGTCAAGCAATTACCCGCGCGATCGCAGATCAATCCCGCACAATTCGTCTTCCAGTTCACCTTTACGAAACCATCTCTCGGATTAAGAAAACTACCAAGTTACTATCCCAAGAAATGGGTCGCAAACCCACCGAAGAAGAAATCGCTACTCGCATGGAAATGACCATTGAGAAGTTGCGGTTCATTGCTAAATCGGCTCAGTTACCAATTTCACTAGAAACGCCTATTGGTAAAGAAGAAGATTCTCGATTGGGCGATTTTATAGAATCCGATGGTGAGACGCCAGAAGACCAAGTTTCCAAAAATCTTCTGCGCGAAGACCTTGAAAAGGTCCTCGACAGTCTCAGCCCACGCGAACGCGATGTTCTCAGACTGCGTTACGGCTTGGATGATGGTCGGATGAAAACCCTTGAGGAAATCGGACAGATTTTCAACGTCACCCGCGAACGGATTCGTCAAATTGAGGCGAAAGCACTCCGCAAGTTACGCCATCCAAATCGTAACAGTGTTCTCAAAGAGTATATTCGGTAGTAATTAGTCAATAGTCATTAGTCATTAGTCAATAAACAAAGCACAACTGACAAATGACAAATGACAGACGAAAAATAAAAACCTGGTAGTGAATTAGCACTCCAGGTTTTTTTATTTATAGGTCATCTTAAATATTAAAACTTATAGAATGCCCCAAAAATGTAGAAAGCCTTGACCAGAAAAAAGCTCAACCAAAACGGCTGCTAAAAAGCCAATCATTGCCAAGCGACCGTTCCAAATTTCTGCTTGTGGGGTAAAGCCCCAACGCCAAGCGTTGCGATCTTCAATTACGGGAGTAGTGACTTTTGTTGTGGTTGCATTTGTCATGGTTAGGACTCCAAACTTAATTTTTAAGGTTTATTGCCTTCTGTAAACTAATATAACAAATATTTTCATAAAGGCAACATTTTTTATACTTTTGTTTTCAGAGCTTGACATAAATACAAATCGCTATTATATAGACTAAAATATCAGCCTTCAGTGAGATTTTCTCAGGTAGAAGAAATGTTGTCCAGACTTTTAGCTTGATAAATAATCTCATACTATTGAGATTATTTATCAACTAATTTAGTTAAATCGCTTGATTTTAAATATATCTCGCATTTTAAAATAAAAAGTTTATTTATAATTTAAGTCAGTACCAAAGAATTTTCATTTCTTTTGAAGTCCAGACAAAACCAAGCTGATCGTAGATGCGTTTACCATCCTCAGTGGCGTGAAGCCAGAGGCGTTTTGCCTCAGTTGCCCTGACAAAGCTGATAATTTCCTTTAATAATGCTGTAGCAATTCCCTGTCCTCGCCACATCGGAATTGTATAAACGTTCATAACGTAGGCTTCTAAGCCTGAGAGATTGCCGTTGTAAGGGGGTCGTTGAAAAAATACCAAGCCGCTAGTGGCAACAATTTGACTATCCACTTCAGCTACCCAAGCTAAAAACTCACCCGGCGGCATTTATTTCGCCAAGATATTTTCGAGTCGCTTCTGCTAGGTTTGCAGTGTCGAGTCACCTTTAATCTCGCCAGCCTCCCGCAGGAGTTCGAGACGCAGTTGGATTAGGGCCTCTAAGTCCAGCAAGTTGGCTTGTCGCAAGTTGAACATTACCCTAATTTATGATCGCACTTCCGCCACGGTGATGATTTTTTCATCGCGGTTGAGTTGGAGGATGCTTTCACCTTTGACATCCCTACCTAAAATCGGCACTGTTTCCACAGGTATTCGCACTACCCGCTCCTTATTCGTCACTAAAGCTACTTCGCCAGATGCGATCGCCATGACCATACCAGCTAAGTTATCAGTTTTGCTAGCAAATTTCAGCGCTTGCGTGCCTAAATCACCGCGATTAGCCGCTCTTAACTGACTCGCAGCCATCCGCTTGGCATATCCTTCTTGAGTAACAAGCAGCAGTTGGTCATCTTTACCGACAGTGACACAACCAACCATTTGCTGATTTTTCAATAGTCGAAATGCTTGTAAACCCATCGCTGTGCGTCCCATGATCGGTAATTGTTCATCATTAACTGCAAAGCGCAACAGTCGCCCACCAGAACTAGCTAAAATCAGATGCTCCCCTGGTCTGGTGAACTGGGTAAATGACAATTCATCATCATCTTTTAGTTTCAAAATCGTGATGCCGCGCCGAGTCAGGTTAGTGAATTCTCCCAGAGACAGACGCTTAATTCTTCCCTGTTTTGTTAGAAGAATCATCTGCCTAGTTTCGAGATTTTCCGGCAGCAAAAAGCGGCTGACCACAGCTTCTTGAGCGCCTTGAGCAGTACTACTGAGCATAGTGATCAAAGGTTTTCCCCGTGGAGAACGCCCAGTAGTTGGGGGAATTTCTCCCACATTCACCGGATAGACTTTGCCGCCATCAGTTAGTATTAGCAAGTCTTTCCCTGTGTCGGTCAACACAGTTTGGATAATGAAGTCATTATCGTGTAGACCATTTTCAGCTTTTGACTTTCTCCCAGATGGCTGGGTGCGGCGGACATAACCCCGTTGGGTAAATTCTAAAATCGCTTCTTCTACTGGTTCGGAAGATTTAAGTTCCTCTTCCTCTGCCCCTCTGCTCCTCTGTCCCTCAGCCCTAGACTTTTGCTCCTCTGCCCTAGACTTCTGCTCCTCTCCGATTTTCGTTCGCCGGGGATCGTTGTACTTGCGCTTGAGCGATCGCAAATCTTTTTTCAGCGCCTTCAATAATTCGCGGCGATCGGTGAGTAATTGCTCCAATAAGCTAATTTGTCCACTTATCTGCTGAAATTCCTGCTGCAAATTTTGCTGTTCTAAACTAGTGAGGCGGCGCAACGGCATAGCTAGAATTGCATCTCCTTGTACCTCACTCAAATCCAGTTGGCTACAAAGATTAATTTTTGCCGTACTCCCATCGGGAGCTTGGCGCAAAATTTCAATTACCCGATCCAAATTAGATAGCGCTTTCAGCAAACCTTCTACCAAATGCACGCGACTTTGGGCCTTATCCAACTCGTAATTGTAGCGACGGTTCAGCGTCTCTTCTCGGAATCTCAAAAACTCCTGCAACAATTGACGCAAACTTAACTGGCGGGGTTGTCCATCCACTATTGCGAGGAGAATCGCCCCAAAAGTCATTTGTAAAGCAGTTTGGTGATATAAATTCTGGAGAACTTCTTGGGGATTAGTATCGCGTTTGAGTTCAATTACCACCCGCATCCCTTCGCGATCGCTCTCATCCCGAAGATCGGAAATTCCTTGCAAGCGTCCTTGATTTACTAAGTCCGCTACCTTCTCAATCCAGGCAGCTTTATTCACTTGATAAGGCAATTCTGTAATGATAATTGCCGTCCGGCGCTTGCTTCCCCTAGCGGCTGGAATTTCCTCCAGAGTTGCGACTCCCCGCAGCAGAATTCCACCTTTACCTGTGGTATATGCTTCCCGAATTCCCGCTTCACCAACTATTTCCCCACCAGTGGGAAAATCTGGTCCTGGAATTAGCTCAAATAATTTTTCATCTGGCAAATCTGGGTTGTCGATTAAAGCAATTAACCCATCGACTACTTCCCCCAAATTGTGGGGTGGTACATTTGTCGCCATTCCTACGGCGATACCAGAACAGCCATTAAGTAGCAGAAACGGCAACTGAGCAGGTAACACTGTTGGTTCTTGCTGGGAATTATCGAAATTTCCGACAAATTCCACAGTTTCTTCACCAATTTCTGTCAGCATTCCCTCATGGCTGATGGGTGCGAGGCGCGTTTCTGTGTAACGCATCGCTGCTGGCGGGTCATTATCGACGCTGCCAAAGTTACCATGTCCTGCCAGCAAGGGATAGCGGCTAGAAAAATCTTGCACCAGTCTGACTAAAGCATCATAAACTGATTGGTCGCCGTGAGGATGGTATTTACCCAACACATCACCCACTACACGGGCACATTTTCGATAAGGTCTATCTGGTACTAAACCGAGTTCGTGCATTGCATACAAAATGCGCCGATGCACTGGTTTTAAGCCATCACGCACGTCTGGTAGCGCTCGCCCGACAATCACGCTCATGGCATATTCTAGATAAGACCGTTGCATCTCGGTGTGCAGGGCTGTTGGAATTACCTGTCCCGTTGAGAGAAGGTTTAACTGTTTTGCCATGAGTTTTTTCCCTGAAGTTTAACTACACAAAAGCCAATGCAACTCAACACTGTGGCAACCACAGCATAACGGATGAAATGAGATTCATAACAAAATTTTGATAGTCACAGAAGAAAAAGCAGTAGTATCATCCTTGATGACGAGGATACACATTGACTATTAAAAAGGATGCACACGAGTATAATCTACATAAACTTAGTAGCCATGATATTTACCATCATTGCATTTCTTAATTTTGAATTCTGGAATTCTTGAATCTCCTCACCTCTATAACTAAAATTCTCATGAAAACTGTTTTAATTGTCGAAGACGATCTAATTAATGCTCGTGTTTTTTCCAAAATTTTGTCCAAGCGTGGTGGCTTGGGTGTGAAACACACTGAAAATGTCGAAGAAGTCATCAAAATTGCCCAATCAGGAGAAGCCGACCTGATTTTGATGGATGTTTCTCTCTCCAGAAGTGTTTACCAAGGCAAGTCTGTTGATGGAATCAAGATTACACAAATGTTAAAATCCGATCCAAAAACAGCAAACTTACCTGTGATTCTGGTGACAGCACATGCTATGGAAGGCGATCGCGAGAATTTTCTCAAGCAAAGCGGTGCTGATGGCTACATTTCTAAGCCAGTTGTTGACCATCAACAGTTCGTTGACCAAATCATCGCACTTCTACCCACAGACTAACACTGGAAATTAACGACTTATTTCAGGAATACTTGCCCGCCAATGTTTTTGGGCAACTAATTCCTGTATTTATCTAGTATAGATGTACTACGAAAAGGTACTGCTAGGCAAGTGGTAAGAAGGAGTGCTGAGTCAGGAGTTATGAGTTCAAATATTTAACTGTTAACTCCAAACTTCTAACTCCAAACTCTTTACTCAGCACGGGCTAAACCTTAGCTATCCGCTAACAGCACTCAGCACTACCTATTGAGTAGGCTGTTTTCTAAGTGTAGGCGCTGATGATGAGTTTTCTCGTTGCTGTATAGCTGCTTGAATACGTGGTAATTCTAGGAATTTTTTCGTATCAGACAGTAGACGATCGCCCCAGAGATTTTCTTTGAGGAAATTCAAGTTAGCATAGCGCGAATCAATACGGAGTGCAGCTTCTCCCAAAGTTAGTCCTTGTTGGCGATCGCCTTTAGTATACAGTGCCACGGCTAAGGCCAATAAAGGTTCTGCCGCTTGTTTCTCAAGGGTTACAGCAGATTGCCATCGCTTAATCGCTTCCGGGATATTACCCTGTTCGTAGTTGATTAAGCCAATATTGTTGAGCGCCGGCCAGAATTTTTTATCTTGAGAGATAGCTTTATCGTACTGTGCGATCGCATCTGGCAATTTACCCAACAAATAATAAGCATTACCCAAATCAAATAATCCCTCTGGATCGTTGGGTTTTAATTTTAAACCATCTTGATAATTGACAACAGCAGCCTGGTAATTTTTCTGTTGAAAATTCGCTGAACCCAAAGCAAACAAAATATCACCATTTTTGGGGTTGAGAGATTGTGCTTTTTTCAGACTAGCGATCGCCCCATCAAACTCTTTCGTTTGCAGTTGCAATCCACCTAATAGCAACCACACTTTATCATTCCCAGGAGCCAGTTGACTAGCCAGCCGCGCTCGTGGCAAAGCTAATTCAACCTGTTGAAACTGAGCTAGTTGAGCCGCCTCTTGTGCCAAGCTCAACCCCTGCTTTTCTAACTTTGTCGCATCTAGTTGCAGTGTATGAGGTATTAATGCCTGCGCGTTAGCGGCTTTTGGCATACTCCATAAACTACAGACCATTAAAAGAGAAATCAAACGAACATGTTTAGGCACACTACCGCCTTTAAGCCACTAATCAAAGAATCTTTCAGCTAGCTTAAACGATCTGCGCTCTTGACGGTAGCAAAATCTTACCAATCTTGGGGAAAGGGATGTGGAGAAATGAGAGAGTTGAAAAGCAGGGGAGCATACTTCGACTCCCTTCCCTACGGGACGCTACACGAACGACTACCAAGAGGGCAAGTCGCTCAGTAACCGGGGGAGCAGGGGAGAAATTGCAGTAAGTTTTTCCCCTCTGCCTCTTTGCACCTCTGCCTCTTCCAATGCCCAATACTTCGACTCCCTTCCCTACGGGACGCTACACGAACGACTACCAAGAGGGCAAGTCGCTCAGTACAAGTGCCCAATGCCCCATACCCATTAAACAATTGATGACTTTGGTCATACATCAGTCTGGAATTACTAGTGACTTTGGTCATACATCAGTCTAGATGTTTTGAACGATAATTATTATGTATGAATTTATACGATGAGGTAGATATTAAACACTTTGATATCAAAAAAAAGCAACTGTCTAAGATTGCTTCATCCAAACCTCAGCAGAATAGAACTTTAATGTAAGTAAGGAGTCAATTCCATGTTGAAACCAAACCGTATATCGATTGTATTAGCTGCTGCTGCCCTGATCGTTGTTCCCACTCTCTTGACTGCCCCTGCAAATGCCCAGACGAAAGTCTACGTTGTTGGCGATCGCGATCAAAATTGGGATCGTGACGGCAGATCCAATTCTAGAGAAGTCAGAAACTCTAGAGACAGGGATAATTGGAACCGCGACGGCAGATCCAATTCTAGAGAAGTCAGAAACTCTAGAGACAGGGATAATTGGAATCGCGACGGCAGATCCAATTCTAGAGAAGTCAGAAACTCTAGAGACAGGGATAATTGGAATCGTGACAACCAATTTAATGGCAGAGTAGTCAGACTTGGTAATGGTGATATCAGATATCCCAATGGGCAAATTATTCCTGCTAGATCCGTAATCAGACTGCGCGATCAAGGTTACTTCAGACTTCCTAACGGGGATATTCTTCTTCCCAATCAGGAAATTGTTCCTGCTGGGAGATTAGTGAGAGTGCGTGATGATTACTTCAGACTTCCTAGTGGATTAGTACTGCAAATAAACCTTTAAAACACTAAAAACTCAAAATCATTGTCAGTATTAGGCTACCAGGCTATAGTTTTAGCCGTGAATAACAGCTCGGTAGCCGTTCTTTATAGACAAAATGGATATGAAAATTGATACACAAAATACCGTAGATTCATCAGTTTTAGTTCCAGAGGTAAAGAAAAAAAAAGGCAGACGTAATTGGCTCTCTTGGCTAATTGCTCTTTGCCTTTTGGGTGGAATTAGCTATGCAGTTTATTACCAAGTAACGGTTGCTCCCCGTCAACAAGCCAGCCGCCGGGTACTGACAAGACCTGTAGAAAGGCAGAGTTTAACAATCACAGTTTCAGCGAACGGAACGGTGAAACCTGAGCGGTCAATCAACCTTAGCCCAAAAAATTCCGGCATCTTGAAAAGCCTGCTGGCGAAAGAAGGAGATATCGTCAAACAAGGACAGATTGTCGCTTACATGGATGATTCCAACCTCCGGGGGCAACTTACCTCCGCTCAAGGACAAGTGGCACAAGCCGAGGCGAATTTGCAAAAAGCGATCGCAGGTAATCGTCCTCAAGATATTGCCCAATCACAGGGAGCATTAGACGAAGCCGAGGCGAATTTGCAAAAAGCGATCGCAGGTAATCGCTCTCAAGATATTGCCCAAGCACAGGCACGCTTGCAAAGCGCTCAAGCTGCCCTTCGCCAAGCAGAAGATGATTTTGCTCGTAATCAGCAACTTTACAATGCAGGTGGTATTTCCCTTCAGACTCTCAACCAAAACCGTTCCAATCGCGACAGCGCCCAAGCTAATGTAAATGAAGCACAGCAAGCACTGGGGTTGCAAAAAGCCGGGTCACGTCCAGAAGACATCGAGCAAGTACGAGCTGTGGTGAAGCAAAGACAGCAAGCTTTGGCACTCCTGAAAGCCGGAACGCGCCAAGAAGATATTAATGCCGCTCGTGCCCAGGTAACATCGGCTCGTGGTTCGCTGCAAAACATTCAAGCCGAAATCAACGACACGATCATTCGCGCACCCTTTGATGGTGTGGTGACAAAGAAATTTGCCGATCCAGGCGCTTTCGTGACACCCACAACTGCCAGTAGTGAAGTAGCTTCTTCTTCTTCTTCTTCAATCTTGTCTTTAGCTTCCACAAATGAAGTTGTCGCCAATTTAGCGGAAACAAATATTTCCAAAATCAGCCTTGGTCAAAAAGTCTCGATTAAAGCAGATGCCTATCCAGGAAAAACCTTTGAAGGTAAAGTCAGCCAAATTGCTGCCCAAGCAATAGTAGAGCAAAACGTCACCAGTTTTGAAGTGAGAGTATCGCTTTTAGACCCTCAAAGACTACTGCGGTCTGGGATGAATGCGGAAGTAGATTTTCAAGTCGGTCAAGTTCAAAATGTTTTAGTAGTGCCAACAGCCTCGGTGGTACGCCAAGAAAATGCTACAGGCGTGTTTGTGCCAGGAAAAAATAACAGACCTGTGTTCACTCGCATTGAGACTGGCGTCACCGCGAATAACTTTACTGAAGTTAAGTCTGGATTGACAGGAGAGGAAAGGGTGTTGCTCAGTTTCCCACCAGGATCGCGTCCGCAATCAACACCAAGAGGAGGAGTTTTCCCTGGTCTAGGTGGTGGTGGAGGCGGAGGAAGAGGAGCCGGTGGCGGCGGAGGTCGTTCAGGCGGTGGTTCTGCTGGTGGTTCCCCTTAAAGTGAGTTTTAAATCAATACGGTTTAGTTAAAAAGAGGCAAGGGAGCAAGGGGATGGAACAGAAAGGGGAGCAAAAAGGTTCAACTGCCGAGTAAAAAGGCTCAACTGTCGAGTCAAAAGGTTCAACTGCCGAGTCAAAAGGCTCAACTGTCGAGTCAAAAGGCTCAACTGTCGAGTCAAAAGGCTCAACTGCTGAGTCAAAAGGCTCAACTGCCGAGTAAAAAGGCTCAACTGCCGAGTAAAAAGGCTCAACTGCTGAGTCAAAAGGCTCAACTGTCGAGTCAAAAGGCTCAACTGTCGAGTCAAAAGGTTCAACTGTCGAGTCAAAAGGTTCAACTGCCGAGTCAAAAGGCTCAACTGCCGAGTCAAAAGGCTCAATTTTTTTAACGAACCGCAAAGGACGCAAAGGACGCAAAGGAAGAGAAGGAAGAAATGCTTAACTGAATTGTATTGAGTTTCAAATAAAACTTTATGTTTAAGATATTTAAGGGCTTTTACAAAGTTAAGAATACCCGCACAGTACCATTGCTGGAAATCTTGACAATGGCGGCAGAGACTCTGTGGAGTAACAAATTACGCACAGGTCTAACTATGTTGGGCGTGATTATTGGGATTTCTTCAGTTATTGCCATTACTTCTGTCGGTCAGGGAGTACAAAAAGGAGTTGAGCAACAGATCCAAGCATTGGGTACAGATGTGATCCAAATCTTAGCCGGTGCGGCAAGAAGCGGGAATGTCCGTCAAGGAGTAGGTTCTAGCAGTACCTTGACTTGGGAAGATGCGAAAGCGATCGCTACACAAGCGCCATCAGCACAGATGGTTTCTGCTTATCTCCAACGGACTGCTCAAGTTGTCTATGCAGGACAGAACACCTCAACAACCATTTATGGCACAGATTTGAACTACCCAGAAGTCAGAAATACTCACCCCCAACAAGGGAGATATTTTACTCAGGAAGAACTAGATATTGCCGCACAGCTTGCCATTCTTGGCCCGACAGTTCAAAAAACACTCTTTGCACAGGGTGTAAATCCGATCGGTGAGAGAATTCGGATTCAGGGAGAGGCTTATGAAGTGATTGGGGTGATGGAACCTAAAGGTTCTCAGGGGCCGATGGATCGAGATGACCAGATTTTTATTCCTCTAACTAGTATGTCGAAGAGACTAGTTGGGAATAATGCCCTGGTGGGCGTTTCTGTAAGTGGAATTTTAGTCAAAGGCGCTAATCAGGAGCAGTTAGAAGCCGCTCAGTTTCAAGTCACCAATCTTTTACGGCTGCGTCATAACATTTATCCCCCACAAGCTGATGATTTTCGGCTGACTAATCAAGCTGATATTGTTAGTACCTTTACTAGTATTGTGGGTTTATTTACAGTCATGGTGGTAGCGATCGCTGGAATTTCTCTGGTTGTTGGTGGTATTGGTATTGCTAACATTATGCTAGTTTCTGTGGTCGAGCGGACGCGAGAAATCGGGATTCGCAAAGCTGTAGGAGCAACTAATTCTGCAATACTTAATCAATTTTTAGCGGAAGCGATCGTGATTTCCATTGTCGGCGGAGGTATTGGCATGGCAACTGGCATTTTATTAGCCTTTGTAGCTGCAAACGTTTTCAAGTTTCCGTTTGTAATTTCTTTATTGTCGATCGTTGCTGGCTTTGTACTCTCGTTAACTGTTGGCTTAATCGCTGGGGTGATTCCAGCACGGAACGCATCTAAATTAGATCCAATCAATGCTTTAAGAAGTGACTAGATAATTCGTAATTCGTAATTCGTAATTCGTAACTTTTATGCCAACCATGATTTGGATGGAATCTATTACTAAGACCTACCACTTGGGAGAAGTTAGTGTTCCCATACTCAAGGGAATTCAACTCTCGATTGAGGAAGGGGAATACGTCTCGATTATGGGTGCGTCAGGTTCGGGTAAATCCACGCTGATGAATATTTTGGGATGTCTGGATCGTCCCACAACTGGAGACTATATTTTTGAAGGCAGAAACCTGACGACTTTTGATGATGATGAATTAGCCTATATCCGCAACCAAAGGATAGGTTTTGTTTTCCAACAATTTAACCTATTGGCACGGGCGACAGCGTTGGAAAACGTGATGTTGCCAATGGTTTACGCCAATTTACCCAAGCCAAAACGCCGGGAAAGGGCATTAGAAGCCTTAGAAAAGGTAGGACTAGGGGGACGCATCGCTAACCGTCCTAGTCAACTCTCTGGCGGACAACAGCAACGAGTAGCGATCGCTCGTGCTTTGGTCAACCGACCTGCATTAGTTTTGGCTGATGAGCCAACAGGAGCTTTAGATACTGAAACTTCCCACGAGGTGATGAGTTTGCTGACTGAACTTAATGACCAAGGGATCACGATTGTGATTGTCACTCATGAACCAGATATCGCTGCTCAAACCCAAAGGATTATCCGAGTTCAGGATGGTTTGATTGTCGGCTAATTTGTTAAGATCAACCTTTTGAGGAGGAATTTAAGATTTAAATCTCTATAGGTCAATCAGAATGAAAACTTTTGATTATATCCTCAAATAACCTAATTAATTACTATATCTGGATTATGAATTTCAGCTTATTCTTCGTGCATTTTACCTGGTTTACTGTCGCAATCGCGATTCTTTTTCCAAATGCAGCAAGTGCAGCAACTCCGCTGAAAGCACAGAATTCTTCAAGCTCTGTACAAGTTCTTGATCGCCTCAACCCCAATCCCAATCCTCTCCAATTTCCGACTAAACCGGAGGAAGTAAAGATTCAGGGAACTGTGCCAATCAGTTTGGCACAAGCTTTGGAACTCGCAAAACGCAACAATCGAGACTTACAGGTAGCTATATTACAGCTAGAACGCAGTCGCTCGGCGCTCCGTGAGTCTCAAGCTGCCTTGTTTCCTACTCTTGGGATTAACAGTAGCGTGACTAATAATGGTAATGGTTTTAATAACAATTCATCTCAATCCAGCACCTCTTTTAATGGTTCAGCCCAACTGAATTATAATCTCTATAATTCTGGGAACCGACAAGCGAGTATCCGAGCCGCAGAAGAACAGCTACGGGTAGATCAATTAAATGTTGAAAGTCAGTTTTTGACAATTAGCTTGAATGCCACAACTCAATACTACAATTTGCAACAAGCAGATCAACAAGTAAGAATTAATCAGTCTGCTGTGACAAATGCCCAGGCTAGTTTGCGGGATACTCAAGCCAGAGAACAGGCTGGAGTAGGTACGCGGTTCGATGTGCTGCAAGCTCAGGTGAATTTAGCAAACGCCCAACAACAACTGACTAATGCAATCTCACAGCAGCAAATTGCCCGTCGTCAGCTTGCCACGTTGTTAAGTTTGTCGCAGTCAGTTGAGATCAGTGCCTCTGATCCTGTACAATTAGCGGGTCTTTGGCCGCAGACGGTAGAACAAAGTATTGTCCAAGCGTTTCAAAATCGTCCAGAGTTGCAACAGTATTTGGGACAACGTAATATTTACGAGCAACAGCGACGACAGGCACTTTCACAGCTAGGGCCGCAAGTTAGTTTGGTCGGCAACTACAATCTGCTAGATCGGTATAACGATGGCGTTAGCATTACTGATGGCTATTCTGCAGGAATTCAAGGAAATCTAACATTGTTTGAAGGGGGAGCAGCAAAAGCGCGTGCAGATCAGTCGAGAGCTAATATTGGAATCGCAGAGAGTCAATTTGCTACCCAACGCGACCAAATTCGCTTTGATGTAGAACAGTACTATGCTCAATTGCAATCCAATTTAAATAATGTGCAGACTTCTAGTGTGGCTTTAAATCAAGCCAGGGAAGCTCTGAATTTAGCAAGATTGAGGTTCCAAGCTGGTGTGGGCACTCAAACAGAGGTGATTGATGCTGAAAATGACCTGACAAGAGCAGAAGGTAATCGAGTCGCAGCTATTTTGGATTACAATCGCGCTCTAGCTAATTTACAAAGATCGGTAACATCTAGGGCTTCGCGCTAAGGTCAAATCATTAAAGAAAAGTTTGCTTAGTACAGCATTTCATGAATTGGTAGCGAATTAAAGAAAGGCAATACCCCGCAATGCCAATGTATTGGGATGCATTGTTAACGCATCGGCTTGCATTGTTAACGCATTGGGTTGCATTGTTAACGCATCGGCTTGCATTGTTAACGCATTGGGTTGCATTGTTAACGCATTGGCTTGCATTGTTAACGCATTGGGTTGCATTGTTAACGCATTGGGTTGCATTGTTAACGCATTGGCTTGCATTGTTCGCAAAGACAATCTAGCGACCCTGCCGGGGAGGGAACAAGGCGATGCAAGTGAGGTTGGGCAAAACAACGTGCGATTGCCTTTGGCACAACCATACAGCCAATTACTAATGACTATCTTCAGTACAAAAATACATTTATTACTTAAAAAGATTAAATATAAACACATAAAAGATTACTGCTGACAGCCAGCAGTTAGCGATCGCAATCGGGGCAGTGCCAAAGGCAATCGTAACAAAGCCTTTGAAAATAGCTTTTGGAAAAACAATTGATATCAAGTTTGGCTAATTAGTTTTAATTCCCAAATTTATGCAGAAAGCCCAAAAGCCCTCTCCTCTGATTCTTTGCTCCTCTGCACCCCTGCTGCCTGATAAGTCTTTAACTGGACATGATATGAGAAGCTGACACAAGCAACTCTAACAAAGATAAAAACGCTACGTGACAAGATTTGGACAAGCTTCGAGGTAAGCAAGAGGCAGTAACAGCTTTAGTAGAGGCAGAAAAAGGGTCAAGGGCTAATTTAGATCAGGTAGTTGGTTACTTACAAGAGATAATGAAATCTGACCCAAATTTTGCACAATCAGAAGAAAAATTAGCGTCAGAGATTCAGGATGAATCTCTGTGTTGGTCGTAATGCAACAGTCAGATTCTTAAACTTCAAGCTTTAACCAATCTTTAAGTTGCAGCTCTTGAAGTAGTTGAATTTACAAGCGAGGATGTGATGACTCAATATGACTATATTGTGATTGGTGCAGGTTCGGCAGGCTGCGTTGTCGCCAACCGGATGACACAAGAGAGTGAAACAACTGTGTTATTACTCGAAGCTGGCAATCCAGATACTAAACCTGAGATTCAAATCCCGTTGTCATCCCCCAACCTACCTCGCTCGGAACTGGACTGGAAATATTTTTCTGAACCAGAACCGTACCTGAATAACCGCAAAATCTTTTGTCCCCGTGGCAAAGTCTTGGGTGGCAGCAGTTCGATTAATTCCATGATTTATATCCGGGGCAATGATCACGATTATGACCACTGGCAGTCATTGGGGAATCCTGGTTGGAGTTACCAAGATGTATTGCCCTATTTCAAGAAATCTGAGAACCAGCAACGCGGTGCCGACGCATACCACGGGGTTGATGGTGAGTTGAGCGTCACCGATATTCAACCCCCTACTGTGGCATCGCAACGATTTGTAGAAGCAGCCGTGGCAATCGGATATAAGCACAATCCTGACTTCAATGGAATACAGCAATCAGGTGCGGGAATTTATCAGTTGACGGTCAAGGATGGTAAACGTCACAGTGCTGCTGCTGCATTCTTGGTGCCAATTCTCCAGCGTCCCAATTTAACAATAACAACAGGAGCGTTAGTGACTCGGTTATTGTTTGAGGGAACCCGCACCATTGGGGTGGAATATATGCACGAGGGAACGCTGCACCAAGCCAGGGTTAACAAAGAAGTGATTTTAAGTGCTGGTGCATTCGATTCGCCCAAGCTGCTGATGCTTTCCGGCATTGGTGATGCAGAACACCTGCAAGCAATGGGGATTCCTGTCGTCGTTGATTTGCCAGGTGTCGGTCAAAACCTCCAAGACCACTCTCTCGTTCCTGTGGCACACCAGATAATTACCAGTCCTGTGGCACACGAGGTAATTGCTGGGTTAGACCCGGCAATTAGCAGTAATGGTAACGCTGAAGCCGGATTGTTTTTGCATACCGAAGGTAATCTGGATGCCACGCCAGATTTACAGTTTTTCTTCGGTCCCATTCTGTGGATATCTCCTGGCAAAACCCTCTCTGGTTTGGGATTCACTGTTACAGTCAGTTTGACTCATCCTCAAAACATTGGGAGTGTCAGTTTGCCCTCGGCTGACCCCAAAGACCCACCGATTATTCGGATGAACTTTCTGCAAAGTCAATCCGATGTGCAAAAGCTAGTTGAAGGGATTAAAATAATGCGTAAATTATTTCATACAAGTGCCTTTGATCAGTTTCGAGGTGAGGAAATCAGTCCCGGTGCTGAGGTGATTAGCGATGAAGCACTCGAAGCTTACATCCGGGAATTTTGCGTTACGGGCTATCATCCTGTCGGCACCTGCAAAATGGGAACTGACCCAATGGCGGTTGTCGATCCCGAACTCCGGGTACGCGGTGTTACGGGGTTGCGGGTTGTTGATGCATCGATCATGCCAACTCTAGTCGGGGGAAATACGAACGCGCCCACCATTATGATCGGCGAGAAAGGAGCCGATTTAATTAAAGCCGCAGGTAGCGTTTCATCGCAAGTAGCTTCAGCAATGGCAAACTAACTCGCTGGCGCGATCACCTAAAGATAACGATGATTCACAAAACAGAGATTCAGGAAACGCTCAACCGGGATTCCAGGGATCTAGCTTTTGAAAAGACTCAAGGAGGCCTCAAAGCAAAGCTTTACCTCGTCTTCGAGCATTACGCACAAACGATAAAGTTGCCTAAATGCATCTAAGCTTAGAACAACTATGGCACAGTAATTACTGCTACTGGGCAATGGGCTTTACTTAGAATTGCATCGACTCTATGACCGAAGAAAACGCGACCTGTAACCATTCGGATATTACTCCCTAGAATAATTAGGTCAACTTCCTGGGTTTGGGCAAACTTGAGGATTTCCTTTTCTGGGCTGGTTCCTTGAAGAATATAGGTTTTGACATCAGCACCCAGATTGCGGCCAATGGCTGCTTGCTGTTCGAGCATATCGTGAGCAATTTCCTTGACTGGAGCTAGCGATCGCTGTTCGTAAAGAATATACTCAACCTGTGGCAAATTAATCACATTAACAATCATCACTAATGCCCCGGTTTGAGCGGCGATCGTACTTGCCATCTCTACGGCATTTTTACCATATTCTGTCCCCACCGTTGGCACCAAAATCTTTTTCAGCTGTTGTTGAGCGATTTTGCATATCTCGCCTTTGGTTTGGAGTAGATGCGACTTTACCACCATCGTTGCACAAGGGGCTTCTTGGACAACCCGATCAACAAGCAAATTGAACAATGCTTTCTGGGGGCTTATCTGTTCAGAAGCTCCCAGTACAATCAAGTCATAGTTTTTGTTCGCTTCATTCAGAATTACCTCCGCTTTATTACGCCCAGACTCCGTTTTTGTTTGCAGGGTGGTATCAGCAGGTAGCTGCATTTCCTCAGTCACAGCAGTCAGAGCTTGCTCGGCGGCGGTATCTTTAACCTGGGTTGCCGCCATCCGGCGTCCTCTGCTTTGAGGTTGCTTATCACTCAGGGCATATAGAGATGTAACTTCTATCGAATTTTGGTGAGCCATGTAACCGACTAGTTGCGCTGCGAGTTGGATGTTGGGGCCACCACTAGTAGGTATTAAAACACGCTGGATCTGCTTGATAAAGCTGCGGCTATCCTGTTCTTCTTGTTCCAAACGTCGAGCTTCCTCTTCACCCATAACCACTTTTGATAAAGTCCAGCGCAGCAGGGGTGGAGCCATTAAAGAAGTGACGATCGCCACCATGACAATAATCGAGTACATCTGGGGATTCAGCACTCCCAAAGATAAACCAATCGTGGCAACGACAATTTCCATCGCCCCGCGAGCATTCATCCCGGAACCCATCGCCAAACCTTCCCAATGACTCAATCCGCCCGCACGAGAACCAAGGTAAGCACCTGTAAATTTGCCAACACAAGCGACAACGAGAACAATCAAGCCAAATATCAACGTTTGAGGGACTAACAGAGCTAGTAAATTCACTTTCAAGCCCGCTGAAGCAAAGAAAATTGGCGCTAGAAAGGCTGCTGTGAAGACTTCTAACATGTGTCCAGCTTCATTGCTAAAGCGGCGGGATTGACCTGCTAGAATCCCCATTACAAAAGCACCTAATGCCGCTTCTAGACCTAATCCGTGGGTAAGTGCTGCTGCTGAGAGCGCAAGAATCAGCACAACCGACATACTAGCGGCGATTCCACCAACATAGTCATCAACCCAGCGCAAAATCTGGTCTACAATGGTACGCCCAATTGTGAAGGCGATCGCTAGAAACAATACCGCTGCACTCACAGAATGGAAAATTGTCCCAAAGTCAAATTTACCGCTACTAGCTAAACCTGAAACCACAGAAAGTAAAATCCAGCCGATGGTGTCGTCAGTCATGCCGGCAGCTAGGGTAATTTGACCAATGTCACGGCGAATCAGGTTTAAGTCCATCAACACCTTAGCAATCACTGGGACTGCGGAAATACTCATTGCTGTGGCGATGAACAGACTGAATACCAATCGCTTTTCTGGGTCGGCTAAAAAACTATCTGGCAATAGCCAGCCCAATCCAAATCCGGTGATAAACGGGATAATAATTCCACCCAGTGAAATCAAAAGAGCCGTTTTACCCTTACGAAGAATCAGCTTGAGATCCGTCTCCAACCCAGTCACAATCAGCAAAAATAACACGCCTAACCAAGAAATCACCGAAAGTAAATTAGACTGTTCTTGACTTTTGGGAAAGATGTGTGCTTGTAAGTCGGGAAGCAGCAAACCAAATAGAGAAGGGCCAAGCAGCACACCCGCCAGTAATTCCCCAACAACAGGCGGTAGATTAATCCGGCGCATCAATTCACCTAATCCCCGCGCTACCAGAAGCAATAGTGACAGTTGCACCAGTACCAACAGCAGTTCATGATGACCGAGAGGTTTAATTAAACCGTCACCTGCTACTTTCTGTGCAGCAAGTACAGGCACTAATATCAGGGACAGGTTTTGCATAATGTCCAAAGGTTGGATTACAAATTTTTAAAGGGGCTGCTTCAAGTAAATCTGAAAATGTTTAGTTCTACATCGGTCTAGGAGGTTAAAGTGTCATTGTCTATTATTAATGGCAAGATTATCATGGGCGATCGCCCTAAGTTGTCAGGTAAGAAACAAAGCTTTGCTCATTCAGTTATTTTTGAGCGCGAACAAAGAACTTTGTAGTGTCTATCCAAAGACCTTGATCGGTTGCTAATTTCTCAATTTCTGCTTTGTACTCAACTTGCAACTGATTTAATTGTGCTTGTGATAATTTTGACAACAGGGGATTACCTTTAAAATTTATATTAATTGCTATCTCAGATAATCTGTTATCCCTAAGAGGTTGATAACGTCCTGATGGTTCAATCTTAATTTCGATATCTCTAAAACCTGCCTGATTGAGCAAATTGCGGCATTTTTCTGGAGTCCCAAGTGGCTCAAGGATATGTGGTAGCGATACGCCCAAAACTTTAGCGCAGATCCTCTGCTGAAGAGATGCCATATAAGCAGTTTCGGGAGGACAGGTAAATGCCACATACCCTCCTGTTTTTAAGAAGCGATACCACTTTTGCAAAGTAGCAAGAATATCAGGAAAAAGTACAATTGCGTCACAGCAAAAGACAACATCAAAACTACTATCACTAAAGTTGAAGTATTCTGCATCTGCCTCAATCAACTCGATATTTTGTAATCTTGCTGCTGCAATCTTAAGTCTTGCTTGATGCAACATTCCAGGGGTCATGTCAATCCCAATCACATAGCCATCTGAACCAACTTTTTTAGCTGCGGGTATCGCAACTAAACCTGTTCCAGTTGCCACATCAAGGATTTTCTGTCCCGAATGTAGGGGAACAAATTCAAGTAAAAGCTTGGCTTCTAGAGGATGGCGAGTATCTTTTTCATGGTCATAAGTCGTTCTACTACCATAAAATTCTTTTAGTTGCTGCTTATAAATATCCAGATCGGTCATAACCAAATGTCAAATTTTCTCCACTTTATAGTAACTCTTGTTGTGATATTGAGTTGTTCGCTGCTGAACCTAACCGTGACAGCACAAGCCGCGTCTTCATCCACCACTGTTTACGAACAACGGATAATCCACAGTCCAGATGGTATCGGCAAATACTACATGGGGCGCGAAATCGCCCAAGTTATGGGATACACTGGCGCTGGCTGGCTAGAACGTCCAAATCGAGAGAGAGAAGAACAGCCAAGTAAGGTAGTCAGCCTCCTCAACCTAAAACCTAACGATGTGGTGGCAGATATTGGCGCTGGTACAGGTTACTTAAGCTTTCGCATCGCGCCGTTATTAACAGCAGGTAAGGTGTTAGCTGTAGATGTTCAACCAGAAATGTTAGAAATCATTGAGTTGTTCAAAAAAGAGAAAAATATCACCAATGTTGAGCCGATTTTAGCCACTTTTACTGACCCCAACTTATCATCTGAAAGTATCGATTTGGCATTGATGGTAGATGCTTATCATGAACTTGAGTATCCCCAAGAAGTAATGCAAGGAATTGTGAAAGCACTTAAACCAGGTGGGAAGGTGGTGCTGGTTGAGTACCGGGGTGAAAATCCCTTTATTCTGATTAAACGTCTGCACAAAATGACTCAAAAGCAAGTCCGTAAAGAAATGCAAGCTGTTGGTTTAGTTTGGCGGGAAACTAAAAACTTGTTACCTCAACAGCATTTAATGGTATTTGAGAAACCAGATTCTAGCGATTTCTTGACAAGATGAGGCTTGGGCAGTGTATCAGAATAAAAAAGGGCAAACGCATCTAAATTACTCTTGTTCACAACCAAGGTTAAGAAGCAACGAAAAAATGTATCGATGAATGTAAACTATCTAAAGCTTAATTCAACCAAAATAATTCTTGAAAAAGTTGCAGTCAATAATGGATTACTGACATGGTATAACATCGTTAAGTCCGTTGACCAATTAAATGATGTTGAACTCAATCCCCCTTCATTTTATGTACTTAAGGAGCTTGTTAATGTTAGGTTTCTTCGACTAGAGCCGCCAGAAGGAGGAAACTCAGCTAAATATTGGCTAACAGAGACTGGTAGACTCTTTTTAAGTCAAAGTTTAAATGATTGAGCCGAGACAAAGCCAGATTAAAAGTAGCGATTTTATTTGATAACTCCTGGTAAAAACTAACAATGCACCACAGAATTTTGCAGTTAATTTGTTATGTCTAAAAAAGGCTGTTAAATTAGGGATGAAAAATAAGCATATTGAATGCTCCCCAGCGTTTTTTTGGCATCAGTCTATTTTTTGGGGAATGAGACTGGCGCTTTTGGTTACACTATCCCAAACAATCCAGTTAAGAGAATTATCTAAATCATCGGGGCTGTTTGAAACTTTAAAATATAGCTTTTCTTCACGTTTTCTTTCAATGGCAAAGTCGGCATTTTGAGCATAAGCGACTATAAAACCTTTATCTCGCAAACAATACATCGCCCAGGCTTTCAATGATTGCTTGTATGGTTCGTGTGGAATTGGCGGTTTTGTGATTGTGTCTTCAATTACTTTAAATATTTGCGTGAGTTTAGCGGTCATAGTAGATACTTTTGTTATTACCCCTAAGTTAACTAGCTTCTGGATCGCAACGAATTTCAATCATAAAGCCATCTGGATCGTAAAAATACACTCCTCTACCAGTAGGGCGAGTGACTGGGCCATGTGCGATCGCTATTTTATTTTCTCTGATCACTGTCACCGCGCGCTCGAATAACTGCGGATCGATGTCAAAGGCTAGATGGTAGGCTCTGGTGAAGGTCTTTTCGGGGTCTGGATTTGGTGGTATTAAGTCGGGTTCCCCAAATAAATCCAGTATCGTCCCATCCGGGGTGATGAAGTTGGCTACTTTCCCAGATGCGACAAGTTCCACCAGAGTTGCAGGTACTTCGTCGCCTGTCAGTTCGTGCAAACCCAGGATTGTGCCATAAAAGTAGCGGGAAGCTTGCATATCTTTAACGTTGAGGGCAATGTGATGCACTTTACGCAGATTGCCCGGAGCAAGGACACTGTTCACGGATTGGGTGCTAGATAGCATAATAAAACAAAATTTCCATACAGAGATAGAAGCTCGACTTCTTTCTTAAAGTTTATTATTCATAATAAACACTTAGCATGGCTTTTGATTATTCTTTAGACTTTAAAAATATCGATTTTCGCCAACACCCTGAACTCTATCGTGTTGGCAAGGGTGAGCAGGGTGTACTTTTGGTAGAACCATACAAATCAGAAATTCTTCCCTACTGGCGGTTTAAAACTCCTGAGATTGCTAGAGAGTCGAGTGAAAAAATATACGAGCTTTTTCTTGATTATTTAGAGAAAGATGATTTTGTTGGAGCGGATATGGCACGAAAGTTTATCCAAATGGGCTATACTCGCTCCCGCCGTTATGCTAATCATAAAAGCGGCAGGAAGTATAAACAAAATTCGGAAACTTCAGATTCCAAAAAAGAGATTCTTCCTTATGAAGTAGACCCAGTTAAAGCCGAATCAGCAGCAATATTTAAAGCCAAGTGGGTAGAAGCAAAGACAAATGAGAAATATCAAGAGCTTTTAGTCAAACATAAGCAGATGTACGAGGTAGATTAATAACCTTTGTAGGTGGGTTAGGAAGGTAAAGCACCTTCCAAGTTGTTTTTACTGCGTTATGTTGTCCCTAAGCACTCTACCAAACAGCCGATCTGACAATTCAGATCAAGTAGAAAAGTCCACGAAAAACCTAACCCCCTAACCCCCTTCCCGACGCGGGAAGGGGGGAAATTTCAAAGTCTCTCTCCTTGTAGGAGAGAGATTTAGAGAGAGGTTTTCCAGATACTGGGAAAAGTCAGAACAGCCGACGAGTCTTTGATACTCGTGAATGAGTCTTTAATACTCGCTAATGAGTCTTTGATACTCGTGAACGAGTCTTTGATACTCGGTAATGAGTCTTTGATACTCGTGAACGAGTCTTTGATACTCGCCGACGAGTCTTTGATACTCGTGAACGAATCTTTGATACTCGCCGACGAGTCTTTAATACTCGTGAATGAGTCTTTAATACTCGCCGACGAGTCTTTAATACTCGTGAATGAGTCTTTAATACTCGCCGACGAGTCTTTGATACTCGTGAATGAGTCTTTAATACTCGCCGACGAGTCTTTGATACTCGCTGACGAGTTTAGAGGACTGATTGTAGAAACTTTTTACATTGTCGCCAATTAATTTAAGAGTAATGCGATCGCATCTGGCGGTGTGATATTTTACGAAAACGCTTGTTCAGCTAGAATTTTATCGTGATTTACTGACGTATCTTTAAATCCACTTCCCTTGGGTGCAGGAGTTAGGCGTAAACCTTGCTTTTGTGGAGGTAAAATAACCACATTGGCTGAGGAATTCTTCGAGGGCATTTTCTACAATAGCGCTAGCAGGTAAGGAAACTTCTTGATCACCGATGTAAGCACTGAGAGCATTAGCGATCGCATTTGGCAGTGTGATATTGAAGGATTGCATAAAGCTGATTATATTGTTGCCAATTAATTTAAGATTAACGCGATCGCATTTCCCCACTCACCAAGCCGACAAAAATCATACTGTGCAACAATAGCTGTAGCTTAGTCGGAGTATAAACTCTGGACTGGCAACAGTACATTCATTCAGACCTTAAAATTCTACTGGGTTGTTTATCTGTAGAGTTCTTATTGGGTTTGTTTGCTGCGGGATGGACAGAACAACAAGTGCTAGAAAACTATCCGACTCTTACCTCAGAAGCACTAAGGGCAGTATTTGCTTTTACGGCAGAGTGTATGCGTGAAGAATCTTTGTACACTCTACCGCTTTTGTCTGAGGCGGGATGATGCAGTTTCTAGCAAATGAAAATTATCACCTTTTTCCCGAAATTATCGCCGATATTCGTCGCCGCAATCGCCGATGAGTTGGTACAAATCGCGCGATTGGCGAGATACTGCATTGATGCGATCGCGATCGTCTTCATCTAAACTAAAACTAAATACTTTGGCGTTATCTTCTATATGTTCAGATACTCCAAGTCTGGCACCAACTATCACACCACCCACAGTTGGCCGATCTAAAATGTAACGCACTGCCACGTTAGAAATGCTTACGCCATGCTTATTAGCAATTTCCTTCAGGATAGCCAGCAACTCTTGAAATAATTGCCAACCACCCCAAGCATCGATCATATTTTTATATTTTTTCAAACTAGCAGTGGAGAGATCAAATCCTCGCGGTTCTGGTTTCCCCAAATAGTTTTCTGATAACAAACCGCCGCACAGCGTACCGTAAGTGAAAAGCTTTATGTCATGCTGTTGACAAAACTCCACCATATTAACTTCAGGACGGCGGTCAATAAGGGAAAATTGCACTTGGTTAGAAACAATTTTGATGCCTGCTTCAGTAATAATCTTCAAGTTTTCCGTGTCAAAATTAGTTAAACCTAGATGCTTAATTTTACCCTCAGTCTGAAGTTCTGCCATATATTTGAGAGCATCCAGGTAATTTTTATCCTGATATTCCCACCAGTGGAATTGCATCAAATCTAACGATTGTACATTCATCCTTCTCAAGGAAATATCAATATTTTCCTCGACGAGTTTTTTAGTCATTTTGCCTGGACGAGGTACCCATTTTGTAAAAGCTTGCACCTGAGATAAAGCATCTTTCCCACGAGTATCAATTAGTTCACAGCGAAACTCACCAATAAAATCTTCTGCGGGGCCATAATGATCTGCTAAATCCCAAGTGGTAAAGCCTGCATCTACATATTTGAACATAGTCTCAATAGCGACTTGGGGATTGATCTGTCCATGTCCGCCAGAGACTTGCCACATCCCATTTAATATGCGGCAGATGTTCAAATCGGGAGTAAATTGGAGACGACTAGCTGCGGGTAAGTTCATTTTCCATTTATGAGTGAAAAGTTAGGAATGGGAAGACTTAAGAATTACTAATAGATAAATCATAACTGATAATTCCTAATTCCTAACTTCTAACGTACAGACGCGATTAATCGCGTCTCTCCCAACTCCTAACTTTTTAATGCCAGCCGTTTTCAGCTTGTTCGAGAACGTAAGCAGCAACGTCTTGAATTTGCTGTTCACTGAGACGCTTTTTGTAAGCTGACATATTATTTTTACCATTGGTAACTATAGATGTAACTGCCTCTATTGAATCCATGCCATACTTTTTCAGGGCTGGCTTTTTGAGATTTTTACCTCGCCTGATGATGTTGCTACCATTGATATGACAACCAGCACAATGAACGCTAAATATTTGTTCACCGTTAACTGTATCTGCTGCACTAACAGGGAAAGTAAAAGTACTGATTAATAACACAAATGTTACTAATACTAGTTTAAGTAGTTTTTTCAATTAACTTCTCCAGAAGTGGACATACTAATTGCAGGCATAAGTCTCAGAACCAATACTAGAGGGATTCAAAGTCAGTTGTAAATCCAGCAAAATTTGCACAATCTTCTTGAAAAGCTTCTGCATCACTAACATCCTCAATTTTATAAGACATGATGCGGGTACCATCTGGCATTTTTTTGGAACCAATTAATTCACCTTGATATTTCTCTGCGATCGCTTTAAAATCAACACCATAGAGTTTCCAGGCATCACCCGAACAAGTAATATTTACTCGCCACATATTTCACTCCCAATTACTACCACTAAATATTCATCATCTCACAAATAGGCAACATCTTACACATCACCTCTTTGGGGCTATAATTTTATATCTAAAGGAAGTGCCTAGCTAAATCAGGCTACGCCATAATATGCATGTAGGAACATTTCTAGAAAATTTTATCCCAATTAGTTAAATTCTACGAGTTGAAAATGCCTAACAATATCAAACAACAAATTCAAGCCGACCTGCAACAAGCAAAAGAAACTGGGCAATTAAGAACTGAGCGGGTTCGAGAAATAGTAAAATCCGCAGTTTCTCAAGTAGCTTCTGAATTTAAACAAGGTTCTAGTGAAGTTCGTAGCATTGTGAAAGATGCAGTATCTGCTGTAGTTGAAAACTTCCAAGAAAAAGGTAGCGAACTCAAAGATGAAGTGGCAGCTTCCATTGAAGGAGCGCTGGAAGGAATTAATAGTCAAAGACACGAAAGTATTGCTAAAACTCAGACAGATATCAAGCGGCTACAGGCTCAACTAGATGGTGAAGAAGAACAACTCCAGCAAGAGGTTGATGTAATTTTGGCAGAGATTGAAGAGACAGCTAAGGAAAAACCTGCGAGTACCAAAACTGCAATTGATTCTGCTGTCAATGCTATTAAAGATAGTGAAGAAGTAGGATTGTTAAAGAAGCGTTACGCGCAACTGCAAGCACAGCTAGCCATTGTCCGAGCTAATATGGCTGCACGCTACGGCGGACGTAATATGGAAGTTAAAGATTATCTAGACGAGGCTAAACACTGGTATGATAAAGCTCGTCCCCAAGCAGAATCTATGGCTGTACAGGTAGAACAGAAGCGATCGCAACTAGAAGAGCAATTAGGTGAAGCTGGTACATCTTTAGCAAGAAAAGAGCGCCAAATCAAACAAACGTTGAGGCAGTTACTCTTAACGGCGGCTGACTTGTTCAAAGATAAGCAACCTGCTGATAAAGAGCGGGAGACTATTCATAAATAGACTGTTTTAACGTTTAATTGACTTATAAAAGTAGGGTGGGAAATTCTCACCCTATTTTGTTGAAATAGCAGTTTTCATTAGACTTTTAGTAAGAATCAAAAGCCCTCACCCTAAATCCCTCTCCCCAGATGGGGAGAGGGACTTTGAAAACTTTGAAATTAGCTCCCCTTCTCCCAATTTGGGGAGAAGAGATTGGGGGATGAGGGCTGTAGCATTACATTCTAATTATGAAAAATAGTAAATAGGTAATTGTTGCATAATAATCACCTATTTACAAAATCCGTTTTGCGTATTATTAAATACGTCCTTCTCTATTAAGTTGTTCGTCATGCTTGGCTATAACCCAAATTGCATGAATACTACCGGGAAGCCAACCTAAAACTGTGAGCAAAATATTAATAAACAGAGTGGGGCCAACTCCAACTGTCAAAAAAACGCCTAAAGGAGGAACTAACAAACCTAGAAGAAAACGAACTAATTTCATGATGTTACAATTTTGTGATTTTGTTTAATTACATTCATTTGAAGATGCCGAATGAGGAAATCCATCTTCGGAGATTTTATGTAGGTGAGAAACGTTATTTAACTGGCGTTTCTACTCCTTCTAACTTATCTAGAAGAAGGTAATTCAGCTTTATTATTTACATCACCACTGCTAGTTAAAAGGTTTCTTTCAACAAAGTAGTTGTTAATAAAGGTGTTAGCAAAGGTTAAAATTACTGGACCAAGCAGGAAACCAATAATTCCGCGAACTGCGAACCCAGGAACTAGCACTGCTGCTAACCAAAAACACAAACCGTTGACAACGAGCGAAAATGCTCCAAATGAGAGAAAGTTAAGTGGTAGGGAAAGAGCAGACAGAACTGGTTTAACTGAACCGTTAATTAGACCAATTATTAAAGCGGCAATCAAAGCTGCGGGGAAATTAGCAATATTAACGCCTGGAACAACTATATCAACAATCAACAGACTCAAAGCTGTAGCTAGCGCGGTTAAAAATGGAGTCAACATTGTTTATTACCTAATAACTAGAGATTTTTTTTGCGACTTCTTATATCATCTTTAACTATCTGCTAGGATTTCACCTCCCTTGCAAGATAGAATTTCTTTCTACCATTAGGTCTATCGTTGAGAAAAATATAGCAGTTATAAATACTTTTTATGGGTGCATAGCCGTATACCTATACATTAGACATAGGAGTAAAGACATAGCACTGCTACGTCTCTACAAGGGTTGTGGATAACGCATATTAATTTCTGGAGATTTCTAAGGTATTGCAATGTTTTTAAGGGCACGTTAAACAAATTTAACGCACCCTATAAATTTAAGATTAATTTAATGTCCCAAGGCAAAAATCACTCAGATTGTCCCGACTCAGGCTTATAGTAAAGGGCTGATTTATATAAGACTTGTTCTTGATGGGTTTCTAAAGTGCAATCAGACAAAGGATAAGTTACACAAGTAACAACATAACCAGCCTGTATTTCATTTGGACGCAGAAATTTTTGCTCGCTTTGATCGACTTCACCACTAATAAGTTTAGCAATACACGCAGAACATTCGCCTTGTTTACACCCAGATGGTAGGCGGATACCAGCTTCCTCCGCCATATCCAGAATATATTGCTCGTCTGGTACTGGAATGGTGCGATCTAATCCAAGTGTAGGATTGATAAATCGAACTTGATAAACTACCATCTGCTGTTTCTAATTATTGTTTAACTGCTTTCATCGATAAACTAATCCGCTTGAGTTTCTCGTTGATTTCTAACACCTGCACTTTGACTACTTGTCCAACTTTGACTACTTTGTTGGGATCGTCTACAAATCTATCAGCAAGTTGGGATATATGCACCAAGCCATCTTGATGTACGCCGATATCGACAAAAGCACCGAAGTTGGCGACGTTAGTCACAATTCCCTCTAGTTCCATTCCCACATTTAAGTCCCTGATTTCTTTAATTCCTTCTCTGAAGGTGGCATACTTAAACTCAGCACGAGGATCTCTACCTGGTTTTTCGAGTTCGCTGAGAATGTCGCGCAGTGTGGGTTCGCCGACGCTATCGGTAACGTATTTCTTCAGGTTGGTCTTTTTGAGTTTTTCGGCAATTTGTGTTACCTGATTTAATGGCACATTTAGATCGGATGCGATCGCTTCTACTACAGAATAACTCTCTGGATGCACTGCTGTATTATCCAAAGGGTTATCACCGCCGCGAATCCGCAGAAAACCCGCTGCTTGTTCAAAAGCTTTTGGCCCCAACTTCGGAATTTTCAACAGTTGTCGGCGATTTTTAAAGGCTCCATGCTGGTTGCGATGGGCGACAATATTATTGGCTACTGTTGCCGTAATCCCAGAGACGGATGTCAAAAGTTCTTTGGAAGCGGTGTTTAAGTCTACGCCGACGTAGTTGACGCAGCTTTCTACAGTGTCATCCAATTTCTTTTTCAACAACTTCTGATCGACATCGTGCTGATATTGTCCCACACCAATCGATTTGGGATCGATTTTCACCAGTTCCGCCAAAGGGTCTTGCAAACGGCGACCGATGCTAATGGCACCACGCACGGTAATATCTAAATCGGGAAACTCTTCTAGCGCCACATTACTTGCGGAATATATAGATGCGCCAGATTCATTCACCATCACCTTAACTGGTTTGCGTTCTATATTTTGCAATACTTGCGTGACAAATTCCTCTGTCTCGCGGGAGGCTGTACCGTTACCAATGGCGATTAACTCAATCTTGTACTTTTCAATTAGATTTTTGACAGTTTGTGCTGCTTTGAGTCGTTGTTCAGCCGCTTGGTGGGGAAATACCGCTTGGTATTCCAAAAATTGTCCAGTTTGGTCGAGGACAGCAACCTTACACCCAGTTCTAAATCCAGGGTCTATCGCTAGGGTTGGTTTCATTCCTGCAGGTGCAGACAGCAGCAACTCCCGCAGATTAGTTTCAAATGTCTTAATTGATTCTATATCTGCATAAACTTTATTCTCAGAAATGACCTCACCCATTAGAGAGACTTTCATTAAACGGTTGAATGCATCCTTCAGCATCGCCTGATAAAAATCCCGAATTGTCCGTACTTTGGTTTTGATTTCTTTCGACTCAAGATAGTAAAGTACCGTATCCTCATCAAAAGCAATTTCAAAGCTTAATACTTTCTCAGTTTCACCCCGACACAACGCCAACATATTGTGTGGTGCAATATTTTTTACCCTAATTTGATAGTTACGGTACATCTCAAATTTGGTTGTACCTTCAGGATAATCATCTTTGATGCGGGAGACGAATACCCCTTCTTCTAAAAGATAGTCGCGGATATATGCGCGTAACTCCGCTTTTTCAGCTACTTCTTCCGCCAAAATATCAGCAGCACCTTTGAGCGCCTCTTCTGCTGTTTTTACTCCCTGCGTTTCCGAAATATACTTAGCCGCTGCTTCCTCCAAGGATGCAATTGCAGCATTTTTGACATTTAACGACTTGATGAACTCTGCTAGTGGTTCTAGTCCTTTTTCTCTGGCGATGGTGGCGCGGGTGCGGCGCTTTGGTCGATAAGGTAAATATAAATCCTCAAGTTCAGTTTTTTGTAAGCAGGATGAGATTTTGGCTTTAAGTTCATCTGTAAGTTTACCTTGTTGAGCGATCGCACTTAAAATCACCGATTTTCGTTCTTCCAGTTCTGTTAAATAAGTATATCGATCAGCCAGTTCACGTAGTTGCACTTCATTCATCTCATCAGTGCGCTCTTTGCGGTAACGTGCAATAAAGGGAATTGTTGCACCCTCCGCCAAAAGTTCCAGCGCGTTTTGCACCTGATGGGATTTGAGGTTTATTTCAGTTGCCAGTAATTGAGGAATGTTCAGCATTAGGTGTCTAAAATGAAAATGCTACTTCTAAAGGTAATATGCTAGATCCTTATCCTGGCGCAAGGCCAAAGTTTTAAGCTAATTTACCAGATGATTGATCGCAAGAGTGCAATTGGCGAAATAGACAAAACACACCTACGCAAGTTTTATAACCCTTTCAATCCGCGTAGATGAATGAGAATTTGTCTATCACAGCGCAGCTTGGCTGAGTCGGGAGAACGGCAAAAGTAACATCATCCACAGAAATTGTCTGTTCCTAAACACTAGGCAAAATCGCGTAGCGTTTCGTACCTAATTTGAAAGCCTGCTACGCACACCATCCACCACAAAAAAAGAGTTGTCAAGCTTTTAGGCGCTTCATCTGTCGCAATAATTATTCCAATTGGCTTAATATATAACGTTGCATAATCTTGACTTTCTATAATATTTATTTCGCTCGACTGTTGTAGCCAAAACCTTGTTGGGTGTAAGATCAACCCACTTCCAAAAAATTCGTTTTAAAAACACTACAACCTTTAGTTCAGAGGTTAGTAAAATGGCTTTGTTTTTCTTGATACCACTATGTACTGCTTTAGCTACTGGCTATTTCTTCAAAAAGAGTAGTGATGAAATTGCATATCTTGCAGGTGTATTTGCAGCTATTAGCTTGATTTTAAGTTTAGTATTAGCACCTTGGCAGATTCAGTTTGGATTATTAATCATTGTCTTCGTCATTACCAACAGACTTTTACAGGATAATGAGTCCAAACAATAGGAAAACAACCTGGAGCAACCTCTATCCAGCCAAGGAAACTTAGCGTTGTTTTTCTTGATACCACTATGTACTGTTTTAGCTACTGCCTGCTTGTTTAAAAAGAGTACTAATGAAATTGCATATTTTGCAGCTATTAGCTTGATTTTAAGTCTAGTATTAGCACCTTGGCAGATTCAGTTTGGATGGTTAATCATTATTACCAACAGACTTTTGTGAGGATAATGAGTCCAAACAATAGAAAAACCTCTACCCAGCCAAGGAAAATTGGCGGACTACTAACTCTGTCTGAGATAGGTGGATTTAGATGAAGATTTTTGTGGATAGATAAAAAACAATTCAAACTCTCGATTTTTATCCAAAAATTCCGGCTGTAATTTAGTGTAATGTTGTGTGATATTATCAGCGCAAGTAGTGTTGTTCAAGTTTCAATTTTCATTGGGTCAACTCTTAGCTTTGCATTTATCGAGTCTAATACTAACTCTTTACTTTTACAAGTTTAATAACCAGAAATTACTTCATAAATGTACAAATTTCCCAGACAAAAATTCATAATATGAGGAAGATTTTTATTTTATGAAGTTTTTGTTTAAGTGTATTTGTCAGTAGATAAATTTTTGATAAAGTATGGCGATAAATTTGCAACATACCTTTCTCGTGGTATTCTAGTAAGTAGTTACATGTAACAATAAATTTTGAGAAAAAAGCCTATTTAAAATTACGAGGAAAAATCAAGCAAACCTAAAACTAAATGGTGTAGAAGTATCTCAAATTCAATGCAAGCAACGTCAACTTTAAGTTGATTAGCCAATGCTAGTTTGAATTAGTTGTTTTGTTAAAAGGCTCCATTTGGACATTCAGTAAAATTCCCCATAAACCTGTAAAGCGTATTACTGTAGATTGATTTATCTCCTATCTATGATTTACGCAGCCAATCAGACTTGTATTACTTATTGTGTTCCCCTGCCCAAAAAGAGCACGTATACATACTCAATTTGAGTAAAAACCTTTACTTTTATAAATCGGCTTAATTGCCAGCTGAGATTACAGATATGTCTCTGAGCTGGGAGAAATTTTATGATATGTCAGTACATTGATCAACTTTCCTGGAGCAAATAGAGAATATTTATCAATCCAGCTAGGTTTGATAGCTTGAGAAGATCAATAGTATCTTCAAAAGATTTCTACAGCAGGATACAACTGATGAAAGTTAATGAATCGGTTAATCAAAAATTCTAGCAATCCATTTTGATTTAGGTGCATCTGTTGAATATGTGGGTGGAATCAGAGTTCAGCATCAGCGATGTCTATGATGGGCTACACCTACGCACACTGCAAACTTTGTGTATGTAGAGAGAATTTGTGACAAAGTTCTCAACCTTCCCTATGTCTGCATCTACTACTAGATTATCGCGATCGCGCTAAAAATAGTGTTGGAGCAAACCTGGGTAGCACAGAAAATATCTGTAATTCACAGTTGGGGAAACTGTAAATTGATTGTGCCAATTGTCAAGCAATAAACTGGTTTGCTTGGGAGTATAATCCAGTAAAAAATTAAGCGTGCTTTACTCCGAATCATATCGAACGCTGCCATGATAGAGCAACCATCGTGGAATATTACATAGTATTTAGTTTTTAACTCTAGGGTATGAGCTTCAACGATCAATTTTGATATCAGTCACTTCAACATAGTCTTCCTAATTTTGTTATCTATTTACTGAAGTGGAGATCGAATTGTAGAGAAGTTTTTGCCAAGATATGAAACGTTCAAAACAACTGGCTTTTTACTAATCGGTTCATACCTACTATCTTGATTAAGGCAAAGTACGATGAAATCTATGTCCCAAAGTTCAAACTTTAAAATAATCCCTTATATTATTTTATTTGTAAGTATTTTATTTAGTATCTGTGGACAATTGCTGATGAAAAATGCCATGATTCATACACATGAGGGAGTATTTACTGGGGAGTTTTTTCAGAAATTATCATTAGCTATTACTGTCTACTGTTTAGGAATAGTAAATTGGATATTGGCTCTGCGATCTGTAAAATTGAGTATTGCTTATCCCCTGACTAGTTTAAACTATGTTGGGATACTTTTCGGTTCATACTATTTTTTTAATGAAGTGATTACATTAACTCGAATAGTAGGAGTAATCACTATCTTTTTGGGTGTTCTTTTAGTAGTTAATCCCCTAAAAAAGTTCAAATTTAGATAATTAATTACTTAAAAATTAAAAATGAGTATTTTTACTTGGCTAAATTTAATGCTTGTCGTTTTGTTTGGAACAACAGCTCAACTTTCACTCAAGTATGGACTTTACATTTCTAACTCTAATAAAGGAGAAAGCGGATCTATCAAAAATCTCTTATTATCTCGTTATTTTTTGATTTGGTTTATCTGCTATACATTTATGACTATATTGTGGCTTTATGTATTGCAGACAATTCCTTTAAGTCAAGCGTTTCCAGTTTTAGGATTAATGTATGCATTTGTACCAATTGCTTCTCACTATCTTTTAAAAGAAGAGGTTATGTTTAGCCAGTGGTTAGGAATTTCCGTTATTATAACTGGCGTAATTTTAGTTGTACATTAATAGCTTAATAGGCAAATAATCAGATTATTAATATTAACAGTTTCTGAACATCATCCTCTAAAACATTTTCACAAAATCTAAATTTAATTTATGAACATAGGCATCGTTGGCGGAGGCATAACTGGGCTAGTATTAGCTCAACGTCTTTCACACCAAGGACATAAAGTCACTGTCTTTGATAGTAACAAGCAGCTTGGTGGACTTACTACCTATCATGATTACGGATTATTTACCTGGGATCGCTTTTATCACGTTATCCTACCTTCTGATACTCACTTAATAAATTTTATCAGAGATATTGGTCTTGGAGATAAACTGCGTTGGCATCAAAGTTTAACAGGCTTTTATGACAATAAAAAGTTTTATTCTATTAGTAACACTATAGAATTCCTGCGTTTTCCTTTATTTGGACTTATCGGTAAAATCAGATTAGCTTTTACTCTCTTATATGGTTCACGCCTTAACAACTGGCGGCGCTTAGAGAAGATTTTAGTTGAAGATTGGCTATTGAAACTCGGTGGGAAAAACACATACGAAAAGCTCTGGAAACCTTTGCTTTTATCTAAATTAGGAGAAAACTATAAGCGAATATCAGCAGTTTTTATCTGGGCTTATATCAAACGACTATTTTCAGCGCGCGATTCTTCATTAAATAAAGAACAACTTGGTTATGTCTCTGGTGGTTATAAAACTGTTTTTGACCATATAGAAAAATTAATTTACGTGGCTGGAGGTCATATCCACAAAGGTGTTGCAGTTGAATATATCGCACCTCATCTAGGGGGTGGAATGTGGGTAGAATATCAGGGTAAAAAAGAGCATTTTGATAAAGTCATCTTTACTGGCCCAGTTAATATCTTGCAACAGGTTGCTGCCAAGGAACTAGTGAAAGTTTCAAGCACTGGTGAAACAGTAGAATACCTGGGTGTAATTTGCATGGTACTGATTACTCGTAAACCTCTAGTTCCTTATTACGTAGTAAATATTGCCGATAAAAATATTCCTTTTACCGGAGTTATTGGTATGAGTAATTTAGTTTCTTTACAAGAGACAGCAGGGTATCACATTACATTCCTACCAAAATATATACTTTCCACTGACCCGTTGTTAAAACAACCAGATGACGAATTACGCCCAATATTTTTTCAAGGTATACGTTTAATGTTCCCCGAACTCAAAGCAGATGACATTGTGGCAGCACATATTAATCGAGCGATTAAAGTACAGCCACTACAAGTTTTAAATTATTCCAGCCTTGTTCCAAAAGTGAGTACTGAAAACGATGATTTTTTCGTTGTCAATACCTCACAGTTGGTCAATGATAGCGTCAACAACAACGCAGTAGTTCGACAAGTCGATGAATTTATCAAAAAATCAGCATTATTGAATTCTTGAAATTTGAGTAATCACATTTTATTTTAAAAATCACACGAGGTCTTTATGAGTCTTTTTGTACTTTTACCCGCATATAACGAGCAAGAATCAATTCGACCCTTGTTCAAAAAGTTTCAAACATTGCAGCAAATCTTTAATATAGAGATAGAACTGATTCTTGTCGATGATGGCAGTAGTGATAAAACTGCTCAGACTGCTTTAGAAGAATCTCAATCACTGGGTATATTACTGAAATTAGTCCAACATCCCAAAAATGCTGGTTTAGGTCAAGCAATTAAAACAGGTTTTACGACTTTCTTAGAAATTTCCAAAGAAGGTGATTTTTTAGCGGCGATGGATTGCGACAATACTCAACCACCAGAACTGTTAATAAAAATGTATGACACTATGATAGCTGGTAGCTATGATATTGCGATCGCGTCTAGATATCGAAAAGGTTCTAAAGTCATAGGCTTATCAAAATTTAGAGAGCTGATGAGTTACGGAGCCAGCTGGCTTTTCAGGATTGTAGCCCGTGTACCAGGCGTAAAAGACTACACTTGTGGTTACAGACTGTATAACCGTACTTTCCTCAGTAAACTGGATATGTATTATGGGGACAATCTATTCACTGAAAGTGGATTTGCTTGTATGATAGATTTACTGCTGAAAGCCAAAGCCCTCAAACCAAAAATCGTAGAAATTCCAATGGTTTTGAGATACGATCAAAAGCCGAGTGCTAGCAAAATGAAAATTCTTAAAACTATTACTCGAACACTGAAGCTCTTGTTTAAGAATCTAGCATCAACAGAGCCAAATTCCAATTTAGGTCAGACTTTAAAACAGCAAGAGACAGTCAGAATTCCACTTAAAATGGCAAATCGTAAATAAACCTGAGAAGAAAAGTCTGGATTCTTTGGTTGAGAAGAGTGCCAGGTAAATACATAAGCACAAGTGTATTTTATTTTACATCTTCACTCTCAGCGGAGCTTTCCTTGCTCCGCTTTTGTATTCTGACTTCTGAATTCTTCGTCAAATAGCTCCAAATTTCTAGTCTGTGGGCGGATTTGCCAAGGCGTTGTTAAAGGGGAGGGAAATCCACACGTTTTTCTAGCAACTGTGGCTTTTGCTCATTTGTTAGACTGAACAAACCAGGATTTTTCAGTCAAATCTCTGAACTACGCCAGCAGACGAGGCTACCCATGCTTACAAGTACGCTACTTCTCTCGAATCAACTTCCCACTCTCCAATATTCCTCCACACCAGAGCGTTTCGATGAAACCTGGGAAGCCCCCCTGGCTACCCTTCTGGGACTAGGACGCGCCGCTGGTGCTGACTTCATCGAATTATTTTTAGAGCGTCGCAACTATATTAGTTCTCTTGCAGAAGACGACGCTATCACAAGTATTTCACCCAGTCTGTCTACAGGCGCGGGAGTCAGGGTATTTCGCGGCAAAGCTGACTGCTACGTTAGCACCAATGACCTTTCGTTTTCTGGTTTGAAAGCAGCCTTAGAAAAAGGTCTTTCTATCTTGGGATTACAACTACCCACAGCTAAGGCTTTCATCCCAGAAATCAACCTGGAATTACTCAGAGATTACGCCACCAAAAGAGGTAAAGATGCATGGCTACCGATGTGTAGCTCCATCCGAGAAATGGGAGAAATCCTCCTAGATGGTACTGCCCACCTGAAGCAAAAAGCTAGCCACGTCCAATCGCGCCGTGCTACCTATTTCCGGGATTGGCAAGAAGTTTTAATCGCCGCTAGTGACGGGACTTTTGCGCGTGATATTCGCCTTACCCAGTCAGTAGGATTTAACCTGTTGTGTGCTGATGGTGCTAATCGTACCTCAATTGGCGATCGCGCGGGTAATACTAGCGATGCCAACTTCTTGAGAACTTGGGATTCTCAACAAGCCGCCGAGAAAATAGCAGAATCGGCTGGAAAAATGCTCTACGCAGATTACGTGGAGTCGGGTACTTATCCCATCATTATGGCCAATCACTTTGGCGGCGTAATCTTTCACGAAGCTTGCGGACATCTGCTAGAAACCACTCAAATTGAACGCAATACCACTCCCTTTGCTGACAAAAAAGGCGAAAAAATTGCCCACGAAAGTTTGACAGCCTGGGATGAAGGGCGTTCTGAAAATGCCTTCGGGACTATTGACATGGATGACGAAGGTATGCCTGCTCAAAGAACCCTCTTAATTGAAAAAGGCGTTCTGAAAAACTTCTTAGCAGATAGAACAGGTTCTGCACGCACCGGACACCCCAGAACTGGAAGTGGACGCCGCCAAAATTATACCTATGCCGCTGCTAGCCGGATGCGTAATACTTATATTGATTCTGGCGAATATAGCAATGATGAATTATTTGCCTCCGTTGATAAAGGTATTTACTGTAAAAAGATGGGTGGTGGTAGCGTTGGTGCTACAGGTCAATTTAACTTTAGTGTTGATGAAGCTTATTTGATTGAAAATGGCAAAATCACCAAACCACTAAAGGGAGCAATTCTCATCGGTGAAGCCAAGGAAATTATGAACAAAATTTCTATGTGTTCCCAAGATTTGGAAATTGCACCAGGTTTTTGTGGCTCAGTCAGTGGCAGTATTTACACCACAGTCGGACAACCCCACATCAAGGTTGATTCTATTACCGTAGGTGGAAGATAATCTCATCAACTTCCAGGTTCTACCTGGAAACTTCTTCTTTATGGCTCTGCTACTTAATTTTATCTAGTAAGCAGAAGCCCTACATTAATTACACTCCCAGGCTGAAGCAGGGAGCAAGAAAATCCAAAATCTAAAAATTGACTATGCCGAATATAAATGAGATTGCAAATTCTGCCAAGGACAATGCTAATAAGCTTGGCATTAAGAAATTCGACATTTATGGCTCAACAGTAGATGACACTAGCGTGCAAGTAGACCAAGGTGAGCCAAAACAAGTCAAAGCTTCAAACCGCTCTGGTGTTACTGTTCGTGTCTGGAATGGAGATAATACAATGGGTGTCACCAGCACCACAGATGTAGACCCCAAGGGACTGGAATTAGCATTGAAAACTGCCTACGAAGCCAGTTTCTTTGGTGTTAAAGAAAATGTTCCTGATTTTAGTCCAGAGGCTACTACTCCGATTTCAAGTAAACCTCAGGCTAAAACATCCCAAGCACCTGTTGCTGAACTTATAGAAAAATTGTTGGTAGCTGAAAAAGAATTACTAGCGGCCCATCCAGCAATTAAAGGTGTACCTTATAATGGTTTGTCACAAAGAGATATTGACAGATTTTATCTCAATAGCGACGGCGCAGTGAGAACTGAATCTCACTCTTTGTCATCAGTTTATCTGTACAGCAAAACTGAGGAAGATGGCAAAAAGCCGCGCAGTGCGGGCGCTTTTAGAATCAACCAAAATTTAGATAATCTAGATATTAATGGTTGCATCAAAGAAACCGCCGATAAAACTATCAGTCACTTGAATTATGAAAAAATCAAAACTGGTAAATATCGAGTTGTTTTCTCTGCGGAAGCTTTCTTAAGTCTGTTGGGCGCTTTTTCTAACTTGTTCAATGCCCAAAGTATTTTAGACAATCAAAGTCTATCTACTCCTGATGATTTAGGTAAGCAAATTGCTTCTCCTCTGATTTCAGTTTTTGATGATGCACTGCACCCAGCTAACGTTGGTGCGGAAAGCTTTGATGGCGAAGGAACCCCCACTCGTCAGATTTCACTAATTGAAAATGGTGTTTTAACAAGCTTTCTCCACAGTGCAGGCACTGCTAAAAGGTTAAATGCCCAGCCAACTGGTAATGCTAGTATTGGCGCAAAAGTCAGCGTCAGTCCCAATTTTTATCACGTATTTTCAACAGCAACTCCTGAGCAAGAGTTTAGCTTAGACACTGCTGAAAATGTGATTTTTATCGATGATTTACAAGCTCTCCATGCTGGAGTCAAATCCTTGCAAGGTTCCTTTTCTTTGCCGTTTGATGGTTGGCTAGTTAATAAGGGAGTGAGGACGAGTATTGAGTCAGCAACTGTTGCTGGTGATTTCTTGGAACTTTTGAAGTCAATTATTTATGTAGAAAAAGAGCCAGAGTTAACGCCAGGTGGAGTTTGCCCGAAAATCTGGGTTAATGAACTATCGATTACCGGCGAATAAAACTTAGTCAGTGCAGAGTTAAGAGTTTAACTCTTAACTCATCACTTGGAAATCATGACTCACCATTAGTATTCACCGCCAATGCTAATGGCAGTATTAAATACATCAGCACCGCTTAAATCAACACCAGCTAAAACAGCGCCATCTACGTCACTATTATATAAACGGGAATTACTCAAATTCACGTTGGTAAGATTGGCATTATTTAACATCGTATCGCTAACAAATGCTTGTGTGAGATTAGCAGACTTTAAATTAGCTCCAGTTAAATCGGCACCTTCTAAATTAGCACCTTCAAGATTAGCTCCTTTTAAATTTGCATTTCTCAAGTCAACACCGATTAGATGAGCGCCTTTGAGGTTAGCTCCTGCTAGATTGCATCCCGAACATTCTCTAGTTTCTAACAAGCGGCGGACAGGGGCGGAATTTTCTGCTTTGACGGGAATGGGAGCAGCTAAGGATAGCGTGCTGAGTAAGGCTGCTGCCGTCAAAAAAATTCGTTTCATAATTCACCTCGGACACTTCTAGAAGTCATTAAATTCTGAACTTCTACGATACCAGTATGCCAAGATTACAGAATTCTGTCCTCATTCGATCGGAAGAATATATAAGTTCGATGAGACTAGGTATTCTTCCCTTAGGTAGTCCGATGGGAGGAAATTTCCAACTGAAATTATATTAAGCCTTGCCGCTACCTAATAGATACAACAGTGCCATCCGAACAGCGACACCGCTGGTAACTTGTGATTGAATGAGACTAAATTCTGGGTCATCCATCAATTCAGAACTAATTTCAACACCACGGTTGACTGGGCCTGGATGCAAAACTTTGACATTAGGTTTACAAAGTTGCAGTTTTGTGCGTGTAATGCCAAACAGTTGATGATATTCTCGCAAACTTGGCAGCAAATGAGCCGTCATCCGTTCTTTTTGCAGGCGCAAAGTCATGACAAAATCGGCATTCTGCAAAGCTGGTTCTAGCTGCCAATGTAAAAAAAGTTGGGGATTGGGAGAATAACTCCTGACTTCTGACTCACTTCGACTACGCTCAGTGACCTCCTGATTTCTATCTTCTACTTCCTCCGAGATAAACTCAGCAAAGAATTTAGGTAAAAGGGTTGGTGGTGCTGCCAGATGCACTTCGGCACCACTGGCAATTAAACTCCAAATATTCGATCGCGCCACACGAGAATGGAGAATATCCCCAACAATGGCAATCTTTTTCCCCTTTAAAAGTTCCAGTCGCGGGTGATCTGGGTCAATTAAAGTAGTTATGGTAAATAAATCTAGCAGTGCTTGAGAAGGATGCTCATGTTGACCATCACCAGCATTGAGGACGCTAACTCGTACACCTAGACGATCCATTTCAGCCGCGATCGCATTTGGTACTCCTGCCTCTCGATGGCGGACTACCATAATATCAGTTCCCATAGCCAAATAAGTTTTCGCCGTGTCGAGAATTGTTTCTCCCTTAGTCATAGAAGATGTGGCGGCGGCGAAGTTCAGCGTATCCGCACTTAAGCGTTTGGCTGCGAGTTCAAAACTGCTGCGAGTCCGGGTAGACGATTCAAAAAATAAATTCGCCACCACCTGTCCCTGCAAAGTTGGCACTTTCTTTGTCCGTCGTGATAGCACCTCTTGAAAAGAGGCAGCAGTTTGCAAAACTGTATCGTATTCAGTAGTAGTAAAGTCAGCTAGGGAGACAATGTGATGACGATTCCACGTGGTAGTAGGCATAAATAGCAATCAGTTTCCTGCATAGAGATACGAGCGATCGCCTCTCTACAGCTTTTTAATTTACAGATGCAGAGGAAATGATATCACCTGTCTTATATCAAATTACCTACTTGTTCTTTCTAGCATCAAGGATTTATATAGCGCTTGTCAATTGGATAAGGTATTACAGACATTAAGTTGGTAAATGGAAAACGTTTAAAGCTAGAGAAATTAGGCTGAGGAACGTTAAAAACCCAATTGTATCTAGCATTGTAGTCACTAACGGACCACTAACCAAAGCAGGGTCAAGCTTCAGCCGTGTCAAACCCATTGGCAGTAAAGTACCGAGTGTAACAGCCACAATTGTATTAGTTGCCATTACCATTCCGGCAATTAAAGCCACCCATCGCTCTTGGGGTCGCGCCCAAATTAAGGAAAGCAGGATCATGGTCGTGGCTAAAGCTAAGGCTGTACCTAAACCAGCTAAAAGTTCCTTGCGAAGAATTTTTAAGGTATCTTTGGGTGTTACCTCTCCCACTCCCAAGCCGCGGATTGTCACCGTTAATGATTGAATACCGACAGTACCACCAGTGTTAGAAAAAATCGGCATGATTACTGCTAGAACTGGCACTGCGGCAATTATAGATTGAAATGGCGCGATCGCACTGGCTGCACCAATATACATTGCCATGATACCCAACAGCCAAGGCAAGCGGTTACGGATCGTGAGTAAGGGAGAGGATAAAGCAGCTTCATCACCACTCACACCCGCCAGTTTTTGAATATCTTCTGTGGCTTCCTCTTCCAAAATATCCATGACATCATCAATGGTGACAATGCCAACCAATCGGTCTTCTCGATCGACAACGGGGATCGCGATTAAGTCGTAACGCTGCATAATTCGCGCCACTTCTTCTTGAGGAGTTTCAGTTCTCACCTTAATGACGCGATCGCTAGCAATATCTTTGATGAAAACATCGGGAAAGGTAAACAGCAACTGGCGCAGTGAAACTACTCTTACCAGCGTCCGGTTGTCATCTGTGACGTATGCATAGTAAATCGACTCTTTGTCTTCGTCCTGACGGCGGATTTTGCTCAAGGCTTCGCCTACAGTCAATCCTTGCCGCAACCGAACATATTCGGTTGTCATTACCCGCCCAGCAGTACCTTCTGGATAGCCGAGAATCGTTGCTGTTGCTTGCCTTTGTTCTGGACTCAGTTCTTGTAATAGCCGTTTTATTACTCCAGCAGGTAGTTCATCAAACAATTCTGCCCGTTCGTCAGGACTCATCTCTTCTACAAGGTGCACCACCTGGACATCATGCAGAGAATTAATTAGTTCTTCCTGTACCTCTGTCGGCAGATATTCAAATACGTCAATTGCCTGACCTTTGTTGAGTAAACGGAATGCGATCGCCCGTTGTTGTTCAGGTAATTGTGTAATGTATTCTCCCACATCCACAGGTTGCAAGCGATTTAAATCCCATTTCAACTGGTTTAAATCGGTAGTATCACTCAACAAATCACGAATATCTTCTGTGAGCATGATATATATCTCCTAAGTCTCCCCCGCGCTGGGAGACTTCCTCACCACAGCTCAGAGGAGGTTGATACTGCCATCTTGTGGACTATGGTCCATAAAATTTCAACAATTCAATATCGATAGCTAAATCAAAGCATTGCTAGTCATCATCCTAACCCGGAATAGCACTCTCCGCTAGATACTGAGAAGTTTTTAAGTTTTTAGTAGCTTTATGTACATTTTTTAGCTTACTACCCGGATTTTTTGGGGAATTATTCTGCGATCATAGTAAGTTTTTCCACTGATATAATCTGTGATAACTGGCGATCGCGAATAAATAACCATACGGATGGCTAAAAAAAGGAGAGTTGTCTCCAAAGCAGGGATTAGAAAACTTCTGCGTCTTAACAAATGCTTGAGGTTCAGTAATCTAAATTGAGATATTCTTATTTGAGTGTCGTTAACTGATTACTAAATCATAAATAGCTTCTAGCTTGGCAGTTTGCTTGCGAATATCAAAATTTTCGCAAATAAACTCTCGTCCTTTTTTACCCATACTTTTAGCTAAAGCCCGGTCAGACAAGAGAATATCTAATTTTTCTGCGAGAGCTTGATCGTCTTTTTCATCAACTAAAAAACCAGTTTCTCCATCTAAAATAGCATCAGGGATAGCGCTATGCCAGGTAGAAGCTATTGGTAAACCAGAAGCGGCGGCTTCCAATATTGAAAGCGGTAAACCTTCGCTATCACCGTTCTTTGCTGTTTGACTGGGTAGAGAAAATATTTCTGCATTTCTCATGGTTTTTTGAATCACTTCATAAGGTTTTGCCCCCATAAAATTGACTCTATTACTAATACCAAGCTCATCTGCTAGAGCTTTAAATTTTTCAGTCATTATGCCATTTCCAATTTGGATAAGTGACACATCTGGATGCTTACTGGCAATCCTGGCAAAGGCTTTTAATAGGGTATCAATTCCTTTTTTTTCAGTATGTCTGCCTACACATAAAATATATCTTTCACCTTTGGATTCACTCGCCGGCGCAAACTTTTCTAAATCTATACCACTATTTAGTTTAATAATTTTGTCTTCAGGATAACCATATTCAATCATTTTTTTATACAAGAAACTAGAAAAAGCAATAAATTTAGATGCTTTTTGTTTTAATTCTTCTTCATGCAAAAGAAATTGATAAAATGCCGGATTACCTGACAGCCACATAGATAAACGTGAAACTGTAATATCAAAACCGTAAAATGTAACGATGAAAGGAATATTTAACTTTTCTGCCAATCGCATTGCGTAAATACCATCTGGGCCAAAATGTCCGTGAATTAATTTTAGACTTTTTAGTTCAGCCTCTTTTCCAAACATATTTGGTGAAGCAGTAATTATATGAAATAATTGCTTAATTTTCCATTGGTCATTATTACTAATAGCAATATTGTCAAAAGGGATTTCTTCTAATAGTTTACAAGTCAAAAATAACGGTTTGTATGTTTGTAAATTATGGGCTTGCTCTCCAATAAAAGTTTCTGATACTCTCGGATAAGCTCGACGATACATCCCAACTGTTTTCATTGTGTTACTCCTATTTAAGATTAATATTTATCTTTCCAAAAAATGAACGATATATTGGGTAAAAAACTTTTAAGTTCGTGATACATTTACGCCCTTGGTTCTATCTGCTGCTATGTTGTATAAAATGGTTACTACCTGATTTATTCAGAACAGCAATAACAATACCAATTTTTAGTTGTTTCAAGCCAATACTAGTCTAAATCAAGGCTTTAATTCTTTAATTACTTATGTTAGTAAGTGAAATAATAATTTTTACTGAAACTATTATTTAGTAAATATCTTAGGGTGTAATAAAGCAAACTAGGATATTTATTATGTAAACAAACCGATTAATTTTTTATGACTTACCCATTGACAGAGAAGCCAAAATAGCAATTATGCTTTTCAAGGCTTCTAGCTAGATTTTTGCTAGCCTAGACAACTGACAAAATATGGTTTGTAAAAGGCTGAACCAAGATATTTATGTGAATGCACAAGATGATTTATTTGTACAGTGCATAAGCCCTATTTTTATCAAACTTGATTGGGTTGAGGATAGCCTCCCTTTGTTTACTGCAATTATTTGCTGAATGTTTAACACAAACACATCAATTTTAAAACATATCTACATTAAAATTATATTTATTTAATAAATATTTTTCTAAAAAAAATGATTTAGTTTATACCAGCGTAAGCATAACCTCGGAGTAGTGATTTAGTTTAGACTAGCATAAGCTCATCCTTGGGAGTTAGGCACTCTTGATTTTTTGACATCATTACGCTACGGATATTATGTCCAGCTAATTAGTTATAATTCCCGAATCTATGTAGAAAGCCCAAAAATACCTCACCTCTGCGATCCTAATGATAAGTCTTTAACCGGACACAAGATGATTTAGTACACCGAATCAATAGTGGATTCCCAAGAGCACTCTTGAGAGTTCCTCTTTCAAAGACTCAACTTACTTGGAGGGATTTTTCCACCCACGCAGAGATCGATATTTCTAGAGGGGATTAACGTTTCCGTATACCCTACGGTACGGAATCCCATCTCAATGTCCCATTCCCCATAGCCCAAGTGCAAGAAACCCACTCCTTTAAGGGGTTGAATTCTGCAAGTAGTTCTTAGCGAAATTATGAAAACATCTACCAAATTACTAGCTAGCCTGGAGTATTACTACATCTATACAAGTAGTATTTGGTATCAAGCAACTTCATGCGTAGTCACCTGGACGACGAAGAATCAGAAATGGGTTAGCAGATTTCACCTCATAGTCGTGGTAATGTGTTTGAGCTTTGGCGTAGGCGTAGCCCGCCGTAGGCATCGCTTCCGATGCGATCCACTCAGGATGGTTATCTTGCCATAGAGGATGGCGTAAAATCAGGATTGTCTGACGTTTATGATTTTGGTGTACGTAGCCAGTGAGAGTTCCGAACTGAGTAGGTAAGCCGTAACCAAGGCGTTGAAGGGTAGCGGTAATTGGTGCATTCATCCCTTGATATAGTTCACTCCAAGGATTTGGAATACTGCCGTTGGGGGAATTGAGATCGATTGTAGATGAAGCTGATAACACTAATTGCGCCATATCCAAAGCCAGTCGCCAGTCTAATAAGCCGTGATAAGCAAGGTTCTGGTAATCTCGCAAACATAAGTTGCATGATGTATCACAAGCGTTTCCATGTGGCTGATTTATCCATTTGCTGGCAATGCTATTAAGAATATTGGGATTCGCCAAATCCATCAATTTTTTAAATTCTTTTGGCTTTTCCAGAAACCGACAGTATCCTGCCCCATTTTCCAGATGATCGCATAAAAAAGCCTGCCCGATCACAGTTCCATTTTGCTCTAGCGATCGGAACCCAGCCTGCAACTCCATTGCATCTACATCTAATTGGGTGGCAGCTGCTACCCGCAACCAAAATGCAAAGGAATACCAAGCTGCACGTCCGATAACTGTAGTTGGATCGGCAAAAACACCAGTAGGCCATTCCTCAATATTTACCAACAAAATATCTGTCTTCCGGCGAGATAACAATGCCACTCGATAGGCAGAACCATAAGTAGTTACTGAGTTATTCTTATCTGAAGAAACGGCATAAGCTCCGGGTTTGGGCTTACCATAAATTAAGGCATTTTGAAAGTCAAATCCACCATTGCCACCGTTGTCATTCACAGAAATTATGTGGTCATTAAATGCAGACACGGAAGCATTAAGGATACGCTGGATATTGCCTACATCAGCATTCACACTTAAAGATGGTCTGGTTGCGTTTGGTTGCCACTCAAATTGTCCATCAAAGTCTTCTGGTTGCAAGTTAGTAAAAAATCCCTTGGGTTCTCTAGTATCTAGACAACGCAAAGCATCCACCCCGCAGACTGGACAGGTATCTTTTGGCGGTTCCTGACCTCCTGGATGTGGTTTTTTTAACAATTTGTATGGGTAGATAACCGCTTGACAGTTAGCACAAAGTCCTAAAGATTTATTCTCTTGGGTGAGGGCTGGTACAAGTCCTGGTTTAGATTCTATATTCTTACCTTGGGCATATAACTCGACTACACCACAGGCTGTATGCACAGCTTTATCTTTCACAGTTTGGGAACGAGGGGCAAATTGGCTGAGGGCAATATCTAGATTGCGATCGACTACTCCCTCTGTTGGCGGCCATTGGTTGGCGCGTGCTGGAAAACGGGTATAAAGCGATCGCACCCGCGTCGGAAAGCCAAACATCGGCAATAACCCAGCATTTGCTAGACGTTCACTCAATTTATCTTGGGTATAAGTATCGTCTTCCACAACTGTTTGAATTTCTGAGATTAAATCATCGCGCAGGAAATTCAACATCTGGGCATTGCTGGCGTTGGGTAAGGCTGTCTGCACTCGCAAGCTATCTAATATAGTGATTATGGCTGGCTCATTCTTGGGGTCGTGTAACCAATCTTGGATATCTGGTTTGTAATTCTTCCAATCAATTACACTACCAAATTCGCCGTGTACATTGTCACCTCCATTAACAGCACTCATACCTAAATCGCTAAAGGCTTGGCGTAAAACTTCCTTGATCAGAACCCGTTCAAAAATGGGAACGCTTGTCATATCAACATAGGGCGGCGGTGGCGGATCGCCTGTAATACTTTCCGGGCGTTGGAAGTAAAAATCATCGTGGCTTCTACCGCGACAGAAGGTAACAGCTAAGGCAACTCCAGCAGAACGTCTACCCGCGCGACCGACTCGCTGTTGATAGTTGAAGCGACGGGGTGGCATATTTGCCATCATCACTGCTAACAGCGCACCGATATCAACCCCAGCCTCCATTGTAGTTGTGACGCTTAAAAGATCAATACCTTGGACACGGGCAATTTCATCATTGATAAAAATGTCTTGAAACTAGCGTTGGCGCTTAGTCCGTTCATCTCGGTCAGTTTGTCCAGTTAACTCGGCGGCGTTCATGCGGAAGGGCTGACCTTCTAAGGAAAGATAGGTATAGTAATCGAAGTCGCCAAGCGCTTGTTAAATCACCATGATTGGTGATAATTTTTATAATGTAAGTAGACACTTAAAAATTTAATTGGAAATGATGTTTTATAACACAGGCAATCATTGATGAGGGCTTGCTGTTTGGTTCGCCACTCAATCAAATATTTTATTTCCAACTTAAAAAGTATTATAAAGCTATAATAGTTACCAATGCATACGTAATTTGACTGAAACTACTAGTCGTCTATGTAAGTTAAATTATCAACAAAAAGAATTCGTTATGCCTTAAAAAGCTGAAAGTAAAAGTATAAAACTTTACTCATATTCATGAAGATTTGAACAAATATCATATTTTCGTTTGCGATCGCAAAAATTCAGTACCCAGAGGCGTATTAACACGAGATAATAATAAGCTCACACCACCCTTACCTGTTCTCCCATCAACCATTACAGAGCTTATTCTGGCTTGGTTTAGATAATTCACTTCACAGTCACAGGGTTGAATTCTGCAAGTAGTTCTGAACCAAACCATGAAAACATCTACCAAATTGCGAGCTAGCCTAGACTATTACTACCAGCAAATTAAAACGATCATCCTGACTCGACAGAATCCAATTACTGGTTTACTACCTGCGAGTACAGCGATTACAGCCCACGGCGATTATACAGATGCCTGGGTGCGAGACAATGTTTACAGCATTTTGGCAGTTTGGGGTTTAGGACTTGCATACCGCAAGATTGACGACGACAAAGGACGCACCTATGAACTAGAACACAGTGTCATTAAACTAATGCGCGGGTTACTCTTTGCAATGATGCGACAGGCTCATAAAGTAGAGACATTTAAACATACTCAGTCGCTACTAGATGGACTGCACGCCAAATATAATACCGCGACTGGCGACATTGTTGTTGGTGATAATGAATGGGGACATTTGCAACTTGATGCCACATCTATATTTTTGTTGATATTGGCGCAAATGACAGCAGCAGGATTACAAATAATTTATACGATTGATGAAGTGAATTTCGTCCAAAATTTAGTTTACTATATTGGACGAGCTTACCGCACACCAGATTACGGCATTTGGGAACGTGGTAATAAAATTAATCGTGGTAGTGCTGAGTTAAATGCCAGTTCTGTAGGCATGGCAAAAGCTGCTTTAGAAGCTATCAATGGACTGGATTTGTTTGGTGTGCGTGGTAGTCAAGCATCGGTAATTCATGTGCTACCAGATGAAATCGCCCGTGCCCGGATTACTTTAGAATCACTATTACCGAGAGAATCTGGTTCTAAAGAAATTGATGCGGCGCTGTTAAGTATTATTAGTTATCCTGCCTTTGCGGTAGAAGATTTGGAGTTACGCGATCGCACTTTAAACGATATTATCAATAAACTTGCTGGTAAATACGGCTGCAAACGTTTTCTGCGCGATGGACACCAAACCGTTTTAGAAGATCATCAGCGCTTGCACTATGAACCGTGGGAACTCAAGCAATTTGAGCATATTGAATGCGAATGGCCGTTATTTTTCACTTATTTAGTTCTAGATGGATTATTTCGTGGCGAACAAGAACAAGTTAAAAAATACCAAGAGCTTTTAGAATCATTACTCATAGAACAAGATGGTTTGCGTTTATTGCCAGAACTTTATTATGTTCTGGCAGAAAACATCGAAGCAGAAAAGTTATCACCCCAAACGCAACCACGTTTGCCCAATGAAAATATTCCCTTAGTATGGGCGCAGAGTTTATATTTTCTCAGTGAAATGTTGAGTGAAGGTTTAATAGCGGTTGGTGATATTGACCCTTTGGGAAGACATTTGTGTGTGGGCAAACAGCGCGAAGCATTGGTACAAATTGCCTTGTTAGCAGAAGATGAAGATTTACAAACGAAACTAGAAGTTCATGGAATTGAAGCACAAACACCCGTCCAAGTAGAGCCGATTCAAGTGAGAAAAGCTGGAGAGTTTTCTGCTATTTATACCCAAATCGGACGTAACAATAAACTTGGTTTAACTGGGCGGCCAGTACGGCGGCTGCGGAGTTTGACAACATCTAGAATCTTTCGGATTAGCGGTGAAACAATTGTATTTTTGCCTTCATTTTCTGACTCTCAACAGTTTTATTTAACCCTTGATTACCATTTTTTGCTGGATCAAATTAGAGGCGAACTAGCTTACATTCAAAAATATTGGAGCGATTTAGGACGTCCTACTCTGACTTTAATGTTAACGCACACCATGTTAGAAGCAGGTTCAAAAGCATTACTAGAACTGATGCAAGAACTGAAAGATGGTGTTTGTAACGGTGTGCGGGTGAAATTAGGGCGGCTAAATCAGCTAATGCTAACAGCAGGAATCCAAAGAATTGATTTTTTGCCAAATGCAGAATTCTCGCGATCGCCAGTCAGAAATGCTAGCCCACGTTGCTATTATTTAGCATATCATCCTGATAAAAACTGGCGCTTAGGACATACCCAAGAATTTCAAATGGAGTACGAAACTAACTTGGGATTATTACTTTCTTATTTGCGTTCATCAGAGAATATCTACGAACAAATTGAGTTATTGCAAACTTTAACTCGCTTGCAGGGAATGAAATTTGATACGGGATATGGCGGCCCAGGATATCCTGTTACTGTAGGCGATTTACTGGACGAAGTTTACACCAAAGCCGGAGATTTAGGCATTTGGGCAGTAGTGCGTCGGGCTGCGGGGTTACGGCAAATGGTTGATATCAGCCTATCAGATGCAGTCACGAGTATTTTGGTGCGAGGTAAGCAAATTGCTGTGGGTAAAGCTTACAGTGAAGCGTCCTTGATTACCGTACCCATGTCTCACGATGAAATTGCCGATAAAATTAATCATTTTTGTCGTGAGGATATACGCGATCGCGTCCTTACTCAAGAGATTTTAATCTATATTGGAATTTTAATTCGCTCAGAACCCAAACTATTCCAAGGACTATTAACGCTGAGAGTCGGCTATCTCATCTTATTGATCGCCAGCGAACTAGCGCGGGAATTGCACCTCACTCAAGATGAAGCTTATGATCGCTTAATGCAACTTTCACCCTTTGAAGTTAAAGTGCGCTTGCGTCAGGTATTAACTGGATATACTGGCATGAGTAACCTGTTACGCCAGCAAGAATCACTCCATGTCAAACAAAAAGAAAGTGATATAGCTTGGGTGGTGCTACCAGGAATCGCCGAAGGGATAGAAGTTCCGCCGGGTGGTTGGCGGCGGTTTCGCCAAGCCGAGGGTGCGACGGGGCGCGTACCAAAAGAATTTTTTAAGCAAGTTTGGCTATTAATGCAACATTGCAAAGGTCTAGTGATTGGCGATAAATTAGAGCGCCGCAATCGTTTAGATAGTGAGATAATGCTGTCGGAAATGACAGCAGGGGAAAGAAATTTTGCTCTGTTAGTTGAGCATTTGCTAAATAAAATCGAAGCTCCAGAATATCGCCAAGTTAATATTGAAGCATTAATCGAATTAGGAGCGATCGCTGCCAATAATCCAAAGTTGCAAATTGAAGAATATATCGTGTTGGATGTGTTAATTGGCCATGCAGTGCGATTGGCATGGTTAGAGAATCATAGTCAACGCAGCGATCGCTATGATGAGGATAAAGCGAGTGCGTGGCGATCGTTTTACAATACTTCTCCTAGAGATTGTGCTAGTTATATTTTGAAGGCATTCAGGTTCTTGACGGAATTTGTGAAAGATTTTTAAACGCAGAGGGGCGCAGAGGGAAACGCAGAGGAGCGCAGAGGATGAGAGAGAATGAGTTGAGTGGGGTGATTATTGGTTGTGCTATGAGGGTGCATAGTGCTTTGGGACCTGGTTTGTTGGAATCGGCTTATGAGGAGTGCTTGGATTATGAGTTGAAGAAAGCTGGATTGAATGTTGGTAAGCAAATTCCATTGCCTTTGGTTTATCAAGATGTGCAATTGGAATGTGTTTATCGATTAGATTTGATTGTCGAAAACCAAGTAATTGTAGAGATTAAATCTGTAGAATCCTTCCACCCAATTCATTCCGTTCAACTCCTAACCTATCTCAAACTAGCAAACTGCAAATTAGGTCTTCTCCTCAACTTTAACGTCCTCCACCTCAAAGAAGGCATTAAACGCGTAGCCAACAACCTCTAACTCTCACTCTAACTCGCCCTCTGCGAACCTCTGCGCTTCCCTCCGCGTTCCTTTGCGTTGAAAAAAAATATCCCCCACCTCAGATTCCAAAAGCAGGGGTTTTATTAAAACTACTTAACAGAAACAGCATCAACATCAACAGTGCTTCCAGTGGAGGTAGAACCCTCTGGAGTATTAGGTACTTCAGTACCCACCTCACCCTTACGAGTTTTCCAGCCTTCAATTACTAGCCCAGATACCTCACTAACTAGCAGAGTCAAGAGGAAAACATCATCAATCTGTCCCACAACGGGTATAAAATCTGGGAGAACATCAAATGGGCTAACCAAATAAACCAACGTTCCTAAAATTACCCACCAACGGTATTTGGGGTTACGAAGTACATTGCGATACCAGGTGTAAAGTGATTGGATTGAAAATTTCATATTTTGAACCTCCAGTTATCTTTTATTTTGACAAACTATTCTAAAAACTCACGGTGCGAATAACCGTCCTAGTTAGTCTGGAAGACGCTACTAGTAATTTGTCAACAAAGATAAATAAGTAGGTAGCGGGTTCATCCTAAACAGATATGAGTCCAATATAGACCGAATAAGAACAACCCCTTTCCTACTAGCGTTGGCAAGTAACATTCTAAGCCTTTCTCCTTTTTTACCCAATTTTCGGGTGCAAGGCTGATTAATCGCTTGCTGCTGATATCTGCTGCTCTAGCCATAAGAGATATGCCTATATACTGATTTTACTTTGCTAGAGATTTTATAAATTACTCGGTATAGTCTTGAACTTCTGTGCAGATCCCAAAGAATAATCTTCTAATTTAAAATCAGCAAAAGGCTTCTTTTCTAACCTATTCCGTAGCGCCTCGTCAAGAATGACACCTGATGATTCTCTTTTAACACCAATAATTATTACACTTGTCTGATATGTAGTTAAATCCTGATTTGCCTGACAATCACTCCGTTGGAATTGACCCAAATTCAATAAGTGATAACTTTTGACACTTGGTGTATTAATAAATAATTTTTTAACCAAAAGTTGTATTTGTTTAGAACGTTCTAAAGCTAGACGTTCTTGAACTGATCTATCACCTTTACAAGAAGCTGTGCCGACAGAGATAATCTCATTGGGAGCTTCCATTATCTTCTCTATACCTTCTTGTTCTAAGTTCAACTTCAAAAGGTCAACACTAATAATTTCATCATTGGATTTAATTTGAAAGTTGCTACCTAAAAGCCATTTATATTTTAGTGATAAAACCGCTATATTAAACTCAGCTATCCTTCCCTGGCTATCCCTACCTTCTTGATCAGAAAAGTAATCGATGTTACCTTTTTTTTCTGGATATTGTCTGTAATAAGATGTTTCAGAAAAATCTGATTTTCGCGTTGCTAAAGCCACGATACTAAGTAATCCTAATACTACTAATAGAACTGCAAAAAATGCCAATAGCGGCACTTTTTCCGGCTGCTTATTTGGAGGTAATGAATTGTGATTAATATCTACAGGTAAATGTTCCAGGTTAGAAAATTCTAATATATTACTATTTGTCGGAGTAGTGTCTGTTAATTGAGTTTCGATTTCTTCTAGGGAATGCAAAATTTCTTGAGTACTGGCAGGACGTTTTTCTATATCTGACGCTGTTAGCCAATCAATTAAATTCAATAGTAAGGGTGAAATCTGGGTAGCATGATTTTGCCAGTGCAACAAATTTTGCTGGACATCATACATCTCCAAAGGATGATATCCTGTCAGCAAAAATACAAAAGTGCGTCCCAAAGCAAACAAATCTGACTGCGGTACTGCTTGACCATTCATTTGTTCTGGGGCGCTGTAGCCAGATGACATAAGTGCTGTCATCTTGTCGCCGTTGCTTAATTGGTCTTGGTAGGTTTTATTAATTTCACTGGCGGTGCCATAATCAATCAGTACTAGATTCCCCCAATCCTTCTCAAAGGGGGATCTAATCATGATGTTAAATGGCTTAATATCTCGATGTAGGTACTGTTTGCTATGTACTACATCTAAAATTTCTATCAACTGTCTTAACCAGTCTATGGCTTGTTCTTGGGATATGGGGCTATTTTGCTGCTGTAGCCACTGTTCTAAGTTGTAGCCATCGATTTTTTCCATTGCAATGCAATGCAACACTAAACCATTTCGGGTTTGATACTGGAAGTAACTATCTTCTTTGGGAATTCCGGGATGCTTGAATTGTCCCAACACGGTTACTTCTTGCTGAAATAGTTCTACTGCTTTGGCGTCGCCTGATAAATCCTCTTTGAGTATCTTGAGAATTTTGGGGGTATCTTGCTCGTATGCCTCATAAACTTTACTAAAACCTGTTTTGTCACTCATCAGGCACGTCACCCGATAACGCCCTAGTAATTCTAGATGGGAACCACAACTTTGACAAAAGCGGTTTTGATGATTATTCGGGTGATTTGGTTTAGGGCAAACAGGGTTGATACAAAGGCTCATGACAGGAGAGTAGGGAGTAGGGAGTGGGGGAGATGAGGGAGTGGAAAAGCAGGGGAGTAGGGGAGCAGGGGAGCAGAGGAGAAGTTGCAGTAAGTTTTTCCCCTCTGCCCCTCTGCACCTTTGCACCTCTGCCTCTTATGCCCAATGCCCAATCCCCCATGCCCAATGCCCAATCCCCCTAGACATCGCTCCTATTAATTCTTCTGTTGCTGTATGACTAATCCCGTCCAATAATCATGAGATTTTTGATCTGTGTTCTGCCAAGAAAGCTGCCACAGTTTGGTTAAATGCCTCTGGTTGTGTCAAAAACGCCCAGTGATTACCGGCAACTTGACAGATACGTAAGTTTTGAAGATAGGTTTTATAGGGTTGAATTTGCCAATTTTGGCGGTTCAGTCCTTGTTTTGGCTGGACGAATAGGGCTGGGGTATCAAGGGGAATTGTAAAACCAGGCACTTGCATGACTGCCTCAAAAATTCCGTCGCGGGCGGCTATGGTAAATTTGCTGCCCCAACTCCCATCAGGTTTTTGTTCTATTCCTGTTCGGAAAACTTGCTCTTGTAAGGAAGTCCATCCTTGATATTGCTTTAATTGCCGTGCTTGTTGTTCGGCTTCTTCCTGACTGGCAAAGGGCCCCATGCTTTTAAGAAAAGGCAAGAAGCGATATAACATTGGGAAAGTTACCCTGAGAAGACTGGGCATTTTCCAGATAAAAATCGGATCGACGAGAATTATACTCCGTAAACGCTTTGGGTTTTGTCTTGCCCAGATGGCGGCTAATTTGCCTGTCCACGAGTGACTTACAATATGGGCAAAAGTCCATCCAAGACTATCCATGAGTGCTTCAAGGTCTGCGATCGCACTTTCAAAGCTATAATCTATCTCTGGTTTACTACTTTGGCCATGTCCGCGCATATCTGGCGCAACTATGTGGTAATCTGCCGCCAAGTAATCTCCTAAACTAGACCACACCAGAGCATGATCGCCTAAGCCATGTAACAGCAGTAAAGGTTCTTGACCTTGATTCCATTCTAAATAAGAAAGTTGGATATCAGGCTTTGATAAAGTTTGACGTACAGGCATCATTGCACATCCAGGCTTAGATAGTTTTGCGTTTATATGGTACTGCGAAAGAAGATGGGGAGCAGGGGGACAAGGAGAATAACCATACCTAATGCCCAATGCCCAATGCCCAATCCCCAATTCAATTGTTACCGTTTACCACTTTATGACTCTGAGGATTGTACCAATTGACACGAAATAATGAGGCTAATGAATGCCAAGATCAAGAAAAGAATGCCCCAAGGATATTAAAAGTAGTATGCCAGAATTACACCAATCGATTGCGCAGCATTATCACGAACGGACTAAATACAACCCTGAGACTCTCGCTTCCAAAAGTCAGCAGTTAGACTGGACTAAACAGCCAGTGCCCTTCAAAGAGTACAAAATTGGCTCTACTTTTGATCTCAAACCCTATATCCAAGAAAAAGCAGAGGCTTATGCTAATAACCCAGATGCTCAATGGTGGCAAAGACTTTCACGGCTATTGTTTCGCAGTTATGGATTGACGGCGAAAATGCCTTCTATGGGTAGTGCAGTGTATTTACGCGCTGCTCCCAGTGCAGGCGGACTATACCCTGCCGAGGTGTATGTGGTTTCCCGTGGTACGTCGTTATTGCCGCCTGGTCTATATAACTACCAGTGTCGAACTCATTCTCTCATGCATTATTGGGAAAGTGATGTTTGGCAAACTCTCCAAGCAGCTTGTTTCTGGCATCCTTCTTTAGAAAATACCCAATTAGCAATTATTGTGACTGCGGTTTTCTACCGTTCTGCGTGGCGCTATGAAGATCGGGCTTATCGTCGGATTTTTCTGGATACGGGACATCTGTTGGGCAATATCGAGTTAGCTGGTGCGGTTACTGATTATCGCCCCCATTTAATCGGCGGCTTTGTAGATGAATCGGTCAACGATCTGCTTTATGTCGATCCGCAACAAGAAGGTGCGATCGCTGTCTTACCTCTGGCAGACTTGTTAGATGTTAATCAAAATTTACCATTAGGATGTACTGCTTTACCTTCGGCTACTGAAACCAGTTATCCTCAAATCCCCGATGGCGAACTCCTAACATATTTCCATCGACACACCCAGATCCAATCAGGTGTAACTGGTAATCTTAATCTACCAACTATTAAACAAGAAAAATCTTTGGAGGATAAATACAATTTTCCTTTCTGTTTAAAAATTCCCACCACTACCGTACCTATAAACTGGGGACAAAAACTATCAAAACTGGAAAGCACTATGTATAAGCGACGCTCTACCCGCGCTTACAATGGTGATGATTTAAGCTTCGATGAATTGAAAAGTTTACTCGATTTCACTTACCAACCGCAAAATTACATCGACCAAAGCTTAGATATTTCTCCAGACTACTTCGATCTAAATTTAATCGAAACATTCATTGCTGTTTGCGGAGTCAAAGGACTGGAAGCGGGTTGTTACTATTACGCGCCCAAAGCCCAAGAATTACGCCAAATTCGGTTTAAAAACTTTCGGCGAGAGTTACATTTTCTCTGTTTAGGACAAGAATTAGGGCGGGATGCCGCAGCGGTGTTATTTCACACAGCCGATTTGAAAGCTGCGATCGCACAATATGGCGATCGCGTTTACCGTTACTTGCACATGGATGCCGGTCATTTGGGACAACGCGTGAATTTAGCTGCAATGCACCTGAATGTAGGCGTCAGTGGTATCGGTGGATTCTTTGACGATCAAGTAAATGAAGTTTTGGGTATTCCTGCTGATGAAGCTGTTTTATATATCACTACATTGGGACACCCAAGATAAAAATAATCCCAGAGGCGCAAAGAATCCAGAGAGTTTCTTTCTGTGTCCTTTACGTCTCTGTGCAAGCTTACGGGGCTACAAAAAGGGCTAGAACGGAGATAAAATAAGCCTCATCGCCCTTTCCCCTTGTTGGTAGTACTTGCGCTTGTTAGGACTTAATGTCAATAATTCGACAACTAACTCGCTTGTTTCTTCCATAAAATTGACCCAATTAGATCCATATAATCCAATATAAAAACTGCTATGACGGCGAATAGTCCGTCCAGATTCTTTAATTCGACCGACATATTTTTGGATACCCATACATTTAATTTATGGTTGGGGTCTAAATACCCATCCATGACCTAATTCAGAATTGCGAATTGCGAATGGGGATTTTGGTAAATCCGGGTAATTTACGTTTTTGTCAGTTTTTCCTGAATGAATGTCCTGTTTTGCATCTCGACTAGCTGTAGATGTGATTAGAAACGGATTATTAGGGAGAATTCTTTGAGCATCGAAAACGACGGTCGCGGCAGTGGCAGGTAGTGTTATGGCTTTTGTATTAGTTATAGATAGCGTCGGCGCAGCCCAACCTAGTCATCGCTATAGACTGGTGAAGCTCCGATATTAAGCTGGTGTTATGTTGAATGGGGCAAGAGTGATTAAAAAGGGTTAATGTCTCTTACCTGCTCCCAGATATAGCTCACCCACTTTCGGGTCATTCAACAATTCTTCACCAGGGCCGGAGATCGCATCACGTCCCGACTCTAATACATATCCACGATTAGCCATCTCTAAAGCTTTACGGGCATTTTGTTCTACTAATACGATCGCAGTACCTGCCTGATTAATTTGTTTAATCTGCTCAAATACTTGTGTCACCAAAATCGGCGACAAGGCAGCAGATGGTTCATCTAAAATCAGCAAACCAGGTTCCAACATCAAAGCTTTGCCCATCGCTAGCATCTGGCGTTCTCCTCCAGAGAGAGTACCAGCACGTTGACGACGGCGATCGCTTAATCTGGGAAACATAGTAAATATTTTATCTTTAATTGGTTTCAGGGGAACGTTAAGCACAAAAGCACCCATCTCCAAATTCTCTTCAACACTCAGAGAAGGGAAAACATTGGTGATTTGCGGTACGTAGCACATTCCTCGTTGGACAATTTGATTGGACTTTAGCCCCACGATATTTTCACCTTTGAAGGTAATTGTGCCTGTGTGGGGGAGTAAAAGCCCAAAAATTGCTTTTGCCAAAGTAGATTTACCTGCACCGTTGGGGCCAATCACTGTCACCAATTCCCCTGGTGCAACCTGAAAATTCACACCTTGCAGGATATCTACATCTTTGATATATCCAGCGTGAACATTTTGAACTTCTAATAAATAATCATTTGTCATTGGTCATTGGTCATTGGTCATTGGTCAACAGTCAAGTCAAACATAACTATTGACTATTGACTGTTGACTATGGACTATTACGGAGTTTTTTGCAACTCTGGTCGTTCTTCTGCAAGAATCGCCCCTTCTACAGGGCAAACTTGGAGACAGATGCCACAGTCGATGCAAGTGGCAAAGTCAATCCAGTACCAATCAGTTCCCTTGGTATTTTTGCCTGGACCATCATGAATACAAGCTACTGGGCAGGCATCTACGCAGTCAGCAACGCCTTCACAGACTTCTGTAACAATTGTATGTGGCATGTTCTCGATTCCCTCTCTTCTGTATCGGCTATTTCTAGCCTAGCAGGGGAGTGGGGACTGGGGATTGAACATACTGGTGTCAAGGTGAGTCTGCATAAGACTGCAATTTCTATTCATTACTAGCTCAGAACTTGGAATTTTCAAATTTACCCTTAGTAGTAACAAAATCAAGGTTTTTGGCGTAAGTAAGCCCTCTTGGCTATTGCCGTTAGGTTCTATGGAAATTCAGGCAAAAATACTATAATTTGTTACAACTGTAATTTATCCTACTCCTGAAACGCAAAATGCCAGAGGTATCGCTACAGCTTTTCTTCTCCTACTCTCACAAAGACGAAGCTTTACGGGATGAACTAGCTAATCACCTAAGTACTTTGACACGGCAGGGTGTGATATCAAACTGGCACGATCGCAAAATACTACCAGGAGAGGAGTGGGATCACCAGATTAATGAGAATTTAAACACAGCCGATATTATTTTGTTACTCGTCAGTTCAGACTTTATTGCTTCCAGTTATTGCTGGGATGTTGAAGTTACGACAGCAATAGAACGTCACAATACAGGAAAAGCTCGTGTCATCCCAGTTATTCTGCGAAGGGTTGATTGAAGTGATACACCGTTTGCTAAACTGCAATTTTTGCCCAAGAACGCCGAACCTGTTACCTCTTGGACTAATCGAGATGAGGCATTTACAAATGTAGCTCAGGGAATTAGGGCTGCTGCTCAACAACTCAAGGGAGAACGTCAGCAAAAACTGATACTGGCAAGAAAGGAAGCTGCTATAGCTGAGTATCACCAGTTGGTTGAGGAATTTGCGGCTGATGGCGAGATTTCTTTTGTGGAATCCGAAATATTGAAGGACTTACAGGAAAGACTCGGATTAACTGATGAAGAAGCTCGTACAGTGCGAGATAAAGCATTAGAACCTTATGGTAAATATAAAGAAAATCTGGACAAATACAAGCAAATTTTTACCAAATTAGTAGATGAACAAGGATATCCGTTAGGGGAAAAATCTAAAGCAGATTTGAAGAAATTGCAGCAATATCTGAAGCTTAAAGATGAGGATGTAGCTCTAATAGATAATGAAGCTGAAGTACAAAAGCAAGAAGCAGAAATACTCTAGCAACAACAGGAAGCAAACAGACTGCAACAACAGCAATCTCCTTCCAATGACCTGTCCTCTGAGAAGGATGTAGACTACACGTGGTTGCGCGATTTACTCAAAGCTGTTCATCCCAAGGTAGTTTCATTTGTCCTAGAAAGGATTTCTTCGGCTTTGTTTTAGCCTTCAATCATACTAATAACTTGTTTTACCAGCAGTTACGAACTAGAATAAAAATTATGAAAATTAAAGGCATAAAGCGCAAAAACACTATAGAAATATTTGAGGAAATAAACATTCCTGACAGGCAAGAAATAGTCATTGAGATTTTATACGAAGACTCGACAACAAGCGTCAGCAGTGAATCGCAATTCTGGAAATCCCTAGAAAAATTTCGCCAAAAACAAGAATTAGAAGCCGCAGGTATTCATCCAGAAGTGTTTGCAGATGTACGAGATTCTTCACCAGGACGTGAGGTAACTTGGTAAACTTGCGCTTTTTATTAGACACCAATATTCTTTCCGAGCCATTGCGCCCAATTCTCAATCCCAATGTTATCGAAATGCTGAGGCGACATGAAAATGAAATAGCAACAGCAACTGTTGTCTATCATGAACTTCTTTTTGGGTGCTACCGTCTTCCAGAGTCGAAAAAACGTCAAACTATAGAAAAATATCTCCAAGAAGTAGTTCAGCCTAATATACCCTTACTGCCATACGATACTAACGCCTCTAAATGGCACGCTATAGAAAGAGCGCGTCTAGTAACTATTGGCAAAACACCATCATTTGCAGATGGTCAAATTACTGCAATTTCTAAAGTTAACGATTTGATTATTGTTACTAATAATCTCTCAGACTACGGTGATTTTATCGAACTACAAGTCGAGAACTGGTTTATATGAACTTTTTTAAAATTAGAGGATCTCAAGAAAATACTGATAGAGAAAATCTTGCGGTGTCAAATAGAAATTGCGTTAAATTCTGTCAGCACCAATAAATCTAAATCGCCAGCTACAATAACTTCGGCATTAGCTGCTACAGCAGTTTTTAAAATTACAGTATCATCTAGGTCGCGTAGCTGGGGAGTGGAGAGTGGGGGGAGATTAGGGGAGATAAAGCAATGCCCCATACCCCATGTTCAATCCCCAACTCACTTAACGCAATGATTCAATGGTTGGTGAACCATCAGCTTTGATCCAGGCAATTTGGGCAATGCCGCGATCGCGTGCATATTGGCGAATCGCCTCTGCATCTCTTCCCCCCAAGTCAATTTCTACTCGCACCAAATCAATAGAATCTCTGAGTTTTTGCGCGTAGACAAAGGCGATGGCGTTAGCACTAGGCGTCTCTGGTGCTACCAACCAGTCACTTGCTGGAGTTTCGTGTGGTAATTGCTGAGTAGATAACAGAACTTGGTATAAATCTTCGATATTTAGTCCAAAACCAACTCCGGGAATATTTTCACCTTGAGGATGATATAGCCCCAAAAGCTGGTCATAGCGACCACCGCGCCCTAAAACTCTGGCTTGGGATTCAGTATCGTTGACAACCTCAAATACAATACCAGTGTAGTAATCTATGGTTTGGATCAGGCTGAGGTCGAGGATTAACGGAATTTTTTTCTCTGATTCTAGTAATTCTACTAGGGATTTGAGGTTATTCACTGCCTCTCGCTGTTCTTCATCTAGATCCAAACTACTGACTTTTTGTAATACATCTGCACTTGTCCCGCGTAAATCCAGGATGATTTGGGCGCGATCGCGCAGTTTTTCACTCAGGGGTAAATTATCTATGGTGATGCGGTCAAGATGAGCGATCGCACTGCGAACTTGATCTTGTAAATTAGCAGGAAAGGCACTCAGGAGCGATCGGGTAATTCCCGCCTCACCTAAAATTAAATGCCATTCCTGCAAACCCAATGCTGCTAAACAATCTGCTACTAACAGCAGTACTTCGGCATTGGCCAGCAATCCGCCAGTACCTAACAACTCCACCCCAGCTTGATAAAACTCTTGCTGGCGATTATGCCTACTTTCCCAAGTGCGGCGAAACACATTGGCGTTGTAATACAACCGTTGTGGATAAGTGACACCAGCCATCCGAGTCACAACAGTACGAGCAATAGATGCTGTTAATTCTGGACGTAGCCCTAATTCATCATCTTCGCCATTTTGTTGTAGTTGAATCACCATTTGACGCTGGATTGCTTCCCCCGCCATTAAGGTATCCATCCGCTCTAAAGTCGAGGTGATAATCTTGTGATATCCCCAGCGATGAAACACCTGCTGTAACCGATCTTCAATCCAGCGTTTTTTCTCCACATCCAAGGGCAATAAATCCCTGGCTCCCGCTGCTGGTTGATACACCATTATTTTTTCTTCCCACCAAACAAACCACCGAACAAACCACTACCAGATTTATCTGGTTGCTTATCTCCATTATTGGGGGATGAAGTCACCTTCTGATCGCTAGGTTGTTGTCCTAAAGCCTTATCTATTTTAGGTTTCCATTGCAGAGCCGTTTCGTCACTGGGGTCTAATTTTAAAGCGTTGTCAAAGTGTATTTTGGCCATTTTTAGCTGATTTTGCCTCAAATACACCATTGCAATTAAGCTATGACAGCGACTATTTTTTGGTTCTAGCTTCAGAGCATCCTGCAACTCTACTTTGGCTGGAGCAAATTGATTTTTGTCAATCAAAGATTGAGCGCGACGAATATACTGTTCTACAATCAAGTCTTCTTTTGGTGGTGCTGGTGCTGGTGCTGGTGGTGGATTTTTTGGTGTATTTGGCTGAGGCGTACCTGATTGGGCTTTGGGTTGAGCAGGCGGCGGCGCTGCGGATGCTTTACCCGCGCTCCGCATTAAATACACTAAATTCAACTCACTAGCTTGGGCAATGACTTGCAGCGCTTGTTCTAAAGAATCATATTGGGTTTGGGCTAGTTTCGCGATCGCAGTTTTATAGAAATGATCGATATTAGCTGCCTCAACTAACTGTCTAGCCAAGCCAGTGTTTAGAGTTACCGAACTAGACTCTTGTACCAGACGCTTGCCAATTTGCGACAAAATTAGAATATATTCAGTGCGAGTGCGATCGCCAGAGAGTTTTTCGTAAGCCGGGTTAACCAACTTTGATAACAATTCGTTACCGAGATGTTTTTGAGCAGCAGTTTCAGTAATACTACTGTCTGGGTGCAAACGGCGGGCGACTTGGAGATAGCGTTTGCGAATCTCTTTAACATCGGCATCAACTGGAACGCACAACACTGCGTGATGATCTATGAAATCATATTTAAATAGTCCACGATCTATTTTGAAAGACATATAGAGTTTTTGCACCAAGGGAGCAGTTAGATTGCTTTTAGTTTACCCAAAGTCGGGGGGAAAGCCCCCATCTGCTACACCCAGGCTGACAGTGGGGGAACCTGTAAAAGTTCGCTACTGAGGGAGTCGTGAATATAACTATTTGTGGCAAGAATTCTACCTGACTCAATTTTGACAGTAGTGCCATTGTAGGCGGTGACTTTGCCCCCGGCTTCTTTGATCAAAATTATCCCAGCGGCAATATCCCAAGGAGAAAGTCCCCGTTCCCAGTAACCATCGACACGTCCACAGGCAACATAAGCCAAATCTAGCGATGCCGAACCGCTACGTCTGACTCCTTGGGTAAGATGGGTAAGGTGACTAAATTCTGCGTAGTTGTTATCAGAGGTTTCACGGCGATCGTAGGCAAATCCTGTTACTAGTAGGCTTTTATTCAGTTCAGATGTTGCCGAAACCTTGATGGGCTGACGGTTACGCGTTGCTCCTAAGCCAGCAGCAGCACGGAATAGCTCATTGTGAAATGGGTCATAAATTACACCAACTTGGGGAACGCCATTAATTAACAGCCCGATGGAAACGGCAAAAAATGGGTATTGATGAGCGTAGTTGGTTGTGCCATCTAAAGGATCTATTGCCCAGAGGTATTCATTTTCTTGATTACCTAATTTCCCTGATTCTTCAGCGAGGATCGAGTGCTGAGGAAAGTGACGACGCAAAATTTCTAAAATCAACTCTTCTGAGGCTTTATCAGCAGCAGTGACTAAATCACCAGGGCGTCCTTTTTCAATAATTGCGTCTTCTAACTTACCCAAGTAACCTTGCAAAATCGCACCAGCAGCCAAGGCCGCTTCTGTCGCAATATCTAGAAAAATTTGTAGATTTGTCATTTGTCATTTGTCATTTATTGGGCATTGGGCATTGGGCATTGGGTATTGCGCATGGGGCATTGGGCATTGGTTATTAATTCTTCTCCTTCACTTCCTCACTCTCCCACTCTCCCCCTTAGCACTCAGCACTGGCTCAACGCCCCGCTATTTATGTACAGCACTCAGCACTAATTAAAGATTTTGGCGGCGAAACTCGGCAGGAGTGAGGCGCATAGGTTTTTCTGGGTTCCAGATTCCTTGCCCCATGAGTCTAGCCCATTGTTGGGCACGTTCTAAACGCTGGTCATACTTATGGTTAGGCGATCGCCCCACAAATATTGCATTCCCTTGTTTGACTAATTCTTCATTCAATAACACCTTATTTTTCCACACATAAGCTAGAGTTCGCCCAATTTTGTCTTTTGCTTCTAAATCAAACTCCAGCGTTACCGATTGTTCTACACCACCAATTAGATTCTCTAACTGTTCTTTTGCTGCTTCCCCCCAAGGGCGCTGTCGCAAATCTGGTGCATCAATACCCACTAACCGCACTTGAGAAATCAAATTTGGTTGTTCAGCCATACCTAACACTTCCAAGCTTTGCCCACTAACTACCCGTGCTACTTTTACCTGGGCTTCATTGTTTGGCAGCTGGTTTTTACCTTGGCAACTCACCAAGAATAATAAGCAAGCCAAAATAGCTATTTTTTGCACCCACTCACCAAGACGCATAGGCATCAGAAATTTGGTGATTTTGAATTGTTTATTCCTCATCTAAGGGTAGACCGGCTTTAATTCTCCCCCTAGCAAAATAGCGTCCAAACTGGAGTTCGTAGACTTCATCTTCGTCTTGCGTCTCCACTTCCAAGTCAGAACGGGGGTAACTCACACACAACAAGGCATAACCTTGCCGACGTAAATCTGGCGACAAGCCGATCGCCTCTGGTTGGTAAATTTCTCCTGATAACACTCTCACTGCACAAGCGGTGCAAGCCCCGTTGCGGCAGGAAAACGGTAGTTCCACCCCTTGTTTTTCGCCAGTCTGTAGGATGTAGCGGTCTTCTGGCACTTGTAGGGTGTATGTTTTGCCAGTGGCGCGATCGCGAACTTTAATTGTGTATGTACGGGACATCTGGATTTGCGTTTTAGGATTAGGACTATCAAATTCAATCTAGAATATCTCTCTTTATCTTTGCATTTTCTGGGATTGTATAGTATGATCGGAACTTGTGGCACCTGGAGAGGTGGCCGAGCGGTTTAAGGCGCAGACCTGGAAAGTCTGTTTAGGGAAACTTAACGAGGGTTCGAATCCCTCCCTCTCCGTTCTCAAACCTAAGTCTAAATATATAGTTTGAACCATAGGTCTACAAATAGTCAGGTTCAGTAAGAAGCAGAACTGAAATTTAGACTAAATAACCGCCTTCAAAGAACAGAATCAGGGATGCAATTAAACACAGTCCCCTATTTACAGAAGCACTAAAGAATCACATACTCTCACCTCCCATCTTTAGGGAAGCCAAGCGGGCGAGCACGTCATCGTTCCCAGTGGTCTGTTTCTTTGAGAGTGGCCATCATAGAAACGCTAAAAAACGTCGTTCAAAACCTTGATGATTGTGAAGAGTAGTTACTAAACATTGCCTAAAGTGAATCTTTTTAGGCAATGTTCAATTGCTTTGTAACGGAATAATAAGGGTTGTGGCTTATCCACAAAATACTGCTTAAGTTCTCTTTTAAGCAAAGTTTGTCAAGTGCGTAACTTTCTGGATAAGTATTACTAAAACCTCGACTAAGACTGTGGAACCCACACAGAAACAGAACCAGCATTGCATTGAAAATCAGCCCAGCCCTGATCATTCGTTGTGACAGGTTCGCTGATATGTTCAGTGATGTCAATGTAAGTGGTGTTGGGTTGCCCAACTTCCATCCACTTAGTCCCCTCTCCTCCATTACTCAGAACAACTGCCATACCGCCAGGGTGTTCTTCATCTCCTAAGCGTGTCCAGGCGATTGTATTAGCGTGGTCGAAATAATCGTATTGGTCGCCATAGGCATAGGTTTGACGAGCGTGCAAAAATTTATCAATTATCCATTGATGACTATCGAGCCAAATCTCATACTCATTGCCATCTGGGCCCTTATCCTTGTAATTAGCACCATAGTAATCGGCATAGAAGATACAGGGATAACCCTCACTTCGCAGTAGGATCAACGCATAAGCCAACGGTTTAAACCAGCTTTCTACTACAGACTCCAACGACTGCAAGGGTTGAGAATCATGATTGTCTACTAAGGTGACGGCTAAAGTAGGTTGTTGTTGCACCAAGGTGTTATCAAATATCTGCCGCATGTCGTAGTCACTGCCTTGTGTACTGGCAGCGCTAAAGTTATAGTGCAATGGCGCATCAAACAACATCACATCGCCACCGGTGATGTTAAGGAAATGGTGGAGCGCTTCAACTTCATAAGACCAATATTCACCAACGGCAAACAGATCGCGACCTGCCTTTTGGCGACAGTGAATCAGCCATTCTGGGAAAAAGCCAGCTCTCACGTGTTTAACGGCATCAAAACGAAAGCCATCTATACCAGTGGTTTCTACAAACCACTCACCCCAGCGATTCAACTCCTCGCGAACTTCTGGACTCTCCATATCCAGATCGCATCCCATGAGATAGTCGAAAGCGCCTTTTTCCAGGTCAACGTTGTCGTCAAAATGTTTATCTTTAAACAGATAAACTGCGTTCTCACCTTCGTTGTAAACGTTGTAATCAACTGCGTCGAAGTGCCACCAGTGCCATTCCATATCGGAGTATTTGCCTTGGCGACCTGGGAAGGTAAAGTGAGTCCACACTTTAATTTTTTGCATTTCACCGATCGCGTGGTTGCGATCGTCTGGACTATAGGGCGTTGCTTCCACCTCTTCTTCTACGTCTGCACCTAACTTGTGGTTGAGGACAACATCAGCATACACTCGAATGCCAGCAGCTTTTGCCGCCTTGACAGCAGCGATATACTCGTCTTTTGTGCCGTACTTTGTCCGAACTGAGCCTTTCTGGTCAAACTCGCCTAGATCGTACATATCATAGACCCCGTAGCCGACCTCGTAGCTACCCCCTATTCCTTTGTAAGCTGGGGGTAGCCAAACAGATGTAACACCTGCATCAGCTAAGTCTTTGACTTTCTCTTTAAACTCATTCCAAAGATTTCCATCGGGAGGGATATACCAATGGAAGTACTGCATCATTACACCATTCAGTTGAGCCATGTGTATCCCTCTAGTAAAATTTCCGATAAATTGTGATTTCCAACACAAAGACTATACTTGAAGTTTTCTTTTTTGTCTTTCAATAGAAACAAAAATCCACTAAAAAACTGCGATCAACTTATATTGTTTTCTTCTGTGGATGACAGCTCTTCAGCTAGGTTTTTCTGGAGTGCTTCCAATACTGCGATCGGGTCAGCAGCTTGCCGCATCAATTCAGCTTCCGAATCATGCCGATTTATCACATCAGGCAAATCGTTACGGAGTTCTTCTAATAGAGCAATAATCTTGGCTATTTTTTGCTCGGAGAGCAGGTTAAGCTGTAGCATCAATTGCGCCCGTTGTTCGGCAAAGTTTTCTTGGCGAGTTTGTCGCACCAGCACTCCGGTTGAAATCACCAATGCAGCTGCGTCTAAGCCTTGACCTGACCAGCTAAACGGGGGCAGGTTGAATGGCAAAAAGCCATCAAAAAAACTGCCAAAAATCCACAGAGCCAGTATGACTAGCAAACTATACATAAATGTCGATCGCCCAAAGAATGTCGCGATCGCTTCTAGTATCCGCTGGTGGGCGGGAATATCTCGAACTTCCTGGCTATGAAGTAAACTAATCGCTTCAATATTTTTTGCAATCGGGTCTGGTAATGGAACCGTGATCACTTGATTTCGAGAAGCTTTCTCTTTGTGTTCGTTAACACTTGAACTAAAGTATCCGTTGGCTGTGTCGTCTGCGTTATGGGTCATGCACCAACTCCTAAATCTCGATGTTATTCGATTATTGCTTATCTTCCACTGAGGATAGCGTTATACCCCACCGCAGGCGATCGCATCCCAATACTGCTCGATTAAGAATATTCATAGGTTTGGTTGAGCAACCAAACCCAACAAACCCCGCAAAATGTTGGGTTTCGTTACTTCAAACGCCACTTGCTTTAAGCCGATAAACCCGTCCAACGCAGTGGCTCTCCAACCTACACATTTTTATTTTTTAGGCAAAACCTACGCAGTATTGGATCGCATCCTTGATTCCCCTAGAGGATTTTTAGTTCAAGAGTACTATAAATATTCTGCCCAAGTTTTGCGTGAATGCGCTTATATTTGATGTACATTAATTGTCGTAAAGGTTTGGAGTTTCGCATCGGCAACTAGTCTAAACTCCAGGCAGAATATTGCCAAATATATTTAGATTTAGAACTAGAAAAATTAAATATGATTTCCAAATAAATCGACTTTAGGGGCGTACATCTGTATGCCCCTAATGGTATTTCGTAAAACCAAGGGTATTGAGTCCTAAGGCACCTCAATGGGAATCAAAGCATTTTCAGGCAAGTAGTTGGAAAAACGCCCTTCATCTGCAAGCACCAAAATCAGACGTAGAGGATAATCTGGCGGAACTTGCAAGTCTGCCCACGGCACTGCCAACTCTAAACAACTATTTAAAGCTACTTGAGCGCGACTGAAACGGGGATACCATTGAGAATTGTCTCCAGCTTCTCGAAACTGAATCGATTGCGTCAGCAAGTTAACTTCTAAAAGATGGTGAAAAAGGTAATTAAGTGGGGCTGCATCTGGTACATCTGCCAAGGGTACTGGACTATTGACCATTGTTTTTTCTGGATAGAACCATAGCAAATTCAACTCTGTTGGCAAATCTTGCCCTGGTGCAGCGCCACTTTTAAAGTCCAACCGTAAATAGAAATTCAGGTGATCCACCCCATACCAAAGTCGCTGGATGACGCTGCTATTGTGCATTGTTCCCCGCGCCCCGCCGATTTCTATGCGTCCAGCTTTGTCCCAGTCTTGTTCGTCACCCCTACCATCAATCACGGGATGAATAAACCCTTGTGGGGTGTGGTTTCCCTGTGCTTGGTGGTTTTCCACTGGTTGCTTGAGATAGGGCGGTACAGGTTCATTTAATGCCTTGTAAATACCAAATAAGTGTTCTCGAAACAATCGATCAAAGATGGCATCCTGATTTGAGGAGTGTCCTGCACCAAACCACCAGAACCAGTCGGAACCCTCTGCGGCATACAATGCTTCCCATGCTTCTGGATTGTTTTCTTCCGTCGCTTCGGGATGACTTGCGAGCATAATTCTTGCTTCTGTCAAATAATCCCAAGCACGATTTTTGGCGGGATCGCCAATCCAAGTGGTGAAACTGCCATCCACCCAAGAACCACTATGTAGTTGTCCTCCGGGAATAGTGGCTGTGGCTGGAAATTCTTCGAGAAATTCGGAGACGGTGACAAGTTTGAGGTGGGGTTCATCGCTCAAACTTTGATACAAAGCTTCTAAGAAGGGTTTACCATCTTGGGGATAAAATTCCCAGCAATTCTCCCCATCCAAGGCAATGGTAACTAGCCAAGGTTGTTCGCTTTGACTATCTCTTTGCATTTTAGCGATCGCTTGCAAATGTCCCACTAAATCTGCTGCTGCCTTTTTTGCAGGCATTGCACTATAAGTAAAACCAATCAAATCTGATAATCTATGGTCACGAAACACAATTGATAAATCACCCTCGGCAGTTTGCAGGCGATAGGGTTGGTACAGCAGTTCTGGTTGCTCCACATTTCCCGCCCCATCCCGATGAAAAAGGTGTTTCAGCGTCCATCCTAAGACGGCTTCATCTGAGCATATCCACTTAAACCCTTGGTTAATAATGTCTGGAAGTATCTGTGGACTTACTGACTGTTCCGAAGGCCACAAACCACGAGGTATCTGTCCAAAGCGCTCTTTATAAAAGTCCCAAGCTTTCCGTAAGTGGCGGGGAATATCTTCTGCCCACTGAAAGCGTTGCTTAGGTAGTGTCATATTGGGCACAGCTACCCGACCGGAGTTAGTATCAGCTAGCAAAGGCAAAATCGGGTGGGTGTAAGGCGTAGTGGTAACTTCTAGCTGCCCCGCCTCCTGCATTTTCCGATGTTGGGGAATAATCCGGCTCAAGATTTCTCGTTGTTTGGAATAAATGCGCTGGCGATCGCTTAAAGTAAAATTCCGTCCCTGTTTTAACCAAGCAGCAATTTCCGGGTCATCCCAAAACAACGGATCGATCCAAGCCAAATTGTGCCAAGCTAGCAAATCACCATAATCTGGCAATTCCCAATTTGCTAAACACCAAGCTTGCCCTTTTTCCTGCCTTTGCTGGTACAACTCGGCATAGCGGGGATGCGGGTCAATCAGGGTATGGTGATTGGCATCGAAAAAGTGTTGGATAATAAATTCCCGCTGTTGGTAGGTAAGTTGCTCATCCGGTGTCAAGCTGGCTGTGAGATAAGGGTCAAAAGCAGTGCCAGCAATATAATCTTCGAGTTGCAATATCAACGATGGAACTAAATTCACCGTTTGGTGTAACTTAGGATATCGCTCTAAGAGCAATACCAAATCCAAATAATCTTTAGTGCCATGTAAACGTACCCAAGGGAGACGGTACTGCTGAGTCGGAGATAGCGAAACGCCGCTGCCAGGGGATTTGTACAGCGGCTGATGTTGATGCCAGATAAAAGCAATGTAGAGAGGATGGGACATAGAAATAGTTAGGAGTTAAGAATAAGGAGTTAGGAGTTGATTCAAAACTCATAACTCCTAACTCCTAACTCCTAACTTTTACACCACTTGCTCAATTTCTGCAATTTCGGGAATCATTTCCTTCAGGCGGCGCTCAATACCCATTCTCAGGGTCATTGCAGAACTGGGACAAGAACCACAAGCACCTTGCAGCCGCAGTTTTACAACAGGCCCGTCAAGTTCTACGAGTTCCACATTGCCGCCATCAGACATGAGATAAGGGCGCATTTCATCCAAGACTGTTTCAACGTTGTCAATTGTGAGTTCCATAGTTTAGACCTGCTAAGTTAGGGATGGGCATGGGGAATGGAAAATGGGGAATGGGGCATAGGGGCATTGAATAATAACGATCCCTGTCACCAATGCACCCTTACTCATTAACCATTATCCAAAGTTTTATTTTCCAGCTTTGTTAAATCGATCCTAAATCTAATTGCCGCTAGATTGTCAGGTGTCAATTTTTAATGACTTTTGACTAAACCACTCCTGGTTTTAGCAATTTGATATTAGATTTAGCTGAAACATTATTTTCCTGTAAGCCTCCTACTTTACTCTAGCCTTTCGGTTCTGTTTTGCAGTCCAACAGAAGGCAGGATTTAACCCTCCTAAGTACACTCACCGTAAAAAGGGGTCAAAAATCTATTTTCGTAGGTTGAGTAGAGCGGAGCAAAAGCCAACATTTAGACGTTTGTTTTGTTTTGTTCTTCAACCCAATCTATAATTATACAACTATAATGGCTAGGAACAGAATTCTTCCCAATTTCAAATTTAGTTATTAAATAATAATTGCTCAAAAAATTTAAATTTAAAATCTCAAAACCCAGCATTAGTAATGTTCCAGATCACCAATGACTAACTCAACACTCAGCACTGTTTGTTGAGTCGCTATCATTAGACGAAACCATGACTGGTTGTTGATATAGTGGCACGGTGAATGTGACTGTTGAGCCAAGTCCTTCGCCCAAACTATAAAAATGTACCTCGCCGCCCATAGCCTCCACTAACTTCTGCGATATTACCAGTCCTAAACCTGTGCCACCATACTGGCGAGTGCGGGAGCCATCCACCTGAGAGAATAATTGAAAAAGCTTATCTTGCTTGTCTAAAGAAACACCGATACCGGTGTCTGCTACACGTACTCTCACCATGCCAGGAAATTGCTGATCTTGAAAGTTCGCCTTTTTGAGTACTAAATCGGCGCTGACAGTAACGCCGCCTTCATGGGTGAACTTGATGGCATTGTTCACCAAATTAAGCATCACTTGTAGCAACCGTTGATAGTTACTTTGGACAATGATTTCATCAGAGGTAGCAGGCATTTGCATCCGAAAGCTGAGGTTTCTCATTTCTGCTTGGGGACGCATAAAACCTTCTACATGACTGAATAGCTCATCTAGCTTGACTGGAGCGTAAGCTAGCTCCATTTTACCAGCTTCGATTTTGGCAATGTCCAAAATATCGTTGATGATATTCAGGAGATGTATCGATAAGTGATGAGCTTCTGTCAAAAACTGATTTTGTTCTTCTGGGTCATCTGCCATCCCTTCCAAAATCAGCTTCAAAAAGCCAATCATACCGTTGAGGGGGGTACGAATTTCGTGGGATACATTAGCCAGAAACTCGCTTTTGAGGCGGGAAGCTTCTTCGGCTTTCTGACGCGCTACTTCTAATTCTTCATATAAAGTAGCATGAGCGATCGCAGTTCCCAATTGATCTGCTGCTTCTTTTGCCAGTTCTAATTCCGATTCTGTTAATGTATAGCATTCATCCTGCCAATTCAAGGCAACCAATCCATTAGCTTGGTCTTGATAGCAAGTCGCAACTACCAAAGTTTTCTGCCGCCCAGACTCTTTGTATCCAGCCACTTCCATCATGACTGGTTCTAGGGTTGCCAAGGCTTGAGCAAAGGCAGGCTCAGAAGCTATATCTATATCCGAGCCAAGCATTGATTTGAGTTCTGGCTGGCGATACTCAGCCTTCACCTGCACTTTTGAGCTTGAGGGCTGATAAGGACAAATAATGCAGCGTTCTAGCCGCAGTGCTTTCCCCAAACTATCAACTGTTTGCTGCCAAATAATATCTAAATCCAATGTCCGGCGAATATTTCTGGTAATGCGATTTACCAATTTTTGGTGTTGCTGTGATCGTAAAGCCAACTCTATTTGTGTAGGCGTTTTTGATGCCACGCGCGCTTGTTTTTTGTTGAGTGTCGCTTGTACTAAGCGTCCCATCACTAAAACGGTAGTGACAGTAGTTCCCAAACTTGGCATAATCGGACTAATCACTAAGTCCAACTCAAATAATTCCTTCTGATAGCTAAACCAACATTGAAACCTTTCTGGCACCAAACTTGTCAAAATTCGGTGCAATCGTTCCAAATAAGTAACCTTATCCACCGGGGCAAAGGTTTGGGTCTGGTTCAGCTCGTCAACTATTTTTTCAGTATTTAACCCCAGGAGTCCGCTGTACTGCCAACAAAAGGTCAGATAGCACCCTGCCCCATCTTGCGTATAAACCAACTCAGCTCCTAGAGTTGGTAATGAGCCATCAGTCTTACTGGTAATAGATTCCAGATTTTGGGAAAATACATTCGACAATTGGGAATTGGCAGTAATAGTCATTAATTGAGTTGGATAGACAAAGGGTATCCGACCGTAATTTTACTAAAGCCGCTGAAATTTATACATAAATTTTTACAGCTTTTTTGTGTTTTATTGGGTATTTTTTGGTGTTTTGGAAACCAGATTGGAAAATTTTACTTTTTTTACTTGCATTGACGGCTACCTGACTAATGGCGTCAATCGTTCCATTCACCGCGAGGAGGAATAGGGGTACGCACAGGTGTACGCGTTAGTTCGTCATCTCTGAGGATTTCACCTCGTAACCACTGGCGAATCGCCACCTCAATTACTTTACTTGGGTCATTGGTGAGATGCTGAATTTGCTCTAGTAACTCGGAGTCTAGGCGGACAGCAATTTCTACCTTATCGGCTTGTGTATTATCCGCTTTGGTAGTTTTCTCTCTCATATTCATAGGTTTATATACTCTGAATTCTTTGAATTGGTTTTGTCTTAAGCTTTGTAAAGTAGTTATATTCATTATTTGGGCTAATTCGCTGAAAAATTTTCAAGGGCACAGTTAAATACTTCCCTGAAATAGCACCAAAGTAACAGCTTTAAGTTTTAAATCGCATTTTTCATATAACTGACTAGACAATGGCTCTAGAAGTTTTGCTGATAAATCAGCGCTCATAGGCAATTACTGGTCGCAATTGCCCACGATCCCTACATGATCCCTACATGTACTTATTTACATTTATTGTACGCTCCTAGCTGTTGAATACTAGCAGCGACAAATAGACTTTCATAATATTCTTAAAAGTCCACCTATTTAGATCGAAAGTTAAAGATGGGGTGAAGGGAGTGCTGAGTTAGGAGTTAAGAGTTATTTTCCCCTCTGCCCCACTCAGCACTTGGAACTCAGCACTAAAAGCGGAGCGTCTTGGCTAAGAAAGCATTAAAATACATTAAGTAAATTGCCCTTTTAACTTTGGTTGCTGCTAAGGCAAAGATAGTATATGACTGACGTTCCCGCAGTTCGCATTCGCAATTTTTGTATTATTGCTCACATCGACCACGGGAAATCAACCCTCGCCGATCGCTTGCTACAAGCTACTGGTACTGTTGAAGACCGACAGATGAAGGAACAGTTTCTCGACAATATGGATTTGGAACGGGAGCGCGGCATTACGATTAAGCTGCAAGCTGCCCGGATGAACTACACAGCCAAAGATGGTCAGCAGTATGTGCTGAACTTGATTGACACTCCGGGACACGTGGATTTCTCTTATGAAGTCTCCCGCTCTCTTGTTGCTTGCGAAGGAGCGCTATTGGTAGTAGATGCTTCCCAAGGTGTGGAAGCGCAAACTTTGGCGAATGTATATTTAGCGTTAGAGAGTAACCTGGAAATTATTCCGGTTTTGAATAAAATCGATTTGCCGGGGGCTGAACCAGAACGGGTAATTAGCGAAATTGAAGAAATTATCGGTCTAGATTGTAGTGGGGCGATTCTGGCTTCTGCTAAAGAAGGAATTGGTATTGATGAAATTTTAGAAGCAGTTGTTGAGCGGATACCGCCACCACCAAATACCATAAATGAACGCTTACGAGCGTTAATTTTTGATAGCTATTACGACAGTTACCGGGGAGTAATTGTGTATTTCCGGGTGATGGATGGCACACTTAAAAAAGGCGATCGCATCCATCTAATGGCATCCGGTAAAGAATTTGAAATTGATGAGCTAGGTGTCCTTTCTCCGACTCAAAAGCAAGTTGAAGAATTGCACGCTGGGGAAGTAGGCTATTTGGGAGCGGCAATTAAAGCTGTAGCTGATGCACGGGTAGGAGACACAATTACCCTCAGTAAAGCGAAAGCGGAGTCACCCTTACCAGGCTACGCAGAAGCGAACCCAATGGTTTTTTGTGGGATGTTCCCCATTGATGCCGATCAATTTGAAGATTTGCGGGAAGCTTTAGAAAAGCTGGAACTCAACGACGCAGCGCTACATTACGAACCCGAAACTTCGAGCGCAATGGGGTTTGGCTTCCGTTGCGGGTTCTTGGGTTTGCTGCACATGGAAATTGTCCAAGAACGTCTAGAGCGAGAGTATAACCTAGATTTAATCATTACAGCCCCCTCGGTGGTTTATAAGGTGATTACCCTCAAAGGTGAGGAATTGTACATCGATAATCCTAGCCGCTTACCTTCTCCCAATGATCGCGAAAAAATTGAAGAACCCTACGTGCAAGTAGAGATGATTACGCCGGAAACTTATGTTGGCAGCTTGATGGAGTTGTCACAAAATCGCCGTGGCATCTTTAAGGATATGAAATATCTCGCCCAAGGACGAACCACACTTACTTACGAACTACCCTTGGCGGAAGTTGTAACTGACTTTTTCGATCAGATGAAGTCGCGATCGCGCGGTTACGCCAGTATGGAATATCACATCATCGGCTACCGTGAAAATCCTTTGGTGAAGCTGGATATCATGATTAACGGCGATCCTGTGGATTCCTTGGCGATGATTGTGCATCGAGATAAAGCTTACAACGTCGGGCGGGCAATGGCAGAAAAACTCAAGGAACTTATTCCCCGCCATCAATTCAAAGTGCCAATTCAGGCATCTATTGGCAGTAAAGTTATTGCCAGCGAACACATTCCCGCTTTGCGCAAAGATGTGCTAGCAAAATGTTACGGTGGTGACATTAGTCGGAAGAAAAAACTTTTGCAGAAGCAAGCAAAAGGTAAAAAGCGGATGAAATCTGTAGGTACTGTAGATGTACCCCAGGAAGCCTTTATGGCAGTACTGCGCTTGGATCAAAGCTAATAGAATTCAAGAGTCAGAAGTCAGAATTCTGAATGAATTGGAGTCCCAGTGGTGGATAGTGCAGCGATAGCAAGTCCACGAGCATCTGAGAAAGAGGCAAGGGAGCAGGGGAGAATTGGGGACAAGGAGAACTTGCAACAAGTCTTTCCCCTGCCTCTTCGTTGAATTCGATCTTTTTAGTCCCCCACCACAGTTTTCTTGTTCTGAATTCTGTATTCTGTATTCTTTTTCAACATCCGTTAATTTTAATTACAAAGATTAGCTACCCTAGATGGCTTGACTCAAATAGCCAATCGCCGCCGATTTGATGAGTATCTTGAAGCTGAGTGGCAGCGACTCAAACGCGAGCAACTGTCACTGTCTTTAATTTTGTTCGATGTCGATTTTTTTAAACTCTACAATGATACTTATGGTCATTTAGGAGGGGATGATTGTTTGCGGCAATTAGCAAGTGCCCTCAAAAATATTATTAAGCGTCCAGCCAATTTAGTCGCTCATTATGGTGGGGAAGAATTTGCTATCATTCTGCCTAATACAGAGATTCAAGGAGCAATCTATGTAGCTCAAACTATTCGACAAGCAGTGCGCGACTTAGCCATTCCCCATGCTCAGTCTCGCGTATGCGATCGCGTCACCGTTAGTCTAGGCATTGTTAGCATTGTACCAAATTCTGAAATTTCGCCACCAGACTTGATTAATGCAGCAGACAAAGCACTTTATGTAGCCAAACAGCAAGGACGCGATCAAGTTCATGCCGTTTGCGTCGTTATCCCTTCTTGATACCTGAGTTGCGAAACGGGCGCTCAACCTAATTACGAATATTACTATACCTTGCTTCCTATCCTTAGCCTACTGTTGATAAGCTTTAACAAAATCACTGTTAAAAAATCTAAAAATTTTAGTAAAAGTACTCACTGCATTGGCCAGACTTGTATTTTTAGGTAAATGTAGTTTGTTAGATATTTATAAAGTTTCGGGGAGTCTAGTAGATGAAGATACTGGTACTGAGTTGGGAGTTTCCACCAAGGATTATTGGGGGAATTGCGCGGCATGTAGCGGAGTTGTACCCGGAACTGGTAAAGCTAGGACATGAAATTCACCTGATTACAGCGGAGTTTGGTCACGCGTCGATGTATGAGGTCGTTGAGGGAGTAAAGATACATCGAGTGCCAGTGGCACATAGTAACGACTTTTTCCACTGGGTAGTCAATCTCAACTTGAGTATGGGAGATCACGGTGGTAAGTTGATTTTAGAAGAAGGGCCCTTTGATTTAATTCATGCCCATGATTGGTTAGTCGGAGATGCTGCGATCGCTCTCAAGCATAGTCTCAAAATACCACTAGTTGCTACAATTCACGCTACAGAATACGGACGCTATAACGGTATTCACACAGACATCCAAGGCTATATAAATGGCAAAGAAAACTTGCTGGCTTTCAACGCTTGGCGGATTATCGTTTGTAGCGATTATATGCGCCAAGAAATAGAACGAGCATTACACAGTCCTTGGGATAAAATCGATGTCATTTATAACGGTATCCGAGCCGAAAAGAAACAGCATCACGTAGATTTTCATGCACTGGATTTTCGCCGCCAATTTGCCACAGACAATGAGAAAATCGTTTATTACCTTGGTCGCATGACCTACGAAAAGGGTGTACCTATATTGCTCAATGCTGCACCCAAGATCCTTTACCAAATGGGAGGTAATGTTAAATTTGTCATCGTTGGTGGTGGTAATACTGACCATCTCAAGCGCCAAGCCTGGAATTTGGGAATTTGGCATCATTGCTATTTTACCGGTTTTCTCTCCGATGAATATTTAGATAAATTTCAAACTGTCGCAGACTGCGCAGTTTTTCCGAGTCTTTACGAACCCTTTGGAATTGTAGCTTTAGAAAGCTTTGCCTCGCGTGTACCTGTAGTAGTTTCTGATACTGGTGGTTTTCCAGAAGTAGTGCAACATAGCAAAACAGGCATTGTAACTTGGGTAAACAATCCCGATTCTTTAGCTTGGGGAATTTTGGAAGTGTTGAAAAATCCAGGTTATCGCCAATGGCTGGTGGATAACGCTTATGAGGATTTAGAGCGACGCTTTAGCTGGCCGAAATTAGCCAAGCAAACCGAGCAAGTATATCAGCAAGTTGTACAAGAGCGATCGCAAATAGCGTGGTAATATAGATCCCCGATTTCTTCAAGAAGTCGGGGATCTAAAAAGCAATGTAGAGATTTTCGCACAGTAGCGCAGAGAATTAATAATCACTCTGCGTTATTTTGCGTTAACAAACAGTACAAGACCTGTACGCTGGAAATTCTACCCTATCTAGTGCCACAGTTAAGCTAGTGCGCGTCTAAATTGCACATTTTTCGTCAAGACTGTCATTTGTCATTGATTATTCACAACAACTGATAAATGACAAAGGACGAATTTCACGAATAAAGAAGCAATTAAAATGCGTCACAGCCTAGCAATAATTGCAGTTTGCTCCAGAAGTTTAGTATGACAAAGGCATTCCCAAGCATAGCAAGGCGCTTGAAAAGTAGAGGAATCAAGTTGTTGAATATGGGAACCTTCCTGATAACCCGTTTTATTGAAAGCTGGAAACGCTTCTTCCTGGGTGACACTGTTGATGTTCGCCCTTCCACCTCTCCCTCCTTTGATGTCCGTCCCTCCTTAGCGGGCCCAGTCCTGAGTTTGGGTGGGGGAGGCCCCGATGTCGATGATGCTATCCAGTGGATGATTAACCAAGTTAGGGGAGGTAGTAACTCCGGTACTAAAGTTAATGTTGTAGTTCTCCGCACTAATGGTAATCACGATTACAATCGGCTAATTTATGCCATGAAGGGTGTAAATTTTGTGGAAACTCTTCTGGTTAGGGATAGACAAGAGGCAAACAAAGCTGAGATTTATGAAAAAATCCGAAATGCTGATGTAGTTTTCTTTGCTGGCGGGGATCAATGTCAATACATCCGCAACTGGAAAGATACTAAGCTTGAGGCTGCTGTTAAGTCAGTTTACCTTAAGGGAGGTGGTGTTGGTGGCACTAGTGCGGGTGCAATGATCCAAAGTGATTGTGTCTATGATGCTTGCGCTTCTTCTGAAAAAGGCATTGAAACTAGAGATGCACTCGAAGATCCTTACCGAGACATTACTTTTACTTACAACTTTTTCAATTGGAGTAATTTGAAGGGAACTATTGTAGATACGCACTTCGACAGACGAGAAAGAATGGGTCGAATTATGACTTTCATTGCCCGTCAAATTAAGGATGGTGTATCTAGCAGTGTTTTAGGTATAGCGGTTAGTGAAAGTACATCGGTTCTTGTGGATAAAAATGGTTTGGTGAAAGTTATGGGTAGGGGTGCGGTATACTTTGTACTTGGCAATCATCTGCCGGAAGTATGCGAACCCCGAAAGCCTTTGACCTTTTCCAATTACAAAATTTGGAAAGTTCGTAGTGGCGACACCTTCAACTTAAAAAACAGACCAACTTCTGGGTACTATCTCAGGAGTGTCAAAAGAGGACGGATTGATTCAAATCCCTATTGAATGAGGAGCAGGGCTGTTTCATTCCCTAAGCCTTTAAGACTGTCCTTTGTCATTGGTCATTTGTCCTTTGAAATACAAATAACTAATGACATAGGCGCTTCGCCTTCTTGCAGAGTATGACTAATGACAACCCTCTCCTGAAGGAGACGCTGCGCGTAGCTTGCTTCCCCAGAGGGGCACACGAGTAAATATACAACTTAAATGCGTAACAGCTTATCAATCCTAAACCGTCAATTTGATAGGTTGCTTAGGGTGTCGTCTGCGGTGGATTGGTGGAATTAGGAAATGGAAGAGTTGGTACAATTACAGGCTTTGGTTTTTCGCCTTGCAGTTGAATTTGGGCTTGATTGCGACCATCTATTGCTTGTTGGTAATTAGGCTTGTATTTTATTGCTCGATCGTAAGAAGCGATCGCATCCTGATACCGTTTCAAATTTAATAGAGCATTGCCTCTACTAAACCAGCTTTCGGAATGGTCTGGTTTATAACGAACTGCCTTCTTATAAGACGCGATCGCATCTTCGTATTTCTGCAATATATATTGTGAATTCCCTAAATTATACCAGAGTTGATAGTCATTTTGCTTAATCGTTGCCGCTTTATTATAAGATTTTATTGCTTCTTCATAGCGTTGGTTTTGATGCAGCGACCATCCCAAATTATACCAGGCTTGATAGTTTCTGGGACTGTATTTAATTACTTGATTAAAAGATTCAATCGCTTCTGGATAACGTCGTAAATTCAGCAGTATATTACCTCTAGACAACCAAGCTTGGTAATAATCTGGCTGATATTGCACCGATTTATCATAAGCTGTAAATGCATCTTGATAGCGTTTTAAATTGACTAGCGCATTCCCCAAATTATACCAGGCTTGCTCGTAGTCTGGTTTTAAATCAACGACTTTTTGATAGGCTGCGATCGCTTCTTCATATCGTTTAGAATTCTGCAAAGCTAATCCTTTTTTATACCAAGCTTCATAATTATCTGGTTTGAGTTCAATCGCCTTTTCATAAGATTTAATTGCCTGGTCATATTGGTTTAAATTACTGAAGGCTTCACCCTTAGCATTCCAAACTTCTGAGTTGTCATTATTTAATTCTAAGGCTTTGTCAAAAGAAGCGATCGCTTCTTGATATCGCTGTAAATTTCCTAATACAGAGCCACGTCCAATCCAAGCATCTAAATAATCTGGCTGAATTTGAATTGCTTTGTCATACGCCACTAATGCTTCTTTGTATTTTCTTAATTTATTTAGCGTTTTGCCTTGACCATTCCAGCCTTGAGCATAATCTGGTCTAAGATTAACGGCTTTTTCATATACTTCTAGCGCGTCTTGATAACGCTGCAAATCAAAAAACGTATTTCCTTGTTTAGATAATTCTATGGCATTATTTGAATTAATGTAACTCCAAATAAATATTGATGCTACTATGCCAACAGTCAAGAAAAATATTGTTAGTAAAATTTTACCTAATATACCTTTTTTAGGTTGAGGTTTGCTGATATTTTTTGGTAGAGAAGGAGGAGTTAACGCTATTGTCTGAACAGGTGGTTGTTTTAACTCTTTCAGCGCTTGTAATGCCACCGTTGCCGAAGGATAGCGTTGCCGAAAGTCGTAGCAGACCATTTTATCTAAAAATTGAGCAAATTCTGGTGTTACCGTGGCTTTATCATGCCAGATAATTTCATTAGTATCAGCATCTTTTACTATTTCCTCTGGTGATAATCCAGTGAGAGCTTGAATAGCAATTATTCCCGCAGCATAGATATCACTGCTTAATTTTGGCGTACCATGAGCTTGTTCGCCAGGGATATATCCAGGCGTACCGATAGCTACTGTTGCGAGAGTTTGACCTTGAGGAGTAATAACTTGAGTAGCAATTTGTTTCACTGCACCAAAATCAATTAAAATTAATTTGCCATCTGGTTGGCGTCTGAGGATATTGTGGGGATTGACATCACGATGAATTACATTCTGTTGATGGACAAATTCTAAGATGGCCAAAAGTTCTTGTAAAAGTGAAATGACTTCCTCTTGACTTAGGATTTTACCTGATGTTAATTCTTGACTCAGATGATGACCTTCGATCAATTCCTGTACAAGATAGAATTCGGCATTTTCTTCAAAGTAAGCTAAAAGTTGGGGAATGCGATCGTGAGTTCCTAATTTATACAAAACTTGTGCTTCCGTATCAAATAAACGCCTAGCAGTCTCCAAAGTTACTGGATCGCTTGCCTGGGGTTTGAGTTTCTTAACAACACATAGAGGTGAACTGGGTAATTGGGTATCACAAGCCACAAAAGTTTCACCAAAACCTCCACCTCCCAAGTTACTAATAATTTGGTATCTTCCTACAAGTGTGTTTCCTAGCATCTTGTTTGCCTAGTTAAGTGCGATGCGATCTGATTTCAATCTTGCCACAGGTTAAGGGGAAGTGAGAGAGTGAGGGAGTAGGGAGTGGGAAGCAGAGGAGCAGATAAGAATATTTTGTGTATCTTAATTACGAATTACGAATTACGTTAGCGAAGCGGGGTGTAGCCCATTACGAATTAATATGATTCCTATTAGTGATAATATTCGTTGTCGAAACAAACCAATTATTAATTACTGGCTAATTGGCATTAATATTGCCGTATTTTTATGGGAACTTCAACTAGAGTTTAGCGGTCAACTAGGCTATTTCGTCAATAGTTGGGGTGTGATTCCAGCGCAGATTAGTGGAGCAGTTACCAATGCTCTCTTTTTAAATTCTGCTGCTTGGATAGTTGTTATTTGGCGGGTATTTACCCTATTTTTAGGAATATTTCTGCACGGCAGTTTTAGTCAAATATTAGGAAATCTCCTATTTTTGTGGGTTTTTGGGAAAACTGTAGAAAATCTTCTAGGACACGGACGCTATCTAGGATTTTATCTGGCTGCTGGTGCGATCGCAGGTGTAATACAAATTCTGGCTGAACCGAGTTTGACAGTTCCATTGATTGGGGCAAATGGTGCGATCGCAGCTATTTTAGGAGCTTATGTGATGAAGTTTCCTAAAGCTAAAATTGACACCATTTTGCCGCTAATAATCTTGTATATCCCCATCCAGCTACCAGCCTTTTTCTATATATTTTGGTGGTTTGTACAACAATTATTTTATGGTATCGGGAGTTTAAATATTCCTCCTGTTGGCGTAAATCAATCGGGTGTTGTTTTCTTAGGGCAGGTTGTGGGATTATTAATTGGTGCAGCTTTCATCAGATTGAAGAGATAAACTTTATTTAGCTATCTAGCTATTTTTGTCGGGTGAGCACTATTAACTGATGCCAAAAACCTTGATTTTGATATTTTTGGCAGTGCTTACCCTATAAGCATTGAAACTCATATATACCTTTTGGCTGAAATCTCTAAACTATTATTTTTGCTTAATAAATCAATAAGCAAATGATTACTGAAATAATTTTTATGTACCTTTTGATAGATTACATTTAATAGCTGAAAAATTCATAGATCGAACTAGGGATACCTACTCTTCAAGTCGATATTGTTAAATATTAGCGGTGTACAATATGCAAAATGTTGATAAAATTAACTTTCAACTCAATAATGAATTAGCAGTTTTGCGGCAGCGTGTAGCTGAGTTAGAGCAATCAGAGATATTTTATCAACAAAGGCAAACAGCGCTTGAGGAACAATTAACAGAACTAAAAATAAAGCTGCCAGTAAAATTAGAAAATCCCCATATTAAAGTTAAGGAAACATCTGTACATCTCAATCTGCCAACAGATGTAGCAGTAATTTTACAGCAACTTCAACAAGAAATTGCAGAGCGACAGCAGTTAGAAATATTTCTCAGAGAGAGTGAAGAACGGCTGAGGCTAGTTCTAGATGTATCCCAGATGGGCTTGTGGGATTGGAATATTGTTACCAATCAAGTCATCTGGTCAGAAAATTATCAACTACTTTTTGGTCTACTTCCAAGTAGTTCTGATAGTCCTTATGAAACGTTTCAAAAGTGCGTTCATCCTGAAGATAGCCAATCTGTAATGCAAGCGATCGCTCACGCTTTGGCACAAAAGACTGACTACAATGATGAATTTCGCATAGTTCGTTCAGACCAAAGTACACATTGGATTTCTGCCAAGGGAAAATTTATCTATAACGCTCAAGGGCAAGCGGTGCGAATGATCGGCGTTTGTATGGAAACTACTGTATGTAAGCAGGCAAAAGAAAGTACTCGCGAACTCACGACACAAGTCCAAGAACAAGCAAATATTTTAAATGCTATCCTTACCGCCTCAGTCGATCATATTTATATATTTAATCGCAAAGGTTGTTATCAGTATGTCAGCCGTGATGGAGCAACTTTACTAGGTTTAAAGCCCCAAGATATTGTCGGCAAAAGTTTGTCAGAAATGGATTTACCCGCAGACCTAATAACGCAAGTAGATAATCAACTACTTGCTGTCATGAAAACTGGGCAGCCGATAAAAGATGAGTGTAAATATGTTAGCGCCGATGGGTTGCATTATTATGAATACATCCTTACACCATTACGGAATTTAAACCAAACTATTGAAGGCGTAATTACTGTTGCTCGTGATATTACCGAACACAAACGGGCAGAAAAAATTTTACGTGAAAGTGAAGCGCGATTTCGGCGTTTGTTTGAATCTAATCTGATTGGGGTTGCTTTTTGGACTGTGGATGGTTTCATCCTTGATGCCAATGATGCTTTTCTGCAACTAGCTGGCTACACTCGTGATGAGTTTGCTACTTTAAGTAGATTTAATTGGAGAGAACTTACTCCTGTTGAGTATAAGGATTTAGACGATCGCGCCCTTTTGGAGATGCAAACCACTGGAGTTTCCAAAATTTACGAGAAAGAGTACATCCATCGCAACGGTAAGCGAGTACCGATTGTTTTGGGAATGGCTTTGCTGAATGACTCCCAAGAACATGGTGTTGCTTTTGTACTGGATATTACTGAGCGCAAATTGGCTGAACAAGAATGCGATCGCCTACTCGAACGCGAAACAACAGCACGGCAACAAGCAGAAATCGCCAACAAAGTTAAAGATGAATTTCTGGCGGTTCTCTCCCATGAACTACGAACCCCACTCAACTCTGTTCTGGGATGGTCGAAAATGCTGCGGACTCGCAAGTTTGATGAAAAAACTACTCACCACGCCTTAGAAACCATTGAACGCAACGCTAAGTTACAAACCCAGCTAATTGAAGATTTGTTGGATGTGTCTCGCATCCTCCAAGGAAAATTAAACTTGAATATCTGTCCAGTCAGCTTGGTAATGGTAGTTGAAGCAACACTACAAACGGTACAACTAGCAGCACAAGCCAAGTCAATTCAAATTCAGACCGTATTTGATGCCAGTTTGGGACAAGTGATGGGCGACCCAAATCGGCTGCAACAAGTTGTGTGGAACTTGCTTTCTAATGCGGTAAAATTTACACCAACAGGCGGACGGGTAGAAATTCGACTCATGGAAGCTGGTAATCAGGCTCAAATTCAGGTCAGTGATACAGGTAAGGGAATTAGCCTAGACTTTTTGCCTTATGTGTTCGATTACTTTCGTCAAGCTGATGGCACAACTACACGCACATTTGGTGGACTAGGTTTAGGACTAGCGATCGTGCGTAAGGTTGTAGAAATGCATGGGGGAAATGTTCAAGCCGAAAGTCTTGGAGAAGAATTGGGTGCAACCTTCACTGTTGAGTTACCGCTTTTGGTTAGAAGCGAACAGGTTCGGGGTGAAGAGAATCAGTCTTCATATTCGGAGCCGGAATCCTCGCTGCTTGCGGACACTCAAGTTTTGGTAGTGGACGATGAACCAGATATCCGCGATTTAATTACCTTTATTTTGCAAGACTACGGTGTGCAAGTAACCGCCGTATCATCAGCACAGGAAGCACTACAAGCACTATGTGAGTCGAGACCAGATGTTTTAATTAGCGATATTGGAATGCCAAAAACAGACGGTTATATGCTGATGCGTGAAGTGCGATCGCGATCGCCCCAACAAGGAGGAAACGTACCAGCGATCGCTCTGACGGCTTATGCAGGGGAAATGAATCAGCAGCAAGCATTAGCCGCAGGATTTCAAATGCATATTTCCAAACCAGTAGATCCAGATGCATTGGTGAAAGCGATCGCTGATTTGATTGAGCCAGGCTGATATAGGTAAGCGTCTGAGAGGCTTTCCATGATTTTAGTTTTGTATCAACATTGCAAACCGAAACAATCGCATTGTTAGCCGATGCAAGAATTTGCCGTTGCTACCTTCTTCTACAGCGACGGTTCGTCTAAAAGTGTGAGCCACCGCTACTCCAGAACGCGATCGCACTTCCTATCTGCAACGAGGGCGTTCGCCCTGGTACTGTTCTAACTCTTGTGATAAAACTTTGATTCCTTATTTACACTTTCTTTAAAAACACAGATAGTCATCCACCAAAAAAGTAGTCAAATCATCTGTTTAAGGCATGCTTTGGGGAGAATTCATGATTTTAGGCTATTTAAAAACAGTGGGGTAAAATTTGAAGAATTACTCCAAGTCGTAGCCGACAAAGGTTATCAAGGAATTACTAAAATTCATCAATTAAGTGAAACCCCGATAAAAGAAACAAAAAATAAGAAGTTGACTAAAGAACAGAAGAAATATAATCGAGAGCTTAATCGATTAAGAATTGTTGTCGAACACGTTAATCGTCGTCTAAAAATCTTTAAAATTTTGTGTTACAGATATCGAAATCGTCACCAACGGTTTGGACTAAGGTCGAATTTAATTGCCGTAATTTATAATTACGAACTAGCCCTATAAATCAGATTAAAAATAAAAGTAATCAAATATTTTCAGTAATTAAATAATAATTGAAAGGATGTTTACTGCTATTTTTTAGTTAGCGATCGCTAGATAATCCTTACTCGAAAGAATTGATAAACTCTTACTATTTTAATTGCAAAAACTTGAAATTAAAACAACCCCCAATCATACCACAAAATATTTATGCAAGAGTTCTTTTGAATCCTGAACAACGGAAAGCTTGTTATGGGTTGCAGTCACACCACTAGTGACATTTTTTGAAATTGCCCTCACCCGTTGTACCCAAAGAGCAAAGAATTTATTGGGTGAAAACTTCAATGGAATTTTAAACTCTGACCGACATGGTGCTTATAACTGGGTAGATTTAGAAAGGCGGCAATTGTGTTAGGCGCATCTGAGACGAGAATTTATTAAAATATCCGAACGTCCTGGAGTCTCGACAGAATTGGGAACTGCATTGGTTAAACAGCAAGAAAAATTATTTGAGTTATGGCATCGAGTCCGAGATGGTACTTTATCTCGTGGTGATTTTAGTGAGTTGGTTGAGGAGATTCGCTCATCCATCAACGCAACTTTAACTGAAGCTGACGAATACGAGATTACAACCAGGGAAAAAACACCCCTAGCAAAAACAGTTCGCACTTGTCGTCAACTGCTTAAAGTTGAGTCGGCAATGTGGTGATTTGTGACCACTGTTGGTGTCGAACCCACTAATAATGCTGCAGAAAGAGCTATTCGTCCTGCTGTTATCTGGCGACGGACTCGCTATTCATGCAACAACGCCATTGTTAACTATTTTAACTCCTTCAATGATGCTGAAATCCCATTTTGTTGGGAAAATGTTGCTGAGTTTAAACCCGGCAGATTCAAACAAGTCTTTGTATTCGGCTTCAGTACGCTCCCGTCCACCAGGACACATCGCCAACATATTCACATCTCCAAACTTAGTCCAAGAAAACTCGTTTCCCGGAGATACTATGGTCTCGATGACTAGCAATCGCCCTTGTTCTTTCATGGCTTGATAACAGCACTTAAGAATGGCGATCGCCTGCTCATCATCCCAATTATGAATAACATGCTTAAGTAAATAAGCATCTCCACTTGACGGAATAGCCTCAAAAAAGCTGCCCCCTATCAGTTGACAGCGATCATTAACAGATGCTGTTTCGGGTGAATTTTTGGTCTCATCAATCACTTCTGGGAGATCGAATAACACCCCTGTCATGGCGGGGTTAGCTTCGAGAATAGCAGCAAGAAAGCTACCTGTGCCACCACCAACGTCAACCAGCTTGCTAATTGACGAAAAATCATAAGCCGACAATTGTGGAATATGTGCCTTTTTAGCCATCGAAGCGACACCCTGATGGAAGATTTCTGCTGCAACAGGATTTTGCTTGTTGTACTCAAACAAATCCATGCCATACAAATCTTTAAAGGCACTTTCCCCTGTTTGTACGCTATACATCAAATTTCCCCAGGATTTGTAGTAATGCTCTTCGCCCCGCATGATTGCCTGGTTATGTATAGAGTTAGGGACATTGCTCTGTAAACAATCTGCTAGTGGAGTAAGCTCAAAACATCGCGGTTGTCTCTCAGCAAAAATTCCGAGACTAGCAAGAGCTCGTAACACCCGATAAAGAGAATCACTGTGGGTATTTGTTGCAGCAGCTAAAGCATCGCAGTGTTGGGAACCGTCTTTCAGCAAATCAGCAATACCAAGTTTAGCAACAACGTAAATACATCGTGAAACCCAGTAGGCATATACCCATTGTTGCACAGTCAAGGGAGACTGAAACGTACTAGGTTTGTGGTCTGATAAAACCATAATTTTTATTTAAATTTCTTGAGTGCTGGTATTTTGAAAACATGGCAATTGAATTTCCTTTGGCTTCAAGTATTCAGTTGGATATAATCCAAGGTAATAGCTTCAATTCTGATTTTTTAACTTCAAACCTTTTAGTATCATTGCATCAAAATTCCGATCGGGAATCAATTTTTTCAGCATCAAATTAAGCACTAGAGATATCTGTCCCTTAGACAAGAAATAACGTGTTTTGGGTTTACTAGCTTCTAGAGCTTCTAGAATTGCACCTGCAACTTTTTCAGGTGGCATTCCTGTTCGATTTGATTTAATCAAACCCTCAACAAAAAATTTGTAAGTATCACCATACATAGCTTTAGCTTCAGGTGACATATTGGCAAAATTTTTCTGAAAGCTTTCTTCAACTTTATCCGGCGCTGCTGAAGCAATTGAGCCTGGTTCAACTAAAATAACTTCAATTCCCCAAGGTTCCAACTCCATTCTGAGAGCGTCTGTAAATGCCCCCAATGCAAACTTGGAAGCACACAAGGCAGAGATAAATGGTGCAGAAATCTGACTGCCGACTGAGCCAATGTTGACTATCCGACCTTTAGCTTTTCGGATTAATGGTAAAAATGCCTGAGTCACTGCTATTTGCCCAAAAACATTAACTTCAAATTGCCATCTCAGGTCGTCAATTGAAACATACTCAACAGGCCCATCTACCAATAAACCTGCATTGTTCACTAATCCAACCAATCCTCGATCGCTAACAGATTTTGAAACAATGTCAGCGGCAAATTTAATTTCTTCTGCTTTAGTAACGTCCATCAAGATTGGTGTCAAACTTCCAGATTTATACTCCTGTCTCAGTGATTCAGCATCCTTCTCCTGACGAACTGTAGCAAAGACCTGATATCCTTGTTTCTCAAGTAGGATCGCTGCTGCTCTACCTACTCCTGTGGATGTTCCTGTAATCAAAACAGCACCTTTTTCTCTCTGAACCATTTTTGTGATCCTCATAATCGGTAGGACATTTATTTATCTGTAAGATAAAAGTTAAAAAAATATAATTATTGTTTTATATAATTGTATTGATAGTATTTTTCATTTGCATTTTACTAAAGTAATTAAACTCTTTTGCTGTTAATTTAAGTGCAATTAATATAATTACAGCGTCTGTGAAGATGATTCCATAATATATACCACTTAAACCCATCAACATTGATAATATTATCACAGATGGAATAAATAAAATTAAACTTCTTAAAATAACTATTACAGCAACTATTTTCCCTTTACCTATAGATTGAAAGAGAACTACACCATAGGAAATTAATGGCATTAATGGTATCAATAAATTAAAAATACGAAAGTTAAGTAAATCATCATTAGTAAAAATAAGGTTTGGCAACAGCCAGCCTAGAAACGTTTGTGGAAATAATTGTAGAGGCAGCCAAAATAATGTTAACAAAGCAATAACACCAATTATAAAAGTTAAATAAGCTTTTTTAAGCCTATCGTAATTTATAGCTCCATAATTTATGCCTATCACAGGTTGTAAGGCTTGCGTAAAACCATTTAAGGGAATGAATGCTAATAAAGTTAATGTCTGTGTAGCTCCGAACAAGGCTATATCATTCTGTGTTCCATAATGAGAGATAGATTGAAAAACTACAAAACTTTGAATTAAGCTCATAAATGGAGTCAGTAGCTCTGAGATTCCTACTGATAAAATATCGGGGAGTAAATCTCTTGCTAGAAGAAATTTTATTGGATGAACTGGGATAGAACTTTTTCCCGAAAGAAAATAGTTTAATATGACAATAAAGTAAACAAACATTGCAATAACTGTAGCTAGGGCTAATCCCCGAATTCCCCAGTGAAAGATCCTAATAAATATGGTATTTAAGATAATATTAACAATGATAAAAATAGCAGCAAATATCATACATAATTTGAGTTTCCCTTCAGATTTGATGAGATGGTTAGCAGAAACCGCTATGATACAAAACACTGAACCAAGCATATAAATCTTAAAATATTCTGCTCCAGCCGAGGCAACTTCACCACTTCCTCCCATGAATACAACTAATTTTTCACCAAAACTGTAGCCAATGATTGTCAGCGCAAAGGAGATAATAACACCCATTACTATTAAGTTGCCAAATATTTTTGACTGAGTTTTGATATCTCCAGAACCAATAGCTCGACTAAGAACAGAAGCAGAACCTACTCCAACTAAATAAGCAGAACCACCCATAAGAGAAGTTAGTGGTAAAGCAAGAGATATACCAGCGACAGCAGTTTCACCAATCAGTCGTCCTGCAAATAAAGCATCAACAAAAGTGCTTGAGCTTAGTAGCACCGTTCCTAAAATACCAGGAGTTGATAACTTGAACATCAGTTTAATGAGATTGCCTTGGAGGATCTCATTTGTCACTTGAGATTGTTTTTGGGAAGTCATTTTTAGGTTCTTAGCTTGATGCTGTTGACTCAACTTTGACCAAACGGCTAACGCAATACTGCTTCACCGCTTTCAACTCCATTTCTTTTCCAGAGTTAAGTGTGCTGATGACCTCACCACTGGCTTCAACTCTGGCTTCATAGGCACCAGATACGCTGCCATCTGGGGCAGTAAAATCAATACGAACTTCTGCCCAATCGACCTCTTGTCCTTGAGCAACTTCTTCAATAGCAAGCACTTTGCCAGTTTTCAAGTAGTCGAGCCAAGTCCAACCCAATTGTGTCCAGATTTCGCGCTCGGCAATTTGCTCAAACTTGGTTAAACCCGTCCATCCTCGGTAAAATTTATGCAAGTCTGCAACTGAACCATTTCTATTTACCAGTAAATCAAGGGTTTCAGGTTCTAAATGTCCCCACAAGCATCCTTGGGGCAAATCAACTAAGGTGGGGGCGAATTGATGACCGCCAAAGTGAGTTGTTTGCCATACTCTTAAATTTCCGTTGGCAGCAGGAGCATATTCCTTGCGTAACCGACGATATAGGGGAGTCCCAAATCTGCCACAAGCAAGATCAACTTGAGCATGTGTGCAAACCATCAGCTCGCGAATGTGACTGGTTTGTTGCTGATACTGCTGAAATTCTGATAAATTGTTGGGCTGTTGTATCAACTGTTTCAATATTGCCGTTACTAAAGTAATTGCTTGTTCCTCTGGGAGAACAAACTCCTGTTTCTCAAACTGAGAAAAGAGTTTGGCAGGACGATAGTAGTACAGCACGCGGGTAAAGCCTGGCTGAGAGTACTCGCCATCGGGAGCAATTAGCATTGGTCTGATGTTAATTCTATGCTTGACGATGACCTCTTCAAAAAAATTTATGAATGCCTTGATTGTTGAATTTTTCTCAAAGATATCTTGCGGCCAAGGTTGGGGAATTTCCATAATCAACCAGTGGTCACAAGTACCTGCTGTACCAATGGGGTCTTCTCCGTTAACTTTGGAAACCTGTGAACAAAAACGACAATCTTTGATGGGTAGTTGATCGGTCTGTTGAGTTTGCAATTTAATCGCTCCTGAAAAAAAGCTGATTTAATCATGATGTCTTTTGTACTATTACTTGATCGCCTTGATGAATTATCTTGAGTTGCTTGGAGAATACCTTGACAAAAGCATCTATACGAGTTTTTGGCTTAATTTTGACTTCTTTCTGGTCCATTTTATCTAATACTCCTGTTTATTAATAAATAAAAACCATTTTTTGCTTTTCTTGCCATCCATTAGTCTAAAATCTTAGCTATGGTAGTGAATACCCGCCGTCGATTATCTTTGAATTTGCGGCGACCGTGCATAAATCTCGAATTATCGATCATAGCTAGATCGCCTGCTTGCCACGATATTTCTTGCGTAAACTTGTCGTATAGTTTCTGAAGTTCATCGGCTACTTCGTTAGAAAGCTTTGAACCATCTTCAAAAATCTACCATCCGCGAGTGTGAGATGCCCAAAGAAAGTTGGCAAATGCATCTTGATTCCCATACTTGGTTTTGACTACTGCTGAACGAATATATTTTAAAGAAAATGTTGAATCTTCATTTATCTGATAACTAAAATCCTCAAAATTATCCAATACTTGCTTGCAATCATCAATGGTTTCACCACCGTTAATCCATTGATTTAACATATCTAATGGCACATTTTCAAAAGCAAACTTTAGTTTTTTCTCAACAAATAACTGTTTCAGATGTTTGCTCATTTCCTTCCATAGTTGCACACCGTCCCAAAATAGAGTTTCGCCTCCTTCTTGTGCAGGCATTTGACAGCAAAACCAAATAACATCTGGTTGATAAGGATTAGCACCATGCTCAGTATGAGGAGGACTAGCATCCATTCCGTTATCTACTGAGTTAACAAAATCAACCGATTCAATACTTGTTTTCGTAGGATCTTTAAGGTAGCTACAACTGAATTTTTCGGAAAATTGTTTCATCAGTATGGGAGTTACGCCAAAACCTCGAAAAAGAACAACTCCAGATGACTTGAATAGCTCAAGAATTTCTTCTTGAGAAACACGTAAAATATCTTCACAATCGTTAGTACTAGATACTATTTTTCCTGTTCCTGTTCCTAATGACTCGATTTTACTAATCATGGGTTTTATTTAGTATTTTTTGGTTGGGATTAACATTGTAATTGCTTACCGCAAGACAAACGCCTTTTACGCTGAATTAGCAACGAACTGCTGTGGCTTGGTTGAGCGTGGACGTTCACCAAGCAAAATCATTTTTAAGCCACTAGCAGGGGGATAGTTAACACCTATAGCCTTGGGTTTTTCTACTCTTTCTTCATGGGCTAGTGCTAGTTGATAGCGACAGAGAATTGTTGCTAAGACTAGTTTCATCTCAAAAAGTGCTAACACCTCACCCGGACAGCGGCGAGCACCACCCCCAAATGGGAGAAATTCATAGGGAGAGTATTGTCGCTCCAGAAACCGTTCTGGTTTGAATTCCTTCGGTTGTGGATATAAGTCCTCACGCTGATGTGTCAGATAGATACAGCCTCTGGTGACTGTATCTGGACTCAATTCGTAGCCCATCACCTCAATTGGTGCTTCTACCAGGCGTGGAAATGTGACTACCTGAGTTGGGTAAATTCGTAGTGCTTCATTACAGACAGCACTAAGATAGGGTAGCGCAGCAATAGCCATAGGATCTGGGGATTCACCAAGAGTATCAAGTTCTGCTAGCAATCGTTCCCGAACATCTTTTGAACGGTGAATCCAGTACAATGACCAAGTTATGGCAGTGGCTGATGCATCCTGACCACCCAGTAGCAATGATGGGAACAAATCTCGTATATCCTCATCGGTCATTGGTTGACCCGTTTCATCACGGGCAAAGAGTAGTTCCGAGAGGACATCGGTGCGAGTAGGATCTACTTGCGATCGCCTTTCTGCAATTTCAGCATAGAGTAGTTTATCAAACTGTTGTTGGAGATGAAGCCAATATCCCCAAGGAGTCCAACGACCGAAATCTTTTTGCAGAAAGGGATAGGAGAGAGATAACCCCAGCCAGCGAGACCGGGCAAAACTTAATAAATTGGAAAGTAGTTGCCGAAATTGTTCATAATGCTCTCCCTCAGATAAACCAAACAAAGCTTGCAGTATTACCTCTAAAGTAATTTTTTGCACAATCGGGTAGGCAACAAAAGTTTGGCCTCGCGCCAGATCATTGATGATTTTCTCTGTCACTTGACAGATACGCTGCCCATATAGCTGTACCCGAGTCCCATGCATGGGAGGCATCAACAACTGACGGCGATGCTTGTGGCGCAAGCCATCAAGCATAAGTAACCCATTGTTTCCCACTAGAGCCGCACCGCCTTGGTTCAACTTTCCAGAAGCTTTAATCTCTTTGGCGCTGGTAAAAATCTGTTTTATCCCCTGTGGGTTACTGACGATAACTAAAGGTGTAGAACCAGTCATAATAGTGAAAATATCACCATAGCGATCGCTCATAGCATCCATGAAGCCAAGGGGATCGGTCTTAAATTGATGACTCACCAACCGGGGAGAAGTTTTTGGTCCATCTGGTAGTTTCATTAGTATTTTTAGGTAAATGTTAAAATATTGATCGCTGTTAAACTGAACCGACAACAAATGTCTGCGACTGTCCTTGATGTTGACGCCGACCGCACATAACCATCTTCACGCCACTAGCTGGGTAACAAATCAGACCTCCAAATTTGGGACGTTCTGGACGCTTACTAACTAGATCCAATTGATAACGTGAAAGAATAGTTGCTAATACAAGTTTCATTTCAAATAAGGCAAAAGTTCCGCCAATACAGACACGAGAACCACCGCCAAAAGGTAAAAATTCGTAGGAGGAAAATTGTTTTTCTAAAAAGCGCTCTGGCTGAAATTCTTTTGGAGCAGGGTATATATCTTCACGTTGATGTGTCGAATAAATATTAGCAATAAGTACTGTACCGGGATTCAACTCGTAACCCATGACCTCAACGGTCGATTCTACCAACCTGGGAAATGCAAACAACTGAGTTGGATAAATTCGCAAAGCTTCGTTACAAACGGCACTTAGGTAGGGTAGTGCGACAATATTCATAGGGTCTGGATTTTCACCAAGGCTGTCGAGTTCTGATAAAAGGCAAGAGCGAACATTAGGTAAACGGTGAATCCAATATAAAGACCAAGCGATCGCAGTTCCTGAAGCATCACCAGCCGCAAATATAGGCGATAATAAGAGGTCGCGCACTTCTTCATTGCTCAATAGTTGACCTGTCTCATCTTTAGCAAATATCATATCTGAAAGCATATCAGGGCGTGAAAAATTTGCTTGCGATCGTCGTTCTTCAACCTCAGCCAATAGCAATTGAAAAAGTTTTTCCCTCAGGTGAAGGCGATACCCTTGTGGACTCCATCGACCTAAATCCCGTTGTCCAAAAATATTCCCAAGAATCTTATCTAGAGGAGACTGTCCGATTCTGAGCGTAGACACAAATAAATCTTTAATTTTCTCACAGCGCTCTCCTTTATCCAAACCCATTACAACTTCTATACCCACTCGTAAGGTGATATCTTCAATTGTCGGGTATGCAACAAAAGGTTTTCCAATCACCTGTTTACTCATAATCTTTTCTGTGAGTTCACAAATACGTTGCCCACAGGCTTGCATTCGCGCTCCGTGAAAAGATTGCATTAAGAGCTTGCGTCGATTTTTGTGAACTAAGCCATCTAGTTGAAGAACTCCTTGATTTCCTGTTCCTAAGGCGAAATTTTGGTTTAATGCACCTCTAGCTGCAATTTCTTTAGTATTTGTGAAAATATCCTTTATTCCTAAGGGATTGCTCACATAAACAATTGGTGTAGAACCAGACATTAGAGTGACAATATCACCATAACGTTTGCCCTGAGCATCCATGTAACCAAAGGGGTCAGCCTCAAATTGCAGATTTAGCAACCATAACGGTGTTTTCGGTCCTGGGGGTAGTTTCATGAGTCTCTTTTACTCCCATTATTGATTGATATCGTATACAGAATTATCGATACAAATTCTCAGATGTTTAGTTAATTCTTGAATATGAGGTTCAACGAAAATCGAGAAATGATCGCCAGGAACTTCAATTACTTGAATAGGTTGACTAGAATATTTCCCCCAGCCTAATAAGGGGTCATCAGTACTCCATTCTCGATTGTCAAAGTCATGAATAATCTCCTCTTTAGCTCGAAATAGAGTTATGGATTGAGGATAAACCTGGGGAACATAATCTCGCATAGCTTGGACATGCGCTCGGAAAAGTTTGTAATAATGGAGAAAATCTTCAACCTCTGTATCGCTAAAGATAAAGTTTGCTTTTTTATTTACTAAATGAAATTGCTCATTTAGTGGCAAAACTCGAAGTTCCTCAAAAGGAATTGAAAAATCTATATTATTATTGGTTTTTATCGATTCTGCCATGCGGAGTAAGAATTTTGCATCGTCATCTTTTGTAGATTCAATACGTGTTTCTGGTTGTATAGTATCGATAAGAACTAATAAACTTACTGTTTGACCTTGCCTTTGCAATTGCTGCGCCATTTCAAAAGCAATTACACCGCCGTAACAATGACCGCCTAAAAAATAAGGGCCATTTGGTTGTACTTGACGAATTTCTTGGAGGTAGCGAGTTGCTGTCTCCTCAACTGAAATAATTTCAGGTAGGTCTTGCTCTAGAGTATGTTCCAAGGCATAAAATGGATAGTCCTCACCAAGCCTTCTGGACAATTTAAAGTAGTTATTAATACCTCCGCCAGCGCCATGCATACAGAAGAAAGGTATCTTGTCACCAGAAGAGTTAATTGCTACTAAAGGAGAATTAGAACTATCACGGGATGGCTGACTAACAATAATCGCTAATTTTTCAATTGTTGGGTTTTCAAAAAGAGTAGATAGGGTAAGATTATGCCCAAATTTGTCCTGAATTTGAGCCATTAAGCGTACAGCTAAAAATGAGTGACCACCCAAGTCAAAGAAGTTATCTTTTACCCCGAGAGGGTTAGTATTTAGGAGATTTTCCCAAAGTTTTACTAATGATAATTCTGTAAAATTACGAGGAGCAAGGAAGGATTGAGTAGTATTTGGTCGAATAACTTCATCAGTTGTCAAAGAACGCTTATCTACTTTGCCATTAGGTGTCAGTGGGAGCGCATCCAGTACAACAAAACTAGATGGTAGCATATAATTGGGCAATTTCTGTTGCAAATCTGGGAATATTTCTACAGCTAGATCCTGTTTATCTGTGACAATATATGCAATCAAACGCTGATTTTCTTGAGCATCATCACTAGCAATTACAACAGATTCTTGCACTTCTGGATGTTGGGCAATAACAGTTGCAATCTCACCCAATTCTACTCGGAATCCTCGGATTTTCACTTGTTCATCATAACGACCCAAATATTCAAGATTACCATCTTTGAGATATCGGACTAAATCGCCTGTTTTGTAAAGTTTAGTTCTGGGTATAAAGGGATTATCAATAAATCTTTCTTGAGTTAATTCTGAACGATGCAAATATCCCATCGCTAATCCGTCACCACCAACATAAAGTTCACCGATAACTCCTAGAGGTGTTGGTTGTAAATTGCGATTCAAAACATAAACCTGAGTATTATCGATAGGACGACCGATGGAGACACTGCTTGCCTGTTCTGGCAATAAACTCGTATCATAATAAGTGGCATTAGCGGAAACTTCCGATGAGCCGTAAAGGTTAATTAGTTTGGCAAATGGTATCAATTCTTGAAAAGTTTGAGCTAACTTAACAGATAGTGCTTCCCCGCTAGTTATCCAAAGTTTCAGTTCTGATAATTTCTTAATCAGATGACTATAATTATCTAGAAGTAAGCGCAGTAGTGAAGGTACAAGTATAATACGGGTAACTTTGTGATGTGCTAAAGCTTCTATAAATAGCTGCGAGTCTAGTAAAGTTTCACTCTTGATAATTACTGTCGGAATTCCTCTAAGTAAAGGAGCAAAAATTTCCCACACAGAATCTACAAAGCTAATAGCTGTTTTCTGACAACAAACTTCTCCTTGGGTAAAAGGATAGGTTTTCCATAACCAGTGTAGGCCGTTTACTGTACCGCGATGTGTGCCAAGAACACCTTTAGGACTTCCAGTTGAGCCAGAAGTATAGATAACATAGGCGAGATTATCAGATGAAGAGATGTTAATGGGATTTTCAGAACTTTCTTGAGCAATTTCGTTTTTGTGGATATCCAAGCAAACAGTTTTAGCTGAAGATAATGAGAGTTTTTCTAATATCTCCTGTTGACTAATTAACACCGATGCTTGAGAATCAGAGAGCATAAAATTTAAACGTTCAACTGGATAACTTGGATCGAGTGGAATATATGCACCGCCAGCTTTGAGGATAGCTAAAATTCCCACCACCATCTCTAGAGAACGTTCAAGACATAGAGCAACTAGCGTTTCTTTTGTTACACCCTGTTTTTGTAAATAATGTGCAAGCTGATTAACTCTGTGGTTAAGTTGACGATAAGTCAGTTCTTCAGACTGATGAATTAATGCTAAAGAGTCAGGTGTGAGTTGAACCTGTTGCTCAAATAATTGATGCAAAAATGCATCTTGAGGATAATTTGCACGAGTTTGATTAAACTTAAATAATAGTTGCTCTTGCTCAGAAGTAGTTAGTATCAATAACTCACTAAGGCGCTGCTCTGGATTAGTAACGATATTTTCTAATAAAGTCTGGAAGTTATTGATAAATTGGGTAATTTTTGTTGAATCAAAAATATCTGTATTGTACTCTAAACACCCTGTTAATCCCTCTTGGGATTCAGACATGGATAGGAAAATATCTAGTTGAGCTGTACCACTATCAAACTCCAAAGTTCGCAAGGTTAAACCAGAAACTTCCTGTACAGACACTGGGCTGTTTTGCAGGACAAACATGACTTCATAAAGTGGATTCCGACTTAAGTCTCGTTCGGGTTGCAATTCTTCTACAAGCATCTCGAAAGGCAAATCTTGATGTGCATAAGCATCGAGAGTCACCTCACGTACTCGATGTAGAAGTTCGCGAAAGCTAGGATTTCCACTGAGATTATTACGTAACACCAAAGTGTTAACAAATAAACCTAACATTCCTTCTAATTCGGCTCGGTTTCGGTTGGCAATTGGAGAACCAATTAAGATGTCTTCTTGGTCTGTGTAGCGATATAATAAGATGTTAAATGCCGCCAGCAAACTCATAAATAAAGTAGCGTCTGCTTGCTGGCTTAATTGTCTCAATGCATCAGTCAGAGCTTTCGAGAATGTAAAGTATTGCTTGGCACCAGTGAAAGTAGTAACAGTAGGTCGCGGGCGCTCTGTGGGTAATTGTAGTACAGGTAACTCACCCTTGAGTTGTTGCTTCCAATAATTTAATTGGGTTGCGAGGAATTCACCTTGCATGCGATCGCGTTGCCAAATGGTAAAATCTGCATACTGAATGGGGAGTTCGGGTAAGGGGGAAGGTTGATTTGTCCAGAAAGCAGCGTATAGCGTTGACAGCTCACGCAGGAACACACCACAAGACCATCCATCCGTGATAATGTGGTGCATGGTCATAAGCAAAATGTGTTCTTCTTCACTCAAGCGAAGTAAAGTTGCTCTGACTAAAAGTCCTTTAGCTAAATTAAAAGGTTTTTTCGCTGACTCTGCTACAAGTTTTTTAACCTCAGACTCCCAATCTTTACCAGACAAATGCTCAAGATTAATAATGGGTAAATCCCAAGTTAATTGGGGTGCAATCTCCTGTACTGGCTCTCCATTTACAACTGTAAAAGTTGTGCGCCAAACTTCATGACGCTTGAGAATTTCATTCAGACTTTGCTGAAGTACTCTAATATTCAGCTTTCCTTTGATATGAAAAGCGATGGGAATATTGTAGAAGGAACTCCCGTGATAAAGTTGGTCAATAAACCATAGTCTTTGTTGGGAGAAAGATAAGGGTATATTCTCAGAGATTTGACGTTTGAGAATAGTATCAGCTTTAAACTTTCCTCCCTTCCATTTCTCTAAAAGAGCTTTTTTCGCAGGTGATAAATTAGAGTGTTGTTTATTCATTGTTAAAATTTATCTGAAGACTCACTAACTGCAATTTTTCCTTTTTTAGCTAGATAATTAATCATAATTTAAGTACCGTGACCTCATTCTTGAGGAGAGTAATTTTACGAGTTTATTAACTCCGACTAGACCAAAAACTTTCGTAATTTTACTATCGTGCTAAAGACGTTTAAGGAACTTGGTGAGAATAAATAGAATTATGTTACAAAATGTAAATACGCTTCTAACCTTTACCAATGACCAATGACAGCCCCAGCAGTTACCTTTAATTGCGCCGACTTACTTACGACAAACAAAGCAAGTGTTACCTGTTCCCTCTCCAGCATTAAGATGACTAATTTCTCGGAAGCCCACATTTTCTAAAGCTGATTTTACATCTGTGAATAAGTGATCTTTTCTCAGCCAAGTAGTGTCTGAACGCTTCCAAGTTTTCTCTACTAATTCAAATCCAGTAACTTCGATTTTCCACATCTTTTCTTCCGGTTGATAGTAAAATAATTCCAGAAAAGCGCATTCATCATTGACATAGATATGATTGAAATATCTTTCTCCAGCAAGCTTATACATTAATTCTACTAATGGTATCGAGAACACGAACAGACCATTTTCCTGTAGTGCTGTATATACGTTTCGGAAGACGGCCGTCAAGTCTTGATTATTTAGGATGAAAATAAAAACATCGATTGAAATAATAGCATTGAACGTGGGTGGCAACTCAAACTTACGTATATCACCAAGGATAAATTCACTTTCCGGTGCGTTTATTCGGGCATAGCGCAATAGTCCTTCAGATGCATCAATCCCAGTCATTTGATACCCTTTAAGCTGAAGCTGTTGCATTAAATGTCCACAACCGCAACCAAGGTCGAGAATACGGGCTTCTTTAGAGAGATAGGGAAACAGTATTTGCTCTAAAAAAGGTAGTACACCATCATCTATAAATTTATCTTTATTCTTGAATTCGTTCTGTAAGTGAGCAATCGGCTCATAATTTGGAGGATTGCTGGCTAAAGACATAAGAGGATTAATTGCTAAAGACATAAAATTTTTTTCCTATTTATAAGTAAAGGTTTCCAATCAATTCATTTGCAAAAGTGAGAAGAAAAGCAATAATTTTTAATCACGCTTATAACTCGTATACAAGCTCATAATAATTCGAGGAGTGCCTCGCATTTTAAAGTCTCTAGAGGTCAATCATCTGCGCGATTAGCCAAAAGCAGTTCTACCTCTTCCTCAGATAACTCTTCAATTTTTTCTAACAGAAGTTGCTCAATCATTTCTGTCTGTTTGACTGGTATCATTGCTTGTAATAAAAAGTCACGCAGTGGTAATTCTACAGGAAATCTTTCTCGCAATCGAGAAATTAGTTGAGTTGCAATGAGGGAGTCTCCTCCTAACTCATAAAAGTTATCGTAAATACCAACTTCTGCAATTCCAAGTACCTCTTGCCATATTTCCGTAATTTGTTTTTCCAACTTATTTGTCGGAGCAAGATATGAATTATTAAGGTTAGGTCTGGAGTAGCGCGAGGATGAGTCTATTTGAGAGGAGGATTTTGAATTAGGTAGAGAGTCGAGGTCAAATGTGCGCTCGCACCTAGCTTTTAAATCTACCGTGGAAACAACAACCTGAGTTGCTTTATCTAGAGAAAATATTCGTTTAAATACTTCTACAGCTTCTGTAGAAGTAATGGCTAATTCTACCCCCGATGCTTCTTCCAGTGCTTTTTGTTCTTGGGTCGTATTGAGTTGTAATTTGTCCCAATTTAGAGTGTACCACGGCAAAGAATGAGTTCGGTTGTGTCGGTTAGTAAAGGTATCTATGAAATGATTAGCTGCTGAATATAAACCTAACCCAAAACCTCCTAAAATGGAAGATAAAGAAGAAAAGACGACACAAAAATCTAATTTTCTCTTCTGTAATACTTGTTCTAATAGAGTAATCTGATGATGTTGGGAGTTAAATAGGTTTTCCAATTCTATATTACCAATTTCTGGAATCGAACTAAATATATTTTCACGCTTGATTCCAGTTGAATAGATAACCCCATGAATTTGACCAATATTCTCAGGTGCAAGAGTCTGGTGGATTTGTTCATAGTCAGTTATATCTGAACGCACCACCAAAACTTTTGCACCTAATTCCTCTAATGCTAGTAATTTTTGGATTTTGCAACTCACTTCATTTTCTTGAGTGTGAGTTTCAAGCCATTGTGAAAAATCATCTTTTTCTGGAAAAGCAGAATCCTCGATAAATATGAGTTTTGCTTGTAGAGATTGTGCTAAATATTCTGCAAGCAGAACTCCAATATTTTCTAATCCCCCAGTAAATAGGTAAACACCCTGTTTTCTCAACGGTGTTTTTTCTTCAACTACTGACTCGAAGCGAAGTGGTTCAAATATTTGTACCCAACGGTAGAAATCACGATAAGCAACAATCAAGTCTGAGGATAGAGATGTAAACTCGCTTAAAAGTTGGTCAATAATATTACTGTTATAATTTCCCTCTCTATCCTCAGAACCTTGATGATTTGTTAAGGCAATATCAATACACCGACAGGTAATATTAGGATATTCTTGAGGAATAACTTTACATAGACCTAATATTGTTGCTTTTGCTGGGTCTAGTTTTTCATTACCATTGACCTCTTGAATGTTGTTCGATATAACCCAAAGTTGTAAGCGATCGCCTACGGCGGGGCGTAGCCCATCGCTATTTTTGAGCTTACTAAGGCTCTGCGTTAAAAACAGCAGACTATTGAATTCTAAAAATTTTCTAGATTGACAATTTTCTAGTTTGCTGATGCTCCATAAATAAGCAATATTTTGGGGAATTTTACCGAATAAAATTAATTCTTGAAACAAAGTTTCATAGTCTTGGCGTCTGTATGGATTAATTGTATAAACACCATCACTTAGTTTACTAAACTGTTCTCCCTGGTTAACCGTAATGACATTTTTACCTTGATTGCTCAAGGCATTAATTAATTTTTCACCCACTCCAAAATCATCAACAAAAAATAGCCACTCATCTTGTGTAGATTCTATTTGAGAAGAGGATGAATTAGGCAGCAAAGAACGTTTCCATGAAGGAACATAAAACCAGTCGGCAATATCTTGTTTCTTATCTAATTTTACTGACTTACTCTTTAAAGAAGGCGATGGGGATTTAGCATCAATCCAGTATCTTTGTCGCTCAAAAGGATAAGTAGGTAAAGGTAGACGATAACGCTGCTCGTGAGTATAAAATCCCGACCAGTCAATCTCTACACCAAAAAGCCACAACCGACCTAATGTCTGCAACAAAAAGTTAACATCAGATTGTTGGTCTTGAACATGGCGTAATGAAGTCAATACCTGTTGTTTGGTATTTTTATCTAAATGCTGTGTCGTAATGGTACTTAAAGTTCGTCCCGGTCCCACCTCCAGAAAAATACCTTCAAACTGCTTTAACAGTAGAGATATTCCATTTGAAAATCTCACAGTTTGTCGCAAATGTTGACACCAATAATCGGGATTTGTGGCTTGTGCATCTGTAATCCAACTACCAGTAACATTAGAAATAAACCGTATGCGTGGTGGATTCAGTTTGACTTTTTTTACAAGCTCAATAAATGCTTCTAGTATTGGTTCCATCATTTGTGAATGAAACGCATGAGATGTATGCAACAGCCGATATTCAACTTCTTGAGAAGATAATTGATTTTTTAGTGTAGCAACTGCCTCGTTTGTTCCAGAAACAACACAGGAAGATGGGCTATTAATCGCTGCTATTTGGAGAGAATTCTTATACAACGTCTCTGATTCTAACAGCAACTGCACATCTTTTTCTGGAAGCCTAATTGCCAGCATACTTCCTGTGGGTACTTGTTGCATCAGCTGTCCTCTTTTTGCCACAATCAATAGGGCATCTTCTAAGGAAAATACACCTGCAACAGTAGCAGCAACATATTCCCCAATACTGTGACCAATCATTGCTTCTGGATGTATTCCCCATGACATTAATAACTGAGCTAGGGCATACTCAATGACAAATAACGCTGGTTGTGTCAGGGCTGTTTGTTGTAGTTGCTTTGAAACAGTCTCAGTGTCTTGTTTGTTGGGATAAAGTAGGGAGCGGATATCAAGACCGAGGTGGGGTTGCAAAATAAAAGCGCAAGTATCTACGTGTTTCGCAAATGTCGGTTCAATTTCATATAGTTCGTGAGCCATATTTGCATATTGCGCCCCTTGTCCCGAAAACATGAAGATGACAGGACAGTGACCTGGCTTGCGGTAGTGACTAAAAACACGTAGTGAGTCTTGCTTGTCAAGTAATTCTACTGCATCTTCTTGGCTATGGCAAACGACTATGCGGCGATAGTCAAAAGCCCGACGGCCTACTTGTAGGGTATGAGCTACATCAGGTAGGAAAATATCAGGATTTTGCTCCAAGTGAGTACACAGTTGCGCTGTCACAGTTTCCAGGGCTGTACTGGTTTTCGCTGACAGTAGAAGCAATTGCCAAGGACGCGAGAGACTGGAAGCCTCAATCACTGGAGCTTCTTCCAAAAGAACATGGGCATTAGTCCCCCCAATGCCAAAAGAACTTACACCTGCTCGACGTGGTGTACCGTTAGTTTTCCACTCTGATAATTTGGTATTGACATAAAAGGGACTATTGGCAAAATCTATCTCAGGATTAGGATGTTCAAAGTGTAAGCTGGGAGGAATCAAACCGTGTTTAACAGCCATGACCGTTTTTATTAAACTAGTCACGCCAGCGGCTATATTTGGATGTCCAACATTGGGCTTTACCGAGCCAATAGCACAGAATCCATTATTTTTGGTACGGGCTTCAAACACCTTCTTGAGGGCGCTAATTTCAATTGGATCTCCCAAGCTTGTGCCGGTTCCATGTGTTTCGATATAGGTAATCGTCTCCGGATTAAATCCAGCGATCGCCTGAGCCTCAGCTATTACTGAAGCTTGACCACCCACGCTAGGCGCTGTATAACCTACCTTAGCGGCTCCATCATTATTAATAGCTGAACCTTTAATCACTGCATGAATGCAGTCCCCATCTGCCAAAGCATCTTCTAATCTCTTCAGTACGACAATGCCTACCCCGTCACTGAAAATAGTTCCATTTGCTTTAGCATCAAAGGTGCGACAGCGACCATCGGGGGAACTCATCCCCCCTTCTTGATAGAAATAACCTTGCTTTTGTATAGACTGTATTGAAATACCACCTGCCAAAGCTACATCGCACTCATAGTTCAGCAATCCTTGGCAGGCTAAGTGAATAGCTACCAATGATGTAGAGCAAGCCGTACTAATGTTAATACTCGGCCCTTTCAGATTTAACTTATATGAAATTCTTGTAGCTGGGTAATGATGACTATTGTTCAATTCAATTAATGCACCCATTGATTCGATTATCTCAGGGCTGACACTTAGTCTACTAAGCCAGTAGTCGTTTATAAAATTTCCTACGTAAACACCAGTTAACTCTTTCTCAGATCCAGGAGCATAGCCAGCAGTTTCTAGCGCTTCCCAAGCACATTCAAGGAGAATACGGTGTTGCGGATCAATGATTTCGGCTTCTTTGGGCGAGAAATCGAAGAAAGGAGCGTCAAACATTTCAATGTCTGAGAGACGAGCACCAGCTTTGACATATTGAGGGTTACTCAGCGTGGCTGAGTCTACGCCTGAAGCTTCTAATTCTTCATCATTGAAGAAAGAAATGCTCTCTTGCCCATTGCACAAATGCTGCCAAAATTCATCAACACCTTTGGCTCCTGGAAAACGACCAACCATACTGATTACGGCTATGCCTTTGATGGAATCATGGATTTGTTGGTTATCCATCTGCCTTCCTCCTTTGTTTCATTAATTGTCTTTTTTCTTGCATAGCCACTTCTTTTTTGCTAGCACGTTCATCAGCTTTTTGAAATATCGGTTCTTCAAGCTGTTTTCCACCGATATATTCTGCCAAGGCACTTATAGTTGAATATTCAAATAGGCAAGCGGTCGAGATATTTTTGTTTAATATTTTTATAATTTGACTGCGAACCTGAATTATTAGTAGTGAATCTCCTCCTAATTCAAAGAAATTGTCATACAGACCTACCTCTTTAATTCCCAGGATTGGTTGCCAGATATCGGCAAGCTTTTGTTCAATTTGATTTCGAGGAGCAACATAATCATTACTTAATTCTGGTCGAGGATATTTTGACTTGAATAAATTGGCAGTTTCTAAAAAATCTATAACTTGTGTTTCCTTGTAAGAATTATGCTGTTTTAGAGAATGCAATAAGTCAGAAGTAGATACTACAACTTGAGGCATTCTACTTCCTAAAATACGTAGAAAAGCATCGACACCTTCATTCGGTAATATACCTTTTTGAAGATTTTCTGTTCGCAATTCTTGAAGTTGTTGAGGCAATTGTGTGTTTACCGCCATGCCAACTTCTTGCCAAGTATCCCAATTGATACTTGTAGTAAATCTACCTTTTTTTGAGGCATTAGAGTGAGCAAAAGCATCAAGAAAAGCATTTGCACCACAATAATCTACCTGTCCAAATCCTCCTAAGATTGAATTCATTGATGATGCCAACACAAAGAAATCTAACTGAATATCTTTGACAATTGCATCAATAACTAGTGTTCCCTTGACCTTGGGAGCGAGAATACTTTCTGCTTCTTGTTGAGTTTTTCGCTGAATCACACCGCCTCCAGGAACTCCCGCAGCATGAATGACACCGTTTAATTGACCAAATTGCTGTTGAGCTTGAGAAACAGCACTCCGCATTTGTTCTGTATTGCTGACATCAGCACTAATTACCAAAACTTCTGCACCCAACTGTTCGAGTTCTTCAACTTTGCGAATTTTGCAGCTAGTACTATCAGCCTCATCATGAGTAGTGAGCCATTTTTCCCACTCATTTTTTTTTGGCAAAGCAGAACGTCCTACTAACAGTAGTTTTGCTTGTACAGTTCGAGCCAAGTATTCTGCCAAAACAAGTCCAATACCTCCGAGTCCACCTGTAATTAAATAAACTCCTTTTTCTCGTAATTGAGGCTTTTCGATTTTAGCTTGATCAAAACGCACAGGCTCAAAACTCTGCACCCAGCGATTCAAACCTCGGTAAGCAATTAACTTTTGGGAATCATCAACAGTCAGTTCCGCCAGTATTTTTTCTAGAAGTTTTTCTTCTTGCCAACTATCGTTGGGGGGAAGGATAACATCAATACTACGACAATTAATATTTGAATATTCTTGAGAAATAACTTTAACTGTTCCGAGTAAAGTTGCTTTCTCTGCAGAAAGTACTTCAGTTCCCGTTACTGACTGGAGGTTGTTAGAAATAACTGTGATGTTAAAATTATCAGTAGTTTCTTGTCTTCCCAAAGCTTGGGCAAGAAATAGAAGACTATAAAATCCTCTTATTTGAGCTTGTTCAACTTGTTCAATTTCTAATTCTTCTTCACTACTAGGTGTAACACTCCAGAAATGAACCATCGTTTTGGGTAACTGGTTTTGGCTGATAATTTCCTGGATGAGGATATCATAATCATGATGATTTTGAGGATTAATCGTATATTGAGACTTACCTAATCTCGTAAATTTCTCACCAAGTTTTACGGTAATAACATCCTGGTTGTGTTTTCCTAGTTCTTTTGCCAATTTGATACCCACGCCACACTCATCAAGAAATACCAAAGCGCTAGATTTTGGAGTGACTAATTCTTGATGTTTTAGTTGTACTGGGGGTAAAGAAGGCTTCCAAAAAGGAATATAAAACCAGTCGGCTATATCAGGCTTTTTAGCCAGTGATACTGGTGTGCACTCGCCATCTTGTCCTTGCTTGTTAGCTTCAATCCAGTACCTTTGTCGTTCAAAAGGATAAGTCGGCAAAGGCAAACGATGACGCTGCTCGTGGGTATAAAATCCTGACCAATCTATTTCTACACCAGCCAGCCACAACCGACCTAATGTCTGTAATAAAAAGCTAACATCCGATTGTTGCTCTTGAACATGACTTAATGAAGTTAGTACTTGTTGTTTGGTTTTTTTATCTAAATGCTGTGTTGTTAATGTGCTTAATGTTCGTCCTGGTCCCACCTCTAGAAAAACACCTTCAAACTGCTTTAACAGGTGCGATATCCCATCTGAAAACCTCACTGTTCCTCGTAAATGTTGACACCAATAATCGGGATTTGTGGCTTGTTCTTCAGTAATCCAAGTACCAGTTACATTGGAAATAAAGCGTATACGTGGTGGGTTTAGTTTGACTTTTTTGATGGATTGAATAAATGCTTCTAGTATTGGTTCCATCATTTGGGAATGGAACGCATGGGATGTATGCAACAGTTGACATTCAACTTGTTGAGAGGATAATTGATTTTTTAGTGTAGCAACTGCCTCGTTTGTTCCAGAAACAACACAGGAAGATGGGCTGTTAACAGCTGCGATTTGTAGAGAATTTTTATACAACGTCTGTGCAGAGAGTAGCGATCGCACATTTTTTTCTGAAAGCCTAATTGCCAGCATACTTCCTCTGGGTACTTGTTGCATTAACTCTCCCCTTTTTGCCACAATGAATAGAGCATCTTCTAGGGAAAATACACCTGCAACAGTCGCGGCGACATATTCCCCGATGCTGTGACCGATCATCGCTTCTGGTAGCACTCCCCATGACATTAATAACTGAGCCAGGGCGTACTCTGTAACAAATAACGCGCTTTGGGTGAGGGCTGTTTGTTGTAGTTGCTTTGAAGCAGTTTCAGTGTCTTGTTCCTTGGGATAAAGTAGGGAGCGGATATCAAGACCGAGGTGGGGTTGCAAAACCAGAGCGCACGTATCTACGTGTTTCGCAAATGTACGTTCGACTTTGTACAGTTCCTTAGCCATATTTACATACTGCGCCCCTTGTCCCGAAAACATAAAGATGACTGGCTGTTCCCTATGCTCCTGATATGCACTAAAAACCCGTTGTTGATCTTGCGTTTCCAGAGCAATTACAGCATCTTTAATGTTCTGGCACACCAACATTTGGCGATGGTTAAAAGCTCTACGACCCACTTGTAGAGTATGAGCCACATTAGCTAGATTTATATCTGGATATTGTTTTAAATAGTCAACCAGATTTGTAGCCGCAGTTTCAACCGCAGAAGTCGTTTTAGCTGATAATAAGAGTAGCTGCCAAGGTCTAGAATGATCAAAATATTTAATTTCAGGAGCTTCTTCCAGAATTATATGGGCATTAGTTCCACCAAAACCTAAGGAACTAATTCCTGCTCGGCGGTGAATATTATTAGCTTTCCACTCGGTAAGTTTAGTATTGACGTAGAAGGGACTATTTGCAAAATCAATCTCAGGATTGGGAGCTTCAAAATTTAAGCTAGGAGGTATTTGTTTATATTTCAATGCTAAAACAGTTTTGATCAGACTTGCTATACCAGATGCTATATCTAGATGTCCGATGTTTGGTTTTACTGAACCGATAGCACAGAAGCCATTTCTTTGTGTAAAAGCACGAAAAGCTTTAGTGAGCGCCGCAATTTCTACTGGATCTCCAGTAGCAGTTCCAGTTCCATGAGTTTCTATATAAGAAATATCATCAGCATTAATTCCAGCATTTGCCAGAGCCTCTACAACAACTTCAGCCTGGCCATTTACACTAGGTGCTGTATAGCTAACTTTTAAGGAACCATCATTGTTGATTGCTGAACCTTTAATAACTGCATGAATATAATCTTTATCTGCAATAGCATCTTTTAATCTTTTTAAGACAACTATTCCAAGTCCACTGCCGAAAATAGTACCCTGTGCTTTAGCATCGAAAGCACGACAGTGACCATCAGGAGACAAAATTCCGTCCTCTTCATAGAAATAACCTGACTTTTGTGGAACTGTAACTGTAACCCCACCAGCTAAAGCGATATCACACTCTTCATCAAGTAGACTTTTACAGGCTAAGTGTACAGCAACTAATGAAGTAGAGCAGTAAGTTTGGATACCGACACTTGGGCCTTTTAAATTTAATTTATAGGAAATATTTGTAGTCAAGAAATCTTTATTAAGAGTATATTTATTGGAAATATCTATTAAGTTAATGTTTTTATATATATTGTTAAAAAAGTAAGTATTTGTGCCTACACCAGCATAAACCCCAATCAAACCATTGTATGTTTCTGGATCGTATCCAGCGTTTTCAAGAGATGACCAGGCACATTCCATGAAGAGGCGATGTTGGGGATCTACAACTTCAGCTTCTCTAGGACTGTAACCAAAGAACCTAGCATCAAACAACTCAATATCTTCTAGTACAGGCGCTGCTTTTACATACTGAGGGTCGTTTAAAACTGCCTCTTCAATATTTAAATCTACTAAATCATCATTGGATATGAATGAAATAGACTCAACTCCATTTTGAAGATTATGCCAAAATTCATCGATATTTTTTGCACCAGGAAAGCGACCAGATATTCCTACTATTGCTATATCTAAATTGGCTATTTTTTCAAGTGTTGTCTTGGTGTTCATAATTTTCTAAATCAGATGAATTAACTTTATTTTTTAGCTATTCTGTATTTTCTTCTGCCTTCTTCTTTCTCCTCGGCTTAACCTTTGTTCAAAAATATTTTCCGGAGATTTCTCAGGAGTTAAAATTTTTGCCATAGAGCCTATATTTGGGCATTCATAAAGTTTGGCAATAGAAATGTTTAGATTAAATACCTTATTGAAGGTTGCAATAAGTTGAATACCGATAAGGGAATCACCACCAATTTCAAAAAAATTATCATGTATTCCTATCTTTTCAATTCCCAGGATTGGTTGCCAGATATCGGCAAGCTTTTGTTCAATTTGATTTCGAGGAGCAACATAATCATTACTTAATTCTGGTCGAGGATATTTTGACTTGAATAAATTGGCAGTTTCTAAAAAATCTATAACTTGTGTTTCCTTGTAAGAATTATGCTGTTTTAGAGAATGCAATAAGTCAGAAGTAGATACTACAACTTGAGGCATTCTACTTCCTAAAATACGTAGAAAAGCATCGACACCTTCATTCGGTAATATACCTTTTTGAAGATTTTCTGTTCGCAATTCTTGAAGTTGTTGAGGCAATTGTGTGTTTACCGCCATGCCAACTTCTTGCCAAGTATCCCAATTGATACTTGTAGTAAATCTACCTTTTTTTGAGGCATTAGAGTGAGCAAAAGCATCAAGAAAAGCATTTGCACCACAATAATCTACCTGTCCAAATCCTCCTAAGATTGAATTCATTGATGATGCCAACACAAAGAAATCTAACTGAATATCTTTGACAATTGCATCAATAACTAGTGTTCCCTTGACCTTGGGAGCGAGAATACTTTCTGCTTCTTGTTGAGTTTTTCGCTGAATCACACCGCCTCCAGGAACTCCCGCAGCATGAATGACACCGTTTAATTGACCAAATTGCTGTTGAGCTTGAGAAACAGCACTCCGCATTTGTTCTGTATTGCTGACATCAGCACTAATTACCAAAACTTCTGCACCCAACTGTTCGAGTTCTTCAACTTTGCGAATTTTGCAGCTAGTACTATCAGCCTCATCATGAGTAGTGAGCCATTTTTCCCACTCATTTTTTTTTGGCAAAGCAGAACGTCCTACTAACAGTAGTTTTGCTTGTACAGTTCGAGCCAAGTATTCTGCCAAAACAAGTCCAATACCTCCGAGTCCACCTGTAATTAAATAAACTCCTTTTTCTCGTAATTGAGGCTTTTCGATTTTAGCTTGATCAAAACGCACAGGCTCAAAACTCTGCACCCAGCGATTCAAACCTCGGTAAGCAATTAACTTTTGGGAATCATCAACAGTCAGTTCCGCCAGTATTTTTTCTAGAAGTTTTTCTTCTTGCCAACTATCGTTGGGGGGAAGGATAACATCAATACTACGACAATTAATATTTGAATATTCTTGAGAAATAACTTTAACTGTTCCGAGTAAAGTTGCTTTCTCTGCAGAAAGTACTTCAGTTCCCGTTACTGACTGGAGGTTGTTAGAAATAACTGTGATGTTAAAATTATCAGTAGTTTCTTGTCTTCCCAAAGCTTGGGCAAGAAATAGAAGACTATAAAATCCTCTTATTTGAGCTTGTTCAACTTGTTCAATTTCTAATTCTTCTTCACTACTAGGTGTAACACTCCAGAAATGAACCATCGTTTTGGGTAACTGGTTTTGGCTGATAATTTCCTGGATGAGGATATCATAATCATGATGATTTTGAGGATTAATCGTATATTGAGACTTACCTAATCTCGTAAATTTCTCACCAAGTTTTACGGTAATAACATCCTGGTTGTGTTTTCCTAGTTCTTTTGCCAATTTGATACCCACGCCACACTCATCAAGAAATACCAAAGCGCTAGATTTTGGAGTGACTAATTCTTGATGTTTTAGTTGTACTGGGGGTAAAGAAGGCTTCCAAAAAGGAATATAAAACCAGTCGGCTATATCAGGCTTTTTAGCCAGTGATACTGGTGTGCACTCGCCATCTTGTCCTTGCTTGTTAGCTTCAATCCAGTACCTTTGTCGTTCAAAAGGATAAGTCGGCAAAGGCAAACGATGACGCTGCTCGTGGGTATAAAATCCTGACCAATCTATTTCTACACCAGCCAGCCACAACCGACCTAATGTCTGTAATAAAAAGCTAACATCCGATTGTTGCTCTTGAACATGACTTAATGAAGTTAGTACTTGTTGTTTGGTTTTTTTATCTAAATGCTGTGTTGTTAATGTGCTTAATGTTCGTCCTGGTCCCACCTCTAGAAAAACACCTTCAAACTGCTTTAACAGGTGCGATATCCCATCTGAAAACCTCACTGTTCCTCGTAAATGTTGACACCAATAATCGGGATTTGTGGCTTGTTCTTCAGTAATCCAAGTACCAGTTACATTGGAAATAAAGCGTATACGTGGTGGGTTTAGTTTGACTTTTTTGATGGATTGAATAAATGCTTCTAGTATTGGTTCCATCATTTGGGAATGGAACGCATGGGATGTATGCAACAGTTGACATTCAACTTGTTGAGAGGATAATTGATTTTTTAGTGTAGCAACTGCCTCGTTTGTTCCAGAAACAACACAGGAAGATGGGCTGTTAACAGCTGCGATTTGTAGAGAATTTTTATACAACGTCTGTGCAGAGAGTAGCGATCGCACATTTTTTTCTGAAAGCCTAATTGCCAGCATACTTCCTCTGGGTACTTGTTGCATTAACTCTCCCCTTTTTGCCACAATGAATAGAGCATCTTCTAGGGAAAATACACCTGCAACAGTCGCGGCGACATATTCCCCGATGCTGTGACCGATCATCGCTTCTGGTAGCACTCCCCATGACATTAATAACTGAGCCAGGGCGTACTCTGTAACAAATAACGCGCTTTGGGTGAGGGCTGTTTGTTGTAGTTGCTTTGAAGCAGTTTCAGTGTCTTGTTCCTTGGGATAAAGTAGGGAGCGGATATCAAGACCGAGGTGGGGTTGCAAAACCAGAGCGCACGTATCTACGTGTTTCGCAAATGTACGTTCGACTTTGTACAGTTCCTTAGCCATATTTACATACTGCGCCCCTTGTCCCGAAAACATAAAGATGACTGGACAATGACCTGGCTCATAGTGGTGACTAAAAATGCGTTGTGGGTCTTTGCTGTTAAGCGATTTCACGGTATCATCTAGGTCCTGGCAAACTACCATGCGGCGATAGTCAAAAGCTTGACGACCTACTTGTAGGGTGTAAGAGACATCTGGTAGGGGAATATCGGGGTTTTGCTCTAAATAATCACGCAGTTGTGCTGTCGCAGTGTCTAAAGCCGTGCTGGTTTTGCCTGAAAGCAGTAACAATTGCCAAGGACGCGAGGGACTCGAAGCTTCAATCACTGGAGCTTCTTGCAAAATAACATGGGCATTAGTCCCACCGATGCCAAAAGAACTTACACCTGCTCGGCGTGGTGTACCGTCGGTTTTCCACTCTGATAAATTGGTGTTGACGTAGAAGGGGCTATTAGCGAAATCTATTTGTGGATTTGGCTCCTGAAAGTGCAAACTAGGGGGTATTTGTTTATGTTTTAATGCTTGTATAGTTTTAATTAATCCTGCCACACCCGCTGCTGTATTCAGATGCCCAATATTAGTTTTTACTGAACCGATAGCACAAAAGCCTTTTTTATTTGTGCTAGCACGAAAAGCTTGTGTAAGAGCTTTAATTTCAATCGGGTCTCCTAAGATGGTTCCTGTTCCGTGCGTTTCTACATAAGTAACAGTCTCAGGTTCAACTCCAGCTAGGGCAAGCGCTTCTAAAATTACCTGCCTTTGACCATCAACACTAGGAGCTGTATATCCAACCTTTAAAGAACCATCGTTATTAACAGCAGAACCCTTGATTACTGCATGAATAAAGTCACCATCAGCAATAGCATCCTCTAATCTTTTCAAGACTACTACACCTAAACCATTGCCACCATTAGTTCCTTTTGCTTGAGCTTCAAAAGCTCGACAATGACCATCAGGAGAAAGAATTCCTGCTTGTTGATAGTGGTAGCCAGTTTTTTGTGGCACTGCAATAGAAACACCACCAGCTAAAGCGATGTCACTTTCGCCATTCATTAAACTTTGGCAGGCTAAATGGACAGTCACTAATGATGTGGAGCAGGCAGTCTGTACATTGATACTTGGTCCTTTTAGATTTAACTTGTAAGAAACTTGCGTGGGCAGGAAATCTTTATCGTTTCCAATCAAAGTTTGGAAGCTGTCTACTGATTCCATCAACTCTCGGTTGGGATATAAGTTTGAAAGCAGATAGTAACTTGCTGCTACACCAGCGAAAAGACCAATTTGACCACTATAAGTTTCAGAGTTATAACCAGCATTTTCTAGAGATGACCAAACACATTCCATAAAAAGGCGGTGTTGTGGGTCTGTAATTTCAGCTTCTCTGGGAGAAAAGCCAAAAAAGGAAGCATCGAATAACTCTATATCTTCTAATACACCGCTTGCTTTCACATAATTGGGATCATTCAGCGATGCTGAATCTACCCCAGCAGATATTAATTCCTCGTCTGTGAAAAAAGAAATTGACTCTACACCATCCCGCAGGTTTTGCCAAAAGCTATCAACTTTATTTGCTCCAGGAAAACGACCTGCCATACCAATAATAGCGATTTCGTCTTTATCATTTAAACTATGAATAAAATTATTTGCTATATCCATAAGTCAAACCCTGATGATCAATATTTTTTGTCTAACTTCAAAGCACTCAAGAAAACTTAGTTAATTATTCATTTTTGAGAAATGTGAAATTGAAATTTCAGAAGCAATCTGAATCTGGTCATTTAAAACTGCGTCAATATCTTCTTCAGTAGTTAACGGATTGGCAATGACCGCACGCATGGCAATTACAGGAAATTCTTTATCCAAGCCGATAGTTGTTTTTGTCGTTCGTGAAATAAAAGTGCGACCAATATGACGCTGCATCTTTTGTAAATATTCGTTAAAATTATTGATAATTTGATTATCTGTTTCTGTTAACTGTTTTTTCACAATGACTGCTCTAAATTGTTCTGGAACATAGCGATAAATTAATAGATTAGTATCAGGATCTGCCAACAATTCAAATTCGGGCATCACCGAAATTCGAGCAGCCATGTATTGAGTTTTCCGAATTCCTTCATCAATCAAAAACTCATATCCCTTAAGCCCAATTAGCTTTAAAGCAGCGTGTAAAAATAAAGCCATGCCCGGTCGAGAACCTTCTAAAGCACGTTTACCTAAATCAAACGATCCTTTACGCATAGTATAGCTAGCATGTTTTTCGATTGAAGAAGCTAAATAAGGGTCGCGGAAAAATACCATACCAATACCCATTGGTAAATACAATTGTTTATGTCCATCAATGGTCACTGAATCAGCTTTTTTAATACCAGCAAGCTTTTGTTGATGTTTTCGAGAAAAGATAACTGGACCCCCCCAAGCTGCATCTACATGAAAATGTACATTATTTTCTTGGGCTATCTCCGCAATATCTTTTAGCGGATCGACACTACCAGAATCTGTAGTTCCAGCAATACCAACAATAGCTATAATATGTAAGTTTTTCTGGCGACAATCTGCAACGGCTTGGCGTAATGCTCGGATATTGACTCGATTATTAGAATCAACGGCCACTCTAATCAAATTTTGAGTACTAATGCCCATTAAATCCGCAGCTTTATCAAAAGAGAAATGCATTAATTCAGAGCCAATTACAACTGCTCCTTTGTAGCCGTAAAAATTTAGGGCTGCGGTTAAACCTTCTTTTTCTATGCCTAAAAACTCATTTTTTGCTCCTAAAGATTTATTTCGCGCACACCAAAGGGCTGTGATATTGGCTGTTGTACCACCAGAAAGCAAAATTCCTAATGTACTCTGATTGTTTTGAATATGCTGGGTGTAGAAATTATCGGAGAAATTATAAATTTGCCGATGCATCATTGCTAAAGCTTCACGTTCGCAGAAGCTCAAGGCTTTAGCAGTCTCTATTTTGACAGCATTTTGATTCATTGCTGTCATCAGTTTGGCTAAAGGGCGTACAAAAGAAGGAAGTGCCGAGGTCATGTGACCGATAAATTGTGGTGAGGATGTGTGTATTGAATGAGCGATAACATTTTCATTTAATGATTGAAAATAGCTTTCAAAATCAGTAGGTGTTGTCGGTATTTTGCTATCACCAAAATTGCTTATTATCAAGTCAAGATCAACATTAGTATTTGTATTTTTTGTACTTAAAAATTCCTGAGAAAAATCATTAACTATTTCATCTATCTGTGTTTCATTCCATTTATCTGGAGTATGTGCAAACATTTGTGTTACATACTCACCAATTTCAGAATGCAATATTTGCTCAGGTTGAGAAAAGTTACTTTTGAATAATATTTCTTTTTCACTTAATGTCATTTTGTCTCCTTAAAGAGGTATTTTTTATCCGGCATTGTTAATACTCTTAGTAAATAAATTTTTCAGTGAGATTAATCACATTTTATTTTGATTAGCGAGTAAAACAATGACATTTAATGTCATCACAAGTCTAGATGAAACTTTAAGTTTTTGTGAGTTCAATGAGTACTGTTTTGATCGCTCTCGAAATCTATCCTTTTATAGGAGAGAGGTTGAAAAATCTGATTTTGAGATTTTTCCTTACTTTCCGTTTTAGAGAGGTAGGCTGAGAAGAAGAGGTCTGTCGAACTCACGTGAAGTTTCTATATTTTATTCACCTGATTGAGGCGAAATTATCCTTTACTTGGTCGCTGCTCGGTGTTCTTTTCTGGCTTGTTTTCGACGTTGTACTGAAGCTGTTCTATTTTCAGAGTGCTTTATAAAAGATGTTTCTTCTGTTGATTCCTGACTAACATATCTAGCTAGGTGGTTTACGGTTGGATATTGAAACATTTCAACCAATAGGAAATCCCTCTCAAATATTTTTTGCAATTTACTATGAACCTGAACTAAAAGCAGTGAATGACCACCCAGTTCAAAGAAATTATCATGAATTCCTATGTCCTCAACATTCAGTACTTCTTGCCAAATATTGGCAATAGTTTTTTCTACCTCAGTTTGGGGTGGCTGATAGAGTACTTCCAATTCTGGACGTAGTGTATCAGGTGCTGGTAAAGCTTTGCGATCGACCTTACCATTAGGCGTTAGTGGTAGTGCCTCTAACATGACAAAAGCTGATGGCATCATATAGTTTGGCAACTTTGACTCTAAAAAATCGCGCAGTTCAGAAATCCTTAGTGTTTGCTCTGAGTTCGGGACTACATAGGCGACTATTTGTTGAGAATCTGCTTCCGAAGAATGAACCGTAACTACAGCTTCTCGGACTTCAGGATGTTGAATGATGAGTGCTTCAATTTCTAAGAGTTCAATTCGGAAACCGCGTATTTTTACTTGATAGTCAATGCGGCCAATGTACTCTATCTCTCCACTTGGTAAATAGCGGGCTAAATCCCCAGTTTTATACAACCGTTCTCCTGGTAGGTTAGTGTAAGGATTGGGAATAAACTTATCAGCAGTAAGTTGAGGTTGATTGAAATAACCACGGGATAAACCTGCACCGCTAATATACAACATCCCAGGTACACCTACAGGAACAGGTTGTAAATTTTTATCTAACAAATAAATCTGAGTGTTGTGAATCGGGCGACCAATAGGTGGAATGTTGTTAGTATTTTTGGATATCCAGGCAGATGTTGAATAAGTTGTATCTTCAGATGGGCCATATAGGTTGAATACCTGTTGTATATTATCCTGCTGATAAAGTTGTTGTACGAGTTGATTATGAAGTGGTTCACCTGCGACATTGATCGTCTGTACTGAAGCAGGAATGCTATCAGTTATTAATAACTGTGAAATTATACTTGGAACAGTATTTATTAAGGTTACATTTTGGGCTGTTGGCAAAGTTGGTAAATATAGTGCGTTCTCAATTAAAATGACCTTACCACCGCAACATAGAGGAACAAATACCTCGAACACCGAAAGGTCAAAGCAAATTGAGGTTGATGCTAAAACTCCTTGCAAAGCTTCAATCGCAAATGTTTTGTTTGCCCAATCTAACATTGCAACTGTGCTAGCGTGTTTAATCATTACACCTTTTGGTCTGCCTGTTGAACCAGAGGTATAGATTACATAAGCTAGGTTGTCGGTAGTTACTTCAGAGAAGAAATTTTCCTGGCTTTGTTGGGCTATCAGATGCCAATCAGTATCCAAGCAAATGACTTGAGCTTTGTGTTGGGGCATTGCTGACAAGAGCGAGGCTTGAGTCAGCAATAATGGCACTTGAGCGTCTTCTAGGATGAAAGCTAATCGTTGTTTGGGATATGCTGGATCTAGTGGTATGTATGCACCACCAGCTTTGAGGATAGCTAATAGTCCGATGATCATATCGAGCGATCGCTCTACACAAATCCCCACCAATACCTCTGGTTTTACTCCCAATGAACGCAGGTAATGCGCCAATTGGTTAGCTTTTGTGTTTAGTTCACAGTAGGTTAATTGCTCCGATTCAAATACCACTGCTACTGCATCAGGTATGCGTTCTACTTGCGCTTCAAACAATTCATGGATGCACTGTTCTTGAGGATACTTAACTTCTGTATCATTCCACTCCAACAGCAATTGATATTTTTCTTGTGCAGTCAGTAGCGACAAGTCTCGAAGTTGCTGTTCGGGATTAGCAACTATACCTTCCAGTAAAGTTTTTAAATGTCCTAATATTCTGTTAATCGTCGCGCTATCAAAACGACGGGTATCATACCCAATCGACAGTAATAAATTTGAACCTGGATATACTTGTAGGGTAAGAGGATAATTCGTCTTTTCAAATATCCGAGCTTCACCAAGTGCCAGACTTTCAGCTAGCTTTTCTCCAGTACTATCTACTAAGTAATTATTAAAACTTAAAATGCTTTCAAATAGTGGCAAACCATGAGGAATTTGACTCCACTGTTGAATATGTAACAGTGGACTATACTCATACTGACGCATTTCCACTTCTTGAACTTGCAGCTTTTTCAACCAAGGTATAAGGAAAGCATTACTATCTACTTGTACTCGTAGCGGCAATGTGTTGGCGAAAAGTCCCATCATGGACTCTGCTTCTGCCAATTCAGTAGGTCTGCCTGAAGATGTAGCTCCAAAAACTATATCTGACTCACCGCTATAGCGGCTTAAAAGTATAGCCCAGGCTCCCTTGAGTAGGATGTTTAGGGTAAGATGATACTTTCGTGTCAGGGAATTCAAGGCATCTGTTGTTGTTATTGAGAGTAGGGTTTGTTGACAATCATGGTCTTCGTTTTCGCTAGAGAAAGTATCGGCAGCTTTGTCCATCATTAATGGTGTCGGTACTGTAAATCCTTTAAGCGTCTCGCGCCAGTAAATTTCAGCCTTTGATATATCTTGCTGTTGTAACCAAGAAATGTATTCTCTAAAAGGACGAGGGCTTTCTAGATGTAAATCCTGACCTTTGCAAAAGGCATTATAGAATTCATAGAATTCTTTCCATAGCCATGTTAAAGACCACCCTTCCATCAATATATGGTGATAGCTGAAGACAAATTGATAAGCGTTATCAGCCACCTGAATTAATGCCAGACGCATGAGTGGAACCTGGGAAAGTGTAAAGCCTCGTTTGCGATCCGCTGCTAAAAAAACTTCTAACTGCTTTTCTTGTTCCTGCAAAGAAAGTTCGCGCCAGTCTTGAAAATCCCAAGGCAAGTCTATTTGTCGATATACCACTTGATATGGCTTATCAAGATTTTCCCAGTAGAAGGAAGTACGCAAAATCGGATGCCGATCTAAAACTCGCTGCCATGCTTTGTGGAAAGCTGGAACATCAACTTGAGTTTGCAAAGCGTTGCAAAACTGCTCAAAGTAGACCCCCGAATTAGGTGTAACCAGTGTGTGAAAAAGCAACCCCTGCTGTAAGGGTGAAAGTTCGTATATATCTTCAATATTCTTTTGGTTCATGGAAAATTTCTCCTATATCACTGACCAATCTGAGCTAGCAACTTACTCAAATTTTCTTGATTGATGTTTGCTGCCGAAAAGTCTGAAGGGGTATACTCTACTGCTTCTAAGGAGCAAGAATGGGTGATGAGACATTTGAGCGCTTCTACAAAACTATGAGATAGTTTCTCTATAGTCTCGCGTCGATGCACATTCGTACTATAGCCAAATTCCAGTCTCAACTGACCTTCTTCATTAACCCATGCAGTCAAGCCTAGCAAATAAGAACTAGTTCCTTTTGGACTGTACATTGATCCAGTGGATTCTTCAGTCGGTCTGAGCATAGAAGATTGATCAAAGCTTTTACCAAATTGACCAAGGTAGAGAAAAAATACCTCTGCTTGAGGAAGCGATCGCATTTTCTCTGTCAGCTTTTTATCCTCACTTAGGTAGCGTAGCGCTCCATGATCAATGGTTCTACTAGAAATGCAACGAAACTGCTCTTTTACGGCTTTCAATGCCTCCCCTGGATTCTCAGCCCTCTCTAAATCCAAAAGTACAGGATAAAGAGTAGTCAGCCAACCTACTGTTCGTGATATATCCACATTATCTATAGTAGTACTTGCGTCCCGCGCATCTTCTTCGGTATTAAACAGTAGACATTTTATGCCTGTCCATTCTGTAAAAGCTTGTACAAGAGCGGTCAGTAGAACTTCTTGTGTATTAGTTCGATAGACTGCTAGAACCTCCTGAAGTAATGCCTGAGTTTCTGTTTCGCTTAACGCTACTGAGACACTTTCACCTGATGCTACAGTATTAATGCCTCCAGGATAATCTATCGGTAAGCGAGAAACCTGCTTGTGACGTTCGCTGAGGCAGGAATTTAGCCTTTTTTGCAACTCTGCGGATTGAGCGTATTCCTTTAGTCGTTCAGACCACTGTTTGAAAGAGGTTGTTTTCTGCGGCAGTTGAATTGCTTTACCCTGGCTAAGCTGGTGATAAGCAGTCTCAAGATCCTCTAGTAAGATTCGCCAAGAGCCGAAATCCACTGCCAAGTGGTGGATGATGATTAGCAAGCGGCTTGACTTGTTGACACCCAGATCAAAAAGCACACCCTGCACAATTGGCCCCTCTGACAGGTTCAAACTAGCTTGTAGTTCGGTGGCGGTTGCTTCCATCAAAGATTTTTGAACATCAGGCGAAAACGCTGATAAATCTGTATGTGTAAGATTCACCTGTTTTTCCAAGTCAGTGTTCACCTGCTGCCAGCCAGACTCAGAGGGGATAAACCGCAGGCGAAGTGCATCGTGGTGTATGAATAAATGCTGCCATGCTTGTTCAAACAAACCTGGATCAATAATTTGCATTACCTCTACAAAAAATGCCATGTTCCAGTGATGTGGTTCTGATAAATTCTGTTCAAAGAACCAGTGCTGGATAGGCGTCAGAGGAAGCGAACCAGTTACTAAGCCTTGTTCAGCCTGGACTACTTGTTTTGTACTTACCACCTCTGCCAGTTCGGTGATTGTCTGATGCTCAAACAATTGCTGAGGGGCAAGCCGATAACCTGCTTTCGCAGCTCTGGCGCTAACTTGAATGCCAAGTACAGAATCTCCCCCTAACTCAAAAAAGTTATCGTGAATACCTACTTGCTCAATTCCCAAGAGTTCTTGCCAGATATTGGCAATGGTTTGCTCTACCTCATTTCTAGGAGCAACATAGTCATTATCTAAATTAGGTCTTAAGTAAAGTGAAGCGGAACTGGCTTTTTGTGCAACTTTAGAACCTTGACTAAATTCAAGTTTAATCCATCTTTTGATACTAGTTTGTAGATCTACTGTTGATGTAACTACCTGACCAAATTTAGTCACAGATAAGGCACGTTTAAAAACCTCTAGACCTTCTTGCCTTGTCATCATCGAATCGGCACCTTTGAGTAAGGTTACTGATTCTGAGGATTCTTGAGTAATCCAATCGCCATAATTGATACTCTGCCAGGGGATAAGGCTTGTTTGGTTATGTTTATGTACAAAAGCATCAGTGAATAGGTGCGCTGCTGGATAAGCAGGTATGCCCATTACACCCAAAACAGATGCTAATGAGGATATGATTACGCAGAAATCTAGTTCTTTTCCTTGTAGGATATTTTCTAATATAAATAATCCATAGCCTGTTGAGCTTAATTGACTTTCACACTCAGTTTTACTTATCTGTTGAACAGTGCTAAACAACTTTATCCCTGCTGCATGGATTATACCGTGAACCTGACCAAAGCGCTCTGAAGCTTCAGTCATCGCTGCTTGCATTTGTTCGAGATTAGCAACATCAGCACGGCAAATCAAAACTTCCGCACCCAAGGCTTCTAATGCTTGCACTTTCTGGATTTTGCGACTGATGCGATCGTTCTCATCATGAGTTGCCAACCATTGAGACCAATCTTGTTTTGCGGGCAGACCGGAACGCCCTGTGAGAATTAGCTTGGCACGCACTGTTTGGGCTAGATATTCTGCCAGTACCAAGCCAACATCTCCCAGACCACCAAGGATTAAGTACACTCCCCCTTCCCTGATGGAAATTGTTCCTTGATCTGGCTCCTCAAGTTGTATTGGTTCAAAAATTTGCACCCATCGGTGCTTTCCACGGTAGGCAATCATGTTCTCAGATGCCTTGTGGGTGAGTTCTGCTAAGAGTTGATCTATCAGTTGATTTTCTTGGGGTGTCTCTGATTCAGGAATGACTACATCAATGTTACGACAGGTGATATTGGGATACTCTTGGGGAATCACCTTACAGATTCCCATGACAGTCGCCTTTTCCGGGCATAACTTTTCGTCACCGTTTACCTCTTGCACATTGTTGGTAACAACTAGAATTTGGATAGTATCGGTAACTTCTTGTCTTCCCAACGCTTGTGCTAGGAAAAGTAGACTATAAAAACCATTATTTTGACATTCCTCAAAGAACTGATGAGGTAATTCTCCCTGTACGTTGGGGATGAGACTCCAAAAATGGCTGATGGCATTAGGGTTTAAATCCAATGAATCAAGTTCTTTCAGCAAGGCATCATAGTCACTACTTGCTTGGGGATTAATTGCGTAAGAGCGATCGCCTAGTTGTGTAAACTGCTCTCCAACAGTCACACTAATCACATCATGCCCTTCTAATTCCAACTGTTTGACAACTTGTAAACCTACTCCAGCAGTATCAATAAAGACTAAATAATTTAATTTTTGTGCTGATTTCGCTACTATATGTGGAGAACGTTTCCAGGAAGGAATGTAAAACCAGTCGGCAATATTAGGTTTTTTCTGTAATGCTTGCGGTGATCGCATTGCCAAATTAGCTTCAGGATTAGCATCAATCCAGTAACGCTGACGTTCAAAAGGATATGTCGGTAAGGGAAGGCGATCGCGTTGTTCATCAGCATAAAAACCAGACCAATCTACCTTTACCCCTGCCAGCCAAAGGCGACCTAATGTATTCATTGAAAAGGCGACATCTGACTGTTGCTCATAGGAATGCCGCAGAGAGGGCAACATCACAGATTTGGCTCTATCATCACTTTCTAGACATTGCAGTGCGAAACTACTCAATGCCTGACCAGGGCCAACCTCCAATAAAATGGGATGATCTTTTTTCCACAATTCTTGCACCCCCGAAGCAAAGCGTACTGCTTGGCACAGATGCTTCACCCAATAACTGGGATCTGTTGCTTGTTCAGCTGTAATCCAAGTACCTGTGACGTTGGATAAATAGGGAATTTTCGGGGGTTTGAGGCTGAATGTTTGAACTAAATTGTGAAAAGTCGGTGTGATCGCCTCCATCATCACAGAATGAAAAGCATGAGAACTCTGTAAACGCTTACCAACTAAACCTCTTTCACTCAATTGTCGTTCTACTTCTTTGATAGCATCTGTAGCACCTGCAATCACACACAACGATGAGCCGTTGATTGCAGACAGAGAAATCTTCTCATTCAGGAAAGGCTGTATTTCCTCCTCGGAAAGCCCAATTGCCAACATTGCCCCTTCAGGCAACTCTTGAATCATTTGCGCTCTTTTAGCTACCAAAATTAAAGCATCTTCCAAAGACAAAACCTCGGCCAGACATGCTGCGACATATTCACCGATGCTGTAGCCAATCATTGCCGTCGGACGAATCCCCCACGATATCCACAATTGAGCTAAAGCGTATTCAATGACGAAGATAGCTGGTTGCGTGAGAAAAGTTTGATTCAGCTTTTGAGTTGCGACATCTGCCTGTTCCGTTCCACGACCTAACATTTTTCGCAAATCTAGCCCAACAGAGAGAGTGCTGGGTTTATTTCCATTCTCACTGTTTCTATTAGGATATAGAACATCTCGCAAATCATTACCAAGGTGGGGTTTGAGGAGTTCGCAACATTGGTCAATACAGGCACGAAATGTTGGCTCAGTTTGGTAAAGTTCAAGAGCCATATCAACGTAGTGAGTTCCTAGTCCAGAAAACATGAAGGCAACAGGGCGTTGCTGAGTTTTTTGAGTACTGGTGAGAACTCGCTTTGGCTCTTGGAGTGCGTTGATAGCATCTTGAATATCCCGACAGACAACTGCACGCCGATAGTCAAAATTTCTCCGTCCAACCTGCAATGTGTAAGCCACATCGGCAAGGTTTGAATCGGGATGTTCTTGGAAGTAATTAGCTAGATTTGTGGTAGCCGTTTCCAGTGCTGAATCGGTTTTGGCAGATAGCATCAACAACTGCCAAGGACGAGAAGAACTAGAAGCTTCGACAACTGGGGCTTCTTCAAGAATCAGATGGGCATTGGTTCCTCCAATTCCAAAGGAACTAACTCCTGCACGTCGAGGAGTGCCATTCGTGTCCCATTCCGAAAGTGTGGTATTGACGTAGAAAGGACTGTTAGCAAAGTCAATTTCTGGATTAGGCGAAGTAAAGTGTAAGCTGGGTGGTATTTGTTTGTGCTTGAGGGCTAAGACAGTTTTGATTAATCCCGTTACACCAGCCGCAGTGTCCAAATGCCCAATATTGGTTTTGACGGAACCAATGGCACAGAATCCTTTCTTCTGGGTACTGGAGCGAAAAGCTTGTGTCAGGGCAGCAATTTCAATGGGATCTCCTAAGACTGTTCCAGTACCGTGAGCCTCAATGTAAGTAATAGTCTCCGGTTCTACTTCGGCTACTACTTGGGCTGTTCTAATTACTTTTGCTTGGGTATCGATGCGGGGTGCTGTGTAGCTGACCTTGAGTGAACCATCGTTATTGATCGCTGATCCTTTGATTACAGCATGAATGCGATCGCGATCGCTAAGAGCATCTTCTAATCGTTTCAACACCACAATGCCTACACCCTCACCCCCCACAGATCCTTTTGCTCTAACATCAAAAGTACGGCAATGTCCGTCAGGAGACGCTATTCCCCCTTCTGTATACATATATCCAGTTTTTCTGGTTGCACTGACGGCGACTCCACCAGCCAATGCCATATCACATTCACCATTGAGTAAGCTTTGGCTTGCCAAATGGATAGCAACTAATGAAGTTGAGCAGGCAGTTTGAACAGCATAACTGGGACCTTCTAAGTTGAGTTTGTAAGAAACACGCGTGGTTAAATAGTCTTTATTAGCTGCTATTGTGAGTTGTTGAGGATCAATAGAATTTATGATATTTTGATTTAGATAAATATTAAGTAAGTAGCTGCTCAGACTAGAGCCAGCGTAAACACCAACAACGCCTTTATAAGTTTGTGAATCGTATCCAGCACTTTCCAACGCTGACCACGCAGACTCTAAGAAAAGTCGGTGTTGCGGATCGGTAATTTCTGCTTCTCTGGGATTAAAGCCAAAGAATGAAGCATCAAATAATTCTGCGTCTTCTAATGTAGCGTGTGCTTTTACATAGTTAGGGTCATTTAATATAGATGAACTTATACCTGATGACAATAATTCTTCATCACTGAAAAAAGATATTGATTCTACTCCATTTTGAATATTTCTCCAGAATTCATCAATATTTTTAGACCCAGGAAAACGCCCTGTTAAGCCGATAATTGCTATTTCTGAACCATTTATAGAATTAGGCATTGTCGAAATAACCATAATTTCGTTTAATCCTTAATTTCCTTCAATAAATTTAATTTTTTGAAGACGTTTTTTGTCTATCTTTACCAGACTATCTTTTTATTTGACAATTTTTATCAGATAAAAAGTTGATTTTTGACTTTAACTTGATTAAAATAATTAGCTAAATATCTGATATTGCCATCCTAAATCATATGTGAAAGCTTCTCTTTCTCTTCGAGACGCTAGGCGTTCGCGGAAGGCTTCCGCAGAGTTACTAGTGATTAGCTTGAGCTAATTTATCGTTTTTATTGCAATTATTTTTTAATTAGCCTAGATTATATTAACGATAATTAGTAGCATTAGCAACAGAAGAGCCATCGTGATTAAATATGAAAAAATCGATATTTATCAGTGTTACTTATAAGAAGCTATTTTATCGAACTTACGCACTATACAAACGAATAATCTTCTGGGTAACGTAAATACGACATTTCAGCCTTTTACAAACCATCGTTTGTTTGTTGCCTAGGCAGATATGGCAAAAAGGCAGTTGAAAAATCTAGCTATAAGCCTTGAAAGGCATACCCCTTATTTCAGACTATCTGTCAATGCGTAAGTCCTAGTTAAATTTAGACATAGGACGATCCTTTTCAAAGTGATGAGACATATTCTCATTTTGGCTGCAAAGGTGCGTTATACAGCAGAATTCAGAATTCAGGAGCGGAGCCGGAGACGGAGCGCCTCCGGTCAGAATGGGCTAGGCCCCGCTGCGCTAACAGAAGGAAAACAGGCTTTATACCTTACTTTGAGACTTAGCTTGTGTACAACACCCAACTTGAAATCTACTGTATCAAAGTATTCTTCAGATTTCTTAACTCTTTTGACTCCTGAATTCTTACGGATTTGCAGACGAATTATGATGTGTTTAGGCATGAGTTCAAGGTGTGTTGACTAGATATTTAAATAAGTCATCGATTACTGCATTCATTGCTAAAATATCAAAACCGCCCCAGTTTCCCCCATCTACAAAATAAACCTGATTTTTTTGAACTACCTTGAGTTGTCGCCACAAAGGTTTTTGTTGAAGTTTCTCTAAAAACTCATTAGATTCATTAGCACCCTTCTGTCTCCGAACTAAAAAGAAGAGAACATCAGCATCAATATTAGACAACTGTTCTTCAGAAATAGAGTTTGTATAGTATAAATCTCCCCTTTGTCCTGATGGGCGTTGTAATCCAATATCCTTTATAACTGTACTAGCAGGATAGCTCTCTCCATAGGGTACTATTTTATTATCCTGATAGATACCAACAACTGATACTTGAAGTTTATGGCGGCGATCACCCAAAGCCTCCTTAAGTTTTTCAATTCTCTGATAATATTTGCTTATCAACCGCTTGCCAGCCTCTTGCCGATCCAGCACCTTGACAAGTTCTGTAAATTGTTGTTTCCAAGTAGGTGGTGGAGTAGGAAACTTCATGATGACAGTGGGCGCAATATAAGATAGCTGCTGATAGATATTTTGTAACCGAGAGTTAGCCATAATTAGATCGGGTTTAAATAGCAAAATTTTTTCTAAATTTGGCTCACCTAAGTCACCAACAGATTCAATTCCATCTGCCCGATCTCGAAGATATTCTGGAAGAGGTTCACTTGTAATGTATGTCGATGCAAATGGTTTGATATCCAATGCTAGGGTATTACCCAAAATAGTTATCCATAAAGTTATAACTCGTTGAGGGTTGAGAGGAATGCACGTTTCTCCCATCTCATGTTGCACCTTTCGGCAATTTTCTGTTGGCTGTTTTGAGCTTGTAACACTGTGCTTAATATTTAAACTACAAGCCGAAGCGAGTGTAAAGGTCAAAACTCCCAATAATAATAAATAAGTAAGGTGACGTAAAGGTATTTTCATGAACGCCTACTTCACACAATAGAAAAAGTGAATGATCTACGCTCCTATCCCTCAGGATGAAGCGTAGGATAGCAGGGGTTTTGCTCAAAACTGCCAGGAAATTGTGCCCTGTATTGTCAGGGGATCGCCAGGTATAATCCGATTTACGTTTTGTGCAGAGACAAAATAATCAGTGTCGAACAAATTCTTGATATTGATCGCAGCTCGGTAATTGTCCCGCTTGTAATAAATAGCTGCATCTATGCGTATATAACTAGGTAACTCAACCGTGTTGTCTAAGTCGGCTTGCCGGTTTCCGTAGTAAAAGGCTCCTACACCGAAGCCTAATCCTTTTAAACTGCCAGATTGAATTTCGTAAGTTGTCCATAGATTGAGCGCGTGTCTCGGCACATTATTCAGTTGATTACCCACTGTCAATGGATTGTCTTTTGTGATTTCTGCATCAGTGTAAGCATAGCCAGCAATGATGTTCCACCCTGGCAAGATTTCGCCAGATATATCAAACTCAATCCCACGACTGCGCTGTTCCCCAATTTGAATAGTTCGTCGTGAATCATTTGGATCATCGGCTGAGAGATTGGTGCGAGTCAAATCATAAAATGCCAAGGTTGTAGCTAATCGGTCAGTCAAATCTGCTTTAACCCCGATTTCATACTGCGTTCCTCGTTCCGGTTCAGGTAGAGCTGCACCGAATGCAGATGTCCCTTGGTTAAATGAACGGCTATAGCTGGCGTAGAGCGAGATCGGTTTAATGGGCTGGTAAACAATGCCAACACGAGGGCTAAAAGCTTCTGCTTGCTTAAAGTCGCTTGTTTGAGCAATTAAATCCTCATACTTTTGATTGGCAATATCAAAGCGTCCACCCAAAAGTACTTTTAAGTTTTCTGCTAGGGTAATTTGATCTTGAAGGTAAAAACCTAATTGTTGCACTGTATTTTTGAGAGCAAAATCTGGAAGAGTTGCTTGTGTAGCAGTTCCATACACAGGATTGAAAACATTAAGAGGAGTAGTGTCATTGAAAAGAGCTTTGGAATTAGTGTCAGTTTTATTCAAGTTAAATCCAGCGACTAGCTCATGCTTGATACTACCTGTTGTCAACTTAGCGACCACATAATTGTCTAGATTATAAGCATTTTCATCGAAGTCAAAATCCTCAACGCCTCTATCTATGGTACGCAAATCATCTTGTAATCCGAAAGGAGCCACAAGATTTCGTCTTAGGCGAAACAAAGAAGTCTGAAAAACGCTACGCGCTTGCCAATTTTCACTAAAGCGATGTTCAAAATTATAGCCAATCCGAAATGCACCATTAGAGGTGTCATTCAAATTAGGCTCACTTAAAAAACGATTACGAGGAATTCTCCCATTGGGGTTAGGCAGTACGCTTCCCTGTGCGGGTATTCCAAAATCATAGGGCCCCTCTGCAAGGGAATAGCTTGCTTCTAGGGTCAGCTTTGTTCTGTCACTAATTTGCCAGCTTACAGTAGGTGCAATTAGATATTGCTGTTGATCGTAGAAATCAATAAAGCTTTCGTTCGTTCCAGCAGAAGCATTCAGGCGATACAACACCGTTTTACTGTCATTCAACGGACCGGATAAATCAATTGCACCGCTATAGGAATTGTAGCTACCAATAGAAGTTTCTACGAAGTAGAATGGATCGCGCAATGGTTGCTTCGTTACTAAGTTGACTTGGCCGCTGAGTCCGCCTTGACCGAATAGAACTGAAGCGGGTCCTTTGAGCACTTCAACCCGCTCAATATTTGAGCCAAACCCAACACTCCCGATTGAACGGTCTTGTACCCCATTGAGTAGAGTCTCTGAAAAAGCACTAAAGCCGCGAATATTAATGACATTAAGAGGATCGCGAGGGCTTCGACCTCCTAGCACAACACCCGGCACATTTTTTAACACATCTGTGAGACGAGTTGCTTGCTGGTCTTTAATGACCTGTTGCGGTACCACCTGAATCGATTGGGGAATATCGCGCAACGGTGTGTCCGTTCGGGTGCCCACACTGGTATCAGGTACGTGATAGCCGTCTTGCTCACCCGTCACTACCAACTCAATTGGTTCATCCTGCTGTGCTGTGGGTTCCTCCGGTTTCGTCTCATTCGTTGGCTTCTCCGGTGGCTGCGTCGCAGTTGCAGCAGATACTACCCCAAAAACCAAACCTGCATCATCATCGAATAACTCAACCGTTGGTAATGCTGTTTCACCTGTCACTGTCACCCGGATAGTATTTGCATCGAGATTCGTAACTGTTATCTCAGTAATTTCCGGAAGTGGTTTTTCGGAACGAAATGTGAAAGCATCACCATTGGGTAAACGGAGTTGTGAGTTAGGTATATCAGCAATAAAGTTATTCCCAGTACTGCGATTTGTGATTTGCAGTTGCGCCCCAATGGATGTCTGTAAAATCACCTCTACACCTTTTTCAGTGGGAGTAGCTTTAACTCCCGTAATTTGCACAATTTCTGATGAGGGTGCTGGCGACTGCACTAGCATTTGGGCGCTAGTCTGGGGATGCTCTATCTCACTGAATTGGCGAATATCTCTAATTGACCTGGAATTGCGTAGTACCGATGCGACAGATTTACTTTGTACCGCTTGCCTGGGTATTTCTTGAGCAGTGGCGCTCATTGCACCCCAAAACGAAACAGAACTTGCTAATAAGAAAATTTTCGATAACTGCTTTGGCTTCATTTACTACTCCACACACCCGTCACCATCATCTGACTGAAAAGAATGTCAATAAGGCAGCAAATAGCTGAATTATTGAGATAAATTACTATCAAGTTGAAAAGAGATATTACAACTAATCGATAATTAATTGCAAGTATTTATCAGCTTTTCTTCACAAAGAGTGTTGAGCAAACAATCTCTGAATATGGCGATTGTTTAGATATTTTTATTCGTCAATATAGATTCGTGAAGTTTCAGATGATGAGCAGTTTGTCAAGAGGTTGGAAACATGAAAATTTTCTGTTGGCAGATGATTTTCAGGAAAGCGTGAGTTCCACGAACCTCTCCCTGCCTTAAACTTACAGCAGAATTCAGCAGCCAGAAGTCAGAATTAGAATAAGTTGTCTGTCTAGCTTTAAGAGCTAAATATTGTACTTCACTAACTTGAAATCTGCTGTCAAGTTAAAGTCTGTGCCTCTTTAAGTCGGATAGGGGCGTTTTTGTGTAGTAAAAACTCTTAGTGGTTTTTAATTGAGCTAATTCGGACACTATACGATCTGTTGAATTTACGTCAGTAAAAGGTGATAATTCTAGCTTGAGTACAGGTTTTAGCATGCTTTGACTAATACAACATGGTGTAAATAAACTACCCATTCAAAACCGATGAAACGCTTACGCTGTATTAATTTTGAATTTTGTTAGCGAGTGCGCGTACCTCTACGGGGAAGCAAGCTACGCGCAGCGTCTCGTCAAGAGCGTCATTTTTAATTCTGCCTTGTGGTACTAGCCCATTCAATCCATCCTTAAATATTTTCAATAGATTTCATTTTTTGAAGACGCTTTTTCTGTTGAGCTTTACCAGCTTCGATTTTTTCACTGACAATATCTGTTACCTGAAAAAATGGGGTTCCATTTTGGACTTGATTAAAATAATCTACTAAAGAGCTTATAGTCGGATATCTAAATAAGTCGAGGACAGATAAATCGCTCTTAAATATTTCACGCAACTTGCTATGAACCTGAATTAAAAGTAATGAATGACCACCAAGTTCAAAGAAGTTATCATCAACTCCTACCTTCTCAACATTAAGTATTTCTTGCCAAATATTGGCAATAGTTTTTTCTACCTCGGTTTCGGGTGGCTGATAAACTGCTTCCAAATCAGGACGTGCTGTATCAGGTATAAGTAGCTTTTTACGGTCAACCTTACCGTTAGGTGTGAGCGGTAGTGTCTCCAATGTGACAAAAGTCCCTGGTATCATGTAACTTGGCAACTTTGACTCCAAAAAGCCTCGCAGTTGATTAATTGCCAGTGTTTGCTCTGAATGTGGGACTATATAAGCTACTAAACGCTGAGAATCGACTGAATCTTGTTGTACTGTAAGTACGGTTTCTCGGACTGCGGGATATTGACTGATGAAAGCCTCAATTTCTAAGAGTTCAATGCGGAAACCACGGACTTTCACCTGGTGGTCGATACGACCAATGTACTCAATCTCTCCATTAGGCAGATAGCGGGCTAAATCTCCTGTTTTGTACAAGCGTTCGGAATTTGATGATTGGTCTTCCTTCCCTTCTCTGCCTCTTTGGAAGGGATTGGGGATAAATTTTTCAGCAGTCAGGTCTGGACGGTTTAAGTAACCTCTAGCCACTCCCACGCCACCAATATAAAGTTCACCCGTTACACCTACAGAAACAGGGTTTAGATATTTATCAAGTAAATAAATATGGATATTTGCTATTGGGCGACCGATGGGAATCGTCTTTTGGTTAGTACTACTATTTTTGCATTGCCAAAAAGTGACATCTACGGCTGCTTCTGTTGGGCCATAGAGATTATGCAGTTGAGCATCAAGTTGATTAAAGAAGTGTTGTTGAAGTTGAACAGGTAATGCTTCACCACTTACCATTACTCGTTTGAGGCTATGACATTTTTCTAATCCTTTTGCTTCCAAAAAGGCTTGCAGCATCGAAGGTACAAAATGTAAGGTCGTAATTTGCTCCTGTAAAATCAAGTTGACTAAATAGTTGGTATCTCGATGTCCCTCTGGTTGCGCGACTACTAAACGCGCACCGATGATTAATGGCCAGAAAAATTCCCAGACTGAGACATCGAAGCTGAATGGTGTTTTCTGTAAAATCCGATCCCTTGCTGTTAATTGGTATGTGGATTGCATCCATAGTAGGCGATTGCAGATTCCCCTATGACTATTCATCGCCCCCTTGGGTTGACCTGTAGAGCCGGAGGTGTAGATGACGTAGGCTAAGTTATCTAAGCTGAGATTAGAAGCTGGATTTTCTTGAGTGTGTTGGCTGATGATTTCCCAGTTGCTGTCTAAGCAAACTACTTTAGCTGTGTGAGTTGGTAAACTTTCTACTAGCTGCTGTTGTGTTAACAACACCTTTGGTTGAGAGTCTTGTAACATGAAAGCCAACCGTTCTTGGGGGTAGCTTGGATCTAATGGTACATATGCGCCACCTGCTTTGAGGATGGCTAAGAGTCCGATCACCATCAACAGCGATCGCTCTACACAAATTCCCACTAATACTTCTGATTTTACTCCCAAAGTGCGTAAGTAGTGGGCTAGCTGATTTGCTCTGGCGTTGAGTTCAGAATAGGTCAACTGCTCATTTTCAAATACTACTGCGATCGCATTAGGTGTTTCTTTTACTTGCACCTCAAACAACTCGTGGATGCATTGTTCTTGCGGATATTCACTCTTAGTATCATTCCATTCCACTAATAACTGGTGTTTTTCAGGTTCTGTTAACAGTGGTAACTCCGAAAGCCTCCCTTGGGGATTTGCCACAATACCTTGAAGCAAGGACTGCAAATGTCCTGCTATCCGGCTGATAGTGCTTTCCTCAAATAAATCGGTACTATACTCCAAACTGGCAAATAGTCCCTGTGCTGTTTCTGCCATCTCTAGGGTCAAATCAAATTTGGCACTACCACTCTCAATTGCCAGAGTACTTAAAGTCATACCAGGCAACTTTAAATCTGACATTGGTGCATTCTGAAGCACAAACATCACTTGAAATAGTGGTGCGTGGCTCAAGTCTCGCTGTGGTTGTAGTTCTTCTACCAACAGTTCAAAAGGCAAGTCTTGATGTACGTAGGCTCCTAATGCAACTTCCCGCACACGAGTTATTACTTCTTTAAAGGTAGGATTACCTACAAAACTAGTTCGCAGTACCAAAGTATTGACAAAAAGTCCAATCAACCCTTCTGCTTCCGCGCGATTGCGGTTAGCGATGGGTGAACCGACCACAATATCTTCACTGCTAGTGTAGCGCCATAACAGAGTCTGGAAAGCTGCCAGCAAGGTCATAAATAAAGTGGCTCCTTGCTGCTGGCTGAGTTTATTCAAGGCTACGGATAACTCATTAGATAGCTCAAATGAATAGGTTGCACCCCGGAAGGTCTGAACGGGGGGACGTGGGTGGTCTGTGGGTAACTCTAGTACTCTGGGTGCCCCCTGTAACTGCTGAACCCAGTAAGATAGCTGCTCGTGTAACGCCTCTTTTTGTAACCATTGTCGTTGCGAAGCTGCAAAGTCTACATAGTGAACAGGTAGTTCAGCTAAGGGTGAGGGTTGTTCATTACAGAAGGCTTGATAAAGTGCTACCAACTCACGCACCAGCACACCTATCGACCAACCGTCAGAGACAATGTGGTGCATCGTGAATAACACTACATGCTCTTGTTCACTTACCCGTAGTAGTTTCACCCGCAGCAGGAGGTCACTTTTCAGGTCAAAGGGTTGTTGTGCTTCTGCTAATGCTTGCTGTCTGACTTGAGCTTCTTGTTGATTTGTAGCTAATTTACTGATGTCAAATACGGGCAAAGGTAGTGATGTTACCGATGAGATGACTGCTATGGGTTGCCCTTGTATTGTCTGAAAGTTAGCTCGCAAGGCTTCATGACGGCGGAGAATTTCGTTGAAACTTTGTTGTAGTGCTTTGAAGTTCAATTGCCCCTGTAGCCGAACAGCAGCAGGAATATTGTAAAAGGAACTGTTTGGATCTAGCTTGGCAAGGAACCATAACCGCTGCTGGGCAAAAGACAGGGGTAACTCTTGCGAACGTGAAATTCGCTCAATGTCTGGTGTATCAATTCCTAAGCCTATCTTGGTGGCTTTTTCAATGTCTTTAGCCAGCCCAGCTATTGTTGGTTTTTCAAATACGCAATGTAAAGGAAGCTCTACTTGAAAAACCTGCCGGATCTGGGAAATCAGACGGGTTGCTAATAGGGAGTGTCCACCCACTTCAAAGAAGTTATCATCAATGCTAATTTTCTCAATACCAAGTACCCGAAGCCAAATACTAACTAGCATCTCCTCAATTGGTGTGGAAGGAGGTACAAAAGATGATTCAGGTACTAGCTGTGTCAGACCAAGCTCTGGCAAAGCGTTACGGTCAATCTTACCATTAGGAGTAAGAGGGAGTTGATCTAGGAGCACAAAAGCTGCTGGCACCATGTAGTTTGGTAACTTTGACTCCAGGAAGTTACGCAATTGAGAACTTGTCAGTGTTTCTTCTGTGTGTGGGACTACATAGGCGACTATTCGTTGAGAATCTGCTGCTACAACTACAGTTTCTCGCACTGCTGGGTGTTGACTAATAAATGCTTCAATTTCTCCGAGTTCAATGCGGAACCCACGAATCTTCACTTGATGGTCAATCCGACCTAAATATTCAATGTCTCCATTCGGTAAATATCGGGCTAAATCACCGGATTTATAAAGGCGTGAATTTGGTTTATTACTAAAGGGATTAGGAATAAATCTAACAGGTGTTAGTTCTGGTCGGTTTAAATAACCTCTGACGACACCAGCACCACCAATGTACATTTCACCTGGTACTCCGATAGATACTGGTTGGCCATATCTATCTAGTAAGTAAACTTGCAAGTCAGGAATTGGACGACCAATTAGACTTCCTGATACTACTTCTAAGTCTGCCATTGTTAGCGGACGATATGTGACATGCACGGTTGTTTCTGTAATACCGTACATATTGACTAACTGTGGAAACTGGTCGCCATGACGCTCAAACCAAGGCCTTAAACCCTCAAGCTGCAAAGCTTCTCCACCGAAGATCACTAATCGCAGATTTAGTCCTTTGGCAATTCCCAAGGATTCTTCTACCTGTATGAGTTGGGAGAAAGCTGAAGGTGTTTGGTTAAGTACCGTCACTTGCTGCGTTAACAACAATTTGTAGAAGTCTTCGGGTGAACGACTCAGCCAGTATGGTACTACCACTAATTTTCCACCATACAGCAGGGCACCCCAGAGTTCCCAAACGGAAAAATCAAAGGCTATGGAATGGAATAACGTCCAGACATCCTGTTGGTTAAAGTTATACCAAGACTCAGTTGCTGCCAACAAACGAACAACATTGCTGTGATTGACTAAAACGCCCTTGGGTTGACCTGTTGAGCCAGATGTATAGATGATATAAGCCAAGTTATCAGTTGTACAGTCATTGATTGGGTTTTGTTGACTTTCCTTAGCTATAATTTCCCAATCCGTATCTAGACAAACAACTCTAGTCTGATGTTGTGACAAATTCTCTTTCAGGTGCTGCTGCGTTAGTAACACTGACACCTGAGCGTCCTGCAATATAAAAGCTAAACGTTCTGGTGGATACGCTGGGTCAAGAGGTACATATGCACCACCTGCTTTGAGGATGGCTAACAGTCCGATGACCATCGAAAGCGATCGCTCTACACAAATTCCTACTAATACTTCTGATTTTACTCCCAAAGTGCGTAAGTAGTGGGCCAGCTGATTCGCTCTGGCGTTGAGTTCAGAATAGGTCAACTGCTCATCTTCAAATACTACTGCGATCGCGTCTGGTGTTTCCTCTACCTGAGACTCAAACAATTCATGGATGCATTTTTCTTGCGGATATTCGGTTTGTCTATTATTCCACTCTCCTAATTGCTGTTGTTCTGCTGAGGTTAAGAGTGATAATTTTTCTAAGCGTTGATAGGGATTAGCAACCATGCCTTCCAGCAGTGTTTGCAGGTGTCCTAACATCTGGTTGATGCTGAAAACATCAAAGCGATCGTTCTCTTGATAGGCAATCTTAAATAATAACTCTCTGCCTGGAATAATACTTAGAGTTATCGGATAATTAGTTTTTTCAAATACGTGTATATTTTTAATTTGGACGTTTAAATCCGCCTGTTCCAATGTTTCATCTAGAGGGTAATTTTCAAATACCACAATACTGTCAAATAAGGACAGATTAGCTGGAACCTGACTCCACTTCTGTATATCCACTAACGGCGCGTACTCGTACTGACGGGTCTCAACTTGTTGAGCGAACAGTTGTTGCAGCCAAGGGAGCAATTCTTGCTTGGGACTTACTTGCACCCTGACAGGCAAAGTGTTGATAAATAGCCCGATCATAGATTCTGCATTGACTAAGGCAGGAGGACGACCAGAAACTGTAGCTCCAAAAAGTATATCTTCTTCACCGCTGTAACGGTTCAGCAGCAACGCCCAAGCTGCCTGCACTAAGGTATTAAGGGTGAGTTGATACTGTTTGACAAAGGAATTAAGAGCAGCAGTTGTCGTCGGAGACAATTTCAATTCTTGTTCATTGTAATCCTGTTGTTGATCGGGTTGGTATCCAATGAGTGGATTAATTCCCAGTTGAGTGGGAGATGTCAAACCTGAAAGTGTCTTTCGCCAAAAAGCTTCCGCTTGACAAATATCCTGCTGTTGCAACCAAGCGATGTAATCTCGATAGGGACGGGGTACAGCTAAGTAAAGATTTTCGCCTTCACAAAAAGCTCTGTAGTAAGCAATAACTTCCTGATACAGGTTAGGTACTGACCATCCGTCAAGTAACAAATGGTGGTTACTCCAACAGAAATGATAAACTTGCTCTGCCAAGCGAATTAGTCTGAAGCGCATCAGTGGGGCTTGCGAGAGTAAGAAACCATGTTGGCACTCTGCTTGCAAAAGGGTTTTTAAGCGTTGTTGTTGCTCAGTTGGAGATATTTCCCGCCAATCTAGCTGTTCCCAGGGGAATTTGACCTCCCGACAAACTACCTGAAGAGGTTTTTCTAAGTTTTCCCACACATAGGCGGTTCTTAACACGGGATGACGAGTTATCACTTGCTGCCAAGCTTGGCTAAAGGCAGTAACGTTTAATGCTCCATGCAACTCAAAGCACATCTGTTCTACGTAAACACCAGAGTTGGGAGCATAAATACTGTGGAACAGCATCCCCTGTTGCATGGGAGATAAAGGATAAGCATCTTCAATATTTTTTAAGCTCATCTTGTTTCTCTCCCTTAAAATGAAATTTGTTGCAAAGCTAAATCGAGTTCCGCTTGGTTTAACTGCACCAAAGGGAAGTCAGAAGGCGTAAAACCAACTCCTTGCGGAGATTGACAGTGGGCGATTATAGAGCGCAAAGCCTCGATAAACCCCTGCGCTAGAGTTTCAACTGTGGATTGTTTGTGCAGGTTCCGACTGTAACGCCACTGCAATTTCAGCTGACCTGAAATAATACTGCTGTCAATTTCCAGCAAGTATGACCGATGATTGTGATCGCTTTGGTTGTTACCCTCAGATTCACTAGCAAATTTAAACATTGAAGATGTATTTAATACTTGGTCTAGTTGACCCAAGTAATTAAAAATCACTTCTGCTTTAGGTAGAGAACGCAATACATCAGTCATTCTCCTATCTTCATTGAGGTAGTACAGCACTCCGTAGCCGATACCCCGATTTGGTATCTGCCGCAGTTGCTCTTTTACCATCTTTAAGGCTTCTCCAGGGTTGCTAGTTTCTTCTACACTTAACACAATCGGAAATAGACTGGTAAACCAACCTATTGTCCGCGAGATGTCTGCGTCTGTTAATATTTCTTCCCTGCCATGTCCCTCTAAGTCGAATAACACTGTGTTTTGTCCAACCCATTCAGCAAAAGCTTGTACGAGTGATACAAGCAACACATCATTTATTTGAGTTCGGTAAGCGGCTGGTACATCTTGCAACAGGGCTTGGGTTTCTTCCGCACTCAAGCTGACTGTGACATTAGCGACAGAACTGATCGTATTATCTCCACCTGGATAATCAACAGGTAGAGAGGAACAAGGTTGACGCAGTATTTGCAACCAATAATCCATTTCTGCTTGTGCTGCTGCTGATTGAGCATATTCTTGTAGTTGATCAGCCCATTGTTTGAAAGAAGTAGTTTTTGGTGATAATTTGATATTCTCACCCCGACTTAGCTGTACGTAAGCTGTCTGCAAATCTTCCAAGAAAATCCGCCAAGAAACTCCATCTACAACCAAGTGATGAATCACAATAAACAGGCGGCTGTGCTGATTGACACCAACATTAAATAAAGCAACTCGCAGTAATTGCCCAGAAAATAGGTTAAGACTGGCTTGGAGTTCACTGCAAGTCGCAGTAATGGCGGCACTTTGGCTTTCTGGAGGTAATGTCGATAAATCGATGACTGTAATTGGCGCTACCTGCTCAAATTCGGCAATCTTTGCCTGCCATTTTGATGATTGTTGGATGAATTGCGATCGCAAAATATCGTGGTGTTGTAGCAAATAATGTATTACTTGCTCCAGAAGTACTGGATTGAGTGCTTGCTGTACCTCTAGTAGAACAGCCTGATTGTAATGATGATAATTGGATAAATTTTCTTCAAAAAACCAGCGCTGGATGGGTGTTAAGGGGAATGAGCCAGTTACTAAACCTTGTTCAGCTGACATTGAGATGTTGGTGCTAGCAACTGTTGCTAATTCGGCAATGGTTTGGTGCTGGAACAATTGTTTGGGTGTGAGGTGTAGTCCTGCAAGGTTTGCTTTGGATATGACTTGAAAACTGAGGATAGAATCTCCACCCAGTTCAAAGAATTTGTCATTTATACCTACCTTTTCTAAGCCAAGTACTTGCGCCCAGATCGCCGATAATTGTTTTTCAACGGTCGTTTGAGGTGCAATATAGGTTTCTTCAAATTCTGGGCGTATCCGGTCAGGCTCTGGCAAAGCCTTACGGTCAACCTTACCATTAGGAGTAAGAGGGAGTTGATCTAGGATCACAAAAGCTGCTGGAACCATGTAGTTTGGTAACTTGGACTCCAGGGAGTTACGCAATTGAGAAATGGTCAGTGTTTCTTCTGCGTGTGGGACTACATAGGCGACTATTCGTTGAGCATCTGCTACAACTACAGTTTCTCGCACTGCTGTGTGTTGACTAATAGATGCTTCAATTTCTCCGAGTTCAATGCGGAAGCCACGAATCTTCACCTGGTAGTCAATCCGACCAATATACTCAATCTCTCCATTGGCTAAATAGCGGGCTAAATCTCCTGTTTTGTACAGACGCGCTGCTTCTTGGCTAAAGGGGTTAGGGATAAATTTCTCAGCAGTCAATTGCGGGCGGTTTAAATAGCCCCGACCCACTCCCACACCACCGATATATAATTCCCCTGTGACGCCTACAGCCACAGGGTTAAGATGCTTATCCAGCAGATAAATCTGGATATTATCAATTGGGCGACCAATGGGAACTGTCTTTTGCTGGCTGATATTATTGTCTTCGAAACTGCTTTGCTGCCTGCACGCCCAAAAGGTGACATCGACGGCGGCTTCCGTGGGACCATAGAGATTGTGGAGTTGGGCATCAAGTCGATTAAAGAAGCGTTGTTGAAGTTGAAGAGGTAAGGCTTCGCCACTGACTATCACCCGCTTGAGACACTGACAATTTTCCAATCCTTTTGCTTCTAGGAACACTTGCAGCATCGATGGCACAAAATGGATGGTGGATATTTGTTGTTCTCTAATTACATTCACTAAGTAGTTGGTGTCTCGATGTCCCTCTGGTTGTGCTACTACTAAACGCGCACCGATGATTAATGGCCAGAAAAATTCCCAGACTGAGACATCGAAGCTGAATGGTGTTTTCTGTAAAATCCGATCGCTTGCTGTTAATTGGTATGTGGATTGCATCCATAGTAGGCGATTGCAGATTCCCCTATGACTATTCATCGCCCCCTTGGGTTGACCTGTAGAGCCGGAGGTGTAGATGACGTAGGCTAAGTTATCTAAGCTGAGATTAGAAGCTGGATTTTCTTGAGTGTGTTGGCTGATGATTTCCCAGTTGCTGTCTAAGCAAACTACTTTAGCTGTGTGAGTTGGTAGACTTTCTACTAGCTGCTGTTGTGTTAACAACACCTTTGGTTGAGAGTCTTGTAACATGAAAGCCAAGAGTTCTTGGGGGTAGCTTGGATCTAACGGTACATATGCGCCACCTGCTTTGAGGATGGCTAAGAGTCCAATGACCATCAACAGCGATCGCTCTACACAAATTCCTACTAGTACTTCTGATTTTACTCCCAAAGTGCGTAGGTAATGTGCAAGTTGGTTGGCTCTGGCGTTGAGTTCACAATAGGTAAGTTGTTCTTCCTCAAAAACCACCGCTACGGCGTCCGGCGTTCTTTCTACCTGCGCTTCAAACAATTCATGAATGCATTTATCCTCAGAATAATTGGTAGTGGTATCATTCCACTTAACTAACAGAGTGTGCTGCTCTGCAATTGTCAACAGTGGCAAATCTGATAAGCGCTGATCTGGATCGGTAACAATACCTTCTAGCAAATTAGTAAAATGCCCGATCATTCGGTCAATAGTGACAGCATCAAACAGGTCGGTATTATACTCCCAAAACCCCCAAAGCTCTGACTTGGCATCCACCACAGACAGCGTTAAATCAAATTTCGCTGTTCCAGTGTGGTTGTGAAGCCATTTGAGAGTCAGATCAGGCAGTTCCAAATCTTTTTTGCTATCTTCCTGGAAAACAAACATGACTTGAAACAGGGGTGTATGACTGAGATTCCGCTCAGGATGCAGTTCTCCCACTACTCGCTCGAAAGGTATATCAGTATGAGCATAAGCACCCATGCATACTTCGCGCACTCGACCAAGTAATTCTAGAAAACTTGGGTTTCCAGAAAGGTGAGTACGCAGTACAAGGGTGTTGACAAAAAAACCAATTAGTCCTTGAATATCAGCATGGTTGCGGTTAGCTATTGGGGAGCCAACGCAAATGTCTTCTTGGTTTGTATAACGGTATAGTTGTGCCTGAAATGCCGCTAATAGGGTCATAAACAGGGTGACACCTTGCTGGTTGCTTAAAGACTTAAGCATACTAGTCAAGGGTGCTGATAGCTGAAAAGAAGCGATCGCTCCTCTGAAGCTTTGTACTGGCGATCGAGGACGTTCTGTAGGAAGGGACAAAGTGCTTGGGGCATCTGCAAGTTGTTGCTTCCAATAGGAAAGTTGAATTTTTTCTCGCTCACCTTGCAGCCACTGACGTTGCCAGATGGAATAGTCTGCATATTGAATGGGCAATTCTGAGAGTGGGGAGGGTTTTCCAGCCGAAAAAGCTGCGTATAATGCTGCTAATTCTTGGTTAAGTATTTGTATTGACCAGCCATCACAGACTATGTGGTGGATGACTAATAAAAGTAAATATTCCTGTTCGCCTGTTTGCAATGACATCACTCGCACCAAGCGACTGGATGCTAAGTCAAAAGGCTTTTGAACAATTTCAGCAGTTAGTTGCTCAACTTCTGCATCTTGCAATGCTTGCGGTAAGTTGCTCAAGTTCACCACTGGTAACTCTACAGTCAAAGTGGGATGAATCACTTGAACTGGTTGCTTATCCAAAGTTTCAAAAGAGGTACGCAAAGATTCGTGTCGTCTTACAATCTCATTAAAACTCTTCTCTAGAGCTACTAAATTTAGAATACCTTTTAATTGTATACACGCAAATTCGTTGTAAACACAACTTTGGGGTTCTAACTGTTGGAAAAACCATAGTCCCTGCTGAGCGAAAGACAGAGGAGCCGGACTTTGCTGGGTACGGCGAGGAATAACTATTTTTTGAGTATTAGGGTTATCCTCACCCCGTAAGCGCTTTTCTAAAATTGCTTGTTTAGCAGGTGAGAGCTTAGAACGTCGTTTAATAATTTCATCTGCTTTGCTATTCATAATATTATCCTTATAACCTTATCAGTATTTTATTACTAATAAATTAAGCAATTACTTGAAAATTTACATAGGAAGGTACAGGCTGAATCCGACTCAAATCATTTTCAAAAATAACTGAATTGCCATTGTGATCAATTTCCTTAAACCCTGCGAATTTATAAGATATATACATCATTCTGTTGCGATCGTTTGGCACAAACTCTGCTAAAAGACGAACATTACTGCTTTGAGCCAAACCCATAATATGATTTAACATAATTGTCCCAACTCCCCTCGACATAACACGACAAGACATCAGCAAAAGCTTGATTGTCCATGACTTAGGGTGGCATTGAATCATAACTAAACCTATCTTTCCGTAGCTGCCATACTTATCTTCCAGACTTGCAATTAGCAGTTTATGATTTTCTGATTGGCGAAAATGATTTAGTTCGTCGTAGGAGTATGTATAACCGGTTGTATTCAATTGGTTAGTTCTTAGTGTTAATTCTTCTGCACGCTGTAAATCTTCTTCTTTAGCAAAAGATATTGTGAAATTCATATTGAGAGTAGCTAAAAATTCGTCTGCTGTGCCAACAAATTCTTTCTCTGCATTTTGACGCTCAATATCACTAACATACATCAACCTTCTAATTCGTGAATCTTCCGTAATAAAACGGGGATTCATCACTGGCATATCTAAAATATTACCTATTTCATCTGCGTTTATACACAAAATTTCTGGTAAAGAAAATTTTACTTCTTCTAGTTCAAATAATTGGTCATCAATGAAGGCGATCGCATCCATCCCAATATTAACTAACTTAGCAACTTCTTTGATAGAAGCAGCCTTAGAGTTCCAATTTATTTGTGGGTATAAAAAATACTCTTTTAACCCAAATTCTTCTAGTTTAGCTATTGCTGTAGCATGTTCGTTTTTACTCGCTATAGATTGTATAATACCACGATTATCTAAAGTCTGAATAAGATTTACTATATTTTCTCGCAGAGAGACTTTCTCATCTTCCAGCAAAATCCCATACCAGATGGTATTATCCAAATCCCAAACGACACATTTAATAACTTTTTTGTCTTTTTCTTTGCTATTTACGTCTTGTTTTTGAGTACTAATCATATATTAAATTCTCTCTGCTAATTCTTTTTCCAAGCCAGTAGTCACACTTGCAAAAAGATAATCTTGATAACCTGACTCAGCGATCGTAATTTCTTGAATTTGAGTACTACCTTCAATGATTTCCATGATTTTAGAGTCGCGTAAATACCTTTCAACTGGGTATTCACTACTACAACCATTGCCACCATGAATTTGCACGGCATCATTTGCTATTTTGGTAGCTACTGTGGATGCAAAGTACTTAGCAATAGAAGTCTCCATAATCGAGTTGGGGTCGTTAATGTCTTTGAGATAACCAGCTTGATAACACAGCAGTCTTGCTGCTTTCACGTTAGTTATCATCTGACTAATCATTTGACGAATTAATTGATGTTTTTTCAGATAAACGCCAAACTGTTTTCGCTCATTTGTATACTTGATACAAGCTTCTAAACAAGCTTGAGCAATACCTACAGAGCCCGATGCCACACTATATCTACCATAATCAAGCGCAGCAGAAGCAATGTAGGAAAATCCAAAACCCAGTTTACCTACTAAGTTTTCTACAGAAACGTGACAGTTATTAAAGTGTAATTCTGCTGACATTGAAGCCCTAACACCTAAAATCCCAGACATTGGTTTTACTGACAGTCCAGGATTACTTTTTTCAACTAAAAAAGCAGTGGGTTTCCCCTCGCATTTAGCAAAGACCAAAAATACATCTGCTATTTGTCCATAGGTAATCCATTTCTTTTGTCCATTTAAAATATAAGCATCATCAGCAAGTGTTGCTGTTGTTTCTACACTTTTGGCATCGCTACCTACATTAGGTTCGCTTAATGCAAAAGCAGCTATCATTTCTCCAGATGCAAATTTGGGAAGCCAATACTGTTTTTGGAATTTATTACCCCACTTACACAAAGCATGAGCAACCATGTTGTGAACTGTCAGCAAACTCCGCACAGAAGAACATCCTCGTCCAATTTCTTCGTTGAGAATGCCATAGGTAATCATGTCCATTCCTTGTCCACCATATTCTTGGGGCAATATGGCACCGAGAAAACCACGTTGAGCTATTTTCTTAATTAGTTCTGGCGGGGTAAATTCTTTCCTATCCCATTCGCCAGCATCAGGGCATATTTCCTGATTAACAAAAGCTCTAAATTCCGCTTTAGCGTTTTTTTGTTGAGCAGACAGTTCGAGTTTCATAATACCATTTCTGCCACATCAAATGGCAATTTATATTTTATCAAGAATAACTCAGAAGTCAGTCGTCATAATTCAGAATGTATTCTGTACGAGTGGCTGATAGAGTAGCGATTCGCCGTGTTCGCTAGCATCTGAGTATTAGATTAAAGCCTTGTCCTCTCCTGGGCAAAAATAAATTCAAATATTCTTCCTTTCTAAAACTCTATCCCTTGCCTGTGAGACGCTGCACAAACATGTGTAGAGTATTCTGAATTCTGAATTTTGACTACTTTTTTATTACTGCACAAGAATAGCAGTTTTACGTTCAATTAAATTGGCGAGAGAGTTGATTGTGCGGAAATTTTCAAATTCTAAGTCTTCGTTTTCAATAGTAATTTGAAACTCTTGTTCTACAAACAAGACAAGTTGCATGGCAAACATAGAATTGACAAAACCTAGTGCAAAAATATCTTCATCTGGTTGCAAATCATGATTACCGAAGAATTTTGAAAGAAAAGTTTTGATTTTAGATTGAATTTCGTTCATTATTCTTGATATTCCCTATTTATTGATACACGTAAAAACCTTTACCATTTTTTTTACCATGCAAACCTGCATCTACCATTTTTTTGAGTAAAGGGCATGGTCTGTACTTGCTATCGTTAAAGTTTTCATACAAAACTTCGATAGAAAATAAAATTGTATCTAGACCAATTAAATCTGCTGTTTCTAAAGGGCCCATTTTGTGACCAAAACAGCCTTTAAAGATTTTGTCCACATCTTCTGCCGTTGCAACTTGCTCTTGCAACAGAAAAACAGCTTCGTTAATAGTTAACATCAACACACGGTTGGAAACAAAACCCGGTGAATCATTAACAATGATGCATTCTTTACCCATCTGAGCCAGCATTTGTTTTGCCGTTTCAATTGTTGTATCAGAGGTATGATATCCACGAATCATCTCCACCATCGGCTTCATTGGTACAGGATTCATAAAGTGGATACCAACAACTTTATCGGCACGCTTGGTAACTGAAGCTATGCGGGTAATGGGAATTGCTGATGTGTTAGCAGCGAATACGCAATCTGCTGGACAAATAGAATCTATTAAGGGATAGACCTCTCTTTTAATATCCCATTTTTCAGTGACATTTTCAACTACAAAATCTGCTTTTTCTAAATTTTTATAGTTTGTCGAAAAATCTATTTTAGTGAGGATACTATCTGGAGTTTCCGTGTTGTCACTTTTTTTGAAAAAACCCTGAAAGCGGATATTATTCCTGATTTCATGTTTAGCTTTATCCAGGACGTTTTCAGAAATATCTACTAGAACGACTTGATGACCTGTTTGAGCGAGGTTTTGTGCAACCCCTATTCCCATCACCCCCGCACCAACAACACCTACTGTTTGAATGTTCATGATTTCAACTAACCTCCATTTACATGTTCTTGTACTTAAGCTAGTAAGTGATTAAGAATAGTATTCACTTATGGTCTTAGTACAATTAAGCGCTGCGACCATAATTCCATTAGATCATGAATGATGTCTTTAGCTTTTCCTTCTTCTGTCTCACAATATTTATTGAGGAGGTTCTCTATTGTCTTCTCACTGTTCGCTAACGTCAAAACATCAAAGACTTCGGCTGATACCTCTTGCTGAAATTCCTGATTATAGCTGTTCTTAATATAGAAGGACTTGTCAAACTTTTCCTGTGAATCAAACTTCTTAACCTGATGCAACGAAATATGAAGGGGGAGAAAAAGCCTAAGAGACATATAATTCCACCATGATACATCTTTTTTTCTGATCAGGTAATTTCCCACAACAGTATAGTCTAGTCCTGTAGTTAAAAAACAAACTACAGTATCTTCAACAGAATCTACAATTGATTCAACATTGTTATTGAATGACGTATTAAGCAAAATTGGAACACCGGTCAACTGTTTAAATGAGTTAATTAAATCCCAATATTTTTTGTTTGTTTTTTGTGATACTGTTTGGATTCTAGCTGTTCCATCAACATGAGTTACTGCTCCTAAAATTTGACGTTTCTCTTCTTTAACATTAACTACAAATATCATGAATGGGAGTTTTTTTTGATTATGTGGAACTTCAAAGAATTCATCCACATCCTCTTCTAAAACAGACGGAGCGAAAGGTCTGTAGCCTTCCCGCTTTTTGATCATTTTGTTAATACGAGTTTTATTTTCTTCTGGACGGGGATCTCCAATAATACTTCTGTTTCCCAAAGCTCTTGGCCCAAATTCAGAACGACCTTGAACCCATCCCACAACATAACCACTTGCTAGTAACTTTGCTGTCTGTTCAGGAACATTGTCCAATTTATCGAAGGCAATAAAATCTTGCCATTGCATCAATTGGTTTAAAACAGAGGAAGAACTGCCGATATCTGTTCCCCAGTAAACATGCTCAAGCTGAGAAGGCTTCTTAGCCATTGGATTGGCCTGATAATAGGCATATAAAGCAGAGCCTAAAGCGCAGCCTGCATCATGAGCCGCAGGCTGAACAAATACATTTTCAAACATTCCAGAGCGCAATACTTTACCATTAAGAGTGCAATTATGAGCTACTCCACCTGCCAGACAAAGATTTTTATGTTTGGTTTCTTGTTTTTGGTGTTTAATCACATGAAAAACTATATCCTCTAAGGCTTCTTGAAGTGATGCGGCAATATCCTTATGGGTTTGTGTGAAAGGTTCTCCTTTTCGGCGTGGTATCCCTAAATCAAAAAGTGAGATTATCCTATCTCCGTAAATTTCATAATCTCCGTTAGGAAGTAATGTATAGAATGTTTGAAATAAGTCTCTATTTTTTTCTGGGTTCCCATAAGGAGCTAGTCCCATTACTTTATATTCATCGAATTCGCTATACCCCAAAAAAGTTATTATTTCCCAATAAAAATGACCAAGAGACTGGGAGGCAGGAATGTCGGCTATTTGCTTAAGTATTGTTCCATTGCCCTCAAAGATCATCCCAGAACTATTCTCTCCCTCTCCGTCAAATGTGGTAATTAGGCTGCTTTCATAACCAGAAAAGGCAAAAGCGCTCATTGCGTGTGCATAGTGATGAGGAACAAAACAGAACTTATCTTCATCTATTTCACAGTTTAATGCTCTACGGAAAAGGTTCTGAAAAAATATTCTTGGCTCAATTGTTGTTAACTGGGGATTATTCAAAAACATTAGTTTAAGCGATGTCTGAGCGTATTCCATTGAACTGTAAAATGCAATCAAGTCTACGTCCTGTAGTTGTACGCCATGACTCTTTAAGCAAAAATGCAATGATTCAAGGGGAAACTTACTTGTATGCTTTATTCGATTGAGTCTTTCTTCCTCAATTGCACAGACAACTTTTCCATCTTCAACCAAAACACACGCTGCATCATGAAACGCATTCCCTAAATTTCCAGGTCGCTCCTCAGAAATAAGCTCGAACCCTCCAGAAAAACCTAAAACTAACATTTTATCTACCTCCGTATTATGAAAATAATCACCTTAAAATTTATTGATAGCTGCCAAAATATTGTTGATAAATTGATGCTCAATATCTCTTTCGTAAAATTAGAATACAGTATATTTAGTTTTGCTAAATTTGCTTTTAAAATATAAATTATATATTTATAAGCAAAGTCTAAATTTACTTGTGTAATTGCATCTTTGGATTAGGTAAAGCCGCTGTTGTGACTAAATGTCCCGCTTTTGGCAATCCTAATCCTAAATAAATATATAGCTTTAGCACTCTCAAGCTCCACCTAGTTGACTTTTTCAAAATTAAAATTAGCTTAAACTTCAGATAATTTTTCTAATTCCTCTATGATGGTTTCTTCAATAACTACAGCCAATTCAGATACAGAGGGTGCTTCAAAGAGAGAACGGACAGATAGTTCTACTTGGAAGTTTTTACGAAGCTCAGAAATTAGTACGGTTCCTATTAAGGAGTCTCCTCCTAACTCAAAGAAGTTGTCATGAATACCTACCTGCTCAATCCCTAGTAACTCTTGATAGATATCAGCAATCCTAGACTCGCTCTCATTGGTAGGAGCAACATAAGCATTTCTCAGTTGGGGTCTTTGGTATGCCGATTTAGATATGTTGGTCTTCTCTAGGACTTCTAAGGAAAATTTTTGCTCAATCTCAGTTAGTAAATCCTGCGTTGATACAACTATCTGAGGCACTGTGCTACTGAACAGAATCCGTCTAAATGCCTCAATGCCTTCTTCTGGTGTCATTGCTGGCGCAATCTCTTTCTCTGTTATAGCTCTATACAATGCTTCAACGGCTACCGCTGTTCCTAAATTGCTCCATCTATCCCAGTCAATGGCTCTGGTAAACTTGCCGTATTTAGAGACACTGTAGTGAGCGAAGGCGTCAAGAAAGGCATTTTCAGCAATGTAGTCTACCATACCCGCTACAGGTTGAAATGTACTACTTGATGAACAGAGTACAAATAAATCCAGTTTGGCATCCTTAAAGAGAATATCGAGGATTCGTGTTCCCCTGACTTTTGGTGCAAGAGCACTTGCTGCTGCCGCTTTTGTTTTTAGTTGAATAAGACCTCCTCCTGGAACTACTGCGGCATGAATCACCCCATGAATCTGACCAAATTGATGATTGGCCTGAGCGATCGCTGCTGACATTTGTTCAAGGTTGGCAACATCGGCGTTGACTACCAATACCTCTGCACCTAACGCCTCAATCGCTTGTAATTTTCGGATTTTACAGCTGATACTGTCGGATTCATCATGAGTGGATAGCCATTGTAACCACTTGTTGCGATCGGGAAAAGCTGAACGCCCAGTCAGTACCAGTTTTGCTTTTACAGTCTGTGCCAGATACTCGGCCAGTAGTAGACCAACGCCTCCTAATCCACCCGTAATCAGATAGACTCCCCCTTCCCTTAAGCGTGGTTTTCCTTCAACAGTTTCATGCAGTCGGATTGGCTCAAAGGTCTGTACCCAGCGATGATTGCCACGGTAGGCGATAATCTGATCAGATGGTTGAGTAGTGAGTTCTGTCAGTAGCTGGTCTACAAGTTTATCCCCTTGCCAACTTTGTAGTTCGGGAATAACGACATCAATACTACGACAGTTGATGTTTGGGTACTCTATCGGAATAATTTTACAGGGTCCGAGAACTAGTGCTTTCTCTGGAGACAGCACCTCTTCGCCTGTTAATTCCTGCATATTATTTGAAACGATTCCAATTTCAAGGGAATCTATAAGATTTTGTTCTCCAATTGCCTGCGCTAGAAACAGCAAACTATAAAAGTCTAAATCTTGAGAGTCTACCGATTCTATTCCTAATTCTATGTTATGAGGAGGCGTCACACTCCATAAATAAACAATTGTTTTTGGGGTCCAGTCCAGGGTGCAAAGTTCTTTGAACAAGGTGTCGTAGTCATCCCGTTGCTGAGGATTGATCGTATACACGTGTTGATCAAGTCCATCTGTAGAAGGTTTGCTCTCGCTACGAAATTGATCTCCCATCTTGACGGTAATAACATTCTGGTTCTCAAGTTTGAGTCGCTTCACTACTTGGGCACCCAAGCCACACTCATCGACAAATACTAACCAGCATCTTGGCTGAGTCAATTTCAAAGGCTGGGGTGGCATTGAGCGTTTCCAGGATGGGATATAGAACCAGTCAGCAATGTCCGGCTTTTTATGTGACAAGACTTGAGGCATCTTGTCAACATCTTTTTGATTGACTAAAGCTGTAAATGCTGCTGGTGCTGATAATGCTGCTGACGAAGAAGCCTGAGCAACAAAGACATGTTCCCCAAAGGCTTCAAATTCAGAGAAAGCTGCCACCTCAATAAAACCACAGGAGTTTAGTGCTTCCTGCCACTGCTCTTTTGATAAAAATGGATTAGCCATGTTGCGGCTGCCTTTTTCATCTTCTATGGGATTCATGATTAGAGCATCAATCATGTCCGACTCTGGTCTAGGTTGAGTGATCTCCCATAGGAGTAAGAAGCCTCCAGGAGCTAATAAAGATTGAACATGCTGAAGGGTTTCTTTGATGTTGCGGGCTATGTGCAATACATTGACAGCTACGACTACATCAAAGCTGTGGCTATTGTACCCCTGGTCTTGAGGCGATCGCTCGATGTCTAGTAAACCATATTGGACAAAAGGATACGCACTAAACTTATTTTTGGCATCTTTGACAAAAAAACCGCCCACATCGGTAAAAGTATAGTTTGTTTGCTGGGATGCTAACACAGGTAGTAATTCCACCGTGGCGATCCCAGTTCCACCGCCGATTTCTAAAATTCTTAGGTTCACGTCTGGTGGTAAAGTTATTGCCAGCTTTTCCACCATTGCCCGCATAATCCCTCTTAAGTAAACCTCAGAGGGCAAGTATTGTCGAGAAATTTCTCCTTGGTTGACTAATGTAGCAACATGCAACTCTAATGGTTCTTTTTGACCAGTAAGCACAGCTACCAGATTTTCACCAAATACCTGGATCAGGTTTATATCTTGAGGTGTATCTGCCCATCTGACTCTGACTTCTTCTAGAAGAGTGTCGATATCGTCTGTTGACGATGGTAAAAAGTTGGTAAATAGACCTTCCTCTTGCTGCAACTGACCTTGCTCTACCAGTACTTCCAGCCACCTACACAACAATTCACGATATTTAGGAATAATAGAACATTGCTTAAATAATTCCTCAATACAATACTTTTTGCCTAGATCGCTAAATGCACCTACATGCTTTAGGGCAAGGCTCATGTAAGCAGTACATAAACGATCTAACCATTGTTTGTTTGCTCGATAAGTTTGATCGTCAAATTTCAAGCTCCCTTGAATCGCTTGCATCTGAGCAGCGTCTACCAGAGATTTCCAAAGCTCTAATGTTGTTGGTCTTGGGTGGAACTGTCTGGGTGAGGGTGATGGTTGTTGTGGTTCAATCCAGTAACGTTGGCGCTCAAAGGGATAAGTCGGTAAGGGAAGACGATGACGGCGCTCATTGGCATAAAAGCCTGACCAATCAATTTGGACTCCTGAGAGCCACAACTGACCTAATGTCTTAAGCAAGAAAGCCAAATCTGACTGTCGCTCGTAGGAATGCCGGAGCGAGGGTAGTACAACTTGATCTGTAGAGGAGCCGTTATCTAAACACTGTAAAGCTAAACTGCTCAGTGTCTGTCCCGATCCCACCTCTAATAGAATCGGATTTTGTTTTTTCCACAATTGTTGAACTCCATCTGCAAAACGCACAGTTTCGCATAGATGCCTTGTCCAGTATGTGGGATCTGTAGCTTCGGCTGCTGTAATCCAAGTTCCCGTGACATTGGATAAATAGGGAATTTTGGGTGGCTGGAGGCTGACAGTTTTTACCAAGTCGGTGAAGGCTTGTGCGATCGCATCCATCATTGTTGAATGAAAGGCATGGGAAGTTTGCAAACGCCGACAGGCTAATCCCTTTTGAGTCAACTTGCTTTCTAATTCATCCACAGCGTCTATGGCTCCAGCAATCACGCACTGTTGCGAACCGTTGATTGCTGACAAAGAAAGATTCTCATTCAACAGAGGATACACCTGTTCTTCTGAAAGGGGGACAGCCAACATTGCGCCACTTGGTAATTCCTGAATCATTTGCGCTCTTTTAGCGACAAGAGTCAAAGCATCTTCAATAGACAACACCCCTGCTAGCGTAGCCGCAACATATTCACCGATGCTGTAGCCAATCATTGCCGCCGGACGAATTCCCCATGACATCCACAACTGGGCCAAGGCGTACTCAATGACAAAAATAGCTGGCTGAGTGAGATAAGTTTGATTGAGTTTTTGAGTGCCTACATCTGCTTGTTCTGTCCCACGACCTAACATTTTTCGCAAATCTAGCCCAGCAGCAAGAATGTTTTGTTTTTGCTGAGTGTCATTCTCACTGTTTCTAGTGGGATAGAGGACATCTCGCAAATCTTGACCAAGAAGCGGTTTGAGAAATTCACAACAGTAGTCAATTTGTTGCCGAAATGTTGGTTCACCTTGGTAAAGTTCACCAGCCATGTTGACATATTGAGTACCCAGCCCTGGAAACATGAAGGCTAGAGGACGTTCTTCAGTTTCTTGAACACTGGTAAGTAAACGCTTTGGATCTTCAAGTGCAGCGATCGCATCTGCAATATCTTGACAAACAACTGTCTGCCGATGCTCAAAAACTTGTCGTCCACACTGCAAGGTGTAAGCAATATCCGCGAGGTTTAAATCAGGATGCTGTTTGAGGAAATCTGCCAGATTGACAGTAGCACTTTTTAGTGCTGAGTCAGTCTTGGCAGAAAGTACTAATAATTGCCAGGGACGAGAAGGGCTAGACTCTGGAAGGGTTGGGCCTTCTTCCAAAATGACATGAGCATTAGTTCCACCGATACCCAGAGAACTCACACCTGCACGGCGAGGAATATGAGTAGTTTTCCATTCCGTCAGCTTGGTGTTGACGTAAAAAGGACTGTTAGCAAAATCAATGTCAGGATTGGGTTGTTCAAAGTTTAAGCTAGGGGGTATTTGCTGATGTTTGAGAGCCAGAGTCGCCTTAATTAAGCTTGTAACCCCTGCGGCTGCGTCTAAATGACCAATATTTGTTTTGACTGAACCGATTGCACAGAAGCCTTTTTTATCGGTACTTTCACGAAACACGTTTGTTAAAGCAGAAATTTCAATGGGATCGCCTAAGACAGTTCCTGAACCGTGAGCTTCTATATAGCTAATGGTTTCAGGTTCCACCCCAGCCAAAGCCAGTGCTTCCGCGACTACATCTGCTTGTCCATTAACGCTGGGTGCTGTGTAACCTATTTTACCAGAACCATCGTTATTGATAGCGCTACCTTTAATCACAGCATAGATATGATCACCATCAGCGATCGCCTCAGATAACCGCTTCAAAACTACAATTCCTACACCATTACCAATAATCGTTCCCTTGGCTTGAGCATCAAAGGCACGACAGTGGCCGTCAGGTGATAAAACACCGCCTTCTTGATACAAATACCCGGTTTTTTGGAGAATATTAATCGATACTCCCCCCGCTAAAGCCATATCGCATTGGTAATTTAATAGACTTTGGCAAGCGAGAGAGGTGGCAACTAAGGAAGTAGAACAAGCAGTTTGTACTGTCAGACTTGGGCCTGTAAGATTTAATTTATAAGAAACGCGAGTCGCCAGGAAATCTTTATCGTTGCCAATTCCCTTTTGGAAAATGCTAGCTAATGAAGCGCGTTGGCGCAGCCCGCCGCAGGCATCGCTATTTAAATCCAATGATAAATAATTATTTGAACTAGAACCAGCATAAACTCCAACCCGACTTTCGCAACGTTGGGAGTCATAGCCAGCATTTTCTAATGCTTCCCATGCATATTCTAAAAATAAACGATGCTGCGGGTCTGTGATTTCTGCTTCTCTAGGGTTAAAGCCGAAGAATGAAGCATCAAATAAATCTATATTTTTTAATACAGCAAGGCTTTTCACATAATTAGGATTATTAAGTAATTCTGGAACAATTCCAGCAGCAATTAATTCTTCATCTGTGAAAGTAGATATTGATTCTACTCCAGAACGTAAATTTTCCCAAAAATATTCAATATCATTAGCACCGGGAAACCGTCCCGACATACCAATAATAGCTATTCCTTCTATAGAATTTTGCGTTTCTGAAATACTCATACTTTTGCTCTAAAATTCCGATTTCTGTTATCTGCAAATCTTTAATTATTATTGATCAAAATGTGACTATTTGCCTGAAACAAATATCCTTTTTTAACAGAATTTTTCACTATATTTTAAAAAACTGCGGATCTTTATAACCAATTATTAGAGCAAACGGCTAGCCACTACAACTTTACCCAACCAAGGAAATTCCAACAACAACCCTAAAAGATTACCTATTATTGGATTTGCCTCACTTGCCGCATGTAAAACCATCTCTAAATTCCACTCATTGACTGTGTTGAAGCCCAAGGCAATAGTGCTACCAAGGTTTTCGCCTTGATGCCACCACATAGACGGAATATAGATGATTTCCCCTGAGTTTAAAATAAATTCCACTGGTTTGACATTGGCGTACAATGGAAATTTTTCTAAATCTGGGTTAAAAGCATCAATTTCCCCATCGTATACAAATTCTTGTTGATCGGGTGGTATTAAAATGAATCGCTTCCGTCCATAAATTACTCCCAGCCATGATTGCGTACAAAAACCATCAAAGTGAAGACCTAGTGATGATTCTTTACGACCCATAAAGAGGAAAATATATTGTTCAAAACCATATTTTCTCAATAATTTCTCTGGCAATCTTTCTAATAAATTATTGCAGTAAATTGGAACTTCGCAATCTTCGTACAGTTCAGGATGATCAAACAGAGGAAAGTCGATCAGGTACAGTGATTTATCTGTATCACCTGTCTCTAGATAATTTATGTAATCTCCAATAGTCATTGATATGTTAGTTCCATTATTTCTATCTCTTACACCATCGGTCTTTATTTGCCCATATTTTTTCTGAAAAAAATTAAAATCCCACTTTGCTGAAGCTTTCCAATTTTTAACTACATCAGTGATAATAACTGGCTTGCCAATAGATGCATACTCCTTAACAAAATCATCGTATGAGAGATTGCTGCGACGCTCAATAGAAGAAATTGGTGTCCAGATTAACTTACATTTATTTTTGAGCAATATTCTCTTCCGGAAATATGTACTCATCAGTATTATTAAAATCAACACACATGCCGCAAAAATTGAGACAAGAATAATTGAAAATAAAAAAACCAATGAGTGCAATGTGGTAACCAAGTTTGCTGTTTGCATAATTTTGCTAAGGTCTTTTCTACTTATTTGCGTGACTTATGAGTTTGCTTTTGTCGATTTAGAGCCAATTTCTGTTTTTCAGATCGGTTATGAATCTCTTTAAAAGAATGTTGTTCTGGCTGTTCTTGACTAAGATGTTTTGCCAACAAACTGATACTAGGATATTGAAACATTTCTACCACTGAGATATCGCGTTGCAGTTGTTCTCGCAGTTGCGCGTTTACCTGAGAAATCAGTAAAGAATGACCGCCTAGATCGAAAAAGTTATCGTTAATACTAACTTTTTCCAGACCGAGTACTGTTTGCCACGTAGTAGCAATGGTCTGCTGTAGCTCTGTTTCGGGAGCCACATAAAGGTTGTTGTGGGTAGAGTAACTTTCTGGCAACGGTAAAACGCGACGATTTACCTTGCCATTGGGGGTCAAAGGGAGCGCGTCTAAGAATATAAAAGCCGTTGGCACCATGTATTCAGGTAGTTTTTCTCTGAGGAAATCTCGGAGTTGAGGTACTTGTTCACGCACTAAGCTTCCTTGCCAGGGAGTATTAGCGTAATCGTGCCAAGGACGGGATGAAGCAGGTACAGTAGCAGGCAAACAGAAATACTGAGTAGCATTAGGTGTAGAGTGCGTGAAGATCACGTCATAGCGATCGCCTGCACCATTACCTGACCAAGTAATTTGGACTGAGTAAGGGAAGTCTTTTTCTAATGCCCAGAAGACTTCTGGCTCTACGCCTTGATTTTCAAGGGAGCTTAAAACCTGCTTAATCTCGCCTACAGTTTCTGTTGCCTCACTATTTCTCAACCACTGCACGAGCTGAAGGTCTGCGATCGCACGAGCATTCGGTACACTGGTAAGACCTAAAAATTGGGGCGCAGTTTCTCCTAAGATGCGCCGGACTGAGGATAGGGTTAAATCTTCTTTGTTCCAATCCAGCCAGGTGATTTCCTTTGTCTGAGGTGCTTTATCGTCCACATGGAGAATGACATCGTAACGGAATTTGGTTAATTCATTCCGGGAACAGCCACGCTCTAGCAAAATATCAACATGACCAATTTTAGGTAGATGCTGTTTGAGGGCAGTAAAGAAAGCGGGATCGATGACTAATTGTTTTTCCTCAAACAACTGTTTTTGCACACGCTGTTGCAATGTTTCTCTAGAGAGAGTTTCTGATGCCCGATAAAGTTGAACTGAGGCGTGGAATGCTTCCAACAAGGGCAAACTGCGAACATCTCCTAGAAAAATAAAGCCACCTGGTTCTACAGCATTGACTGCCTTTTCCAGAACCTGTAGCAAATAGTCAATGCTTGGGAAGTACTGAGCCACAGAGACAATTAACACCGCATCAAAGCTATTCTCTGTCACATCATCAAAATCTAAAGCACTTCTTTGGCTGAGTGTGACTCCTGCTAATGGCTGCTCTAGGGTGTCCAACTGCTGTTGGAGGACTTGCAGGGCATTTTGTGAGGGGTCCGTTGCCCAGTACTGCTGGCAATGAGGCGCAATGCTCAAAAGCATCAGGCCGCTACCCCCGCAACCAATTTCTAAAATCCGCTTGGGCTGCAAAGCCAAGATGCGCCCGGTGGTTTGCTCCATCCACTCACGCACTTCTTCATCTGGAATAGATGCTCCTGTGTAGCTGCTTTCCCAACCTTTGATGTAGAAGCCTGAGTTTTGAGAAGTATCAAACTTTTTATAGAGGCTATCAAAAACAGTTTGCCACTGCAAGGTTTGCTGAGTGTCTAACGCTTCTACCGTTTCCAGTTGATATTGCCCAACGACATAAGCAATCAAGCGCTGATGGTCTGAGTGATCATTGTGAGCAACGACCACGGCTTCTCGAACACCTGGGTGTTGATTGAGTAAGGCTTCTACTTCTCCTAATTCAATGCGGAAACCCCGAATCTTGACTTGATGATCAATGCGTCCGAGAAATTCCAGGTTGCCATCAGGGAGATAGCGAACTAAGTCGCCTGTCTGATAAAGACGCTCCCCAGGTTTTGAACTGTAGGGGTTAGAAATAAACTTTCCTGCTGTTAAGTCTGGTCGGTTGAGGTAGCCTCGAGCAACACCGACACCTCCAATGTACAATTCGCCAGGTGTTCCTACAGGTACGAGTTGTAGATAAGGGTCGAGGACGTAGGTTTGGACTTGGGGAATAGCTTTGCCAATCGGCACTTCGCCCGCTATCGATACTGATAAGTCACACAGTGTAGCTACAATTGTCGTTTCTGTAGGCCCGTAGCTGTTGACAAGGCGGACTCGTTGACCAACCTGCTGCTGCCAAGTAGTCAGGTGTTTTCTGTCGGCTCTTTCGCCGCCAATAATCACTAATCGCAGGGAATCGGGAAATACCAAATTTGCTGTTGCTAATTCAGCTGTAACTTGATGCCAAAAGGCAGTAGGCAAATCTAGGACAGTTACCCCCCAATCACGACACTGCTGTAAAAATTGAAGTGTCGAACTTAACATCTCATCTGTACGCAGTATGAGAGCAGCACCGCAGATCAGACAGGGAAAGATTTCTTCAGCAGCTGCATCAAAACTGATGGAAGCGAATTGCAGCACGCTATCGCTTGCTTGTAGTCCGTACTCTAAACAGGCAATTTCAGCATAACTGGCTAAAGAGCGATGCTGAATCGTCACGCCCTTGGGAGTTCCCGTTGAGCCAGAGGTGTAAATAATATAGACAAGGTTTTCTGGTTGCGTCTGATTGACAAGATTTTCTTGACTTTCTTGGGCTATAGCGCTCTTGTTTGTATCAAGGCACACGACTTGTGACTGAAGTGCAGGCAGAACAGCCAGCAGTGATTGCTGAGTCAGAAGGAGTGACACCTGAGCATCTCTCAAGATCAGAGCGAGGCGTTCTTTTGGATAGGCCGGATCTAGAGGCACATAAGCTCCTCCGGCTTTAAGGATTGCTAAGAGTCCGATGACCATCTCTAAAGAGCGCTGTATACACATACCAACAAGGATTTCTGGCCCAACTCCTAGCGATCGCAGATGATGTGCTACTTGATTAGCACGCTGGTTCAATTCTCTGTAAGTTAAATGCTGGTTTTGAAATACCACCGCGATCGCATTTGGTGTTCGCTCTACTTGTGCTTCAAACAGTTGATGAATGCATTGTTCGGAGGAATTTGGAATTGGAGATTGATTCCTACTAAGTTCCAGTAACTCCTGACAATCTGCCGCACTCAATAGTGGTAAGTTAGATAGCCGAGCTTGAGGATTAGCGGCAATGCCTGAGAGCAAATTCTGGAAATGCCACAGCATTCGGCTGATGGTGGCAGTATCAAATAGGTCAGTATTGTAATAGAAGGATGCCGCCACTTTTTGCTCTGTAATCTCAATAGACAGACTCAAATCAAACTGTGCTGTTTCGGTTTCTATTTTTAACAAGCTCAATGTTAAACCAGGCATTTCTGGTAACTGCGAGTAATCCTGGACATTGAACATGACTTGAAACAGCGGTGTCCGACTTGTATCCCGCTCTGGTTGCACTGCTTCTACCAGTTGGTCAAACGGCAAATCCTGGTGTGTGTAAGCTCCTAAAGCTACCTTTCTTACCCGCCTTAGCAACTCATCAAAAGTCGGATTGCGACTCATATCTGTACGTAGCACCAAGGTATTGACAAAAAAGCCAATTAATCCTTTTACTTCTTCACGATTACGGTTAGCGATAGGTGTTCCTACAGCAATATCATCTTGTCCTGTATAACGATAGAGAAAAGTCTGAAATGCTGCCAATAACAACATAAATACAGTTACACCTTCTTGACGAGCGATCGCCTTTAGTTGCTGAATGACTGCTTCGGACAACTCGATAGATTGTTGAGCGCCGTGTGAGGTTTGCACCGCCGGCCGTGCTCGGTCAGTGGGTAGTTGTAATGCAGCTGGTATACCCTCAAGTTGTTGCTTCCAGTAAGAGAGTTGGGTTTGCAGGATTTCTCCTTGTAGCCATTGTCGCTGCCAGTGTGCAAAGTCTTTGTATTGGACAGAGACTTCCGGTAGTGGTGAAGAACTTCTGGTTAAGAATGCTTTGTACAGTAATGCTATCTCTTCTAAAAATACCTCAGTAGACCACCCATCAGAGATTATGTGGTGCATCTCCAGCAAAAGAATATGCTCTTGCTGTGCTAGGCGCAAAAGTTTAGCACGTAATAATGGCCCCTGCGTTAGGTCAAAAGGTTGTTGACTTTCGTGAGTCAAGAATTGTTGGACTGCGGTATCGCCCTGTGATTCTATATTTTTTTGATAATCTATTACTGATAAAGATAATTTTAAGGAAGAAGCAATAATTTGCGCCGGCTGTCCATTGACTGTTGTAAATGTGGTTCTTAAAGTCTCATGTCGCCGGATAATTTCATTCAGACTTTGTTCTAGTAAAGTAATGTCAAGCTGACCTTTGAGATTCACAGCTAAGGAAATATTGTAAGCTGGGTTTCCTGGTTCCAATCGGTCAAGGAACCATAGTCGCTGCTGGGCAAAAGACAGGGGATATACTTCAGCTGGCTGGACTTGGCTAAGAGACTTTGAGGGGATGAAAGCTTCTGTTGTCATTTGTGCCAGTATTTTGGTGATGAGCGATCGCGTACTCATCCCTTCAAAAAAGTCTGCTACGGATACTTCTACTTCTAAATCAACCTCAATCCGATTTTTCAACTCAAATACTTTTAAAGAATCAAGTCCTAGCGTGCTTAATGGTTCTTGTGGATTAATATCATCTGTTGCAATTGAAAGTACTCTCGCCAAAAGTTCAATCAGATATGATTCTAAAATCGGTTGACACTCCCTTGGGGAAAGCGACAAAAGTTCAGAACGTTGTAATTGAGTTTCGTTTCTGGCAATATCACTAATCTTAAGAATGTCACTTTCAACTACATTCAATTCACAATTTTGAAACTGAGCACGAGTTGCACGACGTTGAATTTTACCGCTAGAAGTCTTGGGTATACTACCTGGTTTAATTAAAACCACAGCATAAACTTGTATTTCATGTTCTTCAGTAATCACTTGGCGAATTGCACTAGCTACTTCTGCTAAATTTGGCTTGGCGCGAAACTCTAATTCTTGTACAACTACCAGCCTTTCTTCTTTGTTAACCTCTACTGTAAATACTGCATTAGCACCGGAACGTAAGGATGGATGGCTGCGTTCTGCGCTTAATTCGATATCTTGCGGGTAAAGATTGCGACCGCGAATAATAATTAAATCTTTTGCTCTACCTGTAATGAAAAGCTCACCATTGTCCAAAAAGCCTAAGTCACCAGTCCGTAAAAACAATCCCTCTTTTGTGTCTTTCAGATAGGCGTGGAATGTTTGCTCTGTTTCTTCTTTCCGATTCCAATAACCCTGACCTACACTCAGTCCAGATACCCAGATTTCGCCAATTTCATCAGATGAACAGTGAGTTAATGTTTCAGGATTAACAATAACAATCTGTTGTTGAGGAATAGTTTCACCACAACTGACAAAGCTTTGGCTATCTTGACTCTGGGTAGTTACTTCGACTATTTGGTTCTGTGAAAGTGCAGATTTCTCTACTGTTTTTACTTGGGCTAAAGCTGTTTTGACCCCACCAGAAACTATCAAAGTTGCTTCTGCCATACCGTAACAGGGGTAGAATGCTTCTGGACGGAAGCCACACTCAGCAAAGGTGGTTGCAAATTGCTCAAGAGTATCTTGTCGGACTGGTTCAGCACCGTTAAATGCAACACTCCAACTACTTAAGTCGAGAGTTTCTTTTTGTTCTTGAGTAATCCTTTGAATACACTGTTCATAAGCAAAGTTAGGACCACCACTCGTTGTGCCTTTGTAGCGGGAAATTGCCTGTAACCAGCGGTAAGGTCTTTGCAGAAAAGATGCTGGCGACATTAAGATGCAACTAAACCCGCCATACAAAGGTTGCAAAATCCCACCAATCAATCCCATATCATGGTAAACAGGTAGCCACGAAACAAACTTACTGCTGGGTGAATGTTCCATCATTTGGTAAGTTACGGCGGCATTATGCAGCAGATTGCCATGACTGAGCATGACTCCCTTTGGTGTGCCTGTAGAACCCGATGTGTATTGCAGAAAGGCTAGGGTATCCGCATTAATTGCAGGTTGTTGCCAAGAATCTTCTATACCCTGCGCGATGTTGTCAGTTGTCAGCCAGTGAAAATTTCCCTGTTTTGTTTCTGGTATGAGTATTGATTGTAATGTGGGGAGCATTGCTGTTGTGGTGAGAGCAACACTTGCCTGTGCATCTATGCTAATAGCTTGTATTCTAGGCGTTTTACGTTGATTACGAGGCGGGTAAGCTGGAACTGCCACTACCCCGGCATATAGACAACCAAAAAATGCTGTTAGGTAATCCAGTCCAGGAGGATACAGTAATATGGCACGTTCTCCACTCAAACCAAGAGCTTGGAGTTGAGCTGCTACAGCACGACTGCGCCGATCCAATTCATGGTAAATCAGCGTTAATTCCTGAGTCTCTCCATCTTCAAGAAAAGTGAACGCTTGTGTGTGCGGCATCTTGAAACTGCGATCGCGCAGAATATCAACAATAGTCGCACACTGAGGGGGAATTTCTGGTAATTTATTGATAAATTGAGTCATTATTATGCTTCAGCTAATCAGATGCACACAAACAATAGTGGCAAAATTAATCTCACACTCACTCCTGGCTGAACAAGGGTTTGAGCAGTTGTTGTGGGTATCTTAATTTAAAAATCCACTTAAATACAGCTAACCTTAAACTGACATACCTCTTTCTGGCTCAAAGTGCTGCCTTTACAGGATTATTTAATTGAATTGGTAAAACTCAAAGAACAGACCTCAATGCTGCTCTAGGGAAAACAGGGCGAAATTAGTAAGTCAGCCATGTAAGCTTCTATATTGCTAGTAATTTTCATTTAGACTTTCTTACATTACTAGGGATTGTGGTATTTGGCAATCCTGTAATTAATAGCGAATAATTATCAATATTGGAAATATGTGTCGTTTTAGACTATTATCAAAATATTCTATGACTTTTGATAGATGTCAACGGCTGCAAAAAGGTTACTGCTTTCAACGACCTGATTTTGGCTGAAGTCTAAGGATAGTCCAATGGCTTAGTTGTTAATCGGGACTGTGCGATCGCCTGATGACAACGCTCAATAGCAGCATCTCCTGCAAACACTCGCCGATTTAGCTGATGAGCGATTTCGATCATATCCGCACTTGCTAGCCAGGGAAAAATTACTATATCCCCAGATGCCGAAAACATCTTGATTAGCTGTTCAATCATCTGCTCCTTGTTATTTCCCAATTGCTCTAACTTCAAAACAAATGGCTGAACCCGCAGCTATAACGTTAAAAAGAGAGAAGGATGAAGAAAAATGTGAAGTGAGTAGCTTGATTTGTTACCTAACTAATGATAATCTTTATTATTAATTAAATTCAGTAGATCAAAAAGTTTTCCAATGGTCTTACCAGTCCTTTACTTGAGTTGGGGAATATAATTCTCTAAAAGCAGCTTAGAATCTACCTATTGGCTTAACCTTGTAACTTGGTATCCCATTCACCTTTATACTTGTCTGAGGAGTGGATGCGATGCCTACGGCGGGCTACGCCTACGCAGATGTCTATTAGTTTTGCGGCAGAAAATCTTGTGAATCAGAAAGAACCTTTTTGCTTTATGATTCCTGACAGTATTGCTCTGACAGCTTGGCTTGATCCATCATTAACAGCGCATCAGAAGTTAATTTCTCATCCCTTGGGTGTAAAAAAACTAACGAGCGTAAAAATCACAATTAATAGCGAGAAACATTTGACTGATGCTATGTCTCTGCTTAGTACACATAGTGCTGTCGCTATTGAACAAGGGGAATCTCCACTACTACAGTTGACCTTTGACAAGGGTATCAGAGAAAAAAATCTTGATGCACGACCAATTCTGCCAATTTTGTTGAAATATTAAAACATAGCCTGATAACATCACTGGCGAAAAGAATGTGAACTGAGGTATTACTATGGCAACAATGAGAAAGTATTGCAAAGCTTACTCTTTGAAAAAATTACGTGAGTTCAGTCAGTGGACTGAGTGTGCTGAAAATACAAGGAGAGAAAACAAATCAGTTGAGGGGAAGGAAGTCGAAAGTAATAGAGAGTTAACTGATGATGACTTTCTTTACCTACAAGAAAATTACCTAGTGACTGATGGGATTTTCAAGGATGAGAATATCATTTTTGACAATATAACTCCCGAATGGAAAGAGTTTTGCTACAAGACCTTAGCATTTGAGATTTCAGTCTACGAGCCTGTACTTGTACAAGCATCAACAAATCAAAACAAAAGTGATTCTTAAGAGGAAGACATCTGTATCAATGAATTAGTGCAACGTTTGTCAGAAGGGGAACATTCTATTTAAGCAAGCTTATGACCTGAAAAAACAGCTACAGCACTAACAATACCTTTGCCAAAATAAGAGCCTATAAAAATTTTGGCAAAAACGGCAAAATGACTCATATATAAGAGTTTAGCTGACAAGGTAGCTTGTCAGATCAAACCCTTGATACTGCTGGCAATACCTTAAAAAATGCTTGCGAGAAACCTTGAAGGAATTTTTAGGACTTATTGTTTTTGCCAAACCTTTGAGAACAGGACGTTAATGCATCAACTCAGCCTCGTAAATTGGCGAAGGTATTGCACTAAAAGAAAGTATTGACCGAGGGTACGTACATATCAAATTCACAAATACTAGCGGAGGTACTGATTTAGGTGTCAGACTCGACCCAGAAGCATCTAATTTGCAAGAAGCTGACTTTGAGCATCAAACACGGAGGGTTCATCTGGTTAGGAACTTGACACTTAATTACGTGAAAGTTCGATGTATTGCAGATATTGAACTGGCAAGTTTAGAAGGTAAGGGACACCTTGAAGCAGTGGAATCGTGAGATTTCCCCGTGTAAATTATTAAGGTTTATGGACTAGTAGACATCGGGGTAAATAAACCACTCATTTGAAATGCCTGAAACCCTTTCCCAAATTTAATTACGTTTAAATAGCAGGATACACATTATGTACCAAGACGACAAAGAAGACACAACAATTTACAAAGTTGTAGTCAATCATGAAGAACAATATTCCATTTGGCCAGCCGACCGAGAAAACGCACTCGGCTGGAAGGATGCTGGCAAAAGTGGTTTGAAACAAGAATGTCTAGATTACATCAAAGAAGTTTGGACTGATATGAGACCACTTAGTCTTCGCCAGAAAATGGAAGAAGCTGCTGGGCGTAAATCATAACGCATTTGATTTTTCGTAAAGGTTGTCCAAGGTCAAGAGTCAAAGATCAAAAAACTCTGGACTCTTGACCGAAGCAACGTACTCCTTCGGGGATATTGCTAGCAATAGCGTCTTGTAGAAAGTATCTTCATTCTGATTCTTGGATTCTGAATTCTTCTTCAAGCGTCTTGTCGGAAAAAGAATTAAATGACTTGTGACAGTCTTCTCCTGTGGTCGCTGCTGTGCGTAGCTTGCTTAAGAGGAGGGGTACACGGAAAAAAGTGCAATTTCGACATGAAAATATGACAACCACACGAACATTTAACTCTTGGCTAACATATACCAAACCTAATCCTCAGGCTTCAGTGCGTTTATTCTGCTTCCCGTATGCAGGTGGTAGTTCTATCATTTTTCGCAGATGGGCTGAGAGTCTACCTAAAACTGTCGAAGTTTGCTCTATTGAACTTCCTGGACGAGGAACCCAGATGAAGTCAGCCCCATTCTCGCGGCTAGAACCTCTTGTCGGTGCGATCGCCCAAGCGCTGACAAGGAATAAGTTTGCTTCCGCCTTGCTTCCACATTTAAACAAGCCATTCGCCTTCTTTGGTCACAGCATGGGAGCAGTTGTTAGTTTTGAGCTAGCCCGTTTACTCCGCAAACAGTACGGTCTTGAACCAGTACATATGTTTGTTTCCGGCCGCCGCGCTCCACAAATTCCCGATCTAGATCCACCTATCCATGCTCTAAGTGAGCCTGAGTTCATAGAAGAACTACGCCGTCTCAATGGTACTCCCGAAGCACTGCTGGAAAATGCCGAATTAATGCAACTTCTTGTGCCGATTCTAAGAGCAGACTTTGAAGTTCTAGAAACTTATATCTATGCTACCGATCCCCCACTTGATTGTCCTATTACTGCTTTTGGTGGCTTACAGGATCAAGAGGCTAATTGCGATGAACTTCGAGCTTGGCGCGAACAGACAAATGCTGCATTCTCACTACAGATGTTCAGGGGCGATCATTTCTTTTTACACTCAGCCCAATCACTGCTGCTACAGTCACTTTCTCAAGAACTACAGCAAATTACCAATAAAATAGACCGTCTACAGAAGAATTCTGATTGACTCTGCATTATTCTTAATTTTGCCTTGCATTTCTAATTAGTAGAATGTATTATCCACTAAGATTTGTTCAATCAGTATCTACAAAATCCTTGAGCAGAGCGCAAATAAAAATCTCACCTGGTTGAGGAAGAATTCAGAACAAGAAAGTGGTGGATACCGTGCGGGATCTTGCTACAGAATCGCCGTTAATTAGAGACCGCTAAATCTTCTCCTACCAGAGAGTCTGCTTGAACGATTTAGCGCAGTATTTCACCCTTATTCATCCGGTGTTTGGGTTCGACAGGAGGATTCCAATTCATACTGAATGATGATTCCTGAATTCTGTTTTAATCAACCAAATGCAATACTTTGAAGGCATATCTTTACAAATTTGTCATTTCCGTTTAGGGGTTAAGCGTTCTGAGATCATTCAAGCAAATAACTCTCAGAGTACAAGTGGATTTCTCATGTAAAATATTCAATTCAAATTTTGATATATTAGTTTAAGCCAATGCTAAAATTTGTGTTAAATAGTTGTTATCCATCGCGGTAAGAAACTGTTTGTTTTTTATCCCACGTTTGACACGCTTCTCTTTACTTAAAAGATTGACTGCAATGTACCGCAATACTGCAAAATTTACTGGTGCATTATCCTTTCTAATTCTACAATCATCCTCTCTCAAGGCGACATCTAATACCCAATGTAATGAGTTTTCTATTCCCCAATGGCTGCGGATAGAATTGGCGAACTATTCAATATTTCCTTCAAGACTACTGAGAAAATAACGAGTTTCAACTGTTGTTTTACCATTTAGATTGCACTTTGGTGACTATTTTTATCGTGGGAACCACATAAAGTTTTTCCGTCAATTGCCACAACTTCACCATCTGTTATTTTCTGGATTGATTTCATCCAACAAAGAAAACATTCTTGAAACTGTTGAGGGTAAATTTTATGCAAATACTCGTGCAAAAGTATCATGACATGAAATGCCATTTGGCAACTCGAAAAATTTTTTTAACGACTCATACTTTGCACAACCATAAATCTCTATTGCTACCCAACCATCCGCTCCACAAATCACAGCACATAAGGCAATGGTCATGATATCGATTAACTTGTGTCGCTTTGTGCGATCTATTCGTGGATCTTCTATTACCGTAAAATGATCAGCAATCGTGACTTTAGGTTTGAGCTTCATCGAATCAGAATAAGCAGATAATTCTCTTTGGAGCAACTGTTAGAATACCACGTTCTTGGAGAGGCAGCCGTCGGCTGCCTCTAACTTCCCCGTCATAATGATTATCATTACTGTAAACGGGAATATTTAATTCCTCAAAGTCATGTCTGAAAAGGGTCTTGGTAAATTCGACTCAAATCCTGGCTCGTTAATATTTAGATGCGTTTGCCCTGGGGGATTTGGCAACTTTATTTTTTATGGGGGTTCTTTTTGGACTTTTCAACCAGCTAATGAATCTTATTACACTGTGAATAATGGTGTTTTAACATTAAAAACTGCAATTACTGGTTTCATTCAAGACCTTGCCGAACCGGGGAGTGATTTTATTGTTGATAGATATAGGATTCTGAAAGCAACTTTTTCTGTTGTAGAGTTGAAAAAATTGACTCGTAATGGTACACCTCAGCCTGAAAAGAATTTTCTTCTTAAATACAAAACAATTAACCTTTAGCATCGACATGGGTTCGTCATGCTTAGAATTCTCTTATGTATGAGCGATCGCTGGCAAATACAACTTCAGCTACACTTCCTGTAACTCTTGAGAAACCTGAATTTCTGGCATTGGCTCTAGTGCCCTAGTTATAGGCGAGTATCGGCAGTAGCAGATAACCACAGCCTCAAAATCATGATTTCAACCCCCCAACACCTGCAATATCTCCCTCACTGCCGCTTTCTCCCCTACCTGTCATCTTTTTCAGGCTTTATCAACCGTCGAACTCACGTTAATTTATTTATGGGGTTTGCACGCCGCAAAGTATTTGTTTAGAAAGCTAAACAAATACTTTGCCGATGAGTAGATTGACTTTAGAAAAACCGAGTTTGACAGTAGGATAAATATAGACAGAATGTCGTTTGAATTCCATCTACCGTTTTCATAGGAATGACTGAGCAACGTGATTCTGACTCACCGTCAACTGATTCTCAGCAATTGAGTAAACCGACCGATGGAGCAACTACCAAGTCGGTCGATAATTCCTGGACAAATCGCATTGGTGGTGTCTGGAACAAAGCAACAACACGTCTAACACAACTCCTACCCGTAGAACAACTGGCACAGACAGTTGTGGAATGGTTTAGTGTGAGCGATACTCAGGTTGCAGAGATTTTAGAGAAAATCCGAGCCGAACTGCCAACCACAGAAGCGCTGCTAATTGGTAAACCTCAAGCCGGAAAAAGTTCCATTGTCCGAGGATTGACAGGAGTTTCTGCTGAAATTGTCGGTCAAGGATTTCGCCCACACACACAACACACCCAGCGCTATGCCTATCCTTCCAATGACCTGCCGTTACTGATTTTTACTGATACAGTAGGGCTGGGTGATGTCAAACAAGATACTCAAACAATTGTTCAGGAGTTAGTTGGCGATTTACAACAGGAAACTCGTTCCGCCAGAATTCTGCTTTTGACGGTTAAAATCAATGATTTTGCAACTGACACGCTACGACAAATTGCTCAACAGCTGCGCCAGAAGTATCCAGACATTCCCTGTCTGCTGGTAGTGACTTGCTTGCACGAAGTTTATCCTGGCGATACCGTCGATCATCCCATTTATCCGCCAGATTATCAGGAAGTCAATCGTGCATTTGCCGCCATGCAACAAGCTTTCGCAAAAATAACAGATCGCTCTGTACTCATTGACTTTAGCTTAGAAGAAGATGGCTACACTCCGGTATTTTATGGCTTAGAAGCACTGCGAGATTCCTTGGCAGAACTACTTCCACAAGCAGAAGCCCAGGCGATTTATCAGCTATTAGATCGAGAAGAATCTGGGAAGCAACTTGGCAACCTTTACCGAGATGCTGCCCGCCGTTACATTTTGCCATTTGCGATTATGTCTGCCACCCTCGCCGCTGTACCTCTGCCATTTACCACAATGCCCGTACTCACTGCCTTGCAAGTATCAATGGTGGGTCTGTTGGGTAAATTATATGGGCAGACAGTTACGCCATCTCAGGCGGGAGGAGTTGTCAGTGCGATCGCAGGTGGTTTTTTAGCACAGGCAATTGCCCGGGAGTTGATTAAATTTATACCAGGTATTGGTAGTGCGATCGCCGCCTCTTGGGCAGCCGCTTATACCTGGGCGCTAGGGGAAGCAGCTTGCGTTTACTTTGGTGATTTAATGGGAGGTAAGAAACCCGATCAACAGAAAATTCAGTTGGTGATGCAAGAAGCATTTAAAGCGGCGCAAGAACGGTTTAAGGGAATTGAACGTTAGGGGTAGTTGTTGGGGTTTTCAATAAGTAGACCTTCACTTGCTGCGGCTGCATTCAATTCGGAATCAGCAGATACAAATGTTACCAGAGGTAAACTGTTAGCTATGCAGAGGGCATTTACTGCACGACCAGCCCCTAACTGAACTGCATCGTAGCCTCGTAACCCGTATGCTTCAGCTAATACCATTGCAGAGTTGATAATGCTCTCTGTGATTTCGACTACTTGGTATTCAGACCGGAGATCGCTTTTAAACTGATTACATACTGCGATCGCATCAGTAGCAATGATACTTCCACCACGCGATCGCCGTGTAATAGCAGCGACAATTTCAACACTAGTAATAGCAGCAATCAGTACATCATTTTTTAGTCGCGGCTCAAATAAACTCAAAACCCATGCTGAACCTATCTCACTGACGTAGCGTTTTACCAGCGCACTGCTATCTAAATAATAAGCTGCCATCTAGCAGCGTTCCTCAATAATTGTTTCAGAAACAGTTTTACCCTGTACCTGAATAAGTCGCTGTTCAGTTTGCTGAATATAAACTGGTTGCTTGAGTTGTTTTACCAACCCAGAAGTTAACAGTACTTTGTGAAATGTTGTCCGTTGAGTAACTTGTTCTTGCTCAACAAGATATCTCTGGATAACCTGATTCAACTGCTGTAACTCCTCTGGCTCTAAAATTTCAAGCTGATTGAGGATTTGATTAAGAATTGCCTGTGGCATAGGCTTCTACGGTTTACCTGAGCTAGTTTATTTATTATTCTACGGTGGACATAACTTTACTTAGGAACTTCAAGTTAAAAAAATATCCCATCCATGCGTGACGCTCCGCGAACATAGGGGCGCAAGGCCTTGCGCCCCTACAAATCTAGAAAGAATTTGGGATAATTTGTTTTTTGCAAGTCCCTTAATCATTTGTGAAAAACTCATAGGGTAGCACAGTCAGCCATACTACCAAAGCATGGGTTGCATACCGCTCTCCTACACCTTCTCCTTTGCTGCTGGCACAATGCCAAACTTATTTAAACCAGCATCGATTACTCTAAGTGTTTTAAAATCCTCCTCTGGTAAAGCATAGCTGCTACTATTCAACAAACCCCCACTTACAACAGGCTGCTTTTCCAAAAAAGAGAAAGCTTGGCGAAACTGATGCGGTTTAGCTTTAATCGGTGAATCAAAGTGGCAGGGAATTATCCACTCGAAGTCCCAACTTGCAACTTTATCAGCCCAGTCAATGGTTTCCTTCGGGGCGCGGTTGAGAATCAGCGTTTGTAAAATTGGTGCGACAAACAAACGTCCATCACCTCGTAGGGCATCAAACGATCGCTGCCAATCTGACTGCCATTTAAAGGGATACAATCCAAAATAAGCTTTCCTTGAGCGTTCTGGGGCTTTTAAGGAATCTTGTAACACCTGACTCCATCGGCGTATATCTAATGCCCTTGGTTGAAAGTACAAAGTAAACAGACAGATGCGCTGCCAACCCTTACGGCGATTTACCTGAATATCTGCAACAATATCAGAAGCACGATCCTTGGCATGGAATAGTAAAGGATATGGATCTAAGAGAACGATCGCAGGTGGATCTTCTGGGATCGAAAGCACAGAATCTGTGACTAAAAGAGTATGCGATCGCTTGTGAAAAAAAGCAACTTCTGCAAACCTACCAGGCCCAAGGCCGATGGGCCCCAGCATTGCATAATCAAACTCGTCAGCAAAGGGTGTTTTGCTGCTATCTTCTGGAAGTACTTGAGTTCGTTTTGGGGGTAAGCCAAGCCAGCTAAGGGGGAGATTTAGCGGGAAACTCCACTGATGGGGAGCCACAAACACCTGTGCAGTCGGAAAATATCTGGCGAAGGGGCCAACGAAGACCTTGTGTTCTATACCAGAGATAGTTGGCAGAATAATGTACTTAATATTGCCATATTCTGCCACCAACTCATTCACAAGTCTGATGCACTCTGGGGTTGGTGCAACAGGCGCATAGACAAGAAGACCCCCAGTTTCTAGCTTCACAACAGTCATGCGAATCGGTACAACAACGTAGAAAATGCCCTGAATCTGGTCAAAATTCCAGATTGTGTTCTTAAGCACTTCTTGACGAATTGTCTGCCGCCTACCATAGGGGTAGAGTGGCACAACAGGCCATAATCCCCAGGAAAAATCCCTTGGATAAATCTGTTGTGTATTGACTATGCGCTCATTAGCCACTCTGCAACCCCCTCCAAATTCCCAATACTCAAATTGTTTTATTTGCTCTCCACGAAGTTGGAGTTTAGCAAATTGTTGAGATAATAATACCAATTTGTAATTCGTAATAGTCACCAAAGGCAAGAAGCAAGCTAGGTAATTCGTAATTCGTAATTAAAAGGGGTTAGACTTCGGCGTTCGCATTTGTTGATTCGGCGTTCGCATTTGTTGATTCGGCGTTCGCATTTGTTGATTCGGCGATCGCATTTGTTATTTCGGCGATCGCATTTGTTGATTCGGCGATCGCATTTGTTACTTCGGCGATCGCATTTGTTGATTCGGCGATCGCATTTGTTGATTCGGCGATCGCATTTGTTGATTCGGCGATCGCATTTGTTGATTCGGCGATCGCATTTGTTGATTCGGCGATCG
>NZ_JBALEF010000018.1:0-107681 GCF_036918245.1 Nostoc sp.
ATGTTTGAGTGGTTTATCCGAAACACTACCTTTGATTTTCTATCTCTCCAGATGTACGGAGTTTTTTCAGAAATCAAATACTAATCCTATAGATAAATAAAAGTAAATCTTTGACAAAGATACCTCCTTGGGATTCTGCATACTGGAAATACACCGGATATAGTCATTGACAATTTTAGATGAATATGCGTATTATTCCTCACTTGTAGCGAACTACTGATTTGACTCAGGAAGCTAAAAATAGCTCTGACTATGGGTTACAGTGTACTTGCAGTTAGTGTATCCACTCATTGCTGAGAATACGCGGTTTTAAGGGTTGATGTTTGCAATTCGCTACACCTGCGGCAGTTAGGCGCTGAACCCTCCATCAATCATTAGGTTTGCACCAGTGATGTAAGCTGCCTCAGACCCAGCTAGATAAGCGACCATCCCTGCAACCTCCTCAACAGTGCCGTAGCGGGGCAGTGCTAGCTGCTTTTTGAGCATCTCGGCAAACTCACCCTCTGGGGGATTCATATCCGTAGCGATCGGCCCGGGCTGCACGTTATTGATCGTAATTCCACGCGGGCCGAGGTCACGCGCCAGCCCTTGCACAAGCCCTTGCAAAGCAGATTTGCTCATGGCATAAACAGAGCCGCCGGCAAATGGCATACGTTCGGCGTTGGTGCTGCCAATGTTGATGATGCGTCCGCCTTCTTGCATATGCTTGACTGCGGCTTGGGTCGCCACAAATACGGCACGCACATTAATGGCAAAGGTGCGATCAAAGTCCGCAAGCGTGAAATCATCGATAGGAGCTATCTGCGCTACACCTGCATTATTCACAAGGATATCAATGCCACCCAATTTCTCTACTGTCTGTTCAACAGCAGCCACCACTTCACTAGCTTCAGCGCTGTTGGCTTGGATGTCCAAAGCCTGAACGCCGAGCGCCTGGACTGCTTCGGCGATTTCCTTGGCGCGGTCGGGCGAGCTGGTATAGGTGAAAGCGACATCAGCGCCTTCAGTTGCCAAACGCTTAACGATGGCGGCCCCGATACCGCGACTTCCTCCAGTGACGAGTGCGCGTTTATTTTTGAGTGTGTAGTTCATATTCGATACCGTCGATTAGAAATTGGATAAAATGCTTAGCGTCTAATGGGTAAAAGCTGCAAATTCTGCAACAACCTAATCTACTCGTCATGAAAGTCACAATTGATTAGAATACATTTGTGCATTGCTGTTCCTTTTGTAGTTGACTACTCTAGGAATGCCAACCTGTAAAATGTTACCCAATAGTACCCTCAGAGAAATTATAGGGTGTATCAGGCTTGTGTGCGTGGCGATCCTGGGGTACTCCCTTGCAGTTCTTGCCTTCGTTAGGGAAAATATCGCGCTCCACTACTGTTACTTGCTGGTAATAATCTGCTAATGCCCTCGCTGCCAGCAGTCCGCCCATGCTTGCGCCCATCACAATTGCTTGTTGAGCGATCATTTTCATAGTTTGTTCCTCTTCTAGGTCGCAAAGGTGCTAATAAATTTGTCTGCAAAACTAAAGTCAGGAGGTTGTACCTTTAATTACGTAGCTTGCTTCTCGCAAAGGGAGTATTAGGAATTAGTAATTATTTAGTCAAACTTCTGCTTCGCTCGATAAAACTTTTGTGACTTCAAAAACCGTATGGGGACTTTTGAAGGTTAGCCGCGCTTGTGGTTTCTGGAGTGCCACCATAGTTTTCACATGTTCGCATTCGTCATCACGGATGTTCACAAACACGTCGTATAAATTATCTACCTTGGGACGGCGAAATTCATGACCTGGTGCAGTCTGAACTTCATCAAACATATAGAGATCGCCATCGCGGTAGAAGTTGATTCCAACCTGGGGCGCTTTTTGAGCTTTCAGTTGGGCTTCATTGGTTTGCAAATATTCGTCATAGGTGTGGTAGGCATGACCTTCAATCAGTTCCATCAGATAGTAGGCGTAAGAGGGAAACAACATGTAAATCGGCACAACCACCCAGTAGTAAGCTACAGCAACGTGTTGAGCGATGAAGCGATCAATCCAGAGGCGATCGCCCCCCAGTGATTCCATGATCAACAGATGATGTAATTCGTTCCAGGTTTGGGCAAAGTGAACCTTCAACAAGTCAGCTTTGCGCCAGTAACCCAATGTCTCGTAAAAATGCAGCACCGATAGATAAGAAAAGTAAGGAACGCGGGCGATGGTTTCCAACATATAAAACCGGGCGTAGGAACGATTTCCGTACACTACATCTACAATGAATACGAAAAAACTGACGATCGCTTTAATCAAAACTTTCATGGTGCATTCCTCCAAAATCAGAACAGATTACTAAATTTAAGGGACATATTAGCCCCCAATCCCCAATCCCTAATCCCCAGTCCCCAGTCCCTTTTACAGCCATAAGTTCTACTCCCAATATGTAAACATTTAGGGAAACACGAGTTTGGATGTAGGTGAATGACCCAAGTAAATGTGAGCAGACGATTTCAGCACAATTTCAGAGTAGATAATTTTTTGAATCTCTAAACTGGGGACTCGATTTGCAAGTGTGCGGTAAGCAGTGATTTCTCCTTCAAGGCTAAAGTCAGCATTTGCTACACAGTGGTAATAATCGTGAATTGCCAGGAACGCAAAACCATAAAACGGATTCGGATAAATCTCGCTATCGTAACTATCAGCCGACACCCAAAGCTGCTGTTGGGCAATATCCGCACACATTTGGGCCGCAGTGCGATAGCGCATATAGTTGGAGAACATGGGATTAATCGGAAGTTGTTGGAACTCGCTTATCAGCCAGTCACAGAGTTCTAGTTGAGCTATGTCTGAGATTTCGACAGATTCTCCTTCTAGGTAGAGTTTGGCTAGGGTTTCTACTTTGGGTGTCATTGAAATCACCTCTGAGCAAATTACTGATTTGACGCTTTTGAGATATTACTTACGCCAGTAATTATTAGCTGCGGCGATCGTGGTAAACTCTGTTGCAACCGTTTGTCCAACGGCAATTAGCATCATGGCATCGTTACCATATACATCTCGTAACTGTTTGCGTTTTTCTTCATCAGGCTGAGTCAGTTTAATAATTAGCCGTGCCATTTTGACTGCCAGTTGTCGTCCTTCCTCTGGTGTCTCGGTCAATAGTGAGTTATTAGGAACTAATGTAACTTGGGGTGACGTTACAACAGGTGAATTGGTTGGAGCCATTGTATTATCCATGTCAAAATCTCCTAAATAAGAAAAATAGCCTTCAATGGTCAAGAAACGCAACGTTTTTCTCAACAGCCTCACGGCTGATATGTAGATGATTCGCAGGAAAATCAGGATCGGAATAGCCAACGGCTAAACCACAAATAATCAATAATTCCGGTGGGATATTTAATTCGTTACGGATGATTTCGGGATAACCTGCTAGCGAAACCTCTACGCAAGTGCCAAGACCACGAGCAGTTAGGCACAAAACCAGTGTTTGTAGATACATCCCCACACTCAAAGCATCCGCAACACCGAGGTCTTGATGCATACAAACAATACCAACCACTGGTGCGCCAAAAAATTCGTAGTTGCCAAGAACTGCCAGTTCTCTATTTGCTTTATCGTCACGAGTAATACCCATCGCCCCGTAGACTTGCACGCCTAGTTCCTGGCGGTAATACCGGAAGGCTTCTGGAAGTGGCGGGATGTTGGGCTGTTGTTGCTTGGCTTGGTTTAGCAAAGCCTTTTGGAGGCGATCGCGACGAACACCAACAGCAAACACCATCCGCCACGGCTGGATGTTTGAATTTGACGGCGCACACTGCGCTAAAGCGAGGGCTTCATCGAGCAAAGCTCGTGGCACTGGTTGAGATAAGAATTTGCGTGTTGAGTGTCGGTCTTTAATAGTTTGTTCGAGATCGAACATATTAAATCAACCCTGATGAGAAATAAATATGAACTCGAAAGAACTCATAAGACTTGTTGTTGCTGAGTCGTCGTTTTCAATGCCCATATACCAACCCAACAGCCAAATCCATCCACAATTAATATCAGGATAGCTGTGACTTGGAATAGCATTCCCCAACCTGCAAAGGCAACTTGAGACACATGATCGGGACTAATTACGATGAAATGATTGTAAATTCCAAAAAGCAGCGATCCAGCTATTGAACTCACCAATAGCCAGCTACCGATGCGGTAAAACTGCGTCCAAAGTAAAACGGCGGCAATGATGGGAGTTAGAAAAATCACAATCCCCACAAATGAAATCTGAAGCAAAGATAGGGCAACTGGGATTTGTATATGTGCTAAACCATGCAGTCCGTTGGCGATCGCATGAAGAACCGCGATCGCTGTTCCATATTGAGCAATCTTCATTTTTCTTCTACCTCGGGGTAAAATCCCCATTACAAAAAGTAATTGCGTTAGCGTAGCGAAGCCCATTGCGAATTGGTATGAGTCACTTGGCAATTGCTTTGGGTGCTTGCTTGGAAACGCTACCTGCTGCTTTAATTAAATCTGCGGCTTTTTCGCTAACCATTATTGTGGGCGCGTTTGTATGTCCCGTGATTAGCGTTGGCATGACCGAAGCATCTACAACTCGTAACCCTTCAACTCCATAGACCCGCAATTTTGAGTCTACAACTGCCATTGAGTCCGTGCCCATTTTACAGGTGCCGATTGGATGAAACACCGTACCGCAGGTTTCCCGCACATAAGCTTCAAGGGCTACATCGTCAGTGTAAGTCATGATTCTTTCTCCTTTTTCGTTGTCTGTGATGAATTAATTAACAGGACTTACGCAAAATTATGAAAAAATGTAGACGCGCAAGCGGCTGACCGCAGGGTACCGCAAAGGACACGAAGTAAAGAGGTTTTCAGAGAGTTCTTGTGTAAGTCCTAATTGAGTCCAACTGAGTTCAACCCCATTTTTGGTCTTGTGGTTGTTGAGTTTAACAGGGAACAGTTAAGGAATACAGCGATTTTAGTGGTGTTGAAAAAAGCATAAATATTTTTGCCTAACTACTGATCGTGAAATTTCCTTACTTGTCCCTTAACTTGTTAGCTGGCACGAGCAACGGGAGTGTCAACCATCCATTCCAAAGGTCGCGGCTGAAAATTGAGTTCGCGTTTTGCCTTGGCATTTGAGGCCCCGCGCATCTGGATGCCGTAGTAAACAGCATCCGCACCACCTAGTCTTAGCGCCTCTTCAACTGATATCTGGGGAGGCGGCGGCGCATTCAGCCAACGAGCAAAAGCCGGGAGCCACTCGCGTACTTCTAAGGGGCGATCGCCTGTAATCAGATAAATGCCAGGATTGCCTTGCTCAACTGCTGCAACTGTGGCGATCGCCACATCCTCAATGTGAACCCACGACCACACACCTTCGCCATTGCCAACGATGGGAAATTGTTGCTGTCGCACCTGTTGAGCAACGTCGCCATCAGGAGCAAACCAAGTGCCAGGCCCGTAAAAGAAGCCATAGCGCAAGACAATCCCTTCTAGATTGGGCGTTTCCAGGAGGCGATGCTCGATTTCATTCACCGTGCGAGCATCGGCGGCAACTGCGGCCGAAGCATATATAGATAGCGGTGTTTCTTCATTTGCCAATCCCGTACCGGGAACTGCCCAGAATGCGATCGACTGTCTCAGGTAACGGCGCACGCCTGCCGCTTGCGCTGCTGCTAGCACATTAGCACCGCCTTCTAGACGAATACGCTGGTTTAATGGTGCTGCCGCACTCATCGATTCGCCAGTGTAGGTCTTGGGTAGAGCGGTGAGTTGTTCGATTACTACTTCTGGTTGAGCGCGGGTGACAGCGGCTTTGACAGCATCAGCATCGAATACATCTGCGATCGCAGATTCTACACCTTGTTCGGCTAAAGTTTTGGCTCTGTCTGGAGAACGGGTCAGAGCAACTACATCGTGTCCTTTTGCCAGCAATTGCGCGATTAGCGGATGACCAATTGCTCCCGTTGCTCCTGCAACAAAAATTTTCATCTGTGAACCTCCTGTTAAATTCTTAACCGCGTTTAACTGTTGGTTAAAACTGATTAGACTTATATCAGTGCAGCTTTTAGCACATCAGTGTCAATGTAAACCTCTAATCTCACAATTTTTTCCTCCTTGACTGTCCAGATGTGAGCCAAATTACAACTAAACTTTTTTCCAGTTTGCTTGGCGATGCCATTCGTTTTACCGATCGCAACGATTTGATTACCTGATGAAATGTAATAAGAGACATCGACTTCTGAATCAATCAATGGAGAAAACTTAGAGAAAAAAACCTTGCTCTCATCAAAGCCACGATAGCGACCACCCCAAGGAACTTCTTCCGTTTGATAAAACTCAACATCAGGGGACATGAGTGCGAAATAATTTGGAATGTCTTTCTCGTTGAGATAAACGTAAGCCTGCTTGACAATTTCTAAAGCTTTCATTTACATACTTTCCTGATTTTGACTAAGCCTGGTTAGGTGTCACTATTTCAGCACTAATTTTTTGTTCTCCCCACATTTCACACTCAATTGATGATTGCTTTTGATTACTAAATCGGTGTGTCTAGAGAATCGCTGCAAGTAATCTCTCTGTATGCCAGGCATCTCTATAGCGAACTCCGTTAACAAATAAGGCTGGTGTACTACTGACACCGCTGTGTATACCACCTTGCATATTTTGATTGACTCTTTGAGCGTGAACGCGATCTGTCATATCCCGAAGGAATCGATTGATGTCAAGCTGTATTGCATTGGCATACTCTAGAAGATAGCCATTGTTAAGTGCGGATTGATTCGCAAATAAGAGATTGTGCATTTGCCAAAACTTATTTTGCGCGGCGGCGGCTTCTGCTGCTTCTGCTGCCTTTTGTGCTTGGGGATGAAGTTGTGTGCGGGGGAAATGACGAAATATAAAGCACAATTGGATCTGTTGCTGAATCTCTTGAATCATCCTGTTAACCTCACTACAGCAAAGACATTGATAGTCACCGTATTCCACTAAAATGACTGATGCATCGATTTTTCCTTGGGTATGGTCGTGTTCTGAAATTGGCATGAGCAGCCTGTCGCGATCGCTTGTCTGACTCATCTTTGTTTTATGCGGTCTGTGGAAGCATCTTGGCGATGAAAATGCTGGAAAGAACAGTAAGAAATTGAATATCGTTTCTTGATTCTGAGAATATAGAAATTGCTGCTACTTGTCGCATCCCCCACGGTAAGTTTTTAGGCTAACAATAGGGGTAGCAAATAACTTACTCTTAAGGCTAGAAACAACCTATCCTTAAGAGCAGGTATCTGAGAAAATTGCAGGAAAGTGCAGTCAATGATTTGTAATAATTTTTATTATTACAAATCTATGGATAGTCTTTTTGCTAAAGCAGACAAATTTAAGGTGTTCAAGATACTAGACTTAATTGGACGCTTTTCATCCCAAAAAATTAGAGAAGAGTAGAACTCTATTGCTGGTATAGAAGTCAAAAGTGCAAATATTTGGCTAGCAACTTGTTCGTCATCAAAACTTAGAAAATAGACAGTATCATCAAAGACAATAGCTTTACCATCCATTTTTCCAACCAGCCTAAAATCTAGTTTTTTATAAAGTCCACAAATAGCAATCTTCCAGGGAGCGAATGTGTATGAGCCAACTCCAAATATAGAAAAACGGAAACTGTTTTTATAAATTTTGCTTTTTCTACTATCTAAATATTCTGAATGAGTCTCTAAATATTCCCAAGTTTTAGGAGCTAAGTCTCTGATGTACTCAGTTGTTTCACCAATACATCTTTGAGTAACTAAAACATATCGATTAAGGCTTTTTGTCCGATTCTGAGCGACATCAGAACCCTTAGCCAAAGGAAACAGATAAGTCTCCTCAATATCGACAACTTCTCCTAGTCCATTGGTAAAAATATCATTAACTTTAGAAAGTTCCATGACAACAGAAGAATCATGCTTAATGCCAGATCGCCATTTTAATCCCATGTTAGGATTATGTAAATCTTGTAGCTTATCGAAAGATGTTACATCTCTAATTTGAGTGTTGTTACGATAACCTATTCGGTAATAATTATTGGAGTTAAGATTATTAAACACATCACAAAAATAGTTTTGCGAGTTTAAGTCAAATTTGCAAAATAGAAGACAAGCATCAACAGTTGCATTAAAATATTTTTTGGCATCTATTTTGTAAGTTGCACAGTAAGCAAGATTTAAACTTTGGGAATGAATGTAATTCAATAATTTTCTTGAAACAGAAGTTTTGCATAGCATTGCCAGATAAGCTTCATGCTTTTGCAACCACTGAATTGAATGAATTAACATCCACTCAGAAATATCAAAATTGCTCTTGCCTGTGATTGCCTCTAAACCTTTGTGATTCTGAAAATTGTTTTTTTGGGGCAAATTTTCGCCACCTATTAAACCTTGTTGAGAGTTAGTAACCCAAGGGAAGTTTCCTAGCATCAATATTTTTCCACTAAACTCATCACTTAATGATGACCAATCAAACTCAAAAAAATTTCCTTGCTGAACTTGGATTCTTTGATCGTTTAAAAGCTGATTGTTTTTGCTAATCTCTTGTATATAGTCTTGATTTATTTCCAATCCAATGATTTTACTTGCCGATGGAAACGAATTTGCGGCAGCTTGAATAAAGTTGCCAATACCACAGGTTGGCTCAACAATCACATCAGGAATTACATCAAGCTCTAGTAGTTTATGGCAAATTTTTTCAGCTAACTCTGATGGAGTTTGAAAGTCTCCGTACTCCGCTTTCAGCTTTGCAGGAATCTGAATCATAAGATTGCCCTATAAACAGCAACTACACCTGCTTCTTGCCCAGCACGCTCAATGACTCTTCCATATTGAAGCCGCCATTTGCAAAGCATTGGAAATTGTTAAAAATCCTTGGATTGGAGGATTCGCAAATATTTCATCCGCAATGTTTGCTGCTTCAATCTCATCAACAGGCAGGTTTCGATCCAGCATAAATGCAATCAAATCATCTTTATTGCCTTCATTGTCCAAAATATTACGAACTTTGCGAGTCATCTGGAAATCTGCTGTTCTTTCAGCAGCTACATAAACCGTGTATAAAATACTTAAAGTTGCTGTTCGGCTTGTACTGTTGTCTGCCTTGTCGTAAACAAAAATAATCAGCGAATATCCAAGACCAAAAATCTTTTGTCGTGCAGATTTAAAGGGACATGACGACTGAGGTTGTCTAATGCTGGTTACTTTTACGTCAACAAGCAAACCAGGAAAGTCGATTCCACTTGCTGAATTACCTTCCAAAAACTCATATTTTCCTTTTAGATAAAGTCTAAACTTCTGTTCTAAATACGTTCCAACAGCTTTACCGTCTGTGACACCGTAAAGAATGGGTTCTGGATGCTGGGACTCGGCTGCCGAAAAGATTGCTGCTTCAGAGCATAGGGTTTCTACCGTCAAGATTGGCATGGGCAGTTCAATTCTTAAAGTGTAATAATACCGCGCTTGAGAGCAACAATCATTGCTTGAGTCCGATCGCTCACTCCCAGTTTGCTCAAAATATTTTTCACATGGAATTTGACCGTTCCCTCAGCGATCGCCAAAGCAGTGCTAATCTCTAAGTTACTCTTGCCTGTTGCCATCAGGCGCAACACTTCCAATTCGCGATCGCTCAGTTCTGGACTCCGTATCCGTTCTGCTAGTTTTGCGCCCACGGCAGGGGGGATGTACTGCTGACCTCTGTGAACTGACCGAATTGCTGTCAGTAGTTCGTCTGGTTCTGCATCTTTTAAGACATAACCTTTTGCGCCTGCTCGCAGTCCCCGATAGATGTCTTCGTCGCCGTCATAGGTCGTCAAGACAATGATTCGAGCGTCGGCAAACTCAGCGCAAATGGTAGCGATCGCTTCCACGCCACTGAGTTCCGGCATCCGCAAATCCATCAATGTGACATCGGGTTGATGTTGGCGGAACAATTCTACTGCTTCGTAGCCGTTGCAGGCTTGCCCAACCACGGTCATATCTGGTTGATAATCGAGTACGGCTGCTAGACCTTCTCGCATAAATGGATGGTCGTCAGCGATCAAGATGCGGATTACAGAGGAGTCAGGTGTAGTGGGTGAGCATTGGGTCACGTCGCTTCTCTTCGAGACGCCAAGGGCGAACGCTCCGAATTCAAAATTAAAGACACTCATAAATAAATAAATTTATTGGCTCTGTATCCTTTTCATTTTCGGTCATGGCGTTTGTACTCTGACTACAATTTCTGTGCCTTGTCCCAAGTGGCTGACAATCGTCAATTCTCCTCCAATGCGTTGGGCGCGTTCGGTCATTCCCAGTAACCCAAAGCCCCGACTGACGGATAGACTTTGGCTTTCAAACCCTTGCCCATTGTCTTTGATTTGCAAGACGACTTGCGATGATTCATACCGCAACTCAACGCGGATTTCGCTGGCATTAGCATACTTAAAGGCATTGGTTAACGCTTCTTGCCCGATGCGAAGTAAATTACTTTCCACCTCTTTCGGTAAAGTATATGGTTCGCCGATTGCTTCGCAGACGACCTGCACTGAGGTATGAGAAAACATCTGAGCCGCGAGGCGATCAAGTGCGCTATGTAAATCCCCTTCTTCTAATATCTGCGGGCGGAGCGCTTCTACTGAGCGACGGGCATCCGCCAGCCCGGAACGCGCCAAGATCCGCCCTGTTTTTAGGTGTGACTGGGCGGCATCTGGATCGAGGGTAAGACGTTGGGAGGCAGCATCTAAGTGAACGATGATACTAGTAAAAGCCTGGGCTAGTGTATCGTGGATTTCTCTAGCCATGCGGTTGCGTTCTTGCAGAATTGATGATTCTTCGGCGCGTTGGCGTTCCCTTAGTGCAGCGTTGCGCTGTTCACTAATGTCTGCAATCAAACCATAGTATCCTTTGACTTGAGCGTGGCGATCGAAATCGGGAATGGAGGTGACAGCAAGATACTTTTTGCCCATCGGCAAAGGGACTTCTGCTTCATAGGTTGTAAATTGTCCTGCTAGGGCTTGATTGATGTACGGTTCAATAATTTGATAAGCTGCCTCACTCATGACTTCACGAACCTGCTTACCCAGAATTTTATCTCGACTACAGCCATACCAGTCCTCATAGGTGCGGTTGATAAATCGATAGCGCTGCTCTGTATCTATGTAGCAGATACAAACGGGGAGAGCGTCGGTAATCAGTCGTAATTCCTGTTCTCGATGGCGCAGTGCGGCTTCGCTTGCTTGTAAAGCTGCCGTTCGTTGGGCTACTTGTTGCTCTAAGGTGCGGTTGTAATCGGCTAACAGTTGCTCTGCTTGCTTGCGTTCTGTAATGTCTTGAAAAGCTGAGATCGCATAAATCACATTGCCCTGTTCATCAAAAACTGGAGTTCCCCACCCTTCAACTGGAATGATGGCGTTGTGTTGGTGAATTTCTAAATCGTCAATTCTCGTGTGATCGCCTTTTAACGCCCGCATCACTGGCAAGTTCTCAATGGGATATGGTTCCTCTGTTCCCGCTAGATAAAGTTGATAAATTTCTGCAAGTTGCTCTGGTGTCGCACCAGGAATAATCCCTTTGCCCAATAGCTGAATTGCCTGTTGATTGGCGTAGCAAGGGCGACCCAGTGTATCCACGACTCCAATTCCTACCGGCACCGCTTCCAGGAATTGAGCCATCTGACTTTCGCTAGCGCGCAACTTGGAGTAAAGTTTGGCATTTTCAATGGCGATCGCTGCTTGGGTAGATAGGAGATGTAAAACTTGCGATCGCTCTGGTGTAAATGCTCCAGTTGCTAATTGATTTTCTAGATACAATACGCCAACAAGCTTACCTTGGTTCAACAGTGGCAAACAGAAAATAGATTGAGTTTGGTTGTGTTGAATGTATGGCTCATTGATAAAATTACCTTCACGAGTGGCATCATTTAAAATGACAGATTCATGAGTCCGAATCACATAATTAATAATTGATTCAGGCAATCGATTTGCTGGTGGAATGGATTGCAGTATTTGTGTAGCACAGACATTCTTACCATCATTGAGTTCATAAGAAGCTTCAATCGCCCATTCTCCTAAGTTTTCCAAAATCAGAAATCCTGTTTGTGCGCCAGCATTCTCAATTAAGATTTTCATCAAAGAACTGAGCAATTGATCCAGTTCCATTTCACTAGAAATTGCTTGGAATGCTTTTAGTACCGCCGCTAAATCGAAAGCGATGTCTGAGTTATTAGAGGTGGTTCCAGAAGTTGTATGAATTGGTGTAGAAGCCATACCCAATGGCTGAGGAAATAGCTGCGGATAGCGAGTCTCTAAATCTTTGACCTTTGCAACTGCTCCCCAACGTTCATAGCAGTAGTGAGCTTCTTTCATGTAGGTTTGGGCAAACTTTTCTCTACCTCGCACCAAATAATGTTTTGCAGCCAATTCATAAGCTAACGCTTCTTCTTGGATATATCCATTTTCACTGGCTCCTTGAATGGCTTGTTCATAGAATTCTTCTGTCTCAAGCAATTGTCCTGAAACTCGTGCAATCTCTGCTTGCACCAAATGATATTTATGTAAATAATTCATGGGCGCATAACGTGCCCAATCTTTTATTGTTTCCTGGTTAACCGCAACTTTTTTGAGGATTTCCTCTTGCACTTGATTATTGCTTCTAGGGTATACCGCAAGCCTTGCCAGAGAGTCATAGAGGTAGTACAAAGGAACAGAGGGTGTCGCTCTTACTTGGAGTAAATAACTTTCTGCTCTAGCTGAGTTTTCAACTGCTTGATCGTACTTAGAAAATAGATAGCATACGAGAAGTTTGTTGAAATACACTAGAAAGATTGCAAATCCATCTTGTCCGTCTTGTGTAAGTGTATTCTCCTCATTGTTGGATTCGCCAATTAGACTGGTTGGATTGACCGGACATTCCCTCAAATTTAAGATAGACTGCTGAAATATTTCAGCCCAATTGAGTACTGCTTCCTGTTTAAATTGACGGATTGCTTCACTGAATGTCCTCATCTCCCGTTCAACCTCCAAGAGGTCCTTTCCAACGACAAAGGATTGGAGGCAGTAAGTGTGAGCGCAATAGGCAGCAAACTCAAAATCTCCAGTTTCTAGTCCACTTTGATAGGCTTCTAGTAATGGCTGCAATATTTTTCTAACATGTTCTTTCCGATGGATGATGAAGATATTTACAAACATCAATGTCCTGGCTTTGAGGGAATGGGTATTCGGCTGTGACAACTGCCTTAAAGCAAGCTGTCCAAACTGATAGCCAGACTCGATGTTTCCCACCATTCCACAAAGAATTAATCCACACAAGGCATAGGCAAAGGGAGAAGCAAACGCATTACCATACTGAATGGACAAGTTGACCTGTTTAGATGCAAGTAGAGGCATCAAATCGGGAGCCACAATATAGGCAGCAACCGTGATGCTTGATAAAATTCGCATCGCCGCTAACTTGTCCGGCTCTGTCATTTGGGGCAAATGGCTCAAGTCCTCAATCGGCTTTGAGCCGATGAGTGATGCGATTGCGTCTAGTTCAAGGCGAATATCTGATTGACTTGGCTTTTCAGGGAAACCGATTCCCAGTTGCTGCAAAACTTGCAATGCCGTATTGATCGCTTTCAATGATTGGTTCTGCGCTATGTATGTTTGAATTTTGACTTCGTAAACTTTCACGCTGTCGAGAACTGTTTTAGCTTTTTGTAGAATGATCGCCACCCAATATTCTACCTGCTCAAAATCGCCACACAAATATGCGACTTCTGTTGTTTCTGAATATAAATCTAAGGTCAGGTCATAGTTTGTTTGCCAGCTAGATGCTGCCAGCCATTCTCTCCCTGTGGCTAAATAGTTTTTAGCGATATTATGGGCGATCGCTGCTTTTGCTTTTTGACCTGCGATTAAATTTAATCGCGCAATTTCATTGCGTTCGGATTGCTCGGTAATCAGCCCAATTCCATGATTGAGATGATCGACAATTTCAAATATTCGTTCTGATAGTTGCTCTGGCAAAGTTTTTTTGAGGAGATTACACCCAATTTGTAAATGAACAACTTGTTTATGCGGCTCATCAATTAAGGCGTATGCTGCTTGCTGTACGCGATCATGCAGAAACTTATGCTCTTTAATTAACAAGTTTTCATTTAATTCAGATAGGGGTTGAATTAATCCATTTTGTATGGCTGCGAGTAAATCTAAAAAGACTAATTGAGGTGATTTATTACAAACAATCGATAAAACATCTAAATCAAATTCAGCTCCAATACAAGCCGCTAATCGGAGAATTTGCTGTGTGGAGTCTGGTAGTTTCTTCAACTTGACCAGCATTAATTCCACAACATTATCGGTAATATTTTGGGCTTGGATTCGAGCAATGTTCCATTGCCACCCCCCCTTACTAAGGGGAGCCAGTGCGTTGGGCGGCTCTGCCGACTTGTTCGCTCTTAGCGTTCCCGCAGGGTAGCATCTGGCGTGGGATTGAGGGGGGTCAAAGGTCAACAAATTTTCGCTATACAGCATTTTCAAAAATTCATTGACAAAAAAAGGATTACCCTCAGTTTTACGCAGCACTAACTCAGCCAAAGAATGAACATTGTCAGGATTGTAATGTAGTGTCTCGGCAATCAACTGATTCAATGGTTCCAGCGTTAAGGGTGTCAGAATAATTTCTTGAAAAACTACTCCTTGTTTTCGCAGTCTTTCTAGCATTAATGCGAGTGGATGCGTTGAATTTACCTCATTATCTCGATATGCTCCAATTAAAAATAGAGATTGGATTTGCTCATCTAGCAGCATCAACTCGATTAACTTCAGCGTTGCTGAGTCTATCCACTGCAAATCATCGAGAAAAATTACTAGGGGATGTTCCTTGTCACAAAACACCCGCACAAACGATTGAAAAATCCGATTGAAGCGATTTTGAGCTTCAGTTGCGCCTACCTCCGTTGCAGGTGGCTGCTTGCCAATAATTAACTCAACTTCTGGGATGATATCAATAATGATTTGTCCGTTGTTACCTAAGGCTGCAAGCAGACGCGATCGCCATTGCTGCACTTGCTCGTCTGACTCACCGAGTAGTTGCTGTACTAATTTTTGCAGAGCATCTGCGATCGCACTGTAGGGAATATTACGCTGAAATTGATCGAACTTCCCAGAGATAAAATAGCCCCGCTTTTGGGTGATTGGTTTATAAATTTCCTGCACTAACGCTGATTTCCCAATTCCAGCATAGCCAGATACCAACATCATTTCGACTGGGAATGTTGAGTTGCTATTTTGTTCCTGTTCTGAAATATTTTCTGGATGGTTTGGTGAAGCAGCAACGCGCTCAAAAGTCGCTATTAACATTGCAACTTCTTTGTCTCTTCCATAGAGTTTTTGAGGAATTTGAAACCGATCTTGAATGTCTTGCAGACCCAGTTGAATATTATCAATTTTACCAATTTCTGTTAATTGCTCGGCACAAATTTCTAAATCCGCTTTGATTCCCCAAGCACTTTGATAGCGATCCTCGGCATTTTTTGCCATCAGTTTCATAATTATATTTGAAACTGCTTTGGGAATCGTTGCATTCAATTCATGAGGTGGAGGTGGCTGTTTAGCAATATGACAATGGACTAGTTCAAGGATGTCCCTTGTGGGAAACGGCAGTTGTCCGGTTAGCAGTTCGTAAAAGGTCACACCCAGCGAATAGAAATCAGTGCGGTAATCGAGTAAACGATTCATTCTCCCGGTTTGTTCTGGAGACAGGTAGGGGAGGGTTCCTTCTAAAGCATAGTGGCTTTTGAAAGTTGGATTTGTGCGGTTAAAGCGGGTGGCAATCCCAAAGTCAATGATTTTTACAACACCAGTATGTGGATTGAGGACAATGTTGCCGGGGTTGATGTCCTTATGAATCACATCAGCTGCATGGATTCTGCCTAAAATGTCTGTGAGGTCAATGGCAAGCCGGAGGAAAGTAGATAAGGGCATGGGGGAGAAAGTCTCTGGACACTTGTGCATCCATTGTTCTAAAGACTCTCCACCAAAGTCTTCTAATAAAATTACAAGCGTGCGTTGATATTCCTGCTGGCTGTATGCCTTGATGACTCCTTGCAGGTTGAGGGAGCGGGTAATTTCATATTCTTGTTTGTAGCGAGTCAGTTCTTGGGTAGAGGGATAATCAAGCTTTAGCATCTTGACGATGAGCGATCGATTATCTTGCACTTTGATCCCCCGATACACCAGAGATGCCGAACTCTCATAGATTTTGCTTTGGATGGCAATTCCAGGTAGGGCAATCATTGTGATCTCTTTCGATGATTATCATGAGCCGCATCGCTAATTATACAGTTTGCGATTTATTTTAATGATAATGATCAACTTTGAGTTAGGAGTGCGAGATATTTGCGTAGGCGTAGCCCGTCGTAGACATCGCTTCATCATCCCAGAAAAACTCTATGGTCGGCAAGCAGAAGTAGAAAGCTTACTCGCAGTCTTTGACAGAGTAGCACAGGGAAACACTGAAACGATTTTGGTAGCAGGTTTCTCTGGTATTGGTAAAACTGCCGTTATTAATGAAGTCCATAAACCCATTGTGCGACAAGGGGGTTATTTTATCAAAGGGAAATATGACCAATTCCAACGCAACATTCCCTTGAGAGCTTTTGTACAAGCATTTCGGGATTTAATGGGGCAATTACTTAGTGAAACCGATGCCCAACTTGAACAATAGAAAGCCAAAATTCTGACAGTTTTGGGTGAGAATTGCCAAAATTGCGATCGCAAATACCAATGATTTGCAAGGTATAGTATGCAACAGTAACTATAGGTTCATCTCTTTGTATACCCGAAATAACTTCAGCATAGTTGCTCTGGTCAATATACAAATCGTTAGAACCTGGAGTATTGGAATTTCCACATGGTGCATTGATTAATTTGCCAACAAAGTGGCAGTGTTCAAAACCAGACAGTGGATGCTGGCGTACCAAAGCCGCAAGGCGTTCAGCATCAGACGGAGCATTCGATCAGGAAGCGGGGGTGTAAAAATTTAACCCTCAGAAGGTCAATGTCGAGCCTCAGAAGGTCAATTTTTAAGCTTTAACCCCCACACCCCATACCCCACTACGTTAGTTCTAGTCCACCTTGATAGCCAGTGACAATGCGACCACCATCTTTGAGGATGTGGATTTCTATCTGGTCGCTAGCCCAAGTAATCTGGTCTTGGAAAGCCGGGTTTAACACCCGAACCCGTTGATTGCTAGAAGAAACTGGAGAATTGGGAGAATTAATTGCCAGAGATTGTACAAAAGGCCCGTCAATCAGAATATCGAGTTGTTCTAACAATGCTTGGGAACCTGGCGGCGCGGATTGTGACTGTAGCTGCTTAAGAGTGAACCCAGAAAAAGACATTACATTTAAACCAGCAGCTTTTACCTTCCGGGCTAAAGATGCTAGTGCGGTTGCTTGCCAAAATGGTTCTCCACCAGAAAATGTTACACCCGTGTTGCGCGGATTGCTGAGAATATTATCGGCAATGGTATCAACAGCAATCAATTGATTAGCCTCAAAAGACCAGGAGTTAGTATTAAAACAGCCAGGGCACTCACGCAGACAACCTTGTACCCAGACGACTGCACGACAACCAGGGCCATTAACTTCTGATTGATCGACGTAACCCATAATATTGAGATAGCCTGGGGGAATTTCCATGAGTGCTAGCGATGGGTCAGTTGGCTTAATTTCCATCTCTTTAACTCCTTTTAGCCGTTAACTGTTAAATATAGCGAATCTCCAGTTAGATAACCGTGACAATGGTTATATAACTGGAGATTTAATTGATGATTAATTTCTCAAAAACTTTTGGAGGTTTGGAAAAGTCCGCTTTAACTTACTAGACTGAAGTTAGTTGCCTAATTAATATTGATTGTTGCATAGCATAGAATAGATGACTGAACAAACTTCTAGAATTTGTATCCTTGGCGGAGGCTTTGGTGGTCTCTACACAGCCCTGCGGTTAAGCCAATTACCTTGGGAATCTACGCAAAAACCCGAAATTGTTCTAGTAGATCAAAGCGATCGCTTCCTATTCTCTCCTTTACTTTACGAATTACTCACTGGCGAACTGCAAACCTGGGAAATTGCCCCACCCTTTGAAGAACTTTTGCAAGGGACAGGAGTGCGTTTTTATCAAGGGGTTGTGTCTGGAATTGACATCGACCAGCAACGGGTAAATATACAAGAAGGGCCGGAAATCCCTTACGACCGATTAGTGCTGGCGCTAGGAGGTGAGACACCGCTAGATTTAGTCCCTGGTGCAACAGCCTACGCCTACACATTCCGCACAATCTCTGATGCTTATCGTTTAGAAGAACGCCTGCGATTTTTAGAAGAATCGGATGCTGATAAAATTCGGGTAGCGATCGTTGGGGCTGGCTACTGTGGTGTAGAGTTAGTTTGTAAATTAGCCGACAGACTAGGCGAAAGAGGACGCTTTCGGATAGTTGAAATCGCCGACCAAATTTTGCGAACTTCCCCGGAGTTTAATCGGGAAGCAGCAAAGAAAGCAATAGATGCCCGTGGTGTATTTCTTGACTTAGAAACCAAAGTCGAATCAATCGAGCAAAATAGCATTTCCCTAGAGTACAAAAACCAGTTAGATACGATTCCCGTGGATTTGGTAATTTGGACTGTGGGAACTAGAGTTGCGCCCGTAGTAAAATCTCTTTCTCTCAAGCAAAATCAGCGTGGTCAAATCACCACTACACCCAATCTGCAAGTCCTCGATCATCCAGAAATCTTTGCCTTGGGAGATTTAGCAGACTGTCATGATGCTGAAGGACAACAAGTCCCCGCTACTGCACAAGCGGCTTTTCAACAAGCTGATTATACTGCTTGGAATATCTGGGCAACTCTGACTAATCGCCCCCTCCTTCCCTTCCACTACCAGCAGTTAGGAGAAATGATGGCACTAGGAATAGACAACGCCACTCTCACTGGTTTGGGAATTAAACTAGATGGTCCCTTGGCATACGTCGCCCGCCGTGCTGCTTACTTATATAGGCTGCCAACTTTAGACCATCAGCTTAAAGTTGGTTTTAATTGGCTAGTCCGTCCGATCATAGAAACACTTTCTCGATAACTTTCAAGGTTGGGCATTGGGCATTGGTAAAAACCAAGATGTTTACGATGATTTGTTTTATTTCCGCCAATCTACTTAGCAGATGCTAGACTCTACCCACAGAAGCTCTTAACAAGCCAAAATCTAAAATTCAACATTCAAAATTTTCAAAATTTAATGGAACAACCGAAAGTTATTTTTTTAGATGCTGTGGGTACACTCTTCGGTGTTAAAGGTAGTGTGGGCGACGTTTATAGTCAGATAGCCCAGGAATTTGGCGTTATAGTTTCAGCCGAAACATTAAATACAGCCTTCATCCAAAGCTTTAAAGCAGCGCCGCCACCGATATTTCCAGATGCAGAACTGCAAGATATTCCCCAGCGCGAGTTTGATTGGTGGCGGATAATTGCTCTGAACACTTTTGAAAGGGCAGGTGTTCTCAAGGAATTTTCTGACTTTTCGGCTTTTTTTAGCGAACTTTACATCCACTTTGGCACTGGCGAACCGTGGTTTGTCTATCCCGATGTCTTACCAGCTTTAATCAACTGGCGGCGGTTGGGGGTTACTTTGGGAGTACTGTCCAATTTTGATTCTCGGATTTACTCTGTATTGCAAAGTTTGGGATTGAGAGAGTTTTTTACCTCCGTCACTATTTCTACCCAGGTACGTGCAGCGAAACCCGATCCTCAAATTTTCGCTATTGCCTTAGACAAACATAAATGTTCTCCAGAGGCAGCCTGGCATATCGGCGATAGTATTGTAGAAGATTATCATGCAGCCAAAGCAGCTGGACTCCGAGGCGTTTGGATCGATCGGGGAAAATAAAGGCTTTTTCTAAATTACCACTCAGCACTCTTTTGCCCAATCCCCAATCCCCAATGCGCCCCAACACTCGTATGATCAACATATCAGGAAAACATAACAGCCAGATTTTTACCGCAAAACATGGGCAGTATTTGGGAAATCGATTTTTACTCCCGTCCGATTTTGGACGATAATCAAAAAAAAGTTTGGGAAGTTTTAGTCTGCGAAAGCCCCTTGGATATCGGCGCAAAAGCAGATTCTTTGTTTCGTTATGCTCAATATTGTCCCAGTACCCAGGTAAATTCGGGCTGGTTGCGGACAGCATTGCAGGAGGCTATTAACCAAGCTGGAAAAGCACCAATTAAAATCCGCTTTTTCCGCCGCCAAATGAACAATATGATTACTAAAGCCTGCCAAGATTTGGGCATTCCCGCCCAGCCTAGCCGTCGCACTTTGGTTCTTAACCAATGGTTAGAACAGCGCATGGAAGAAGTGTATCCTCAAGAGGCAGGGTATCAAGGGGGGACTAATCCCTCAGTCCGCTTGGAGAAACCTTTGCCGCAACGTTTACCAGATGCTTTGGAAGGACAGCAGTGGGTATTTGTTACCTTAGATGCTGCGGATTTTGCTGATATGCCAGAGTGGGAAATTGGCTTTGGTGAAGCTTTCCCTTTAGAGTTAGCGAAAGTTTCACCCGAAGCCCGTATTCCTGGTATTTTGATTTTTTCATCAAGAGCGCTACCCTTGGCTGGCTGGATGTCTGGTTTGGAGTTAGCTTTCTTAAAACTTGACACCAGTCAAGAGGCGAGATTGCTTTTAGAAACTGGTGTAACTGAAAGTTGGATTGTGGCAAATATCAAAAAACCTCAAATCTTAGCAGAAGCTAAAGGTTTTGAAGAAGCCAAGCAAAAAGCTAATGGAGTACATTTTATGGGTGTACAGTCCGATCCCAAAGCACAATCTTTTGCTGGTTTTTGGCTGTTGCAAGAGGTTAATCTGTGAAAATGGACTGGGGACTGGCAACTGAGGACTAGGGACTGGGAAGATAAGGAGAATAACCATACCCAATGAATGACTAATGACTAATGACAAATGACTAATGACTAATGACTAGATCCGTTGAGACATGACAATGATTTGGGATAATTAACTGCGTCCATCAGTGTTGATCTGCGGTTCCAAATCGTAACTGTAAGGAAACACTGATGATTTTTGGATAGTTATCTGCGTTCATCACTGGAAAGTGCGATCGCACTTCTCTTGAGACAGCGTTGATATGCGGTTCAAAATCCACAATTCACTAAGAGTCATGGGTTCTGAAAATTTGTCACAAGATACACTAGCCGAACAGTTGCTGGAACTAGCTATAAAATCTGGAGCAGAAGCTGCTGAGGTGTATCAGTCGCGATCGCTTTCTCGTCCAGTGTTTTTTGAGGCAAACCGGCTCAAACAGCTAGAAACCAACCAATCTGAAGGTACAGCACTACGGCTTTGGCGAAACGGGCGTCCGGGACTGACAGTAGCTTACGGTTCTGTCTTAGCTGAAGTAATGGTGGAAAAAGCTCTGGCTCTGAGTCAACTAAATCAACCGGAAACTGTAGAATTAGGCTTTAACTTTCAGCCTGACTACCCAGATTTAGGGGAAAGTTTGCCGATAGAGGTTTTGGTGGACTGGGGCAAAGAAGCGATCGCACTCATCCGTGATGCCTATCCCGAAGTTGTATGCAATGGTGACTGGGAATGTGATATTGAAACCACCAGACTAGTCAACACCAAAGGTTTAGATTGTCACTATACTGATACTACCCTCAGCTGCTATGTATCAGCAGAATGGGTGCGTGGTGATGATTTTTTAAGTGTTGCTGATGGTCAAACCAACCGGGGGGAACTCGACCCACAGAGATTAGCTAATCAAATTTTACAACGGTTAATTTGGGCCAGAGAAAATATCTCACCTCCCACTGGTCGCGTCCCAATTTTGTTTACTTCTAAAGCCGCCGATATGCTTTGGGGTACTGTGCAAGCCGCTTTGAATGGCAAGCGAGTTTTAGAAGCAGCTTCACCTTGGGCAGAACGTTTGGGTAAGGAAGTAGTTGCACCCAGTCTCACCCTCTACCAAGATCCAGAAGCTGGCCCTTACAGTTGCCCTTTTGATGATGAAGGCACTCCGACTCAATCTTTGGTATTTATCCAAAACGGGATTTTACAGCGTTTTTATGGCGATCGCACCACCGGCTCACAACTGGGTACTAACACCACTGGAAATGGTTTTCGCCCTGGTTTAGGTAGCTATCCCACCCCTGGTTTATTTAATTTTCTCATCCAACCAGGTTCGGCATCCCTACCAGATTTGATTCAACAACTAGATAATGGCTTAATTGTCGATCAAATGTTGGGTGGTGGCGGCAGTATTTCTGGAGATTTTTCGATCAACGTCGATTTAGGCTACCGCGTCCAAAACGGTCAAGTAATTGGGCGCGTTAAGGATACGATGGTTGCAGGTAATGTTTACACAGCCTTGAAGCAATTGGTTACACTAGGCAACGATGTTGATTGGAATGGTTCTTGTTATACTCCGTCTTTGATAGTAGAAGGGCTATCCACGACGGGGAGAAATAATTGAAGAAGAATTCAGGAGCGAAGCAAGGAAAGCTCCGCTCCTGAATTGTGAATTATTTTTGAGAAATTTGACATTATGTGGTACTCACCTATTTTCCAACGCTTGCGGCAACTGCTACAACCACGGCGTCGTTTAGCAATTTTTGAAGCTTGTCTGATTGGTTTGGTTTCTGCTCTTGGAGCAGTCTTACTTAAATCGGGGGTAGGATTGCTAGGTGCCTGGCGAGTGCAGACATCGCTGCTGCTACCAGCTTGGTTGGTGCTACCAGCTATCGGACTTGCCTTTGGATTCCTTGCCGGATGGCTGGTTGAGCGCGTAGCACCAGAAACTTCTGGGAGCGGGATTCCTCAGGTGAAAGCAGTGTTAGCCCGTATACCAATTGCTCTAGATTTGCGAGTTGCCGTGGTCAAGCTAGTGGGCGGTATTCTGGCACTAGGTTCTGGGCTAGCTTTAGGGCGGGAAGGACCAACAGTTCAACTTAGCGCCGCTTTAGCAGCTCAACTCAGTCGGTGGTTTCCGACTTCGCCAGATCACCGTCGCCAGTTGATTGCTGCTGGTGCAGGAGCAGGGTTAGCCGCTGCCTTCAATACGCCGATTGCAGGTGTGTTGTTTGTAGTAGAAGAACTGTTACAGGATTTTTCGGAATTTACCTTGGGTACTGCGATTCTGGCTTCTTTTATCGGTGCCGTCGTCTCGCGCGTATTGGGCGGTCGCAGCCTGGATCTCAATCTAGCATTAACTGCTTCCAAGACAGATTTTTTTGTTCAAGATATTCCCTTCTATTTAGTGTTAGGGGTTGTGGCTGGGTTGATGGGGGCGTTATTCAATCGCGGGATTATTGCTAGCTTAAGTGTTTACCGCCGCTCTCTACGTTTTGGATTACCTGCTCGTGTGGCCCTAGCTGGGGTAGTGTCTGGAGTGATTGTGGCATTACTACCGCTAGCGTTTCGAGACAACACGGGACTGCGGGAAATTTTAATTACAGGTGAGGCTAGCTGGTCAATGGCCGCGATCGCCTTTATCTCCCAGTTTATTCTAACTCTCGTCGCTTATGGCTCTGGTGTACCAGGAGGATTATTTGCTCCTGCTTTGACCCTTGGGGCTGCCCTTGGCTACTTGGTGGGTATGGGAGAACAGACTTTGCTTCTTCCTTTCGGGATAGCGAGTGGATTACCAATTACTTATGCATTGGCAGGAATGGGCGCATTTTTTACTGCGGTAGCCAGAGTGCCGATGACGGGGATAGTAATTGTGTTTGAAATGACTACAGATTTTAACTTAGTGCTGCCCTTAATGATTGGCTCTGTAACATCGTATCTAGTTGCTGAAAAGTTAGCGCCAGGATCGCTATACGACAAACTTTTGGCGTGGAATGGCATAACTATCGAAAAAGCAGCGCCGGCGGGAGGGATAATGACAAATTTGACAGCCAAAGATGTCATGCAGCAACAGGTAGAAACTCTCGATACGGAGATGCCTTTAGATGAAGTCATCCAAGCATTCGCCCGTTCCCATCATCGTGGTTTTCCAGTGGTAGAGGAAAGTAAGCTTGTAGGGATTGTGACGCAATCAGATTTACTAAATATTCGCGATCGCAACTTAGCAAATGATACTCCCTTAGGGAAAATTATGAGTACCACTCCGGTAACAGTCACACCGATTCACACCCTAAGTAATGTCCTGTATTTACTCGATCGCTATCAAATCAGTCGCTTACCGGTCGTAGATGGACGAAAACTGATTGGAATTATTACCCGTGGAGATATTATTCGGGCGGAAGCAGACCATCTTAATGGTGAAAATGCGACACCTAAACTGCGACCAGAACCTTCATACATAGTTTACCAAACGCGATCGCCCAGCACTGGTAGAGGTAGATTATTAGTACCCGTAGCTAATCCCGAAACAGCAGGTGTTTTATTACTTATGGCAGCAGCTATTGCCCGCGATCGCCATTATGAAATAGATTGCGTGCAAGTGATGCTGATACCCCGCCACAATTCCCCATCAGAAACACAGGTAAGAACGGCAAAAAGCCGCCGCTTGTTACGACAGGCGGAAGTCTTAGCAAAAAAATGGAAAATTCCTCTACACACGCAGATTAGAGTTACCCACGATGTGGCGCAGGCAATTTTGGAGACAATCAACGAACAACACATCGACCTAATTTTGATGGGATGGAAAGGTAACACATCTACCCCTGGTCGGATTTTTGGCAACGTTGTTGACACCATAATTCGCCAAGCCACCTGCGAAGTCGTGTTAGTAAAATTAGGCAATACTCCCCATTACCCCTTATCCCCAGAGGAGATCCCACCTTCCCCAATAATCCCCAGTCCCCAGTTCAACAACTGGCTAGTTCCAGTTGCTGGTGGCCCCAATTCCCCGTTAGCAATTAAATTGTTACCGGCTTTAATTACATTGGGAAACGATCCCAAAATTCGCCTAACACAGGTGTTTAAGCCATCTGAACTAAAGCCAGATATGTCAGTTTTAGAACAAGCCATCCGCCATTTAATGCGTCGCCGCAAATTGTCCAGTACTATAGTCGCTCTCCCCGTACAAGCTAATTCAGTCGCTGAAGGTGTGATTAACCTAGTGAAAACCGAAGGTTACGATGTTATAGTTTTGGGAGCTTCCCGCGAGGGATTGTTACAGCAGGCGATTCAAGGTAATATTCCCGAAGCGATCGCCTCTGGTGTAGAAAGTACAGTGATTTTGGTTAGAGGTGCGATTCAAAAGTAAAAAACATAGATTTTAGTGATTTTATTAATGATAAAATACACCAATAATCAGAGTAAAAATTATTGGTATTAAGATTGGAATAGCAACTATAAGTCCCCACTTACCAAACTTAATTTCCTCACCCTCAGATTTTAGAAACGCAATCCAACCTACAACTCCCATCAAAACCCAAATAAACCCAAAGGCAAGAAATATAACAAATACTGAATCTTCCATTTTTGTTACCAAATTTTCTTAAATTGTAACTAATCACCACTAACTAACTTTGCTAAACTTGCACGAAACTGGCTAAAATCAAAAGCTTCAATAGTTTTTTGTTGTAAGTATTTTGGTTGGTAAATTGCTCGATTAGAGCAATCGCCTTGCCGGATTTGAATTAGATTATCGGCAATTTCTTCAACGTTATCAGGATCGACCAAACATCCCAACTTCCCGTCAGCCAAGGGAGCAATAGAACCATCTTGATTACCCGCCAATACAGGTTTACCACAAGCTAAAGCTTCTAGAAAAACAATCCCAAATCCTTCTCCTTTACTAGGCAGAGCAAAAACATCGCAGAGATTGTAATGATCGCACAATTCTTTATCTGGAAATACATTAGACTTATAGATATCAAAATTATTTTATGTTTCTTAACAACTTTTGGTATCTCTTTTAAAGATAAACTGATGATTCCCAAGCAAAATGCCGGAAGTAATAAATAATGAATACCAATATTTATCCCTGGAAATTTAATTCGCCCTAAAAGTGAAGAAAATAGTATGAGCAGGAAAAATATATTAATCATAACCTTTTATTTAGAGATATTTTTTTGACAATACAAAACCTATCTAAACCCACTTTCGTAGGCTTAGGGATAGATTTTGATATTTTTTTCAATCTATAATCCTGAGCACGTAAAGAATATTATCATAATGCAGTCTTCGCCAATATCATCTTTTGAAGCTAGGATTAATTTGAGATTTTTGCACAGCTAAATATTCTGAGGTAGAACCCGAAAAAGTCGCAATCTACCCCGAATGTACACTATCAGATATTTTTAATTAATCATCTGCCAAATTTTGAGAATGTTCTCACCACTTCCACCACCGGCAATGGTTTGTCCATCTGGGCTAATGGCAACGGCATAAATATATCCAGAACCTGTGTCCAAAGTGCGGATTTCCTTTCCTGTGACTGGGTTCCAAAGTTTGATTGTCTTGTCACTACTGCCACTTACAAGGGTGATACCATTTGAACTTACGCTTGGCAAAAAGGCTACAGAATTAACCTTATCATGATGTCCTTTTAAGGTGTGGATTAACTTTCCTGTTTTCAGATTCCACAATTTAATTGTCTTGTCTTTACTGCCACTGGCAAGGATGACACCATCGGGAGCAAAAGCGACTGAAAGAATCGACTCTGAATTTCCCTCTAAGGTGCGGATTAACTTTCCTGTCCCCAGATTCCACAATTTAATTGTTTTATCCCAGCTACCACTGGCAAGGGTTTTACCATCAGGACTGAAAACGACAGATGCGACACCACTGGTATGCCCCTCTAAAGTGCGGATTAACTTTCCTGTCTCCAGATTCCACAGTTTGATTTTCATATCCTTACTAGCATTGCCACTGGCAAGGGTTTTGCCATCAGGACTGAAAGCTACAGAAGTAACTCCGTCACTATTTCCCTGCAAGGTGCGGATTAACTTTCCTGTCTCCAGATTCCACAGTTTGATTGTCTTGTCTGCACTGCCACTAGCGAGGATTTTGCTATCAGGACTGAAAGCTATAGTCCAAATCCAATTGGAATGTCCTTCTAAGGTGCGGATTTCCTGTCCACCTGTCAGATTCCATAGCTTGATTGTCTTATCATCACTGGCACTGCCAAGGGTTGTACCATCAGGACTGAAAGCTACGGAATTCACGTCACTAGAATGCCCCTTGAAGGGTTTGGGTAGATAAGAATTTTCTGAGACGTTTTTTTGGGGCTGAATAGGCTGAGAAATAGGCTGAGAAATAGGTTCAGGAACCTCGCTGACTGCATGGGGACGAGACTGAAAATACCAAACTCCCCCTAATCCCAAGACCAAAATGCTAGAACCTAACAGCAGTTGACTTTTCAGATTGTTATTTGATTTTGGTGAAACTGGCCACTTGTTTGCTGAGGTAGCTGCAAATGTTGGTGTAAGTATAGTTGGGGGCACAGATGACAATGGTGGTAGTTGAGGTGTCAAGTCAGTGATGACTTCATCAGCCGATTGATAACGCTTTTGGATGTCTAGTTGCAACAGCTTATCCAAAACTTCACCCAACTCTACAGATATAGAAATCCCGTCCCTACCTGAACTGGTTAAATGTTGCCGCCAAGATGCAACCCAACCATAACCCTGGTATATCCACAGTTGAGATGGGCGAACTCCAGTCAGAAGATGAAAACAAGTAGCTCCCAAACTGAATAAATCACTGGCTGGGTAAGCTTTTCCATCTTGCATCTGTTCAAGTGCAGTGTAACCGTGTGAGCCAATCACAGTGCCTATTTTAGTCTGCACTGTTGCTGTCAGCAGTTTGGAAGCTCCAAAATCAATTAGGATTAATCGCCCGTCACTTTGACGGCGAATAATATTCTGTGGCTTGATATCTCGGTGAATCACTCCCCGCACATGGATAAACTTCAGTACCGGTAGTAAATCTAGCAAAAGTTGGCGAATCTCCGTTTCGTTATAGTTTGCCCGCGTTTCCGATTCTTTGAGCAAGTTTTGCCCATCGATAAACTGCTGCACCAAAAAGAGATAGCTATTTTGCTCAAAATAAGCTAATAAAGTTGGAATTTGCGGATGTTCTGCCAGTTCTTGCAGTCGGCTCGCTTCTTGTTTAAATAGTTCAACAGCCTTAGTTAGGGGCCCAGTTCCCTGAAGTTTTGGCGCGAATTGCTTAACAACACAGCATTCATTCAGTTTGTGTACATCTTTTGCCAGATAGGTTCTACCAAATCCGCCTTCGTCTGATAAAACCTGAGTGGGGCGATAGCGACCTCCTAGCAGGGGTATCAATTCCGCTCTACAACTGTGGCAATAGTTGTTTTTGTCAGGATTTAAGGGTTTTTGGCAATCGGGATTCACACAACAGAGCATACTGGGAATCCATTTGAATTGGGGTATATATTCATCTTAAGTCATGCAGTATAATCTCTCTTGTTAGTAAATATCACTGAGACACCATACAAATCCCCAATTTACTTACCTCATCAGGTATTGAACAATTTAGATAAATTACAAAAAATAGTGTTTGAGCGATGCCTTTTGACGAATTGATGGGCATCAAGTCTGCTTGTGTATTACATCTGTGTGAGTCATTTAGTCAGGTTTACAAAAATATCTGGGCAAAAATCCGAAAAGCAGCAATTTAAGTTTGTAGCTCAGTATATACTTACGAAATTGAGATTTCCTCTAGTAGTCTAAATTGAAAATATAATTTTTCCGATTTGATTGTGGCAAATATTTGGATATGTAGGATATACGAATTCATTTGATTACAGGCGATGCCTTTAGCAAGCCGCTAAGGTATATACGCTAAATTTCTCTTTCAGTTTACATAACTGCTGCGGTTAAAACAGCAACTAGTATTAATTTTGTCTTTCAGAAAGAGGCAAAATTACCAGCAAAATTAGGAGCGTAATTATGTTATTAGACAACAAGAACTATCGTCGCAAATTAAGTCATGTTTTAATTGGTTGCGTGACTAGTAGTTTGTTAATCACAAGTAATGTGCTGCCTATAAGTGCTTTAGTGAAATCTCAAAGTTCTCAAGACTTCATAATTGCTAAATCACCAGATGAGAGACAACCAGAAGCAGTAAAAAAAGGAATTGAGCAAATCCCTGCTTCTCAGGCATCAGTATCTCCAAGACGGAAGACTTCTATTGAGTCTCCAATACAGCAGACTCCTCGTGTATCATCTCATAGAGAAAATTCTCAGCGAACTTCCAGCGTTTCAGATAATAGCTCTACTCCTAGATCGTCTAGACGTAGGACTTATAACTCAAACTCTAATCGTTCCAATGGTGGTGGCTCTGCATCTAGATCGTCTAGAGCTAGAATTGCTAACTCAAACGCCAATCGTTCTAATGGTGGCTCTGGGAGAGTTCGCAAGCCAAGTTCTAATGTCGCTACAACTGGGAACCAAAATCTCGATAATTCAGCGATTTCTTCACCTGCAACACCAACTTACAAAGAGATTAACTTTGTAGATGTTGCATTGGGTATTTTAAGTAAGAGTGACTTTCAATCTGAAGGTAGATATTTTCATTTCTATGAGTTTGAGGGCAGAGAAAATCAATTAGTCCAAATTAGACTGATTGGCAGTAATGATACACGTAGATCCAATAACTTGAGTTTAAAACCCTTGTTGTTTCTGCACGATCCTGATAACAATATCATCGTTAAAAAAGGCGCTTTGGATAAAAGCAGTGGTGGCGATGATGCATTCATTTTTGCGCGACTGCCTAAGAATGGCATTTACAAGATTGCTGTTACTAGTCAAGATCCTGGAGATACAGGTCGCTATAGTTTGGCTCTCAGGAATGATAGAGCTAGCTATACTTTAGATGAATCAGACCAACTAACTGCCAAAAGCTCAACCCTGAAACAAAATGGGGGCGCTTACAATGTTTCTAATTTTCAAGGTAAAAAAAATCAGCTGATAAGTATTCGGGTAGATAGTGTTGATGAAGAGTTTTCTCCTTATGTAGCTTTGCTAAATTCTAAAGGACAGGCGATCGCGATCGATAAAGACAAAGACAAAAGTGGTGTCTACAGTGCTTTAATTGACCGAGCTAGGTTGCCTGAAGATGATACATACTATATAGTTATTACTTCCAAAAATCCACAGGAACGCGGTAAATATAGATTGACTATTTTCTGAAGTAATTACTGATTCTGGTGTCGAGACCATTGCTATGAGTGGATATAGCCCGGAATGTTTTCTTTATTTACCGTAATAGTCTCGATACCATTGCACAAAGTTCAGTTAAGGGTTATTGGTGTAGATAATTGGTCTTTTAAGACGATTATTTTGGCTTTGAGTATAGCGATCGCTAATGTAGTAATTTTATTTTCTTTGGAGAGCGATCGCATCTACACGAGTGCCAATTATTGCTCGACTCGCCAACATTGCTTCCAAGAGGGTATTTATGTACGTAATTCATGACGGATTACTTATACAAATTCCAGATATTTTGGATTTCCTCAGCCATTTCTTGGCGCAAATTTAAAGGAAGTAAGACTTCAACTTTAGAACCTAAAGCTCGCAACCATCGAAGTACGTAATAGTCTCTAACTCGGTAATCCACTTGGTAATAAGCATCTGTGCTTGGACGACATTGGAGAGTTTCTAAAATAGTCTTTTGATCTTCTGAATTAAGAGTACTTTGTTTAATTAGTTTTGCCACCATTTTGTAGTCAATACTTTTAAAAGTATCGTGAATGCTGATTCCTTGTATATAGCGTTTATGAAAATCTCGTTCAAACCGTAATATCATTAGTTCTTTATCTTTATAAAAATCGCATCCCCAAGCTTCTGTTAATTTAGTATTAACTATTTTTGGAGTTGGTAGTTGACGATCGTAATATTGTTCTCTTAATAATTGAGGAACGCGAGGGTCTTGCCAATCTAGAGTTTCTATCCGTTTAGAAACTATTCTATCTAAGCGATATTTGTACCAGTTAATTTCACCTGTTGGAGTACTACCGTAAGCACACAAATATTTAGCTCTTTCCATAAAGTAAATACAAACAGGGTAAACAGCGCACTCGTTTTGTAAATTCAGATGAGCGCTGTAATAAGTCAATAGTATGGGGAGAATTTCTCTTGAATTCCAAAGCGACTGCAATTCGCTTTGAATCTCATCTACTGCATCTTGTATGGGACTTGATTCTGGTACGAGATAATCAACATACAAAAATACGCGATGATTATCTTCATCTAATTGTTGCGAAAATTCTTCAGCGAGTAAAGGTAAACTGGGGTCAATAAAACTGAACATACCTAAAGTCTCTGCCAAATAAACTTTATTTTTACTACTAAAATAAGTTTCAATAACTGGCAATATTTCGACTCGATAGTAATACTTACTTCTCCCAGGTGTGCAATATACCCTTTGCAAATACTTTCGACTGACTAATAAATCTAAATCACTTTGCAATGATTTGCGAACTTGAGAAAATAAGCGTTCTTCTAGTAATTTCTCTAGTTCAGAATTAGATATTGATATTTTTTGTTGTAGAGAATATTTCCATTGCTCTATAGGTACTTCTAATTCTAGAAACCATTGTCTAATAGTTTTGACACAAGCACAATTCGGGTCTTGGTGATTGAGAATAGCTTCCTGTTTTTCGTCTTTATGAGTTTGACTAAAGAAAGCTTGACGCCAATCTGCGTAAGTAAAATTATTTCCTAATTTTGTATGCTCTTTGTCGTGATAAAGCCAATGCAGCAACGCCCATAACCGGATAGCACGGGTAAGATTTTGACTTTGGTCTAAAGAGCCTTTGGCTAGTTGTTGTAATAATTGTAAAGATGGGGGATGAGTAAAACGTATATTCACGGTAGCTGAGTACGTCTGAGATACGCCTTCCAGATTAGCAAGTATTGGAAGGGGGTATTTCCGATACCATGTAATACTAGTGGTAGATTTTTAAACAGCTGATACCTCAACCCCATGAGTACAAACGAGTTTGAACAGTATAAAGTTGACCATCTGTTTTTGCTGGTAGGTCAAAATCCCCTACCTAATTATGTAGCAACCAAGCTGTTGCTTCACCGGGGTGAGACAGCGTATTTAGTACATACTACAGATACTTTGGATGAAGCCAAGCGGCTGAAAAAGAGTTTTGAAAGTGAGTTTAATGTGGAATTGCGATCACTTAATCATTATGAGTCAGATGCTTACCACATTCAAAAAGAAATTGCAGCCAAGCTAAAAAGCATCAATAACGGGAAAATAGGGCTAAATTATACAGGTGGTACAAAAGCAATGTCCGCGCACTCTTACCGAACCTTGTTTTATGAAGAGATTCAAGATAAAACTGGTAAAGTATACAGACGGCGCAAGGGTATGATTTTTAGCTATCTTGACCCTCGTAGGTTAGAAATATGTATAGATAGGGAAGATAATGAACGGGAGCGTTTAAAAGTTAAACCAGACACGCTGCAAATTCCACTTATCACAATTTTTCAGTTACATGGGTTGAATTTAAAAAAAAATCCGACTCAGCAAGCACAGTCACCAGAATTAGCTCAAGAACTTGTCAAAGTGTTTGCAGATAAGGCTAAGCAAACCCAGTGGTTTGATTGGTATAACAAAATATTTTCTCAAGCAGCACGCAAGGATAATCGAAAATGGAAGAATAAGACTGATTTGGCTAAGTTATTCATACCTTTAGATAAATTATCATTAGAAATAGTAGAAGTATTCAATAATCAACAGCTATTAACAAGTGACGATAATCTGGCTTTAGGAGAAGTCAAAAAACTCGGAGTCTTTCCAGAAATTGAAGATTTGTGTAAATTTTTAGATGGAATATGGCTAGAGCATTATGTTTTAGAGCAAATTAAAAAGATTGCTCATAGCCAATCCATACTATACTATGGCTTAAATTTTATTATTCCGCCTCAGGGAACTAAAGATGGCTTTGAATTTGATGTAGCCTTTACACGGGGTTATCAGCTTTTTGCAATTTCTTGCACAAGTGATAACGATAAAAAGTTGTGCAAAAGTAAACTTTTTGAAGCATATTTAAGAGCTATACAAATGGGAGGAGAAGAAGCAAGGGTGGCTTTAGTTTGCTGTTCTGATGAACCAGATACTCTCAAAGCAGAAATTGCTGATACACTCTCCAATAAGAAAATTGCTGTTTTTGGACGTGCAGATTTACTAAATCTGTCTGAGAACATTATTAAGTGGATTGTTGACAATGATAGGGAGGCAAAATGACACAGTTTACTATAGTTGATACAACTGGCAAGCAAAATTATATCTTCAATACCAACCGTCTGCGCGAAAATATTGGAGCTTCGTTTCTCTTGTCCCAAGCTACAAAAGAATGGCTTGAAGATATACTAAAAACTAGATTTGGAGTTCCTAAAAAGCCTCAATCAGAACCTATTGAAACTAGTGGACTTGGTGCAGAAATAGTTTATGCAAATGGTGGTAATGCACTGATAATATTTAAGTCACGGGAAATTGCTATCAAGTTTACTCGGCTATTGAGTAAAAAAGTTTTAACCGAAGCATCAGGAGTTAATTTATTAGTTGTTCATGCTGATTTTGATTGGGAAAATGACAATTTATATACAATAGTTGAAGACTTAAAGAAAAATGAATTAGAGCATCAAAAATCCGAACGGATACATTCTGCATCATTACTTGGTTTAGGTGTCACTGGTAGTTGTAATTCAACTCAACTCCCTGCTGTAGATAGAAGTGATAAGTACATCGATTATGATGACGATGAAGGAAAAGATAGCTATTTAATTTCTACTGAAACAAGGCAAAAGCTAAAAGCTGTTAGAAAAGCTAATCGAAAACTCCAGCAAATTTTCTCGAATGTAGTTGACGAAAATATTTATCAATTTCCCTACCGAAGCGATAATTTAGGACGTTCTGAAGGTGAATCTAGCTATGTAGCAGTTGTGCATATTGATGGTAATGGCATGGGAGATAGATTTAAAAAGCATGGTGAGGGTGAGGGTAAGAAGAATAGAGATTACATTAATGCAATGCGAGATTTTTCTAACAGTGTTGAAACAGCAGGTACTGAGGCGCTGAAAGCTGTGACTGAAACTATTGTAAATTCCATTAAATCGGGAAGAGTTGTCGGTAAACTTGGAGGATTTGATTTAAATAAAAATAGCAAAAGTAATATTTTTTATCTTCCTTTCCGTCCTTTAGTTTATGGAGGTGATGACATTACCTTTATTTGTGAAGGTAGATTAGGTTTAGAATTGGCTGCATTATTCTTGCAAAAGTTTGAGGAGCAAAAAGTCACTGATGGAGAACCTTTAACAGCTTGCGCTGGTATTTGCGTCGTCAAAGCTCATTATCCTTTTTCACGTGCTTATAAAATGAGTGAAGATTTATGTAACGTAGCAAAAAAATTTGTGAAATCTGAGCAACAAAAACATGGAGTAGACTATTTTTCAGCAATTGATTGGCATTTAGCAGCTAGCGGTTTACTTGGTTCAATATCAGAAATTCGTCAACGTGAATATCGAGTGAATAATAAATCTTGGCATTTAGAAATGCGTCCATTATGGTTAAAACGCGATGATGAATGGCGTACTTGGTCAGGTTTTACTCAAGTTGTGAGCGAATTCAAGCAAGGAGATAATTGGAGAGAACGTCAAAACAAAATTATGGCGTTGCGAGAGGTACTACGTCAGGGTTGTATTGAAGCTGTTAGGGAATTTTTGCTGAATTATAAATTACCAAATTTACCATTGTTTCCAGAATCATCTAGTCAAAGTGAACAATTGATAAAGCAGGGTTGGAACAACGAAATTTGCGGTTACTTCGATGCAATTGAAGCTATGGATTTTTATCTAAAAATTGGAAGTGATTAGGTGACTATATATAAATTGAAAATTACACTTTTGAGTGATACAACTTTTGGTAGAGGTGACGGTATAGCTGGTTTAATTGACCAAGAAGTAGAGCATGATGCTTATGGATTTCCTTACTTGCGCGGACGGACTTTGAAGGGGTTGTTAAGCGAAGAATCAGATAATTTAATTGGTGTATTACTACCAACAGATGTTTGTTCTTACTGGGAAAATATTGCTTGTACTTTATTTGGTGTACCCGGTAGTTCTTTGCAAACGATGGGAATCATGCACGTTGGAGATGCTTGTTTACCAGAAGATTTACGAACAGCAGTAGCTTGGCAAATTAAAAAAGAAAAATTAATGAACAATGAAGTTCTTGATTCTTTGACTACTATTCGCCGTCAAACTGCTATTAATTCGCAAATAGGTGTAGCTGATGAAGGAAGTCTGCGCTCGTTTCGCGTAGTTATACGTCAACTTGAATTCCAGGCTGATTTAATTTTTGAAACTCAACCAGGTCATGAAATTCTGTCTCTTTTATCTGCAAGTATCTTAGCTTTGCGACGCATAGGAAGTGGACGCAACAGAGGGAGAGGTCACGTAAAATGCACCCTACACGATGCTTGTGGAAAAGATATTACCTATGATGATTTAAACTTGTTTGGAAAAGTTGAGGAGAAAATTAGGTGAAGATAATCACTTTTTCATTGCGAACGCAACAACCGCTACTTGCAACTTCATTTCAAGGCGACCCAAATAGTGACGTTTCCTACTCTTATATTCCTGGTAGTATGATTCGGGGTGCTGTGATTAGACGGTATATGAAGCAGCATGGTTTATCAGAATTGGATTTAGCTAAGGATGAAGTTAAGCGGTTGTTTTTTGATGGGAATAGTACCTGTTATTTAAATGGTTATTTGCAAAGTAATGATGGTTATTTGCAAAGTAACGAAGGTAAACGCACACTTCCCATTCCTCGTTCTTGGTTCAAGGAAAAAAATGCAGAATTAACTGATGAATCTCCTATACTAGTTTATGATTTTAGCCCTGAAAGAGGAGACGAACTAGAAAACCCCAAACCTGTTGGTGAAGGTTTTTGGACTACAGAACGTGGCAGTATAAATTATTATACAGAAAAGCGACGGATTAATATTCACAATCAACGCGATCGCAAAAAAGGACGCTCTACTCAAGGAGAAGGAGAAATATTTCGTTACGAAGCGATAGATAGCGAACAAACTTTCCAAACTGTGATTTTGTGTAGTAGCGAAACTGATGTTCAGATAATCAGAGATTTGTTAGCAAAATCATCAGATATTTGGCTTGGTGGTTCCCAAAGTGCAGGTTACGGACACACTAAAATTACTAACATTAGTAATATCATTGATACTAATGCTTGGAATGAAGTAAATATTCCTATAGATGATGATAGAACTGATAGAGAGTTTTTGACAGTTACACTCCTGAGTGACTTGATTTTACGTGATGATTGTGGGCAATATGCCATAATTCCACCTTCAACCAAACACGAAATATCTGCACCGCTAACACGAGAATTAAAAAAAGTTTTAGGTGGAGAAATTCAGCCGCAAAGATGCTTTACTAGTAGTACCATAATCGGTGGATTCAATCGTAAATGGGGATTACCTCTACCCACAGTTCCAGCACTCGCAGCCGGGAGTGTTTTTGTTTTTGAATTGGGAAATTTTTCTCTAACACCAGAGCAAATTCAAGCAATAGAAATCAAAGGGATTGGAGAGAGAAAAACTGAAGGTTTTGGTAGAGTTGCTATTAACTGGTTAAACAAAAAAGAAGGATTTCCACTCAAGCTACCAAATAAAAGTTCAAGTATTTATTCACCTGGATTACAAACAGATATATCACGCACTTTAGCGACACAAATGGCTGAGAGAATTTTGGATAAAAAAATAGAACAAGCATTACAAAATTATCTTGGACGTAAAACTATTAAAGGTGATATTAGTAACACTCAACTTTCTCGTTTAGAATTGATAGCTAAACAAGCTGTTACCACAGGTGATTGTAATTTAGTTTTATTACTTTTAAATAATCTTCCTCCTCATGCTAGCAGTCAATTTGAAAGAGCAAAAATTGAACCTAATGAAAATAATTATTATTTAAAACAGCAACTAGAGAATTGGTTAATTTATCCAGATACTTGGTCTTGGGTAAGTAACCAACAAGAATTAAAGGTTAATATTGCCAATGTAGAGCGAAGTATTAACGATGAATTTGCCAAGACAAATAAACTGGCAGAAAAATATACCTTACGCCTAATTATGGCACTAGCGAAAAAGGCAACAAAGGAGGAATATAGATGAGTTGTGAACGTCTCAAAAGCCGCAATCAACGCTTGATTAGTGAACGCATAATCATCAAAGCAACTTTAATATTAGATACACCAGCTTCCTTGGGAAGTGGTGATGCTGATGGCAATACTGATTTAGTAGTTTTACGAGATAGTGTAGAAGATAAAGCATTGCTCATGGGTTCATCAATCGCTGGAGCATTAAGAAACTATTTACGAGAATTTGAAAATGGTTACAATGCAACTGAAACATCGTTACTATTTGGTGGTAATCGCAGTGATAAAGATGGCGAACAAAGTCCACTAATTATCAATGATGCACTCAGCAGCAGAATTAGAAACCAATGGCAAGCTGCGCGACAATAACCGCTATTATTCAGATAGATATACTGGCAGAATTGAATGCACATTAACAACTTCTTCTCCTCTCTACATTCGCTGTGGGTTAACTAAAGAAGAATTTGAATGTGGTACAAAAGCAAAAGATTTACCAGATTTTTATTACATTGACCAAATCACTAAAAAACCCGTACTTCCTGGTAGTAGCTTGCGAGGGATGCTGCGGACTTTAGTAGAAATTATTAGTTTCAGCAAAATATCCCAAGTATCAGACTTTCAGCGATTATTCTTTCGTGCTGTTGCTACTAGAACCGATGATGATTCTCTTGCTCAAGCATACCGACAATATATAAATCCAAATCAAGTCAAAGCTGGTTATCTGAAACGTGATGGTGATACTTGGAAGATTATTGCAGCACGAGAAAATAACTCAACATCATTTGCTTGGGTTAAAGAAGAAGATTTATCATCTACTGATTTTCCTGAATTAAAGAGATTTGATAATCCAGTTTATTTACCCCAAGATATACCAGTTAGTTTTCAAGGAATCACCAAACCCAAAGGACGGTATATAGCTGAGGATGTCACCATTCCCAAACAATACCCACTAAATCAAGGAAGATTAGTTACTAGCGGAAACATGAAAGAAACTTCTGATTCTGATAGTGAAAGCATCCGTACCTATCACTGCGTTGTATTTGCTCCTAATCCTAACCTTAATAAAACATACATAATTGACCCAGAAGCAATCAAACATTATTGCAATGCTTTAACTGAATTCCAGCAAAAATCACCATTTGATAAAAAATTAGGGATGTTGCAAGAAAACCGTCCTGTATTTTACTGTCAACCTACACAAGGAAATATAGTTACATTATTTGGTCATAGCCCCTATTTCCGAATTCCCTACTCTCCCAATGGTGATGGTAAAGCTGCTACTGTTGTAGATTTTATTCCAAAAGATTTACGAGATGATTCCATAATTGATATTGCTGAGGCGATTTTTGGTTTTGTGAGACGCGATAAGCAACCTGAAGGGAAAGAACAAAGTCGTGCAGGTAGAATTTCTGTGAGTGATGCAATTTGTCAAAGTTCCTCAAATGACATATTTATGACTCAATGTGTGATTACTCCCAAGATTCTTCTTAGTCCCAAACCAACCACATATCAGCATTATTTAGTGCAGCCAGAAGAAACTCATGCTGAGAAATCAAAACTCAAGCATTATGCTAGTCAACCCACTGAAGAAACTGTAATTCGTGGACATAAACTGTATTGGCATAAAGGAAGTAATCCTGATATTCAACATCCTAAGCCCAATGAAGTGAAAGATACTCAAACAACTCCGATTAAACCAATAAAATCAGGCGTAAAATTTAAATTTACTATCCAATTTGAAAATTTGAGTAACATTGAAATTGGGGGATTAATGTGGATTATTAATATTGCTCAAAATAATGATTACCGTCTCTCATTAGGGATGGGTAAACCTTGGGGTATGGGAGCAGTAAAAATAGAAAGTAACTTATATATAAGCAAACGGAAAGCACGATACACCCAGTTATTTAATAATAACAGTTGGGCAACAGCAGAAAGCCTAGATGATAACCCAGATTATCAGCTGTTTTTTGAAAATTATATCCTTCAGGAGCTTAAGCAAACAGGGAGATTTAATGATATCCCCAGGATTCAAATGCTTTTAGCAATGCTGAGTTGGCAAAGTCCACCATCATCAAAAACTCGATATATGGAAATTGAACGAGAGCAAAATCCATTAGATAGCGAAGCCAATGAATACAAAAATCGGCGTGTCTTACCAACTCCTTTAGACGTAATAAGTTAATGTGCGTTCAAATTGCGTCCTATGTTGCAGTGCCAGTTTTCCATAACTTCATCCCCTAACGACAATTAAAACCGATTTTTTATAGAGCGATCGCCTATCGCCCTTCTATGACTCTGGAGAGAGAATAATTGAGGCGACTGGAAGTTGCGGCTAGAAAAACAAAGTCAGCCTGCGCGAACTAACTTTAATCTGACGAGAGTAATAAAAAAGTGCTATCAAGCCATCAAAGCGATCGCTCACCCAACCAAGACGATTGACAGAAACGCCGAAATGGCAGGTATGGTTTTCAACTAGTGTTAGTTGCGATCGCAACTAACAAAGAATGGTTTTTAAAAGACTGAAACTACCTGTTTACGTTAATACACAGGATAATTCGTTTGTAGTGCGTAAGTCCTAAAGTATTTGAGGTGGATGAATGAGATTCTAACTCTCCCTCATCCTCAATCTCCAATCCCCAGTTCCTAATCCCCACTCACTGAGATAACCGCCAAATCTTAATAGTGTTATCTTCACTACCGCTAACAAGGGTTTTGCCATCAGGACTGAAGGTAACAGATGTGACGGTGTTGGTGTGCCCCGCTAATGTAAGAATTTCTTCTCCTGTAGCTGTATTCCACAGTTTGATAGTGCGATCGCGGCTACCACTAGCAACAATTTTACCATCGGCACTGAAGGCTACGGATGTGACAGTGTTGCCATGTCCCGCAAGGGTGCGAATTTCTCTTCCCGTAGCTAAATTCCAAAGTTTGATGGTGCGATCGCGGCTAGCACTGGCTAAAGTTTTACCATTTGGGCTAATAGCCACAGTTGTCACTGTTTGAAAATTTCCTTCTAGTGTGCGGATTGGGTATCCCTTTGCTAGATTCCAGATTTTGATCGTCTTGTCAAAACTGCCACTGGCCAGAATCACACCATCAGGACTGATAGCTACTGACCGCACCCAGAATGTATGCCCTGCTAGTGTCCGAATTTGCTCTCCTGTTGCCAAATCCCAGATTTTAATGGTGTTGTCATCACTCCCAGTAACTAGAGTCTGGCTATCAGCACTGATGGCTAGGGCATGAACTGAGTCAGAATGCCCTATAAGAGTGCGAATTTGTTTTCGCGTTGCCAGATTCCAGATTTTAATGGTGTTGTCATCACTAGCACTAACCAGAAGTTTGCCATCTGGACTAATTACTACGACATTCACCTCCTGAAAATGCCCGTTGAGTGAAGAGATTAGTTTTCCGGTTGCAAGATTCCAAAGTTTGATTGTGCGGTCGTCGCCACTGCTGGCTATGGTTTTGCCATCGGGGCTAATGGCGACAGATAAAACTGAGTTTTCGTGTCCTTGGAGGGTGTTAGCTAAGGAAACCTTACCCAAGCTAATTTGACTCAAAATTGCGTCATTTTTACCAGGACTATTGTCTTGAATCAACCTAGAGACCAAACTGGTTTGAATCCGGCGAAAATTTTTATACCAAGATTCGCTGAATCCAAACAACAGAATGAAAGCACTGACTAAGATTAAACTTCTCAGTAAGGGATAACTTTTTGGTAAATATGGTGCTTTAGTTGGTGGTAATTTCCCAGATGACTTACCCGCCGGTGGCAGGGCGAGGAGTTGTTTGGGAGTCAAGTCTCTAAGGACTTCTTCGGCTGACTGGTAACGTTCATGGATATCTTTTTTCAAAAGCTTGTCGATGACAAAATCCAACTCAGGATTTAGCGGACTTTGCAAATATTCCCGCCAATTACTTACCCAGGCGTACCCAGATTCCATCCATAATTGAAACGGGGAATTTCCCGTTAGTAGATGAAAGCAGGTAGCCCCCACACCGAACAAGTCGCTGGCGGGGAAAGCTTTCCCATCTCTAATTTGTTCTAGGGGAGAATAACCATGTGAACCAATGGATGTGCCAGATTTTTGCTGAACTTTGGCGGTAAATTGCTTTGAGGAGCCAAAATCAATCAGGCTTAATCGCCCATCATTTTTATTGCGGATAATATTTTCTGGCTTGATGTCTCGGTGAATAACTTTGCGATCGTGGATAAATTTTAGGATGGGCAGTAAATCTAGCAAAATAGATTGAATGTCTCTAGCGTTATAAGCCTTGCGCTGTTGCAACTCCTTTAATAAATTTTCCCCATTGATAAACTGCTGCACCAAATATAGGCAGCCGTCTTGCTCAAAGTAAGCTATCAAAGTCGGAATTTGGGGATGTTCCCCAAGGTCTTGTAGTCGCTGCGCTTCCTCTGCAAACAACTCCATCGCCTTTTTTTGCGACCAAGTTCCTTGGAATTTTGGAGCTAATTGCTTGATAACACAGCGTTCATTGAGTTTATCTACGTCTTCTGACAGATAGGTTCTGCCAAATCCCCCCTCATCTGAAAGGACTCGGATGACACGGAAGCGATTTCTTAAAAGTGACACCAGCGGGGTGCTACAACTTTGGCAAAACTTCTTTCCATTGGGATTCAGGGGATTTGAGCAATCGGGATTTAAGCAGCAGATCATGATCTGACAGGCGCGACTGCATGACAACTTAGGCTAAGTTTGCCCCGAACTTTCCCTTAAGATAATTGACTCTCGCTTACTTGTGGTAGATAAACCCTGTTCTGGGGATTGGGGAATTACTTATATAGTTAGCTTTTGTAAATAGTAGTCAGTCTTCCTCATCTGTGGAAAACTACGAGAGCCATAAGATTAATTATTCTATCGATTATATAATATTCTGAATAAAAAGATTTTTTGAACTTTTAAACCTAGTAATTTTGCTTGTATCTTGGCAAGCGATAACTGACTAAGTATTGAAGATAAACCCTGATTAATTAATGATTACTGACTATCAAATATAGTTAAAATGCTTACTAAATTTGTTTTGGCTATTTTAAATTGCCCATAATTAATTATTCATTTGATACTTTAGCTAAAAAAGGCTGCAACTTACAACAGATTTCAAGTTAGTGAGGTACACAACGATTCGTCTGTTACTCAGGGATAAAGAGTGTTTTACTCCTGAATTCTGAATTCTGCTATATGGGCTATCTTGTTTCCTTGAATCTTGCTCTCCATTTCCGAATGGCACTAGCAGTTCTGGCTACAGGTGGCATGTATACATCGTAATTTTCGTGTTGTGTAATTTCATGTTGTGTAATTTCGTGTTGTGTAATTTCGTGTTGTGTAATACTTTTATTATTTAATTTTTGGGTAGTTAGACAGTTAGCCAAAGTAGGCAAATAACTTTCATTACTTAAAGCTTTTATCACTTCATTGGCAGTCTTAAACCGATCCTCTAAGGTAATTTTCACCATTTTTCCTAAAATCTGGGCGAAACTGTTGCTGATATTTACCTGTTTTTGCCAAGATATTTCACCAGTCTTTGGGTCGTAGTCCAATTCTAAAGGACTTTTAGCAGTCAACATATAAATACAAGTTACACCCAGTGCATAAAGATCACTGGCATAAACTGGACGTAGAGAAAACTGTTCTGGTGGTGCAAATCCCTTAGTCCCGATAAAGTTGGTATTTGCAGCTTGATTGATTGAGTTTTCACAAGCATCAACTAATTTCTCTTTCACCGCACCAAAATCAATCAGCACTATGCGCCCATCATATTCACACCGCAATAAATTCTGAGGCTTAATATCCCGATGAATTACATGATGTTTATGAAGATACTGTAATACGGGTAATAATTCCTGTAAGAACTGTTTAACTGAGGCTTCACTTTTGGGCCCAGTTTGCCGCACTTCTCGCGCCAAAGTCAAACCTGGCACATATTCTTGAATTAAAAAGAACTCCCCATTTGCCTGAAAGTAGTCTAATAGCATGGGAATTTGCGAATGACTACCGAGTTGTCCCAAAGTTCTTGCTTCTTTTTCAAAGCGCATACATGCCTTTTGCCAACTTTGGGGAGTAGTTACTTTTGGACAAAGCTGTTTAATGACACACAGTGGATTCCCAGGTAAGACGGCATTTTTGGCTAAAAATGTCACACCAAAACCACCTCTACCCAAAATTTGTAGTATTTCATAGCGATCGCGAAATAGCCGTTTGGAACCACACATCTGAATCAACTGAGTTTGTTGTAAAATGCTCTCTTGAGAATTCGTTGTTTTTTGAGAAAAACGATTCAGATTCATTAGTATAAAATATCTACTCTTAAATGAATGTCTCTAATTCTATGACAATTCTTTATTGACAACAGTAAGATTACTGAATCTTTGCCAAATCCTCATTACTCTTCAAAAAGTAAAAATAAATTTTTGTAGAACTAGCCCTTTCACGGATGTGTGACGAGCTAATTTGTAGTTTAGTAGAGGTGAAAGTTTGTTGCATGGGTACTTATAACAATTTTGTATGAAGATGCACATAATAAAACCCCTCTGGTTTAGCAAAAGGGGGACGGCGTAGCCGGGGGGTAAAAATATGTAGTTTCACGCTTAGTACATTTATAGGGATGCAAGGACTTGCATCCTGACGATGGGATATTTTTTAACTATAAGTACCTAAGCTGGTGGAGTTTGTGAAGAGAAAATATCTGTGAGATTCTCCTCAACCAGCAAATCTGATGTTTGCATAATAAATGGGAGTTCGGCTCCCACAAGACCTCTTTGGATGCGTTCTAAAGTCTCACTAAAAACGACAAACAGAGGATATATAGTATTAGCTCCCTCACTTAAAATATGACTGTGACGGAGAGGCATCAACCACTCATAATCATTGTCCAGGCAAACTTGGGTTTGTCGCCAACGTCCTAACAAATCAGAAAAGTCTTCGTGAGCGCGATGAATAAAGACTAAAATTTCTGCTCCAGTTTTAATTTTCCACTCTGGATCGCACATCAAAATTGCCACATCACAGGGTAAGCAAATCGTTTGTGGGGCTGTTGTAGCAGTATTGCGAACCCGGACAATTGGCAAGGGTACAGTGATGACACTTTCATCTGGACGGCGCAGACTGGGAATCATCTCCAAGTATGGCCGATATTGCTTTAGTAAGGCGATCGCAGCTAGATGATTGCTGTACTCTGCCAAACTCGCTTCGTACTGAGATTTTTGCACAGTCATAGTTTATTAAATAGTGAGGAGTACAGACGCGATTAATCGCGTCTGTACAGGAGTTAAGAATAAAATTAATCAGTTAGGAGCTAAAAGTTAGGAATAAAAATTTTAATTCCTAACTCATAACTTATAACTCTTAACTATTAATCCTTTATCCCAGCTTTTCAAATACCGCAAACATAGGCAGATACATCGCTAGCAAAATAGTTCCAACCATTCCCCCTAGAACTACAATCATCACCGGTTCCAAAATACTAGTCATTGCTTTTACTGCTTGCTCGACTTCATCTTCATAGAAATCAGCAACTTTCATCAACATTGCATCTAATTCTCCAGTTTCTTCTCCGATACTAATCATCTGAATTGCCATAGCCGGAAAAACGGCATCTTTTTGTAAGGCAATGCTAATCATGCCTCCTTGTTGAATCTCCATACGGGCTGCGTCTATGGCATTGGCAATCACTTGGTTTCCTGATGTATCTCGGACAATTTCTAAGCAAGTTAAAATTGGTACACCTGAACGAGTCAAAGAACCAAAAGTCCGGCTAAAGCGGGCAACTGAAGATTTTTGAATTAAGTCACCAAACAATGGCATCTTCAGGGAAAAACGATCAATTGTGATGCGGCCAACAGGAGTTTTACCGTATTGTGTAAAGGCAAATTTCAGTCCTATAAGAGCAGCAAGAAGAACGAAAGCACCCGGACTTCTCAAAAACTTACTAGCATCCATCAAGAATTGCGTCAAAGGTGGTAACGAGATTCCAATTTGTGTAAAAATCGTGGCAAAAATGGGAATAAGAAAAATAGTCATGCCCAGAAAAATAGCAACTGCGATAAAACCCACGACTGTTGGATAAGACAATGCTGATTTAATTTGGTTTTGTAAACGGGCAACATCTTCTAACAACTTAGCTAAACGATTCAATACTTCGTCTAGAACACCACCAACTTCGCCAGCCTGAATCATACTCACGTATAATCCATCAAAACAGTCAGGATGCTTCCGCATTGCCTCTGAAAGATTCATTCCGCTTTGAACATCGGTGCTAATGTCTACAAGGGCTTGTTTCAATTTAGTATTACTACACTGTTCAGAAAGCACCCCCAGACTTCTAACAATCGCAACTCCCGCATTCATCAAAACGGCAAATTGACGCGAAAAAACGGCTTTGTCTTTCACAGAAACCTTAACTAAGGAATTCTGAAAGTTTTTGAAGGCAACATCTGGCTGAAATCCTTGAGATTGCTTGAGTTCTTGAACTACAAAACCTTGATCTCTGAGATTAGTACGAGCTTGTACCAAGGATTCAGCAACAATTTTTTCTGTTCGGGATTTTCCTTGTGAGTCGCGAACACGGGCAACGTAGTTTGGCATAAATAAATTCAAAATTCAAAATTCAAAATACTCAATCAAGGGGATGAAATATTCTTCATCTCCCCTATCCCCAGTTTCTTTAATGTGCTTTAGCAGCCACACCGGGTTTAGCACCTGCGGCAGCTTGCGGTGTAGAACTACCAATGAGACGTTGAATTTCATCTGGCTTAGAAGTCTTAGACATTGCCGCTTCAAAGGAAATTGTTCCTGCTTTGTAAAAATCGGCTAAAACCTTTTCTAGAGTTTGCATTCCCAATTTGCCGCCGGTTTGAATTGCTGAGTAAATTTGAGATGTTTTACCTTCTCGAATCAAGTTGGAAATAGCAGGAGTGACAATCAGAATTTCTTGAGCCATCACCCGACCATATTCACCGGGTTTAGGGTTTTTCTTGGACACCAAGGTTTGACTAAATACCCCCACTAAAGAGTTAGACAATTGCACCCGCACTTGGGTTTGTCTTTCATGGGGGAAAACGTCGATAATCCGGTCAACAGTTTGGGCGGCGGAACTAGTGTGTAGCGTACCAAATACCAAGTGTCCTGTTTCTGCAGCGGAAATCGCCAAAGAAATTGTTTCCAAATCGCGCATTTCCCCCACCAGAATAATATCTGGATCTTCCCGCAGGGCTGCTTTCAAAGCATTAGCAAAGCTCTTAGTATCTTCTCCTAGTTGCCGCTGGTGAACCAAGCTTTTAATTGGTTCATAGACAAATTCAATTGGGTCTTCCACCGTTAAAATATGCTCTGCCTTGGTGCGGTTAATCAAGTCAATCATTGCCGCTAGAGTAGTTGTCTTGCCGGAACCTGTAGGGCCTGTCACCAGAATAAGTCCTCTGGGTTTATCGCACATTTCTCGCACGATATCTGGCAGACCTAATTTTTCAAAGTTAGGAATCTTAGAACTTAATGCTCGTAAGCAAGCAGCATAAGCACCACGCTCTTTATAGACATTGACCCGGAAACGAGCCAAACCTTTGACACCATAAGAACAATCCAACTCCCAGGTCTGCTCTAAGGTTTTACGCTGGGTATTGTTGAGCATACTAAAAATCAGCCTTTGACATTGATCGGCTGTCAATATATGCTCACCTATGGGGGTAAGTTTGCCACTGATGCGGAAGTAGGGAGGCAAACCTGCGGATAAATGCATATCCGAGCCACCCATTTCAATCAACTGCTCCATCAAGTCTTCAATCATCATTTCCATAGTTCTGCTTCCTTTTAATGTTTTTTATTTGTCCTTTGTCATTTGTCCGTTGTCATTTGTTTAAAGTTACTAAGCATCGACCAATGACTAATGACCAATGACTAATGACTAATGACTAATGACTAATAACTAATAACTAATGACCAATGACTAATGACTATTAGTCTTAAAACCGAGCTGTCATACAGTAAGGACAATCCAGCCATTCTTGTTTCAATGTGGCATCGCAACTCCGACAGGTAAGACCAGTCTTGCGTTTGGCTTTTAACTCTGCTTCCAAGCCAGTATCAGTAAACGTCACTCGTTCTACTTCTTCTAAAGTGGTTGAACCTTCACGCACTAAGTCCAAACTATAAGCCAGCAAGGTTTTCATCCCCTCTTCTATAGCCACTTCCTTGATGCGTTCCGTGGGTGCATCTTCGTTGATCAGAGTTTGCAGATTTTCGGTGACTCGCATGACTTCATAAACACCACAACGCCCTTTGTAGCCGACACCATTACATTTTGGGCAAAGGTGATTTTTGGCTTTGGCATCTGCGATCGCATCTAATGTCAAGGTGTTAGCCTTATAGAAGGTGACTCCTACATCCGAGGAAGCTGATAGACCATAACGAGCTAGTTCCTCAGTTGTGGGAGTGTAGGGAACACGACATTCAGAACATACACGCCGCACTAAACGTTGAGCTAAAACGCCAATTAGGGAACTAGAAACCATGAAAGGCTCAATCCCCATTTCTCCCAAACGAGCGATCGCTCCTGGGGCATCATTGGTATGTAAGGTAGTTAATACTAAGTGACCGGTCAAGGCAGCCTCTATTGCGGTTTTTGCCGTTTCCTTATCCCGCGTTTCACCCACCAGCAGCACATCTGGATCTTGTCGCAAGAAAGCCCGCAATGCAGTAGCAAAATCTAACCCTTTTTCCCGAATCACCTGTACTTGAGTAATCCCTGGAAGACTGTACTCAATTGGGTCTTCTACAGTACTGATATTAATTCCGGGATCGTTCTTTTCAGAGAGTGCAGAATACAGCGAGGTTGTTTTCCCAGAACCAGTTGGCCCAGTCACCAAAATTAGCCCAAAGGGACGGCTGACCATATCCTTGACAATATCCAAAGTCTCTGGATCAGTAATTAACTTATTCAATCCCAGTTGGGTGGAGGAGTTATCCAAAATCCGCAGCACCACCTTTTCCCCATAGCGACTGGGTAAGGTATTCACCCGGAAGTCCACCTTACGTCCCTCAAACATCCGGCGGATACGTCCATCTTGGGGTAGACGGCGTTCAGCAATGTCTAGATTGGAGATGATTTTAAATCGGGCTGTCACCGCCGGGATGATTTTTTTCGGCAGGGGATCGAAAGCTTCGCGCAGTACCCCATCCTTCCGAAAGCGAATGCGTAAGTTTTCTTCTTGCGGTTCGATATGAATATCAGAAACGCCTTCATGCAAGGCTTTAGCCAGAATTCTGTTAACTAGGTTGATGACTGGGGCATCCTCTGCACCCTTCATCGCTGCCCCTAAATCAGCCTCCATTTCTTCAGGAGCATCCGAAATATCCAGATTTCCGAGGTTTTCTAAATCCTGATTAATATCTGTAAACTTTTCTTGTTCCAGATGCTTCTGCTTAACAGCCATTTCATCCAGGTATTGGTTGATTAGCTGCTGGTAGTCTTCCTGGGTAATCACCATGCGCTGCAACGCCAAACCTTGGGGGCGCAAGATCCGGTTCAGATCATCGGAAGCCTCTAGATTATCTGGAGCGACCATCGCCACTAAAACTGAGGGCGGGGTTTGGTCTTCGTGTTTCGACAGTGGTACTAAACGATGGCGACGGCAGATATCCACTGGGATGAGGGTTTCAATCAGGTTCCCCATCATCGTGTTGCCAACGGAATTGACTTCTGGATCGAGGAATTCAACTCCGTATAGTATTTTCAGTTCAAATAGCTGTTGTTTTTTGTATTGCCTGAGCAACTCAGGCGATAGTTGTTGCCCAGTGATTGACTCTAATACTTCTGTTAAGGGTCTGCCAGATTTGCGGCTTTCAATTAGTGCCTGCCTCATCTGTTCGGTATTGACATAGCCAGATTGCACTAGCTTGTTGCCGAAGGGCGAAAACTCTGTTCTGGTAGTTAGAGCGGTACTGCGCCGTTGTGGTGACGAGTAAGTCATAAATGAGCAATTGATTTGGGGAAACCTCTGCTTAAAGTATTCCCCTACCATGAGACAGAATTCTCATTTCCCAAAAAAGTCCTGAGTCACGTCGCTTTGCTTTGAATTCAAAATTCAAAATTAAAGTGAGGTACAGATAATCGTAGGGAACATGGCTGTGCCCCTACCCGTGTACTTCATTTACCTGAAATACGCTGTATTTTCAAATAAGATGAGGGGCGAGTCACATTCAGCGCTACTATTGCAAATTACTCGTTCGGGTTCCCGCCTTAGTAGCGTCTGGGCTAACGTGTTCACCATTTGTCACAATAAGAGGACGGTTACATCACTTCCAGGAACTTGTCGGCAATAAAATCAGCCTCAGTTGCAAGTCGTGGATGACGACGGTTGCAAGCTGTAGAGATACACTGCCATAAATAGGATCTGGAATGAGTAGACAATGATCAATGAAAATAAACAGATAAACAATACAAGCCAGCAATTGGGTGAACCAACAGAGGTAAAGCAAGCAATGAAGAGTGACTTTCCAGCCCAAATTAATTTCAATGAATCTGGTAGCGAGGTGACAGAGCAAGTGGCAGCCCAAACAAATATATCAGGAGATACTGCTGTCAATTCAGAAAATAGCGTTGCAGCAACTGAAAAAACTGAAGTAGAAAGGGCAGCTTTGGCAGAACTGACTCAACAAATCGAGTCCGTCAAAACGCAACTGGAAGAGCGTAGTACTCAATATATGCGGATTGCCGCTGATTTTGAGAATTACCGCAAACGCACTAGCAAAGAAAAAGAAGACCTTGAGTTGCAGGTGAAGCGGAATACGATTTTGGAATTGCTACCAATAGTCGATAATTTTGAGCGGGCGCGATCGCACCTCAAACCGCAGTCTGATGCCGAAATGACCATGCACAAAAGTTACCAAGGCGTTTACAAACAATTAGTAGATAGCCTGAAGCGCTTGGGTGTATCGCCAATGCGTCCCGAAGGTCAAGAATTCGATCCTAACCTGCACGAAGCAGTAATGCGGGAACCTACGGATGAACATCCTGAAGGAACAGTGTTAGAAGAGTTAGTGCGCGGATATTACTTGGGCGATCGCGTGCTACGCCATGCAATGGTCAAAGTAGCTGCTCCCAAGGAAGATACACCTTTTGCACCAGAAGATCAGTCGAGTTCAGCCAGCAGTTAAGCTGTAGTCGCTCGCCTCGCTGACCTCAAGTGCCTGGGTTATAGCAAGGACGAGCATCGCGTACCTAAAACTTGGACAAGGCTTTGGATAACTCTGTTGTGTTTCAACTTCTTGATTGCTACCAGCAATAGGGGTTCCACAGACGTTATCCGCTAGCCTTTGTTCTTAGCAAAAAAGTTAGTCCGCGACATATTACAGCAGAAATATTCAGTAAAAATACTGGCAAATATGGGAAAAGTTATTGGGATCGACTTAGGCACTACTAACAGTTGCGTCGCAGTTTTGGAGGGTGGTCAACCACTTGTGATCTCCAATTCTGAAGGGGGACGAACTACTCCAAGTATTGTGGGATTTGGGAAGAGTGGCGATCGCTTGGTTGGTCAATTGGCAAAGCGCCAAGCCGTAACCAATGCCGAAAATACAATTTACAGTATTAAACGATTTATCGGGCGGCGTTGGGAAGATACTGAAGTAGAACGTGATCGCGTCCCCTACAACTGTGTCAAAGGTCGAGACGAAACCGTTGATGTCCAAATTCGCTCAAAAAACTACACGCCACAAGAATTATCCGCCATGATCCTGCAAAAGCTGAAGCAGGATGCGGAAAATTTTTTGGGTGAGGAGGTGACTCAAGCAGTAATCACCGTACCAGCATATTTCACAGATGCCCAAAGACAAGCAACTAAAGATGCTGGCACAATTGCTGGACTAGAAGTCCTGCGAATCATCAATGAACCAACATCTGCGGCTTTAGCTTTCGGATTGGAAAAGCAAGACCAAGAGCAGCTAATTTTAGTATTTGACTTGGGAGGCGGTACCTTCGACGTATCGATCCTGCAACTTGGGGATGGCGTTTTTGAAGTGAAGGCGACTTGTGGTAACAACCACTTGGGGGGAGACGACTTTGATAATGCGATCGTGCTTTGGATGATGGAACGCTTCCAAGAACAAGAGAAAATCGACCTTTCCAAAGACAAGATGGCATTGCAACGGCTGCGGGAAGCAGCGGAAAAGGCAAAAATTGAACTCTCCAGTATGGTGAATACCTCCATCAACTTGCCCTTTATCACAGCTGATGACACCGGGCCAAAGCATCTGGAGATGGAACTCAGCCGCTCTAGATTTGAAGAACTCGCCGCCAAATTAATTGAAGCGACCATTGAACCAATGATTCAAGCGCTCAAAGATGCGGATCTCAAACCACAAGCCATAGATCGGATTATTTTGGTAGGTGGTTCTACCCGTATTCCCGCAGTCCAAAACGCGCTAATTAAGTTTTTCGACGGCAAAGCTCCCGATCGCTCTATCAACCCTGACGAAGCCGTAGCATTAGGAGCAGCTATCCAAGCAGGTGTGTTGGGTGGTGAAGTCGATAATCTCTTACTACTGGATGTCACCCCTCTGTCCTTGGGAATTGAAACTTTAGGTGAAGTGTTCACCAAAATCATTGAACGCAACACTACAATTCCTACGAGTCGGTCACAAGTTTTTTCCACCGCAGTTGATGGACAAATCTCGGTGGAAATTCACATCCTCCAAGGTGAACGGGCAATGTCACGAGATAACAAGAGTCTCGGCAAGTTTCTATTAGCAGGAATTCCCCCATCGCCCCGGGGTGTACCACAAATTGAAGTATCCTTTGAAATCGATGTCAACGGCATCCTAAAGGTTTCTGCCCAAGATAAAGGTACAGGTAGAGAACAGAGTATCAGGATTACCAATACAGGTGGTTTGAGTAGCAACGAAGTCGAACGGATGCGCCAAGAGGCAGAACTGTTTGCCGAAGAAGATAGAAGACGTAAAGAACTGGTTGAACTCAAAAACCAAGCAGATAATTTGTTGTTCAGTTATGAATCCACAATCAAGGATAATAGCAACTTTATCGGCGACCAGATGAAAACCTTGGCCAGTGAAAAAGTTGCACAACTCCAAGCTGCAATGATTGACTCCAGCATTTCCACAGTGGAATTTAAGCAGCGCTTAGACGACTTCCAACAAACCTTGTTTGCAATTGGTGCTGATGTTTACAATCGAGCTAACAGCCAAAGTGATGAGATTGAGGGGGGTTCATCTGGTCACTTTACCCCAGAAGTAGACTCACCAATGAATGGCACGCTAATACCACAATTCAACTTTGATTTTGACGAAGAAAGTACTGCTCAGGCTGATTATGAGGCAATAGATTAGGGGTTGGGCATTGGGCATTGGTTATTCTCCTTGTCCCCTTGTCTGCCTCATCTTCCCCACTCCCCACTCCCCTAAGTTGCAAATTTTTATTAAGATATTTTAATATATCTAAATATTTAGCGAAGTTTCACAAGACCCCAGCGGTTTGCTAGATTGTAGAAGCAAATTACTTTGGGCTAGGCAATGTGCAAGTTCAGGGCCAATCCAAAGCATAAGGGTGGTTTTCCACACCTAATGGTGCGGCTAGCCCCTCTGGTTGATGGGCGAGGTTTTCCTCTCCTACGTAGCACAATTGTAAAAGAGACAGCCGACTCGGCAGTGAGAAGTCTGAGCAGAGGCTTCCCCTGTTCTTAACTTCTATAGCTTTTGTCGTCTCCCACGAGGAAAGCACCTGTTGCTCAAGATTTGTCGGTGATTTTTGTAAAAGGTAAAGGGTAAAATCAGTTATTAACAAAAATTAATTTTATCTTCTGCCTGCCCTCCGGCAAGCCGCCCTCTAAAGGATAATGTGTTGCTCTTGCATATTCTGTAGGCAAAACACTTAATCCATAGGGTAGCAAGTGACCGTGAATGACGTTCTACTGACTTCTGCTTTCTTCCTTCTAACTTTTACCTTTGCTATATGGCCCGCGACTATTATGAAATCCTGGGTGTCTCTCGTGACACTGACAAAGAAGAAATCAAACAAGCCTATCGCCGTCTAGCCCGGAAGTATCACCCAGATGTGAACAAAGAACCGGGGGCGGAGGATCGCTTTAAAGAAATTAACCGCGCTTATGAGGTACTCTCAGAACCCGAAACTCGCGCTCGTTACGATCGCTTTGGCCCAGAGGGTGTATCGGGCGCTGCTGGCGCGGGCTTTCAAGATGTCGGCGATATGGGTGGTTTTGCCGATATCTTTGAAAGCATTTTTAGTGGCTTTGCTGGCGGTATGGGTAATCCCACGCAACAAAGACGGCGCAGTGGGCCTGCCAGGGGTGATGACCTGCGGCTAGACCTGAAGTTAGACTTTCGGGAAGCTATATTTGGTGGCGAAAAAGAAATTCGCATTTCCCATCTAGAAAATTGTGAAGTTTGTAGCGGTTCTGGTGCTAAACCTGGAACCCGCCCTCGGACTTGTTCGACTTGTGGCGGATCGGCTCAAGTACGCCGTGTGACTAGAACACCCTTTGGCAGTTTCACCCAAGTCTCGACTTGTCCCACCTGTAATGGAACAGGGATGGTAATTGAAGATAAGTGTGACGCGTGTGATGGTAAGGGCGCAAATCAAGTCACAAAGAAACTCAAAATTACCATTCCAGCTGGGGTGGATAATGGCACACGTTTGCGGATTTCTAGTGAAGGAGATGCTGGTCAACGTAGTGGCCCTCCTGGTGATTTATACGTTTACTTGTTCGTGAATGAGGACGAGGAATTCCAACGAGATGGGATTAATATTCTCTCGGAAATCAAAGTTAGCTACCTGCAAGCGATTTTAGGTTGTCGGTTAGAGGTAGATACAGTAGATGGGCCAGTAGAACTAATCATTCCTGCTGGAACTCAACCAAATACAGTAATGAAGTTGGAAAACCGTGGTGTACCTCGCTTGGGTAATCCCGTAAGTCGTGGGGATCACATGCTGAATGTATTAATTGATATTCCCAATAAAGTCACCCCAGAGGAGAGGGAACTGCTGGAGAAGCTAGCTAAAATTAAGGGCGATCGGACTGGTAAAGGCGGTCTAGAAGGATTCTTGGGAAATTTATTTAAGTGATGATGCCCTCTTCTGTTTTAACTCCCGATGCTCAACTTGATTTACGCGGCACCCCTTGCCCGATTAATTTCGTACGCACAAAACTACGTCTAGAGAAAATGCCATTGGGAGGTTTGCTAGAAGTCTGGCTAGACCCTGGTGAGCCGATTGAGCAGGTTCCTGATAGTTTGACAATGGCAGGTTATCAGGTGGAACAAATTACAGACTGCACTAATTATTTTTCTCTGTTAGTGCGCCGTCCAGTTGCTGACCAATGACAGGGGAAATTTTTGCCGCAACTGGACAGTTATTGGGTACGGTGGTGGCTGTACAGGCTAATTTTTACCGGGTACAGATGGATCAAGAGGCTGGGGAGCAGAGCAGCAGGGAAGTAGAGGAGAAACTGGATTTAAATGCCCCTCTGCCCCTCTGCCCCACTGCTCCCTCGCCTCCTCTCCTGCTTTGTACCCGGAGAACACGTCTGAAAAAAATCGGACAACAGGTGATGGTAGGCGATCGCGTTGTGGTAGAGGAGCCAGATTGGGCTGGGGGACGGGGTGCGATCGCTGAGGTTTTACCCCGCCAAAGTGAGTTAGATCGTCCGGCGATCGCTAATGTTAACCAAATTCTATTGGTATTTGCCGTTGCCGATCCACCTTTGGAACCTTATCAGCTGAGTCGGTTTCTAATTAAAGCTGAGTCTACTGGCTTGGATGTGCTTTTATGCTTGAATAAAAGTGATTTAATTTCACAGCAGGAACAGCAACAAGTTAGCGCTCGCCTACTTGGTTGGGGCTATCAACCAATATTTATCAGTGTTAAAGATGGTATAAATACTGAGCAAGCAGCCAGATACTTGAGCAATAAAATTACCGTCATTGCTGGGCCTTCCGGCGTTGGTAAATCCAGTCTAATTAATACGCTGATTGACTCTGCCAAGCTGCGAGTCGGAGAAGTTTCTGGCAAACTGGCTCGTGGTCGTCATACTACTCGCCATATAGAATTATTTGAGTTACCTAGCGGTGGTTTACTGGCAGATACTCCCGGCTTTAATCAGCCAGATATGGATTGTATCCCAGAAGAATTAATCCATTATTTCCCAGAAGCAAGAAAGCGGTTAGCAATTGCTAGCTGTCGGTTTAGTGATTGTCTGCATCGAGACGAACCTGAGTGCGTGGTGCGGGGAGACTGGGAACGATATGAACATTATTTAGAATTTTTGGACGCTGCAATCGCTCATCAAACACAGCTACACCAACAAGCCGATCCAGAATCCACCATGAAGTTAAAAAGCAAAAGCAAAGGCAAAGGGCAGAGTCAATACGAACCCAAGCTAGAAAGTAAAAAATATCGCCGGATTTCCCGGAAGACTCAGTTACAGGACTTGCAGGAGTTATATCGGGATGAGGAATAAGGAGTGCGATGTCTACGACGGGCTGGCCTACGCATTCATAATCCAAAGGTTGGTCACGATAGCATAGATACAAACAGAAAAAGTATCTTGTATGTATCAGCCCATTGCCAACACCCCTAGTTTACAAGCTGTCACTGAGAGTATAATTTTCCCAGCAGGTGATATCTATAGTGACGAACCCCCCTTGGAATCTGATTTACACCGCGAACAAATTGATTTACTCATTCGCCTGATTAAATGGTGGTGGCGCGATCGTCAGGATTTTTATGCTACTGGCAACCTAACTATCTATTTCAGTCCCAACCAGAAAAAGTCAGAAGAATTTCGAGGTCCTGATTTCTTTGTGGTTTTAGATACAGAGAAAAAAGACCGCAAAAGCTGGGTTGTGTGGCAAGAAGACGGCAAATACCCCAATGCGATCGTTGAGCTATTATCTAATTCCACTGCCTCGGTTGATAAAGGTTTGAAAAAGCAAATATACCAAAATACATTTCGCACTCCAGATTACTTTTGGTTTGATCCAAATAACCTAGAATTACAGGGATTTCACTTAGTTGATGGGCAATATCAAGACCTTGTACCCACTGAGTCAGGTTGGTTGTGGAGTCAGCAATTAGGGCTGTATTTAGCAGTATATTTGGGCAAATTACGCTTTTTTACACCAGATGGACAGTTAGTGATGTTGCCAGAGGAAGAATCAAACCAACAGTTAGAGCAAGCAAATCAACAATTAGAACAAGAACGTCAACGGGCTGCAATATTGGCAGAACGCTTGCGAGACGCAGGTATTGACCCTAACCAAATACTCTGAAAAATAGAATTTTATCTCTAAACTAGGCATGAGAAAATAGTGCTATGAACCAAACAATATCTGATAAAGTCCGTTGGACAACCTCAAACTTAGAATTACGAAGCTGCCAATTAAATACCGATCGCAGCCTTGCTAGCTGATGACGAAATCACATCACCATTGTTACCAGGTTTCGGCGTTCGAGTTCAGCGTTTTTTTGTATAATTCTGGCGATTGCTCATCAAACTCAACTTCACCAGAGAAGGCAAAATTAACAATTCAAAATTCAAAATTGTACCCTTACAGGGATCTTGCTACGCGCAGCGTCTCGTAGGAAAGAGAATTTCAGACGTGGATTAAAACCGTTTGACTGAGAGTCCCCGTACTGAGCTTGTCGAAGTGTCACGCCAAAGCTCCGATGGTTCCTGAGCCTGTCAAACGCGAACAGCGTCTCGCAAGGAAGGAATGAAACTGAAGCTACGCGAAGGTGGCTCAAAAATAATTATTAAACTGCCAAAGCACAAAGATAACAAAAATACTGTAACTTAGAAACCCGATTTTTCTACTGCAATAAGCCAACCAACAACTAGAAGAGGAATGATAAGGGGCTGAAAGATCGGTACAAGGCTTTTAAATTGATTTAAAACTGCTACAAATCTACTTTGCGCTCCCCATAAAGTCTTAAAATATTGTTAATTTCAGCCAAACCTCTCGACCTTCAACTACAAGTATCACCCCAAAATCACTATGTCTATCGGCTACGTCGCGCTTGTACTCCACGCACATCTACCCTTCGTTCGTCACCCGGAAAGTGACTACGTGCTGGAGGAAGAATGGCTCTATGAAGCCATCACAGAAACCTACATCCCCTTATTGAAAGTATTTGAAGGCTTAAAGCGAGACGGTATCGACTTTAAAATCACGATGAGTATGACACCCCCTTTAGTGTCGATGCTTCGCGATCCTCTGCTTCAAGAACGCTACGAAGCACACTTAGCTCAACTAGAAGAACTTATAGCACTAGAAGCAGAACATAATGTCAACAACGGGCATCTTCGTTATTTAGCCGAACATTACGCGACTGAGTTTAGCGAAGCGCGTCAGCTATGGGAACGCTATGGCGGGGACTTGGTGACAGCTTTTAAGAAGTTCCAAGACAGTAACAACCTGGAAATTATCACTTGCGGCGCTACTCACGGCTATTTACCGTTGATGAAAATGTATCCACAAGCAGTGTGGGCGCAAATTCAGGTAGCCTGCGAACATTACGAACAAACCTTTGGACAAGCACCCAGAGGCATTTGGTTGCCAGAATGTGCCTACTATGAAGGTTTAGATCGGATGCTAGCTGATGCTGGGTTACGCTACTTCCTCACTGATGGGCATGGCATCCTTTACGCCCGTCCCCGTCCCCGCTTTGGCACTTATGCCCCAATTTATACAGAAACTGGTGTTGCTGTCTTTGGTCGAGATCATGAATCTTCCCAACAGGTATGGTCTTCTGAGGTGGGCTATCCTGGAGCGGCGGAATATCGAGAATTTTACAAAGATTTGGGCTGGGAAGCAGAATATGACTACATCAAACCCTATATTATGCCCAATGGTCAGCGGAAAAATACGGGCATTAAGTATCACAAAATTACGGGGCGTGGCTTAGGTCTATCAGATAAGGCGCTCTACGATCCTTATTGGGCTAGGGAAAAGGCAGCAGAACACGCTGCTAATTTTATGTATAATCGAGAGCAGCAATCTGAACATCTCTATGGTATAATGCAGCGACCGCCAATTATCGTTTCGCCTTATGACGCAGAGTTATTTGGACATTGGTGGTATGAAGGTCCTTGGTTCATCGATTACCTATTCCGCAAATCGTGGTATGACCAAGGAACATATCAAATGACCCATTTAGCAGACTATTTGCGAGATCAGCCAATTCAGCAAGTCTGTCGTCCTTCGCAGTCGAGTTGGGGTTTCAAGGGTTTCCACGAATATTGGTTGAATGAAACGAATGCGTGGATTTATCCACATTTGCACAAAGCTGCTGAACGGATGATTGAAATCTCGCACCTAGAACCAGAGGATGAGTTGGGGTGGAAAGCATTGAACCAAGCAGCGCGGGAATTGTTATTAGCACAATCTTCCGACTGGGCATTTATTATGCGGACGGGAACAATGGTACCCTATGCAGTCAGACGGACGCGATCGCACTTGATGCGGTTTAATAAACTCTATGAAGACGTTAAAGTTGGCAAAATTGACAGTGGTTGGCTAGAAAAAGTCGAATTAATGGATAATATCTTCCCCGAAATCAACTATCACGTTTATCGTCCACTATAAGTCTCACAAAAAGTAATCAATAACAGTAAGGTGGGCATTGCCCACCTTATATTAGTAGTGAATATTAGTACTGGAGTTGATCATTTACTCACTAGTACAGGTGTTCCGATTTTCACAAATTCATAGAGTTTACGCACATCCTTGTTATACATCCGAACGCAACCATGAGAAACTGCTTGCCCAACTGATTTTACATTCGGAGTACCATGAAATCCAATTTCGTCCTTTCCATCCGTCCAAAATCCAATCCAACGTTCTCCTAGAGGATTATTTGAGCTTGCAGGAACAATTTCTCTATTAGCAACGAAAGGGTTTTCCCAAGCTGGGTTTTGCACCATGTGAATAATTTTAAATTTGCCTGTAGGTGTTTCCCATCCAGGTTTACCAATAGCTACTGGGTAGCTGGCTTGTAAACTCTCACCCCGATAAACGTAAAGTTTTCGTTCATTAAGTTTAAGTAGCAAATGGATTTCTTGCTCAGAAGTATTGGGAATTATTGGCTTTATGGGATGCTGGAATTTGAGTAATAATCGGCGCTTTCGCTCAGAGTAGTTAGGAATATTTGACTGTAATGGTAGAGGATTTGATTCAACTTGAGGAGAAACTTGAGAATAGTTTGGTTGACTATTAGTGACCTGAGCAGTGGCGTATGATTGAAGCGAGATCAATACTGCTATTGTTGTCAAACTAAACTTGAAAGTACTACGAAAATACATACTACGTATCATTTTCTGTTGCATTAATTATTAATATTATGATTAATTTTAGTCACCAGTAAGGATTCAGAACTCAGGTATCAACTAGCTTGGAACTAGCTTTAAGTCTAAATTCTGAATTCTCAATCTTCAAATTACTAAATATTGTAAATCAAAAAGTTCTACCCTCGTCCTCGAATTACAGGAGATGAAGGTGCTGGTTGGGAGTCTGGAGTTGAGCCTGAGTCTGGTGTTTGAGTTGGGGCTTGTGGGTTTTGTCTTTGTCTTTGTCTTTGTCTTTGTCTTGTACCTGGATTTGAATTAGGACTTGAAGGTTGGTCTGGTTTGACGGGGGTTTCGTCCGGTTTAGCCGGAGTTTGGTCTGGAGTTACCGGAGTTTGGTCTGGAGTTACCGGAGTTTGGTCTGGAGTTACCGGAGTTTGGTCTGGAGTTACCGGAGTTTGGTTTGGAGTTACGGGAGTTTGGTCTGGAGTTGCCGGAGTTTGGTCTGGAGTTGCCGGAGTTTGGTCTGGAGTTGCCGGAGTTTGGTCTGGAGTTGCCGGAGTTTGGTTTGGAGTTGCCGGAGTTTGGTTTGGAGTTGCCGGAGTTTGGTTTGGAGTTGCCGGAGTTTGGTTTGGAGTTGCCGGAGTTTGGCTTGGTTGTTCCCGCTGTGCTAGAGTTACCTGTGGCAGAACAATTACACCAAAGCTGGCGAAGAAGAGTAACGAAGCAGTAGAAACAACGAATTTCAATTTTTTAGATGACTTTTGTTTCATTTTTTGTTAAGAAAGCTGATTTACATTCAATATTAATATTTATCATTATTAAGCCATGCTCTACATAATACATCATGTTTTTCTATATATTACATGATAAATTGCTTCCTTGCAATTCTCCATTCTGCCAAATTCCACTCTTAAAAGAGCCATTTGCGAATTGAAATATTCCTTGCCCTTCACAGTTCCCAGCTTTAAAATGGCCTCGATACTCACGACCATCTTTCCATCTAATTTTTCCTAGCCCCTCAAATTTATCGTTGACAAATTGACCTACATAATCTTTATAAAAACTGCTGCTTGGGGGATATAAAAATATGCCACAACCATTGCGCTGATTATTGTTGAATTCTCCATCGTATCGACTACCATTCTTAAATATCATTACTCCCTTACCAAATAGGTTGTTATTTTTATCTATAGCCCCATAATATTTAGTACCATCTGGAAACTTTCTATCGGGTTTTCTAGTTGAGGGAAGTGAAGTTAGTTCCGAACTGCAAGGTAGTGAAATAAATTTTTCAGTTTTTTCAGTTATTTGGGGAGATTGCTGTTTGGGAAAATAAGATAATGCAAGCATCGCCACTACTCCTACTCCGATTACAGTTCCAGCTAAAACTGTCCGATTAAATCCAAATATCCGTCTGTTTGTTGATTTTGGTTTTACAGGAGAAACTGAATAAGTTGAAGCTAGGACAGTAGTCGGAGATGTTGAGGATGCCAGTGCTTGTAACGCCTCTGCTGCTGACTGGTAGCGTTGGCTAAAGTTGTAACGCACCATTTTTGCTAAGATATCAGCTAGGCGATCGCTGACATTTGTCCAATGACGCCAGATAATTTCGCCATTTGCATCTTCTGGAAATTCTTGAGGTATTCTACCTGTCAAAGCTTGAATAGCCACAATCCCCACTGCAAAGATATCGCTAGATAATCTTGGCTTAGAACTAGCTTGTTCATTAGGCATATAACCATTGGAGCCAATGATAATAGTCGAAGTCACTTGACCTTGAGTGTTTTGTGCCAAACCTTTAATTTCTTTAACTGCTCCAAAGTCAATCAGCATAATCTTGCCATCATCGCGTCGGCGCATCAAGTTTTGCGGCTTGATATCTCGGTGGATAATATTCTGCTGATGTACCACTACTAAAACTTCAAGAATTTCCTGCAACAGTTGAACTACTTGAGCTTCATCCCACGGCTGGTCAGGAATTATCTCTGTAGACAAGTTCTGTCCATCCACAAATTCTTGTACTAAATAAAATTCACCATTTTCTTCAAAATGAGCGAATAATTTGGGTATTTGCTTGCTCAGGTTCCCTAAGCGGTATAAAACTTCTGCCTCTTTTTCAAATAATCGTGTTGCGATTGGTAAAACTGCTGCATCAGAGGTTTTCGGTTTTAAGTGTTTGACAACACACTTGGGCTTGTTAGGCAAATCTAAATCTTCAGCTAAATAGGTATCGCCGAACCCACCGCTTCCTAAAAGCCCTACGATTTTATAGTGGTTGCGGAGAACTGTATTTATCAGCATCCATCTTACCCTGTAGGATGTTGTTGGCTAGATTGTATCACTTTGGTTGCTCCTCCCCTTGAAAATGATTATTATTACTATTTGCTACTCAACAAGTGGATTTGTAGCAGTGGCAGACACCGCAAGGATTGAGCGAAGGGGTTAAGAGTTGCGCCATCACCTAGAGAAAGATTTCTTTACTTTGTCTGATTGATTGTTGCTGTTCTTCTATTAGTTATTGCAATACACAGTCTGCCTCTGACCAAAATCTGAGGTCTTCAGAGTCTATTTCCCCGATATGAAAGTATAATATCCACGTTCAGGCGCCCACGCAGCGGGTTGGTTGCAACTGCTGGTTAGACCGAGTTCTTGTCGTTCAGCACCCATAAAACGCTACCAGTGCCACCCACGGAGCTTCTACGGGATCAACCGATCTGCGCGTAGTTGCTCGAACAGGTCAAAAAACGACTCGTCCGTTTTCTGGTATATGGAGAAACCGAGTTTGCGGCTCTTCGACATGTCGGTCATGATCTCAATCGGACGCCCAAGATCAAGATCGGTGTGCCACGCAGACGACAGACGGCTCAGATCCGGCTCGACGAGGCCATGCTGCTTTGCGATCTCGCGCCAGAGAGCACCTTTATTCGCCATTTCAGCTTCGAGCGGGTGGGTTGTGCCGTCGAACCCGATGGACTCGATGCCGAACCAGTCAGCCAGCCGCTCCCACAACCATATCCAGCGGAAGATGTCGCCATTGACAACGTTAAACGCCTCGTTGTGCGCCGCTTCGGTCTTCGCCGCCCAGACTAGGTGCTTCGCCAGCACCCGTGCGTCGGTCATGTCGGAGATGCCCTTCCACTGCGCTTCAGAACCTGGCCAGCGGAACGGGCGTCCGGTCTCCTTGCAAATCGCGGCATACACGGCCAGCGTCATGCCGAGGTTCATTGCATTGCCGACCGCCTTTCCAATGACAGTGTGAGGGCGATGAATGCTCCAGGTGAAACCGTCACGGGCGGCTGCTGCATAGACCTCATCTTCCTGAGCATAATAGAAATTTTCGACATCGAGCCGCGGATGCTCCTCACGCAATGGAGTTTCTGGCAGTGATCCGCCCGTGACGTATGCATCGAATGGTCCGAGATAGTGCTTGAGTCCAGTGACAAGGGCGACGTGCTGCACCGTGTCCTTCGGTGACAGAACATCTAGCAGATTGCGAACCATTGTGCCGTTGACCCTGACGTTCTCGGCCTCAGTCGTATTACGCATCCACGTCGTGATGAAGATGTGCGTCGGGGCGATGTCTGACAGTGCAGTTTTCAGGCTAGCTAGATTGAGTAGATCGGCAGTAACAGGGCGTAACCCTTGCACCTCGTTTCTAAGATTTCGGGCTAACCCGTAGGTCGTCCATCCATTCGCGATCAGTTCCCGCGCCAGATAGCTGCCTATGATGCCGCTTGCGCCCACAACCAAGGCTGTTCCATGCATGTCGTGTCTCCACTCCAGTTCCAGTATGGAAATTTTATATGTAATATCCAGATTTGGATATTGTACAGAATTTTTCCATATAACTACTCTTTAGAGGGTGATTATAGATAAAAATTCCATATAATCCTTAATGTGATGCAGAATTTTTATGTATAACATCCTTAAAATATTAAATGGAAAGATTTTGGATAAGATTCCTTTGGAAAGTCGTTAAAAAAAGCCGCTGGCTGGAATATACGCAGAATGCTAATTGACATACATCAGCATGTTTAAAACACTAGTATATTACTGAGAAAAATATTTTTTTAAATACTTATTCTTGCAGAAATTATTTTTGAAAAAGGTTTATTTTGTTTGTAATTTTAAAGCATTTATGCTCAAATACTAAGTAGGTAAACACAATCAAATCAAACTACGTCAACTTATGTAAAGCACCAGAAAGGCTTTGAATATAAGCTTTTAATCAATTTACATTTCTTAATCTAGTTCTATTTTTTAACGCCCACCTACTTAGCAGTAAAGTCTCAAATTTCTCGGCTTTATTATAAATAATATTAAAAAAGACAGGCAATAAGCCTGTCTCGTAAGTAATGATTTAGCAAAGAATTTAGAAATTCATCTCAGCAGCTTGAACTTTTTCAACCTGCTTCTTCTTCAGCACCAGCATAACTTGAGCCAACATTACAAGAGCAATGAACGCAATCATCCATTTGACTCTAGAGGCGTCTTGCAGTACGATTTCTGTATCTATTTGACCGAATCCACCGACGTTCGGGTTGCTGGTCAAAGCATCACCAGTCTTAACTGTTTGCCCTTCGGAAACAAGCAAGTCTGGACCTACAGGAATCGTATCAACGACAACATTACCCGATTCAGGTTGGATGTTGACTAAATATTTAACGTTACCGTCTCCATCTTCCTCTTTAGCAATCTTGGTAATTGTGCCAGTAGCGGAAGCGTTGTAAACAGCGTTATTGCTCTTTTCGCCTGTGGGATAAACTTGTCCGCGTCCTCGATTACCACCTACGTGAACTGAATATTTACCGAAGTGGATGTTTTTGTCGGTTGCGGGGTTGGGAGAAAGAACTGGGAAGACGATTTCCTGATACTGTTCACCGGGTAAAGGACCGACGATGACGACGTTATCTTTGTCTTCGCTGTAGGGTTGGTAGAAAGTGTCGCCAACTTCTTCTTTAAGTTCTTCGGAAAGACGGTCTTCAGGAGCAATCTTAAAGCCTTCGGGTAGCATCAGTACAGCACCGACGTTCAAGCCAACCTTAGAACCATCGGCACCAACTTGCTGGGCGCCGAGATCGTAGGGGATTTTTACCACAGCTTTGAATACAGTGTCAGGTAGCACCGATTGGGGAACTTCCACTTCTGTAACCTTGGCGGCTAGGTGACAGTTGGCACAAACAATTCGCCCTGTTGGTTCGCGGGGGGTTTCGGGATAGGTTTGCTGTGCCCAAAAGGGATAGGCGGCAGCTGATTGGGGAAGGGCTAGATCGCTGGTGAAGTAAAATGTCACAGTAGCGATCGCTATAAGCAACGTTTTTACAATCGCTCTAGCACTGCGAGTTAACCTCGCTGTTATGAAAACATTTCTCATCTCTATAAGGGCGACAATTGAATTAGTCATTAGTCATTGGTCATTAGTCATTAGTCATTAAGCCCTGAACAAAGGACAAATGACTAATGACAAAATTATTAACCCCACCAAGGTGCATCACCTGTGCGGAAGTCGGTTTCAGTCCAAGGGGTTAAAACGATTTTGTCGTCGTTGACGTTGGTATGGGCTAAAGCCAGAGACAGAGGTGCTGGTCCCCGAACAACCTTACCAGTTTCGTCATACTGAGAACCATGACAAGGACATTTGAATTTGTTCTCAGCAACGTTCCAGGGGACGACACAACCTAAGTGGGTACAGATGGCGTTAATGCCATAATCTTTGATCGCCTCTTTGCTGTCTACCACAATATAGGTAGGATCTCCCTTTAGTCCTTGAACTAGGTTGCGATCGCCTGCATTCCGGTTTTCTAGAAATTTAGTGACGCTAACATCGTTACCTAGCTCGTCTTTTGCCGTTACACCGCCACCAGCGCCACCTGCTGCTGGTGGAATAAAGTACTTGACAACGGGATACAATGCACCCAGAGCTACTCCAGTGACAGTCCCAAAAGTGAGCAGATTCATGAACTGACGACGCCCCAGATCGGGCACGTCTGCTGATTCAGAAAATTGAGCCATAATCTACGCGCTCTTTGTGTATTTTGTTAAGCATTTTGACAAAAGTACTAATACTTGAGCAACTTTTGTCTAAGTCGAAATGCTAGCGCTCACAACGATGCCATACTTCTTTGTTCCAAGATATATTTAGCATCTTTTCTGTTAGCATTACATTTCTTTATATCCTTATCATACTGGAGTCACGGAACTTAACATCATAACTAAATGTAAAATCTGATTGAGAAAAGCTATGACAGGACAGGAATTACGTCAGATGTTGCTTGATAAGTGGGGATATTCTTATGATGTCCAGTTCCGGCGGGCACAGGGAAAGATATTTTTGCAAGTAATGTGGAAATACTTGGAGCAAGCTTCTTTTCCCTTGAGCGAGGTGGAGTACCAAGAGCATCTTGATACCATTGCCAATTATCTTCATGCCTTGGGTGGGTCAACACAGGTACAAACTTTTATTGCCCAAACACGCGATCGCCCCCGGCTCGGCAAAGCTGTTAGCATTCCTTTAGATTTGGGCGAACGTTCTTCGGAATGGATATTATGACCAAGTTTTTCTTCCTTAATTTAGAATCATCCTAACTCCTCATTTCAGGATAGTAAAACTATGAATTCTCCATTTCCCGGAATGAATCCTTATTTAGAAAATCCTGTGTTTTGGTCAGAAGTACATCATCGATTGATTACAGCTATAGCAGATACTATTGAGGAAAATATTCCCCCACAGTATCGAGTTGCAATAGAACAACGTACTTATTTAAGTGATGACTCAGATTCTGTATTAGTTGGTATTCCTGATGTTTCTATTTTTTCTCAACAAAAATCACCGCAGCAATACTCATCAACTACTACACAAGCAGAAACGTCAGAAGGCATCACGGTGATGATCCCCTTACCTGAATATGTTACGGAAAATTACTTAGAAATTCGAGAAATCTCTACAGGTTTTGTGGTGACATCTATCGAAGTTTTATCTCCTAAAAATAAACGCCAAGGCGAAGGTAGAAAAGCGTATGAACTAAAACGTAAACAAGTTTTAGCTAGTCTTTCTCACTTAGTCGAAATTGATTTACTCAGAAGTGGACAAGCCATGTCAATTTTAGGGGAAACTCCTGTAGTAAATTATCAAATTATTGTTAGCAAAAGTGAAACACGTCCTCAAGCTAAATTATACGGATTTAGCGTCAGAAAAATGATTCCCGTATTTCCATTACCATTACAGTCAGAAGATACAGAACTGATTGTAGATTTGCAATCTTTATTGCATGGTATATACAATCGTGCCAGATATTACTTAGCAATTGATTATAATAAAGAACCAGTACCACCCCTAAAACCAGAAGATGCTGTATGGTCTGATACCCTCTTACGCGAACAAGGGTTAAGGAATAATTAGTAATTGGTAATTGGTTAAAAATTTTTCTTATTCCCTGTCACCTATTCCAGAGGTTATTTACCTGTAAGCTTCACGAGTCCCACACCGCCGAAATAAAGCGCTAAAACTGCTCCAGCTAAGAGACTTTGAGTCAAGGGGTCAGTAGAAGGCGTCAGGACGGCTCCTAAAACCACTGATCCCATAATTACGTAACGCCAACCAGAAACCATCCGTTCTGACGAGACAATATTCAAATTACCGAGCAACAGTTGAATAATGGGAATTTGAAATGCTAAACCAGTGCTGAATAACAATAGCAGTACAAATTCAAAATATTTATCAATTGACCAAAGTTGTTCGACTACATCTGCTCCGTAGCTAATGAAAAATTTCAACGCTGCGGGGATAAGAAGTAAATAGGCAAATACTAAACCCGCCCCAAATAGCACACTCGAACCCAAAACCACAGGTCCTAGTAAACGGCGTTCGCGGCGAGTCAATCCTGGAAGCACAAACTGGATAATCTGGTAAAGAATGAAAGGACTAGTAAGTACGAAACCAGTGTATGCTGCAACTTTCAGGGAGACAAAGAAATATTCTCCAGGTGCAAGTTGGAGAAATTTTACTCCTTGTGCTGGAACCTCAAGTAACTGGACAATCGGCTTAACGGCAAAGAAACAGCCAATAATGCCCACTGCTACGGCAATCAACGAATAGAAAATCCGTTGCCGCAACTCTTCTAGGTGGTCGAAAAGGGACATTTCGACTTCACCAGGCAACTCATCAAGAGGATCGGTGTCTGAGTTGTCATATCCTTCTGGGTCGAGGTTAGGAACGTTTACAGTATCTACGTCTTGTGAAGGCGTCACGTCGCTTCGCTCCGAATTCAAAATTCACGCATTCAAAATTCAAAATTAACAATCCCATAAATAAATTTAGGGGCTTGTATCATGAGTGTTTGTCGGTCATCGACCATTTCGGTGACTCAGCATTCTTCATTATTTTATCTGGGGAATGCAATTACTAAGATATGTTTTTGGGTGCTGTGGGTTTTTTTTCCTGTTTTTTGGGTTTGCATCTGCATAAGTTAGTAGGAAGCCATCTTGTAGGCAATGCCTAACCTAAAAAAAAGGTGGAACCGATAATTTAGAAATCACGTCTTTGTAGCTAGTAGCGCTGCATAAATTCACACAACATCAACATTTAATACTCAGTTTTAAAAATCCGGTTCATCAAGGTGGCATCTATACAGATGGTAATCGGAAATTGTTAACTGAGGTTGGGTATGAACCGGATAATTTGCATTGCCCTGATGGCATTGCCTGTTTATTTATACAATGTTGAGCTAGGCAATACTTCTAGTAGTGACGTGACAATTGTAAAAAACCAGTATCCCACAATAGCTGCTCTAATTGCTTACAGTACAAATGCTCAGTCAGGTATCTTGCCGTGGCAAATATCGGCTAGAGATGACCAAACCGAAGATTGCCTTCGTGCTGGCACTTGTAAGGATTGATACTAATTCGTAATTTGTAATTCGTAATTACGGCAGCCCCATCATCAAAGAAAATTAATGGTTGTAGAAAATCAAGGTACAGTAGTGGTTACAGGAGCCTCAACAGGAATTGGTCAAGCGTGTGCTTTGCTTTTAGACCAATTGGGCTTCTCTGTTTTTGCTGGAGTGCGTCAAGATGTTGATGCTCAAACACTTAAACAGAAAGGGTCACAAAGGCTGATTCCGATTTTTTTAGATGTTACTGATGCTGAATCGATCGCAGCTGCGGTTGATACGGTAACAAATGCAGTTGGTGGTGGGGGAATTTTAGGTTTAGTGAATAATGCCGGAATTGCTGTTCCTGGGCCGTTAGAATTATTAGCGATCGCTGAATTTCAACACCAGATGCAGGTTAATGTCACTGGACAATTAGCTGTGACACAAGCATTTCTTGGTCTTCTACGCCAAAGTCGGGGTCGAATTGTCAATATGGGTTCCATTGCTGGTAGGAGTCCAACGCCGTTTTTGGGCGCTTACAACGCGTCTAAATTTGCTTTGGAAGCACTGACTGATGTGATGCGAATGGAGTTACGACCTTGGGGAATTTCGGTTTCAATTATTGAACCTGGTTCGATTGCTACCCCAATCTGGGAAAAGTCTCTTAGTCAATCTGAAATAGCACAGCACGACTTACCACAATTGGCACAAAATCTCTACGGTCAAGCAATGAATATTGTCCGCAAGAAAATGCAGATTCTCGCATCTAAGGGAATTTCTGCGGATATTGTCGCTCAAGTTGTTGTCCATGCGCTGACTGCAAAACAACCTAAGACGCGCTATCTGGTTGGACAAGATGCCAAAATTGGAGCTGTGCTGAAGCATATTTTGCCCGATCAGCTATATGACAAGATAATTTTATACTCAATGGGGCTGTAGATTACTGGTTGTCAATACTTCAGAGGTCCTCACTCCGAATGGAAAATCTGTCATTCACAAAATCATGATTTTCGTTCACAAAATCGTGATTTTCGTTCACAAAATCATGGTTTTCGTTCACAAAATCGTGATTTTCATTCACAAAATCGTGATTTTCATTCACAAAATCGTGCTGATTTAAGAACGAAAAGCAAAATCTAGTCAAAAAGTAACTTTGAACTCAAGTTTACTTAACCAACGTTTGGGTTAAAAGCCTTATACTACAAGGATTGTAGATTAGTCTTTTGTAAAATTGCCGAAAGCTCGTTAATAAATCAAACTGATAATAAGTTCAAGAGAGCTACAAAACTGTACTTAACAGTACCTTTTTTTGTGTTGGATATTTTTAATATTCATAAGAGTACCTTATTTTATATTAGATATTTTTGCTATTTGTACTTATAGTAGTATTTCTGCTTACTTTAACTAAAACATCACCATTAATATGTGCTATATCGAACATAGATATAAACAATTATCCTGAATGCTGCTAGTTTAGTTAGTAGTTTGATTAAAATAAGGCATAAATTACCTAAAATCAATATATTTATCTAGTAAATTTTTGCATCCCCATTCCTGAGTGAACTTGATTAGTTATGCTCCTAGATTTAGAAAGATTTTATCAGGCTTGCAATCCCAGCAGACCTCTAATTATAGGAAACCCTAGTGATCGCAGGTACTATATTGATTTTGCTGCGGTGCGGGGTGGCAAAATTATCGAAGCTTTGCAGCGCACGATCGCTAGAATATCGCCAGATATACCAACTTGTCAACTATTTACAGGACATCTCGGTTGTGGAAAATCAACGGAGTTGTTGCGCCTGAAAGCTGAGTTAGAAGTGGAGCAATTTCATGTAGTTTACTTTGAGTCTACCCATGTCTTAGAAATGGCCGATGTGGATGTGACTGATATTTTGTTAGCGATCGCTGGACAGGTGAGTGAAAGCCTAGAAGCGATGAAAATTAGGCTCAAACCTACTTACTTTAGCAAGTTATTTGGTGAACTTGTAGATTTTCTGCAAACGCCAATTGACCTTGGGGTAGAAGCAGAATTGTCTGTAGGGATTGCCAAAATTACAGCTAAAACTAAAGAAAGTCCCCAATTACGGCGGCGGTTAAGAGATTATTTAGAACCGCGAACCGCAAATATTTTACAGTCAATTAATCAAGAATTGCTAGAACGTGCCACCAAGGAACTGAAAGCCAGGGGTAAAAAAGGATTGGTGGTGATTGTTGATAACTTGGATCGAGTCGCAATTCGACCTTTACCATCGGGGCGATCGCTGCCAGAATATTTATTTATTCAGCGGGGCGAACAATTACGCAAACTGAATTGTCATGTAGTCTACACTATTCCCCTAGCCCTGACTTTCTCCAACGATAGTGCCGAACTTCAGCATCGTTTGGGGGGTGGAGTTGCACCAAAAGTTTTACCGATGATACCTGTACGTCTGCGCTCTGGCGAGATTTTTCCCCAAGGGTTAACAATGATGCGGCAAATGGTGCTAGCTAGAGCTTTTCCAGACATTTTACCTAGCGATCGGTTAGGCTTAATTACAGAGGTGTTTGATAGTTTAGAAACCTTAGATCGATTGTGCCTGATGAGTGGCGGTCATGTACGCGACTTACTAGGTTTACTGTTTGACTGTCTGCGAGAACAAGATCCACCCTTTGAACGGGAATGTGTCGAACTGGTAATTCAAAGACAGCGGGATTACCGAGCTAACGCTATCGACCCTCATGAGTGGGAATTAATCTTTCAGGTGGTGCAACAGCAACGAGTTAGAGGTGATATAGAATACCATACCCTCTTGCGAAGTCTATTTGTATTTGAATACCGCGATCATCAGGGAGCTTGGTTTGCCGTCAACCCAGTTTTAGCGGAGACAGAAAAATTTAAATCATGGTTGAAGGACACGCACAAGTAGATATAACAGCAGCTAATGAGCGTGCTTTACGGAGTTTGGGGAGAGCAATTGCCCTTTCTAGCGGTCAATTTTCCCTGGTTTTGGTGTGCTGCAATTATCGAGTTTTGCAAGAGCTTATGCTGCAACGACTCGAAGAACTCTCTTCAGGAGTACACTACATTCAAAAGGTAGTTCTGCCGCATAATGCCAGAAGTCTTTACACAAGTATTCATTTACAACTGCTAACCGAAGCTAATCCGCCATCGGCGTTGATGATTTTGGGTTTAGAGTCAGTAGATGGACTCGACGATTTACTGAGGTCTATCAATCATATTCGGGATGAATTTCGCAAACGCCACCCATTTCCAATGATTTTATGGGTGAACGAGGAAATATTGCAAAAAGTAGTCCGTTTAGCACCAGATTTTGCTAGTTGGGCGGCGACACCGATTCGGTTTGAAATGACAACTCAATCACTGCTGCAATTTCTGCAACAGGAAACTGACTCTTTATTTGCTACTGTCTTACCAAATGCAACACCTGACTTTTCACCTCATGTGGAAAAGTTAACGCGAAACCTAACCCCCCAACCCCCTTCCCTATTAGGGAAGGGGGAGAATTCAAAGCCTCTCTCCTTTCAGGAGAGAGGTTTGGAGAGAGGTTTTCCAGATCCTGTGAAAAGTCAGAATGCTGCACAACACCAACCTCCTCAAGTTGCAAAGCATTATTCCACTGTCGAGCAAGTCTGGGAGCATAGTTATGAACTCCACTTTGCGATTAGAGAGTTGCACAATCGTGGTATTAGCTTAGAGCCAGAATTACACGCTAGTTTAGAGTTTGTTTTTGGTCTAGATAATTATATTAGCGATCGCATCAATACAGGTTTAAGCCATTTTCAGCAAAGCTTGCAAGTTTGGCAAAAATTGGCAGAGACAGGGGAAGCAGGGGAAGCAGGGGGAGATGAGGGGGTATTTTCTTCGTCTACGCCTCCTAATCGCCCATCTCCCCTACTTCTGCGACAGGGAATCTTACTGTTTTATATTGGGCTGTGTTATTGCCGTTTTGCAGAGCAAAATCAAATAGAAAACCGCCGCCATTGGTACACCGCTAAATCTTATTTTCAGCAATGCTTGAATATTTTGCAGGTGGCTGGGCGTTTAGATATAGTTGCTGGATTTATTAATCAACTCGCTGAGGTTTTGCAATATCTGCAAGAGTGGGAAGAATTGCAAACAGTTGCTCAAAAGTCTCTGGAGTTACATCAAACTTATGGTAGTCAAATCCAATTAGCTTGTGACTACGGTTTTCTGGCACAAGTGGCTGTGCAGCAGTCACGGTGGGTACAGGCAAGTATCTTAGCACACGTATCACTGCTGAAATTAGGTGAGGCGCAAAAGCAGAACGACCCTTATAACTGCTTATTTCCATTATTATTGGGGCAAATTTACTATTTAGTTTTAGCGAAAGCACAGCGAAATTTAGGTGAGCTAGTAATCGCTCGTGAATATCTCGACAAGGCAACAAAAGAACTACCAGCAGCCTTAGAAAGCAGTGCCCATCAATACGATGCCCATCGTTATATTCGCTTATTGCGGCGACTGCGATCGCTCTACTTTGAAGAAGGGCGATATTTAGAAGCCTATTACATTCGACAAAAACGGCGTTCTGTTGAGCAGCAGTATGGTTTTCGGGCTTTTATTGGTGCAGGGCGTTTGCAACCCCAAAGACAGGCGACAAACCCAGCATTAATGTCACCTTCTGGAAGTAGTAGCGTTGCTTTAGAAATTGCGGCTTCTGGTCGAGAGCGTGATATTAATAACTTAATTGGCAGAATTAGCCGCGCCGATCAAAAGTTGACGGTGATTCACGGTCAATCAGGGGTGGGTAAGAGTTCTACCGTCACGGCAGGTTTAGTGCCAGCACTGCAAAATCGAGCCATTGGCGATCAAATCGCCGTACCTGTGGTACTACAAGTTTATACCGATTGGGCACGGGAATTAGGAAAATCTTTAAGTGAGGCGATGTCTAGTGACGCATCCCTGGCGATTTACGCTGATATTAAGCCAGAAGCAGCCATTGAATCCGAGGCTTTGCCTTACCCTGGCATACCGTTTACCATCGGTAGCATTTTACAACAACTCCAAGAAAATGCCGATCGCCATTTGATCACAGTTTTAATTTTTGACCAGTTTGAAGAATTTTTCTTTGGTTATAGCGATCGCAATCAAAAACAAGAGTTTGATAAATTTATTAGTGACTGCCTCAAAATACCTTTTGTCAAAGTCATCCTTTCCTTGCGAGAAGATTATTTACATCGGTTATTAGACTTTAAACATCTCTCAGCACTGGAAGCGATTAATAATAATATTCTCGACAAGCATATCCGCTATCAGTTAAATAATTTTTCGCCAGAATATGCCAAAGCAATTATCCGAAAATTGACGGAGCGATCGCAGTTTAATTTAGAACCTGCTTTAATCGATGCCTTAATCGAAGATTTATCAACAGAATTTGGAGAAGTCCGCCCCATTGAATTACAAGTTGTGGGAGCGCAAATTCAAGATGAACGAATTACTACACTAGAAGAATATCAGCCATATAGACCCAACAAACTCATCGAACGATATATTAAGGAACTGATTAAAGACTGCGGCACAGAAAATGAACGAGCCGCTTTACTCGTCTTATATTTATTAACAGATGAAAGCAACAACCGACCTTTTAAAACTCGGGCTGAGTTAGCGGCGCAGCTAGGAGAGTTAGAAGATGCTGACAAATTAGATTTAGTATTAGAAATTTTAGTGCGCTCCGGTTTAGTAGTTCTCTTTCCTGATGTCCCAGAACGCTATCAACTGATTCACGATTATTTAGTAGACTTGATTCGCTACCTGCAACAACAAGAATCGAGCTTACAGGTACAACTAAATCAGTTGCGCTATAAAGTAGAACAAAGTAAAGCTGAGATTGAGCGACTTAAAAGCGAACTTAGTCAAAATAACCAGCGTTCTAAATTGGTAGCTCCTCATCCCCAACAGGGATTAGACTTATTAACAGAATTGCGAGAATTACACAAGCGGGAAGAATTAAGTCAGTTAGAAATTGAGCAATTACGAGCTGAACTTAAAGAAAAAGAGTTAACAGCTAAACTTGCAGAAAGTCAAAAGAAACAAAGACTTAGTGAAGCTCAATTAAATCGTTCGCTGAAAATTGCCCTAACCGCTTCCGTTCTCGCCATATTGGGATTAAGTGTTTCCATAGTGACAGCGGTAGATAGCGAAATTAAAACCCTCAGTGCATCCAGTGAAGCCCTCTTTGCCTCGCAAAAAGGTATTGATGCTTTAAAAGAAGCTTTAAAGGCAGGGGGAAAATTACAACAAACAGTCTGGGTAGATTCCAATACAAGAGAGCAAGTACAGACAGCGCTTTATCAAGCAGTTTCCGGGGTAAGAGAATATAACCGCTTGGACGGGCATCTATCTGGCGTCAATAGTGCTACATTCAGCCTTGATCGCTCTTTAATTGCCTCAGCCAGTGCCGATACTACAATCAAACTCTGGCGTCCTGATGGTAGCTTGGTCAAAACCTTGTCGGGGCATGAAGATGTAGTTAATAGCGTCAGTTTCAGTCTAGATAGTCAAATCATTGCTTCCGCCAGTCAAGACAAGACGATAAAACTTTGGAGTCGAGAAGGTCAACTGCTTGCTACTTTATTAGCGCATCAGGGTGTGGTGAATAGTGTTAGTTTCAGCCCAGATGGCCAGATTATTGCTTCGGCAAGTACAGACAAAACAGTGAAACTGTGGAGTCGGGATGGTAAGCTGCTCAAAACTTTGCAGGGACATAATGGTGCAGTCTTGAGTGTTGCTTGGTCAACCGATGGTCAAACCTTAGCTTCCGGGAGTGCTGACAAGACAGTGAAATTGTGGAATCGGGATGGTAAGCTGCTCAAAACCTTACAGGGACATGATGATGCAGTCAAAAGTGTCGCTTGGTCGCCTGATGGAAAAACAATTGCATCTGCTAGTTTAGACCAGACAATCAAGCTGTGGAATTTGGAGGGAAAGCTACTGCGAACCTTATCAGGTCATAGTGCTGGAGTTACCAGCGTCAGTTTTAGCCGTGATGGTAACACGATCGCTTCCGCAAGTACTGATGAGACAATTAAACTCTGGAGTTCTGAAGGTGTGTTGCTGGGAACCCTGAAGGGACATAATAATTGGGTGAATAGCGTCAGTTTCAGCCCAGACGGTCGTACCCTGGCTTCCGCCAGTCGGGACAAAACTATTAAACTTTGGCATTGGGACGATGTGTTACTGCGAAAGCCGAAAGCCGATAATGATGACTGGGTAACTAGCATCAGTTTTAGCGCAGACGATCGCACCTTAGCAGCAGCAAGCCGAGACAAAACTGTAAAACTTTTCAGTCGTGATGGTAAACTACTTCGTACATTCACGGGGCATCAGGGTCAAGTTTGGGGTGTAGCTTGGTCGCCTGATGGTCAAGTAATTGCCTCCGCTAGTAAAGATAAAACAGTAAAACTTTGGAGTCGTGACGGTAAACTGCTCAATACCTTACAAGGTCATCATGATACAGTTTTGGGTGTGGCTTGGTCGCCTGATGGTCAAGTAATTGCCTCCGCTAGTAAAGATAAAACAGTAAAACTTTGGAGTCGCAACGGTAAACTGCTCAATACTTTACAGGATCATCAAGAAGCGGTGAATTGGGTAAGCTTTAGTCCTGATGGCAAGTTGTTAGCCTCAGTTAGCGATGACAAAACCGTTAAAATCTGGAGTATACATGGTAAATTGCTATACACATTAACTGGTCACAGCCGTCGGGTAAATGGGGTTGCTTGGTCGCCTGATGGTCAAAGCATTGCCTCAGTGAGTATTGATAGCACGGTGAAGATTTGGAATCGAGACGGTAATTTGCTAGATAATCTCACGGGCGATGGCGATAGTTTTATCAGTGTCAGTTTTAGCCCTGATGGTAAGACTCTAGCAGCTAGCAGTGATGACAAAGTGAGGATTTGGAACCGAGCAGGGACGTTGCTGATTGCTTTGAAAGGTGATAAAGATGAGTTAACCAGCGTCAGTTTCAGCCATGACAGCAAAACTCTAGCTGCGGGTAGTGGTAATGGCACAGTAATTTTCCGAGATTTAGCAGATATCGAACTGGAAAAATTACTGGCACGGGGTTGCGATTTGCTACATGATTATTTGCAGACTAATCAGAAGGTAATGAAAAGCGATCGCGCCTTGTGTTCTGGTAGGTGATAGCGTATTTGATTATCGAATTTACTTTTTACTTTTGCCTTGTTCTATTAATGTGTTTGCTCGTTCAATTTAATGGCTATTGAGGTGAAATGAGCCTAACGTTGGGAAAGTAGGTGCGATAGCGATTGACATCGCGGGTAATGAGAGGCAAATTAGCAGTGCTAGCATGGGCACCAATGTATAAATCAGGCAATGGAGAGGTTCTTGCACCACCACGACGACGGTAGTTAAGAAAACTTTGACCTGCTAGGAATGCCGCATCCCAAGGTAAAGGGAGACGTTGAAACATATCTTCTGGCAATGCAGTGATGAGTTCTTGTTCTCTGGCAAAGCCGATGGCAATCTCAGCGTAGATGATGGGATTGATCGCAAGTTGATCTTGACGGGCGTAGGTTGTCAGTTGAAGGGCTGACCAATCAAACCAGTTGGGATCGTTGGTAAGAATGTCGAGGATAACGTTGCTGTCTACCAAGACGGTCATGGATTGTCGTCGCTACGGGTGAAGGTCATAATTTGGTCAGTGGTGAGATTGCCAGCAGCGCAGCCCCGCATGGTGTTAATCCAGGTTGAGATTTTATCGGTAGGTTGTATTTTCTTGAGGTAGAGGCGATCGCCTTCGATTTCAAACGCTAATTCTACGTCAGGAGAAATGTTTAGCACCTCTCGGATTTCAGGAGGGATGGTAATTTGACCGTCAGGTGTAATCCGCATCGTGTGTTTGTTGTTCAAGCGTTCTTATGTCCTCATATTAATGTTGAAGTGTTTGTCTAATAGCTTTTCTGCATTTCTATTTTCCATATTTTGCACTATTTTAATCGTCTCACAAGATGATAAAAATGAATAAGCACGCCTTGTGTCCTGGTAGGTGATGGAGATTTTGTTCCTATTCAGATCGTTAATAGCAGCTATACCTTTACAAGGTTGCTATTGAAAACTTTCAGCTTTGTCTATAAATTTGCTATAGTGATAGTTAAGAGCATTATTGCTGGGTTGAGATGCTAAATCTAGCGGTACAGACAAAATTATACCATTTAAATACCAGTATTGTGTATCTTTAAGACTTGAAGAAACTTCCACCTTTCCCATTTTGGGATTAATAGAAATCATATAAAGATCAAACAAATTATGAATATCTGCTCTGAGTAGTAATCCATTGGTAACATGGTTTGTGTCAGTTCCTTGGTATGGAATTATATGAGCTGCTTCTAGAACAGCTTCCACGTCACAATCTGTTATGCAACATTTTCCGTTATAGGCTTGCAATAGTTTTTTACGAAATCCAGACTGACCTTGCCTTCTAACAATAGAAGCAAGATTTTTTTCTCTTGCATCTTTAATGTTATCTGCTTTAAAACAATCATCATCTTTAATTTTTTCCTGTATATCAACAAGTTTTAGGATATTAGTGTCAGGCAGAAAAATATCAAAATCAGGTATTTTCTCTAAATTCGTAGGAACTTTCCAAACTTTAACTCCATCTCCTCCTTCAAAACAAGTTGCATCACCTGAAGAAAGTAGCTTTCCATCAGGACTAAAAGAAAGTGTTATTGAGTTATGAGAATTTAAAACGTCAAGAAGTTGCTTATTTGTAAAATTCCATATTTCGATATTTGTATGACAACCAGCAGCTAAAATTTGTTTTCTGGGATGAATTGCAAAACAACGTATAAAATTGTCGGAGGTTTCAGATAATATATTTACCAATTCACCATTTTTAAAATTCCAAATTTTTATCCCACCTTTTCCACTACTTACTAAATATTTGTTATCAGGAGTAATTGCTATATCGAAAGCAATTATGTTTAATGTATTTAGTAACTCTCCTGTATGTGGATTCCAAATTTTTACAATGCCTTCGTTACAAACACTAGCAAGAATATGCCCATCTGGACTGAAAACGAGCTTATTAATCCTTAAAGAATGTCCTGCAAGTGTACGCAGTAACTCTCCAGTTAAGGTATTCCATAGATATATGGTTGTTGCTTTACCCTGTTCGGTCTTGTACTTACTTTCTCCTCCACTAGCAAGAATTTTACCATCCGGACTGAAAGCAACAGAATGAACAGGGTCTTTACGCACTGCTAAAGTGTAAATTAAATTTGCTGTTCTCAAATCCCAAATTTTGACCGTTTTATCTAAACTTGCACTGGCAATTATCTTTCCATCTGGACTAATACTGAGAGATGAAATCACTTCCGAGTGCCCTTCAAGGATATTAGTCAGTTTTTTTGTTATCAAATTCCATACGAGAATTTTATTGAAGCTAACACTAGCAAGAGTATTACCATCTGGAGCAATTGGGGCACCATAAACCCAACTAGTGTGACCTGCTAAAGAGGCTATGTTTTCCCAAGAGTAATTATATTGGTTCATATTAGAAGTGTGATTGTCAAAACAAGTATTATAGTCAATAGTATAATTGTACTATTATATGATACTAGGGTAAAATTTTTAGCAGTCTTTAGATATTTATATAAAACAAATCTGATGTTATTTATTAGACCAAAACTACACTTACCAATTGCGATCGCCTTCCATTACCCTACCTCAAGCCGTTGTTTCAGAACTACAGCAGGAAAATCAGCCAGGACTCATAGACAAAGCTATACATCTTGGTAGCATTGAGTGAAGTACCCGTCAGCAAGGGAGCGAGGGCGATGTACGCAACCGTCACACAACCACTGACTTTTGAAGAGTTTCTTGCCTGGGACGATGGTTCAGGCAGAGAGTTTGAGCTATCAGATGGCATTCCCGTGCCATTATCAGAACCAAATGCAAATCATGAGGATTTGATCGAGCGACTGTGTAGCTACTTAGAAAATCACTGCCAAGAAAATGACCTGCCTTACGTATCGCGCCAGTCCAAGCAGGTTCGGCTCAAAACAGCACAAGGAGAAAAAGAAAAAAGCCGGAAAGCAGATATTGTCATATTTGCAAGAGTTGAATGGCAGAGGATGAAAACTAGCTCTAGTTCTGCTGCTGCATATATTCCACCACCCGGAATCATTGAGGTCGTTAGCAACAACTGGAAGGACGACTATCTGACAAAACTTGCTGAATATGAAGATTTGGGCGTTTTCGAGTACATCATTGTAGACTATGCTGCTTTTGGTGGCATTCGGTTCATTGGCTCTCCTAAGCAGCCAACCATTACAATCTACCAACTTGAAGATAGAGAGTATTTACCCCCAAAGGTGTTTCAAGGAGAGGATCGAATTGATTTTAAATTGTTTCCGAACATTGCCTTAACGGCTGAACAGATTTTTGCAATGAGTCGCTGATTAGCAACGATTTTTAGCTCCCACTAACCAACTGCTTTCTGTCTCAACTAATGTCGGAGCCGTCAGTTTAACTTCTGGTGGCTCGACATTTTCTATTATTGGAATTTCTGGAGGATTTTCTAACATCGCTCAAATTTACACAATACTTTGAACAGATGCAGCGTGCGATCGCACCCCAAAAAATCCTTATGTAATTAAATATGCGACATTAAATCTATGTATTAATACATATAATAATCCGGAAAGACCGATTGGCTCAAGGTAACAAAGAGACTGTAAGAGCGATCGCTATTATGACAGCATAAGTATATTTTGTATAAGAAAATACTTATTGTGAACTTTGAAGTAGATTTTTTTATTTGAACTAAAAATCTAAGTAAACATACTAATACACTGTGACAGAAATTTGCTTACCTTTAACAAGGGACTTGAGTAGGGACAATTCATGAATTGCTCCTACTTGTCTGCTTGCTTAATTGAGATGGTAGCTGGATTTGCGCCGCACTCTATTAGGCTGTGATTTGTTTATTATTCTCAGCTTAATTTCGGTCTAATCATGATCAAAAACACTATTCTAGATCCTCTAGTAACTGATATACGGTGTGAAGAAATTTGTCAGATTTTGGGAGAGACTTACAACCAAGAACGCTGGAACGATTGGCGCTGGCAAATGCGGCATCGGTTGACTAAGCTGGAACACTTTCAGAAGTTATTAAGGCTTAGTACTACCGAAGAACAGGGACTTTTAATTGCACCAGAAAAGTTTGCTGTAGCGGTAACTCCATACTTTGCATCACTACTCGATCCAGAAGATCCGCTTTGCCCACTACGGTTACAGGTGATACCACGGCAAGAAGAATTAATAGTTAGTCCAGCAGACATGGTAGATCCATGCGGTGAAGATAACGACACTCCAGTACCAGGACTCGTACACCGCTACCCTGACCGAGTGTTGCTGCTTGCCCTAGACAGTTGCGCTGCTTATTGTCGTTACTGCACCCGCTCTCGTTTGGTGAGCCAAGGTGAGATGTACCCAGTAACGCGGCGGTTGGATGCGATCGCTGCTTATCTGGAGGAACACACCGAGATCCGTGATGTGCTAATTTCTGGTGGCGATCCTCTATTGATGGCTGATGAACCTTTAGACAATTTGCTTGGGCGGCTGCGTGCCATTAAGCATATTGAATTTATCCGAATTGGTTCCCGCGTGCCAAGTTTCTTACCACAGCGAATTACACCGCAATTGGTTGCCTTGCTTCGTAAACATCGTGTGTGGCTATCTTTGCACTTTTGTCATCTGCGAGAACTTACCCCAGAAGTCGCACAAGCTTGCGATCGCCTAGTTGATGGCGGCATTCCTTTAGGCAGTCAAACCGTGCTGTTAAAAGGTGTGAATGATTCTGAAAAAGCCCTGAAGAATCTGTTTCACGGTCTTCTCAAGCTGCGTGTGCGACCCTATTATCTTTATCAATGCGACCCAGTTGTTGGTACTGCACATCTGCGAACGAGTGTGCAAACTGGGCTTGATCTAATTTCTAAATTACGTGGTCATACTACTGGCTACGCTGTACCAACCTATGTAATTGATGCCCCTGGCGGTGGTGGCAAAGTCCCAATTCAAGCCGAGACTCTAGTTGCTTATGAGAAGGGTACAGCTACAGTGCAAAATTGGGCAGGTAAGACGTACACCTATGTAGATCCAGTGGAGCAGGGCTAATATCGTGTCCGGCTAAAGACTTATCATTATAGACCGCAGTTCTTGCTGGGGAAAGAGGCTTTTCCGATTTTTGCACAGATGCGGTAATCATAAGTGATTAACCGGACTTGATATAACACTATATATTTGTACACGAGTTGATCGCCATCATCTAAAAGAGCCGATTGGAATGTTTCTATTGAGTTCTTGGCAAACCAAAAAGCTAAGTAATAGCAGGAGATTAGTTGGAATGTTGATTGTTGGTAATACAAACCTAAAAGGTCGAGGTGTCTTCGCACAGAAGCGCTTTTTGAAAGGAGAGATCATTGAGAGAGTGCCAGTTGTTGTTATATCCGCAGAACAGGTTGAATTCCTAGATAAAACAATTTTGGGCAACTATTACTACGATTGGGAAGATAAAGCTGCGGCGATCGCTCTAGGTTTATCTTCCTTGATCAACCATTCTTACCATCCCAATAGTTATTATGTGAAAAAATTTGCCGAGCGAGAGTTGGATCTGATTGCCTACCGAGATATAGAAGCGGGAGAAGAAATTACTGCCAACTACAACGGTTCTCCTGATGATAAATCTCCTATATGGTTTGATGTTGTTGATGAGATATTTTCACTTAATTAAGGATTTAGTAATCGAAATTCCTTAATTAAGACACCTAATTTGTACATTAAAGCTAACAGAGAAAGCTTTCTCACTGGGAATTATCGGGCTATGGGATTATTCATTGGTCTGTGTTATGACCTGAAGGCGGACTATCTTAAGGCTGGTTTCAGTGCCTCTGAGGTGATGGAGTTCGACGATGAAGAAACTATCATCGGGCTGGAAACTGCACTATTGCAGTTAGGTCATCAGGTTGAACGTGTCGGTAATGGTAGAGAACTTGCTCGGCGTTTGGCAAAAGGCGATCGCTGGGATCTGGTTTTCAATATTGCTGAGGGTTTAAAGGGTCGCTCTCGTGAAGCTCAAGCCCCGGCAATCTGCGAATTATTCGCTCAACCTTACACCTTTTCCGATCCGCTTACCTGCGCCCTGACGTTAGACAAGGCGCTTGCTAAGAGAGTAGTGCGCGATCGCGGTTTGCCGACAGCCCCCTTTGAGGTCGTGAATAATACCGCAGAAGCAGCAGCTGTGTTGCTGCCAATGCCACTTTTCCTCAAACCTATGGCAGAAGGCAGTTCTAAAGGGGTAACTGGACATTCTCTTGTCAAAGAACATGAGGAGCTAGTAAATGCTTATCAAGTGTTACACGAACTTTTTGGGCAACCAATACTCGTGGAAACCTTTCTTCCTGGTAGAGAAGTAACAGTAGGCATTATTGGCAACGGTAGCAACTCACATGTAGTAGGTGTGATGGAAGTAATTTTTACAGGGCAAGCGGAAGCTTTTGCCTACACCACCCTCAACAAAGATGAGTATCTGGAACGAGTATCTTATCGTTTGCTCATAGATCCTGAACCACTGGCAGCACAGGCAAGGCAACTGGCGCTGGATGCTTACCATACTCTTGGTTGCCGTGATGCTGCCCGGGTGGATCTACGCTGCGATGCTAGCAGTATGTTGCAGTTTATGGAGGTTAACCCATTGCCAGGGTTAGATCATATCCGCTCAGACTTGCCAATTATGGGACGTTTGGGTGGTGTAACATACACAGAAATCATTGCTCAAATAGTCGAGTCTGCATGGCAAAGATATAAATGCTGAACAAGAGGCAGGGGGACAGGCTGACAGGTACAACAAAACTACACCTGTCAGCTACTTCTCCCGCCCCTGTGCCCTTATTTTATGCAATATGAAGTTGCTCAAACTAAACTACAGAGGGATGTTAGGTGATACGCTCATCTTATAGTGTGTTAAATACTGTTACCTAACTGTGGAGAATATACTCATGAATTTATTATTTATGCAAACAGCAGCACCAGGTATAGATGCTGCCCCTCATTTTCCTGTTGCTTTTACCTTGGTGTATGTCGTTGGTTTTATTGCCGCTGTCACCATTGGGTCAATAGCTTGGTACAACTCGAAACGCCCCGCAGGTTGGGAAAGCAAAGAACGTCCTGATTTTGTGCCTAAAGTTGATAAAGAAGAAACTCCGGGTCTGGGTGAACCTAAGTAATAAGCAGTGATCAGTGCTGAGTTTAATAATCAAACTTACAGCAGTTTTCATTTATTTTGAACCACATTTTACATTATCCAGAACCCTTGTAGAGACGTAGCAGCGCTACATCTCTACATTTGTCTATTAACTCCGCAAAGAGGTTACATTCATATCGTCGTTCAATCTGCGAATCAGACGGGATAACTCACGAATGATATTCACCGCAATTTCGGGAGTTTCTTCGATCGCATCATATAGTTGCTCTTGCGTCAGTTCTAAAAATTCACAAGGCTCCAAAGTAGTTGCAGTGGCGGATCGAGGTTGAGTATCGAATACTGCCATCTCCCCAAAGTATTTTCCCTGTTCCACCTCTGCCAACTGTTTATTCCCAATGTGAACTTTAACTCGACCGGAGACGACAATATAGAGCGATCGCCCTTCTTCTCCCTGTCGAAAGATGGTGTAATTAGCTGGGAATGACAATTCGTTCATCACTGAAGTGAGCCGCACAATAAAATCATCCCGCAATTCCTTAAAAATTGGGACTCGCCGGACAAATAATAAACGGTCAACACTGGTTAGCATAATTACAAGTTAAAATTCCAACATTACTGAACATCTCACAACTGAAGTCAGAGGGCGATTAGTCATATTAACCGATGTTAAATACTAGCCGTCAAGGATATCCGAGGCTTTACTATCTGACAAGGGTTCTCTTCAATCAGAGCGATACCTACGGCGGTAAACTACGCATAGAAGTTTCTCAAACAATAGCTCAGTATTCAATACTACTCGTTTTGTGCATTTTGAACTCAGAATTTTGTTTAGGGAAAAGGTTATAGCGCTTCTCGTTTGCGTGAGGTACATCCGTAGGGGCACGGCAGTGCCGTGCCCCTACACCCCGCGATATAATGTTGTACCGTATCTGAATGGGAACCGCTATAAAGGTTTTTTCTTTCCCTTTTCCCCTCATGAGTATTAATGGGTAGAAAGCCCAAAACATATAGTAAAATTGTCAATCACTTTTATTTATCATTTTAAAAAACAAGAGTATTTGCTCTTATTTGGCAGAAAGCCATAATATTGACTCCATGAGCTCCCAAGGTACCTTGCTGAGAAAAAATTACCAATTTGATTGGAGGTGATGCCTCTAAAAATTGGGTAATTGGCTGATAAATAACGAATATCGATCAGTTGTCGTTAGGAAAACAGTCACAAAATCTCCTAACCTGCCCTCACATCGAGAAGCAGAGAATGACTAAGACAAACAGCATTGAATTATCGTGAGCAACAAATATGACTTGGCTAATTAGTACATTATTTATTGGAATCTCTGCCGCTTTTGCAACCACCTTTGACGACAATTTATACTTGACGGCCTTCTTCGGAAAAGTCAATCGCAGCTTTCGTCCTAAGCATATTGTGATCGGTGAATTTCTGGGATTCACAGCCTTGGTGTTTGCTAGTCTCCCTGGTTTCTTCGGCGGTCTGATTATTCCAACTACCTGGATTGGTTTGCTGGGTTTGCTTCCTGTCGCCATTGGTATCAGTAATCTCATCAGTCGAGAAGAAGAGGGAGAGACAGTACAAGCTGTATCAGTTGACTTAACCTCTCCTGCAAAATCTGTACGCCAGAAGAAATCACTATTAGCAACCATCCGCGATCCGCAAACCTACCGTGTTTCTGCTGTCACCATTGCCAATGGAGGAAACAATATTGGAATTTATATACCGTTGTTTGCCAGTAGCAATCTTCCAAGTTTGGGTGTAATTCTGTGTGTTTGCTATTTTACTGTTGGGGTGTGGTGCTTACTCTCTTACAACCTAACTCGTAATCCTCTGATGACACCCGTTTTAACTCGCTACGGTCGAAAAATTTTCCCCTTTGTCTTAATTTACTTGGGACTCTCTATCTTAATTAAAAGTGAAACATATCGACTTTTACCTAGTCTGGCAATGCTTGGGAATTAGGTATGAGGCGATCGCAATTCCTGATGAGTGCTATGTCCCTGATGTCAGCAAAAAAATCAGCGATCGTTTCCCATCCAAAAAGATTTTTAATCACTTGAATTTATCAATATGAATAACAATAATATTTGCTCTTATCAATCAAGTTATCTAAAGTAAGAATAAAGCACATTATCGATGGCTCTTATAAAAGCAAGCCCACCAATAGGAATCAGATTATGAAGGAACTAATGAATCAATCAAATTCTAAAAAATTAACTCAGTGGCTCGTAACAGCAGTATTTCTGGTAGTTGTCGCGGGATTTACTCTGCTTATCCAGCCCAGCGCTAGAGCGCGAACACTAACACGATCCATACCTACAGAATCTGAACTAGCTCCAGTTGAATTACCAATGGAGTCTGTAACAGTACCAGTAATATCTCCGGTTGTATCGCCAATGCAGCCTGTGACAGCACCAGTGATATCTCCGGTTGTATCGCCAATAGTGTCTGTAGCAGAAAACGTTAGACATTTATTACAGACCAATGAATGTGTTGGTTGTAACCTGGCTGGGGCAATGTTAAAAGATGTAAACCTGCAAGCAGCAAACTTGGAAGGTGCTAACTTACAAAATGCAGACTTAGAAAGGGCTAACTTGCAGCAAACAAACTTACAAGGGGCTAACTTTCAAGGAGCAGATTTAGGCAAGGTAAACCTTTGGGGAGCAAACCTGGTGGGAGCAAACCTTTTTGATGCAGACCTAGAGAAAGCCAACCTCCTGGGAGCAAATCTGCAAACTGCTAACCTACAAAACGCAGACTTGGAAAAGACAAATTTGACAAATGCAAACATCCAGGGAGCTAACCTGATGGGCCTTGATTTGGAAGATGCAATCAGACCAGAAGGATTTGGTATTCAGTAATTAAACTGAAGTTGTCCGTGCAAATTTCATAAAAAATATCAAAAGCCTGATTCAGGAATGAATACAGGCTTTATTTTAATATTTAAAGGCTCGCCGCGATCGCTTCCTTTGCCACGGTTTTAATGATATAGTCTCTTGTGAGGTAGAAGAACCCCACCCCTAGCCCCTCCCCTTGGTAAGGGGAGGAGAGACGAAGCGCAGCTTTGGCGAGGTGGGGTTCTTCGGGTTTAATAAGTAATCAAGCGGACATAATATTACTTCTGAATTCGACAATTCTGGCTCCTGAATTCTGCTGTATTATCAGTCATTTAATTCCATCAATTCTTTTGTTTTCAAATTAGCTGCTACAGGTTGAGAACATGCAATCTGAGGAGAGATAGAGCAAATTGCCTCTGTGGTTGTTTCAAAACAATTTGATAACCCAATTGTATTTAACAATCCTGTACGTTCTAGTAGTTGTTGGACTTCAGGTTGTAAACCTGTGAGAATTAAGCGGCAATTGTGCCGTTCTAAGTCATGATAAATATCTTCTAAAGCTACTAATCCAGTTGTGTCCATATTTGGCACAAACCGCAACCGGAGAATTAAATACTTTACTTCCGGTTCATCGCGGAGGAAGGTAGCAAATCGTTCAGCAGCACCAAAAAATACGGGGCCATCTACCCGATAAACGGCAATTTCCTTACCTAATTCTAGAGGAGTACCAGGGGGAAATACTTCGGTTTCAGGTATTTTAACTAAGCTTAAATCGCTCATCCGTTTAATGAACAAGGCTCCGGCTGCAATCAATCCCACTTCGACAGCGAGAACTAAGTCAAACAAGATTGTCACTAGCCAGGTGAGAATCATCACAGCAAAGTCTGAGTAGGTAGCACGCATCAATAAACCAATGGCTTCCCACTCAATCATTCGCAAGCTAACCACCATCAGAATCCCAGCAAGTGCTGCTAAAGGAATCTGTGCTGCTAGGGGTGCTAAAATTAAAACGATGATGGCTAAGGCAACACCGTGAATTACTCCAGATAGTCGGGTTTTACCGCCAGAACGGACATTCACAGCAGTCCGAGCGATCGCACCTGTAGCGGGGATGCCACCAAAAAATGGCACAATCATATTAGCCAAACCTTGACCAATTAATTCGCGATCGCTATTATGTTTCTCGCTGACTGTCATCCCATCAGCCACCACCGCCGATAGCAACGATTCAATACTCCCCAGTGCAGCTAAAGCCAAAGCTGGGTTAATTAGTTCTCGAATCAAGCCAAAATTATTCCAGTGGGGAATACCTTGAGGCATCGGTAAAGATTGAGGAATCGTGCCAATTGTTGGTACATTTAGATGGAAGGAAGAAGCGATCGCAGTTGCTAAAACCAGTCCCATTAAAGAACCTGGTATTGTCGTATTGATTCTGGGCCATAAAATATTAGTTGCAATCACCACCACTGCTAAGGCAACTGCTGCCCAATTAAGAGCTTCTACATGAGTTAGACTTTGCCACAGCCCCGGCAAAAAATGTTCGCTACGTGGTAATTTTAAACCAAAGAAATTATTTAACTGACCACAAAAAATAATCACCGCAATACCATTAGTAAAACCTGCCGTCACCGGATAGGGAATAAACTTTACTAACTGTCCAAGTTTGGCAACCCCCAAGGCAATTTGGATAATTCCAGCCATCACCCCAGCAATCCAAACTTTCTCAAGGCCGTACTTGGCGACAATTCCCACCAAAACTACAGCCATTGCACCTGTTGGCCCTGTAATCTGTACTGACGAACCACCAAAAATTGCGGCGACAATTCCTGCCACAATCGCCGTGTAAAGTCCCGCCTTTGGTTCCACACCACTGGCCACTGCAAAGGCTAAAGCCAAAGGCAATGCTACCACTGCTGCTGTTAGTCCTCCCGTCAAATCGCCACGCAGTCCACCAAACAAGCTACCCAGACGCCAAAACTGTGGTTCTTTGAGAATATTAGATGTTGCCATATCGTCATTTTCAACTCTTATACACAATTTGTTGAAGCACACACAAATGTTATTCCATCTTTTTGGTAGATTTCATCAGGGTTATTGATAATTTCCCGATTGCGTATGGGTTTTGCCTCAAGTTCGCCTATTTGCTGATTAATAAAAACGCAGAATTGCTTGACATAAGAAATATATTGTGTATATAGAGGTTAGCGATCGCTACAAAGTTCTTTAGCAGGGCGACGGCTGGTAGGTTTGAGGGCAGACACGAGAAGAAGCAGTTGCTAGAGTTCAAGCATTAGCACTGCGTGTTTTGGCAGATCAGCTTGTAATCTTTTTAAACGCAGAGGAACGCAAAGGAAACGCAAAGTAACGCAGAGTTTTACCTAATAATTAGCTACGAATTAATGAAATATTGTACTGAGACTCTTCTGACGTAGCATTAAAAGCAAAAGTCAAGGCTTAAGTAATTTTTACGAAGACGCAACAGTATTAATCAGTCTACGCTCTGGGTAACAAGGCTACTCAGATAAACTTATGGGACTCGACGACCAAACTAACTCAGCGCAGCACGCTCTAAAAAAGTTACGTGCAGCAACAGCTAGCGCTAGCGTAGCTCAAAAAATTGCTCAACGAGATTACGAGCAAGCTCAAACTGAAGCTGATAAATGGGTACGACGACATAAACTTGCATTGAATGAAGGTCGTGAGGATTTAGCTCGTCATGCACAATTTCAGAAGGAACGCTACCAAGCAATAGCTAGCAGACTGAAAAACCTTGTAGACGAGCAAACACCACAAGTAGATAACATTAAACGTAACCTGGCTTCTTGGGAGAACAAGATTTCTGAAACACAGAATGAAGTATTACTCAGCAATCCTAATACCAATATTTATATGGGTGTTTTCGAGCGTATGGAAGAGAAAGTTTTACAGATTGAAGCGAGTTCAAAAGTGGTTTCACAGCCCGATGATTTTCATGAGGAAATTTTGCTCAACTTTGAAGACACTGACGAGGAATTAAAGCGGCTTAAACAAGAAATATCACTAAAACTTAAACTACAATGTCAATCTACGGATAAAAAGGATACTCAAGCAACATTAGCAGAGGCTATTTGCGAGACAAAAGAAGCTGTAAACACCGCTGTTAACAATAAAGAGTGTATCCATAAAGATTATGAAAAAGCTCAAGAAGAAGTTAAATTTTGGAATAGAAAGGCTCATATAGCTTTGAAAAATAATGATGATAATTTAGCTATTAAAGCTGTACTCAAGAAAAAAGTTCAAAACAAAATTGCGCTTACTCTTCAAACTCAGCTTCAGCAGCAGGAAGCAATAGTAGCTCTACTCAGACAAAACCTGATGACTCTAGAAAATATCAATAAAACATTAGGCAATGACACAAAACTCTAAAACAGGTGCAGCATTTATTGCAGGCGGAACCCTAGCAGGCGTTGGTGTTTCCGTAACTGTAGGCGGGATGGGACTAGCAGGCGGATTTGGTGCTGTTGGTATTGGTGCAACTCCTGTAGTCGGTGCTGGCGCTGTAGCTGGTGCAGCTGCTTATGGCGCTTTTAAAGCCATAGCAGAGGGAGATGCTGCTGCGATCGCTACAATGGGAATTGGTGCAGTCGGCGGTGCTGGTGTTTATAGCGTCGTCGGTGGTATGGGTTTAGTTGCACCGAAAGTAGGGCTGGCATTTGGGATTGGTGCAGTACCGATGGCGGGAATTGGTGCAGTGGTGGGACTCGCCGCTTATGGTATTGCCAAACTGTTAGACGAATCGGGAATTAGCGAAACGCCAGCACAGCTTTTTGAGCGGATGGAAGAGAAAGTTTTGCTGATGGATTACTGTTCTGAAGCAGTGATGGAATTAGAAGCATTTTTATCTGGTGAGGATCTCAACCAAAAATTTGCTGTTTTGGAAGTTGAAGATGAGTTACAAGCGCTTAAGGCTGAATTCAAGAAAAAATCAGAATTTGTTACCCCTAAACCTTCTACTCCTAATATTGAACCAGAAAAAATATCTCCGACAAGCCAGCTACCTGAAACTTGGAGATGTGTACGCACACTCAAGGGACACTTAGCGGCAGTTAATGCGATCGCAATCAGTCCTGATGGTACTACCTTAATCAGTGGCAGTGATGACAGACAAGTTAATTTGTGGAACTTGAAAACCGGAAAATGGCTTTACACATTCTCTGGACAAGCAGAAGCAGTTTTATCTGTTGCTATCAGTCCTGATGGACAGCAGATTGCAAGTGGTAGTGTCGATCGCAAAATTAGCAGTTGGCAGATGGACACAAAAAAATTTCTTCACACATTTTTTTATTTAAACTCTAGTTATAGTCATAATGGTTTTGTTAACTCAGTAGCCTACAGTCCTGATGGGGCAATTCTTGCTAGTGGTGCTGCCGATAAGACGATTAGAATTTGGGGACGCTACACGGGAACAGTAAAACGCACCTTAAATGGACACTCAGATGCAGTTTTGTCTGTCACCATCAGTCCCGATGGTAAAATTCTTGCAAGTGGTAGCGCCGATCGAACTATTAGCCTGTGGGATCTCAAAACTTGGCAACAGCGCTACATTCTTACTGAACATTTGGGTGCAGTGAATACAGTTGCTATCAGTCTTAACAGTCAAACTCTTATTAGTGGTAGCACAGATGCCACAATTAGGGTGTGGAATCTCAAAACAGGAGAATTACTTTCCACTTTAACTGGACATACAACTGCGGTTTTGTCTGTTGCCATCAGCCCTGATGGGAAAACCCTCGCCAGTGCAAGCCGAGAGGGTACAATCAAACTTTGGAACCTCCACACTGGGGAACTACTACAAAATCTTTCTGGGTGTAATCCCGTTGCTTTCAGTCCTGATGGCAAGACGCTAATAAGTGGCAGTAATGGCGGAAGCATCAAGATTTGGAGTCAATTTACTTTCGATGGATTATCTGGGGAATGGTGGGAAGTCTTGGGCGTAAATCAGAGCGATCGCCCCAATGTTGTTAAACTTGCTTTCCTTCGATTAGCAAGATTGTATCATCCTGATATTAATAGTTCTGCGAACGCAAAAGCCTCAATGCAAGCAATTAATCAAGCTTATAAAGAATTCCAGCAGCAGGTAATATGAAGTTAATATGTTAGTCACAATATGAATAATATTTGAGGAAATAGTATTATGTTTAAACATTTAGTAGAAACGATAAACTTTGAAGAATTTGTCGAATGGAAACCAGAGAACGGCAGATATGAATTACATAAAGGAGTAATAGTTGAAATGCAGCCGACAGGGGAACATGAGTTAGTCAGAGCATTTCTAATTAGAGAACTCAATTTTGAGATTCGGAGGTTTAACCTAGCTTATTCGATTCCTGCTCAAGCATTAATCAAATCTGTTAATAAAAAATCTGGTTATATTCCAGATGTGTTGGTATTGAATATTCCTAACTTAATTAATGAACCACTTTGGAAAAAATCATCAACAGTTACTCAAGCTGCATCAATTCCATTAGTAGTAGAAGTGGTGAGTACAAATTGGCGAGATGATTACTTTCTCAAATTTGGTGAGTATGAGGAAATTGGTATTTCAGAATATTGGATTGTTGATTATGCTGCTCTTGGTGGAAAACGATTTCTTGGCAATCCAAAACAACCAACAATATCAATTTACAGATTAGTAGAAGGCGAATACCAAGTAACTCAGTTTTGTGGTGATGACCGAATTCAATCGCCAACTTTAAGAGAACTAAATCTAACTGCTGAACAAGTGTTTAAGGCTGCTTCGGGAGAACAGTAATGAACATTGCTTGTTTGTTAATACTCAGTATTTATGTACTTGGTAGATAACCTGTTCCTTATGGACGGTATTTCGACTCAACACTCTTTATTATTTTTGAACAGGGTACGATAAACGCCCCATGTCATCTGTCAGCAGGTTAAGATATTTGACCCTTGAGAAGTATTGACATCTTAAAAATTTTGAGAGTTCGTATTGCATATTCTGAAAAAACGTTATAAATTATTAGATAATAGGGGAATAATCTGACTTATTAGTGTCAAAAACTAATCCGGCTCAAGTAAATATACTGCAACCAGTTTTAACTTCACACAATCTTCAAACAGCACTGGAGATATGTTTTTGTTTAGTAAAGCAAAGATTCTGGACAGACAACAGAACAATAAATAATCTAAAGATATATCTTATGTGACTGTGTTGAGAGATCATGTTACTACTTGCGGTGGAGAAGAACAACTATAATTCACCAAAATAGTAATAGATTACAAGCAATTAACTAACAACAAAGTTGCATAGATATCAGCAAGTTTATTTCTTGTTAGTCGATGAATTTTTCTCCAAGTTATATTTGCTATTCAAAGAATCGTTTTTGTTATGCTGAGAATGGCAAAAATAATAAACGAAGACGCATCTACCACAAATTCACAATCCTTATGGAGTTATTCTGGCGATGCACCTAAACGAATTGGAAACTACTGAGAATTTAAAAGAAGTGGAAGAAGCATGGCTAGCACTAGAAAAATCAATTCTCTATTATCAAGGTCGCCCTGTTGGGACAGTAGCCGCTTATGATGCCTCTGTAGAGGCGCTCAATTACGATCAGTGCTTTGTCCGGGATTTTGTTTCTTCTGCTCTAATTTTTCTGATTAAAGGTAGAACAGATATTGTTCGTAATTTCTTAGAAGAAACTTTAAAGTTACAGCCTAAAGAAAAGGCATTAGATGCCTATAAGCCAGGACGAGGATTAATACCAGCTAGCTTTAAAGTGGTATCAGACAATGGGCAAGAATATTTAGAAGCAGACTTTGGCGAACATGCGATCGCTAGAGTTACGCCTGTAGATTCTTGTTTATGGTGGATTATTTTGTTGCGCGCTTATATAATTGCCACAAAGGATTTTTCTCTCGCCTATCAACCTGAATTCCAAAATGGTATCAGGTTAATCATGGATATCTGCTTGGCGAATCGTTTTGATATGTATCCAACGCTGTTGGTTCCAGATGGTGCTTGTATGATTGACCGTCGTATGGGCATTTATGGGCATCCTCTAGAACTACAAGTCCTCTTTTACACGGCATTGCGTGCATCTCGTGAACTGCTAATTTGTCAAGGTAATTCCGATATTGTTGAAGCCATTGATAACCGATTGCCTCTTTTATGTGCTCATATTCGCCAGCATTATTGGATAGATATTAATCGCCTGAATGCAATTTATCGCTTCAAAAGTGAAGAATATGGCAAGGCTGCTGTTAATCTGTTCAACATATATGTAGATTCTGTTCCTTATTATGAATTGGACAAGTGGCTGCCAAAAAAAGGTGGTTATCTAGCAGGTAATGTCGGCCCGTCGCAGCTAGATACTCGTTTCTTTTCACTCGGAAATTTAATGGCAATCATTTCCGACTTAGCCACTGAAGAACAGTCACAAGCAATTATGACTCTCATTGAGGAACGATGGGATGATTTGGTGGGAGATATGCCAATGAAAATTTGTTTCCCAGCTTTGGAACATGAAGAATACAGAATTGTGACTGGATGTGACCCCAAAAATATACCTTGGTCGTATCATAATGCTGGTAGTTGGCCTGTTTTAATGTGGATGTTGGCGGCGGCGGCTGTAAAAACTAATAGAACGAATCTTGCACAAAAGGCGATTGAAACTGCCCAAGGACGGCTCAGTACCGATGAATGGCCAGAGTATTACGATGGGAAAAAAGGGCGACTGATTGGGAAACAAGCTAGGAAATATCAAACTTGGACAATCACTGGGTTCTTATTAGCAAAAGAACTGATAGCAAACCACACTTATTTATTATTAATCAGCTTTGGAAAACTACCAGCAGAACAGGTTTCTAGAGCATGTGAGTTAGAAATTGCCACTGTAGACCCGTATATGTCTTGATAGAAAAGTTAGGAGTTAGGAGTAGAGACGCGATTAATCGCGTCTCTACAGGAGTGGGGAGTTAGAATACAAAAGCCTCCTGACTCCTGAATAGTGTTCATGACAAACCCCCGTCAATTAGCTTTTATCGCCCTACGAGATGTTCATAAGGGGGCTTATGCTGATGTTGCCCTAGATAGAGTGTTGCAAAAAGTCAGTTTGCCTGATTGCGATCGCCGCTTAGTGACAGAATTGGTTTATGGGAGCGTCAGAAGGCAACGCACTCTTGATACTCTCATCGATCAACTCGCTAAAAAGAAATCTCATCAACAACCACAAGACCTCCGCACCATCTTACATCTGGGCTTCTACCAACTGCGTTATCAAGAGCGTATTCCCGCTTCAGCTGCTGTTAATACCACAGTCCAACTCGCTAAAGAAAACGGTTTTTCTGGACTCACGGGTTTTGTTAACGGTTTATTACGACAATACATCCGCCTTGCAGAGAAGATAAAGGGTGATCCGTTACAACTTCCAGAATCACCTGATCTGGAAAACCTCTCTCCAAACCTCTCCCCTAAAAGGGGAGAGGCTTTGAATTCTCCCCCTTCCCTAGTAGGGAAGGGGGCTGGGGGGTTAGGTTTCGCGTTAACTTTTCCAAATGATGTGAAAAGTCAGGTGGAACGCTTGGGTATTTTACACAGTTTTCCTGACTGGATTATTCAAGTTTGGTTAGAACAACTGGGTTTGACTGATACAGAACAACTATGTGAATGGATGAACCAATCACCAACAATTGACTTACGCATCAACCCACTTCGCACTTCAATTGAGGAAGTTGAGGCGGCTTTGCAATCTGCTGGTGTTTTGGTGAGACGGATTCCTGATTTACCCCAAGCTTTACGATTTATTGGTAATACTGGGTCAATTCAAAAACTACCAGGTTTTAAAGAAGGTTGGTGGACTGTACAAGATAGTAGCGCTCAATTGGTAGGTCATTTGCTCGACCCCCAACCAGGTGAAGTGGTAATTGATGCCTGTGCAGCACCAGGGGGGAAAACAACCCACATTGCTGAGTTAATGGCAGATCAAGGTAAAATTTGGGCTTGCGATCGCACTCCTTCTCGTCTTCGCAAACTCCAAGAAAATTCTCAACGGCTGAATTTACAATCTATTCAAATTTACACTGGCGACAGTCGCCACTTCAACCAATTCCAAAACACCGCAGACCGTGTATTACTCGATGCTCCATGTTCTGGTTTGGGAACTATGCACCGTCATGCTGATGCGCGTTGGCGACAGACACCAGAATCTGTCCGAGAACTTTCGGTGCTGCAACGAGAATTATTAACACATACATCAACTTTTGTCAAACCTGGTGGTGTACTAGTTTATGCTACCTGTACATTGCATCCGGCAGAAAATGAAGAAGTAATTTCGGCATTTTTAGCTGAGTCACCTGATTGGCAAATCGAGTCTCCCAGTGGCCTTGAGTTACCTGATTCTACCGATAGTACACCTCAAGGTTGGTTTAAACTTTGGCCCCATCGACAGGACATGGATGGTTTTTTTATGGTGCGCTTAAGAAAAACCAATAATTCCGAGTGAATACTGTTTAGGATTGTACGATTTGGTGGAGGCCTGAATCTACCAGAGGAGGCAGCAATGGTTTCCCCTTCCAATGTGAAAAATTTAGTTAAAATCCTGATTGGAGCAGCCTGGATCGATGGCAAAATCCAGCCAGAAGAACGGCAATATCTCCGCGAAATAGCTCAAGCAAAAGGTTTGGCTAACGACCCAGAAATTAAGCCTTGGCTATACGAATTAGTTCCTGTACAGCCAAAAGAATGCTATGACTGGGTGCAGGAATATTTAGGCGATCGCCCCAGTCTTGAAGATTGTGAAAATCTGATTGAAGCCATCAGTGGTTTAATTTATAGCGATGGTGAAGTTGCGGTCGAAGAAGCCAGACTCCTGACGCAATTGCAGGATATAGCAAAGCCGAATGAGTCAACTCAACCAGCTCACACTGCGCTTCTCAAACAAATTCAAAAGCTTTACCGCCGTTGGGTTGAAGTCCAAAACTAACATGGAGTTATAAGTTGATTGAAGAGGAAGCGGTGAAAGAATTCACCGCGTCTCTTCATCCTCATGTCCCCAGAAACGTCCGCACGTCTTTAGGTGATTTTTATAGCTATTTACCGAAAAGGGAAACGCATTAACATTAGACTTCTTGCATAAATCAAAAATAAAGAACCCCACCCCGCATTTGAGTAAAGCAAACGCTCCCCTCCCGAAGAGCGGGGAGGGGTGTTAGGGACTTTTGCAAGAGGTCTATTGTGATTCGTATTAGATGTCTGGTTCTTGGAGAGATCGGGCGATTATACCCGCCAAAACTCCACCGAAAATTGGGAATACGATGAAAATCCAAAGGTCAGCCAATGCCCAACCGCGAGTAAAGACAGCTGTGGCTAGCGATCGCACGGGATTGACGCTGGCATTTGTGACAGGAATGAGGATAAGATGCGCCAAGATCAGCCCTAAACCGATGGGGATGGGTGCAGACCGTTTGAAAACGGGAGAAGATGTAACGCTCAAGATCAGTAGCACAAAGCCACAGGTAACAATGAATTCGGCTAATGCACAAGCCCACCAGCTATAGTTACCAGGGGAGTGAATTCCCACCCCATTAGAACCAAAGTTAGCTGTTGTAAACTCCGGCTTGCCTATGCAAATCAAAAACAAGATAGTACTCCCCCAAATTCCGCCGAGAATCTGACTCCCGATATATGGCAAAACGTCTTTAGAAGAAAACTGCTTGGCTACCCAAAAACCAATTGTAACTGCGGGGTTGATGTGACAGCCGCTAATCGAACCAAAAGTATAAGCAGCAGTCAACAAACTTAAGCCAAAAGCGATCGCCACTCCAGTAACTCCAACCCAAGGTATTGCACCAGAAATAACCGCAGTACCTACACCCATTAGAACTAACCAAGCTGTACCTAGAGCTTCCGCCAAACATCGTTTTGCTAAAGAGTAACGATTCATTCATCAGAAATGCCATAACTGGCTAGTAGTTCGCCAAGTTCCCTTGGCGGGGTAAAGAGGAACGGGAAAAAGGATATATGTGTCTTGTCTGTTTGCCTTTCCCTTTAACCTTTACCCTTTACTCAATCTACACCCGTCAATGGAGAGCGTGGTGAACTACTAAGGGTGATTGATACTTGTACGCATTAGCCGAATCACACTAAGATAAATACTCGTTCTGGATTATTCAGTATAAAACGTCGCAACATCCTGTTGGTTGGCTCCCAATACAGTTTGGATAAGCTCTTGAGGCTCTTAAGGCAAGGGAGGAAAGAGTTGATAGACAATTTGTTTTCCCCCTGCTTCTCTTCTACCCCAGTTTAAGAACAGCTTGCCTCAACGAATAAATTCCTTAACCGAACGGTATTGCATCGGGAGGCATTAAGGGAGCATCCCTCTTTGGCGAAAACATCAAATAGCGAGTGTTCCGTTGAGGTAAGCACAACGAACAGAAAGTATTGAATTAACGTTGTCAACTTTCCACTGCGCTCCAGAAATTTTAATCCTTGTACCAAGAAGCTTAATAGCAGATTCCACTTGACACTATGTTCGGGTCTTGGTAAAAACTGTACTATTTACTAATGTCGTAAAGAACGCATTCCATAACGAAAAGGCTTATGGTTAATAGCAAATACCCAGATGAGAGTAAGTGGATGTTCGTAAGACAGGATAATAACGCACCTGACGGTGAAAAGCAAGACTACTACTATGGCACCTTAGAAGATTGTTTATGGCGTATGCGTGTATGTATAGTTGATCAGCTTAATGACGAAGCCATACGAGAACTAGGTTATACATTTGATGAAGTCAGTAGATCAGAAATATGGTTTGAGGAGCAAAAAGATTTTTGGGCGAATACAGAGGATACTTCAAAAACGAGGCAATATGTAGCTGCAATGACAGAAAAGGCTGAACAAATTTTAGACTCTCTTCAAGCTAGAGTAAACGAGAAACTACAAAGGATCAAAACCCAGTGTCTAACAGCAGGAATTGTTAGTAGTACAAATTGGTTTATTAAATATAACGGCAATGACAATGAGGGGTAAAAGTAGCGAGCGTGACATGAGCCGCCACGTAACGTCTGAAAGTCTTTTTATAAAAGGGTTACAAAAATAAAATAGTTCTTTAACCCGAAATTCTCAGAAAAAGCTTGTTTTTGCAGTACCAATACAAGCCAACGCATTGGCATTGCAGGGTATTGCCAAATTTAATTCGCTACAAATTAATGAAATGCTGTACTAACAGAATCTCTAGACAGCGGTTACGATTAATAGAGTCTAAAACTTTTTTATTCATCTTACTGGGTTTGGCGCTGGCTTAAATCTATGTTTCTAAAGATGCTACTTTCAGACATTCTTTAAGAAACTGCTGGGGAATTTCTCTACTTTCTCCCCAATGCAGATGAACATAAGAGGCATGAACATTTGCAGGAAAACCCCATCCTTCGCATCCCATATTTTCCTCACAATCATAGCGAGAAGTTTTAAATAGGGGCTGAGTGGGAGTTAAAGTTAAATGGGAACGATGAAACTCATGTCCGTAAACAGTTGTATTTGCCTTAACTAACAGATTATCTTGCAAAGCTACAGCACGACGATAGCCCAAAGTTAAACGCCCACCCATCACAGCAGATGTTGGTAGTATTCCCGCCATCGACCAAGATTTACCCGCAAAATCGATAATTTGCTCGCACAAATACATCAATCCTCCGCATTCGGCAACTGTAGGCATTCCTTTGAGTATTGCCATTTTCACTGCATCACGAACGCTGATATTTTCTGAGAGTTGCTGGGCAAAAACTTCCGGGAAACCACCGCCAAAATACATTCCCTGGATATCTTGTGGTATACCAGCATCTTCTAAGGGACTCCAGAAAACCAATTCTGCACCAAGTTGTTGCAACAAATCGAGATTGTCTTGGTAATAAAAATTAAACGCGCGATCGCGGGCTACTGCAATCCTAACTGGGGATGAGGGAGATAAGGAGGATGAAGTAGAAAAAGAAAAGGGTTTTGATTTTAACAAAGGTAATAAGCGTTGCCAGTCAAAGCAAGTATCTCCTAAATCAGCGAGGCGATCAATTAAAGCATTGAGTTCGGGAAGTTCGGCTGTGGGTACTAAACCCAAATGGCGATCGGGAATTGTGATATTATCTTGACGCCGCAGTACGCCGAGAATGGGTAATTGTAAAGGTTCTAAGGAATCTTTGAGAAGAGAGAGATGGCGATCGCTGCCGACGCGATTTAATACTACCCCAGCTATTTTAATTCGGGGATCAAAAGATCGATAGCCGTGAGCGATCGCTGCTACAGAACCAGATAAACGACTGCAATCGATCACCAACACCACAGGCAAATCTAACAGCCGCGCAATGTGTGCCGTACTCGCAAAATCAGTTGATTTTTGCTTTTCTTGCCCATGCCCAATTCCATCAAACAATCCCATTACCCCTTCTACTAGGGCATATTCACTCAGTTGACTATGATGGGCAAAACATTGCTGAACGTAGGCTTCAGAAGTCAATACGGGGTCTAAATTGCGACAAGCACGACCAGTTACGTGTTGATGAAACATCGGATCAATGTAGTCTGGCCCCACCTTAAAAGATTGCACCAGGCGATCGCGACGGCGTAAAGATGCTAAAAGGGTGAGTGTGACTGTTGTCTTACCCACGCCACTACGTTCCCCAGCAATGACTAAAGCCATAAATGAAACAAATTAGGTTTTTATGCAGCAACTATTTCGATTCTTGGCTGTGTGTCTATCGTCACTTTTTGCAAAAGCAGATGCACCAGTTTTTCCAACCGACTAACTCAAACTTATACCAATTAGAAACAAGAAAACCAGCCAATTAGGGGAGTTAGGCTGAAAAAGTCTAATAGTATAGTTGGAAATTAGTGAGAGTCAGATCGCAATAAGCTACCAGAAGAGGAACGTTTTATGATAGTTGTGCATCATCTTAACAACTCGCGATCGCAGCGGGTGCTGTGGCTGCTTGAGGAATTAGGTATCGAATACGAGATCAAATTGTATGAACGCGATCCAAAGACGATGATGGCACCGGAGTCGCTGCGCCAAGTTCATCCCCTCGGTAAGTCACCAGTAATCACAGATGCAGACTTGACGATCGCTGAGTCGGGTGCAATTATCGAATACCTAGTCGAGCGCTACGGTAATGGTCGGCTAGTTCCAGCCTCCGGTACACCAGAGTATCTGCGCTACAAGTATTGGCTGCATTACGCCGAAGGCTCTGCAATGCCACCGCTGGTGATGCGGCTGATATTGAACAATTTCGGGGCAGGGGACAGCAGCGTGGTTAGCGGATTCGTCGCGCCCCAGATCAAACTTCACTTTGACTACATAGAAGGCGAACTCCGTAAAAATACATGGTTTACGGGCAATGAATTTACCGCCGCTGATATCCAAATGAGCTTTCCCCTAGAAGTAGTGGCTACACTTCCCCAAGAGGTCGAGAACCGACCAAAGCTCAAAGAATTTGTCGAGCGCATTCATGCGCGACCTGCTTACAACCTCGCCCTGGAGCGTGGAGGCAAATACGACCTATCCTTTCAATAGACTTCTTGCATGAATCAATGAGCTTTCACCCTAAATCCCTCTCCCAAGCTTAAGAGAGGTACTTTGAAATTGCCTCCCCTTCTCCCAAAATTGGGAGAAGGGGTTGGGGGATGAGGGCAAATTTTGCATTTTGTCAAGAAGCGATCGCTCTCAACAGGGCAACTGTACCAATACTATAGGCGTTACCGCTTCTCCTGTCGGAGACGCTACGCGTACCTTACTTCTTTGTTCGCGGAGCGTTCCGTAGGAAAGGGGTACGGGTTGCCGTAGCCACCTATCCAAACTACTGACTTACTTACAGCAGTTTTCATATATTTGAACCACATCTGTTGTAGGGGCGCAAGGCCTTGCGCCCCTACCGCGTGGTCTATTTACCTGAAAATAGCTGTAAAACTAAGGAAAATAGAAAAACCCTCCAGATAATTGAAATATCCAAAAATCTGAAGGGCTTGTGTTTGATTTTCGCAATTTTGGTAACTTTTATGCTTTCCAGGCGAAACTAACTATTTGTTTCCAATTTGAAAATATTCGCTGTCACTCCCAGACTTTCTTCAAAAAGTGACTCGTGACCCCAGCGTTGTACTTGCTGACTCAGCAATGCTTCCGCTTTTTGTTCAGAAAGTGAAGTCACCTGTTGAAACAGACCAGCGGATTGGGCACCGCCGTGGGTTTCCATCCGCATACAACCACCAGTTTCCGAGCAAATTACTGTACCACAGTCTGCCTTTGGATTGGTCGAACTGAGGCGCAAAGCAATCAAGTCGCCAGCAATCTCACCCACATCAGCAAGGGGAACACCTGCTAATTCGGCTTCTATTTGCCGTTGGTCTTGGGCAATAAAGTTAATGCGAGTGATATCATAATCTCCAGTTTCCTTTTTATAGGAAACTGGCTGCCACTCTAGACGACTTGCCAACCAACCCAAAAACAATAATGCTTGTGCAGGGTTGCCTTTTTCGTAATCAATAGTTACTCGGTCAACTTCCCGAAGGGCAGCCCGACGATGAGGTGAGTCGTAAGCTTCAGCTGTCAATTCCTCCCATGATGCAAGGCGACGCCAGTTGAGGTCAGCTAGGGGAACACCACTTTCCACCAATTCTTGGAGGCGGAGTAAATCACTTTCTGGCTCGTTAAAGCGGCAAGAATCCACAATCACATTATTGCAGACGTCTGCCAACCGCTTGAATAGAGTGTTATTGGGGTCTGGTGTTGCTTTCCACCAGATAAACTTTGGTAAGCCGCCAATTAACAATGCTGGAATCATGCCGCCTACCCGTTCCAAGGCAGCAGCAGTTCCACTGAGAGTGATGTATTCGCAGCAAATTAGTGTACTTGACGATTGCTTTTGGATCGGGCAATAAGCAGAAACTTGAGCCTTGACCCCTTTATCTTCGCCAGTAATCGGAAATAGGGCGATGATCCGGCAAGGGTTGCGGAGGGCAATTTCATCAGCAATTCTGGGGCTTGGGGCATTTAAGCTTAAGCTGGGAAGTTCAATAGAACCATTGTCTCCTGTAGCACCGTTTCCTTGACGTTTGATGAATTCTTCTCTCAAGATAGCCAAGGTTTCAGGTGTTGCTATTCCAGTATTTGGCAGTGCATATTTTGTCTGCACTTGCCGCAAGGCAGCTACCATCTGAGGCCCTAAAATCCCGTCAAGCGGGCCGTTGTAAAATCCCAAAGTAGCCAATAGATACTGAGTTTCTTCCGGTTCGTAAACCACTAAGGTAAATGTAGTGGCGCGAGTAGCAGCAGGAAGTCCACCGTCCTCGCCAGTAATACCATAACTTTGCCAAATTTGATTCAGTTCCGTATCTATTTCGTTAAGCGAAATATCTTTTGGCGCCTGAAGTGAATAAATTGTAGAAGCTTGGGGAGCCATAGGAAATTTTGGATTTTGGATTTTGGATTTTGGATTTTGTCATTCGTCATTTGTTTTTACTAGTGACTAATGACTAATGACTAATATTTACAGTCTGCGCCAGCGACGACCATCCTGGTTAATTAAGAATTCTGCTTCTGTTGGTTCCCAGGTACCAGCTTCATACTGGGGAATAGTATTTGCGTCGGTGGGTGCATCCCAAACGGAAAGGGCTGGCGTTACTACCTGCCAAGCGGCTTCTACTTCGTCCGCGCGTGTGAACAATGTTTGATCGCCCATCATACAATCAAGGAATAAGCGATCGTAGGCATCAGATGTTGCTTGGATGCCAAAGGAACCATAACTAAAATCCATGTCAACGGAACGAGTACGGAATTCTGCACCCGGCATTTTCACATCAAAACGCAGGGAAATACCTTCATTCGGCTGAATCCGCATCGTCAAAATATTGGCGTTTGTCTGTTGGGCGGCAGATTGGAACATCCGAGACGGAACTTCGCGGAAGTGGATGGAAATCTCACTGACTTTTTTCGGCATCCGCTTACCAGTACGCAGATAGAAGGGAACACCTTGCCAGCGCCAATTGTCTACCAAAAACTTCATGGCGACGTAGGTCGGTGTGGTGGAGTTGGGAGCAACGCCTGGTTCTGTGCGATACCCTGGCGCTGCTTCACCCTTCATCCAGCCAGCACTGTACTGACCGCGTACTGCTGACCGTGACAGATTGTGAACATCAGCTAGACGAGTAGCTTGGAGTACCTTCACTTTTTCTGTGCGGATGCTGTCGGCATCCATTGCGTTAGGTGCTTCCATCGCCGTTAGGCAGTAAAGTTGCATGAGGTGATTTTGCAACATATCCCGTAGTGCGCCGGCGCTTTCATAGTAACCAGCCCGGTCTTCCACTCCCACGGTTTCTGCTACGGTAATTTGTACATGGTCAACAAATTGACGATTCCACAACGGTTCAAAAATCGCATTGGCAAAACGAAACACCAGCAAATTCTGGACTGTTTCTTTACCTAAGTAGTGATCGATGCGGTATACTTGGTTTTCTTTGCAAAATTTCTGTACCACTTGGTTAAGGCTCTGGGCTGAAGCCAAGTCCCGACCAAAGGGTTTTTCAATTACTAGACGATGTTTGTAGGCATCTTCTAGCATCCCGGCGCTTCCTAACTGCTTAATCGCTTCGGGAAAGAAGGAGGGTGCAACCGAAAGGTAGAACATGCGATTCCCTCGCGTGCCCCGTTTTTCGTCTAATTCACTCAATAAGTTTTTCAGTTTTTGGTAGCCTTCGGGGTTGTCTATATCCCCAGGACTGTAGAACAGACCTTGAGAGAAATCTTGCCAGAGTTCCCCCAAATCGACATCAGGATGTGCCTCTTCCATGCCCTTTTGCATTTGTTGGCGGAAGTACTCATGGCTCCATTCTCGACGTGCCACACCGACAATGGTAGTTTCTGGGGGAATACGCCGTTCTCGCCGCAATTTATAAAGTGCTGGCACTAGTTTGCGCCAAGTGAGATCGCCAGAAGCGCCAAAAATGACAATAATCTGGGGTTCAGGCATCCTTTGTTGTTGCAGACCAACGCGCAAGGGATTTTCTAGCAGACTAACCATAACAATTTTGGATTTTGGATTTTGGATTTTGGATTTTGAGATTGGGCATCGGGGATGGGGGATGGGGCATGGGTTATTTTCCTTGTCCCCCTTGTCCCCTTATCCCCAATACCCAGTCCCTACACTGGTGACAATACCTTGATCTTCTCTTCTAAAGAGTTCATCAAGGACTGGAAGGGCTGGATAAACTTGTCAATACCATCGACTAACAGTTCATCCATTACGGTATCGAGATCGATGTTGATGTCGGGATCTTTGAGGTTTTCGATCAGCGTGTAAGCATTTTCTACATTTGTTTCTAAGCGATCGCTCACGTTACAATGATCGGCACAAGCTTTAATTGTCGCTGGTGGTACGGTGTTGACGGTATCACGGCCAACCAACTCTTCGATATACATCACGTCTCTGTAGTTGGGGTCTTTGGTGCTGGTGCTGGCCCAAAGTAGCCGCTGTACTGTGGCCCCTTTTTCTACCAAGGCTTTCCAACGCTCGCTCTCGATAATTTTCTTGTATTCCTGGTACGCAATCTTAGCGTTAGCGATCGCTACTTTCCCTTTAACAGCTCTTAGCTTTGCTTCCACGGAAATATCATCGACGCCTTTTTTCAACTTAGCATCAATCTTGCCGTCAATGTTGCTATCGATCCGGCTGAGGAAGAAGCTAGCGACTGAAGCAATTTTACTGATGTCCTTACCTTCAGCCACCCGTTTTTCTAAGCCCCGAATATAAGCCCAAGCTGTGTTGATGTAGCTTTCTACAGAAAACAGCAGCGTAACATTAACATTTATCCCTTCGGCTATTACCTGCTCCACTGCTGGCAAACCAGGTTCTGTACCAGGAATTTTAATCATCAAATTTTCCCGACCAACTTCTTCGAAATAGCGTCGGGCTTCGGTTATTGTTGCTTCAGTATCATGGGCGATGGTTGGCGGGACTTCGATACTCACATAACCATCTAGTCTATTCGAGGCTTCATAAACAGGGCGTAAAATATCACAGGCGTTACGGATATCTGCAAAAACTAGGGATTCGTAGATTTTGTATGTCGGTAAGCCAGCCCGAACTGCGGCTTCGATATCGGCATCATAAATGACGTTCCCTGCGATCGCTTTTTCAAAAATCGCTGGGTTAGAGGTAATCCCAGAGATTCCTTGATTTTCAACCAGTTCTTTGAGTTCACCTGATTGAATAATGTCACGGGTCAAATTATCCATCCAGATACTTTGACCGTATTGGTTAATTTCTAGTAGATGATTGGTAGACATAGCTCTAATTTGTTTCACTCCGGTATAGTGATGTTTCTAAGTAAGTTGGTAAAATCCATCAAAATTTGATGCTTACTTTTGAATTGTGGCGTTGCCAATCACTTATTGCATCAGCCAGCTGAGATAATCCTTAATTGATCTTCAAAAAGCGCTATTTTGCATTCCCAATCCTAAATCACCATGATTAACGTTTAATTAATGGCAGATCAGAGTACAGCACAGAGGAAATAAGTCACTCTTATAAAACGTCTAAAACCCTTACGTAACAATAATTACGAATGACGAATTGTCTTCTAGTGTCCGTTTTGAATAAAAGACTCCACCTTTGCGACATCCTCTTTGCTACCAATAATTAAAGGCGTGCGCTGATGCAGTTTTTTTGGCACCACATCCAAGATATTTACTAGTCCTGTAGTAGCACGGCCGCCTGCTTGCTCAATCAAAAAGGCGAGAGGAGCTGTTTCATAAAGCAAGCGTAATTTTCCTTCTGGGTTTTGAATTGTGCCTGGGTAGAGAAACACGCCGCCTTGAACCAAAATTCTATGGATGTCGCTCACCATTGCGCCGCTATAACGAGCGCTGTAGCCTTCTGTGCGATGAACGTAGCGGATGTATTCTCGAATTGATTCTTCCCACTGCCAAAAGTTACCCTCGTTCACGCTGTAAACAGAACCGTGGTTAGGAATGCGAATATTTTCTTCTGTGAGAATAAACTCTCCTAAGCTGGGGTCAAGGACAAAGGAATGAACGCCTTTACCTATAGTATAAACCAGCATCGTGCAGGGCCCATACAGGATGTATCCGGCAGCGAGTTGCTTACGTCCGTTGGTGAGCAGGTCAGTTGCCTTACCATCGCTATCAGTTCCTTCTTGTTGGCGAATGGCGAAAATGGAACCTAAGCTGAGATTATTATCAGTGTTGGATGAGCCATCAATTGGGTCATACAACAGGGTATAGCGCCCAATGGGGCAATTTTCGGGAATGTAGTAGGGATTTTCCATTTCTTCAGAAGCAAGGCGACAGACTAAGCCGCTTTGCTTAAACACTGAGATAAATACATCATTGGCATAGACATCCATCTTTTTGACGGATTCGCCTTGGACATTCACTTCCCCAGTAAATCCCAGAACGCCTTCCATTAAACCAGCGCGACTCATGCGACGAGCAACCAGTTTCCCGGCCAGGGCGATGCGATTCATTAGCGCACTTAAATCCTGTGCATCTGGCGAAAAACTCTGAAGTTGTTGGAGGACGTGACGGGATAAAGTTGTACAGTCACGATCTAAAGCTCTGTCTGTAACATCGTAGGTAGATAAGTCTAAAGATTCTGGCGCTTTAGCCATTTTTATGTTCTCCGCAGCCACTAGCTGTTAATTGGGTTTTAGTCATCTATAGCAACTTATAGTTGCTGCTTCTATCTTAGAAAGGTAATTTGATAACTTAGATGCGACTTTAGATAAACTAAAGAAATGAATCTTCTGTTACCCCTGCACCCAGAGCCTAGCTACTTCGATTTAACACGACTTTCTGAAGCGGGCGGGTATGCCTACACATCCCAAAAATCCCCACATTTGCGGCAGGGACTATAAGTTTACTCTGAAACATTAATACGAAACTACTATCAGATTTGCCTAAGGCAAGCAATCTCCCTGGCTAACTAAGTACAATTTTGCGTAAAAGCGTAGCGTTTTTAATGCAGGGTGATGCATTAACATTGTATCGGGATGCAATGGCATTGTATCGGGACGCATTGGCATTGCAGAGGGACGCATTAACATTGTATTGGGATGCAATGGCATTGCAGGGGCACGCATCAACATTGTATCGGGACGCATTGGCATTGCAGAGGGACGCATTAACATTGTATTGGGATGCAATGGCATTGCAGGGGCACGCATCAACATTGTATCGG
>NZ_JBALEF010000019.1:0-52769 GCF_036918245.1 Nostoc sp.
CCTCTTTTTATCCCATTCTTACGGATGTTTTTAGAGCCACAGTCAGGACAATTCATGTTTTAGCACCCTATGTTCATACCCTATTATGCAACGCCCAATTTCTTTATCTCTGCCTCAATCTCCAACGTTATCAACGGGTGTTAAGGTAAAGGTAGTAGCTTTCTTTAAGACTTTCGGTACTCTGACATTATTACTAATAGCCTTGCCGTTCAATGCTTTGATAGTGTTGATTTCTTTGTTGTGGGGCATTGTGCGTTCGCCGTTTACGAAAAAAGTTGTCGTAGCTGCCCATCCTCAGACGATCTTGGTGAGTGGAGCCAAGATGACTAAAGCATTGCAACTTGCCCGCTCCTTCCATGCCGCAGGACACAGAGTTATTTTGATTGAAGGTCATAAATACTGGTTGTCTGGGCATAAATTCTCAAAAGCGGTAAGTCGTTTTTATACAGTTTCGGCTCCGCAATCAGACCCAGAAGGCTATATCCAGGCGCTAGTAGAAATCGTTAAAAAAGAAAAGGTTGACCTTTATGTACCTGTATGCAGTCCTGTTGCTAGCTATTATGACTCTTTAGCAAAGCCTGCATTATCAGAATACTGCGAAGTTTTCCATTTTGCTCCAGATATAACCAAAATGTTGGATGATAAATTTGCCTTTAGTGATCGGGCGCGATCGCTTGGTTTATCTGTCCCCAAATCTTTTAAAATCACAAATCCTCAACAAGTTATCAATTTCGATTTTAGTCAAGAAACTCGCAAATATATTTTAAAAAGTATTGATTACGACTCCGTTCGCCGCTTAAATTTAACCAAACTTCCCTGCGACACTCCAGAAGAGACAGCAGCCTTTGTCAATAGTTTACCCATCAGTCCAGAAAAACCTTGGATTATGCAAGAGTTTATTCCTGGTAAGGAATTCTGCACACATAGTACAGTGCGGGATGGGGAATTAAGATTACATTGCTGTTCAAACTCTTCTGCGTTTCAAATTAACTATGAAAACGTCGAAAATACCCAAATCCGTGAATGGGTGCAACACTTCGTCAAGAGTTTGGCACTGACTGGGCAAGTTTCTTTCGACTTTATCCAAGCTGAAGACGGTACAGTTTACGCGATTGAATGCAATCCCCGTACCCATTCGGCAATTACAATGTTCTACAATCACCCCGGTGTTGCAGACGCCTATCTTGGTAAAACTCCTCTAGATGCACCTCTGGAACCCCTAGCAACTAGCAAGCCCACCTACTTCATATATCACGAAATCTGGCGACTAACTGGTATCCGTTCCTGGAAACAATTGCAAACATCGGTTACTACTCTAGTACGGGGCACTGATACCATTTACAGTCTTGATGACCCTATACCATTTTTGACTTTGCATCATTGGCAAATTCCTTTACTTTTACTGAAGAATCTCCAACAACTCAAAGGATGGGTAAAAATAGACTTCAACATTGGTAAACTGGTGGAATTAGGTGGCGATTAAATAATTCGTAATTCCTAATTAAACACTTTTAGATACAGAACTGCTATATGTAGCCTTTACTAATCACAGAGGTAAATCATAGCCCTCTCCTCGCTTGCGGGGAGGGGGTTGGAGGTGGGGTTCTTGTACCTCACTCAACCGAGAACCGCTATATAAATTATAACAATATATAAGGAAGATAAATCATGCCAGTACTTCGTATCCTTCATTTAGTTGGGTCTGCACACAATGATTTTTACTGTGATTTGTCACGCCTTTACGCCCAAGACTGTCTAGCAGCAACAGTAGAGCGATCGCACTATGACTTTCAGATTGCATACATCACACCCGATGGCCACTGGCGATTTCCTCCTTCCCTCAATCAAGAAGATATTGCTGACACCAAAGCGATGACTCTGTTTGATGCCATAGAATTTATAACAACGCAAAACATTGACCTCATGTTACCACAAATGTTTTGTATTCCTGGAATGACTCACTACCGTGCCCTATTTGACCTGCTGAAGATCCCTTACATAGGCAATACTCCAGATATCATGGCAATAACGGCGCACAAAGCCAGAACCAAAGCAATTGTCGAAGCAGCAGGAGTAAAAGTGCCTCGTGGAGAACTGCTCCGCCAAGGAGATACGCCGACAATTACACCTCCAGCGATCGTCAAACCCGTAAGTTCTGATAACTCTTTAGGGATGGCCTTAGTTAAAGAGGCTACTGACTATGACGCTGCTCTGAAGCAAGCATTTGAATATTCAGATGAGGTCATCGTAGAAGAATTCATTGAACTCGGTCGAGAAGTCAGATGCGGCATCATTGTTAAAGACGGTGAGCTAGTGGGTTTACCCCTTGAAGAGTATCTGTTAGACCCCCACTCCAAACCCATCCGCAGGCATGCTGATAAACTCCAACAAACAGACGATGGCAACTTGGGTTTCGCCGCTAAAGATAATAAGAAGTCTTGGATTGTAGACCCGAACGACTCGATCACCCAAACGGTTCAGCAAGTGGCTAAGAAGTGTCATCAGGCTCTGGGTTGTCGCCACTACAGTTTATTTGACTTCCGCATCGACCCAAAGGGACAACCTTGGTTTTTAGAAGCAGGGTTGTATTGTTCTTTTTCCCCCAAAAGTGTGATTTCCTCTATGGCGAAAGCAGCCAGAATCCCTCTAAATGAGTTATTAATCATGGCTATCAATGAAACGTTGGGCAGTAATCAAAAGGTGTTGCAGAATTGATCGTGAATTTCTCGGCATAAATTTTTCTGCTTGTAGTGGGTAGGAGAGCGATCGCTAATTAAGAGTCGGTTGAGACTGCGATCGCTTCTCTACGAAACGCTGTGCGTAGCTGTAGGGGTACGCCAACGCCAAGGGCGATCACTCTCCAATCGCTATTTGAATATGGCTAAACCCTTATTTAACTAATAAAAAATATTTCTTGATAAAAACATACATATTTTAAAATATTTTCAAGATATACAACTTAAACAAATGTCTAACTTCCCCAGAAATCCGATAGGTTTTATTTTACTAACTCATGCAAAACCTCTACAAATTTATAGACTAATAAATAAGTTAAACAGTATGTTTAACTATCCTCGAATTGTGTGTCATCATGATTTTTCAAAATGTGATTTATCTGTAGATGCTCTGTCAAAGAATGTTTTATTAGTACACCCTTATCTACAAACCAAGTGGGCAGATTTTACTTTAGTAGAAGCCACAATCCAAGCACTTCGATTAATGTATGAGGTTCCAAATCCACCGGATTGGTTTGTATTACTCAGTGGCGCAGACTATCCCATTAAAACTGCAAAGCAAATATTGGACGATCTTGCCTCAAGTCAATATGATGCTTATCTTCAATACGAGCAAATCACATATAAAACTTATAAATCTGATGTCAGACCAAATATGTTGTGGCTGAAAAATTCTTATCAACGATACTGTACAAAGTCGTTTTCTATCCATTACTCAAAAAAATACTTAGCCCATCTAAATCTAGAGATATGCTTGGAACATCCGCTATTAACAAAACCATTCCTTCCTTTTTCCAAAAAACTTGCTTGTTTCAGTGGAAGTCAATGGTTTTGTGCCAATAGCAAAGCTGCTAAGTACATTATCGATTTTCACAGCAATAAAAATGCATTAACCTTGTACTACAGTAAGCTTAAGTATACAGATGAGTCGTATTTTCAAACTGTACTTGCTAATGCATCTCATCTGAAGCTGCAAAACGACCGACGACGCTATATCGATTGGTCAAATGGAGGCTGTCATCCCAAAACATTGCTTATGGAAGACTTGCCAAATTTACTCGCATCATCTGCTCATTTTGCTCGAAAATTTGACATTGATATAGATAGCAATATTCTTAATGAACTTGATAGAATTACATCCTAGCTGACTTTTCACGGTATCTGAAAAATCTCTCTCCTAGAAGGAGAGAGACTTTAAATTTTATCAAGCTAGTAATGAAAAGTTTGTAGTAACCACTTTAGTGTTGAAAAAATAAGCACTAAAGTCCTTACTACAAACTTGCTTATCGATCAATTTAAACTTGATACAGTAGTAGCGGTTTCCAACTAGCGATGCAGTTCAACTCTAGGAAATATATCGCAGTCTATCGGCTCACCAGGTTTTTTAGCTTTGAATGAATTCAATTCTGGGAGATCAATTTCTTCAACAGGTCTGAAAGGCCATGCTTTCGGGCGGTGACAGTAAGTAACATCATCGCCAGTCCAATTAGTGACTACTGCACGTCGTTGTGTGGAAGATATGTTGGTTACTGAATGATGAATTGTCAGAAAATGATGAACCAAGCAATCTCCAGGCTCCATATCCCAGGACAAAATTTCGTGAGGCTCTGGTTCTGTAAACCAGGAGGGGTTTGATCCTTCACGTAACTCTTTGCCCCATCGATGAGAGGCTTTGATATACTCTAATCGACCATTCTCTTGATTCGCACTATCTAAAGCCAACCAAATTTTACAACACTGCCAACCTTGTATGGGCCAGTAAGGTAGGTCGTTATGCCAGCCGACACGGCTGTTTGCTTTCGGCTTTTTAACAAAAAAACCGTCAGCCAAAAAGTTCAGTTTTTCTGATTTCAAGACTTGAGCCGCGAGCGTTGCTAGCGGAGATTCAAAAGCCAAAGCACGGAAATCAGCATCAGTAAGCCATAAGCTACTGGTATGTTCCACACGACCTTCTGGTCTGGGGATGCCCTTAACTTCTAAAGGGCCAGCGATTAATATATTCTTGTCAACGGCTGTTCGCATCCGTTTTACCCAGATGTCATCCAAAACATTTTTGATGCAGATAACACCGTCTCGCTCGAAAGCTTCAACTTGTTGGGTGGTGATTTTTGATGTGTCTACCTTGAGCATTATGAAAAAATGAATAAAGTCAGATTTATCTAATAACAGATTATAGAAATCTGTTTTACTGATATTAACTTGGTCACTATGTTATAAATCTTTTTTACTGTAGAGTAAAGATGTAAGTTAGCAGTTCTTCCTATAGGTGGATAAATCTCCAGGTTGAGTACAACATTCTTTGTTCATATCCGTAACAAAGAAATTTCATCTTAGCTACCCAAATCTTTTTTAACAATGAGTGGGACAAGTGATGCTAATCGTAATACACCAGATACAATAAATACTTCCGCTATCCCAAAAGACCCAGCAAATTGAGCGATGAAACCACCGATAGTTGCTCCTAAAGCACCACTTGCCCCAGCAACAGCTGCTGCTGTTGCAAAATAGATAGACTGATTTTTTACTGGTGCAATCTCTATCTGGAGATTGTTGTTACACAAGTCAACTCCTCCCCAATTAGCTCCAATAAAAATGTGTAACAGCGGCAACCATAGCCAGAGATCGAGAGGACTAGAACCCATCTTCAGCCACAGCCAGGGTATGACTGCAATTAGAATTCCAGTAGAAATTAGAATCGGACGATTGCCTATTTTATCTGCTAATCTTCCCCACACGATGAGCATTAGCATGTGTGCTCCTGCTCGCAGACTGTTGTAGAAAGTTACCCAACTCACATCCAAGTTCAGCGTATCTAGCAAGTAGAGGTTAAAAAACGGGGCACTCAGATTAACAGCAAACGTCCATGAGCCGAAATAAAGTAGAAACACCAAAAAATTAGAGTTTTTCCAAATGCTGCTATCTATCTGGTTTTGAGGAGTTGGCATTTGCGGCAGAGAGATTGGTTCAGATATCTCACCAGGTTCATTTGGTGCCAAGTCTGACTGAATCTCACTGGTTTTAGATGAGTTAGCATAATAAGTATTTTGTAATTGAGGATTTATATCTACCTGGAAATACTGACACCCCAAGCTCACAATTCCAAAGATAATGCCTAAGAGCAAAATCACCCCGTAACCTTGGATAGACCCCCCGTACCAATGTGATACAGCTAGACCAGCTATTGGCAAACCGACCAACTCGGTTAAGTTGGCAAGGCTATTGCGTAGCCCAAAATATCTACCTCGTAATTGCCGTGGGACTAACATTGCTATCCAACTCAACCAAGATGCGGCTCCTAGTCCTCCCAAAAGGTGGCTGCATACGAGAATCAAAAGCGACAATATCACTAATTGGTTGGAATTCAGCCCTCCCCAACTAAAGCTAACAATGCCAATTAATAAAATCAGCCATAGTAGCCGACCAATCCCATGAGTGCGAAGGGAATACTGAAAGCGGCTAGTGCTGCGTTCAGACAAATAAGCACCCATCGGCTGAAAGAGATTCGCCAACATGGGGATAGAACTCACCATGCCAAATACCACTGGACTGGCATCCAACCCCACTAAGAAATTACCTAGCAAAATTCCGCCAGTACCAATAGAGAAAACTGCTGCGAAAACACCATCGGCAGTAGAAGCCCTCAAACTGGTGCGAATCGCATCTTTAGAAATACGAGGGCTGAATGTTGAGGTAGGAGAGAGTGTTGTTGATGGTGAGGCAATCTGAGCAATTTCTATAGAAAGAGGCGCACCTGTTTCAATTTGAGAAGAATCCATAAATCTAGTATTTAAGAAAATAATTAGGATTTACGCATCATACATATGTACTATACTAACTTTGGGCTTTTAGTTGTGTCTAACACCCAAAAGAGTAAATATACGACTAAATAAGAGTTGCAGTCAGCACCTGAAATGTATACATTGATTAATAATGCATATTATGGGAGCTTTGTAAAGCTCGTAAGTCTTAATATTAACCCTTTCAAGGTGGTGAAATTCGGAACAAAAATTGGTTATTTCAACCTTCAAAAATCCCCAAATCTGAGCGGAGGATTCCAGATGGTAGCACGGAAACAACGTATCTTCATTAGTCACTTTGAAAGGGCTAGGTTTCTTGGGTAGTCTTAGCTTTGGTCATTGTTTTAGATACACAGTGATATCTATATATAGTCAAGTTGGGTAGTGCAATCTAAGACATCTTACAGGTTAGAAGGCAGTAGGCTTGGACTTTGAATATCAGTTTGGCTATCAAAAAAGCCTTTTATGTGATTTTTGATTATTTTAAAAGGCTGAAAGCCTTAAAGGCGGCACCCGGATTTGAACCGGGGGTGGAGGTTTTGCAGACCTCTGCCTTACCACTTGGCTATGCCGCCACAGCAAAATTCCCTGAACTACTTGAATGTTACTAAGGTATCTTAATAGCCATATAGTAGCCATAGGGCGCTAGTTAAACCATGATAGCATAGGATTCTGAGGTAGAGATAGTAGGTGAACTGGATGTTTCTGGTAGTCTTTAGGCGATCGCTAAAAAGTCACGATTACAGGTTGACCACACTACAGACAACTTTTAGCGGATTTAAGAGAGTTGTGATTCTTCATTCCTGACTTGTTACACCTTTAACTTCATCGGCAAAATTACTCCAACGGACAAAGTGAAATGGACCGGCGATAGAACCCCACAGACGTTCATCGGTGTCTAAATCCCTTCCCCGGTCGAGGCTGAAAAATTCTTTAGCGTCAATCTCAAATTCGTTATCCAGATAAGTATTTTTGCCGTCACGAACCACTATGCAGCCTTTACCAGGTTCAACTCTGCCTTTGAAGCTATTACCTGTCCACTCTACAATCATGTTGCAACCTGACATTTTTTCCAATTGGTCAACAGACAACTCTTTGAGGCGTTCGGGTTCACGAGATGCACCGTAAAATTTTTGTTCTTCTTTAACCGTGTAGTGTTCAATCGCAATGTGGTTTTCTGCCGGAATCAACTTCATTACCCGCATCCGGTAGGGTTGATTGAGCATAAAATCATAAGCTTGTTCGAGAAACAAACTTACCCCTGAGAATAACTCTAAGGGAAGGGGACGGATACAGACGCGGATATGGGCATAAAAAGGCGGATTTTCAAAAGCTTGTTCTTGATTGCTAAAGTCAGCTGCCATCCAGCGGGCTAAAGTGGCGATATCGGTAGAATGAGTCATTACAAAACGATCGACTAGTTGCTTGAATATTATCTAGGATTATTTTGACACTCCCTAGACTCAAAAATCCTAATTACGATCGCAATTTTTAAATTATATCTACGATGGATGCTTTGACTGGAGAAAATTAGGCTGCTTCAGTACAAGTTAAACTGCTTACATCTTGTACCTAATAACTAGAACTCGTTAGGCATTTATTTTTGCAAAATCCGCACACTACCTTTCATCTGTGTACTGAAGCCACATAGCTCTCAGGTTGGCTTTTCTTGTAAAGCTGGAGAATAGTTAGTCAATAATAGGGGATGGGGATAATCGCTAATTATCTCATGCAAATCACTTAAGGCAAAGTAAAGTACCCATGCTCAGGCACTTAATTGCGATCGCTACTGCCACTATACTCTTTAGCAATTCCTTCGCACTGGCAAAGAGTAAACAGCCGAAACCACCTGATAAATTTCCTCCCAGCCCTTTAGAGATTACCACACCCGATCCACTGTCACCACGTTCGCCCAAGGATAAACAACCGCTAACTCTCCAAGAACGGCAAAAGTTAGAACCAGCGTTAGATGCGTTAAATCAAGAAGCGGCGGCGAAACTGCAAGCAGGGGAACCGGTTGCGGCGTTTGAAATTTGGAACCGAGAATTGCGTTTGCGGCGCTTTTTAGGTTCATTAGCAGAGGTACAAGCATTATCACGAGTTGGGGCGATCGCTTGGAAGCTAAATGACGCACCAGAAGTACAATATATTACGCAACGATTGCAAGCAATTCAAAAGCAAGCCCAATCTCAGAAAAAAACTGCCCCAATCGAGCTAGAATTGTGGCGATCACTAGGTGAAGCTTACAAAAATGTGCGATCGTCTAAACTGGCTATAGAAGCTTACGACCAAGTTTTGCTAGTAGTGCGACAACAAAAAGATCAAACAGCGGTATTAGAAACCCTCAAAACACTTGGAGAACTGCATTTGAGTTGGTTTGATTATCGCAAAGCTGCGCCAATCTACGAGGAATTGTTGAGTTTCGCTACATCTCTTGGCGATCGTATAAGCGAGGTAACATATCTGCAACAGCTGGCTGATATTTACGAACAGACAAACCAACCGCAGCAGTCATTGAATGTACTTAACAAACTAGCAGAAATTTATGTCAATGAAAATAAGCTTACGGAAATACCAGAATTAAAACTAGCGATCGCTTCAGATTACGAATCTCTAGCCAAGAAAGATCCTAACTTACTGCTAGAAGCTTTTAAAAATTATCAAGAAGCTTATACCACTGCTTGGCAATTAAAGGAGTACGTTCGTGCTGGTGATGCTTTGCAGAAGTTAATTGCGCTGTATCGTTCGCAAGGACAAACAGAGGAGGCTTTGCAGGCTAGCCAAATTCTGGTGCAGATACAGGCGCAAGCCGCCAACTTTTACGGAATGATGCAAGCTTATGACCAAATTGGGCAATTGTATCTAGAACGTAAAGAATTTCCTCAAGCACTAACAGCTTTTCAACAAGGGTTAAAACTGGCGCAACAACTCAAACATGAAGAAGCATATTTTACTGGACAAATTGAAAAACTGTCGAAAGCAAATTAACTGAAGTTTCTGCGATCGCTTAATATAAAAATACCCGCCACGCCTCCCCACAAGGTGAAAAGCTATGTCAGAAACTACCCTAGCTGCACCAGATATTCAACTCCCACCCACTCAAGCAGAATTACCAGACGATGACGGTATTCCGATGGAAAGCCCGCGACACAAAGCCCAGATGGATTTGCTGATAGATGCTCTGATACCTTGGTTGGAAGAACGAGAGGATGGGTTTATCGGCGGTAATATGTTTGTTTACTACAGTCTGGCCCAGGTGCGAAACAAAGACTTTAAAGGGCCAGACTTTTTTGCTGTGTTGGGAGTCCCGAAAGGAGAACGTCGCAGTTGGGTGGTTTGGGAAGAAGGTAAAACACCAGATGTAGTTATTGAGTTGCTTTCTGACAGCACAGCCCAAGCAGACAAAAATGAGAAAAAGCTAATTTATCAAAATCAAATGCGTGTGCCAGAATATTTCTGGTATGACCCTTTTAACCCTAATGATTTAGCTGGTTTTTCTAATGAAAAAGCAGCTTATCAACCTATTGTAGTAAATGCTCAAAATCAGTTGGTGAGTCAATCTTTAGGGTTAGGATTGCAGTTGTGGCAGGGAAATTATAAAGGTATTGATGCTACTTGGTTACGCTGGGCAAATTTGGCAGGGGAATTGCTGCCAACTCCTGAAGAAAAGGAACGTCAAAGGGCAGAACAAGAAAGCCAAAGGACAGAACAAGAACGCCAAAGGACAGAACAAGAACGCCAAAGGGCAGACAAGGCAGAATTGCAGTTATTACAAACTGCACGCAACTTACTTGAGTCTGGGATGACAGTAGAACAGGTATCGAGGTTAACAGGTTTGAATGTATCTGAGATAGAAACGTAGAACTCAGAAGACATATAGCATTTGTGTTGATGAGAGAATAGCGCCTGACGACAAGCCAAAGAAGCGTCTACACATTTAATCGGGGACTTGCACAATATGAGCGATTGCATTTCCCAAACGAGTAAAGTGATTTGGATTCAGGGTTAACAAAGCGTCTACCTGTGCTTTTAAAGCAGCTTGAGCAATTAAAGCATCAAAAATACCGCCACCTGGAAGATTTAAGCTTACCATTTGAGCGATCGCAGCTTGATAGTCATTGAAAAGCAGTGGAACTCCCTCTAAATACTGTGACATATCTACAATAATCATCTCAGCTTGTTGGGGACTAATGCGCGGCTGAATGGGTAAGCGTGTAATCACAGAATATGTTTCAGCTAAACTGTGAGTTGAGATAAACCCTTGGATTTGCCCAGATTTTGCAGCTTTAATCTTGGAAAAACAAACAGAATGTTGGGGGTGATTGACAATGAATGCAGGAACTAAGACAGAAGTATCAAACAAGACTTTCATTAAGTTATTTGATCCTGAATGCGTTCTTCTCTCAACTCATCTATAAAGGTATTAACATCAAAGTTTTCTGGTAATTCTGCCTCTACAACTAAAATCCCTTCTTTTCGATAAATGTTTGGTTGGTTAAGGGGCAGTATATTGGTCATCTCAGAGTTTTGTTGAGTATGTTCTTCAGTGACTTGCTGACTCAGCGTGGCAATTTTTTCTGCAATAGCTTGCAAAACAAACTGCTCAGTCGAAATTCCCTGACTGTTTGCCCATTTTTCAATCTTTTGTTGGAGTTGAGGAGGAAAGTTCATAGACGTAAATACAATTAATACTCCAATTTTAAAATGCGATCGCCTAAGACGGGCTACACTTACGCACCTTCGTTGATGAGAGAATAGCGATCGCTCCACCAACGCAATTATAAAAGCGATCGCTAATCAATATTATTCCTGTTCTAAAATCCTTTCTATATCTTGCCCTGCGTAGAGAATCCGCACAACTTGAATGCTTTCATCTCGCTCAAAGTAAAAAATTAGATACTTTCTAAATCCCTTAACAGCCCATTTACGTAAACCTTGTAAACGAAGATTATCCAGAGGATAACGGCTACCCATTCCAGGCATTCTTGCTAACTGTGCAAAAGTTTCTCCTTCGACTGCGCTCAGGACAAGTCTTACAGAGTCAAAAAACAAAAGAGCCGTGTCGGGGTTTTGTTGGGCAATGTAAACAAAATACTCATCAATATCTAAACTGGCTTTTGGTGTAATGACTATCCGCTTTGTCATTGTTTCTCTTGATGCAGCTGATTTATCAAATGTGTGCGTTTTTGCTGCCACCATTCATCATTAACTTCTATTGTCTCTCCACTTTCAAGTCCTGCAATTAAAAGTTCTTCTATATGTTCTTGCATCTTGCGTTTTTGGTCTTGAGTAATTAATTCTTGTAGATATTCGCTAACTGAACCGTAGCCACCTTGAGCAACTTGTTCTTCAACAAAGGCTTTCATCGACTCAGGTAAGGAAATATTAATGTTACTCATAACCTTGGCAGTGAGGTTGAACTATTTTTTCCATCTTATCAAGGTTGTTAGGCGTTGTCTTTGAGAAAATGTTTAACGATCGCACCTTGGTTGATGAGAAAATAGCGATGCCTTCGGCAACGTCTTCGACGAACGCTCAAAACTACTCGATTGCAAACTCTATCGCCTAGACTCGCTCTTTTAATTACGAATTAATTTTTTAACCAATCGCCACAGCAGGTAAAACGGTAAAATTAATATCGCTTTGATATCGTCTGGCATATTGGGTAGCTAATTCAGTTTTGCCCACGCCACCCATTCCCGCTATTGCTACATAGTCTTTGCGCTGCAAGTCTTTATGCAGCATTGTCAGTTCCGTTTCTCGCCCGACGAAATGAACAGAACCGCGATAAGGGATATATTTTGTGGGAGTTAGCTGTTTCTGCCCGTTAAGAATTTGAGTGCCAATGTTAACTTGAGAACCAGGGGCAGCAAAAGCACCAATTTTTTCGGCAAACTTGCCAGAGTCTTCAGGCATACATAGTTAAATCTTGCTGTTCACGAAAACTGAAAGACCTCTCTCCGAAACGGCTACGCGTACACACAAGTCCTTTTGACCCCCTCTAACTCCCCCTTGCCAAGGGGGAGAACAGGATATTTCCCCCCTTGCCAAGGGGGGATTAAGGGGGGTAAATCCAGGATTTGGGCTTCATTACCAAGATGTGTGTACACCGTAGTCGAAACGGAGAGAGGCTTTGAATCTTACTCCCCAACGCTAGTAGGGAAGGGGCTGGGGGTTAGGTAACACGATAAATGACTTAAAAGGATTGATTTTGAATATTTCCTGTCCCACCTGGCATGACAACCTGACCAATTTTATCTGCCAATTTCTCTAAATTAGACATAGCCAGAATTTCAGCCAATTTAGGATTTGGTTCTGCTTTAGCTGCTGCGGCCAATTCCTGCATAGCTTGAGCCACTTCCGCATTAGCTTTAGCAGCCGATTCTACCTCTAGTACAGCCTTGCCATAATCGAGTGGTTGCTCTGGTGCTTTCTCTATTGCAACTACAGTATGGGGAGACTGTTTTTTGAGGGTGACGAGAAACTTACCAGTCTTATCTAATAAAGTTTCTGTTACCTTTTCGGTTGTTTTTTCTAAGGCTTTGGTAGCTATTATAGTGCCAACAGCGATCGCCGCAGTTTCAAGTATCATAATCCTGCCTTGACTATGTGTATTTTATTTACTTATTAACACACCGCTTTTGTTCTAAATTCCGCAGCTAAGTTAAAAAACCCTCGATTTCACTCAGTGTTACAGGTTTTCCAGAGTTCAGCATTACTTGCTCAATTCATTGCCTGTGATATCTAGGTGTTTGGAATTGAAACCAGTTGCCGTTACTAACATTGCCACTAACATCGCGTTTTAAGTTACTAAAATAACGAGTTTAGTTATCACCAGTACGATTTTTGTTACAAACATCATTATTTTCGTTACAATATTACGAGTTTGTTACTGAAATAACGAGTTTAGTTACCACCGCTACGATTTTTGTTACAAACATCATTATTTTCGTTACAATGTTACGAGTTTAGTTACCACCACGACGATTTTCGTTACAAACAGGATTATTCTCGTTGATATTGCGGAGTCTATCGTTACACTCGATACCAATATTTGTGGATTTTACCCAACCAAAATTAGGCTTTAGTAGGGCAAGCTAGCTCTAGAACACATAAAAAGAAGATAATTATGCCTCGGCAAAAGCGTACATATCGCGTTCTAGAAAAAGCTGAGTTGAGAATCGCCGGACTCAAAGCAATTGATCCTGGCATGGATTTTGGGGATGCTCGGAACTTGCAAAATCTTACACAAATAATTCAGCAGTACCGTAGCAAAATAGATGCTTATAATACGACTCTGGCTGTGATTGACTCTTATACAAATGAGATGAAAGAGTTGGAAAAAAGTTTGAGCGATCTGACTGAAAAAATGCTCCTGGGAGTTGCTTTTAAGTACGGCAAAGACAGCCATGAATATGAAATGGCGGGTGGTGTTCGCAAAAGTGATCGCGTCCGCAAAAGCTTAGTCAATCGATTAAAAGCTAGTACAGATGAAGTTTATAATAATAATACCCAAACTGCATAATATCATCATTAGACTCTTAACAAAAGTCTTGATTTGACAGCGCTTTTCAAATAATCGAACTACACCATTCCCATCTCAGTCGTAGTCAAAACACCTGTTTGCAATGATTCATATTCTAATTCAGCGACCTTGAATCACTTAGTTTGAAAGATATTTTGTACCATTTTTTTGTCTGTATTCGCCGCCGCCAGATCCAACTCTGCAATCTCACCAGCGTCTAATTGCCAACCCAATGCACCAAGATTCTCCCTCGCTTGTTCCACGCTCTTTGCTCCAGGGATGGGAATAGTTCCTTTACAGATACACCAATTAATTGCTACCTGTGACATGGTTTTGTTTCTGAACTGTGCCACCTCTCGCAAACATTCCAAAAGCGATTTGCTAGCAAAAGCTGCTTCTCTACGAGACGCTGCGCGAACGCCTCTGTGCATTCCTGATAATATTTGCTTAAATAATAGACCTCGAATGCCTTTAGGCAAAGGGCCTTGCTCAGAGTATTTTCCTGTCAATAGTCCTAAAGCTAGAGGGCTGTAGGCAATCAATTTAATGTCCAACTCATCACAAAGGTCTTTGAGCTTCAGTTGGGTGACAGGATATGTAGACAATAGAGAATATTGAACTTGCAGAGTTGTAATCGGAACGCCTCGTTCAGCGAACTTTTTCTGCACTTGCTTCAGCCGTTTCGGCCCATAATTGGATAATCCCACTCCCTTGACCAGTCTTTGCTCATACAAATCGGCAAGACCATCTAAAAGTCCTTCTTCTTGCCAAGGAGCATAGTTTGCTGTTGACCAGTGCATCTGTACCAAATCGACATTTCTTCCCAGGCGTTGGGCAGATGACTGGCAAGCCTTTACCATTGATTGACGTGTCCATCTCCACGGGTAAGCAGCAAGCTTAGTTGCAATACAAATATTTTCTTTGCCTGAACCTACATATTCTCGGTTGAATCGTCCCAGAAGTAACTCACTCCGACCATTCAATCTCCCAGTTCCGTAAGAATCGCCTGTATCAAATAAAGTTACACCGTTGCTTACACAAAGGTTAAAGACGGCTTGCAACTGCTCATCCATACTTTCGTCATATCCCCAAAGCAGTTGGTTGCCCCAGGCCCAAGTGCCGCAGCCCATGCTTGGGAGTGAGAGTTTTTGGAGAGTCTGCATCTTTGCTGTTTGTAGATTGCCTTATTAATTATCAGGCATATATAGCGCTTCTCGTTTGCGTGAGGTACACCCGTAGGGGCACGGCACTGCCCATACGTGTCAACTTAAGCTGAAATCTCCTGACTGCATGAGTTTTGCCCTCACCCCCAGCCCCTCTCCCAATTTGGGAGAGGGGAGCATAATTCTCCAATTCCCCGAATCCCAACATGGGAGAAGGGGTTAGGGGATGAGGGCAACTCTAGAACGCTTTCTCTTACCTAGCTTTTACCTTAAGTTGACACTAATAGGCACTGCCGTGCCCCTACACCCGACGATATAATGTTGTACCGCATCTAAATGGGAACCGCTATATAGCAGTCCGAAATCATTCGTGAAAATTTGAGATAGTTATAACTACCGTGTAGTCCTAATTGATCAATTTCAAGTTAACAGACTACTATTAGGGAATATGCTTGGATTTGCCAAAAGCCAAGCTTTTTCAGTCCAGGCGTTATTAAATAACCCCACCTCTGACACTTTTAATTCAAATGAATGGGGTGGTGATTCTAGCAACAAGGGCGAACCTTTATCATGGGCCTCAACTAAGTTAACTATCCAGGGAAGAAAGTCTAAGATTTCTTTTGGTAGTACAGTTAACTCAAAATCCCACAACAAATTCAGACCTCGGCAGACTTGTCCTTTTCTGGTCACTGTCACTCTACCAGCACTTTTGTTAATAGCCACTCGCAGAATGAATGGGCGGAATGGGACAAATTCATCGGGTGCTGTATAAGCGTATACATTTATATAGTTTAGTCTCTGCCTACGATCCATCCAAGATGCGATCGGTGAATTACTACTATAAGATGTACCAGTTACGATCACCGGCATATTCATAGCAGTAGCAAAGTTAGAGTAGAACTTATGCCTTAGTTCGTTAACAATATGTTTAGCTTCTGGGTTCATGGTTGCTATACCTATTACAAAAACGATACCTGCGGTAAGCTACCCTAACGCATGGCTTCATAAGAATTATTTCCTAAAACCTCCTGCATCCTGCCCTCTGACTTGAAAGTGCTGAGTGCTGTTAGCGGATAGCTAAGGTTGAGCCAGTACTGAGTCAAAATACTAGTCCCCAGTCATTCTTTCATCCAAGGCTTTTGAAACTTGTTTTATCGGGACTGCCTTTCTTCGTTTAACCGAAGCACAAAAAAGGCAGACCCTGTGTCTGCCCTTAAGACCTTAGAGTTAAATTTTTGGTTTTAGACCGTTAATAACGGCCACCACCACCACCACCATAGCTTCCTCGTCTACCACCAGAGGAACCGCCGTCTGTCTTGGGCTTGGCTTTATTAACTTTTAAGCTTCGACCCATCCATTCAGCATTATCAAGGGCATCAATCGCCGCTTGTTCTTGTTCGTCTGATTCCAATTCCACAAAGCCGAAACCTCTCATCCGGCCTGTTTCTCGGTCGATAGGCAATTGAACGTTTTTTACAGTTCCATATTCTGCAAAGACTTGCCGGAGGTCATCTTCTTTAACCTCATAAGATAGATTGCCGACGTAAATTGACATAGAATGTCTCCAGAATCAGAGGATGTAGAGATTTAGATCCGGAGAGGTCTGTAATACAAGTATATATAAAAACAAACTGTACAGCCGAATTTCATCTTCCACGCATACTTTAACATAAATTGAGAAGTTATGTTCTTAAGCAAGAGTATACTTAATCTGTCGATCTAAATACTCGGATAGTTGGCAAAACTTGTTTAAAATCAACCTACCAGCGATCGCATTAAATTTGCAGCAATCAAAAAATTTCCATAACTGAACTTATTTCTCTTCAAAGAGTATTAATTAGTAATTTTTAAATTTTAGTTCAATCAAAATTTCGAGAGAGAGCAAATCAATAAAAGCAGTGCGATCGCTTGTAACGTAAAATTAATCTCCATCCAGCATTTGCTAACAGCTTGACGCCCATGTTTTGCGACTACCTCATCCAAATCCTGACTGCCCGTGTATATGATGTTGCCCAGGAAACACCACTGGAGTATGCTCCAAATTTGTCTGCGCGGCTGAATAATCAACTCCTGTTGAAACGTGAGGATATGCAGTCAGTATTTTCCTTTAAACTGCGGGGTGCTTATAACAAGATGGTGCAACTGCCACCAGATATATTGGCAAAGGGTGTAATTGCTGCGTCTGCTGGGAATCATGCTCAGGGAGTCGCCCTTGCAGCCAATCGTTTGGGAACCAAAGCGATTATCGTCATGCCAGTAACCACACCCCAAGTCAAGGTGGATGCGGTGAGAATGAGGGGCGGAGCAGTAGTGTTATATGGAAACACTTACGACGATGCTTATAGCTATGCGCGTGAATTAGAAGTAGAAAAAGGATTAACCTTTATTCATCCCTTTGACGATCCCCATGTAATTGCTGGACAGGGAACAATTGGGATGGAAATTTTACGGCAATATCAGCAACCCATTCATGCAATTTTTGTCGCGATTGGAGGCGGCGGATTAATTTCTGGGATTGGGGCTTATGTGAAACGGTTGCGTCCCGAAATCAAGATTATTGGTGTTGAACCAGTAGATGCTGATGCGATGTCTCAATCACTCAAAGCCGGACATCGGGTGCGCTTGTCCCAAGTGGGGTTATTTGCTGATGGCGTGGCGGTGCGGGAAGTAGGTGAAGAAACCTTCCGTTTATGTCAGCAGTATGTAGATGAAATTATTTTGGTGGGTACAGACGATACTTGTGCTGCGATTAAAGACGTGTTTGAGGATACGCGATCCATTTTAGAACCAGCTGGTGCATTAGCGATCGCAGCTGCCAAAGCTTACGCCGAAAGAGAACAAATCGAGGGACAAACCCTAATTGCTGTCGCCTGTGGTGCAAACATGAATTTCGATCGCCTCCGCTTTGTAGCAGAACGCGCAGAGTTGGGTGAACGCCGCGAAGCGATCTTTGCAGTCACAATTCCAGAGCAACGGGGAAGTATTCGCCAGTTTTGTGAATGTATTGGCAACCGTAATCTGACCGAGTTTAATTATCGTATTGCCGATGAAAAAACAGCCCATATTTTTGTCGGTGTGCAAATTCAAAACCGTGCCGATGCTGTCAAGATGGTAGAAACCTTTGAAGCTCATGGATTTGAAACCCTTGATTTAACGGACGACGAACTAACTAAACTACATCTGCGGCACATGGTAGGTGGGCACTCTCCCCTAGCTAACAATGAATTGCTCTACCGTTTTGAGTTTCCCGAACGTCCCGGCGCATTGATGAAGTTTGTGACTTCCATGAGTCCCGACTGGAATATTAGTCTTTTTCACTACCGCAACAACGGTGCAGACTACGGACGAATCGTTGTCGGTATTCAGGTTCCCCCCCACGAGATGGAAGAGTGGCAAGCTTTTCTCGATCACCTCGGCTATCGCTATTGGGATGAGAATAAGAATCCAGCATACAAGCTGTTTTTGGGATAGGTGGGGAGTGGGGAAGAGGCAGAGGGGCAGAGGAGCAGAGGAGCAGTATAACAATGCCCAATGCCCAATGCCCAATGCCCAATTTAACGAGAACTCCCCTTCAATATCAGATTTGAGTCCCAAGTATAGAAGCCGATTTGATTAGGAACCCTAGCGAATCTACCTGTCCGATAGCCTCTAGATAGTTCATTCAGCACTTTATTTTTGATCTCTCTAGTTTGCTGAGAATCTAGTTCTCCATAAATTCCGGTGATGACTTCAGCAACGCTGAAAACTTTACCTGGATTTTCTTCCAACAGAGAGGTGAGGGCATCAATTAAGAATTGACCCTCAAAGGCTTTGAGCATCGGTACTGTTTTTGTCGGGGGTACGAAAGGCTTCTTGTTTTTGTTTTTGATACTCCTAGAAGCACCATTGCGATTACTTGGGGATACCAAACTTAAATCCAGAGTATAACAACCTGGCTCATCGGGAATAGTTACCCAGTAATTCCTTTCTCTGCCTTGGGTGAGGGAAGATTGCACCCTACCTTTAACTACTTTGAATAGATGGGAATCTAACTCTCCATAGAGCGATCGCACGATAAAATCGATATGACAAACAGTACCTATCTGTTCTTGCAATAGCTGTTTTATGGCTTCCATTCGCGAGATAGCGTGCTGATACTGAGGTAGCATCGGGATTTCCACTACCTTCGTTGAACTATCGTTGTTCTCTGGGGCGGTCTTTGGATCTGTTGATGTCGTTAGAGATTGACTCTCTTTTGTATCAACAGCAGCAGAAAAAGAATTATTTATCTCAACTCGATCTGAGTCTTTTCCTACTGACTCTAAAGACTCCACCAAGTTGATTTCCTCGATGTCATCAAGGGGTGATAAAAACCGCAGAGAACTTTCCCCAGAAAGATTTGAGGTTTCATCAGTCGCCGTTAATCTTGATATCTGCTTATTGGTATCAGAAAAAGACCAGTTAGACAACAACGCTTCTACATGATCGAGCTGCGATCGCGCCTGCACAAAGAGGCGTTCATACTCTTCTGTAAGGCGAGCATAATAGTCTCGTAATTCCAACAGTGGTGAGAAAAAGGTTTCTGGAGGTGGTTCTAATTGTCCATTTTGAGTCATAGGGCTTTAATCAATTTAAATCGATATCACTTTTATAAGACATTGCTCTGGGTTTTGCTTTGTGAGATGCTGGCTGGGATTTCTTAGGCGGTTGGGGAGGGCGACATCTCTCACAATATAAAGGTCGAGGGCCGAAAGTCTCGCGTTTTGTCAGATCGTTACACTCTTTACAGACAAACTGGAAAACACGAGTATGAATCTGTCTTTTGTGCGCCCTGACAGTATATTCTCTAACATCAATGAATTTACTTGCCATAATCAGGAATTGTGAATTGCCGTCGGATCAATGTCTTATCAATATAGCTATTCAAGCAAATCAAACGGCATCAGTGTGTGTTTGTGTAGAAGTTTTATTCAAATCAGTGAATCTGACGCCTAGCGTCAAGTGCAGATGAGCAAATTGAAAGTTAGCCATTGACTATATCTCTCAGCATATAATTGGTGATCAGCAAACACTACTATCATTCTTTAGGCGCAGCGATTTACATGGCCCTCATCAGAAAAGTTGGTAGGGGAAAGTGCAGAATTATTTACTTCCACTACTATTGACTGGCAAATCAAGCGATCGCTAGCCTATCTAATTGCCCATCATAAAATTACCGCACTCCTAACCCCTCTTCCTCATGGTAGATGGGTAATGGTTAATGAAGCCATTTCTACCTAAAAAACAACCGCCTCCTAAAAACAGGAGGCGGCGATCGTTGTTAATCAAAGTATGATTCTAATAAGTTTTATCCCTCTACTAGTAGTATGTCAAGTCAACTTCTGCTGGGTCAATAAGTTCGTAGTCAGGACTTTAGTCCTTTGTTAAGCGCTCAAGCGCTGATTACTAACCCATCAATTTCAACTTGACAGACTACTGCTGACTGGGAGCAGCAGGTTGTGATTGAGGTTGTTGGCGTAAACGGCGCAAAGAGTCCCGCAATTTATTCTGGCTAGTGTTATCTCTTCGCCGCCGATTTGTAGTTGCTTGTGGCTTTTGTGATGAATCGGTAGCCGCTCGCTCACGTCGGACGCGGCGTAGGGACTCTCTTGCAGTTCCTTGAGTGCGAGTTGTCCTAGCTCCAGATGATGAGCTAGCAGGACTTTCCGTTCTTTGAGGTTCCAGTCGCCGACTAAATCCAGATATTGCTGGTTTTGTGGCTCTAGCTTCATTAGATGAGGGTGGTGTAAACTCTCGTCGCCTACGTCTTGGATTTTCTGGTGTGGAGTTAGCAGCTGCTGTCTGCTGGGTTCTCTCTTGTGCTTGTCTTTGTGCTTGCCGTTCTTGAACTTGGCGCGATCGTCGTGAACCTTTGATAGCAAATTCAGTCGCTATAGATACCCCTTGTCTACCACCTTCTGCGGGTTTTAATTTCCACTCACGCGCTTGTCTAGCTGTTTCTTCATCTAAATCGCGGTTTCCACTGGAGCGAGCAATTCGCACATTGGTAACATTGCCTTGTGCATCAGTATCAACAGCTACTTCTACTCTGCCTTCGACTCCTCGCCGTCTTGCTGCATCAGGATACTTGGCATTACATTCGCGGCAGGCTGCACGACCATTAGCATTACCTGAACTGTTAATTTTTGGAGGTGTTGGCGCTGTTGGTGCTGTTGCTACTGTCGGACGGTTTCCTACTCCATTGCCTATACCACTGCCAGTGCCACTGCCAATTCCACTGCCAGTGCCGCTACCAATTCCACTGCCAGTGCCACTGCCAATTCCACTGCCAGTGCCACTGCCAAGGCCGCTACCAGTGCCGCTACCAGTGCCACTGCCAGTCCCACTGCCAATGCCACCGCCAGTGCCAGTACCAGTACCTCCACCAGGGCCAGTACCGCTGCTTGTACCTACAGCAATACCACTACCTGAGCCTAAACCAACACCAGAGCCGCCGCCACCACCACCACCACCACCGCCACCTGCCGAACTTGCTTTGGAATCTTCAGACAGAGATGATCGTGGAACGGATGCAGATTTCACAGCAACTTCTGGCTTGGTAGCAATTGCTTTTGGCGGCGTATTTATCGGCTGTGGCTTCTGAGCAACTGCTGTAATCTGTTCTTGCTGCTGAATTTTTTCTACTGGTGGGGTTTCTATAGGCTGTTTTTGGACAACTTCTGGTTCTTTTTTTATTTCTTCTGGAATCTCTGCGATTGGTTTTTCTGGTTCCGCAGTCGGAGCATCAACGATCGCCACCTCTATTGGTTCTTCTTCTCCTGTGGGCACTCTCGTCAAATAATTACTTATGCCTGAGGACAGTACGCCGATATGCAGCGCCAGTGAACCTATTAGACTGTAAGTCAGAAAAGACTTGAGAGCCTCAACTTCTTTGGAACGTTGCTCGACAGTAGTGCCGGAAAAGCTCATAGCTATTGCTACCTATTCTCACTAATTTAGTCATCTTAGAATGCATGGTTGCAAATATCAAGTAAAAAATTAAAATTATTTCGGGCAGTGTTACGAACAGCATACTTAATAATAAAAATATCTTTGAAGAATACTGTTGATTATGACAATTTCTAGATAAAATTAATTTTTGTGTTATCTATTAATTAAATTAATTTATAGAAATTACAAAAACATTAAATAAATTTAATGATAAGGTAATTTGAAAAAATTATCATTATATCTTAAACTCTATTGAGAAAAAGTTTCATTTTTTAGCTAGATTCTGGTAGTCTGATTTTGTATTGTTGATGACGTTTAGAGGCACTACATGGGAATTCAGAATTTGTTTGAAGCAGGCGGTGTGGTCATGTTGCCCCTGCTGGCGTTTTCGGTGTTGGCAGGGGCATTAATGATTGAGCGGGCGAAGTTTTGGATACAGATTGGTAAGCGTCAAAACCGGGTGGTGCGAGAGGTTTTAAATCTTTATCGACTTGATAATGTCGTTAGTGCTGTGGATAAGCTGCAAAAAAACGTAGATTTACCTATAGCACGCATTTTTCTGGCTGGACTACAGCTAGAAAGACCGACTCCAGAAAAATTTCGTTTGGCTTTGAAAAGCGAGGCGCAAGCAGAAATCCCTATGCTCAAGCGGTTTCAAGCTGTATTTGACACGATTATCGGTTTAGCGCCTCTGTTGGGACTGCTCGGCACAATTTTAGGATTAATTCGTTCATTTGCTGGACTGAATATTGGTGATGTCGGAGGTACTAAAACTAGTGCAGTCACTAGTGGTATTAGTGAAGCTTTAGTTGCTACCGCCTCAGGATTGGTTGTGGCTATCTTTGTGCTTTTAGGAGCCAGCATCTTCCGGGGACTATACCAGCGGCAGATAACAATGATTCAAGAGTACGGCGGACAGCTAGAAATACTGTTCCTTGACCGCTATGACCAACTCGATCGCTACGAACAACAGGAGAAGTCCTATGGATCTAGATGATAATGAACCAGATTTACCACCATTTATAAATGTAGTACCTCTGATTGATGTAATGTTTGCCCTTTTGACATTTTTTATTATGTCAACGCTGTTTTTAACACGATCGGAAGGGTTGCCAGTAAATCTACCGAAGGCAGCCACGGCGAAGGAACAGCAAATTCCCACTAAAGTTACCATCACGGTAGATGAAAAAGGTCAGGTAAGCCTAAATCGCGATCCAATAGCAGTTAATGATTTAGCAGCGCGAGTGCGGACTTTAGTTGGTTCTAACCAAGATACATTGGTGATTATTAATGCCGATCAAAAAGTCTTGCACGGTGAGATAGTGGGGATAATGGATCAAGTACGTCAGGTGAAGGGTGCAAGGCTAGCGATCGCTACCCAAAGATAACAAGTATAAATACTGTTTATCTCAATACTTCAAGATGTTTTGACCCAGGTTAACATCTTTCCATCGATTAAAATCGCCTGCTTCAAATTCACCAACCATTTTAACAACACTAGCAGCCAGAATTAACGGAAACTCTATATTCTGGCTCTTAACTGCAAACTCCTTCTTGTCTAATAGACATCCCCAGCAATTTATTATGCGTTGCCCAAAATTCTTGTTATACACAATTCATTAATTTTGCCTACCTGATTTTCACCAGATTTTTAATTCTAACGGCAGTAACTTTTATTGGTGTAGGTTTTGCCAAGGTTAAGTTTCAGCCGAATCGTTCTATTCTAGTATCTACAATCACGACATAATCCAAACTGACTTGATAAATTGCTAATTACACGAACAAAATAAGGCATAGCAAATTTATACAAGCAGGTAGATTATCTGATGACTATTCCAGAGTCAATTAAAAAATTCATTACATGGATACAAGGTTTTGATCATCATGTTTTACGAAATGAAGATGATGTAAAAGAAAAGTTGATTTTGCCAATGTTTCACTATCTCTGCTATCCAGAGATGTGTCATCGTGAATACTCTTTGAAAACATATCAATCAGAAAACTACGCCAAAAATCCAGAAATTGCTCAGATTTATTTTGCAACAGATGATTTTAAGAAACAAAATACAAATACATCACTGATTTTTGTGGAAGCGATAGAACCGCAGAAAACTCAGTTAAATGAGGCTATTGAGCAAGCTAAATTTTATAGTAATCATTTTAAAACACTATTTTTTATTGTCACTAATGGATATGAAATCAAGCTTTTTCAGCGTCTGCATTACAATCAAGAAGAATTAGTATTTGATCTAAATATAGATACCTTAAAAAATAACGATGTCGCCTCAAAATTTTATAATAAACTCAATTTTGATTTAGTTAAAAATATCGATAAAAATACAGCCGATATTTTTACGTATACTAAATGTAACTTAATAGAAAAATTAATCGTACGCAATCCAGATTTACAGTATTTTTTAGAAAAATGTGATTTTGAGCCTTCTATAATGCGGGAAGGCTGCCACTTAGTTGTTGTGAAACCAAAAGTAGTGATCGCCTGTAATTTACCCAAAGCTTTTGGAGAAGGTAATTGTCAAATAGAATTCAGTAGTATTCTTTTTAAAGGTCTAAAAATTCGCTTAAATCATCAAGATATTTTAGGTCAATTAATGACTGGATTACACACCCAGCCTGATTGGGGTTGTCGTCGTTTTTTGAAAGAATTAAATAAAGATAATTTTACAGTAAATTTGGGTCAAATAACAGTCATTTTATCAAAGCTAGAAGCAACAGACTTGTGTTTGTGTGTTGATGAAATTTGTCAAGAATATCAAAATTTAATAATTGAATTTGAGAATGCTCTAGAAACATGGGATTTTGAATTCGTAAACTTTTCAGAAATTCGCGGTTTTATCCTTTTTTCTGTAAGACAAGAATTATGGGAGTTGATGCAGCAGTTCGCTAATGAATTTGATTATAAAAAAGGCAAGTCAGAATGGCATCTATTTCATAGAGAAAATATATCAATTCGAGTCAGTCGAGGAATTCGCGATCACGCATTTGTATTCCCAAAATTTGACAGAAATTTATCTTTATTACCTAGCAATCAAGTTAATGTAATCTACGAGCTAAATAATATTAATTTACAATCTATTGAAACAGCTAAATTTAGCTTATGGCAGCAAAATATTGGAGTACGAGGAACTTGGACAGCTAGATATACCAAACAGTGGTTATTAGATAAATATATTCCCAAGGTGATTAATTACTATTCAGAAAAGTCTCAATTATCTGAAGCTGAATTGCTAGCAAAGATAACAAATTACAGAAGTGAACATGCGCTGATTAAAGAAATTGATAATATCAGAAATTTAGTACCTTATCTTCGCGACATACAATCCTGGCTACATATCTATGTGGAAAATATTGCAGCTTCGCTATTTAAACCATATTACCAAGCCTATACAAATTTAGTGCGTAATACAGATTCTTCCATAACAGGCATAGACTATATTTTTGGAAATTTGCGGCGAGTTGAATGGAAAAATACGCCAGAAGAAAATTATCGGAATTCCACAGATTGGAAAAACTTGACTTTTAAATATGCTATATATTGCTTAGATCAGCAAGTAGTAAGAATAAATAATAGTGAATACGAGAATAGTTTAAAGGCTGATTTAATCACTCGGACATTTATTTGGATTATAGAAAATGGGAAAATCTCTTTTTCACAAGCTCAGTTAAATGCTGCTAAACAGGCTTTACTACCACTTTGGGAACAAAGTCGCTTTGAAATGCGCTATATTTATCCTAATCGATAAAATTACATAATCTGCTGTAAATCTAACACAAACCCAGGTAGTACATTTTCTCCAGATAAACTAGTAGGATTGTCTAATATCTCTACATCTTTACCTGGACGATAAATTTCCACTCGCTTATTTTTCCGGTCAATTAACCAGCCTAATTGAGTGCCATTTTCGATATACTCCTGCATTTTCTCTTGCAATTCTTTCAAGGAATCAGTACGAGAACGCAACTCTACTACAAAATCAGGACAAATGGGGGCAAATTTTTCTTGTTGTTCTGGTGTTAAAGCATTCCATCGCTCAATTTTCACCCAAGAAGCATCAGGAGAACGTTCTGCACCATTAGGTAGGGTGAAGCCAGTTGAAGAGTCAAAACCTTTGCCTAATTTAGTCTGTTTATTCCAGATTCCTAATTCAACAACCATATCAAAGTTACGGTTGCCAGTATCACTACCTGTAGGTGGCATAATTAATAATTCCCCTGATGCTGTACGCTCAAATCGATAATCGCGGTTTTTCTGACACATCTGGAAGAATTGCTCATCAGTCAAGTCAATTTTCAATTTGAGTGTAGAAGGTAGAGTGGTTGTCGTGGCGTTCATAGGCTATTGTGAGCATCTTACTTTCTAGTGTAGTGCTGTGTGGGGTGCGATCGCTGCCAGGAGATGATGGAGAGCGATCGCACTTTATTTCAATCTTTATTTTTTCCGAATAGGCGCAGCTTTACCCAAGTAAATTGTGTTGTCACTTGGAGGAAGAATAATCCAATTTAGCTGTATTAGACGAACTTTAAGATTAGTTATTGTTACACCCAAATCCTTTTGCATCGCATAAAGGTGAGACCATTTTGTTAAATCGTGTTCTGCTGCCATTTGTTCTAAAACATAATGAGGCATCAGTAAATAACTCGCAAAACGTTGAGCTTGCCACTCTATCTTTTGTAGTTGACCATTAACAGCACGGCATAAAAAAGGCTGCATATCTATTTCACCTTTACCACCCTGCTTTATTAGTTCTTCAAAGTGGCCAGCCGTCTTTTGGTCAATATGTAGTTCCCAGTGTCCCAGTTCATGAGCTAACGTTGATTCTTCAAACCCTTTGGGAAGTTTCAAAATATCTTCATTGATTTCAATTAAATGCTCCAATGGCAAAATCCTCGCTGCTATTTGTCCTTCAGCATCAGGCGGTATCCTATCCCAAACAACATTCAACCCTAAAAACTCTGCCACACGAGTTGCATCTAAAGGCCACTTGGGAATATATTTAGGTGTTTCCTGCATACGCTTGAGAATATTATTAGCCCTAGTCTCAATTTCGCTATCAGGAATATAGCGATACCGCTTAATGATACTCAACCTTGCTTCTCCTCATTTTCTGATTGTGTAGCTTCTCGAAAGACTCTTTTGGCAAAATCAGGATTCTCCTGCATTCGACGGAACAAAGCAGGCATTGTCTTGTAATGTTGCTTGAGAAAATCCTCATCACGCTGGGGTATACGACCAGCCGAAAAAATTAACTCTTCCTCATTTAAATCCAGATGCTGTGCCAAAGAACGAATGACATCTTCTTTTGGAGGATAGTCCGCGCGATCATTCTCCAATTTAGACAGATAAGTGAAATCTAGCTTTATTAGTTTTGCTAGCTCACGCTGACTAAATCCCTTATCTTTGCGGGCTTCACGGATAAGCTGACCAAAACTTTGATTCACTTTTTTTCCTACTTAACTAAACATGATAACAGAGTGTTGACTAAAAAATCAATACACGTTAGGGTGGAGTTGAATAAAAAATCAACATAGCTAATAAGGATATAAATTATGGTGTGGCAACCGTATGTGAGTTTTAACATTTGGTCACAGTTCGCTTCATCTGTTGGACAAGAATATTGGCACTGTGATATGAAACGAGGTTTTTCCAGAGCGCGAAAAAAAGAATTATTAGTTAAAGCACTGTTGGAGCAAGACACTATTCCTCAACATATCGGTTTGCAGGCACAGAAAGGTATTTACGAATTTCACCAAAATATTCAACTTTTGAACCAATTGAATGGTGTACAGATAGTAGCAGAGAAGCTGAAATTAGACCAAGAGGCTGTCGAAGTTAAACAGCGAATTATTAAAATTTTGACAAACTACTATCAGGAACCGATTCTTTCTGGAAAGAATATCCTTAAACTTAGTCGAGGTGATGAGGGAATTCCAGAACCAATTCTAATTCAGCAAAGTAATTATTTTTTTAACTTGTTTGTAGCTATTGACTGCATTTTTATTGAATCAGACAGCAGACTGCACATTTTAGATTTCAAAACAGGCACATCTAATTTTGATAGACGACAAGCATTTGTCTACCTGTTGGCAGCTAGTTATATTTACCCTGGACAAAAAGCTGTTGCCTCATTTTATAACTTAGAAACTAAGAAATGGTCTGAGCCTATTACCGCCACAGATACTCAACTCAAGGCAATTCAAGCTAAATTCGCCCAAATAGCCCAAGAACATCAAAAAGAATTGCGTCGTTACAAGCAAAATCCATCTACATTTGCTGAAATATTTCCTGCTAATCCTGGAATACCCTGTCGAAATTGTCAATTCACATCGATTTGTCAATTTAATTTATTGGAGGTTTCTGCATGACTATTGCTATTGCATCTCCCCAAATTTCTACCTCTTTTAGCGAAGTTTTTCCAATCAAAATTTCGCAACTTAAGTTAATGTGTTTTCGGCTAACACCTGAGATTGATAAAAAAGATGGCAACCGATTGAGCTATCATTTTAGTCGAAAATTACCTGAGACTGTTATTATATGGTACAAGCCTTATTTTTGGGTTTTGGCAGCATTTCATAAGGATTTACCTAGCAAAGAAGAATTACAAGAGGCACTGAAAAGTATTCAAAATGAAGTAGAAGATTTGAAGGAACGTTTATTCGGTTTCCAATCAGTACGCCAGCCTCAACCCACACCTTTTATTTATTCTATGTTAGCTATTCAGGTTTTGAATAAAACCAAATTTGATTCTCCAATTGTTATGTCTGATAATGGAGTTATGGTCAAGAGAGAACCAGATTTTTGGTCAGAAATTATCGAATTACAAGGTGAGTTCCAGTCTGCTCTTAGTTTGACAGTGTGCAGTAGCATTGTGTTTCGTGATAATTTGGCTAATTTCTACGAAAACCATCCTCAACGACAAAACTCAGAACAGCTTTTAATTGGTTTAAAAGTTCAAGAAATTGAACGAGGTAGTAATGCAACAATTGTCGGTATTATTGGAACTATTGAAGAGCATCGAGATGAACTATTAGCAAAAGCTACCGGTTCAACTAGTAAACAAGCACTACGAGATGCCCCAGACGATCAACCTGTTGTTGCTATACAGTTCGGTAAAGATACAAAACAGTTCCACTATGCTATGGCAGCTTTACGTCCCCGTGTAACATCTGCCACATCTGCTCAATTTGAAGTTGAATACGGAAAGCTACTTAAGGCTACTAAAATTTCGCATCAAGACAGAACAAGTCTCTTGGCATCCTATAAAAAAATCGCAGGAGATGCTTTAACTGCTTATGGAATTAAACTAGAACGTAGTATCAATAGCATTGAATATCCAAATTTATTCTGGAAACCTGAATTTCCGATAGAGGAAACTACTCTAATTTTTGGTAATAACTTTATAACCAAAAGAAATGATGTTTTAAATGGTCTTAAAAAAGGTGGAGTTTATCGCCGTCACATTGATTTTAAAGATAAATCCAAAGTGATTCACATTGCAGCACTAAAGCTTTGTGATTTAAAAGTAGATCCATTTCTGAATTTACTTAAGCAGCGTCTGGAACTATATGGATTTAAAAGTGAAGTTATTACTAAGCAAGCTTTGTCACTGAATAATCTGACTAAGACTGAGGCAAGAGCAGAAGTTGAGAAGAAAGTTAATGAATTAATTGAGATACCACACGACATTATTGTAACTTTTTTACCTGAAAGCGATCGTCATGATGATGATACAAATGAGGGAAGTTTTTACCATCAAGTATACTCTTTATTGCTCCGTCGTCAAATTGCTAGCCAAATGATCTATGAAGATACTTTGAATAAACCTGGAAATTACCAGTATATCTTGAATCAAGTAATTCCAGGAATTCTAGCAAAGTTAGGCAATTTGCCTTTTGTTCTAGCTGAAGACTTAAAAGATGCTGATTATTTTATTGGCTTGGATGTTTCTAGAATTTCCAAAAAAAGGCAAGCAGGTACAAGAAATGCCTGTGCTAGTATACGTCTCTATGGCAAACAAGGAGAGTTTATTCGTTATCAATTAGAAGATGATTTAATTGATGGTGAAGAAATACCAGCTAAACTATTAGAGCGATTATTACCTGGTGCTGAATTAGCAAACAAAACAGTCTTAATTTATCGTGATGGTTCCTTTGCTGGGAATGAAGCTGATTATTTAGTAAATAGAGCTAAGGCAATAGGAGCTAAGTTTATTTTAGTGGAATGTAAAAAGTCTGGTATTCCCCGACTGTATAACTTAAAGCATAAAGCTGTTATAGCACCTTCACAAGGCTTAGGACTTCGTTTATCATCTCGTGAAGCAATTCTCGTAACAACCAAAGTTCCTGATAAAGTTGGTTTGGCTCGTCCTATACGTTTAACAATTCATGAGAAAGGACACCAAATATCAATTGAAAGTGTTCTAGAAACTACTCTAAAACTGACATTATTGCATCATGGAGCTTTAAAAGAACCTCGCCTACCGATGCCATTATATGGATCTGACCGCATGGCTTATCTGCGTTTGCAAGGTATTCGTCCTAGCCAGATGGAAGGCGATCGCCAGTTTTGGTTGTAGAATTAATATCAACGCTACAGACATTCTGCATCCAATCAAAACATTACTTTTTGCAGGAGCGATCGCAATCAAAACAACTTCTGGTTAAATATTACTAATGCTCTATAGCTTAATACTTTAGAGGAAAGAAAATCTAGATGCTTTGGTTATCTCAATGGCTAGTGTTAGGAACTATATTTGTTAGCTTAACTTTTAACACACCTTTATTTGCCAGTCAGTCTATGAACCAACAAGATATGCAGATATTAATAGAAAAAGCTAAAGATGCATGGGTTGCTCAAGATGTCGATGCTCTTGCACAATTGTTTACGGTTGATGGAGAACTAATCGTGCCTGGTCAATGCTGGCGGGGGCAAGAAGGAATTCAAGAAGGACTTACCAATTTTAAACAACAGTATTCAGATATCAAAATAGACATCCAGCGGATTATCATTGGAGCAAATCAGGCAGCAGTAGAGTGGTACTACGAAGATACAGAAAAGGCAACAGGTCTTCGTAATAAAGCTGATGACGTAATTGTTGTAGATTTCAAGGATAGTCAAATTAGTCGTTGGCGTGAATATTTTGACAAACAAACGCCAGTTAACAGATAGTTGCATTAGCCGTGACACACCAATATCCTTAGTTCAAAATGAATTAAGGAGATTGAAGTGCCAAAATGAAGTTGTAATGTAAAAAACACAAGACGTTTATCACCTCAGACCGCTCTGATGAAGAATTTAACCTTCCCTTGGTGATAATGAAGTGGAGGAAGCGACGAAAACTCCACACCGTCAACGCATTTAATTTACACTGCTCAAACATCTGCGATCGCTCTCCTTCGATGTTCAATACTGGGTCACAGCGGTATAACACCCATACAGTGTTGTTTGTTTTCATAAATATAGAATAGCTAACAGTTGGATGAAAAACTCTCTCTCCAAAGTATAAACACTAGTTAGCCAAGAGACATAGCTATATTGTTTATACAAACGTGTCTAAAGTAAGATTTTAATTCTTTATAACTTTAGCTACTCATTTTACGTCGTTGGGACTGTGCTTGGTTAAACTGCTTTTGTTGTGGTGTTAATTAGTTGTAATCACTTGAAGATTGCATATCCCATTGTAATTCTGCTAGTAACAATAAGCTAACAGTCATAATTAGCCCCGTTGAGAGAAACTGCATAACACCGCAGTACGGTAAAACTAAGATTCCCAGCAAATGAATAAACCCCATTAGAATAAATGTGCGTGAACGCATTCCTACCCCGGTGCAAAAGTAGCTGATGGCACTTAATCCTAACCACAGTGGACACAGACGCATCAAGACCTCTCCCCATCCCAAAAAAATGCTCAGATCGGTCAAGATTAAACCCATTATGATTAAAATCGCCCAGCTATAAACAACCCAGCATAGCTGTTCTACAGTTGCCCAAAACCAAGTTAAACTTACCATTCCGACTGCACCGGAATTGAAAAAAGTCATTGATAATCTATTACTCTTGGTAGATGAATAAATTATTACTCTATCCAAAGATATATTGTTATTTAAATATAAACAAGTAAAGAATAGTTGAGATGCTCTTGAGCGAGAAAGGTTCTAGAAGTAAATACTACTTATTATAATTTTGTATATTATAAGACTAAAAAAAAACTCCGCACTCACCTGAAAACTATTTAATAATCTTTTAAAAGATCGCTGATGGAATCGGTTGTTTTCAATAGCGATCGCAGCATGAAGATACCAAAAAAGCTGTTATCAGTTTCTTTTGCTTAAGCGTGGTAAGGTAGCGATGTCTACGACGGGCTAGGCTTACTAGTCTGTCAAGCTTAAATTGATGGGTAAGCAAGTTCGTAGTGAGTTAGCGCGGTCTTCTCCCTTCTCTACGAGACGCTACGCGAACGCGGAGCGTTCCGTTGGCGCAGCCTCTCGTAGAGAAGGAAAGGCGTTAGCCTTTGATTTCAACAACTTTGAAACTATCAATGCAAATCAAGCCTGGTCATTGTTTTTTACTGCCGGTCAAGATGACAAAAGACTGGGACAAGAAATTGAGTTCGGCAGATTTTTCACTAACCTTTTAATTGCCGTTGGAGTAACTGGAATTCTTTGGGCGATTTACTTCAGCCAATTAGGATGAGTAAGTTTGTTCATTTCTAGTGTGTAGTAAATTCAACAGAGGTCTTGGATTTGGATACCAGGACTTCTTTTAAATTTTCAATAAGTTTAAAAAACTCTGTTTAGCTTTGGAAAAAGTTTGATGTTGATTGGATTTATAAAGCTTCCTAATTTGTCACGGTATTGTGAATACGTGGGCTTAGAAGTAGCATAAATTGTTTCCAAACATTTTGCTGTTCAAAGTAAAACCTATGTAATTCAAAATCGGAGGGTATTGGTACATCAACTTTTAAAGTCTGGTCTGGATGCTCATACCGCAGATCGAACTGTTACTGTACTTATATCAAGCCCGATTTTACAATTAAGCAACAAAAACCAGTGTGCAATTAATTGTATGCGAAAGCAATTATACAAACAGTAAAAGGGATTGGGGTTAGGGGAGAGGTGACAGGTTACAGGGAATAATCTGTACCCTCTAAGCTGTACCTATTCCCTTCTTCAGTCCCTACTTCAACGCAAACAACGAATCGCCTCTAATAGACCTCTAGCTTTATTTAGCGTCTCTTCGTATTCTTTTTCTGGCTCAGAATCAGCTACCAAACCGGCACCGGCTTGTACGCTGACGGTACTATCATGCACTACCATTGTGCGAATTGCGATCGCAGTATTTAATTGTCCTTCAAAATCGTAATATCCATACACACCGGAATAAACACCCCGACGACTAGACTCTAACTCGTGGATAATTTCCATCGCCCTAATCTTGGGTGCGCCGCTTACCGTACCTGCTGGGAAGGAAGCTTTCAGTAAATCCCATGCTGTTTTACCAACTGCTAATTTACCCACAACATTGCTAACAATGTGCATCACATGGGAGTAGCGTTCAACTACCATTAATTCATCGACTTTGACGCTACCACTTTGACAAACACGCCCCAAATCATTCCGCCCTAAATCTACAAGCATCACGTGTTCGGCAATTTCTTTGGGGTCTTGGAGTAAATCTTCAGCAAAGGCCGCATCTTCCTTGGTGGTTTTACCCCGTGGACGCGTCCCAGCAATTGGGCGTACCGTTGCTATTACTCCACTATCTGAATCGATTTCGGCTTTCACCATCACTTCCGGACTGGAACCGATGATTTGCCAATCTTGGAAGTTAAAGTAAGCCATGTAAGGCGAAGGATTTATCTGACGTAGCGACCGATAAAGGGCAAAAGGGTCGCCTGTGTATTCTGTTGATAGTCGCTGGGAAATTACTACTTGAAAAATATCACCTGCTTTAATATAACCTTTCGCCTTCTCAACGCTGGCACAAAAATCAGGGCGGGTAAAATTACTCTGATACTCCTCTGCTCCTCTGCTCACCTGCTCCTCTGCTCCTCTGCTCCCTGGCGGTTTCCATTCCAATCGAGTTTTTTGTGGCGATAGAGGTAGAGATAGCTTTTCGAGCATTTGGGTGACGCGATCGCTAGCTTGTTGATATGCTGCTTTTAAATCTACTTTCGGGTCACGTAAATCAGCATAAGCGAGCGCCCAAATTTTCCGCTTCACCTGGTCAAAAATCAACAAGTGGTCTACCTGCATCCACAACCCATCAGGGATATTCCGCTCATCTGGTGGATAAATGGGCACACGCGGCTCAATCCACTGAATCAATTCATAGCCCCAAAACCCAAACAAACCGCCAATTCCTGGCGGTAGCTGTGGTAATTTCACTGGGTGATAAGGTGCTAAACATTCGGCTAAAGCTGTAAAAGGGTCGCCTGCAAAAACCACCTGCGAGCCATCGCGGTTTTTCTGAGTCGTGCGATCGCCCCTTGCTTCCAAAACCCACACCGGATCGCAGCCCACTAAACTATAGCGTCCCAGCTTTTCCCCACCTTCTATCGATTCCAACAAAAAGCTATAAGGCTGACCCGCACAGACTTTATACCAAGCGGATACGGGCGTGTCTAAGTCCGCCACCCATTCTTGATATACCGGGACGAAGTTGCCTTGTTGCGCTAGGGTAGAAAACTCGGAGAAAATCGGAAAAATCATTATTTTTCAAAAGTAATTGGTAATTGGTAATGGGTAATGGGTAATTATTTTTCTTACCATTTACCCATTACTAATTACCCATTAGCTACTAACAGCTAGTTATGGAGCGTCGTAGGTATAAACACCGCTAAACTTAAGTTTAGAGGGGCTGGGGTTTTGTCCGATACGGCGGTCTACATAACGCACTTTGTCACGGCCTTCAGTTACCTTTTCGGGGAATACACCATCGGCTGGGTGAATTAAAGTAGTTTCTCCGTTGGGTAAAATCCGGTAAACTTTGTAATCTGTGATTTTGAGTTTACGAAGTTGCTGACCGCCCAAAAAGATGCCATATTCTTTACGAGCTATATACAGCAGGTTTTCACCTTGCCGCATAGTAGCAGCACCACCTGTAGGCAATTCAAAAACTTGCTCTTTCGGGCTAGTCCAAGTGATAGCGTACTTTTCTTCAACTACTGCTTTGTTTAGCAAGCCACCAGTGCTGCCAGCAAATAGCGGGGTTTGTCCAGAGAGTGTTTCTGCCATAAAGATGATTCTCTCAACGTTTTTAGGGAATCCTAACACCGCAACCAGGATCATATTGCGATCGCGTCATAGACTGTAACAGTTTTTAGTCATTTGTCCTTTGTTCTTTGTCATTTGTTAAAAACTAATGCCCAATCCCCAGTCCTCAATCCCTATTTACTCTTGACTTTTGTCCGCTTTTCCTCTTGACTAGTCCGAACAATCGGGATAGTGAAGTGAAACTGACTACCCTGGTCTTTGCCAGTTGACTCTGCCCAAATTTCCCCACCCCAGCCATTAACAATTTGACGGCAAATTGCTAAACCAAGTCCAGTCCCGCCAGTGGTGCGGCGCAGCGCTCCCTCTTCTTGATAGAAGCGGTCAAAAACTACTTCTAAACGATTTGGTTCAATGCCACGTCCAGTGTCAGCTACAGTCACCTCGACCATCTGACGGCTGTTGTAAATCGCTTTAATCGTGATTTCTCCTTGGGGTGGCGTAAATTTCAAAGCATTGTCCATCAGTTTTGCCAGTACCTCGACTAGCCAATCACCGTCAGCTCTTACCAGAGGTAGGTTTTCGGCAATTTGAGTCTTAATTTGGGGCGGCTTTTCCGTTGAAGAACGTGTGCGATTTCGGCTGAGTGCTAAATCCACACACTCTTGTAAGGTGAGGGATTCTGGATGCCATTCCACCCGGCCGCTTTCCAAGTTGGAAAGTGTAAGGAAATCTTGTACCAGTTTTCGCATCCGTTCCGAGTCGGAAAGAGCGGTGTTGAGCATCACCTGCTGCAACTCCAAGGGCATATCCGGTTCGCTAGCAAGACTTTCCAGGCACACTTGAATTGTGGATAGGGGGGTACGCAGTTCATGTCCGGTGATGGCTATGAGGTTGCTGCGGGTGCGGTCTAGGGCTTCTAGTTGCTGGTTAAGTTCTTCTAGATTAGCGTAAGCTTCCGCTTGGATGAGAGCTGCTCCTACTTGGGTAGCGATCGCTTCTACCAAATCCAATTCCCCAGGTTGGCACTCGTGCGGTGGCATCCGGCAGTAATGTAACTCCACAATCCCCAATAATCGCCCCTGATAGAATACTGGTTCCATCAGCCAAGAACGAATGGCAAACTTTTTGGCGATCGTAGAAAGTCCTGGCGATTTGGTAACACGGGGGTCACTCAGCGTATCACTTACACAAACACCTTCGCCTTGTTCCACGATGTCCCGAAATAGGGAATTTTTCTCTAACTCCCAGGTTTGTCCACAAACAGATAAAACACCAGGGGTCAAAAACTCGTGTTCAATTATGGCTTGGCTATCTGTGGCTTGAGCGCGGTAAATTAAACACCGACAAGCTTCTAGGTGTTGCCCTAATTCTTGTGCCGCCACCTGGAGAACTTCGTGAGGATCGAGCGATCGCCTAATGGCAGTGCTAATCGAGTTGACTAATCGTTCTTTTCGTGCTTGGGCAGCAATAGAACGGTAGGCTTTGTGCAATTTGTACTGACTAGCTTGCAAGTAAGTTACTAAACGCTGCACAAAGGGATCTGTATCAATGTCACAGGCATATTCATTGTCCTGTTCTGCTCCAGAGTGGTTTCGCGGCTCGCCGATGCCAAATCTCTGACGTGCCTGTTGAATTTTATTTGCCAGTTCTGGTCTATAAACCAAAATCCTATCTAACAGCAATTCGGCTGCTTTGAGACTAACTCCCCTTTCCGATGTCCAAATTCCCTCAAATCTTCGCGCTGTGTCTATATCCAGATTAGGGCTTAGTTCCGGTACTTCCTTGTTTTTGGCAAGAGAACCAAGGTTTTCTCGGCAAACCAGACAAGTAGCATAATTGTCAGCAATCACTACCAAATGCCACTCCTGACTTAAGCCATCCGTTGGCTCAAAAGCCACTTTTTCATAGTGTTCCGACGAACTGTTGGTAAAATCCGTTTCTGGAGCAGATAATACGTATATTTGATTACTTCGCAAAGCAAGTCGCTGGTAGCGATGAGCTTCTTGGCGGTAGAATCGCTCTCGCTGAAAACTAGCAATTACAAGGGGTTTAGCTAAAGTCGCAGCCAAAACTTGATCTTCCATCGCGTGGGAGAGCGCCGTTAGTGAAGCCTTAAAATATAGCTGGGGCCGCAAGTAGGGTAGGGACTTCAGCAAATCACTCAGCACAAAAGTCGAAATGCTCATGAATTATTGTTAAACGCTCAACCTCGATCAGATCCACGTCACAGCTGCATTGTACAAATTCCAAGGGACTCTCAAGTTAAATAGACAGTTGCAATATGTAAAGAACGCTAAAAAGCGCTTTTCGCCAAAGCAGTCGCAACACTTTGTTACTAACTAAGGGGCGTGCGTACAATTTGATTTGTTGATTGACAACCTATTACGCCCAATATACATTCTCGACAACTTATGCTTTTGCTTGCACAGGTAAAATCTTTCAAGAGTAAGTACTAAAGCATTAATGATTGTATTGTTTTAACTACTGTGTTCACTAATAACCACGGATTATTGATTGATAGTCCGCGCGTCGGCAAAGTGGGCCGCCGTAGACATCGCCTATTTGGCCGACATTGATTTATGTTCACTAAAGAAATTTTCTTACCTAAAAATTATGACTGCGACATTCACATAATTTAATCCATGATTAGTGATTAAATTTAATTAATTAATTAATTCTCATAAATTAGTCTAATCAAATACCAAACATATTTAAAACAAAATCGTATACTAGTAAAGAATAAATGTTCTCTATGCCCAACAAAGAGTGTAGATTTCCAAGTTTTGCTGAGTATATTATATATCTTGTGTCTTTGAAAGTTCAACTACTGATAAATTATTTCTAAATCCTCAGTTTCAGTCTTGACCTCACACTTAATAAAATATAAATTTATCAAGGTTTACTTATTTATTTTATTTATATGGATATGAGCGCTGCCATTTTGTCAGCAATATGTCAGGATTATTTTGGCTCGAATGGCTCAAACGAGTTTTAGAGAGCGTCTTTTTTTCGGAAATTGTGAGGATCAAGAAGAAGCAGAGAGGATGATGGCAAGGGAAAACCCCATAACTTACAGCGATTTTCAGGTATTTAGACCACGACTGGGACGGGGAGTAGGGAGTGGGGGGTAGTGTAGTTCAATTACTTGAAAAGCACTGTAAAAGCAGGGCAAGATAACTGACCTAACTTCGCACCTTGTGTCTCTCTACGATACGCTGTTCTTTGTTTGTACTACGTGTCTGGACACAAATCTTTCTTTTTTCGACCTAAATAAATTTAGTTGCTCTGTCCCAAAGCAAGAGGGTATTTCTTCTTTCCCCTCTGCCTCTCTGCCTCTTGGGTAAGAGACTTCTACTCAAAAGACCACAAAAATATAGACCTGTACACGGAACTTTGTCTAATGACACCGGATACGCTAATCACCCCAGAAAAAATTTTTCTGGATGGAAAAACTTTTATTCCTGCCGAACAATTACCGATCCCGGAGTGGCCTTGTGTTGTGAGTGAAAGACCACAACCGACACTGACGGTTAAAGATGATGACTTATTTTTTGTGACAGATACTATCGGGAACATTTCTGGCTGTTCCCTCAACGATGGCAATCCCAGTTTGGGACTGTTTTGTTGTGATACGAGATTTCTCAATCGCTTGGAGTTGCAAATTGAAGGGCGATCGCCTGTACTCCTCAGCAGTACTGCTGAGAAAGGGTTTTCACTCTCAGTTTTGTGTACTAACCCCAGAATCGACGAACGCCTGAAAGCCGAGACTGTCGGAATTCGCCGCGAAATAGTGTTGAATGGGGCACTATTTGAAGAAATAGAAGTATCTAACTACAGCACAACAACCGTCAGTTTTGAACTAAGCATCAGCTTTGATGCGGATTTTCTTGATTTATTTGAGGTTCGGGGCTATGACAGAGAAAAACGAGGTAGGCTTTTACGCTTAGTGGAACTGACGGCTGAGGAAGGAACATTTTCTCTGGTCGATGGCGTTTCACCTCTACCCAAAGAGCCATCCGCTTTTAGGGAAGAATCCTTGACACTCGCCTATCAAGGTTTGGATGGCTTGGTGATGGAATCCCGGATTTTATTCCAGCATCGGCAACCAGACTATTTCAAGGGTTACACTGCGGTTTGGCAGCTAGAGTTGGCTTCTCACGAAACTCAAAAGCTAGGCTACCGAGTAAATATGTTGAGGAACAACCAGTCCAGTTCAACCGTGAGCGCCGCCACTACCTTAGGACAGGCGAAAGCCGCTGAGTGGATGGAGGAGCAACACTGGGTACAACAAATTACCCGCATTAGCTCAGATAAGAGTACCTTCAATCGAGTGATTGAGCGGGCTGAACAAGATATGTATTTGTTGCGCCAGTCTTTTGGGAAGCATAAGACTGTTTCTGCCGGGGTACCTTGGTTTTCGACACTATTTGGGCGAGATTCGCTGATTACAGCTTCCCAAAGCCTGATGTTAAACTCGCAAATCGCCAAAGAAACCCTGATATTACTGGCGACATACCAAGGTAAAATCGATGACGAATGGCGCGAAGAAGAACCCGGTAAGATTTTGCACGAGTTACGTTTGGGAGAAATGGCTCGTTGTCAAGAAATTCCCCATACGCCCTACTACGGTACAGTTGATGCCACTCCCTTGTGGCTGATGCTCTATGCCGAACATTATGCTTGGACTCACGATCGAGAACTCCTAGAGCAACTTTGGCCCAATGCTCTAGCTGCAATGGAGTGGATTGATCGCAATACCAAAGAAACCAGCTACCTCAGTTATTTCCGTAAATCAAAACGCGGTCTTGTTAACCAAGGTTGGAAAGATTCTGGCGACTGTATTGTAGACCGCAAGGGAGAATTAGCCAATGGTCCAATTGCCCTCTGTGAGGTGCAAGCTTACGTTTATGCTGCAAAAATGCGCCTAGCAGAAATCGCTAGGATGAAAAAGCGGCTTGATTTGGCAGATCGTTGGCAAGAAGAGGCCAGAAGTCTTAAAATTCGTTTCAATCGAGATTTTTGGGTGGAAGACCAGGGTTTCTGCGCTCTGGCTTTGGATGGAGAAGGCAAGCCGGTAGACAGTATTACCTCAAATCCTGGTCATTGTCTGCATCTGGGAATCTTCACAGACGAAAAAGCTCATAGTGTAGCAGAACGGTTACGGGCACCAGATATGTTTAATGGTTGGGGTATTCGGACTCTAAGTAGTTTGTCACCCGCTTATAATCCGATGGGTTATCACATTGGTTCGGTTTGGCCCCATGATAACGCTCTGATTGCAATGGGATTGCGATCGCTCGGTCTTATCGATCAAGCCTTAGAAATATTCCAAGGTTTATTCGATATGACTCAGCAGCAACCCTATCAACGTCCTCCAGAACTTTTTTGCGGCTACGAACGGAATGGTGATAATGCCCCTGTGCAGTATCCGGTTGCTTGCACTCCCCAAGCTTGGGCTACGGGTAGTGTTTTCCAACTACTGCAAATGATGGTCAACTTGGTGCCTGATGCTCAAAATAACTGCTTGCGAATAATCGACCCTGCTTTGCCAGAATCGATTAATCGCCTGTCATTTCATAATTTGCGAGTCGGCCCCACCATTCTCGATTTGGAATTCGAGCGTTCTGGGACTACGACTGCTTGTCGCGTTGCCAGAAAACGGGGTAATTTACGGGTAGTTATTGAAGCTTAGAGAGAGAGTAGGGAGTAGGGAATTTACCACTCCCTATTTTAGGCTGATATGCTTGGTGCGATCGCTCCCGCATTTATGACAGGTTAAGACAAAATCAGTTTGGTCAATAGTAATTGCGCTCTAAATAAACTAATTATTGAAGTATCAAATTAAGCTTGGTACTGATTTTTTTTTAAGAATGAATCGTGCTTTTAATATGACGCGTAGACGCATTCGCGAAGCGTCTCGTAGAGAAGTGGCCTGCCTTTGGCATCGCCAGTTGAAAATTTGTGTTTTATACCTCTATTTCATATATTTTTGGGTATTAATACTCATTGACAAAATACTTATAATTTTGTTGGTTCACGGATGGGTTAGGGGGAATCTCCCAGAGTCAAATATCACCAACACCAAACGTATTGAGATGTGAGTAATTTTTCATTTGCATTCAAAATCATTAATGAGATTTTTTTTCATTAATTGAGATTTTAGTGTAGACTCTTTTTTTAATAGTTATTGAGTAAAATTCTCAATAAAAGGCAGATGTAAAATGACAACTTCTACAAGTCCGCTGTCGGTGGAGCAAGACCTTACTGACTCGCCTTGGTGGGCTGGTAACGCCAGACTCACCAGCTTATCAGGGAAATTACTAGGCGCTCACGTCGCTCATTCTGGTCTGATCGTTTTCTGGGCAGGAGCTATGACTTTATTTGAGCTAGCCCACTTTAATCCAGCAGAACCGATGTACTCGCAAGGCTTAATTTTGCTACCTCATCTAGCTACTGAAGGTTGGGGTGTTAATGCAAATGGTGCAGTTGTGGATACTTATCCCTACTTTGTAATTGGAGCTTTGCATCTAATTTCTTCAGCCTTTTTGGGTTTCGGAGGAATCTTTCATTCCCTGCGTGGCCCGGAAAAATTGGAAGGTAGAGTTCCTTTCTTTGGCTACGACTGGTCAGACACCGGTAAAATGACCACAATCCTTGGTATAGATCTGGTTTTACTGGGTTGTGGTGCATTCTTGTTAGTCGCCAAAGCAATGTACTTTGGGGGTTTATACGACCCAAATGTTGAAAATGTGCGGGTAATTACAAATCCGACATTAAACCCAGCCGTCATTTTTGGTTATCTGTTTGGCGCAATTAGGAAATTCTGGATTGCTGGCGTTGACAACCTAGAAGACGTGGTTGGCGGACACATTTGGGTTGGTGCGATATTGATTTTCGGTGGACTTTTCCACATTGTGACAAAGCCCTTTACCTGGACGCATCCACTATTTGTTTGGTCTGGAGAAGCTTACCTTTCTTACAGTCTGGGCGCTTTGGCACTGATGGGCTTTATTGCAACTCTGTTTGTATCAGTAAACACCACTGTATATCCTGAAGTTTTTTATGGACCGGCGCTCGTGGTTAGACAGAATATCGTGCCGTACTTTTCATCACCTGACCCTGACCTTGTAACTGCCCGGACTTGGTTAGCTAATGCCCATTTTTGGTTAGCTTTCTTCTTTCTCCAAGGTCATATCTGGCACGCCTTGCGAGCGCGTGGGTTCGATTTTCGCAAAGGTAGGGTGAGTCAGGAGGCGGTAATTCCGCAACCAATTAGCTAAATTCAATTTAATGCAATAGATTTGCAATTGCCTGGAAGCATAACCTCAACAATATTGCTAAATATTCTCAAGGAGTTTTGGAAATGACAGCAGTAATTGAAGATAGCCCATATAAGCAACAAATACCTGATGTTGGTTGGTGGGCTGGTAACTTTCGTCTCACTAATTTATCGGGAAAATTACTAGGCGCTCATATTGCCCATTCTGCATTGATTTTGTTATGGGCTGGAGGGATGACGCTGTTTGAATTGTCGCGCTTCAACCCTAATGAGCCAATGTATGAGCAAGGGTTAATCATACTGCCTCATCTAGCGACTCTAGGTTTGGGTGTCGGTGCTGGTGGGCAAGTTATTAGCACCTATCCCTACTTTGTAATCAGCGTCTTGCATCTGATACCTTCAGTGATTCTGGCAGCCGGTGGTATTTATCACTCCCTGCTAGGTCCAGAGGTGTTAGAAGACAATCCTACTTGGGCTGGATTTTTTGGCTACGACTGGAAAGATAAGGACAAGATGACTACAATCTTGGGCATTCACCTAACGCTTTTAGGTTTGGGTGCTTTGACTTTAGTTGCCAAGGCGGTGTTTTGGGGTGGACTGTTTGACCCTTGGGCTGCTGGCGGTGGAGACGTAAGGGTAATCAATCATCCGACACTTAACCCATTGCGCATCTTTGGCTACCTATTTGGGGCTTGGGGACCAGACGGAATGGCTGCTGTTGATAACTTGGAAGATGTTGTTGGCGGTCACATCTGGGTTGGTTTGATGTTAATTGGCGGTGGTATTTTCCACATCTTGACTAAGCCATTTGCTTGGGCACGCCGAGTTTTGATTTACTCAGGGGAAGCGTATTTATCTTACAGCATTGGTGCTGTAGCATACATGGGCTTTTTAGCAGCATATTTTGCATCAGTCAATAACACTGTCTATCCCGAAGTTTTTTATGGCCCAGTTAAAGCTATAGAAACTTCTGCTGGTATAGTTTCTGCTCGTGGTTGGTTGATAACTTTCCATTTTGTCCTAGCGCTCATCTTTCTGTTAGGTCACATTTGGCACGCTCTCCGCGCTCGTGCGATCGCAGGCGGATTTGATTTTAAAAATGGTGATATGGTTCAGCCTCCACGTGTAGAGCGCCAAACGAGTTATCAAGTAACCGTAGTCAATTCTGCTGATCTGACGCTGAAGTTTCTCAAATACTTGCCAATTTACCGCCCTGGTATATCTGCTTTGTGGCGGGGATTAGAAATTGGCATGGCTCATGGTTACTGGCTAGTTGGCCCCTTTGCGACATTAGGTTCATTAGGTTTATTACGCAATTCTAATGTGGGCAGCTTGGTTGGTTTACTAGCCACAGGCAGTTTGATTATCATCCTGACAATTGGTTTTTCGCTTTATGGCACTACTAGCTACGAAAGACAACAGCAAATCTATTCACGATCGGTTTCGGTTGCAACAGTTGCCAAAGTACCACAGAGCATCAATACTGTCGCCGAATGGAGTCAATTTACTGAGGGCTTTTTGATTGGTGGAATTGGTGGAGCAATCTTCGCTTATCTGCTGTTAACTAGTATTGCTTTATTCGGTGCGATCGCAATTAACTCGATTTAATCATTTAGTGATTTAGTACCCATGATGTAAAGACGTAGCATTCTACGTCTTTAATATTGATTCATGTCTACCTACTGACTTAGTTAATTTAGTTTCACTCAACACCAGCTAAATAATATTTCATGCCTGCGGTTAAAAGCAGTTGACTGCGGGCACTTTTTTCTAATCTTTAGGAGGATAACTTATGCTGGCTACAATTTTTTGTGCTTCATTTGCTTGGGCTACTTTGATTTTCTTTATTTTGAGTATCTGCTTTACCTTAAAACAAGGGATAAATCACTTAAAAAAGCTACATGAAATTCCTTGTCATGCTTGTGAATATTTCACTAACGACTATCGCCTTAAGTGTACTGTACATCCAATTAAAGCTTGTTCTGAGGAAGCGTTCGGCTGTCTTGACTTTGAACCTCAAACTTCTTTCTGTAATGCTTGTCAAAAGGGTCGGCGAAAGCTTTGTTAAAATTTTCCAATTAGATAATTCCTAACCTGTAATACTGTAAATATTTATGAAACGACAATCTGATTTGCTATCCGAACTATGTGATTTTCTATATCCTCGTAGTCCATATTATGGGCAATTTAAACCAGAGTATTTAGTATTTAACGCGGCTTGCGATCGCAGTCCTTGCAACGATGAGTTCGGTCGTCCACCAATTGAGTATTTTTAACAAAATGCAAAAAAGCTACATTCACTGGATTGATATGGGAATAAATTTCTGCTAATAAAAGGTTTAAGGATGTAAAAACAACAATAATTTACACCCAAAGTCATAACAGACGCGATTAATCGCGTCTGTACTCCTAACTTTTATGCTTCTTCTGAATTTTCTCTTTTATGTCCTGGGGATGCTTCGTAAAGTGCATCGAGATGTTGACGCGCATCTTCAACGTTAATCGAACGCATTACCAAAAGTGGCTCTTTTATTAAGTTTCCAGCACTATCTAATAACTCTGGATGGGGTACAAACTGTTTTTTTGATGAATAATAACCATAGTTGCCTTGGTTATTCATTGGCGAGGAATTTGTCGGGTAAGTTCGCTCGCGATCAAAACTGAACATAATCAGGTTACGAATTAAGTTGCCAACAGCTATAAATGCAAGGATTGTAAAAGCAAGAATGTAAAGCAGATGTAACATTGGATTTTCCTCCAGAACAGCAATTTTTAAAACTTTATTTTGTAACGCTTTGTTTCGCCGATACTGTGACTCACAGTTAAGACGAGTATTCTACGCACTTTTCAATGTGCTTACATTTATATGGAGCTATTTGTCAACCGTTATTCCACTTACGGTAGCATAGGATACATTATTTTGCTAATCCAGTTAATGTTAAGAAATTGTTAAGAATTTTTTACTATCTTTTTAACGACTGATTTACCATCTTGCGTAGACGCTTGCTTGGTAAGTCAAGAGACATCGCTAAGTAGTCTGCCGAAATTTAGCGCTTAGACTTCACGTCCTTGACGAAAGCGCATTGCGACATTCCAGCATTCTGTTACTAATTCATGCCAAGGCATTAACGTTGCCATATCAATCCCGACTTGTTTATCAGTTGCATTAAATAGCATCTTCGCCGTATTTAGTTCATCTTGCGCTTGCTTAACCCGCAAGAGCAAGTCAGATTGCTCTTGGTGACTCATAAATGATAATTCCTCAGTTTCGAGTAAATGGCGCGATCGCGTAAACCAATGCTGAAAATCTTCCAGCAGCGGATCTAAAACCGTTTTCAGCAACTCTGTCCCTGGTAAATTTGAGTCTGGCATAAATAAGAGGCATATTTCAAACTTGCTTACTAATATTAACGTTATTTACGTTTCTTAATACTTTTTTGATTTCTCTCATAATTGATTGATGTAAAATTTTGTAACAAAGGGCACATAATTTATTATAGAGTCTTGATATCCGGTTTGTACAGTGCCTTTGGACAGGCATCTATAGGTATATATGACATCAAGTTGCAATTCATAAGATAATTTAGCGATCGCGGGCGATCCTGAATTTGACACTCAGGTAACAAGTCAAAAATTTATCTTTATCTTTGGATTGAAGAAGAATTCAGGAGTCAAAATTCAGAACTCAGAATCAAAATAGTGGGGGATTCAAACCCGCCACCTAGAAACACCATTAAAGAAAACATATTTAGCGGAGTCTTAAACCCCTTTATTCATTACGCCAGTACTTCGACAAGACTTCGGCGTGAGCGCTCAGTCGAATGCTCATAAGCATCGGATTCCAATATCATTCTGAATTCTTTCTTGATAGCTTAACTGGCAAAAACCAAAGTCGTTATAGTTGAATAAGCCTACAGATTCAGATAAATCAACTTTTGTAAATCACTTCGCCTACGGTTCAGCAGCCAATGTCGCCAAATTCATCAAATCAGTCCGAACAGTCAGAACAAGTTGAAAAAATTTATTTACCGCGTACCAGCGAATCGGAGAATTTAAAAAAGATTCGCCACACTGCTTCCCATGTTATGGCAATGGCAGTACAAAAGCTGTTTCCCAAGGCACAAGTTACAATCGGCCCTTGGATTGAAAACGGTTTTTACTATGACTTCGATAATCCAGAACCATTTAGCGAAAACGATCTCAAAGCCATCAAGAAAGAGATGGCGAAAATTATCAATCGCAAGTTGCCAGTAATTCAAGAAGAAGTCAGCCGCGAAGAAGCCGAACGCCGGATTCAAGGAATTAATGAACCTTACAAGCTAGAAATCCTGGGAGATATCAAACAGGAACCAATCACAATTTACCACGTGGGGAATGAATGGTGGGATTTGTGTGCGGGGCCTCATCTGGAAAATACTAGTGAATTAAACCCGAAAGCAATTGAACTAGAAAGCGTTGCTGGCGCTTATTGGCGTGGGGATGAAACCAAAGCCCAACTACAACGCATCTATGCCACCGCTTGGGAAAGTCCAGAACAACTCGCTGAATATAAGCGGCGCAAAGAAGAAGCGCTACGCCGAGATCACCGGAAACTTGGGAAAGAACTGGGATTATTTATATTTTCCGATCTAGTAGGGCCGGGTTTACCTTTGTGGACACCCAAAGGCACTCTGTTACGGAGTACTTTAGAAGACTTCCTCAAGCAAGAACAGGTAAAACGGGGTTATTTATCTGTAGTAACGCCTCACATTGCCAGAGTAGATTTATTTAAAACCTCTGGACATTGGCAGAAATATAAAGAAGATATGTTCCCCTTAATGGCAGATGATCAGGAATCAGCTGCACAGGAACAGGGCTTCGTTATGAAGCCGATGAACTGCCCTTTCCACATCCAAATATATAAGAGTGAGTTACGCTCTTATCGGGAACTACCGATGCGACTGGCGGAATTTGGTACTGTTTACCGCTACGAACAATCAGGGGAATTGGGCGGTTTAACGCGGGTGCGCGGTTTTACTGTGGATGATTCTCACCTGTTTGTCACCCCAGAACAGCTAGATAGCGAATTCCTCAATGTGGTGGATTTGATTTTGTCGGTGTTCAATAAGCTGCAACTGAAGAACTTTAAAGCTAGACTCAGTTTCCGCGATCCTGCTAGTGATAAGTACATGGGTTCTGATGAAGTTTGGGACAAAGCCGAAGGTGCAATTCGCCGTGCAGTTGAAACCTTGGGGATGGAACACTTTGAAGGGATTGGAGAAGCGGCTTTTTATGGGCCAAAACTTGACTTTATCTTTAGTGATGCCCTAGATCGAGAGTGGCAATTAGGAACTGTGCAGGTAGATTACAATTTGCCAGAACGCTTTGAGTTGGAATACGTCGCCGAAGATGGGGTTCGCAAACGCCCAGTGATGATTCACCGTGCGCCTTTTGGTTCGCTGGAACGGTTGATTGGGATCTTAATTGAAGAATATGCAGGTGATTTCCCTTTGTGGTTAGCGCCAGTGCAAGCTAGATTACTGCCGGTGGGTGATACCCAGCTAGACTTTGCTAAAGATGTGGTGACGAAGATGAGAGCGTTAGGCATCCGTGCAGAAGTTGATACCAGTGGCGATCGCTTGGGTAAACAAATTCGCAATGCAGAGAAAGAAAAGATACCCGTGATGGCTGTGGTGGGAGCTAAAGAAGTGGAAACCAACACCTTGAGTATCCGTACCCGCGCTTCTGGGGAATTGGGAGTTATCCCTGTCGATGAAGTGGTGGATAAAATGAAGGATGCGATCGCTAAGTTCGAGAATTTCTAAAATCTAACCGCAGACGCACACTAATTATAATTGGTGTGCGTTTTGTTTAGTAGATTAGAGCATTGGCTAGCTGGTAGGTTTTGGAAAAGGTGCGCTCATAACATATTTAATATCAAAGACTCATTAATGGAGTTCAAAGACTTATTCACGAGTATTAGACTCGTTAACGGAGTTCAAGGACTCATTAATGGAGTTCAAAGACTCATTCACGAGTATCAAAGACTCGTGAACGGAGTTCAAAGGTGGATTCATCCAGTTCAAATACTCGTTGACGGAGTTCAAAGGTGGATTCATCCAGTTCAAATACTCGTTAACGGAGTTCAGAGGTGGATTCATCCAGTTCAAACACTCGTGAACGGAGTTCAAAGGTGGATTCATCCAGTTCAAATACTCGTGAACGGAGTTCAAAGGTGGATTCATCCAGTTCAAATACTCGTGAACGGAGTTCAAAGGTGGATTCATCCAGTTCAAATACTCATTTTAATTTTAAATTTTCACGGGATCTGGAAGGTCAGAAAGTATCACAGACAACAAAACTTTTCTGAATCACCGCACCCAAGAAAACTTTTCGAGTTATTCAAGACTGATAGGATTGATTTAAAGACTTGTGGAATCTGCTCTTCCTAAACAGACTAGACTTGCATAAATTACTATCAACAATTTTTGACTGACATCATGAACCGCTTTGCCTCTATTTTGCTCGCCGGCTTGATAGCATCTGCGTCAGCTTTGGCTATTTCTCCAAAAGCTGATGCTAATACATCAGTGGATTATCTTGCTGGGTTAGATAGCTACGGCTATCAACACAACGATGATCGTAACTACGAACTTCAGAGTCGTCACCACAGAAATGGTGATTATGACCGCCAGAACGACCTTCGCAACATTCGTGACAATAATGATCGCTATGAGCGCGATCATAATCGTCGTTATGAGCGCGAAAATAACCGCCGCTATGAACGCGATCATAATCGTCGCTATGAGCGCGAAAATAACCGCCGCTATGAGCGTGACAATAACCGTCGCTATGAGCGTGACAATAACCGTCGCTATGAGCGTGACAATAACCGTCGCTATGAGCGCGATAATAACCTTCGCAACATTCGTGATAATAACCATCGCTATGAGCGCGAAAATAACCGCCGCTATGAGCGCGATAATAACCTTCGCAACATTCGTGACAATAACCATCGCTATGAGCGCGATCGCAACTGGGGTCGTGGTTAATCCCTCCGCCTTGATTTATTAAGCTTGGTTCTAGGTGAACTGAGCATTGATTCTACTTGGCGGTAGGACAGACACAATCTCTTTTTCCACTCATTCCAATATCTGACTTTTCACTCTTATCTAGAAAACCTCGCTTCCATTCCCTAGTAGGGAAGCTTGCTCAGGGATTAGGTTTAGCGTTAGTTTTTCTACACGACGTGAAAAGTCAGATTTTAATTAAATCAAAAATTTGCCCTCAGTCTAGAAGTCTCTTTCTCAATTACCAATTACGAATTAATATCACGACCTTGGTCGCAACAGTTGCACAAAGGTATCACTCACAGTATGGTCTTTGGTATCGGCGGCGTATTGAATTAATTTTTCCTTCAGTTCTTTGGCAGCATCTAAAGGCAGTAAGTTTACTAGCAAAAAGTAGACACCGCGAAAACGGGGGTCGCCGATGTGGTCAATCAGCCGATTTTTAGCTTCATCTTTCTCGCCGAGAAAGTTCTGCACCAAAAAGAATTCCATAATCTTATCGTGGCGGAAAAGCCATTCTCTCTTGGCTGCACCTTCTTCGTTTTGCCACTGACGACTGACAACCATTTTATATTTCTCATCTTTTAAAGACTGTACTACCTGGTAAAATTCATCTCCAGGTAACGCCTGTTCATCGTTTAGCCGCATTTGATAGACTGCATCCGAGAATTTTTTTAAGGGAAATTCCTGGTTCCACTCTTGCAGGTATTCGGCTGCCATCAAATTATATTGCTGTTGTTGCAGGTGAAACAAATCGGGGTATTCACCTTGGGAGATCATTAACGCCACAACAGTTAAATCCATTGGGTTAGAGAGAACCCTTTGGTTAGGAGTTAACTCCTCTGGTGATTGCTGGTTGCTGAGGGCTGTTGCTAAATAGCTAGTGCAGGCTTGCTCGTAATTATTACCCTGAACTTTAGCATCTTTGGGCAGTCGTGGCTGACGGGAAATCAAAAATTGCTGAATTTGGGCTTGCTCTAGGGACTGTAATTTATATATCTTGGCTGTTGAGGGTGGTGTCCACTCTAGGGGCTGGGTAGTCATGATGATGTTACCCCGGAAATAGCTTTCGACAAACTGGCAGATTTTTGCCCTGGTGTCGGCTGTGACTTCGTTGAGTCCGTCAATGCAGATATCTAATGCACCACTGTAAATTAAATTCTTGAGAAAATCAGCATCTTGTGCTTGCCCGTGCAGCTTGGCTTGAATTGCTTCAATTACCCCTTTGTCACACTTGCGGGCGGGTAAATAAACCACAATACGCGGGGAGGTTTTCACCAAATGGCGGAGAAACATCGACTTACCCAAGCCAGAATCACCTTCTAAGACTATTTGCCCTGTGATACTGGGTAGCACCTGGGTAATTGCTTGGGGTTCATCTGCACTGGGAACTTTCACTTTAGATTCTGGAAAGTATGTTTGGGGATTAAAATTATCTAACCCAGCATCGGCTAGTAGGGAAGGCTTGAAGGGTTCAAATAACTTGCGGCGGAAAAAGGGAATCCAGGCGAGGAGAAAGCCGACGTAGCCCACGCCTAAGATGCGCCTTACCCAAGGGTTCCAGAAGAAGATGGCTTGAACTTGGGGAAATTTGGGATAAGCGAAGATGAGGGCAAGCCAAAAAACGATGTGAATGAAGATTATGTTTCTGGCTTTGAAAAACCACTGCCAATATTCCAGATTATTAATTACCGATTGTAGTGTATCAGCTTGGGTAGAGTTAATTTTTTTGAGGTTGCTGTAATGACTTTGCAGTAAGTTAATATCCTCGGCTTTCCAAAAAATTTTTTTGTTGGCAGCAACTTCGGAAATTTGTTGTGCTAAATCTTTTCTTAATTCATCTAGTCCTTGGCTGGGTTCCCAGGCTTGGCGAAAGACATCTAGTGTTTTTACACCTTCAGCGTGTGTCAGCTTATCAGGAATTGTTTTCGGTCTGCCTAGCCATGTGAGCAGTGTTTTTACTTCATTAGTGCCGCCACCCAGAAAATATGTCAAAAATCGCCACCGTGCAAATTCTGATTGACCTGCGTAATAGATGCTATCCAGAATTACAACAATATTATTCAGGTTGAGTTGTTCTATCTTTTCCAATGCCGATGCTGCACCGGAACGAATACCGAAGTCAACGGTTTTATCCTTGAGGAAGTCGAGGATGTCTTTGACGTAGGGTTTGGCTGCCTCCCCCAGATTTCCCAATACCGATGCTGCAACGGAACGAGCATTTGAGTCAACGGTTTTATCCTTGAGGATGTCGAGGATGTCTTTAACGTAGGGTTTGGCTGCCTCCCCCAGATTTCCCAATGCCTCTGCTACACCAAAACGAACTATACTGTCAACGGTTTTATCCTTGAGGATGTCGAGGATGTCTTTAACGTAGGGTTTGGCTGTATCCCCCAGATTTCCCAATGCCTGTGCTGCAATGGAACGAACAGAGGGGTCAACGGATTTATCCTTGAGGAAGTCAGCAATGTCTTTAACGTAGGGTTTGGCTGCCTCTCCCAGATTTCCCAATGCCGATGCTGCACTGTAACGAACAGAGTCGTCAACAGATTTATCCTTGAGGAAGTCGAGGATGTCTTTGACGTAGGGTTTGGCTGCCTGCCCCAGATTTGCCAATGCCGATGCTGCACTGGAACGAACAGAGGGGTCAACGGATTTATCTTTGAGGAAGTCGAGGATGTCTTTGACGTAGGGTTTGGCTGCCTCTCCCAGATTTGCCAATGCCGATGCTGCACCGGAACGAACATAGGGGTCAACGGATTTATCCTTGAGGAAGTCGAGGATGTCTTTGACGTAAGGTTTGGCTGCCTGCCCCAGATTTGCCAATGCCGATGCTGCACTGGAACGAACAGTAGATTCAACGGATTTATCTTTGAGGAAGTCGAGGATGTCTTTGAAGTAGGGTTTGGCTGCCTGCCCCAGATTTCCCAATGCCGATGCTGCACTGGAACGAACAGTAGATTCAACGGATTTATCTTTGAGGAAGTCGAGGATGTCTTTGAAGTAGGGTTTGGCTGCCTGC
>NZ_JBALEF010000020.1:0-9297 GCF_036918245.1 Nostoc sp.
GTCAGCAGTGGTCAACTCCTGAAAACCCTGACTGGTCATAGCAGTTCGGTCTATAGCGTCGCCTACAGCCCCAATGGACAACAGTTAGCTTCTGCTAGTCGTGACAAGACGATCAAAATCTGGGATGTCAGCAGTGGTCAACTCCTGAAAACCCTGACTGGTCATAGCGATTCGGTCATTAGCGTCGCCTACAGCCCCAATGGACAACAGTTAGCTTCTGCAAGTTGGGACAAGACGATCAAAATCTGGGATGTCAGCAGTGGTCAACTCCTGAAAACCCTGACTGGTCATAGCAGTGAGGTCATTAGCGTCGCCTACAGCCCCAATGGACAACAGTTAGCTTCTGCAAGTGATGACAAGACGATCAAAATCTGGGATGTCAGCAGTGGTCAACTCCTGAAAACCCTGACTGGTCATAGCAGTGAGGTCTATAGCGTCGCCTATAGCCCCAATGGACAACAGTTAGCTTCTGCTAGTTGGGACAAGACAATAATTTTATGGGATTTGGATTTCGATAATTTATTACACAGTGGTTGCAACTTACTAAATAATTACCTCATTGCCCATCCAGAAGTGTTAGAAGAGTTGCAATCATGCCAAACTTCATCGCGGTTAACGCAAGGGGCGACAGCGTTACTCATCCAAGGTGAGAACTTAGCGCGAAATGATGATATTAAGGGCGCTGTTAATAAGTTTGGCAAAGCACAGCAATGGGATAATAAATTAAAGTTTAATTCAAAGCTGAGAGCGAAAGAATTTGTTAACAAAGGCAAGGCTGAACGCTCAGTTGATGAAGGAAACAGCCGCTTAGAAGAGAAAAAGTTTAAGGAAGCGCTAGCAGCTTATACCGCAGCCCTCAAGCTCGATTCAAAAGTCGAAATTCCTATAAGTTCTTGGGATAAACTATGCTGGGACGGTAGTCTGCAAAAACAAGCTGCTGATGTGTTACCAGCTTGTGAAAAAGCCGTTGTACTTGCACCTGAAGATGGCAACATTCGTGATAGTCGTGGCTTGGCTAGGGCGCTGACAGGGAATATCCAAGGAGCGATTGAGGACTTTGAAGCATACATCGCCCAGACTGACGATAAAAATCGTAAAGCACAACGGCAGCGCTGGGTGAAAGATTTACGGGCAGGGAAGAATCCGTTTACAGATGCAGAGCTTAAGAAGTTACAGAATTAGTGAGACATTGTGCAAAAAAAATGAAGTTATCTCACTTTTGCAAAAATATGTCTATGACCTCTCTCCAAACCTCTCCCCTAAGAGGGGAGAGGCTTTGAGTCTTACTCCCCAACGCTAGTAGGGAAGGGGTTGGGGGTTAGGTCTCTATTGAACTCAACCCAGAAGCGCTATAGATAATCACAAGGTGGAAGAATGCTATATAGCGATTTTAGTCTCGCTAAGGTGAAAAAGAGTTTTGACTTAACACTCGATGAAACTCGTAATTTATTTGCTCATACAAAACCTGTTACACCATCAAAAACTCTCAAAACGATTTTAATAGATTACATTCCTTTAGCAACTGCGATCTTCACCAAAAAAGCTAGGTCAGAGTTTTTAATTGCACCAATTCTTGCAGAGGTCAGACGATTATTAAATAATAAAATCTCCCTGGTTTCTAGAAATGAATTTAATTTTGTTGAAAAATAATATAAATTAGGAAACTCGTCCACCATTACCACTATTCAATTAATATGAGTCTATATTGTCTAGTTCACGGTGCTTTCCAAGCCACTTGGTGTTGGGATTTGCTAATTCCCTACTTAGAAGCACAGGGTCACAAAACCGTAGCAATGGATTTGCCAATTGAAAATGCATCTGCTACTTTGTCCGAATTTGCGGATGTAGTAATTCAAGCGCTGCCAAAAACTGATGATGATATTGTGCTAGTCGGTCACTCAATGGCTGGTACTATAATTCCCCTGGTTGCAGAAGCGGTAAAAGTGCGTCAACTAGTATTTGTAGCTGCGCTCCTCCCCTATCCTGGAGTTAGTACACTCGACCAATTTTCTCATCGCCTTGATTCTGATACGCTCAAATCATTCAATTACCAACCCAAAGACCCAAGTATACTCGAACAGTTCCAAGATGAGCCTGATATGTATGAACCAGCTTCCGTAGGCAAAGATTATTCAGACGAAGCAGTATTAAGGGAGTTTTTCTTTCATGATTGTCAACCGGATATAGCACAGTGGGCAATCTCGAAAAGTCGTTCGCAACAATCTATGGCATATATATTTGAAACGAATCCTCTAAAAGCTTTGCCAAATGTTGAGCGAAAATATATTGTTTGTAGCAATGACCGAATAATATCTCCTACATGGTCACGCTACGCTGCACACAAGCGCTTAGGAGTCGATGCCATTGAACTACCTTCTGGACATTGCCCACATCTATCTCATCCTGAACTTCTTGCCTCAGTATTAACTAGTGATTAATTGTTTGAGCAATCCAAAATATTTTGCCCAAGCAGACTCTCTTACTGGTGCGTTGGCGCAGCCCGCCGTAGGCATCGCCCATAATAAATGAAGCCCCATAAAGCTAAACTAGTATGGATTGGAGAACTTATATTTATTCAGACCCGAAAATTCTCCTTGGAAAGCCTGTCGTCAAAGGAACACGGCTATCTGTGGAATTCATATTGGGGTTGTTTGCCGAAGGTTGGACAGAACAACAAGTAACAGAAAGCTATCCAACTCTCAGCCCTCCTGCAATCCAAGCTGTGTTCGCATTTGCGGCGGAGTGTCTCAAAGAAGATGTATTCTACACATCGTTGCTATCTACTGAGGCCAGGTAATGCGGTTTCTGGCGAATGAAAACTTCCCATTGTCCAGTGTGCGGCTGCTACGGCAAACAGGCTATGATGTCGCTTCCGTGACAGAGGATTCTCCAGGTATTAAAGATACAGAGGTTTTGACTCGTGCGGCTAATGAGCAACGGGTGATTTTAACGTTTGATCGCGACTACGGCGAACTCATCTATCGCTTAAAATTACCATCACCAACGGGTGTGATTTATCTGCGGTTTCGCCCCCATACTCCTGAGGAGCCAGCCACACTGTTGTTAAATTTACTACAGATAGAAGGATTGCAATTTGAGGAACGGTTTACGGTATTAGAGCGCGATCAGATTCGCCAGCGTCCTCTGCCGTAGTTAGGCAATACGACAAACCCAAAAAGGCTAGAAACCGCATCTAAGCTGTTTCTAGCCTTTATTTATTTAATGGGCAGTACCAGACTCGAACTGATGACATCCTGCTTGTAAGGCAGGCGCTCTACCAACTGAGCTAACCGCCCTTTTGTTCAATCCTTAACCAATATAGCAAAATATTTCGCATTGCGCTAGTAGTTTTAAGAAAATCTTTTTTTCTCTTATACTGACTCAGTATTCAGTTACTCAGCACTGGCTAAACGCCCCGCTATCGCTAACAGGATTTAAAATGCCCTCTGGTCGGACGCACGATCGCATTACTATGTATGCTCTGCCATTCGTGGCGGGCGTTACTTTCTGGCAAACTCGCAGTAGCAATGCAACTTTGTTGGTTGCAGGCGGGTTTCTCTTTGGCGGGCTGATGTTTGGCCCCGATTTGGATATCTACTCTGTGCAATTTCAACGCTGGGGTTTCTTGCGCTGGATTTGGCTACCTTATCAAAAAAGTCTCCGGCATCGTTCTTTTTTATCCCACGGGCCGATTATTGGCACGATTTTGCGGATACTTTATCTGGGGTGTTTGTTAGCTATTTTGGCAATTTTCGTTTTGGCAGTTGCCGAAAGGTTATGGAATCTGAGCTTTACTTGGCAAGATTTGGGGAGAACTGTGGGGCGATCGCTCGTGCAATACGATACTGAATATATCGCCCTGTTTTTGGGGTTGGAACTCGGTGCGATGAGTCATTCTCTGAGCGATTGGGGCGGTTCGGCTTATAAGCGCTTTCAAAAACAGGGCATTCGGGGGTTGCTTCCTAGTGGCAAAATAAAAAAGCGGAAAGTTACAAGTCGCGGTAGTCGTCGAGCTACAGTTAGCAGAAAGAGCAACGGAAGAACGACAAAGGACAAATGACAAATGACAAGTGACAGAGTTGATACTTTGGCGGCGTTGCAGGAATTGATTGAGGTGGTGGCGAAGTTGCGATCGCCTGATGGTGGTTGTCCGTGGGATTTGGCTCAAACTGCCGAAACGCTGACGCCTTATGTGATTGAGGAAGCTTATGAGGTGGTGGATGCGATTAAGAGTGGAGATAAAGGTGCGATCGTAGAGGAGTTAGGCGATTTATTATTACAGGTGGTATTACAAGCCCAAATCGCTAGCGAATCGGGGCAATTTTCTCTCAAGGAAATAACTCAGGGGATTTCCCAAAAGTTGATTCGCCGTCATCCTCATGTGTTTGGTGATGTGTCTGTTGCCAGTGTGGATGAGGTGCGGCAAAATTGGGAACAAATCAAAGCTGCAGAAAAGGGCGAAGCATCTCCAGACGCGCAAAAATTTAGTGCTAAACTCGCTCGTTATGGACGTACCCTTCCCCCACTGACGGCGGCGATGAAAATTTCTCAAAAGGCTGCGGCGATCGGGTTTGAATGGGAAAATATTCAGGGCGTCTGGGATAAATTTCATGAGGAGTTGGGAGAATTCAAGCAAGCTTTAGCTGAGGAAACACCCGAACGACAAGAAGCAGAATTAGGCGATTTACTATTTGCAGTTATTCAGCTAGCGCGTTGGCATAATCTTGACCCCAGCACCGCTTTGCAAGGCACAAATCAGCGCTTTGTCCAGCGATTAGAAAAAATGGAGGCAGTTGTTGACCGTCCCCTTTCTGATTACAGTTTGAATGAATTAGAAACTCTCTGGCAACAGGCAAAAGCTCAACTTGCTCAAGAGGGGATTGAGAGTAGAGAGTAGGGAGTGGGGCAGAGAGAGGCTTAGAACTTAAAGCTTCAGGCTCAAAGGTGCAACTTTCAAGTTCAAAGGTGCAACTTTCAGGTTCAAAGGTGCAACTTTCAGGTTCAAAGGCTCAAGCTTCAAGTTCAGAGGCTCAAACTTCAGGTTCAAAGGCTCAAACTTCAGGTTCAAAGGCTCAAACTTCAGGTTCAAAGGCTCAAACTTCAGGTTCAAAGGCTCAACTTTCAGGCTCAAAGGCTCAAGCTCCCCAATTCCCACTGCCCAGTGCCGATTTCCTGCTTCAAGATTTTTTAGCATCAAACCACTTATCATATAGCGATTGATAAGTGCCATTTTCTTTAAGACTCAGCAAAGCCTGATTAATTGGTTTGCGGTGGGGACTGTTATTGGGCAGAATGATGCCGTAGCTTTCTTCACGCAAGATACTGCCAACAATCTGTACTTTCTCTTTGCCTTCATTGGCAGCATAGAAGAGGAGTACAGGCGCATCAAACACTACGGCATCAGCTTTTTTTGTTTGCAGAGCATTGTAAGCTTGCTCAATCTTAGTAACTTCTAAAACTGAAATCTTATGTTCTCGCAGGTATGTGGCGGCTGTGCTACCCGCAGTTGTGGCTACTACCTTGCCGGGTAAATCGTCTATACTCCTGATATCGCCCTGAAGCTGTTGCACTGTCAATGAGGTAGTCGCGCTGGCTGTAAAGTAGGCGGCAAAAAGTACTCCGATGAACATCCAGACAATACCTACTAGGCGTCCCATTACTCCCTTGGGCATTTCGTCAGCTTGGGTTGCTAATGTGGCAGCTGCCCACCAACAGGCTTTGAAAATGCCAGGAAAGTATGATTTGGGAATCATCCCATCTTTGTGATGACGTTCAGATAACCAAATAATGTGGGCTGCTACCACAATTAGTACCAGAGCAACGCCTATTACTTGCAAGAGGCTAGCAGAGAAAAACAATTGCAAAATATTTGGGAAGGTACTGTTGTTGCTCTCTGGGTTTCTCACCATAATTTGCAGCCCCCCAGCAAAAATAGGTAATGAGAAATCAAAATTCTGCTCGCGTTCGGCTGTAATCGAGATGGCTGAAATTCCCAAGTTGGCTTTGCTTTCCTTAATAGCTAAAAGCAGTTGCGGCACAGTGGAATATTCAATAAATTTAGACTCTACACCTATTTGGTTAGCGATGTTGCGCCAGAGGTCGATACTGAATCCCGATAACTCACCTTTGTTTGATAGCACAAAAGGCGGTATAACTCGTGTAGCTACTAATAACGGTTGTTGGAGTTGTGGTTTTTGGGCTACTCCTGGGGACGCTATTAACAACAATGCCAAAATTCCACCTATTAATCCTATGCAGGTATACAATGCTAAGGAACGCTTAGTTTTGTTTTTCGGGTCATATCTGCCAATTGGGCTGTTTTTTCCAGCTATAAGTTGGCGAAATCTACTAGCGATCGCATTCATCATCAGAATTCTTTTAGGGTTGTGTGCATAATCTATTTATCATGCCCACCCTATACCAAATATCACGTTCATCATCCCCCTAAAACCAATTTTTTTCAGATTTAGGGGGACTGGGGATTGGGAAGATAGATTACTTTGCCTGTAGTCGGGTTGATTGTTTCACATTTGCGATGGCTTACACTATTTACTGACTCATTGTTAATCAGCAACTTGGTTGTGCCAATTTTGACCTATTGTTCTGGTACTGTTGTTGTAACCATTAGACCCTCCTTAAGCTATAAAAACATTTGCTTAAATCTATTTATTATGTTTCTTGCTGTACAGTACTCTAGGTGGATTTCTTGATGAATTGTTTGTTTTAAAATAGGAGATAGAGATTGAGACGGTTATATTGTGTTTAATTCACTTTGTATAACTCCCATTGGAAACACAAACCTCTATCTTTTGAGCAATAGTTTTGAGATCAGTTTTTAGCGTACATTTGGGTTTATAATTGCCTGATATTTTATCTAACGTGCGCTTTTTAGTCTTTGCAAAGTGAGCAACATGGATGTAGACGATTTTAGTCAACAAATAGAGATATTGCGCTCACGGGTAACACGATTACTGCAAAGTACTGCAAGTCAGCCGTATTCCCAGCAAGAGTTAACAGCAGAAGCTTTTGAAGAACTTCAAATCACTTTGGAAGAACTAAAAATCGCCTCCGAAGAACTACAAGCAACACGAATCGTAGTAGAGAAGGAGCGTCAGCGCTACCAAGAATTATTTGATTTTGCGCCTGATGGTTACTTGGTAACTGATACTTATGGCACTATCCTGGAAGCGAATCGTGCTGCTACCATACACATCAATGTTTCACAGCGATTTTTGGTTGGCAAACCGCTGCTTACTTTCATCGCCCAGTCAGATCATCAAGCTTTTTTTGATTACCTAACTCAGTTGCAGCAGCTCGACCGAGGCGGGGAATGGGAAGTGTGTTTACAACCACGAGAAAAAATCTGTTTTGATGTAGCTTTCACAGTAGCTACCGTTCGTAACGAGTTAGGTAAGCCAGTTGCTCTGCGCTGGCTAATGCGTGACATTAGCCAGCGTAGGCGTTTAGAGTTGCAGCGCCAGCAGTTATTTGACAATGAGCAAGTCGCCCGAATCGCAGCCCAAGCGGCAGAGAAGCGCTCTAATTTTTTGGCTGAAGCAAGTCGTGTATTGGCATCTTCCTTGGATTATCGCACTACCCTAACCAGCGTCGCGCAATTAGCAGTGCCTACTCTTGCAGATTGGTGTATTGTGGATGTTATCGAAAATAATTTGCCAGTCTTCACTAACCCAGTCATCGTTGCATCTGAACCAGCGAAGGAAGCGCTAATCCGAGAACTCCAACAACGCTATCCAATTGCTGTTGATGCTGATTATGGCCCAGCAAAAGTTTTACGGACTGGTAAGCCGGAACTGGTTACAAACATTCTTGAGTCTTCATTACAGAAAAAGTCCTCGAATGAGGAACACTTTAGTCTGCTGCGCCAACTCCAAGTTAAGTCTCAGATGGTAGTGCCACTGTTAGTACGTAAACGCAAGCTAGGAACAATTCTATTTGCGTCTGCACAACCAGGACGCCATTACACGACTGTAGACCTAGAAATGGCTGAAGAACTTGCTCAACGAGCAGCATTCGCCATTGAAAATGCCCAGTTTTATCAGCAAGTCCAAGAAGCTAACCGCATCAAGGAAGAGTTTTTAGCGATCGTTTCCCACGAACTTCGTACACCTCTCAATTCTATGCTGGGTTGGGTTCAAGTAATACGTACTCGCAAATGGGACGAAGCAACTACCTCTAAGGCATTAGAGACAATTGAGCGGAATGCCAAACTTCAAAGAAAACTGATTGAAGATATCCTGGATATCTCACGGATTGTACAAGGACAAATTCGCCTAAATATCCGTAAAATTGACCTTATGCCTGTAATTCAGGCGGCAATTGAAGCTGTACATCCCACCTCTGAAATTAAGAATATTCAAGTTGAATTTCATCTTGACTCCTCAGTTGGTCAAGTTATGGGTGATGCAGAACGCCTCCAACAACTAGTCTGGAATTTGCTCTCTAATGCCGTCAAGTTCACACCTAACGGAGGGCGAGTTGAAGTATATCTAGAACAGATAGACTCAAATGCTCAGATAACTTTCTCTGACACAGGTAAAGGAATTAGTGCTGACTTTCTACCTTATATCTTTGAGCGCTTCCGTCAAGCTGATAGCACAACTACTAGAGCAGACAATGGTTTGGGATTGGGGCTAGCAATTGTCCATCACTTAGTAGAAATGCACTCAGGCACAGTCTATGCAGTTAGCGAAGGGGAAGGACAGGGAGCAATATTTACAGTATTGTTGCCTCTAGTAGAACCGCAACCAGAGCAGTTAATTAAAGAGAGTGAAGTAAAAGTCGATAACCTCTTAATACTCAACGGCTTGCAAATACTTGTTGTCGATGACAATACCGATACGCGTGAGTTAATTGCCTTCATCCTTGAACAGTCTGGAGCGCAGGTGACGGCGGTTAGCTCAGTAGGTGAAGCCCTGGAAGCACTAGGACAATTAAAACCAGATGTTTTAGTCAGTGATATCGGAATGCCAGATGAGGATGGTTATTCCCTGATTCGGAAAGTGCGGGCGCAGGAAGCAGAGCAAGAGGAGAAGATTCTAGCTGTAGCACTAACGGCATTTGCTAGAGATGAAGAACACAGTCTCGCTCTGCAAGCTGGATTCCAAGTTCATGTATCCAAGCCAATCGAGCCAGAAGAGTTGGTGAAAGTGGTAGCGAACCTTACCAAAAGCAGCAAACAAGTTTAACCCTCTTTTGTCACTCTCGCCGGAGTATAATTAAGGGCGATCGCTAAAAGTGAAGCCTTAAGATGGTTGAGCCGCGCCCACCCGCGCCCAC
>NZ_JBALEF010000021.1:0-40172 GCF_036918245.1 Nostoc sp.
GAACACAAGTCCATTCGTTCAGAACACAAGTCCATTCGTTCAGAACACAAGTCCATTCGTTCAGAACACAAGTCCATTCGTTCAGAACACAAGTCTATTCGTTCAGAACACAAGTCTATTGTCGTGTAATTACTGAGCTATCAATCCAATCTTATTACAAAAAATACCTTTTTTTGCAAGTTTTACTGAACCACTATACTGTCCCATTGAGACACTCTAGAAAGATAAAGTTTAGTAAAAAGTCTGCATTCATGCCACGCCGAAAAAGAACCTCTCCCGTGCTAGAAAAAACCGAACAGAGAGTAATCGGATTTAAATCGATTAATTCCAGCCTCGACTTTGGTGATTCGATCAGTTTAAACCATTTAACCGAGTTAACCGGGCAATTCCGCAACCAGATTGACGAGTATAATATGATGCTAACTGCCATTGACTCGGCAAAGGCAAAAATAGAAACCCTTGAAAAGACCATTCGGGAAACCTCAGAGCGCTTAGTCAGTGGTGTGGTGTTGAAGTATGGCAAAGACAGCCGGGAATACGAAATGACAGGCGGAGTACGCAAAAGCGATCGCATTCGTAAAGCCACTATTACCCGATTAAAATCAACCGCAGACTCAAAAGCGGCTTCTACACTGACAGCGTGACAAGCAACAAATAGGCATCATTCACCGTGAATGATGCCTATTGCTTTGCGTAGGCGTAGCCCGTCATAGACATTGCTGCTGACTATATGCGGGTACAAATTCTACAAAATTAAGAATAGTTCAGTCAATACCTGCTGCTGAGAAACCACTAACTGGCAATTGCTAGTTTTTCATTTTACCAATATGACGCTTGAGAATGCGGATTGGTATCACTCTATAAGCTCGCCCATATTAAAGTCTATTCTTACCCAACCTTTGAGTCTTCGTAAATTATCAAGAATGAGTAAGGGAATCTGCCAGTGATGTACTATCAAAAAGGGTAAGGGATCGCTTACTTCAAAAACTGCTTCTTTCCCCCGCCTGATGTTTCTTACCCAGGTTTGCAGTTGCTTAAACGATCTAATCTCATTCAGCCGCCAAACTTCGTGGTACAGCCAATAGGTTGGCTTACTATCACCAAGAGGCTGCAAAGATTCAGCTAGAGGCTCATTACCAAGATAGGCATCCGCTACTCCTGGATGATTGTAAAACATAGTAATGGCGGAGTGAGTCCTGGGATTACACTCAATTGCGTAAACAGTTCCGTCTTCTGCCTGGATGAAGTCAAAGGAAAGTTGCCCAGTTTTTCCCAGTTCTTTGGTAAAATGACTCGCCCATTGCATAATTTCTAGCTGCTCAACGTTTTCGTAGTTGACTTGAAAGGCGGATGACTCACAGCAGCAGTACATTCTTGATTCTCCATCTCGCGCTGTAGTGTGAGTGCAGTATTCCTTTCCAGGAATGAATTCCTGCATAATCCAGGGATTCTCCTCACTGATGGGCAGACTCTTGACAAATGCTGCTGTTTGTAATTCTGTATCGCAAGGTAGCTTGGTGAGATTCAAGCGACGTATTTGATCGTAGGGGATGCTTTTAAGAATGTATTTGCGCTTCTCCTGAGAAAAGTCAAAGTTGAGGACTTGTTCGGGATCGGTAATTTTGAAGGATTTGGGGACAGATAAACCGAACGATCGCGCTGTTTCGGCAAAGGCAAATTTGTCATCCAAAAGCTTTGTGACATCAGCATCGAAGTGGAAAAACTCACAAAACTCTGGTAATGGAGGCTTGCCTCGATCGTAGTGGATGACAGAAAAAATCGCTACCGGAATAAAAAAGTCGATCTTTTCTTTTTTGGCGATCGCGTGTAGGGTTTCAACGTAGCCTTCTAAATCTTTGCTGGGATCGGGAACGGTATAAAAGCCTGCAACAGAGTTGGAATATTTATTACCACTTGACCAGAATTTCTCAATGTCAATTATAATAACTCGATGCCCTGCTGCATGAAATGAACGCGCTAGCTGAAGGGTTTTAGTCATTCTAGCGCCAGCAATCAAAATATTTTTGGAATTGGGGTTAACAACAGTTGACTTACTGAATGGTTGCTTAAGAAAGCTCCACAGTAGCGATGTTAAGACGACGATGCAGTTTAAGGGAAATGCGATCGCTAATAATACAAGAGTGCCCAAGTTTTGGAACACTATAAAAATATACTTTCTCATAATTATAATTGTGACATAATAGTGGAATTACTGGCTAGTAGATAGGAAAAGGTTAAAAAGACAAGCAGATACCGATCCTGCCCTTGCTTCCATGCTTTCCTACACTCGCATATTTGCTCCTCAAGCCGTCTCAAATTTGCGCCGAACACTTGCTCAAACTCTGGAATAATCTTTGACGATGCGATTGCAACAAGCGATCGCCTCTCCATTTTTGGCTCGCTCCTTTGAGCGCAAGTTTACTTGCGCTTGAAGCAATGTGTCGTCCACCCAGATGAATTTATGATAGACAACAAATTCAAGTTCGCAATCAAGCAAATAACTTTGCTTGCTATTACTTAGAGGTTGTAGAAGTAAAGGTTTTATATTTTACGTCTTCTCCAAACTGGATGAGTTTCCCGATGCAAAAATCAATCCTCACCCAAGTTCTTAAGGAGCGCAAACTATCGAGTAATAGTAAAGGAATGTGCCAGTGATGTACCATTAAGAACGGTAGTGGGTCGTTAACTTCAAATATTGCATCTTTTCCTCGCCAAATATTTTTAAACCAGTTTTGCAACTGCTTTAACGATCTAATTTCATTAAGTCTCCAAAGTTCGTGATAAAGCCAATAAGTAGGCTTACTATCACTCAGGGGTTGCAGAGGTTCAGCCGGAGGCTCTTGACTGAGATAGGCATCCGCTAAACCGGGATGGTTGTAATACATTGTAATTGCAGAGTGAGTGCGAGCATTGCACTCGATCGCATAAATTGTCCCATCTTCTGCCTGAATGAAGTCAAAAGAAATTTGTCCAGTCAGTTGTAATTCTTTGACAAAATGACTCACCCACTCCTGAATTTCTGGGCAATCAACGTTTTCGTAATTGACTTGAAAAGCAGATGATTTGCAGCAGCAGTGTACCGTTAATTCCCCATTTCTGACTGTACTGTGAGTACAGTATTCTGTTCCAGGAATAAACTCTTGCAATATCCACGGGTTATCTTGACTAATTGGCTTACTTTTAAGATGAAGCGCCATTTTTTCGGGAGACTCCATTGGTAGCTTAGTTAAATCCAAGCGTAAAACAGAGTCATAGACAATACTTTTGAGAATATATTTGCGCTTTTCGTTGGCAAAGTCAAATTTCAGAACTTGTTCGGAATCTGTTATTAGGAAAGTTTTCGCGACAGATAGCGAGAGTGAGGCTGCTTTTTCTGCAAAGGTAAACTTGTTATCCAGCATCTTCATTGTATCAGCATCGAAGTGGAAATTCTCGCAATAGCCTGATAACACTGGTTTGCGCTGGGAGTCAAAGTAGCTGGCTGCAAAAATGCCTACCGGAACAAAAAAGTCTATATTTTCTTTTTTAGCGATCGCCCGCACGGCTTGAGTATAGCCGTCTTTGTCTTCTTGCGAGTCAGGAACTGTGTAAAAGCCAGCCACAGAGTTGGAAAATCGATAACCACTGAACCAGTATTGGTGGAGATCAAATAGAATGACTCGATGCCCAGCAGCGTGAAATGATCGCGCTAGCTGAAGGGTTTTGGTCATTCTACCACCACCGATTAAGATATTTTTCGGATTCTCGTTCAAAACCACTTGCTTGCTGAACAGTCGGCTGAAAAAATTCCACAGCAACGATGCGAGTACGAGGGTGCAGTTAAAGGGAAATGCGATCGCCAGTAATGCAAGAGTGCCCAAGTTTTGGAATATTGCAAAAATCTGCTCTCTCATAGTTGTAATTGTGACAAGTTAGTGATTAAGTGGCATCGCTAGATAAAAATAAAGGAAATAAGCAATATGTTGCATTAAATGCTTATTAGCTTCTTCTAAGTTAGAAGAAAGCTAAAAAGGTGATTTCCCGGATATCAGTTCATGCTCAACGCTTGATTGATCATCGTCAGAAATAACTCATCTAAAGGAATTCCCACTTTGTTCGCCGTACAGGAAATCACCGCATTGTGGTCAAAAATACAAAACAACCCGGCTTCTAAAAACCAAGGTTGTCCCTGTGGGTCGATTCGGAAGTCAAATAAACTATAATGGCGACAGCCCAAAGCCAAGTGACACTTCTTAACTTCTTGCTGAACCTTTTCGGTGATCGGGTCATTAATATCTACAATCCAACCTGGGACATAATTTTTAGCAGTTGAAGCCAAGTCGCCCTCAATGGGTATTTTGAATTTGTCAGTATAGCTGCGGATTGGTCTGTTTTGAGAGTCTATCTGATACTCTTCAAGAGGTAAACCGATTAGCTCCCCATCTTTGACAATGGCGCCGCATCTGACTTCTCGACCGGCTTCAATGAATGTTTCTACAATCACCTCCGAAGCAAATTCAAATGCTTTCTTCAAGGCAGCGTCATACTCACTCTTTTCTTTGACTAATGACACCCCTAAAGAGTTATCGGCATTTGCGGGTTTGATGACTGCTGGAGGTGTAATTGTCGGAACGTCTCCTTGGCGGAGCAGTTCTCCAGAAGGCACTTTCACCCCTGCTGCTGCCACAATTGCTTTGGTTCTGGCTTTGTGAGCCGTTAATGCCATGACATCGGCAGTATTGCCTATGTAAGGGATCTTAAGCAGGTCAAATAGTGCCCGGTACTCAGTCATTCCAGGGAGACAAAACATTTGTGGCAACATAACGTCAATGTTTTGCGTTGTTATAAACTGTATGGCCTCTAACAGAGAAATCGGTTTGGCGACAGCAATATCTTCTTGACTGAGGGAGGAAGGAAATCGCCATTGACCATCAGGTGTGATGTATGCAATCAGAAAGTCATACGATGGATTTGCTGTAGCTATTATACAGCTTTGGGCGTAATTGCGTGACAATTCACAATAAAAATCATTGTATGCAGACCCAGCTAAATGAAGGATACGAAGTACTGGCATGATTCATCTTCTAGTTACTGTTATATTTTATATAACAACTGCAATTGTAAAAAATAAGTTGAGGTGAGAAGATTTGGAAAACTGGATCGGAAACTCTAAAAACAAGAGTGATAGGTAAATTGCATCGCTATTTTACTAGACAAATATACTTTTAAACTGAATAATCCTTAGTCGTTACTGGAGTTGAGACTGGTTAGGAGTGCGAAACTGCTAAACAAATCAGATATAAAAGTTTGTTAATAATCAATAGTTAGTACATGCAACTATTAATTATTAATAAACTTCAGTGAGTATGGAATTTAGTCAAAGAATTTGCGTAGGCGTTGCTTACGCGTCTCGTAGACATCGTTTTTCCATTGGAGGGAATTTTTAGACTGGTTTCAACAATAGACCTCTTGCAAAAGTCCCTAACACCCCACCCCCAACCCCTCCCCGCAAGCGGGGAGGGGAGACAAAGCGCAGCTTTGGCGGGGTGGGGTTCTTATTTTGGACTTATGCAAGAGGTCTAATAAAGAAAATCTTTTGCATTGTTGATGGTTCCGTCAAACGGCTCAAAAAAGCCGAAACCCTGTTGTGGCAAGGGCAAGCGGAGGCAGACCAGGCTTTGATTTAGCGATTTTTGGGTAAGCAATTGCAGACAATGTAACAATAGCGATCGCAAGCCAATCCTTTTAGCAATACCCACCAGTGAACCCTCCTACCAATATCTCTGCACAAACTCAGAATCGCAAAGCCGATCATATTCGGATCTGTTTAGAGTCAGATGTTCAGTCTCATCAAATCACCAATGGACTGGAACGTTATCGCTTTATCCATTCTTGCTTACCCGAACTCAACCACGACGATATTGATATCAGTACAGCTTTTCTGGGGAAACACCTTGACGCACCCTTGTTAATTTCTTCCATGACTGGCGGAACAGAACAAGCCGCAATCATTAACCAACGTTTGGCTCAAGTCGCACAACACTACAAAATTGCAATGGGTGTCGGTTCCCAACGGGTAGCGGTGGAAAAACCCCAGGTGGCTGATACTTTTGCTGTCCGCAAGTATGCACCCGACATTCTACTATTTGCAAACTTGGGGGCTGTGCAACTTAACTACAAGTACGGCTTAGATGAATGTCTGCGGGTAGTTGATATTTTAGAAGCTGATGCCTTGATTTTACATATTAACCCTTTACAAGAGTGCATTCAACCCAAAGGCGATACAAATTTTCGGGGTTTACTTGACAAGATTTCTACATTATGCTCAAAATTGCCAGTACCAGTGATTGCAAAGGAAGTTGGTAATGGCATTTCAGCAGCGATCGCCGAAAAACTGATCGCGGCTGGGGTAGCAGCAATTGATGTGGCGGGTGCGGGTGGTACTTCTTGGGCAAAAGTAGAAAGTGAACGGGCAGAAAATCCCTTGCAACGTCGCTTAGGAAGGACTTTTGCCGATTGGGGTTTACCGACAGCAGAGTGCATTACAACTATTAGAGCGATCGCCAAAGATGTGCCCTTAATTGCTTCAGGAGGTTTACGTCATGGATTGGATGTCGCCGCAGCGATCGCCTTGGGAGCAGATGTAGCTGGTTTAGCAATGCCTTTCTTGCAAGCAGCAGCAACATCAGAGACAGCAGTTGCGGAACTTGCTGAAGTATTAATCGCTGAAATCACCACAGTCTTATTTTGCACTGGCAACGCCACCTTGTATCAGTTAAAGCACTCTAGCAGTTTACAGCGCATAGAATAGGTAAACAGGTCATTGGTCATTAATCATTAATCCTTTGGTTATAACCAATGACCAATGTCCCATGCCCAATAACTAATAACTAATACTAAATAACTAATGCGTAATTTTATCAAACAAACTTTTGCTAGTTTAGTTGGCACCTTACTAGGACTAATTATTTTCGGTGGTCTGGGAACCACTGGACTGTTTTTGCTGATATTGGCTGCTAGCTCCTCTAAAGATAGTGGGCCAAATGTGAAAGATAAGTCAGTGTTGGTTTTTGACTTGTCAATGAAAATTACTGATGGCGAACCTAATTCAGGCGAACTGTTTCAAAACACAATATCAGGTGTGGATGAAGATAGGATGGCACTCCGCAAAGTTGTGGAAACTTTGGAAAAGGCGCGGCGCGATCCGCGCATTGTTGGGATCTATGTGGATGCAACGAACACAAGCCAAACTGGTAGCGTCGGCTATGCCTCTCTTAAAGAAATTCGGAAAGCGCTAGAGCAGTTTCGCACTGCGGGGAAAAAGATTGTCGCTTATGGCAGTGATTGGAGTGAAAAGGAATATTACGTTAGTTCAGTGGCAGATTCCATTGTCCTTAATCCTCTGGGGATGATGGAAGTCAACGGTTTGAGTTCACAACCAATGTTTTTAGCAGGAGCATTGCAGAAGTATGGCATTGGCGTTCAAGTCGTGCGAGTAGGGAAATTTAAGGGAGCCGTTGAACCATTTATTCTCAACAAGTTGAGTCCAGAAAACCGCGAACAAACTCAGAAATTGTTGGATGATGTTTGGGGAGAGTGGCGCACTGCTGTCGGCGCAAGTCGGAAAATTGAACCCAATAAATTGCAAGCGATCGCTGATAATCAGTCCTTACTAGAAGCCACACAAGCCAAAACTAGCGGTTTAGTCGATCAAGTACAATACCCCGATGAAGTTATCGCTGACCTGAAAAAGTTGACAAATAGCGATAAAGAAGACAAAACATTCCGACAAATTAGCCTGAATAGCTACGCACAAGTTTCTGGTAAATCTCTGGGTGTAGAACGTAACTCCAAAAATCAAATAGCCGTTGTTTATGCTGAAGGCGAGATTGTCGATGGTAAAGGAGAAGATGGGCAAGTCGGAGGCGATCGCTTTGCCAAAATCTTCAACAAGCTGCGACAAGATAAAGATGTGAAGGCTGTCGTATTACGAATTAATAGTCCTGGTGGTAGCGCTACCGCAGCCGAAGTCATGCAGCGAGAAGTGAAATTAACTCGTCAGGTAAAACCAGTTGTAGTGTCAATGGGTGATGTCGCCGCCTCTGGTGGTTATTGGATTGCTAGCGACTCTAATCGCATTTTTGCAGAACCAAATACCATTACAGGTTCCATAGGGGTATTTGGGTTGCTATTCAATGGGGAAAAGCTGGCCAGTAATAATGGTATTACTTGGGATTCAGTGAAAACCGCACGCTATGCTGACAGTCAAACAGTTTCACGTCCGAAATCGCCTCAAGAGTTGGAAATTTATCAGCGCAGTGTTAACCGTATTTATAATATGTTTCTGAATAAAGTTTCTCAAGGCCGCAAACTCCCAGAACAAAAAGTAGCAGAAATTGCCCAAGGAAGGGTTTGGTCGGGTGAAGCGGCTAAAGAAATTGGTTTGGTGGATGAAATTGGTGGTTTGAATACTGCGATCGCATACACTGCCAAGCAGGCGAAACTAGGAGAAGACTGGGAAGTGCAAGAATATCCTCGCACTAGCAGTTTCAGAGAACGCTTTTTTGGGCGTGCAACAGAAGAGGTGCGGACTGCTTTAGGGATTGAAGGGACGCAACTCAAATCAGCCAATCCCCTCACCACTGAATTTCAGAAACTGCAACAGGAAGTAGAGATTTTGCAAAAAATGAACGATCCACAGGGGGTTTATGCCCGCTTGCCTTTCAACTTGAAGATTGAGTAGATGTTTTTTGAGCATCAGTGGGCAACAACTCACCGAATACTACGTCAAACTAGTTTTGAGGATTTATAGTCAGGATTTTAGTCCTTGTTTTCTCAAAACTAAAGTCCTTGCTACTAAATTGTCTACCTATCAATTTAAAGATAGATTACTAGGACGAAGCGCATAAGTTTACCTCGCCAACCATAAACCAGCTGACATTTGCTGCCTGGATGTGTAAAGTGGTTTAAAGTCAACTACAATTTCCAACCTTTGACAGAATTTTAGATTTGGAATTTTGCTGAAGCAGTCCAGTTAAACGCTGGCTCAAGTATGGAAAAATCTAAAATCTTTTATCTAGATCCAAGTATATTTACATACCGACCTACTTTCAAGTCTAAAATACGAAATTGAGTAAAACATCCATCTATGGCTAGAAAAACACAACGCCTTTTGCTGCTAATTGTTTCTTGTAGTATCACTGGTGTAATTTTAGGAGGTACTGCTGGTTGGGCAGAAAGTAGTCTCTGCTTGGATGAGAGTAAGGTTACAAGTGAGTGCCTAACCCAAGATCCATTCCAAAAAACTATCCAAGGAATGAGTACTGGATTATTAGCTGGGGCTGGGGCTGCTTTTGGTGCAGTCTGGCAGTTACGGAATGAAGATTGAGCATGAACTACCACTAACCCGAAACTTCGGGTTAGATTAGGTTTCTGTACTAATTAGCCAGTGCCTACACTTTGAGGGTCAATCATCCTGATTTATATGGCTTTGGAAGAATACCGATCTATTAATGCACGAGCAAATTTCTGGTGTTGTTCAGCTAGATATTGAGGGGAGATAAACTGAGCATTACCCATAAAGCGATACACCCAGCGACAAAACTCCTCCAGCGATCGCTTAGGCAATTTAACAATGTAATCTACGTAAGCAGCTTTGCCATTTTTTCCCTTTGGCCCTAGTTTGATATCTTGCTTAGGATGTCGGTTCTCGCCCTCTGAATAAATAAAAAAAGAATTTTGTACGCTTGTATATTGAAAGTGGCTCATCAAGTTCTTAAGATAACTTTCGGAATCACTGCTCATTTCACTCTTTAATCTAAGGGACTTGGTAATTCTTCAATAATTTCTGACAAATCAGCATTTTTTAGAAAAAAATAAAAGGTTGAATCTACTATTTGAAGATACTTTGTATTACGATCATAATCAATAATTGGTGGAGTTATACTTTTAATATTTTGAAGTTCTGCTAGGTGATAAAGTAAATTACTCATATCAGAAGCTCGAACACCATCTGGTCTATGATGTATATCTTTAATTTTAGTTTGTAAAGTCGCCCTCTTCATTCCATTTGCTAACCCTTCATATCCTGACTCTAAGATAACTCTGATTAGGTAATAATGAAGGAATAGAGGAAGTAATCCTTGTTGAGAGGATGTAGAAGAATTAGAATTACCTGACGCAATTGCCTCAAGCGCTCTCTGATGCCGTACTAAGTAATCTTCTGCTTTTTTATTGAGAGCATTTTGAAGATGAGGATTAATAGATATAGTAGTTAAAACTTTTTGTCTTTCTAAAATTTTTGCACTAATACAGATTTCTTTTAAAATTTCTTGAAGCACTCCTATACTTTTAAAACAAGTCTCATGGCATTGATTTAATAATTCTTTCGGAAAAATAATTGAAAGTTTTTCTGCTCCTTTATTTGCTACTTTGATAAAATCTTCTTCAAGCCAAGGTTCAACCGGAATTTCTTCAATTCTGTCTAGTAAGTCTCCATTAAATTGAACCATTTTGTTTTTCTCTTTCCACACACCTAAAATGATAAATCGAATACCTAATTCTTGAAATGATCTAAGGTCATAAGCGAATTCTTTTTGAATGTCATCATTAAGATAATGAAAATTTTCAATAATAATAAGTTTTTTAAACTTATCTTTTTCAAAATTTCAGAAATATCTTGAGGAAGGGAAAGATTGAAAGGAATTTCTTCATATTCGTAACTCTTACTGACATTATACTTTGTCTCGTTATTTCCTTCAATTTCAGTACTACCAAAAAAAGGTAATATTGCTTTAAACTTCCCAACTACTCCTAAACTTGCTTCCTTATCTGTAGATTTGCTATAGTTGTTTTGAATATTTACACCTGCTTGTCTAAGAATACTTGAGTAAATATCTAATATTGTAGTTTTCGGACTCAGAGTAATAGGTATATTTTCCTTATAATTAACATGTTTAGAAACTAATGCTGTTTTACCCTGCTTTGAAGATCCATAAACAATAATTTGCTTATCAGACTTTAGTGCTTCAATGAACCTATTATCAACTGCTTCTCTTTCTACATAAGAAAGAACTATCTTACTACTCACTCCAAAAATATCTTCTACCTTAGTATTCATTGAATTAATTACCTAGTTTAGTTTTATTTACTGGAATTATTCGTAGATGAGCATTGAAGCTCTATGTTGTAAGCGATTATATCTAATTTTTGGATAAGTCCCTGAAGGATATTTACAAGCGATCGCACAATAATGGACGACAGCAAGGCATTGTTTGATTACTGGCATGACCGAATTCGGCTGAAAAACAATGAGTTAATTGCAACTCCTGGACACGTCAAAATCCAGGAGCATTGTCTAACTGTGCTATCTGTTGCAGCTAACACTTCGCTGCAACATACTGAATCGATATCTGGGTTTGGTGCGAAGAAGTAAGTGTGTGGGCGCATTTGCATTGTTGATGGCTTATAGAGAATAATCAGAGATAAAGCAGCTTTGGCATCTTCGTGCGAGAGAATAAATATAAAATATGGCGATCGCAATCGATTTTGGTACTAGCAACACAGTCATTGCTCGTTGGAACCCCGTAACCCAGCAGCCAGAAACCCTGACTCTACCCGGCTTATCAATTAAACAAAGTCTCAATCCGCCACTGATTCCCAGCTTGGTTTATGTTGAAGACGCAAGTCAAAATAAAGTCTTAGTCGGGCAACAAGTACGCGATCGCGGTTTTGACCTCAAAGGCGAAACGCGATTTTTCCGCAGCTTCAAACGCGGTATTGGTGCAGATATTCAAGGTTTCTTACCCGAACTAGATGGGCAAATTGTCACCTTTGAACAAGTAGGGCAATGGTTCCTCACCAAAGTAATTGAAGAACTAGCGCCCCTGCAAGGTGGGTTAGATTCTCTCGTGTTAACCGTACCTGTAGACAGTTTTGAAGCCTATCGTCATTGGTTGGGGACAGTATGTCAATCCCTTCCCGTCGAACAAGTACGAATGTTGGATGAACCCACAGCCGCAGCCTTAGGTTATGGCTTGGCAGATCAAGAAATTCTCTTGGTGATCGACTTTGGTGGCGGTACTTTGGATTTGTCCCTTGTCCGGTTGGATCGAGGTGTCCAAGCAACCGCCAAACCACTGGGATTTATCCTGAAGTGGGCTAATAAGTCCTTGGCTGAAGATTCAAAACAAAAAGTCAAAACTGCCCGTGTACTGGCGAAAGCTGGGCAAAATTTGGGCGGTACTGATATTGATAATTGGTTAGTAGATTACTTTGCCAAAACTCAAGAGTTGGCGGTAAGTCCTTTGACAACAAGATTGGCAGAACGGGTGAAAATTCAGCTATCAACTCAAAATCAAGCTAGTGAAGTTTATTTTGATGATGAGACATTTGAAAGCTATCAACTGGAACTAAACCGCGACACTTTTGACGATATCCTCAAAGAACATGCCTTTTTTGAGTTATTGGATGAGTCGATGACAACACTGTTGCAGCAAGCAAGACGGCAAGGGATAGAACTTCCAGATATTAATGCAGTTTTGTTAGTTGGTGGCACAGTGCAATTGCCGGCAGTGCAGACATGGATCAAACAGTATTTTGAGCCAGAAAAAATCCGTTGCGAACGTCCCTTTGAAGCGATCGCTCAAGGTGCATTACAGTTAGCACAAGGGATACAAATCAAAGACTTTCTGTATCATAGTTATGGTATCCGCTACTGGGATCGCCGCAATCAGCGTCACAAATGGCATTCTTTAATTAAAGCTGGACAGGCATACCCAATGAGTCAGCCAGTAGAATTAGTCTTAGGCGCTTCTATGGAAAATCAGCCTAGTATTGAATTAATTGTGGGAGAATTGGGAGCAGATACAGGTAGTACTGAAGTTTATTTTGATGGCGATCGCTTAATTACTCGCCGTATGGACAATAGTGAAACCAGCGTCAAACCCCTCAACGATCAAGAAGGGGCGAGGACAATTGCCCAACTGACACCAACCGGATATCCTGGAAGCGATCGCATCAAAATCCTTTTTCAAGTTGATGAACAACGCTTTTTGCGAATCACCGTTGAAGACTTGTTGACTAATAATACACTTTTGGAAAATCAACTTGTGGCACAGTTGAGTTAATTAACTAAAAGGATTTAAAAGTGGGATACCACAACCGTCAAAATCCCGGATGTTGCGTGTTACTAAGGTCAATTGATGAATTTGGGCAGTAGCAGCAATCATCATATCTGCTTGGGTGTGTGTTTTCCCACTTAATCTTAGTTGACCTCGCAATTCACCGGAGCGTTTGGCAATTTCAATAGTGATGGGCAATACTTGACAGTTATTTTCCAAAAAGCTCTCGAACCATATTTGAATTCTAGGGTTAGGCTTGGATGTCACTCCATAAAATATTTCTTCAACGGTGATGGCACTCAGAACTAATGAGAAATCTCTTTCTGCCCATTTCAATACACCAGAGTTAGGTTGGAGTTTTATTAATTCGCTGATAATATTAGTATCACAAAGAAAAGTCATCAATGGCATCAGCGAAAGGGTTAGGACGGTCTTGGCGGGAGGGTACTTCGAGGATATAATCTTCCTCAGCAGCTATCTGACGTAGTTCTTTGAAAACATCACCTAGAGAAATCTTTTCGTGCTGCTTGCGCCACGTCAAAAATTCTTCAAACATCTCAGCTTCAACAACAACAGCCACCAGTTGATTTCGGTTGTAGATGAGTTGCGGTTCTTTACTGACAGCATGGATTAGTTCAGAGAACCTCTGTTTCGCTTCTGCAATTCTCCAGTTCATCTAAAACCTCTTTTATTCATCATCATGTCTATTATAGACATAATTAATGTCTATATTTTTATCAAAAAGCATACACCTAACGACGAATGTGTATTTCTAACCAGCCATTTTTAACCATCCAAAAACTTGATTGACAGTTAATACAAGTTCAATTTCCGGTAATACAGGCAAAAAATCTTCTCCCTGGAGTAGCACTGGCTGCTGCTCCAGGGAGAAATACCAAAATACTTAGATCGTCAGGGTCAAGAAACCATCCCAGGCGACTGCCATACTTCAGACAGTGAAGAATGTTCCCAATTACTTTGTTGGGTTTTTGTTCTAGTGAGAGAATCTCAATCGTCCAGTCTGGTGAAAGTTCAAAATTATCAGGTACTCCATCGTCAACGGTGAACGGTATGCGTCTCCACTGAAATACAGCTACATCAGGTACAATTGAACGTTCCCCAAAGCTACACCGTAATTCGGGAAACGCATAGGCAATCTTCTGATTCTCTGTGACTTCATTGATAACAGCACAGAGTTTGCCTTGTAAGCGGCTGTGTCTCCCTTTTGGCATTGGCTTTTGAATAATCTCTGCGTTAATATATTCACTCGCAGGCTTGGTTTCTGGGAGCTTCAGAAACTCTTCCAATGTGAGAGGTTGAGTAATTATGACGCTCATAGCTCCTGAATCCCTCAAAAATGTGTTTTTAGTCTAGCAATATGTATAGACAGGTGCTTACAGCTATTTTCAGGTAAATAGACCACGCGGTAGGGGCGCAAGGCCTTGCGCCCCTACAACAGGTGTGGTTCAAATACATGAAAACTGCTGTAACTCCACGAACACACCCGTCTATACATCAAAGGAACAAACGCAGATATTGATTATAATTTACCAATTATTTCCGCACCACTACTAACGTTCCTGTTGAAGCCCAGTTGTAAAGATTACGAGCTTGCTTAACAGGTAAATTTACGCAACCGTGGCTGACTGGAGTCCCAAAACGGTTGTGCCAATAAGCACCGTGAATGGCATACCCTCTGTAGAAATACATTGTGTAAGGAACGTCAGGAATGTTGTAGCCTCTGCCTCGCATCCGGTGAATACGATACTTAGAATTAATCCGAAATCTACCTATGGGTGTAGGAGTCGTTCGCTTACCTCCAGAAATGCGATATGAATGAACAAGTTTATTACCTTCCCATGCACGTAAACGTTGCTCTGACAAATCAATTTCAATCCAGCGAGGTTGGCTAATATTATTAGATAGAGTGATGCTGTTTTCATCGACTGACGTGGCTGTTGCTGTAGTCGAGTTGGGTGTACCTGTTAACGGTGATGACCAAGAAAATAAAGTCACCACCATCAGCGCCACGCCTGTACAAAAAGTTCCTGAAGAACGAATCCCACCACGGCGAATCCAAGTTTGCATTATGCCTCATCTTCTAAACTACGCAAAAATCATCAAGTGAAGTAATTTTCTGGAAACCTATAAATTTCCAGATCGACTACTTGCTTTCTGTGGAGGATTTACGCAATTCATCCGCTAATGCTTCTCAAGACAAGTCCTAAGTTAATCCGCATCCAATTTGCACATTTGTCATTTGTCCATAATTAAATGATGAGTCCTAACTAGTGACTAATGACCAATGACTAATTACAAAGGACAACCTTTACAAAAATCTGTCATTTAAATGCTTAAATACAAACTTTCCCCAAGTTCATATTTACATTTGTAATTTCATACAGCAATTGTCAGGATTTCCGCTTATTTATTGGGCAAATAGTTGAATGCCCTCTTTTTTATTTTATTTCAATTTCAGTAATTCCGACTCCGAAGATTCCCAGCATAAAATATTGCTGGGAATCACTTAATTGTCTTGATTTGTTGTTATTTATAATTTTACCTAAATTGCTTTTTGGCTGCTTCACCTACTATTTATGAATGACTATTGGTGTCCCTACCGATGCCCACTCGAATAGCCATTTTGCATGTTTAGGTGCGATATTCACACAGCCGTGGCTCACTGGAGTGCCAAATCTCTTATGCCAATAAGCTCCGTGAATAGCGTAATTACCTTGGTAAAACATCGCATAAGGAACGTTGGGAACATTATAGTTTTCTCCCTGCATCCGCGTAGTTTTAAACTTGGATTGAACCTTAAAAGTACCAACAAGAGTAGGAGTGGCTTTTTTACCAGAGGAAATAGCACTTCCATAAACCACTTTGCCACCTTGCCAAGCTATTAATCTTTGCTTTGAAAGATCAATTTGAATCCAGCGCTGATTTGATTGTTGTAATGTCTGGATTTTTTGTGCAATCACTTGATTTTTGGAATTCGCCCAAACTTCACTGGTTCCAGTAGTAGTAAAAACACTTAAGGACAGTGCCGTACCAGTGAGAATTATTTGTAAGCGACGTACCCAGTCAGGGGAAATTTGTCTTTTCATTTTAGATACACTCACACTCAAATCATGGGGTCTTGAGAAACTTATCAGGTTTCACCTTTATTTCCATATCTATTACTTTAATAGACGTGAATTTTTGATGATTTGATTCTAAGTTAACCTAACTGTTGCATTAAGTTTTTTGCCTGAGTTGCGATCGCTGACCAATTTCCCTCTGTGACAAGCTTTTGGGGAAATAATTCCCCGCTCAAACCGACAGCGATCGCTCCGGCTTGCAAAAATTCTTTGGCATTTTCTAGAGTCACGCCGCCAGTAGGAATTAAGGGAATCTCACCCAGCGGCCCTTGCAAACTTTTGATATAATTAGTCCCTCCCACTGCCTGCACAGGAAACACTTTTACACAACTAGCACCTTGACTCCAGGCGGTAACAATTTCTGTAGGAGTCAGCGCTCCTGGTATGATAGGCACATTTTTTTCTTGTGCTGCTTGAATCATTGCCGAATCAACGTGGGGTGTAAACAGGAATTGCGCCCCAGATGCGATCGCATCTTGTAACTGCTGCACATTGAATAGCGTACCAGTGCCAACAATACAGGCTGGTAATTCCGAACGTAGTTGACTGATTAATTCCCCAGCGCGATCGCTATTCCAGGTAATCTCAATTAGCTGCATTCCCCCAGATGCTACAGCCATTGCCATTTGTTGTCCCACTTCGAGTTGAGGAGCACGGATGACTGCGATCGCTCGGTGTTTTTCCAACTGTGATAACCAAATTTGATTAGGCATTTTGACTAGAGATTCGGGACTGGGAGTAGGGATTGGGACTAGAGAATAGTTTTCAATAGACCTCTTGCAAAAGTCCCTAACACCCCACCCCCAACCCCTCCCTTTGGTAAGGAGAGGAGCGTTTGCTTTACTCAAATGCGGGGTAGGGTTCTTTATTTTTGATTTATGCAAGAGGTCTAATCTAGTAAATACCTAATTTTTAATACTAATGCCCAATGCCCCTCAAGAGTGCTGTTAGCGGATAGCTAAGGTTTAGCCCGTAATGAGTGCTGTTAGCGGATAGCTAAGGTTTAGCCCCATACCCAATCCCCTTAAAACTTGCTTATTGCATCAAGCTATGAGATATTAAACCTAAATAACATAAAGCCTATCGTATTACCGTAGTTTAAAAATAATGCCTCAGCATTTGGGTCTAAAGGAGTAATTAAAATGACAATTGCACGACAAAACACAGCAGCATCCTTACCAATCACCATTCACGATTCTGAAAGCGCCGATATAACTAACTTTTGGAAGCTTGTGCGACTAGGTGCAAATGGCTTTTGGTGGCGCACTAAGGCATATACAACGATTCTGAGCGTTATGCTGCTAACCTTAGTAAGTCTGATTTTTCTAAGTATGCATTGGTCTTACCGCAGACTGTTCCCATTTCTCAGCCATCAAGTCATTGGTAGCGATACGTGGGATAAGCAATTAAAAATTAAAAACTAGACATGAACTTGCAAAGGGATAGGCGATCATCTCAATCACCTGATCTTGCTTCCTTTACATTACTTTAGAGACAGTCTCTAAAAACTCAGCTTAATTCTTCTAGTAGAGGAGAGAGCTAATTAAAAATGCATATACTGCAATTACCAAGCAATAGTTTATATAAGCCCCTAGTTAAAGACCTACTAGGAGCTTTTTTTTAATTGACTATCTACCTCAAATGGGTCAGATGGAAGTGCTCAGACAGCTTAGGACATTGGCAAATCCTAAGATAACGGCTGTCACACCTATCCATAGCCGACTTGTCCTCAGCAGGGTGGTAGCCGCAATAGATTAAAAAATCTAGTAGCAATTAAACTATTCCTAACGGATATTTATAATTAATTCTGATGGTAGATTAAGTTAGAAATGAAGATCGTTAATATATACTTGTAAGTCAAAAACTTTTACCAACTTAACAATAATGAATATTCTTGCTTGGATTGTTTTAGGTCTAATTGCTGGTGCGATCGCAAAAGCTATCTACCCCGGTCATCAAGGTGGCGGAATTCTAGGAACAATTGTGTTAGGAATCATCGGTGCTTTTGTTGGCGGTAGTTTGGGTGTATTTTTCAGTACGGGAACTTTATCTCTAGCAGCTCCTAGTCTTAGCATTCCAGGTATTGCGGTAGCTGTACTTGGTGCAATTGTTGCAGTTTTCTTGTGGAATCTATTAACCAACCGCAGTGCTGTATAAAAAGGAATTGCGGAGAATGAGCGAGAAAAATTTAGCAAATTCATTTAACTATTTTTAACTGCGAATTAAATAAAAAAACAGCGCCAGTCTTTCATTAGTCTGGCGCTGTTTTATAATGATAGCGGTTCTAAGTTGAGTTCGATACAGACCTAACCCCAAGCCCCTTCCATTGTTAAGTGCATTACGACGTTCCCTCTAACCTCTCTATACCGTTAGCTTAGAGGGGAATTTCTGTATGAGGTTCGATTTTTGGACAGATATTGGTAAAAATTTTATAAGAAGATTAGCGATCGCTAAGTGCAAACTTATCTTAACAAGTCTTAATTAGCTCTAAGAATTCCTATACCAGCTTCTCTTTCAATATAATCTGCTAAGTTGATAAAATCTTCACGCGGGTAGCATCTTCCGCCAACTAGATCAAATGCTAATCTACTGGCAGGATTTTCTGGATTTTCGAGTATATGTATACCCCAGTAGTAAAGTAGGTCGCTACTCCGAATACAAACTTCTTCTGGATCTATACAATGAAATTTTTTATCTATCTTACTAATTTCTTTATAAGCATTAGAATAGACTTCTTTTATCAGCTTTAAGCGCTTAATACCAGGGTCTTTAAAGTTGTTAACTAATACAAATAAATGAGCTAACTTATTGATTTCACGTATTTCTTTAACAGTATCTTGAATAACTTTACCGTGCTTACTTATTCCCAATGGATTGAAGGTTGTTGGGATAATACAATAATCTAATCGCTTAACTAGCTCTGAGGGATTACGCTCTAATGCTGGTGAGCAATCGCAAATTACTATTTGACAGTCACGGGCAGCATCTTCATCCCAATCATTTTCATCAAAAACTTGAATAGTTGTACCTACCCCTTTAGGATTGGGAACAAAAACCCCATCACCTACTAATTTGTGCAGATTTTGTTCTGGGTCTAAATCTACAAGTGCTACATTAAATCCTTGCAGTGCTAATGCTCCTGCTAAATGCCCTGCTACCGTTGTTTTTCCTACTCCGCCTTTACAGGTAAAAACTCCAAAGTAAACTTTTTTTGGCGTAGTTCCTTCAGGAGGTTCAGGATTCCCTCTGCCCCCAATGACGTAATCACCATCAATCCCAACCAGCATATTTTCATGGGCAATCCCACAGCGAATTTTAGTATCTTTACCCCAGGTTCTCATTAATGCCAATGCTGGACCGCCAAATCCTTTTGTAGTTATGAACCAACCAAAATTAAATTTTTTGCCTTCGTCAGAATCTAAAAAGTCAGCAAACTTTAAAAGCTGTGGCGCTGTGACATTACTTCTTAGCCATTTAACCTGAACAACACCAACTAGGTTTCCTTTTTTGACTACTAGATCATAGCCAGGTTGATTGGTCTTTGCAGTTTCAACAGTCCAATCTGCTTTATGGAGCAATTTTGCTACGTGCTGCTCAAAGTGGGTAAAATCCTGGATAAATTGTGACTCTAATAATGACGACATAAACAGCCTTAGATGTTTTGGTTCAACGTGGTAGTATGTAATACAATATACTTTACCCAAATAAACTGACATAATTAACAGCAAAGTTACGTCTGATTTTAACTAAGTATAAATACACTAAAATATACAGCTTTCATAAAATTTCCAATAAGTTGCTCTGGTCGCTGTACACAAACCGATAATGTTCAGTTAAGCTGTAAGCGCTATGATTGAGCTTTATTGAACGTCTTATGCATTGGTTGTTATCTGGGCCGTTGAGTACAGAAGCATTGACGGTTAACATTGCAGGGTTGCCTGCATCGTTACAAGGTAAGAAGCTAGTGCAGTTGTCAGATTTTCATTACGATGGTTTACGTCTGTCGGAAGATATGCTTTCAAAAGCGATCGCAGTGACTAACAAAGCTGAACCAGATTTAATTTTATTAACTGGTGACTACGTAACTGACGATCCCACACCAATTCACCAACTGGTACTTCGACTCAAACATCTCCAAAGTCGCAGTGGTATTTATGCTATTCTTGGCAATCACGATATATATTACAAACAAGCAAAAGCAGAAGTTACAGAAGCCCTTACTAGTATTGGAATTCACGTCCTTTGGAACGAAATTGCCTATCCACTAGGAAAAGAATTACCACTCGTTGGACTTGCTGATTATTGGTCACGAGAATTCCACCCCGCACCAGTTATGAACCAGCTAAATCCCGACATGCCCTGTATCGTTTTATCCCACAACCCAGATACTGCCGAAATATTACAAGCATGGCGAGTCGATTTACAATTATCTGGTCATACTCACGGTGGTCAAATATTGATTCCCGGAATTGGACCTGCGGCGTTGTTTTACGAAAAGCTTGTAAAAAAAATACCCAGAAAAGTACGGCGTCGATTCTCATTTTTAGAAGTAAATGTTTCTGTAGTCAACCATTGGGAATGGACGCAGGGTTTGCATCGGTTAGGTAAAAATCAGCTATATGTCAATCGTGGTTTGGGAACTTACCTCCCAGGACGCTTATTTTGCCGCCCAGAAGTTACTATAATTACACTACAAGGTGAGTAGATAAATCAAAATTCAAAATAAAAGAATACAATTACAGCAGGGATTCTGGCTAATGACTGCCTGACAGAATTTAAATCAATGAATTAATTGTATCTGAAGTAGATGACATAAATTATTGCATTTTATCAAGTTACATTTTGATTTTTGGTAAGCTGTAAGCGCTGGTATGAGGTGTATCGGTTGTCTTATGCATTGGTTGTTTACAGGACATTTAAGAGTAGATAAAATAACGGTTAAGATTGCGGAACTTCCTGCATCTTTACAAGGTACAACGTTAGTACAGTTATCAGATTTTCACTATGATGGTTTGCGACTGTCGGAAGAGATGTTAGAAAAAGCGATCGCACTTACTAATGAAGCTGAACCAGATTTAATTCTATTAACTGGTGACTACGTAACTGACGATCCCACACCAATTCACCAATTGGTGCTTCGACTCAAACATCTGCAAAGTCGCTGTGGTATCTACGCTGTACTTGGGAACCATGATATCTATTACAGCCACTCCAAAGCAGAAATTACACAGGCCTTAACTAGCATTGGGGTTCACGTACTTTGGAATGAAATCGCCTATCCATTAGGAAAAGAATTACCATTGGTAGGACTAGCTGATTATTGGTCACGGGAATTTTACCCCGCACCAGTCATGAATCAACTAGACTCGCTTACACCGCGCATCGTTTTATCTCATAACCCAGATACAGCCAAGATATTGCAACAATGGCGCGTAGATTTGCAACTATCTGGTCATACCCACGGTGGTCACATTGTAATTCCAGGCATTGGACCTGTAGTACTTTATTATAAAAAGCTCCTCAAACAAATTCCCAAAAAATTGCGGCGTTGGGTAACATTTTTCTTAGGAGACTGCTCGAAAGTAGTGCGATATTGGGAGTGGGCGCAAGGGTTTCACAAGGTGGAAGAAAATCAACTATATGTCAATCGTGGTTTAGGAACTTATAAACCAGGACGTTTATTTTGTCCGCCTGAAGTGACTGTAATTACCTTAATTAGTCATTAGTCATTGATCATTGGCGATTGGTCACTGGTCTAAATAAATGATAAAGGACAAATGACTAATGACAGCCCCCACTGGTTAGAGTGCAATTTCAAATGCATAACACTCAAAGCAGAAACCGCCTGAAGCTACGATGGATAAATCTCAATAGCTTGGGGCGGTTTCTTGAAGATTGGAGAATTCAGAAATGACTAACTTAAAATTTGGTGGACAGTATTCGCGTTGGCGTAGCCCGTCGTAGACATCGCTCTACTCAGAATTGCACATCCTTACATTCCAACTAGGCAGGCATTTTCTGGCTGTGCGTTCTAAAACCTCCAAAACAACTCATTGAACTTAAGGCAAAAACACATTCAACGGATGCCACAACCAAAAGAGCGATCGCAATAAGATTAGAGCAGGAGGCACAGGCTCTAACTTGAAAGTTTTGTTTAACTTTTAACCTGTTTGTACCTTGGTCTTAATCTAGCATTGTGTTTGTTTAGCTACAAGACACATTTACTAAACTTGAATACCATTAATTTATCGCAACAATTCAAAAATATTACTTAAAAATTGTCCCACTTGGTAATGTTGGCATTCACGCCAACATTACCAAGTGGACTGAAAGTTCAGAACCCGTTATTGAGGAGAATCGCCTGCGGTAGAAGAACCGCTATTAGATGTACTGTTTGACTGGTCTACTCCTTGAGGTGTAGTACTTTTAGAAGTGTCACTTTTCGTACCAGGAGCAACAGTATTAGTAGAACTATCGTTCTGCGAAGCCGGAGTATTAGTAGTTGGACTCGTCGCCGGACTTTGTGTCGCTTTAGGGGCTGGCTGGGTTACAGAAGGTGCTTTTTCTGCCGCAGGCTGCTGGGGTGGAATAGTAATGTTAATATCCGGTTGGCGAGGTGCAGACGGAGGTGTAACCTGCTGTTGGGGAACAGGAACAGCAACAGGAACAGGTACTTCCTTAATGGTTTCGATTATCTTCGTTTGTGGTTGAGGAGACGCACTGGGCGTTGGACTACTCTTACTCGGTACAGGAACCACAACCGGCACAGCATTGTTAACTGCTGCGTTATTCTGCTGGTTGAAGTACCAAACCCCACCTATAACCAAACCAAGCAGGGAAGTAATGATAATACCCAACAGCAAACCACCACTAGCATTGTTTTCATCACGCTGGGCTAAATCTGCTTGCTGGTAGTTACGCTCAACATTTCGACCTTGTACGTAACCGTTAGTGTAAGAGTTGGGATTAGCTGTATTGTTCTTGACTGTTTCACTGGTTCGCGTCAAGTCAGTGTGAGTATTACCATTAATATCAGTGTAAGATTCTTGCTTGACTTCACTGTTTTTGATTTCGCGTTCATTGGGAATAGACATAGCCGTTGATTTAACTCCTCAGATTAAGATATTGATGAACTAAAGCTTTGTGAAAACAAGAGGTTTTAATGAACTGAAAAATATATGTTGCTGATAAATATTGAGTTTTATTTGCTACTCAGTTGTTGGTGATTTCAGAATAACCTCTGCACTCAAACAAGTGGCTCTATCTCCAGGGAGTTAATACTTAATCTTTAGAGAGTGAATACTTAATCAAAGGAAAGAGTATACCAAAGATGGATGTTATTAAACTGTCAATTAACGGATTGCTCAAAAAATCTAACAACTTGCTTCAATTCTCTAAATTTTTAATTTGTTGTTAGATATCGCATTGCCAAAGCTTGATTGTCATATCTCGACTACCGCTAACCAAAGTTTTGCCATCAGGACTGAAAGCGATAGAGTTAACCCAATCTGAATGGTTATCCAAAGTGTAAAGTTCTTGTCCTGTGTTAACATCCCATAGCTTCACAGTATGATCTGCACTACCGCTAGCAAGATGCTGACCATCAGGACTAAAAGCGATCGCACAAACATAGCTGCGATGTCCAGCAAGAGTATTAATTAGCTTACCTGTACTACTGTCCCATAGCTTGATAGTTTGGTCATAACTGCCACTAGCTAAAATTTGCCCATCAAGGCTGATCGCAACACACATCACCCAACCTGAATGCCCGTTGAGAGTTTGCAACAGTTTGTTACTCTTCAAATTCCACAGCTTAATGGTATTATCCGCACCGCCACTTCCAAAAATCTGTTGTTTTCGGCAAATAGCAAGGGAGTAAACCAAGCCAGAATGACCTTTGAGGACTTCCAGTAATTGTCCCATCTCTATATGGGAAACCTTGATAGTAGTGTCTGTACCGCCACTCAAGATAGTTTGACCATCTGGACTAAAGATTACAGAAAAAACTGGGGTTGAATGTACTTTGAGTGTCTTGAGTAATTTACCTGTAGATACTTGCCAAATCATTATGCTGCTGTCATCACTGCCACTAACCAGAGTTTGGCTATCTGAGCTAAAGGCTAGGCATCTTACCCATTTTGTATGACTAGTGAGAGTATGTAGTAATTGACCTGTGTCGAGATGCCAAATCTTGATAGTATTATCACTACTTCCACTAGCCAAAGTTTGCCCATCTGGACTGATTGCAGTTGTAAAAACCCAGTTTAAATGAGTTAGGGTGTGTACACATTTCCACGGTGAAGGTTGAGACTGTGATTCAGGTGGTGCTGGTGGCTTTGGCGATGGTGATGTCGGTTTGGGTGGTGGTGGTGGTGGCGTTGGTGGCTTTGACGGTGGCGATGTCGGTTTGGGTGGTGGCGGCGTTGGTGGCTTTGGCGGTGCTTTTTTGTGTTTCAGTTCCAGTTCTCTGGCATTTTTCAAATCTGACTTGGCTCTATTTTCATATCCTAGTTTCGAGCAAGCAAGCCCTCGGTATTTATAGGCTTCAAAGTAGTTGGGGTTGAGACGAATCGCTTGGGTAAAGTCTTCTATTGCTTCAGTATATTTTCCTCTTTGAGCTTTCTCCATGCCCAGTTTGTAGAAACTTTCAGCATTAGATGGAGTGAAATCAATTTTGGTGGAAATGGAAGCAGATTGATTTGTTTCATTTGGCTGATAAGACTTGAAGCTTGCATAAGCTTCATTGATTTCTTTGATTTTTTCTTCTGCTTCTAGCTTTTGCTGCGGTTCAAAAAAACAATCTGGATGCCAAGTCTTAGCCATCTGGCGGTAAGCTTGCTTGACCTCATCAGCAGATGCACCTGGCTTTAACCCAAGGATATTGTAAATATGATTTATATTGAGGACATCGCTCATACTAAGAAATCAGCAGCAAATCTTACTACACTTAGTATTCCCAAGTATAAGTATTATCTAACTTCAGTTCTGGTGTTGTCGCCTAAAGTGTCTTAAACTATATTCGCTCCTTATCTCCAAGGCCGATTTAGCCGCAGCAAACTTTTTATCCTCTGACAGAATCTTTCTACCAGAGGTCTAGGTTTTGATACATATCTAGGCGATCGCGATCTACGCGTACTCCCCGGATTTTTTAACTCTTCCTCTATTTGTGCAGCTTTATTTAAATCTGAAGCGGCTCTATATTCGTATCCCAATTGTGAGCAAACTAGCCCACGATATTTATACGCGTCAATATAGTGAGGATTGAGACGAATTGCGTGGGTAAAATCTGCGATCGCATCCTCATATCTTCCTTGAGTAGCATTTTCTACTCCTAAAGTGTAGAAAGTTTCTGCATCCCAACGATTGACAGATATTTTTGGGGGATTTTTAGGCGAAGATGAAGATGGATTTTCAGGAATGGGAGGCTCAGATGAAATTTCAGATTTGAGCCTGTTGTAAGCTGCGTTGATTGATTTGATTTTTTCTTCAGCTTCCTGTTTTTGCCTTTGATCGACAAAGCGATCGGGATGCCAAATTTTCACCAGTTTACGGTAAGTTCGCTTCACCTGTGCTTGAGACGCACCGGGTTCCAGCCCAAGAATTTCATAAGCATCATTAACATCGAAGCGATCGCGCATACTGAAAAAATCGCAACTATCTAAATCTATGTTAACTATTCCCCTAAATTCTCTCCAAACACCCCATTCTGGTTATCACTGGGATGGCAGTAGCCGTCGCTTCTTTGAAGGTTGGTATTACCGCGTCACGTTACCGGAAATTGGGCAAACATTCGCCTTTATGTACTCCATTGAAGATCCCATCGGCGGTAAACCTTACAGTGGCGGTGCAGCTCAAATCCTCGGCCCGGATGATGAGTACCTCTGCCGTACTTTTCCTGATGTCAACAAATTTTGGGGTAGTCGGGATGTTTTGGGTTTAGGTCATTGGGGTAAAAATAATTTGCAAGTTTCTCCCCTATACCTCCTGCCAGTAGAGTTTGAGTATCATGTCCAAGAAGGATATCAAGCTACAGCCACCTTGAATCAGGGAATAATTCGCGATCGCGCCACCAATAATTATTGCCGTTGGCAGTATGAAATTCAACCAGTATACGGTTGGGGCAATCAAAATGGCATTCAGCAATCAACCGCAGGCTGGCTGTCATTCTTGCAGATTTTTGAACCTGGATGGCAAATTTTGATGGCTCATGGTTTAGCCAGTGGGAAGATTGACTGGAATGGCAAAATCTACGAATTCACTAACGCCCCAGCCTACGGCGAGAAAAATTGGGGCGGTGCTTTTCCTCAGAAATGGTTTTGGATAAATTGTAATTGCTTCGAGGGCGAACCCGACTTAGCATTAACTGCTGGCGGTGGACGGCGGGGTGTGCTGTGGTGGATGGAATCTGTAGCGATGATTGGACTGCACTATCAAGGCAAGTTTTATGAATTTGTTCCCTGGAATTCACAAGTAGACTGGGAAATTCAGCCTTGGGGTAGATGGCAAATGAAAGCTAGCAACTCTAGTTATGAAATTGAATTAACAGGAACCACAAATTTACCTGGTACACCTCTACGTGCGCCCACAGCAGAAGGTTTAAGATACTGTTGCCGGGACACCATGCAAGGAAAACTAAATTTAGAGTTACGAGAACTAAATGGGAGAAAATCTAAAATAATCTTAAAAGCAGAAAGTTTTCTTTGTGGTTTAGAAGTTGGCGGTGGCTCTTGGGATAATTTTTGGCAGTCTCGCTAAAACTACTGCTATAATTATATATGCTTCGTAGTTGGGGTTGTAGCTCAGTTGGATAGAGCGGACGCCTCCTAAGCGTCAGGTCGTGCGTTCAAGTCGCACCAGTCCCGTTATATTCAGATAATTCATATATATAGCAATTCACAGAGTAACAGCGTTGCTGTGCCCCTAACAGTGGTACGCCAGTTCGCCCCAGTCGGGAGACTCGCCCACGTGACTGGCTCCTGTATTCCGTGCAATTGAGAACTACTATATAAAGTGGTTAGAACCCTTTGATGAATCGTCCGATATCGGTTAGGATAATCCATCAATTAGAAGAAAAACTCCAGGCACGCTTAATCGCGCTGTTACACGAAAACTAACCAAATTTATATTTGGGCAGATTCTTTGGAAGTTTGCTACTCTACTATCAATTGTTTTTTCTTATAGCCAGAGAAAATTTTGCACTAAGTAAATTAAGTTATTGAGCCTTGAATAAGCTACTCTTTACAAATAAATCTTTTCGTTATATGGCTTTTGTCCTACCAATAATAATGTGGTGGGGATACAAAGAAGTACAAAACCAATTTGTGCAGCCGCAAGCAGTTGTAGTATTAGGTGGTTCAACGAGACATTTAGAGCGAGAAAAATTTACAGCAAAATTTGTTCGCGAGCATCCAAATATACCAATTTGGATTACAGGCGGTAGTCCACGTACATTCACCCAAAGAGTGTTTATCAAAGCTGGTGTTGATCCTCAACGTTTACACTTGGATTATGAAGCAGTAGATACAGTTACTAATTTTACTACTTTGGTAGATGATTTGCAAGCTCGCGGCATTAAGAGCGTTTATTTGATTACTTCAGACTTCCACATGCGCCGGGCTTGTGTCATTGGCGAAATTATTTTGGGTAGTCGGGGTATTTATTTAAAACCAGTGCCAGTTCCGTCAGAAAAACCCCCTGAATCTATCGAAAAATCTATTCGTGATGGAGCTAGAGCGATAATTTGGTTAGCAACTGGTTACACTGGTGTGGATGCCGCTAAAAATAAACGGTAAATCAAACTAATTTTGGATTTTGGAATCGGTCAAAGGACAAATGACTAATGACAGTCGTCACTAGTCACCTATATGGTTAGGGAAAAAAACGCCCCAAATTTCCCCACAATTTGATACCCTAGCTTAAACAGATTTGAGTAAAGTTAAAGCGTGGAAATTCAACTTGGGCGGGGAAAAACAGCTCGCAGAGCTTACGGAATAGATGAAATTGCTCTAGCCCCTGGTAATAGAACACTAGACCCCAGTTTGGCAGATACTAAGTGGCGTATTGGCAATATTGAGCGAGAAATCCCGATAATTGCTAGTGCTATGGATGGCGTGGTAGATGTTCGTATGGCTGTACGTTTGTCACAGTTAGGATCATTAGGTGTCCTCAATTTAGAGGGTATTCAAACTCGCTATACCGACCCAGAGCCAATATTAGATCGGATTACCTCTGTGGGGAAAGATGAATTTGTTGCCCTCATGCAAGAACTCTATGCCGAACCAATAAAACCGGAATTAATTGAACAACGTATTCAGGAAATTAAACAACAAGGTGGCATTGCGGCGGTGAGTGCGACTCCAGCCGGTGCAAGTAAATACGGTGAGGCCGTGGCAAAAGCTGGGGCAGATTTATTTTTTGTCCAAGCTACGGTAGTTTCTACTGCACATCTGTCACCAGAGTCTTTAGTACCACTTGATTTAGCAGAATTTTGCCGTTCCATGCCCATCCCCGTGGTGTTGGGAAATTGCGTGACTTACGAAGTCACGTTGAATTTGTTGAAAGCTGGGGCGGCTGGGGTACTGGTGGGAATTGGGCCTGGTGCGGCTTGTACTTCTCGTGGGGTGTTGGGTGTGGGTGTGCCACAAGCGACTGCGATCGCAGATTGTGCCGCAGCACGAGATGATTACTACAACGAAACTGGCAACTATATCCCCATTATTGCTGATGGTGGTTTAATCACCGGTGGAGACATTTGCAAATGCATCGCCTGTGGTGCTGATGGTGTGATGATTGGCTCCCCGTTTGCCAGAGCCGCAGAAGCCCCTGGACGAGGTTATCATTGGGGTATGGCGACTCCTAGCCCAGTCTTGCCCCGTGGCACACGCATTCGCGTTGCCACCACTGGTAGCCTAGAGCAAATACTCATTGGCCCAGCAGGACTAGATGATGGCACTCACAATCTTTTAGGAGCCTTAAAGACCAGCATGGGCACTTTGGGAGTGAAAAATATTAAAGAAATGCAGCAGGTGGAAGTTGTGATTGCACCTTCTTTATTAACCGAGGGCAAAGTTTACCAAAAAGCTCAACAATTAGGTATGGGGAAATAAGGGAATAGGGAGTAGGGAATGGGGTATTGTGAAGAGAGAATGGGACAACGAGAATGGAAAGACTTATTGTAAGTTCTCACTTATGTCCCCTTGTCTCCCCTGCCCCCTGCTCCCCACTCCCCAATCCCCAATCCTTCAATAAATTTTTCTAGCCCCCTAAACAATTGCTGGAAAAATCCGATATGTCGCTTACAATAGAAATAGCGGAGACGCATGTTTCCGTTCACTCCTCACACCACACTCCGCCCGGACTACTGTTCGGGCGGTTCCTTATGTTTGTAAATAAATTCTAGAGCTTCTTTGCAAATGTACATCCTCGCACTCCCAAGCTGAGGTTTTTGCTATGGTAGAATTTTCACCAAGTTCAGATATTATTGGCGAAGGTTTTAGGCATGTCAACAGCCGCACAAGTTACCGATTCTAGTTTCAAGCAAGAAGTACTCGACAGCGATGTACCCGTTTTAGTTGACTTTTGGGCACCCTGGTGCGGACCATGCCGTATGGTAGCTCCTGTTGTCGATGAAATCTCCGAACAGTACAAAGGTCAAATAAAGGTCGTAAAAGTCAACACAGATGAAAATCCGAATGTTGCTAGTCAGTACGGCATCCGCAGCATTCCCACATTAATGATTTTTAAGGGTGGACAAAAAGTGGATATGGTGGTCGGCGCTGTGCCTAAAACTACATTAGCTTCCACTCTCGAAAAGCATCTTTGAAACTCAATCGGCAATAAAATCCTCTTGAGTTATCCATTTTGTTCTAACTTTAAGTTAATTTTCATAAACAAGTTTGAGAGGCGCGAATTTGTCGTCTATCAAACTTGTTTACATTTGTATACATTTTCCGATTCCGAATATTTTTAGGAGTTTTCTAGCTCAAAAACAACTCCCTAATTCCTGTACTACCAATTTCCACTGCTAGCGCCGCCAACAGAAAACCCAAAAGTTGAGTCACAATTACTCCACCTTCTGCACCAATCCACTGGTCAATCAGATTTGCTAAACGCAAAATCAACCAAGTGATAAACATTGCCCCTACGATACCCACCGCCACAGCAATATGCGGACTCTGTGATTTTGACATCAGCAACATCACCGTTGTCAAAGTCCCCGGCCCTGCTAGCAGCGGTAAAGCTAGTGGAGTAATTGCGACATCGCGTCCTTCTTCAATAATCGGCTGATCTAATTCTCCCCGCAACATTTGCAAAGCAATTAACAGCAACAATAGTCCTCCTGCTACTCGCAAAGAGCCGATACTGATTTCCAAGTAATTTAAAATTATTTGCCCTGCAAAGGCAAATAGCAAAAGAACTGCGATCGCAATGATAATTGCTTTATCTATAACTTTGTTTCTTTGGTCTGGCATCATGCCCTTAGTCAAAACTAAAACAATCGGTATATTGCCCACAGCATCCGCCAAGACAAACACAGCGATAAATGTTTGAATGAGAATAGGAATATCCACAGTAGACAGCTTTATATCAAGGTTTGATCACAACCTAATCTTTATCTTACTCAGTTTGCTAGAACCCAGAGGAAGATTAAGATCAGTAATAAAACCAGTGTGTTAAAGAAAAGCAATGCTGACGCATTTCTAATTAAATTCCACAAATGTTGAAGTAGCGATATATTTTGATAATCTCTTTTCCATAAATCAACTGTTTGTTGTTGAATCTATGAAGTCTTATTTAGCCGCCGCTATTCAATTGACCAGTGTGGCCGATCTACACAAAAATTTGGCACAGGCAGAAGAATTAATAGAGCTTGCCGTGCGTCAAGGTGCTGAATTGGTAGGTTTGCCAGAAAACTTTTCCTATATGGGAGAAGAAAAAGATAAACTCGCACAAGGTGATGCGATCGCTCTTGAAAGTGAAAAATTTCTCAAAAAAATGGCTCAACGCTTTCAAATTACCATCTTGGGCGGCAGCTTTCCAGTTCCAGTAGATAATACAGGCAAAGTTTATAACACTACTCTACTCATCGATCCCAGTGGTCAAGAACTTGCCCGCTACTACAAAGTACACCTATTTGATGTTGATGTCCCCGACGGTAACACCTATCGCGAATCCAGCACAGTTGTGGCTGGTACGCAACTACCCCCCGTCTATTTCTCAGAAAAGCTCGGTAATTTAGGGCTTTCTATTTGTTATGATGTCCGCTTCCCAGAACTGTATCGTCATCTGGCAGAAAAGGGAGCCGATGTTATCTTTATTCCCGCCGCTTTTACCGCTTTTACAGGTAAAGACCACTGGCAAGTACTACTACAAGCCAGAGCCATCGAAAATACTGCCTACGTCATTGCTCCCGCCCAAACGGGGAATAACTACGCCCGTCGTCTAACCCACGGTCACGCGGTCATTATCGACCCTTGGGGTGTAATTTTAGCTGATGCTGGAGAAAAACCGGGAATTGCGATCGCAGAAATCAAGCCCACTAGGCTCGAACAAGTCCGGCGTCAAATGCCCTCTTTACAACATCGGGTGTTCTAGGGACTGGGGACTGGAGAAGAAGCAAGGGAGCAGGGAGCAGGGAGCAGGGAGCAGGGAGCAGGGAGCAGGGGGCAGGGAGAAAAGTTTTCCCCTCTACCTTTTTTCAATGCCCAATGCCCAATGCCCCATGCCCAATCCCCAAACCTGAATGAATAAAACAAAAAACCGGGTGTTTACCCGGTTTCTGACAACATTAAAACCCTCAGTTTTTGAGGAGCATAGCAGTAATGTGCCCCTATTTATTTGTTGTCAAAATTAAACTTTAGCAGCTGCTTTGGTAACAACGTTAAGTTCACCTTTAGCATACTTAGCAGCAAAATCTTCCAAAGAAATTTGCTTAATCTTGCTTGCATTGCCAGCTGTGCCAAATTGCTGATAGCGTTCAGCACAAACTTTCTGCATATATGTAATAGAAGGCTTGAGGAAGTGACGGGGGTCAAACTCCTCTGGTTTTTTAGCCAAAGCTTCACGTACAGCAGCAGTAATTGCCAAACGGTTGTCGGTGTCGATGTTTACTTTACGTACACCACTCTTAATACCTTTTTGGATTTCTTCTACAGGTACACCGTAGGTTTCAGGAATTGCACCACCATACTGGTTAATCAGTGCAAGTAAATCTTCAGGTACAGAAGAAGAACCGTGCATTACCAAGTGGGTGTTAGGCAGACGGCGGTGAATTTCTTCAATGCGGCTGATTGCCAAAATTTCCCCAGTTGGCTTGCGGGTAAACTTGTAAGCACCGTGGCTAGTGCCAATGGCAACAGCCAAAGCGTCTACTTGGGTTGCTTCTACGAAGTCAACAGCTTCATCGGGGTCGGTTAGCAGCTGTGAGTGGTCGAGTGTACCTTCAAACCCGTGACCATCTTCAGCTTCACCAGCACCAGTTTCTAGAGAACCCAAACAACCGAGTTCACCTTCAACGCTGACACCCAAAGCATGAGCTACATTTACAACTTCGCGGGTAACACTGACGTTGTACTCGAAGCTAGCGGGAGTTTTCGCATCAGCTTCTAAAGAACCATCCATCATCACGCTGGTGAAGTTGTTCTTAATTGCTGAGTAGCAAGTAGCAGGCGCATTACCATGATCTTGGTGCATGACAATGGGAATGTGAGGATAGGTTTCTACAGCTGCCAAAATCAGGTGGCGTAGAAAGTTTTCTCCTGCATAATTACGAGCGCCGCGTGAAGCTTGCAAAATTACGGGGCTATCTGTCTCGACAGCAGCCTTCAGGATCGCCTGAATCTGCTCCAAATTGTTAACGTTGAAAGCTGGGATGCCGTAACCGTTTTCAGCTGCGTGATCCAACAGCAGCCGCAGTGGTACAAGCGCCATAGATAGTCCTCCTAATGTGGTTGTCAGCTAGTCGGTCTGAGAGAGGCGTAATGATTACGCTAAATCTTAAGAGTTTTTTCAACTTATAGGAAATTATAACTAGTGTCGTGTGTCTATGTTGAAAAAGTTTACGCCATCGCTCATAAACATGCCCTATACTTCACCTATTCTACTGTATGGTAAGCTACCCTACGTTTAAAGGCTTTGGTAGCTCTGTATCCTAGATTCCTGACTGAAGGTGAGCGCATACGACGGTTGGGAACGCTTTTCTGCCAGACGCGATCGCGATCGCACTTAAACCATCTGTAAAATCTCAATTTAAATTAAAAGCGATCGCACTTCCTTGGCGAAGATAAGCGATCGCTCTTTCTACATATTCAAAGCTGTTTCAATTCAAAGCCTAACAAAGACGCGACGCCGAACAGCCCGTCGTAAACATCGCATAGCTAGTTAAAAAGGTGCGTTAGACTTTCTTCGTTAACGCACCCTAACAGATCAGGCGATTGTATTGGTATTAATCAGTTCTCTAGGAACGGCTAATACGATAGGTAAGTGTGTAGTCCCAGGTAGACCAGCCCGTATTTTTTTTGGATATTACCCAGGCTCGCTCTTCATGGGAGGGTCCTGTGGAGGAAATTTCTAATTCGGTACTACCCAGTAAGTCATCTCTATCCAAAGAACCGATCCAGCTTGCCGCGGTTGTAGCTGCTGAAAGTATCGTTCCCGCAACAGCTCCTTGTGGACCTGTTGCTGCTATAGCACCTGAAATAGCACTACTAATCTTTTTAACTGTGTCACCGTACTTAGCCCAGTCTTTTGCAGCATCTTCGTCGTAAGCCTTTAGTCCACCTTTGAGGCTTTGTCCTTGTGGGATTTCGCCCTCAAATAAAACGGTTTGGTCTGGTTTGAAAGATTTCCTTTGCTTATCATTGATTTTAATCGGAGTTGTCAGAATTGCCTTGGTGGTTTGTCCTCCTACCAAACCACCGACGAGATAAAAATCGTCAGCACCGGTTACATCTTCGGTATCTCGGCAATAAACGTCAACTAATTCAACTTTTAGCTTTGTCATAAGTTTCTTGGCCTCTTGTGTTTGGTGTTGTGTTCAGAATGGCACTCTGTTAATAAGCATCTGAATGCCTTTTTTTGTTCTTCACATCTATATGTCATAGCTGTAAATTAAGGTAACAATATCATCTGAGTTGAGTGACAATAATCACCTTAAAGGCTCGTAAAACTGCAACAGCATTTTCTCTCCCTATTTGCACCTGTACCAAGCCAGCCAGTGAACTATTTTGTCAGGTTATAAGGAAGCCGCAGACTCAAAAGCTATGATTGCCTTCTCCTTCAGTTATCCATCTTCACACCGCATTTAAATAACCGTAAAATTACTGAAAGACACTTACAACTTAGTTAATTTCGCTTAATCTATAATCTTTCTTTTATCTTCAGAAAAAAGCGATCGCTCATCCAAAAATTTTTTATTGCCCAGAGCGATCGCATTCACAATTTTATTGATAACAATAAAGCTAGCCTCGACTTTTATCCTCAAAGACTTAGCAAGCATTTTTCCTTGAATATGGGTCGCCCGGGATTCGAACCCGGAACTAATCGGTTAAAAGCCGAGTACTCTACCGTTGAGTTAGCGACCCTTTCGTTGCATTTCGCAACTTTGCCATCATAGCATATAAATCTGTAGATTTGTAAAGGGGTTTAGAAAAAATTGGCAGTCAACCTTACAGATGCTGTGTGGCTAGCTCCTGGTGCTAACACAGTCAGGTTATCACCAGTATTAAGAGAGTTACGGGTGGCACTCCACGGTTCTAGACAGTAGAATTCTTTACCTTTGACTGTCCAAAATACTAGGTAGGTAGAAAAATCATCATAATCCAAGGTGAGTTTTAACTTCCGACTGCGATCTATCGCGGTGGCTGATTGACTCGTTAACTGTCCAAAGGCAAAATCAATTTCATCACGGCTAAAGTCAAAATTGCCGTCAAAAGAGTGAATTTCCTTAGTTTGATTATCTTGATACTGCTTAGAAGGAATTTCAAGCTCTAACTGAGTTTTATCACCACACAGAAAGTAGGGATGGAAACCAGCCGAAAAGGGCATTGGTGTAGATGATAAGTTTTTATACTGCTGGCGGACTTCTAGGGTATTACCTTGAAGTTCATAGGTAAAAGCCAGTTGAAAATCAAAAGGATAAACAGCCTTGGTTTGCTCATTGCTATTCAGAACTACAGTCAGACTAGCTTGATCTTTAGTTTTTTGTTCTGTTGCTGACCACGGCAATTCACGAGCAAAACCGTGTTGCTTGAGAGTATATTTTTGACCGTTATAAATGTAAGTATTATCTGGTAGATTGCCACAAATAGGAAACAAAATTGGATTTCCACCTCTGACACTCAACTCAGGATGAGTAAAGCGTTCAGTGTCTAAGTAGAAAATTTCTTGCCCTTGAATGCGCCAACGGGTGATGATACCGCCGCGTTCGGGTACGACTTCCAATTGAGAACCAACGGCTTCATCAGAAAGAATGTAGGTCTTGTACTGTTGCTGTTGAACTGCAATGCTAAACACAAATTTTAGTCCTGGATAAAGTGGAGTGCTGAGTACCTAGTGCTGAGTCCTGAGCAGAATAAAAAGTACTCAGCACTCAGCGCTCATAACTCAGCACTGTTTATTCGTCTTCTGCAAACACGAAACGATATAACTCGCTGGGGTCTGGTTCAGGGCTGCTTTCGGCGAATTTAACTGCCTCGTCGATTACATCCTGAATTTTACGGTCAATGGCTTTGATTTCTCCCTCATCCGCCAGATTTTGCTCCACCAAATAAGCTGCCAACTTCTTAATTGGGTCACGGGCGAACCAAAATTCTTTCTCAGCTTTGCTCCGCATTTCATCTGGGTCAGCCAAGGAGTGACCCCGGAAACGGTAGGTAAGCGCCTCAATTAATGTTGGGCCTTCACCTGCACGGGCACGGGCTACAGCTTCTTGGGCCACGGCTCGAACTGCTAGTACATCCATGCCATCTACTTCCACGCCCACCATGTCAAATACACTGGCTTTTTTATAAATCTCTGGCTGGGAAGTGGCTCGTTCGTGAGACATCCCAATGGCCCACTTATTATTTTCGACTACAAACAGAATTGGCAGTTTCCATAGGGCTGCCATATTTAGTGTCTCAAAAAACTGACCGTTATTAGCTGCACCGTCGCCAAAAAAGCAAGCTGTCACTTGGTCAGCATTTTTATCTCCTAGCACTTCGCGGCGGTATTTGGTTTGAAAAGCCGCTCCAGCGGCTACAGGAATTCCCTCAGCCACAAAAGCATAGCCACCCAGCAAGCGATGTTCCGCAGAAAACATGTGCATGGAACCACCGCGCCCTTTGCTGCAACCTGTGGCTTTGCCAAATAATTCTGCCATTACCTCTCTTGCTGGTACACCCGCACTCAGAGCATGAACGTGGTCGCGGTAGGTACTACAAACGAAATCTTCACCCGGTCGCATTGACTGTACAACACCACTGCAAACGGCTTCTTGACCGTTGTACAAATGGACAAAACCAAACATCTTGCCCCTGTAGTACATTTCAGCACACTTGTCTTCAAACAAGCGCCCTAATACCATGTCCTCATACAACCGTAACCCTTCTTCCTTAGTAATTTGCGTAGTAGCAGGATTAAAAGTGGGTAAAGTACGCTCTTGAACCATTATTTTTGAGTATCCCTGTTGTACAACTTAAAGTTACGGTCTTAAATAAGTTGGTCTGATAACACCTCAGCTTTTAACAGGCTAGCGTTTGTAAGGCTCAACAATCAAACTTTCTTTATGCACCAAAAAAGGGTCTTAGGGAATAGCTGAATTTTTAATTTTTGATTTTTAACTTTTCAGCTCATACCCCGTGAGGATTTGACTCTAATGGCAATATCTGCCGCTTTAGGTTTTCTCTCTCATTATTCCCCTTCACAGACTAGCAATCAAGATAGACTGCTTTCTGCATATCCATTAACAATTTAAAAAAAAGGAGGCAAAAATCTACAATACCCAAATAGGTAATTGTAATTAAGGGTAAATTATGATATTATTTTTTTTCTAGTTATCAGGGTAAATCCCCAATAGGGATATTTTTGTTACTGCCTAGTGGGAAAATCCCAAAAAAATCAATCATCAATAGATTCTTCCAACCACAACATTTATGCCGTGATTAAAAGCGGTAGTTGTGGTTTGTGGTATCGAAGGCTGATAATAGTCGTGTTAAACAAAAATACTAAGAATTAAAACAAACAATTGAGGCTTTCTAGGCGAAAGCAAAAAATTAGTACTAGAATGTGACTCAAAATTTCGGGAAGGTACAAAACAAGTTGTTGCAATATACACTTGTAGAGTGAGTTCTAGACGGCATTTTTATGGCACGGTTTTACGGCCTGGAACGCTCTAGGTGAATTATGTTGATCACGGTGCAGGGGAAGTAGGCTGTGCGAATTCCGCTAGATTACTACCGAATTTTAGGACTACCGTTAGCGGCAAGTGATGAACAATTGCGACAGGCATACAGCGATCGCATTGTACAATTGCCGCGACGTGAGTATTCTCAGGCAGCAATTTCTTCTCGTAAACAACTCATAGAAGAAGCTTACGTGGTTTTATCAGATCCAAAACAACGCAGTACCTACGATCAGCTTTATCTTGCTCACGCCTATGACCCTGATAACCTTGCTGCTGCCGCAGTAGCACTGGAAAATCGTCCAGAAAGCACCAAAAGGGATAGTGACACCCAGAGTCTGGGTATCGAAATTACTCAAGACGAATTAGTGGGCGCTTTATTAATTTTGCAAGAGTTGGGGGAATACGAACTTGTACTAAAACTAGGTCGTCCGTACCTGGTAAATAAAAATGGTGCTACAAGTGCAAGAAAAGGCAATAATTTAGCAGACGAAGAAATACACGAAAGTGCTGAACATCCAGATGTTGTTCTCACTGTCGCCCTTGCTTGTCTAGAATTAGGTCGCGAACAGTGGCAACAAGGTCACTATGAAAATGCCGCCATATCTCTAGAAACTGGTCAAGAACTACTAGTACGCGAAGGGTTGTTCGCCAGTGTCCAGGCAGAAATTCAGGCAGATCTTTATAAATTGCGACCATATCGAATTTTGGAGTTGCTGGCACTACCTCAAGAAAAGACTACCGAACGAAGCCAAGGTTTGGAATTATTGCAAAACCTCTTAGAAGATCGTGGCGGGATTGATGGCACGAACAATGATGACTCTGGTCTAAATATAGATGACTTTCTGCGATTTATCCAGCAGTTACGCAACCACTTAACAGTCGCCGAGCAGCACAAGTTATTTGAAGCCCAAAGCAAACGTCCTTCTGCTGTTGCCACTTACTTAGCTGTTTATGCCTTGATAGCGCGGGGATTTGCTCAACGGCAACCTGCTTTAATTCGTCAAGCAAGGCAAATGCTCATACGTCTGGGCAAGCGCCAAGATGTACATTTAGAACAGTCTCTATGTGCGTTACTTTTGGGACAAACTGAAGAAGCAACTCGTGTTTTAGAACTTAGTCAGGAGTACGAAGCTTTAGCTTTTATTAGAGAAAAATCTCAAGACTCTCCAGATTTGTTACCAGGGCTGTGTCTATATGCAGAACAGTGGTTGCAACACGAAGTATTTCCCCATTTTCGAGATTTAGCAACCCAGCAAGCTTTTCTAAAAGATTACTTTGCTAACCAACAGGTACAAGCTTATTTAGAAGCACTGCCAACGGATGCAGAAACAACTAATGAGTGGGCTGTAATTAACCCCCAAAATTTTCCCCAACCGCAGACAAATAATTCGCCTTTCCCTAAGAATTCAACTAGGACTTCAAGGCAATTTAATCACAGCAGAACACCTGACCTAGATTTGCCAGACACACCAGAATATTCAAACTTGTCACCATCTATGTGGAATTCATCTGGAAGTGTAAAATCAGAGGTTCCTGCTGCTGAACGGACGAGCAGAGGCACTAATCAGCATTTGAACGGTTCAGCTAAAAGTGCTACACCTGCTCATAACCAAAAGCGTCGGCGGAGAAAACCTACTCCATCTGCTATCCGGGAACGTATACCGGATAATCGTCCCCATTCTCGTCGTCCTCGGCGGCGGCGAACTTTTGCTAACACCATCGAAGGGAAAACACGGCTGGTATGGAGAGTGTTTATTTCTTTGGTGAGTCTATTAGTTTTCTGGGTGTTAGCCACAACAACTTTTGGATGGTTAAAAAATCTGTTTTTTCCTACACGAGCTGTACCTACTTCACAGTTGTTTGTACAAATCAATCAACCACCAATATCTATTCCCGATCCAAATCGTAAATCACAAGGACTAGATGGCCCTTTAACAGATGCAGCGGCAGAGGAAATCATTGGCACTTGGCTATCTACTAAAGCCGAAGCTTTAGGGCCGAATCATGAGATTAATAATTTAGAGCAGATTTTAACTGGTTCAGCTTTGTCTCAATGGCGGGTGATTGCTCAACAGGCTAGATCAGACAACCGCTACCGCAAGTACGACCATAGCGTAAAGCTGGAATCTGTAGAGAAAATTGATTTATTTGCAGATCGTGCCGCAGTAGTAGCTACGGTGAAGGAAGCGACGCAATTATATGAAAATGGTCAGTTAAAAAACTCTTCTAACGAGAATTTGCGAGTTCGGTATGATTTGATTAGACAACGAGGTAAATGGCGTATTCAGAGTACATCTGTTGTCAATCAGATAATTAGATAAGTTTGAATTTTTAAGCGAAGTCTACGACTTAGACTCGCACTGAAGCGTTCCTTTGGAAGGCTTTAACAATTCAATTGACCTTTTCTATAGTCTTGAAAATGGTTTTGCTTTGATAACTAACCTTAAACAAGGAGATTTATAGTAACCGCCAAGGCAGTTAGGACGTAAACTGAAAGTAGTCCCTTGTTTGAGAAGCGATCGCTTAACCAATGCCAAAACCCTACAGTTA
>NZ_JBALEF010000022.1:0-115414 GCF_036918245.1 Nostoc sp.
ACGGCTGGTTTGACCTCTTGGGCTGCACCCTTTACTGCATTCGCTGTATCTTTTGCTGCATCTTTGAAAGCTGGTTTGACTTCCTCAACTGTCTCTTTAACAGAGTCCGCTACATTTTTAACGGCTGGTTTGACCTCTTGGGCTGCACCCTTTACTGCATTCGCTGTATCTTTTGCTGCATCTTTGAAAGCTGGTTTGACTTCCTCAACTGTCTCCTTAACAGCGTCCGCTACATTTTTAACAGCTGGTTTGACCTCTTGGGCTGCACCCTTAATTGCATCAACTACAGATGGCTTGGTTTCCTCAACTGTCTCCTTAACTGCCTCTACTACATCAACAATGGATGGCTTCACTGCTTGTGCTGTATCTTTGGCTACTTCTGTTACATCTTCTACAGAGTGGTTAACAGTCTCAGCTATACTCTTTGCTGCATCTACTATACCTTCAACAGAATCGTGAACAGCTTCAGATGTACCCTTGCCAGCCAAAGCGCCTGCTACCGCGCCCGCGACAGCACCAAATACACCTCCAACTCGACCACCAACTATACCACCAATCGCTGCACCAGCTATACCAGCACCAATGCCTGATCCTGAAGATTGAGCATCGGTTTGCTCTTGATCGGGGTTGGTATTTTCGTCATACTTATCTGCTTGTTGCTTATTCTGAGTCATGATCATCGTCTCCTTTATATTTGCAGCGTCCAGACAAAGGACTATGTGTATCAAGTGGGAGCAACGCGAAAAAGTGAGAAGCAACAAATAATGTCACTTTAATGTCACTTTAAAAACTTTTTCAAGCTGATAGCATCAGTAAAAACACTAAAAAAACGGTAATTTTGCCCAGTTTCCTATCAATAAACCAATTTTATTGATAGGAAAAATCAAATCTCACAAAATCGCGTTGCTCCCGTATCAAGTTTGGGAATGCTTACTTATGACCACCAAACCATTTAGAGGCGATCGCTCCTAAAGCTGCTCCGACCACTGGATTACTGAGAAACTTAAGAATCGCTGGTTGTTCAGCCATCACTTCGTGGAAGATGTCAGGGTGGCTATGATATGTGAAAGATGCCAGCTTGCTGAGGTCATCTGCACTTATGTGCTTAGGGTTGTGGGTAGAAAGTCCCAAATCTCGCTCTAGATGGCGCTCGTCTAGACCTCTTTGCTTTAAGTGTTTGAAAAATGCCCGTGCAACATCATCCCGTTCGTTAGGCTTAATCTGAGCGATCGCTTTTTGGAGTTCTGGCTCCAGCTGGCTTGGTGGAATGCTGTTATGGTTGAAAGATTGACTAAATAATTGCCGACGTTGATCGTGAGATGAGCGCTGGGCAAAATCGTCAAAATTTTGGTATTCCTGAGTTGGGTCAGATGAAACATCATTTAAAGACTCTGTATTACCGTGAGCCAACTCGTTGAGAATTTCGTGTTTATACTTGTCACTGCTGCTCATTTTAAATGTCTCCTTTTTATACTTACAATCAACTGAATTAACTCAGCTTTTCTCAAAAAAATGAGTCGTTATTTATACTCAATTTGCTGAGATTGCACATCATACTGACCCGTTAAAATCAGTTTTTTGTCTGGTGCATACATCAAAACTTTTAAGTCTTGATTCGGGAAATTTTGGTGAAAACCTTGGAGTAAGGATTTTGCTAATGGTCGCACTTCGGTCGGACGAACTTGAGGCGCAATCACGACACCTAACTTATTGTTATCACGTACATAAGCATCCTGGACAATTCCCTTGGCTGTAGCGACAACCCAGTTCCCAAAATCTTGACCCTGTACACTGTTACCGCGTGACAACAAGGCATAGTCAGCACTATGGATTCCAGACGGTAATAGAGTTGGTTGTTTAGCTTGAACAGTACCACTACAGGCGGCAGTCGTTGTTAGTACTAATACCAAGACTAAAGCTGTTAAAACCCGACGAAACTGTTGAATTATTTTCAATTTAACCACCTCATCTAAACTAATGACTCTTCTGCAATATCAATCTACTGAGAGTATTTTGAGTAGAAGTAGTTAAAAAACCCACTCCTACTAACTCAAATGCAATCACCTTTGTAGTTTAAGTAGGTTAACCCCGGTCAGTTTTATTCTCTATTCGAGTTCCATCAGTGTTAACATCTAATTCTTCGCGGCGAATGGTTTCTTGAGCTTCAACGGTTTCTTTGTCTACAACTTTCTGCACTCTGACTTCTTCGCGCAAAAAAGCTTCCTTTTGGATGTCTGCAACTTCTTCATAGAGGTCTATATGTGCTACCTCGCCCTCGCCAAAGTCAGTCGCTTCAGCAGACACAACTTTGCCTGTGTCTTGAGAAGTCACTCGCTCAATCACCACTCGTTCTTTTTCCACCGGAACAGCAACTCTTACAGTTTCGGTTTCAACATGCTTACTAATCGCTACTTCTCCGCTTTTTCGGCGCTGTTTATTAGCAACTAGCCTTTCTTGGTAAAGTTTGAAAGTTTGGTCTTCGTGAGCGTTGACATCATACAGATCCGCGTCATCTGCGTAGGTGTAGTTGTCAGGACTTGGAGTAGTGCGACCAACTGTCGATGCTAGCGCAGCTGAACTTTCTACAGACGGTGTACGATATCCTCCACGCACCTGTTCTTCATAGTCGTAGTCAAGTGTTGTATGCTCTTGATATTCAGGTAAATTTTCCGCTTGCTCTCTTGTTATACCAACGACATATACACGGTTTGCTGTAGAGTCAATACGCGATTTTCCTACTGGTAGTAAGACTTTCTTGCCAAAAATCCAAAAGCCGATGTCAACAATTAAATAGCGGAATTCTCCTTGGTCGTCTACTACAGCATCATTTACTGTGCCAATCTTCTCATCAGTTCCTTGAACATACACACCCATTCCTTTGATGTCATTGCCTTCAATAGTATTATGGTAGTCTGCATCAAATTCACTTATTTTCTGGAGTGGCATTCTTTTATTCCTTAAAATCTTGCTGTGTCTTTTTTATAAATTACACAATTTAGTTTAGGTAAATCTTCTGTCCGAGGAGTGACTTCAATCATCTTGATATTTCATCAATCGAAGTAATTGAATATAGTTTGATACCCCATAAGTATGACACAAAATAAGAATTTTAGTTAATGTATTACTCTCAACAAATTTGATTACAACTAAATCTTTATAACTTTTGTGACTAGTTTCTAGCATTTCTGTGACTACTTCCTAGCAGTAAGTTTCAAGTCTAAAATTAGCTAAATTGATACATACTATTAAACCTAGCTAGTTTAATATGTTTGTTAATACCTTACACTTAAATCAAATATCCTTACATTCTTAAAGATTTATTGCCTTAAGTTGTAATGCTTGCTCTATCACTCTTGTTGAAGACAGAATTTATTCCAAAAGATTGATGAGAAGTAAGTCTAAAAATGCCTAAATATTATTAAAGTCCTAATAAATTCGCAAACAAATATTTACCTGTGCTGCTAAGGAGCAATAAGGAAAAATAATGGACTTAAGTGTACATCAGCGTGCTATAGGCGTATTTACTCATCATCGGGATGCGGAACAAGCGCTGCATAAGTTGATAAATTGTGGCTAAGTGTAAACTTTAAAACTGCTCTAATTGCAGAAAATCAGGAGATAATTATGGATACAGAATTACAGCAACAGCAGTATGTCGATGCTGCCTCCCAAAACCAGATAGAAGCACTTAAAGGTTCAGAGTCTGGAAACCTGGCAATGTTACCACCCGCCTCGCAAAATGAAGAACAATGGCAAAAAAATGGTAGAGAGATTTCTATATTTTTGGCAAAAATACCTGAGTACATAGGTAGATTCTACCAAGAATACAAACTACCGATTATCAGCTTTGCTTTGCTTGTGATAACGGTTACGGCACTAAGAATTTTTCTAGCGGTACTCAACGCAATAAGTGATATTCCACTAGTTTCTCCATTTCTCCAATTAATTGGACTTGGTTACACAATTTGGTTTACTTCCCGCTATTTGCTCAAAGATTCCACTCGGCAAGAATTTACAGCAGAAACTCGCTTGCTTAAAAAACAAATTTTAGGCACAGAAGAATCACAGACTTTAAGCTAACTAAAGTATAGTGGCGAATAGAGTGTATTTGAACTTTCGGTCAAGTAAAACTCGGCTTTTTACTTGACCATTGTATAGAACTGTAGACTCTTATACCACGTCAGCTAAATTAGCAGGAAAAGAAAATGTATGATCAAGACAAATAGATTAGCTTCGCTGACAACAACAGTATTTCTTTCAACATTGCTAACAGTCCCGCTGCTTAATAGCTGCGGCGGAGGTTCCCGAAATGCTGCGCCACCTCCAATTGACGATAGTATTGGTAGAAATTTAAATAATCGCGCCCCCGTAAATCAACCCCAAGCTAGGAGGGGATTGAGTACAGGGCAGAAAGTGGCAATCTTGGCAGGAGCCGCTGGACTTTTCTACCTCTACAATCAGCGAAAGAATGCCCAAGGAACAGGAGCGCAGGGGAAATACTACCTTTCTAAGAATGGGCGTGTTTACTATCGAGATGCTCAACGTCGTGCTGTCTGGGTAACAGCGCCACAAGAGGGCATTCGTGTTCCACAGGAGGAGGCACAACAATACCGGGACTTTCAAGGATATAATAACAGTCCCACTGGGCGAGACTTAAAGGGTTTGGGTGAAGGTACTGTTCCAACAAATTAATTTTTGTACATGTTATAAATAGATGGCGTTTAACCGTCATTCTATTTTTTAATAGAAACTTTTTTCCATATATCAGGAATCTGCACAAGAAGCCTTTAGTCGGATGTCACCACAAGAGCGGATGCAGTTTGGTCGCTCTCTTCAACAGCAGACGCGCTCTTCAAACTTGAATTTTCCGGATCTAAACCAAGATGGTATAAATCATCGCTTTCAAGACCCAAATTATCTTGCTCAAACGACAGACCGGGTTCATCAGCAACAACCAGATATACTCAGTCAAATTATGAGTGGTACTGCGGGGAGCTTTACAGGTGGTCAACGTGGTAACATTATGAGTAATCCATTAGCTAAGGGAGCGATCGCTGGTATCGCCGCCCTAGCTGTCAAAAAATTGATGCAAAGAGGCAACCAAGGAAATTACGGGCAGTATGGTAATGTCCGCCCAGCTAGCGAAGACCCCTATGGAGATCCAGCTGACAAACAGTACCCCTAGTAACCTCAAGCAGCAAAGCTGCAATTCGTAATTACAATCAGTGAAAGCTTGAACTCATCACTGATAATTCTGGTCAAGTAAAAATCAGTTTTTTTACTTGACCACTTTTTATTATATTGGTATCACCTGGTGTCAAATATCTTGCATTGTTGGTGGTTGTTTAAAGCGACTCAAAGCGGCTGAGAGTTTATTCTAGCAAGGTCAAGTAGAAGAAACTCAGGCTTTATTTTATCATTGTAAGTTATCGACGTGAGCAGTGAATTTGTAAAAAAATGAAACAGTTAGCAAAAACATTATATAGTAAACTTCTGCATCTATTTTACCAGGTAAGAAGAATTACCATTTCCCGTAATCAAAATTCAAAGGAAACTAATGTTGCTCTTGATGAAGAATCTCTGGAAGAATCAACTACTCAATTATCAAAGCAAATTCCTCTTCAAGACAGAGTTAATAAAGATGAGCAAAATTTACTATTAAATTACCAGTATTCAGCAAAACCTCGGCAATTCAAAAAAGCTTCTTTATTTCCTGATAGTAAGACTAATGTTGCTGCCTTGTCACTAGTTTTGTATGGAGTTGCTGAAGTTTTATCTCAAAAAATGAATCTGTCATGGAATCAAGTAAATAATACTTTTAGTTACGAAAAAGAAACTGAAACTGGAAAAGGAAAAATCTTTTATTATGTAACAGATAATTCTGAAACTCCACAACCAGAAACTCTGGCAGAAGAGGCAGCTTTAGTTGTTATAGACCAATTTGATCCAAGAGCCTGTGCTATTCACCTGATTTACTGTGCCTTAGTAGCTAGCCTAGATAAACCTTGGTCAGGCAATTTTGTAATTGATGACAAGCAACTATTTGAATACACAGGGCTTGTTAAACGCAGGGACTTATGCAAGCATGAAAAATTGAGTATTTTGTACGACTTGTTACGACAACCTGCTCAGGTACTAGCTTGTATTGCATGGCCTAAACAGGGGAAAGTAGGAGCTTTTACTGTTGCTGATTTAAAGATTTGGGACATCAGCATAATACGAGATTTTGAAACAGATAAAGCTGGCAATAACAAGCTAGTGGGTTTAAAGGTGATAGGTCAAGCTGGAGTATGGACAAAATACTTCCTCAACAAATCTAAATACCACTACTACACTGGAATTATTACCAAGAAAACCGTACAGAAACTATTTAGTATTGGTAAACAAAATGCTGGCGCGGCTAGAATGCTAGTTTGGCTAACCTTCCAAATCCAACCGGAATTCCAGGATTGTGTAATGGGCAAGACTCTGATGGAGATTGCTTACGGTGCAGACAAAGTGTCAACAGCAGAGCAAGACAGACAGCTTAGACGGCAAATGGCTGATGATTTGGAAACTGATTTGAAAGTTGTCAAAGAAACCGGATGGCAAGCAGAATTGGAAACAGGCCCAGCTTGGTTAACAAGCAGCACAAGCGCTAAAAGACCTATAGGTTACTGGAATCAAATACTCAATTCTAGATGGCGTTTTCATTTACCAGCAGAAGTACAGGAACGCTTGACCCTGGACTCGAATCAGCTAAGTGCAAATATCCAGCCTCTATCAGGTAATGTGATCAGAGAAGGGAGAAAAGCAAAAGGCTGGTCTAGAGCATTTTTCGCTACAACGATGGGGAAAAGCGTTTCCTGGGTTGATGCAGTCGAGACGGGTACACGTCAGGTTTCTCAAAAGGACTTGCCCAAGTTGCTCAATACACTGGAACTACACCTTAACAGGTATTGATTTGAACTAAACTTTTCTTTTTTCTCTGAGGTAATTTTTGCTACGTATTATTACTTATTGCAACTGCGTCGGGAAGGGGGTTAGGTTTTTCGTGGGTTTTTCCATGACGTGAAAAGTCATTGTTTATGTAAGGTTTCGACAGAAAACAGTATTCGTCCTGCCTCCTGCCTCTGTTGTTAATATTTTGATAGACAGTATGAATTTCTCCTCGCTATGTTACGACTAACTGAAGTAAAGCTCCCGCTTGATCATCCTGAAGATGAGATCAAGACTGCCATCATCAAAAAGCTGCAAATAACGGACGAAGATTTGATCAGCTATTCCATCTTCAAGCGTAGCTACGATGCCCGTAAAAAAGGAGAGATCAGCCTTGTTTATATTCTGGATGTAGAAACGACTCAGGAAACTCATTTACTCAAGCGCCTGAAAAAAGATCCCCATGTGATGGCTACGCCAGACATGAGTTATCGCCCAGTGGCACAAGCACCCAGCAATTTGGCAATTCGCCCCATCATCATTGGTACAGGGCCTAGCGGCTTGTTTGCAGGGTTGATGCTCGCGCAAATGGGCTTTTGTCCAATCATTTTAGAACGTGGGAAACAAGTCCGCGATCGCACCGTTGATACCTTTAACTTTTGGAAGAAAAAATCAGACTTCAACCCAGAATCCAATGTCCAGTTTGGCGAAGGTGGTGCGGGTACATTCTCCGATGGCAAACTTTACAGTCAGGTCAAAGATCCTCAGCATTATGGGCGCAAGGTGTTGACCGAACTCGTGAATGCGGGAGCCTCACCGGAAATTCTCTATATCAACAAACCGCACATCGGCACTTTCAAACTGGTCGGAATCGTCCAAAGTATGCGTGCCAAAATCGAATCTCTCGGCGGTGAAATTCGCTTTCAAAGCCGGGTGGAAGATATTAACATCGAAAATGGACAGGTGCGGGGAGTCACCCTCGCTAGTGGGGAATATATCGCCAGCGATTATGTAGTTCTCGCAGTAGGTCATAGCGCCCGCGATACTTTCCAAATGCTATTTAATCGTGGAGTTTACATAGAGCCGAAACCATTTTCCATCGGCTTTCGGATCGAACATCCTCAGTATCTCATTGACCAATGTCGTTTCGGCGCTCAAGCGGGTCATAAGATTTTAGGTGCTGCCGATTATAAACTGGTTCACCACTGCGAAAATGGTCGTTCCGTCTATAGTTTCTGTATGTGTCCGGGGGGCTTGGTGGTTGCAGCCGCATCAGAGCCGGGGCGACTTGTCACCAATGGGATGAGCCAATACTCTCGCAATGAGCGCAATGCCAATAGTGCGATCGTTGTGGGTATTACCCCCGCAGATTATCCGGGAAATGCCTTAGCGGGAATTGACTTCCAACGGCGCTTGGAAGAACGGGCTTTTGAGTTGGGCGGTGGCACTTATGAAGCTCCAGGGCAGTTGGTGGGAGACTTTCTCAACCATCGCCCCTCTACAGCATTGGGCATAGTTAAGCCGTCTTATACACCTGGGGTACATTTGGGTGATTTGAGCCAGAGTTTACCAGATTATGCGATCGCCGCTATCCGTGAAGCACTTCCCGCTTTTGACAAACAAATTAAAGGATTTGCAATGGACGATGCCGTGTTGACTGGGGTAGAAACCCGCACATCATCACCGATTCGGATTAAACGCAAAGAAGATTATCAAAGTTTAAATACAGTCGGTCTTTATCCGGCTGGTGAAGGCGCGGGATACGCAGGGGGGATTCTCTCGGCGGGTATCGATGGTATTAAGGTGGCGGAGGCGGTGGCTTTAAGTATTTTGAGGAATTGCGATCGTAAAATCTGAAATAGTGAATGCGATGCTGACGGCGGTAAACTACGCAGTCTCAGCATCCGATTTTTGGTTGAGAGCGATCGCATAGTATAAAAATCACTGTAATCGCGTGAGTTATTAAGTCGGAAAAATGGAACAGAGATAAAATTAGGTATTTAGTCCGTTAGAGGATGTTTTAAAAGGGTCTTTTGCTCTTATCAGGTGAAATTTAAAACCGATCTAGGTTAGAAACAGCTTTGTCTAACAAGTAAGGATGAAACCTGTTACAGCCCGACAAAATAGGGCAAATCACAAAGCAAGCTTTATTCGTTTACTCAAGTAGCTAGATTGTCAATTTCAAAAAGGCGATCGCGAAATAGCCATGTCAATTCTAATATCAAGCCCCATCTAGATACATTTCGAGGTTGGGCTTTTGTTTTTATGACTGGAATCGATATGCAATCATGTATCAAGCGCGATCGCAGTGCAGAATTTATCCGATTGTTAAAGCTGGTTCTTTACAGAAGTTAAATAGGGCTGACTCAGTTTCTGATTCATCTTCAAATACAGCAGAAATGTACCATTCACAGGGCGAACCATTCGTATATTCAGCCCAAGCAATTGTTGCTGTTTCACCTGATGGAATCCCTGACTCACCCAAGTTAAATGAGGCCCACTCTTGATCATCGATAGATACCCACAACTCTGTAATTGCCAATTCAGTTTTATTGGTAACGGTAAAGGTGAATTGGTCTGACATAACTAGTCTTGCCTTTTAACGATAAATAAATTGCAGATTGTCAGTCACTGATTATACTGCCACTTGTTTCAAAAGTTGTCATACTAACTGCCAGAATATAGACTTACACATAGTTTCAAGTTTGTTTGACTTAATTTAAATTTATTAAAGAGTATTAAAAATATCACCGATTCAGATTGAGTCTATCGAGATAGCCAATGCCATGCAACAGCAGATTTAGGTCGCGGTTCTCACAAACTCCGACAATACAGCACATCCCCAGTGTCACAAAATTTTCAGGCAATGTATTTTTTACTGAGCAAAAGTAATTGAGAGTGATCGCCTTAAACATACTACAAACCGGAAATCGCAAAATCTGATCGATTCTGTCTTAATACAGTTTTGCGTAAAAGCGTAGCATTTTTAATGTAGGGGGATGCATTGACATTGTATCGGGATGCATTGGCATTGCAGAGGGACGCATTGGCATTGTATCGGGATGCATTGGCATTGCAGAGGGAGGCATTAACATTGTATTGGGATGCATTGGCATTGCAACGTATTGCCAAATTTAATTCGCTACAAATTAATGAAATGCTGTACTTAGTACAGTTCATATTTCATTAACTGACAGGGCAGCGTTCCGTTGTACACTGCAATCCGTTGGGATGATTTTAGTCCAATTGATTGAGACAGTTCCTTGTTGCCACTCAGGACAAATGCAGTCCAGCCTTTGAAGCGTTGTTTCAAGACATCGCCTAAAAGTTTATAGAACGCCCCTAAATCACTATCTCGCCCCAGCCGTTCGCCATAAGGTGGATTGCAGAATAAAATCCCACTGTCTGCGGGGGCGACAACATCAGCAAGCTCCATTTGAGAAAACCATACATGGTTATCAACACCGCAGTTTTGAGCATTGTTAATCGCTTGCTCAATTATCTTTTCATCGCGATCGCTTCCCCAAATAGGTGCAGTCAGGGTATCAAGTTGGCTGTCCTTAGCTTCTTGGAGCAGCTTTTCTAAAAGGGACAGATCAAAATCGAGCCAATTTTCAAATCCAAAGCAATCCCGAAACAGCCCTGGTGCGATGTTCAGTGCCTTTAAGCTAGCTTCTAAGGGTAAAGTGCCAGATCCACACAGAGGATCGTAGAACATCTGGTCTGGTTGCCAACCTGAAAGTTGAATCAGGGCAGCTGCTAGAGATTCCTTGAGAGGGGCTGCTCCCACCGCAGGACGGTAGCCTCGGCGATGCAGACTATTTCCAGAACTGTCGAGTTTAACGGTACAAAAGTCACGTTCAATATGAACATTTACCCGCACATCTGGTTCATGAAGCTCTACATTTGAACGCTCACCCAGATTTTCTTGCTGTTGATCAACGATCGCATTTTTGATCTGGAGAGATGTGAAGTGGCTGTGGTTGAGGCGATCGTTTTTGCCCGTGACATTTACCGCCAGCGTCATGTCTGGCGTGAGATAGTTTTGCCAATCGATAGTCTGGATACCACGATAAAGATCCTTGGCATCAAGGCATGTAAACTGATGGATATTCACCAAGATTCGGAACGGCAGCCTAGCCCAGAGGTTGACGCGATAAAGTAGAGTGCGATCGCCCTCAAAGGCTACACCGCAAAACCCCGGCTCCACGGAATGGGCACCCAGTTGCTCTAACTCCTGAGCCGCAAGAGTTTCTAATCCGCGAGCAACCGTTGCAAAATACTGATTCATCCTCTAATCCAAAGCATTATCTTCACTGCTCACCCATTGACGCACTTTAGCTTAACTCATATCTTGTAACATTCTCTCTCGTTAAGTCTGCGATTATAACCTTAGTAGGGTACAACGAATTAAATGAGGAGGCCTCTTGCCTCCTGCCTTTCTTCGGTAACTCAGCACAACAAGCCCCAGACAAACGAAATCAAGCCTGAGTAAGGACACAGCAAATATTTGTTGAAAGAGATTATATTTTCTTCAGTTTTAAGTACTATCTTAAATCAATTAACCCTGCTAATATCAAGCTGAAATACTACTCAGGCACTTTGCAATACAACCCATGAATAAAAATAGTCACAGAGAAAAACTATGAGTTTAGTATCTGATATTGTTCTGCTACAAGATTTAACATCGTCATCTAATGAGGATTTAGTCCAGCTTAAAGCCGTACTTCCGGCGACGGTAAATCGCTTAACCAACCCGACGTTAGCAAGTATCTTTGGTGATGACCTGAAATTTGGTATTGCCTCTTTCAAGGATAAGCCAATTCCGCCTTTTGGGGGTTACGCTGACTATGTATATCAAGCAGAAGCCGCTTTGACAAATAATGTCACAACAGTTAAAGACAAAATCTTTGACTTTGAAGCTTTTGGTGGCAATGATGGGCCCGAATCACAATTAGACGCACTCTTGTACGCAGCTTTAGATAGTAGCGACAGTCTTGGTTACAGAGTCGGTTCATTTCGTGTTGTTATAATAGCTACCGATAGTATTTATCACGTTGCCGGCGATCGTGCAGTAGTTAGTCCAAGTGATACTATTGCCAATAATGGAGATGGTATAGTTGATCCTTATGAAGATTATCCAGAGATCGGACAAGTAAAAACTGCGCTAGAAGCAAATAACATTATTCCAATTTTTCTAACTACAAGTAATGTTGCAGTCGATTACGAGACACTAGTTACCCAGCTTGGTCGAGGTAGTGTACTGACTCTTGGTTCTAAAAGTGAGAATGTTGCTGATGCTGTAAAAGAGGCAATTGCTCGAGCCAGAAATGTGATAAGTACTGATGTTGCTACCACAAATGGAGACGATACCTTTAGTAGGGGGGATTTTTCGCCTGGCGATAAGGTTATTTTTGCTGGGAGCGGTGATGACAGTATTTCGCTTTCTGGTGTTGCTGGTAATCATTACATCGATGGGGGAGCCGATTCTGACATCCTTTTGGGTGGATCTGGTGCGGACAGAATAGATGGGGGTAGTGATGACGACAACCTCAAGGGGAGCGATGGTGATGATATTCTCTTTGGCAGTAGTGGAAAAGATATTCTGACCGGGGGCAAGGGCAACGATTACTTACAGGGAGATAGTGGGGACGATATCTTAAGAGGAGGCGCAGGTTCAGATAAATTTGCATTTGCAACAGGATCAAAGTTTGATATTAGGGAACTCGGAGTTGATATTATTAGTAACTTCAATCCTGAGCAAGACAAGATCCAACTATCTAAATCTACCTTTACCGCTCTAAGTAACTCAGTGTTCCCAACTGAATTAAATTCCGCAGACTTTGCCACAGTGACAAACGATACTTTAGCTGCAAGTAGTAGTGCGGCGATTGTTTATAATAGCGCAAATGGTAGTCTTTTCTATAACCCGAATGGTTCGGCGGATGATTTTGCTGAGATTAATTTTGGGGGTAAATTTGCACAATTGGGTGCTAACTCTTTTCCGGCTCTAACTACCGCTAGTTTTGAGGTAGTTTTTTAAGGAGACAGTAGGAAGGAAGTAGAAATTCTTTACGTCTGATTTTAAGTCCTGCATTTTGTAACTCATCTACCTGAAAACTGCTTTAACAAAAAACAATAGGCTATCACCAAGTTTCAAGATTTTTCAAGTCCTTGCTCATCGCTCTGCTTACTTTAATGGATTACTGTCTGCTTAAGCCATCTTAAAAAGTGAGATCCTCCCAGACAAACGAATTGAACTGAGATTAATCTTATATTTTTCTAAAATCAATCATTGTTTGACGATAAGCATCTGGCAAACCTGTATCAAAACACTTACCTTTAACAAGGTATCCGGTCATTCCCTCTTCCTGACGCAATTTTTCCAGACAGGATGTTAACTGAAATTCACCTCGTTCTCGAAAATTTTGGTTAATATGTTCTGCTAAAAAATCAAAAATTTTCGGCGTTAGTAAATATAAGCCAAATATACCTAAAAAATCATTTTCTGACATTCCCTCTACACGTAAATGCTGTTGTGCATACTCAATAGTCGGTTTTTCATAGAGTTGTGTAATTGACAAAATCGAGTTTAACTCTTGCCAAACTCCTGTTATACACCCAGCTTTATGAATAATTTCTGCTGGCATTGTAGTTAAGCCAACAATGTTTTGATTAACTTGCTCGTAAACATCTAAAACTTGACGCGCACAAGATTTTTCAATATCAGATGCATAAATATGGTCGCCCAACATGAGCAAAAACGGCTCATCTCGCACCCAATCTTTGGCACAAAATACCGCATGACCATAGCCTAGTTGCTCCTCTTGCAATAAAATTGTAATTTTGCTACCTAAATCTTCCAGATATCGACTATATTCTTGATTTTCTGGTGAGAGTTTTTGTAAAAGCTCTTTTTTTGGTGGATTTTTCAATAAATCTGCAAATATTTCTTTGTCATCCGGCTGCACCACAATCCCTACTTCTGCAATTCCAGCACTAATTGCCTCTTCAATAATTGCGAGAATCACAGGTTTTGCCCTACCATCTCGATCAATAATCGGGAAAAGTTCTTTTTTCACAACTTTAGTAGCCGGAAACAAACGAGTACCGAAACCAGCTACCGGAATCACAGCTTTTCTAACTTGATTTTTTTGCATAAGTAGTTCGTCACCCCAATTTCTCAAACAATTCCGCCAACACCACATTAGAAAATAAAAACCCTTGGGGATCAATTAAACGCAACCTTCCCTCTGCAATTTCCACCCAACCTTTCTCAAAATACCCTTGCAAACATCGGCAAATCTCCTCTACCTTCTCTTCCCCAAACGCCTCTACCAACGCCGCCAAACTCAAACCCTCCGCCAAACGCAACCCCAACATTAACGTTTCTAACAATACTTCCTTTGGGGGAGTCACATCACAATCAATTACACCGCCAGCTTGTACCCACTGGTAATACTCCTTAGTTTTACGCGGACGAGTGAAGCGTTTCCCCTCAACATAACTCGCCGCCCCCATACCAAAGCCATAATAAGGGCGGTTTTCCCAGTACACTCGATTATGCCGACACTGATGACCAGGTTGAGCATAATTAGAAATTTCATAATGCTCATAACCTGCACTAGTTAAAACCTGCTGCCCCATCTGATACATTTTGACTGTGGCTTCATCCGTAGGCATTGGAGTATCACCAGGTTTGTAATAACGACCAAAGGCTGTACCTGGTTCGATGGTAAGATCGTAAATGGAAATGTGAGTGGGTGCGATCGCCATCGTTTTTTCTAGGGAATATTGCCATTGATCCAAAGACTGATGCGGCAATCCAGAAATTAAGTCTAAGCTAAATATGGGAATCTCGACTTGGTGGATTAGTTCCACAGCTGCAAAAATATCTTCAACTGAGTGCGATCGCCCCGCCCTTTGCAATAATTCTCCTTGAAAGGCTTGTACACCCAAACTTACCCGGTTCACGCCTGCACTGCGATAGCCTGCTATGTGGGCTAAGTCAAAGGTGGCTGGGTCAATTTCCATAGAAATCTCTGCCCCAGACGCAATCCCAAAATGCTTCTGTAGCTCTGTCAGTACCCGTTGTAGCTGCTCTATTGATAGCAGCGAAGGAGTACCACCACCGAAGAAAATTGTCTTCAGAGGTTGACCAAATGCTGGTGTAATGGCAATTTCTTGACATAGCACCTCAATATATTGGGAGATAGTACCAGATGTTTCGCCTCGCAAGCGATCGCCCACAACAGACACCGGGAAATCACAATAAAAGCACCGCCGTCTGCAAAAGGGAATATGCACATAAGCTGAACTCGCAATTCCAGAAATACTAAATTTTTTACTCATTTTGAGAAAAGTTTTAAGTTAATCCAACTGCGAATTAGAGACAATGAAAATGAGGTAAGAATTCAGGAGTCAGGAGTCAGGAGTCAGCAACCAGAATAATTGTAAAATCAAGCGTAGAATAACTTCTTGATTTTATTAAAATTATTAAGTTTGGGTATCAAAGTCTTCTTAATTCTGACTTGTGGATTCTGGATTCTGAATTCTTACAAAATAAGTAGTTTATTTACAAATTTTTGTCTTTTTACAACAAAACAATGAAAAATATTAAGATAAAACCCTTTGGTTATAATAATTGCAGATATTGTCAGCCTAAACCCTTAGTGTAATGCAATATTGATGAGTTTATCTTACCGATGAAATAAAAAATACTTAACTTTATCGGTGAACACAGTTGCAGGAAAACAAGACAACCATGCTTGACGCCATTATTATTTTCTCATTTATCCTAGCAGCGTCGGGAATAGGGTTCTACAGCATTGAACTACTACCCAATGGGACGCTAGATCAGGTAACGAATCTAGAAGCTTTACGCTTAATTGTTGCCGTCTTTGCCGCTATTATTGGTGGTGCGATCGGGCTGAGTTTCCAGACGACATATCGTCGCCTAGAATCACAAGTCAAAGAAATGCCTTTGGAAGTGATCTTAACTCGTGCCATTGGCTTAGTGATTGGGCTATTACTAGCCAACCTGATGCTAGCCCCACTATTTTTGCTCCCTATCCCGGCGGATTTTGGATTTATTAAGCCACTTGTGGCAGTTGTCGGTAGTATCATCCTCTCCGTCACTGGTATGAATTTGGCAGATACCCACGGACGAGGCTTATTGCGGTTCATTAATCCCAACACCGTCGAATCGATGGTAGTGGAAGGAACGCTAAAACCAGCCAATACCAAAGTTTTAGATACTAGCTGTATTATTGATGGCCGTATTGAAGCCTTACTAGAAACAGGGTTTCTGGAAGGGCAAATTCTCGTACCGCAGTTTGTCTTGCAAGAACTCCAACAAGTAGCGGATGCTAGCAAAGACCAAAAGCGGGTACGGGGAAGGAGAGGACTAGAAATTCTCAACCGCATTAAGGAAGATTATCCCGATCGCATCCTGATTAATGCAGTTGACTATGAAGATATTCCCACAGTGGATGCCAAGTTAGTACGCTTCGCCCAAGAAATTAGCGGCACACTGCTAACCAACGACTACAACTTGTCTAAAGTCGCCAGTGTTCAGAAAGTACCTGTTTTGAATGTGAATGATTTAGTGAATGCCGTCCGTCCCAGTTATTTACCTGGCGACAACCTGGATTTAAAAATTCTCAAGGAAGGCAAAGAACCCAGTCAAGGCATTGGCTACCTAGATGACGGCACAATGGTAGTTGTTGAAGAAGGTAGCAGTTATGTGGGTGGTGAACTGCGAGTAATAGTTACCAGTGCTTTGCAAACTACAGCAGGAAGAATGATTTTTGCCAAACCGCAAGCTTCAGCATTGGCGTGAAACAATGGGATGTTTGTTCAATTCGAGTGACACTTGGTAATCGGTGCAGGTTGACTGCACCGATTATTTATTGATTGGACTCACGAGACTCACTTGCCTGTAAATACTGTAACTGCTCAATTGATAACCCTGTGATTCTGCCGATCTGTTCTAATGGCATACCAGTACTAAATAGATTTCTTGCCACTTCAAATAAAGCTTCAGCCTTACCTTCTTGTAGAATGTTTTGATAAATCGCTGACTCGCGTATAATATCTGACCTCAAAACTCGTTTTTTATTTGTTACAGAAGTATTCCCAGTACGAATAACCTGCTGTCTCAGATTTTACTGGTAAAACTCCAGGTACTTTTAGAGTAACTCTTCTTATTACTACATCTTGGGAATCAATTTCCAATCTATCAAATTCATAAAGAGTTGCAGTATTACAATCAACACCGCTACTTATAATCATTATTTTAATTCCATTACTGTTAGGATATTGAAAATTTACTAATTTATTGTAAGTGTAGATTTGTCCTTCCTGTACGATGGAATCAACATCAATATAGTATTGATTTTTGGATGCACCAGTTAGAACATATACCCAATTTCCAGGATATGATAACTGTTTTTTGTGACCCGAATCTAAAACAGCTTTTACAATCGTTTGGCCGGTAAACTCGTCAATTGCCTCCCTGATGCCATTACGTAGACCTTTGCCTACAGATTTACAACCGACAAGTGTTATGAGAACGACAATTAAAATAAAAGCCTTTTTCATAAATAGACTAGATTATAGTTAATGCTCCTGAATACACGAGCATGAGCGATGCATTAAGCACATCTTGTAGGTTTATAAACTTTGTGACCTCCGAAAGAACACAGATTTTTTGATAACTTTGCTAAACCTTCTTTAAAAAATTAATCTATTTTTTTTGTAAAAGGCTAATACTTTATACGCCAGTAGAAAACACTACTGCTAAAAAAATGCGAATGCTCAGAAGTAAAAAGTCTATCCTTAATTCTAATATTTTCTATCTCTAGCCATTTGGATTTTAAATAGAAAACAGTTTGTTCAATATCATCAACTTGAAAAGCAAGGTGTCTTAAACCACAAGCTTCTGGATTAATAGCCCGTTCTGGAGGAGCGTTTTGTAAATTTTGTATTTATAAATTTAAGACAGATTTGTTAATTGCGTACATACCTTGTTTAGCAGCACCGTTTTTTTAGAACTGATACAGCTTGAAGGTGCTAAGGATACGAAAGCGTTAATCCCCAAATATACGGTTGCGGTATTGATTATTCCTATACCAAAACCTACAACCGATCTTGATATGGTAGACGACTACGAACAGCTACTATATATTTTGTAAATCGGACAGGATGCTTAACATACAATAATAGTGCTATACCTTTGTAGTTAAAAATTTTAATAAACCACGAAGGCTTAAAAAAATCACAAAGCCGACTTTTGCAACACAACCGTATTTGATGGCTAAATCAATTGTTTCAACAAAACGGCTCGGCAGCCAGTTAATCCATTGGTTGCTTGAAGAAAACCGACAAGAGAAAAAAGGGCCTTACCGCAAGGAAGAAGCACATCGCCAGCATTCTTGGTGGCAGGTGATGTGCTTGACTGGTGTAGATTATTTCTCGACCCTTGGCTATCAACCAGGGATTGCAGCACTGGCGGCTGGCGCTCTTTCTCCTATAGCTACCCTGATTCTGGTTTTGCTGACGCTCTTTGGAGCGTTGCCAATCTATCGGCGTATTGCTGCCGAAAGCCCTCATGGTGAAGGGTCGATCGCAATGTTAGAGCGTTTACTTCCCTGGTGGCAAGGCAAATTACTTGTACTGTGCTTACTTGGGTTTGTGGCAACTGACTTTATTATTACCATTACCTTGTCAGCAGCTGATGCCACAGCCCATATCATCGAAAATCCACTGACACCAAATTGGCTTCACAATCAGGCGATCGCAGTTACCTTGATATTAGTTGCATTACTAGGTGCAGTTTTCTTGAGAGGTTTCCGAGAAGCCATTGGGATTGCAGTAGTTTTGGTGGGAGCTTATCTGCTGTTAAACTTCATTGTCGTTGGCGTCGGTGTGTATCAGATATTAACTCACACAGAAGCGATCCCGAACTGGCAAACTGCACTTTTTGCACGCCATTCTAACCCTTTGATGCTAATCGGCATCGCTCTCCTCATCTTCCCCAAACTCGCACTGGGATTATCAGGCTTTGAGACTGGTGTTACCGTTATGCCTCTGGTTAAAGGTAGCAGTAACAGCACTTCTCAGCATTCCAAAGGGCGAATTCGGAATACACGCAAGCTGCTCACCACTGCTGCTCTGATTATGAGCTTCTTTTTGCTTACCACGAGCTTTATAACCACTCTACTGATTCCAACTGCCGAATTTGTATCGGGGGGCAAAGCCAATGGACGGGCCCTTGCTTATTTAGCACATTTGTATTTAGGCAATGCCTTTGGCACAATTTACGATTTAAGTACTATTTCTATTTTGTGGTTTGCAGGTGCATCTGCAATGGCAGGGCTGTTAAATATCGTGCCTCGCTACCTACCACGCTATGGCATGGCACCCAATTGGGCACGAGTAACCCGACCTTTAGTGTTAGTCTACACAGCGATCGCTTTTGTTGTCACAATTATCTTCAAAGCAAGTGTAGAAGCCCAAGGTGGGGCTTACGCAACTGGTGTGCTTGTGTTGATCACCTCAGCCGCCTTTGCTGTAACTTTATCAGCCCACCGTCACAGACAGAAGCGGGCCAAACTCGTTTTTGGCATCATTACACTGTTATTTGTATATACCACCATTGTCAATATCATCGAAAGACCAGAAGGGATTAGGATTGCTGGGTTTTTCATCGGTGCGATCATTTTTACCTCGCTGGTTTCTCGTGTTTGGCGTTCAACGGAACTGCGAGCAGAGCGAATTGAAGTTGACGAACTTGCTAGCCAATTCTTTGCTGAAGATAGCCAGGGAACAATACGACTGATTGCAAATCGGTTGAATACGGGCGATGTCCTAGAGTATTTTATGAAAGAGAAAGAGGTACGTGAAGACAATCATATTCCACCCAACGATCCAATTCTGTTTCTAGAAATTCATGTATCCGATGCTTCAGAATTTGCGGATGTGATCGTAGTAAAAGGGGTGCAAGTTGGTGACTATCGCATCCTCCGGGCTGAAAGTGCAGCAGTACCAAATGCGATCGCAGCTTTACTACTTTACATTCGTGACCAAACAGGTAAGATTCCCCATGCTTACTTCGGCTGGGTTGAGGGAAATCCCATACAATACCTATTGCGTTTTATCTTGTTTGGCGAAGGTGACATTGCTGTAGTTACCCGTGAAGTACTGCGTCGGGCTGAAAAGAATCCCCACATGCGACCTGGTATTCATGTTGGGGGTTGATTCAGGAGTGCTGTTAGCGGAAGCGGGGCGTTTAGCCCGTGCTGAGTAAATTAAAATCACTCAGCACTGTTTCGTTAACAGAATTCTTTTTTCTCCTTGTTCCCTTGTCTCCCCCTCACCTTGTCTTATAAAGATGCGGCAAAAAATAAACCAGTGATAGAAGTAGCGATCGCTGCTTCTGGTTCAAGTTGTCAGAAATTGCCCTAAAATTTATGTAAAGATGAGCCGCTCAATCTGAGATTAACTTTAAAATTATTTAACTTTTTAGAATGCCAGACGCGGAAAAGTTCCAGAACCAGCTGGCTAATCACAAGCTGCTGCATCGGCAAGTTAGTAAAAAGGCAAAATCTTCGCTAGTAGTCAGTGGAGAAGAAGGAATGGTGCTTCAGTTGGCTGATGGCACTATCCAGGCTTGCAATGCCGCTAGCGATCGCATTTTGGGACTGACCGCAGAACAGCTTGTGGGGCAAAATTTGCTCGATCCCAAGTGGCAGTTTATTCATGAAGATGGCTCTCCTTTACTCAGTGAAATTCACCCTGCGATCATTGCCCAAAATACAGGTAAACCTTGCTTAAATGTGGTGTGTGGCTTTTATAAGCCAAATGGTGAGTTAGTCTGGCTATTGTTGTCCTCGCAACCTCTGTTTCAAACTCAAGCAAGTAATCTTTATGCGATCGTGACAACTTTTTCTGATATTACGGAATCTAAGCACGCCCAGTTCGAGGATGACTGTAGTTGTGAACAAGATACTCAACAAGTTGATGCAGATGAATTTCAGACACTGTGGGATAGTCAACGTTTGTTTCAACAAATTGCTGGCACTCTTCCGGGGATAATCTACATTTATGACCTAATTGAGCAGCGAAATTCTTACGTTAATTACGAAATTGCTCAAGGTTGGGGCTACACACCAGCAGAAATCCAGGCAATGGGAAAGGAGTTATTTTCCCAACTTTTACACCCTGAAGATTTGGCTCGACTCTCTAGCTATTTTGAAAAATTTAATTCTGTTCGTCAGGGTGAAGTCCTCAGCTTTGAATACCGAATTCGACACGCCAATGGAGAGTGGCGCTGGTTTTGTAGCTATGACACTGTACACAGTAGAACTGCTGATGGATTGCCGCAATATCTTTTGGGGATCGCTTTTGATATTACAGAGCGACGACACATAGAAATTTCTTTGCGGCAAAGTAATGAAAGGTTTGAGCTAGCAGCGGCGGCGGTTAATTGCCTAATCTATGACTGGGAGATTGGCAGAAATACTGTGGAAAGAACTCAGGGTCTAACCCAGGTTTTTGGCTACACACAACAAGAAACGGAACCTACCTTTCAATGGTGGCAAGAACGCATCCATCCCGATGACCAACAAAGAGTTAATGACCAATTCATGGCTAGTATGGCCAATGGAAACCGTTATCGCATCGAATATCGAGTGCGTCACCAGGATGGCCGCTATTTGTGGGTGGAAGACCAGGGGTTTGCAGTCCGGGATGCAAATGGTCAGGTAGTTAGGGTAGTTGGTGCGAGTACTGATATTACCGAACAGCAAACTGCCCTATGGGAACGTCAAAAAATTGAAACAAATCTGCGCGAGAGTGAAGAACGGATTCGGTTGACCACTAATGCTGCTGAACTAGGTATGTGGTTTTGGAATATCACCACCAACGAGGTGATTTGGACAGACAAATGTAGGCAACTGTTTGGACTGTCCCTAGAAGCCGAAATCAACTTTGAGATTTTCCTCAACTGTGTACATCCAGAAGACCGCCAATGTATTCATGAAGCGATCGCCCGCTCTCTTGAAGAACAGGTTGAGTATGACATTGAATACCGCACCCTTTGGTCTGATGGTAGTATTCATTGGATTGCTGCTAAAGGTCGCGTCTTTTATGATGCCGAAGGTAAGGCAGTACGAATGATGGGTACTACCCAGGATATTACCCAACGCAAACAGGTAGAAAATGATTTGCGCCAGCGTGAAACTCAATTAAGGCGGTTAGTTGATTCCAACATTATTGGCATTATGTTCGCCACTCCTGATTACATTACTGAGGCGAACGAGGCTTTTTTAGAAATGGTGGGTTATACACGAGAGGAACTATTAGCGGGTAAGATACACAGACAACACATCACCCCACCTGAATATCATGCTCTCGATCGGCAGGGGCTAGAGCAACTTTTAACGGTTGGGATATGTACTCCCTTTGAAAAAGAATACATCCGCAAGGATGGTTCCCGCATTCCCATATTAATTGGTGGTGCTTTGGTGGAGCGAGAGCCAGCGTCTTGGATCTGTTTTATTCTTGACCTAACCCCCAGGAAACAATTAGAAAAGGCACTCAGGCAACAAGCTGAGGAACTCAAACAGGCAAATCGGAATAAAGATGAGTTTCTCGCTATTCTCTCCCACGAATTGCGATCGCCTCTCAACCCCATTTTAGGGTGGTCATCGCTACTCAAAAGCCGCAAATTTGACGAAGTGACTACAAATCGTGCTTTGGAAACCATCGAAAGAAATGCTCAATTGCAGATTCAATTAATTGATGAGTTGCTGGATGTCTCCCGAATTATTCGCGGTAAGTTGAACCTGACTTTTGCCACTGTTAACCTGGTAGCTGTAATTGATGCTGCATTAGAAACAGTCCGGTTAATCGCCGAAACCAAATCTATCCAGATTAAACTACAGGTTGACCCCAAGGTTGGTAAAGTGTTAGGCGATTATAATCGCTTACAGCAAGTTGTAGGGAATTTACTCTCGAACGCAGTTAAGTTTACTCCCTCTCGTGGTTCAGTCGAAGTCAGCTTATCATTGAGTGGTGAATTCACTTCCCACTCTGCACTAATTCAAGTTAAAGACACAGGTCAAGGTATTTCCCCTGAATTTCTACCCCAAGTATTTGAATATTTTCGTCAAGCCGATAGCAGCACAACTAGGACATTTGGCGGACTGGGACTGGGATTGGCAATAGTTCGTCACTTAGTAGAGTTGCATGGTGGTACTGTAAGAGCAGCCAGTCCAGGAATTGGACAGGGAGCAGTTTTTACTGTCAGACTGCCCGTAATGAAGGAAAGTGAGGGTGCAGGGGAAGCAGGAGGAGCAGGGGAGGAATTTAACTCATCAGTTCTGCGTGGACTACGGATATTAATTGTCGATGATGATGTTGACACACGGGAGTTTCTGCACTTCTTGCTACAACAGAATGGGGCGTTGATAACTGCCGCAGCATCGGTAAACGAGGCGCTTAAAATTATAGCACAGGCTGTACCTAATTTATTAATCAGTGATTTAGGAATGCCAGAAATGGATGGCTACAGCTTGATTAGGATGCTCAGAGCCATGCCCAAAGAGGAGGGCGGGGAAATTCCGGCGATCGCTCTTACCGCCTATGCTGGAGAAAGCGATCGCGATCGAGTTTTAGCAGCTGGTTTTCAGAAACACATTGCCAAACCAGTACAACCAACTGAATTACTTACCTCAATTGCAGATTTGCTAGGACAAAATCATCGCTAAAACTCTATTTCTTGTCCACGAACTAGTACATGAGGGCGCTACTATTATCCAGGGGCGAAAGTACGTCTTGCGATCGGATGTTATGTACAGTCAATAGTCTAGAAAGTGATTAACCAGCAAAATAAACAAAATTTAATCTAACTCCCGGCGTCCTTCCAACGCCCTCGCCAAAGTAACTTCATCTGCGTACTCCAAATCGCCACCTACAGGTAAACCAAAAGCAATCCGCGTCACCTTAGTAAATGGTTTCAATAGCTGACCGATATACAGGGTTGTTGTCTCCCCTTCTACACTCGGACTAATTGCGAGAATTACTTCTTGAGGTTTTTGCTGACTCACCCGGCGCTGCAAAGCTAGTATAGTCAACTGATCTGGCCCAATTCCATCAATTGGCGAAATCACCCCGCCCAAAACGTGATATTTGCCTTTGTATTCGCGGGTTTTTTCCAGCGCAATCACATCGCGAGGATCTGCAACAACACAGATAGTATTATTGTCACGGTTGGCATTGCGGCAAATTTCACAAACAGGTTCAGCAGATAAGTGAAAGCAAACAGAACACAAGCCTATCTGTTTTTTTGCCTCAATTAAAGCTTGTGCCAAAGCTTCTACTTCTGCTTCTGGTCGCTTCAAAATATGCAAAGCCAGTCGCTGGGCACTTTTGGGGCCAACTCCCGGTAGGCGTTGCAATTGTTCAATTAACCGTGCTAAAGGGCGTGCGTAAACCGTTGTCTTGTCTCCAAAATGTTTTCACTTTAACTATGATGACATTTTTTCAGTACTTCCGTCAGGCGCAACACTTCCAACTCACGAGCGCTTAGTACAGCATTTCATTAATTTGTAGCGAATTAAAGAAAGGCAATACCTTGCAATGCCAATGCATCCCAATAGAATGTTAATGTGTCCCTCTGCAATGCCAATGCATCCCGATACAATGCCAATGCGTGCCCCTACAATGCCAATGCGTCCCAATACAATGTTAATGCGTCTCGATACAATGCCAATGCATCCCTCTGCATTAAAAACGCTACGTTTTTACGCAAAATTGTACTTAGTTCTCGACTTTGCAGCCGCTCTGCCAGTTTTGTGTCCACAGCAAAATATACGGTTGTTTGCTGTGAACTGCCCAAATCGCTTTTATCCTTAATTTTCAAACACGCCCTAGCTAAAACTTATCCTAACCACTCAGGATTTTTGGCTGTACCATCAAATTGGTTAGTGGTTTTAAACAGTTCATACTGACCTTTGAGAGCAGCTTGGCGAGTCCGATTCAGTAATGCTTTAACTTGTTCTTGGCTCATGGGTGTAAAAGTACGTACTGCCTCGAAAGCCTGGTCTAAGATGGGCATACTTTCAATGCCTGTAATCACTGTTGAAGTTGGCAGATTCATTGCATAATGCAGACATTCAATCGGTTTGACCACATTGCTTTTGAGAATGTTTTGATCGCCCATTGATTTCATCCCCAGTACAGCAATTCCGTCTTCAACCAGTCTGGGTAAAACTTGCCTCTCAAAACTGCGGAAATGGGCATCCATAACATTTAACGGCATCTGCACTGCATCAAAACGGAAGTTGTTTTGATTGGCAACTTCCAACATTCTCAGATGTACTAAAGGGTCTTTGTGTCCAGTAAAGCCTATGTAGCGAATCTTGCCAGCTTTTTGTGCTTCCACAACTGCTTCCATCGCACCACCAGGGGCAAAAATCCGGTCTGGGTCTTCCATACGAATAACTTCATGATGCTGCAACAAATCAATCCGGTCTGTTTGCAAACGTTTTAAAGATTCATCAATTTGTTTAGCAGCAGCCGCCTTTGTGCGACCGTCAATTTTAGTCATCAGAAAAGCTTTTTGACGATAACCATTTTGCAGAGCTTTACCCATGCGAATTTCGCTACCTCCATTATGGTAATCCCAGCAATTGTCCATAAAATTAATCCCGCGATCGAGAGCAGTATGGATTAGCCTAATACCCTCTTGTTCGTCTTTTGGTCTACCAATATGATGACCACCTAGACCAATTACAGATATTTGTTCTTTGGTGCGTCCTAGTTGCCTGTAGAGCATTTCACCTTTTTTAGTCTGGAGTGGGGTAGGCTGATTTTGCGCTAAAACCTGTTTAGTTAAACCTTGTAAAGCAAATACCCCGGCTCCACCTAAACTAGAAGCAGAAACTACCTTCAGTAAATTTCGTCTGCTAATATCCACAAATTTATCCTTTTACCACAGTATAAGAACTTGCCTTCATAGCTTTGCATAGAGCAAAATTCGCTGCTTCTAACTGTTGAAGGATAAAAGCAGTGAGGTAGAGATAGATTTTTGATAGAGGGAAGGTAAGAGAAAAATATTCCATTGCTGTGTAAGCAGAGGAAACATTAAAGACATCGGCAGCAGAGGAAGAATCTGATAGTCGTATTCCTGAATTGTTTCAGTGGTTCAAATGTCAACTCAAACACAACACCTTAGTGCAAAAGTCTTCTTTGAGAATTGTTTCTAAATCTTGGCTAATATTATTTGTATTGCTAAATATTCCTTGCAAAATTTATAAACATTTAGTGCGTGGTTCAGGAGTTGATAAAATCCAGAAAATTTCTGGAGAAAAATCGGAATTTTAAACTTGATTGCGATAATACGTTTAGGTAACTCAAACCTGTTTATTCTAAACTATTAAAGTTCCCTGTACTAAACATGAGTAGAGTCAATGACTGCTTCATCACCAGAAAATTCAATCAGCTCATCAAGTACTCATACTTTAGATATAGCTAGGCAAGAGTATCAATATAACTACATCCATATTCCATCTATTGCCATGCTAGATCGGCTTTCTATTGCCGAAGAGTTCACCACTAACTGGTATTTTTTATTAGCCCAGCAGTTACGAGTTGTGTTTATCAATACCTTGATTGTTAATAGAGGCAATCAAGGTTCTAAATCGATTCGTGATGATGTCGCAAAGTTTATTTTAGAAGCCTTGCTCAAGGGGGCACTACCAGTTAGAATCAGCATTCTGGCAAGAATCTTGCAAATTATCCCTCAGTTTTTGCTCAATGGCATATCTAAGGATCTTAGAGAACTCGACGATCTTTTTTATTCTATTTTGAAAGAAAACGGACTTGTGATCCTCAGAGATGCTCTAAATAGGATAATTAACCTTCTATACGAAGGACAGCCTACAGGACATGCAACCAGTCTCAAGGACTACGAAAATTTGTTTCCAGTGATTGGTGTACCAGCGATCGCTAAAACTTACCAAGAAGATGAAGTATTTGCCTACATAAGAGTCGCTGGCTACAATCCCGTGATGATCGAGCGAGTAACGACTCTAGGCGATCGCTTCCCAGTCACAGACGAACATTACCAAGGAGTAATGGGAACTGACGATTCATTAGCAGCAGCCGGACTTGAAGGCAGGCTTTACTTAGCTGACTATAAAATTTTAGATGGTGCAATCAACGGTACATTCCCACACGAGCAAAAATATCTCTATGCTCCCCTAGCACTATTTGCCTTACCCAAAGGCTCAGACCCCACCCGTCAATTGCGTCCGATAGCCATTCAATGCGGTCAAACCCCAGGCCCAGATTATCCGATTGTTACCCCTAACTCCGGTAAATACTCTTGGCTTTTTGCCAAAACAGTAGTCCAAATAGCAGATGCCAACTTTCACGAAGCTGTTACTCACCTAGCAAGAACTCACTTGTTAATTGGTGTATTTGCGATCGCCACCGCTCGACAACTGCCACTCACCCATCCTTTAAGAATTCTACTACACCCGCATTTTGACAGCACTTTAGCAATTAACGATGCCGCTCAACGTATTCTCATAGCTCCAGGCGGTGGTGTCGATAGATTACTCTCAGCATCAATTGACAACTCTCGCGTTTTAGCAGTGCTAGGATTACAAAGCTATGGTTTTAACAGCGCCATCTTACCTAAGCAATTCCAACAGCGCGGTGTAGACGATCCTAACCTATTGCCTATTTATCCTTACCGGGATGATGCACTACTAGTCTGGGATGCCATTCATCAATGGGTTTGGGACTACCTAAACCTTTACTACACCACGGATGAAGACATTCAAAAAGACACAGCCCTGCAAACATGGGCAGCAGAAATCTCAGCTTACGATGGTGGTCGCATCCCTGATTTTGGCGAAGATGGGAGCATCAAAACCCGCAATTATCTAATTGATGCCACAACGCTGATTATTTTCACTGCCAGTGCTCAACACGCTGTGGTTAACTTTCCGCAAAAATATCTTATGGGCTACGCCGCAGCCATACCATTGGCAGGTTATTTACCAGCCTCAACTCTCAAAAGAGAAGTTACTGAGCAAGACTACTTGAATTTGCTCCCTCCCTTAGATCAGGCACAACGGCAATACAACATACTCAGCTTGTTGGGGTCTGTGTACTATAACAAGCTGGGCGAGTATCAGCAAGGATACTTTACAGACCAAAAAGTAAAACCATTGTTACAAGCATTCCAGAGTAATCTTCAGCAGGTAGAAGACACCATCAAGCAACGTAATTTGCACCGTCCAGCCTATGAATATCTACTTCCTTCTAAAATTCCTCAGAGCATCAATATCTGAATTAGAGACAAATGACAAGTGACAAATGACTCAAAATAAATACCATGACACTTAAAGATAAAGTCCTCAAAGGTCACGATCGCCAGCTTTGGCTTGCACCTATACTAGCTAAAGTAGGTTATGACACTGCGATCGGCAAGTTTATACGCTTGATTTTTTATTACATGGATGCATCAATCATGCTCAACGCATGGCGAGACTTTCTCTACATCCGTAAGGATAATATTGGAGACAAGTATTTTGCAGTAGACCAAGCAATTATGCATTCCTCTCACTCCCAGGTAAGAGAACTAATGCAAACCCAACCACAACTGCGAGGAAATGATTTAGGCATCATCAGAATATTAGCTCCTAGCTACTTGCTGGATAATCCTCTGAGCTTGGGAACAAATGGTAACGAACACACAGGACTACGTACTGTAATCTTACAAGCCTTACCAGAACCGTCTCAAAAAATAGACTTTTTAGGGAATCTAGTTGAGCAAAGCTTGTTAGAAGCTGCTAAACAAGGCAAATTACACATCGGCAACGATTTGCCAAAGATCAATCCTGTCGATTTTGCATCAACTGGTTTTTCAGATATCTTTATCTGAGGAAGAAATCACAGCATCCGATAGTTACATTAAAGGTTTGGCTCTTGCATCCTTACCTAATTTTATCAGCAAGTATCTGCTGGCAATATTAACAGCGCCAAAAATTCGGCATCGTCAATATTTAACTAAGCGATATAAACAATCAGCTTTATGGGCATCTTACTTTGAAACAGGCGCTCAGTATCAGTTGAACGAACACCAAATCGCTAATACCCTTTTCGATATGATTCATATCGCTGGTACTGCCGGCACGAGTGCGCTTTTAGGATCAGTTATTGGTGTTCTCTGCTTGGATAATACTCTCAGAAATGATGTAGTGTCAGAAGTGAATGCAGTCTGGAATGGCAAGAAAACTTTAGACTCAGACGCTCTAGAAAAGTTAACACTTCTCAATCAAGTGATTTTGGAAACGGCTCGTCTCTATCCACCTGTGCGATTTGTTAGCCAACTCACCACTGAAGCGGGTGAAGTTGAGATTGGAAAACAAAAATGTCCATTCCAAAAAGGTACTCGCTTGCTTGGCTCTATTCTTACAGCTAATCGGGATGCCAATAGATACCAAAATCCAAACGATTTTGACCTAACACGGAATTTTTCAGATATATTATCTTGGAATGGCGAAGAGCATGAACGAGCCTGTCCTGGTAAATCCTTATCAATTGGCTTTATCAAAATTTTCTGTTTACATCTGTTCCACAACTATCAATGGGACTCAATTACAGAAGTCAAGTGGGATTTTGAAAAAGTGACTGCCGTTACTCCTAATAATTTAGTACTACAAGGTTTTACTCAACGACTGTGAGTAAGGGACTTCCAATTAAAAAAACATCCCATTGTAGGGGCGCACACAAGTCCTTCTGACCCCCTCTAACTCCCCCTTGTCAAGGGGGATAACCGGATATTTCTCCCCAAGGCATCGGGGAGATTAAGGGGAGTAAATCTAGGGTTTAGGCTTCATTACCAAGATGTGTGTACACCATAGCTCCCAAAATTAGCAGAGGGGAGCAAATTCTCCAGTTCCCCTTCTCCCAATATGGGAGAAGGGGTTAGGGGATGAGGGCAACCCTAGAACCCTTTCTCTTACCTAACTTCTAGCTTAAGTTAACACTAATGACAGCTATGCGCCTCTACAAATGTACAAAATTATGAGTTGATTTTACTCTTTTTCTAGTGCAAAATTACTCATCTTTTCTCTTACTCAGTTCTTGAAAAATTTAGATAGTCTTTTAGCCGAAAGGAAGTAATTACAAATTATATGGCTGAATTAATTGAGAAAAAGCAACTTAATAATATTGCTACCTGGATGATTCCAGTCAAAGAAACAAACTTACCATCTGTCCTTAAAGGTGTGTTTTTTATGGATGGTAATCCACTCCCAGATACTTGCATTACTATGTACAACTTAGAATGGGATATACAAAATATAACTTTGCTTTTACCAGTCTTTGCACCGTTACAATGGACTTTTCATAACTCGATTGCGGGTTGGATATTACTACGTTTAGTTCAATGGTTAAAAGTAACTTACAAAATTCAGTTTGAAGATGAAACTTTGCAACAAGCTCAAATCATACCTGTTTTCCTGGGAATACCAATTTCAACATTGATTGTAAGTTGTACAATGTCTCAAGACAAAAATTCTCTCAATGGAGATATTTGGCACAGAAAGAACGTCTGGTTCGGCGGACTTTCTCGGGCTGGTGAGTATACTCTCCGTAGGGTTGTTGATAAAAATGGTTGTTATACTCCTGCTTTTAACGATATGCTTACCAGAGTCCAAAATGAATGTTTAGTGATTGGACATCACTCAAATTGATCCGGCTCAAGTTAGTCAGCTAAAGCTTAGAGCCTTGTCGCCCCCCATCGCTAACTTGAAACAGAGGTTTGATTCTTTTTTGATTTCTGTTTTCGCCGATCTGAAATTGCATTTTTTGTACTCCAAATTCCCAAAGCCAGCAATCCAAATGTGACAGAGGGTTCTGGAACAGAATTAACTCGACGGAATTCGATGGGTGTGGCCACAAGTAAATTACCTTTTTTGTCAAAAATTTTGTCTAAGGAGTCGATGCTACTCTGCTCAATAGTTACATCGGAAACCACTTTGAAGCCATTAATTGTTATACAGCCATTGGGAGCGTTATTCCCAATGTAGCTGTTCGGCTCCCAAAATAATTGCAGATTACAGGTGTTCTTCTCAACATTGTTAATACTAAGCTGTCGCCGAGACTGAGAATGATTGCACAACCCGCGTACAGTATTTTCATTTACAAAGCTGCTAATACTTAGATTCACAGCCGAATTTTCTTCATTAAAAGAATAAAGACGTAGCCGCTCAAAACCTGGGCTTTCTTGCTCTAGATAAACGTTCTGTGTGTCAGCCAGAGGATTAGTATCATCCAGTTGCACACTACAATTTGACATAGTAATTAATGGCACAGAGGGGCTATTAGCAATCTGTTGGGCATTATCAAAAAAACCAGTGAACCACTGTGCTACTTCCTGAACCTGTGTCTTAATTGGTGGCGCACTGGTATCAGCACGGCTTTGTTGAAGAAATGAAAATGTTGTGACTAAGAATGTCAAAATTGATACTTTTAGTAAATGCATACAGGTTTGGACTCCAACAAGAGCAGATTACAGACTTATGGATAAATAATTTACACTATCAAGCCCCATCTTCTGTCATGAAATAAATTTCTTGGCTGTTGGCTAATAATCCTCTTGTGTCACTTTCCAGATTAAGCCAATAGTAAATAACTTAAATTATCCAGATTAGCCACTCAGTTTCATCTCAAAGAGAACCTATCAAGTAGTTAGCTATTATACGCGAATATCAAAAATTCAGTGCCTTCATAGATGAACTCTGCCATCTTGCACATACCCATCTTTTGATGTGCCTGAAGTGATGCTTTGTTGTTTGCCTTGATGAACAGTATTCCTTCCCGGTCTGGTAGAAAATCTTTCAACTTAGCAAACATTAGCGCAGCAATACCTTGCCCACGCATAGTTTCATCAACACAGATGGGGCCATATAAGTAAGCATCTTTTGTACCAGGATAGGCTTGTAACATCACCGTTATAATTGGTAAATTAGCAGTTGTCTTTGACCAACTGAGTAAGAATCCTACAACTTGACCATCTTTACGGGCTACAACGCTCGGCATTTTAGATATGGTCATCATTACAGCCTCTGGCTCAAGATGACCTAACAACATACCACCATGTTCTGCGTCATTGGCTTGGGCCAACTTGACGATTTCAGTAACATCCTTGGGGCTGGCACGGTCAATCACTACATTATTGAGACACATACCTGGTTGATATAAATAGGAGAAAGACTTGGAGCAAAAGAATTTTCTTTTAGAAGAATAACAGAGAAGAACGCTTTGGGGAACGCATTGCAGAGACAACTAAACATGGGTTTAAGTAGCTTTTGACACTTGTATTCGGTTATAGCAGCCTTGTATCTGACAAAAAATTCAAAGAGTCAAAGTTGCACCAAAGCAGCGATCGCTTGGAACAGGTAGTACACTGCTACTATGCCAAAACTTCCAGAGTGCGATCGCTGTCTTCATCTTTATGGCCCAGGTATCGCTCCCCCAATCGTTCTATCCACACCTACCCCTCACTGCTCTTGCGCCCATGCAGGATGTGACAAACCTCTGGTTTATGAAGGTCATTGCCCACTACGGTAGCCCTGACTACTTCTTCACCGAATATTTCCGCGTCAATGATACCTCACGGCTCAATCGTAGCATTCTGGCAGCAATCACCGAAAACGACACAGGTCGCCCCGTTTTTGCTCAAATGATTGGCGAAAGCATTCCAGACTTAGTAAGAACAGCAAAGGAACTCTGCAACTATAATATCGCTGGAGTTGACTTGAATATGGGCTGTCCAGCACCTAGAATCTATCGCAAAAATGTTGGAGGTGGATTGCTGCTCTTACCGGAAAAAGTGGATCGGATTTTGGCAGAACTGCGGCAAGCAGTCAACGATCGACCTTTGACCGTCAAGATGCGTGTAGGCTTTGAAAATACAGATAATTTTTACAAAATTCTAGATATAATCAATCGCCACAGCATTGATTTGCTGAGTTTACATGGTCGCACAGTAAAAGATATGTACCACGGGGCAGTGAAATATGATTTGATCGCTGAAGCAGTCAGACGAGTCCATTGTCCAGTGCTTGCTAATGGCAATATCAACTCGGCGACAACTGCTGTTGAAGTGCTTTCTCAAACGGGTGCGGCGGGTGTGATGGTGGGACGCTGGGCAATCGGGAATCCTTGGCTTTTTAATCAAATTCGGCAAGCTTTGCGTTTCGAGCCGATCGCGCCTGTTCCTTTAGCGGAGGTACGCAACTATATTGATCGTTTATGGCAAACTCCCACAGCAGCAACTATGCCAGAGCGATCGCGCGTAGGCTACATGAAAATGTTCCTCAACTACATTGCCTTGAGTGTTGACACTGAAGGTGATTTTTTGCGGCTGATGCGACAGACTTCTACTGAGGCAGAATTGTTTAACCTCTGCGATCGCGTTCTCCTTACTGATTTGACAAAAACTTTAGCCCTAGCACCCTCCTTGAGCGTGTAATAGGCTAAAAACTTATCATTTAGACCGCAGGGGCAGGGGGAAAGAGGCTTTTGCGATTTTTGCACAGATGCGGTAATCATAAGTGATTAACCAAACTTGATGCAATACAGTTCGGTTAAGGTTTTTTGATGAAAATTCTAGTTCACAAAGACGCGATAAATCGCCGTCAAGACGAAAGACTGATTATTGTAGAGACAGCGATTCATCACGTCTCTTGCCTTAACCGAACATTGCGGTGTTGTAGATTTGGCTGTGATTTATGGTAAATTCAACCGCTTGCGCGCACCAAATCGAAATAAGTTATCTGGCAATATTGCTTTTAAGCGAGGCAACCATTGTGCCTCATTGCCAACACGATACCGTAATCGTGGCAACCGACTACGAGCAGCAAATAGAATCGTCTGTGCAACTTTTTCAGGATCGTCGCCTTGTGCAATTGCTTGACTAACAGTTGAGCGAATCACATCGCGTACATTGTCGTAATCAGCATAATTCAATGTGGGTGACAACATAGCCTGGTTGAAGTTGGTCTTAAAGTAACCAGGCTCAATTAAAGATACTTTAATATTGAAGGGGTCTAGTTCCACACTCAATGCTTCGCTATAACCTTCGAGGGCAAACTTACTTGCGCTATAAAAACCTTGACCTGGTGCGCCAATCAATCCCGCCACTGAACTGATATTAATAATATGCCCACTACGCTGCTGTCTCATAACTGGCAAAACAGCATTGCTAACCCGGACAACACCCCAAAAGTTGGTTTCAAAAACCTCCTTGGCTTGTTCTAAAGAAGTTTCCTCAATCATGCTGGCATGAATTTGTCCAGCATTGTTAATCAGTAAATCAATGTGATTAGTCCGTGTGAGCAACTGTTTGATACAGGATTGTACTGAAGACTCAGAGGTAACATCGAGTGTCAACATTTCCACATCTTGTAAAGTTGGATGTTCCTTGCGACTAGTACCGAAGACCCAGTAACCTTCTTGAGCAAGCTTTTGAGCAGTTAGCTGCCCAAATCCAGATGATGCTCCTGTTACTAGCACGACCTTTTTATCAGTCATCGGTTCTCCTTTTGTTTGTAAATTCTTTGGTACTGCGATGGACTACACCCTGCCTCATAGAGCGATCGCGTTTTTTCTAAACCTTATTCGTTCATTATTCATTCTCAATAAAAACATAATTTTAGCAGTCCTGCACTTTGTACCTCATCTACTTGAGAACTGCTGTATATGTTTTTATAGCAATTTCATCAGTAACACCAGAACAAAAATATCCCCGACTTCTTTAAAAAGTCGGGGATCTCAAGCTCTCAATTAGGATTACCAAAGCTATTTAATCGCACACAATATCACTCAAATTGCACAAGCGATCGCCCCGATACCACAATAAAACCCACAGAATCAAGCCTCAGAAGCGGCTGGCGAATTCCCTCTAGAATGGCTGCATTTAAAGCAGTTTCTATCTTCAATTCTTCAGCTAATGTATTATCCCAACTTTGCTGATTTAAACGTAGACCTAATTGTTCTACTCTATTGGCTAATTTCTTTTCGGCGACTTTAGCACAATTTTGACATAAATCAATAAAATCGGGACGATTGGAAAGTAATTCTGAAGAAGTGTTACGCATTTCATAGCAAAAATTTTGCCATTTACTAGGATCAACAAAATCGTCAATAATTCCTAAGCGCTCTTTTGCTAGATTGTAATCTCGTCCTTGATTATTGTTTTTATCTTTATATGGACGTTGCAGAATACTTAAAAGAGCTTTATCCTCAACAGCCCGGATTGGCTCCTTGCGACCATCAACATAGATAGTTTCTATAATTGGTGGAAATAGAGCATCAACACGTCGCTGCAAGTTTTTGAATTGAGAATTATCTAGTTTGTTATCGAGTAAAACTTGTTTGGCAATTCTTAAATTTGCCTCGACTACATAATTGCACTGGAAACCGAACCATTCCTTCCCTTCTTTCGCGTCCCAAGATGCATCAGTGCGCCATAGAGCAAAGGCTTCACCTCGATCATCCCAGTTGATATAGTTCAAGAGGGCTTCGACAAATCCTTCGCCAACTCGAAAGAGTTTAACACCAGCATTCTGGTTTGCCACCCTGCGATTATAAGTACCAAATTGGTCTAGGGAACTCTCAGCAAAACGGTTTTGTAACTCATTTATCGGAACCAAGGTTCGCGTTGTCGGTTGATAACGTCGCATCTCTGATGAATCGGGGTTATTGAGTCCTCTGAATCCCAGCGCGTCACAAATCCAGCCTTCAATTGCTCGCCTAATTTCTAGATGACGAGCATCGTAATTATCTAAGTCTTGAAAATACTCGGTAGCAATTTCATCGTTTGCATCAATTTCATCTAGAGCATTTTGTTCGCTAATTTTGGCTATTTCCGCTTCAATTTGCTCTTGAATTGGTGAAACCATCTCTAACAATCCAGCCGCACCTGATTTAAACAAAACTGTTTCTAATTCTGCAAGTTTTTCATCGACATAAAACTGGAGACTGGCAATTGATTGCTGGAAAATACCAAACCCATCTTTTAATACTTTATACCAAGCATTGTGAGGGCTATCTTCCAAGTAGGGGCCAATCAAGGCACTAGATTGGATACCAATTTTGCTACCAATGCGGTCAAGTCTGCCAATTCTCTGTTCTAATTGATTAGGCGACCAAGGAAGGTCAAAATGAATTAACCAATCGGCAAACTGGAGGTTACGTCCTTCTTCTCCAGAGCGATCGCATACTAAAATAAAGCAGTTTGGGTTATTCTTGAACCTATTTAAGCCTTCCTCAACTTTATCTGGTGATTCTCCAAATTGATGGCTAGCTATTGTCTCTGCACCAAAGGTATCAGATAAATATCGGACAATTTCGCCACAAGTTTGCACAAAACTGGTAAATACAATAAATTTGGGCAGAATATCGCCAGTAATTGGTCTTTGAATTCTCTGCTGTATTCTGGTGATGAATTCCTTTTGATTCTTCCGAACGTTTGCGGGAATTTTGAAATAAGTACCTAGCTGATTCAGCAACACTGTTTTCAAATTTTCCGTCCGTTGTCCGTCCTCTTGAGGTTGACGAACAATTTTTAGTAAGGATTGGAGAATCTCTTCTTCCCCTGAGAATTTGGGGGTTGTAGTTAATAGGCGAACATCATCTTCTTTAAATTCCTGGATGAGTTTAGGATGAGGTTTCGCAGTTAAACGCGCCGTAATTACTTGTTCTAAAATGCCTAACCAAGTACCAGCAGCGAGAAATAACAGCAGAAAAACTCGCTGATATTGCTTTTGAGCAGGAGCAACACTCCGCCATTGATTCAGGAGTTCGTGGATATCAAGCGATCGCTCGTCTAAATCATACTCTTCTTTTGGCGTAAAGTTGCGGTCAAATATCACGTCTTCCACCGCAGCGCGACGGTTGCGAAGCATTCGCCGGTGTAGTCGATAGATATCGCTGACATGGACGCGAATCGCTTGGACGATTTGCTCTTGCTTGGTAGAATTTGCTTGTAAATTTTCTAAATCATCCGCCAGCTTCAGTAAATACTTATCCTCTGCAAACAAGTTTCGCAATTGCTGCAAGTTGCTTTTGAGAACAAGAGGTTCTGCACCTTCTTTAAAAGAAAGCAGAAGTTTACCAATTTGCTGACGACTTTCAACTTTGGTGCGGAAACCTGCTAAATCGCCAAGTTTATAGGTTGTTGGGTCGAGTAAGTGCAACATGGCCAGAAAATCCTGCTCGTGATTGAGAACAGGAGTGGCAGATAATAAAAGTAAGCGATCGCTTTTATGAGCCAGTTCTTTGCAAGTCTGAAAACGCTGGCGTACTGTTGCATCCTTAGAGGTTGCCATTGCTGCGATGTGATGGGCTTCATCTAAAATTAAGCAGCCTATCTTTGCTTTCAGGTTGATTTTATGGATATCTTCAACCGCCAGCACCGCTACCCGTTTGCCAAAATGGGAGATGTAAAACTTATTTTCTAACTCAGTCCGCCATTGTTTGAGCAAATATTGCGGAACTATCACCACCGCACCTTTTTTCGGTTCATCGAGAAGAAATTGACGGAGAATCGCACCCGCTTCGATGGTTTTTCCCAGTCCCACCTCGTCTGCTAACAAGTAGCGTTGAATTGGGTCTTCCAGTACCCGCCGCACTACTTCAACTTGGTGAGGATAAAGATTAATATTTGCCGAAATCAGTCCCGTCATCCCGCGACTCACAGCGCGTTGCTGAGTCAAGGATTTCACGAAAGCCAATCTTTTGTCATGGAAGTAGGGCGTTTCGTGACCCTTCATCGCCAGAGTTTGGATGGGGTCTGTATTTGGTAGATTACAACGAACGTAAATGTCTTCAATAGAAGCGATCGCACTTTTCTTATCTGGTAAATCAATTTGATACATTTCTGTATCTTCATCCCAGATAAAAACTCTGCCAACTATCCATTTCTCCTGAGTTTGGGACTTAATATAGCATCTAGCTTGGGGTTCCAGCTTGATTTGAGAGAGCGAACTTAAAGGTAAAGTTTTTTGGAGACGTTGGCCTATAGAGCAGAAATACTCAACGTTTGCATTGGTATCAGATATTTCCGTAACTTTTCCGATACCCAAAGAGTTGTTCTGGGACTGTACCAATAAACCAAGCTTAATCATAGATCCAGTCCCCTGAGCACACTAAAAGAACCTTCCAGACTAGTTTTTAGCCCATATCTGGCAGTTTTGTCGATCAATATTATAGATAATAAACTGGTATTACAGTTTTTGTGAGAGCGATATCTACGACGGGCTATTGGGCGTCGCTCCACCACAGCCAATTAATAAAATTAGCAATTTTCAGGTAAATACACCACACAGTAGAGGTACAGCATTGCTGTGCTTACATAACATATACGGTTCAATTAAATGAAAACTGCTGTAAATTCACATTTCTCAGTAAAGTTTTACGTAAAGCGTAACGTTATTAAATGTAGAGCGGCGCATTGGCATTGTCAGCCAACACAATAGCATTGTTTGCTGACACAATAGCATTGTTTGCCAACACATTGGCATTGTTTGCCGACACAATGGCATTGTTCGCCGACGCATTGGCATTGTTCGCCGACGCATTGGCATTGTTCGCCGACGCATTGGCATTGTTTGCCGACACAATGCCATTGTTTGCCAACGCATTGGCATTGTTTGCCGACACAATGCCATTGCAGGGTATTGCCAAATTAAATTTGCTACGAATTAATGAAATGCTGTACTTAGCTGATTATGTAGTGTAACAGATTTACGCTTTGGCTTGAGAAGGCCACGATACAATTAAGATTGTGTACATTTATTTACTATGAAGAAAATTAGAGACAACACAATTAAGTTAAATCAATTTTTAAAGTTGATGGGTATAGTGCCAACTGGAGGTCAAGCCAAGCTGATGATTCAAGGTGGCGATGTCCAAGTAAACGGTATGCTAGAAACTCGACGAGGACGGCGACTAGTACCAGGCGATAAAGTGACAATCCAAGGACAGACTTTAGAAGTAAATTTGAACAACAATGAAGACCCAGATGTAATGATAGATTTAACCGAACAAACCGAGTAAAGAAAGTTTATCCCAAATTTACAAGTTTCTCTTTTTCCTTGTGAGTAATGCTGCAAATTTCCAACAAAGTTATTATCCCACAGACTGAGATTGAAATTACTGCGATTCGCTCCCAAGGAGCGGGAGGTCAAAATGTGAATAAGGTTTCTACCGCGATCCACTTGCGCTTTGATATTGCGGCTTCATCATTACCCGATTATTATAAACAACAGCTTTTAAAGCTCAACGATCGACGCATTAACCAAGAAGGAGTAGTTGTAATTAAAGCTCAGGAACACCGAAGCCAAGAGAACAACCGCGAGTCAGCATTGAAACGACTTCAAGAACTCATTCAAAGCGCAGTTGTCGTGACGATAAAACGCAAACCCACTAAACCAACTCGCAGTTCTCAAAGAAAGCGCCTTGACCACAAAAGTAAGCGCGGACAGGTTAAATCTAACAGAGGGCAGGTGACAGATTGTTGATTCATCTGTTATGTGTAGAAAACACACGTATTATTAAATGTGAAAAAAGATGAATAAGACATTACTAAAGATTTTGATGTTTGCGCTTTTAATCTTGTTTATCATCTCTCCCTTTGCGGCCCTTGCAAGTTTAATGCTTGTAGTATTAGTTTCGGCATTTTTCTTTTTACTAGGTGACGTGTTTCAAGCAATTATTAGTGGCGACACTGACCCGAATAAGTCATAAAAGCACAATTCCAAATGCAGATAGGGATTTACCCAAAAAAGCCGCATCCAAGGTGCGATCGCTTTAGCAAAGACAATTTTCAATCTGTCACACCAGGAGTTGACAGATATAATTACTTTTTCGACCAAAAATTAAACAATTGTAATAACGATTTCCTAAAAGGAAAGAGACTTTAAATCTTACTCCTCAACGCTAGTAGAGGAGCCAATCCGTTGCAGAAGTTCCCCCCGTTAAGCAACGAACTAGCGCTGTATTGGATTCAACACAGAAGCGCTATATATAGCGTTTTTCAAGTAAATGACTTACACAGGTAGGGGCACAACATTGTTGTGCCCTTACAATAATCTGTACCTCACCTTGGCGTAGCCTCTCGTAGAGAAGTTGCAATTTGCTGTATATATATCTATTTTAATGAAAAATATCCCTTGTATTTGGCATAATAATATTTGAACAATTCCCTATTTTATAAACAAAAATACCTAAAGTTCATTAATCTGGAGAGTAATAATTATATTTTCTGAATCTCAACACACTGAGGGCTAGAAGAGATAAACTAAAAAAAAAGAAAAATTAAAAATTAGTAATCACAATATAATAAATGTTAAGAAAATGAATTGTTGATAACTTTGATAACAGCGTAAACACTTTTTTATAGTCAACATCAAGCAGAATACATAGATGCGGATAATTGGACATATCAACAACAAAAGGTACCACCCATGAGTTCCCGCGCACTGCTGTTAGTAAATCGTCATGCTCGCCAAGGGCAAAAGGGTCTGTCACAAGCGATTCAATATCTGAAAACACTTGGTTTTGATTTAATTGAAGAGTCTACAGAAGATCCCCAACATCTTGCTGAAGTTATACTTCGCTATAAGCATCAAGTTGACTTGGTAATTATTGGCGGAGGAGATGGTACTTTAAATGCCGCAGTAGATGCTTTAATTGAGACTCAGTTACCTTTGGGAATCTTACCTCTAGGAACTGCCAACGATCTAGCGAGAACTTTGGGAATCCCAAATTCTCTCAACGAAGCTTGCAAAATTATTGCAGATGGACATTTACACCGCATCGACTTGGGTTGTGTAAATGATAAGCACTTTTTTAACGTTGCAAGTATGGGATTGAGTGTAAAAATTACCCAACGACTTACCAAAGAAGTCAAGCGCCGTTGGGGAGTATTTGCTTATGCTGCCACTGCATTGCAAGTGATTTTGGAAGCCAGACCTTTTACAGCAGAGATTGCGATCAACGGTGAATTAATTCGCGTCAAAACAGTGCAAATTGCTGTCGGTAACGGCCGCTATTACGGTGGTGGTATGGCAGTGGCTGACGATGCCACAATAGACGATCAAAGGCTAGACCTTTATAGCTTGGAGATTGAACACTGGTGGCAGGCTATATTACTACTACCCGCAATGCGACAAGGGCGACATATACATTGGCAGAGTGTACGCTCCCATCAAGGTCAAGAAATAGAGGTACATACTCGCAAACCGCGCCCTATCAATACAGATGGTGAAATCACTACCTACACACCTGCTCATTTTCGGGTTATACCTAAAGCTATAGCTGTTTTAGTACCCCTGGAAAGCAGGAGTTAGGAGTCATTCAATTTTAGATTTTCCTTCAATCCAAGATTCAAAATCTAAAATTGGCAAAGTTTAGAAGTTATTCTTCCTCATCTCCTTTTACCACAAAGTGGAAACTCGCATCAACTCACGCTAAATGCATCTGAGATTTTCTCAAGATATAAAGTCCCTGCTGCAACGCCTAGCTGAACAACCTCTGACTCTAGGTGATATTTTGACAGAAACCTCAGAACGGGGCTTTAGTTTGGTAATTACATTATTAGTTTTGCCTTTTTTACTTCCTATGCCACCGGGATTAACTGGCCCATTTGGTGGTGCTTGTTTACTGTTGTCAGTGCAAATGCTTTTAGGAAGGCGATCGCCTTGGCTACCGAAAAGAATCGCTAACTACAAATTTCCTCGTTCCTTCGCCCAGTTACTTTTGCAAAACTTGGGACGGCTTACCAAAGTTTTCCAGAAAATCGCCCGTCCCCGATTAGCAAAAATAGCTCATAATCCTTTAGTTTGGCGAATTAATGGGTTTTGTATCTCTTTATTAACAGTATTACTAATATTACCAATCCCGTTTACAAATCCTATCCCGACTATCGGTATTTTACTTTTGACTGTTGCCACTATCGAATCTGACGGTTTATTAATTTGCATCAGCTACGGTATTACAGCCCTAATTACCTTGCTGTTTGGATTTATTGGTTATGCAGTGTGGTTAGCTCCCAGTTTGCTGCCATCGATATTTAAATAATAAAAGCCCTCAGCCAAAAGCTGAAGGCTGTAATTTTTTAGGGTGCATCTACCATTTATTAATCCGCTTTATTTATTGCCATATCCGGGAAAATTATACTTTTGAACAAATTTATTTTGTTCCTGAATAAAAAAGTATTAGCAATAAAAAAGCCTTCAACTAAAAGCTGAGGGCTATAATTTAATTAAGGTGCATCTACCATTTATTAATCCGCTTTATTTATTGCCATATCCGGGAAAATTAGACTTTTAAGCAAATTTATTTGATTCCCAAATAAAAAAGTATCAGCAATAAAAAAAAGCCCTCAACTAAAAGCTGAAGGCTGTGATTTAATTAAGGTGCATCTACTATTTATATATCCGCTTTAGTTATTGCTGCATCAGGAAGAATTGAAAAAAAATGGATAGCTGTGGAATTGATTTCGTTAGCTACAACGGTAGTACTAGCCTGAATGAGGATCACCTACGGTATTTGACTAGGTAATCATTGACCAACTTCACATTAATTTTACAATTATCCCCATTTTACTCTGAATACACAAAGTTTCTGTTAATATCTCTGATTCAATATCCGTAATAGTACGAATTTAGTTTATTAGTTGGGTATATGACTATGAAAGTTAGACACACCCAACTTGATGAAGCGATCGCAATTTATATTAGCCCTTGCTAGTCTTAGTATTGTCGGGGGAAGCTTTTTTCTGAGAACAACTTTTAGCAATACTAGTGAGCCTAAAATCATAACTGATACATCACGCTATAAAGAAATACGTAATCAACTATGGTCTGATAATGACCAAATAAAACATTTTCCTAATGAGATTCCCCCTGATGCTAAAGACGTTCGTATTGCTTACTCTCCCAAAGTTTTGCAAGGAAGTAGTTTTTTTCAAATTAGGTTAAAAGAGCCACCAAAAAAGATAGAAAAATTACTTTCACAATACAGAAATAGTGCCAAGCACAAATATAGAGGTGGTAACACAAACGACCATATAAACCAACCTAATGGTGTGCCGACAACTTTCTTCTACACTAGTGACTTTCCTACAGAATCTTTTCCAGCTACTTATGAAATATTGGTATTAAATACAGATGACAAAGGTAGACCTGGTTTCAAGTGGAATCATGGAGATAGCTACGGCGTCGCTATTAATAGTTCCACCTCAGAAATTATCTATTGGTCTGAAAAATGGTAATTAGCAATTCAAAATGAATTTGAATCGCCATGAGAAAAATCATTATTTGTGACATTGGACTTAATAAACTTCTTACATGAATCAAAAGCCCTCATACTAAATCCCTCTCCCAATCTTGGGAAAAGGGGTTGAGGGATGTAGCAATATACCATAGACAAATTTTGCATTTGTGCAAGAGTCTGCTGCTTTTACCCTTTTGGATATATCACTTTGGGTAGTTAAAACTTATAGTCAGCATAGCTAAGATTTATAAGCGCTTAAAAACTATCTGAATATGTAGAATGCCAACTGCTTTAATTACTGGTGCCTCTAGTGGTATTGGTAAAGCCTTTGCTCAAGAACTAGCTGCACGCAAGACAAATCTTGTACTCGTTGCTCGTTCTGAAGACAAACTAAGCCAATTAGCTAAACAACTACAAGAACAACACAACATTCAAGTAGACGTTATAGTAAAAGACCTCACAGAACCTAATGCAGCTGCTAGTGTATTTGAGATTACAAAAGCAAAGGAATTAACTATTGACTTATTAATCAACAATGCTGGTTTTGGTTCTTATGGTGATTTTGCTGAAGTGGATGGAGAAAAACAAGTTAAAATCGTACAATTAAACATTTTGGCATTGGTAGATTTAACCCACCAATTTCTACCATTGATGCGGCAACGTCGTTCTGGAAGTATTATTAACGTATCCTCTATTACCGCATTTCAACCAATACCATACCTTTCTGTTTATGCTGCCAGTAAAGCTTTTATTCTCAGCTTTAGTGAAGCGTTATGGGCAGAAAATCATCAGTATGGTGTGCGTATTTTAGTTACTTGTCCAGGGCCAATAGAAACAAACTTTTTTGCAGAAGCTAATTTTCCTCCAGCGCTGGCAGGCAGTGCAGATAAAGTCTATTCTTCCGAAAAAGTGGTTTTGGAATCTTTAGAGGCTTTAGAAAAAGGCTATCCAACTGTTATTAGCTCTGATAGTACCACTCAAATTAGAAGCAAATTATCTCGGCTTGTACCGCGCAAACTTTTACTGAATATGTTAGCAAAACGCTTTAAAGCCTAAGTATTAAGTATATATTTAGGAGTTAGAAGTAGAGACGCGATTAATCGCGTCTGTACAAGAGTTAAGAAATTAGGAGTTGGGAGTTTGGAGTTTAGGGGTTTGGAGTTTGAGGTTAAATAAACAGGTGAATTTTAAACTCTTAACTCTTAACTTATTACATATACCTTGTTAATTGAACTCGGTAACGCTCTTTTTTTGTAACGGCTATTTCCCCAACTTCTAAACGCCCTTTAGAGCGAATAGCGATTAAGTCGCCTGATTTGAGTTGAGAACTAGCTTGGGTAACTTCCTTCCAATTGACACGGACATCACCAGCATCGATAAAATCAACCATTTTGCTGCGGGACATACCAAAACCAGCAGATGCGATCGCATCTAATCTTAAAGAAGCCTCCACAGTCGTTAATTCTTTTTTCTTGGGTTCCCGAACCTTTAATTCAGCTACCTCAATCTGCTGAGTTTTCACAGGAACCGATCGCACCTGTTTCAGACTCATTGACAAAAATTCCACCAACTCTGGTGCAACAATCGCCTGCGCCCCTCGTTCTCCTAAGACAATCACATCTCCCGTTTTTTCACGAACAATTCCCGTCCCCAACATTGCGCCTAAAAAGTCGCGGTGAGAGGCGGTATCAAACAGGAAATTACCAGCAATTTCCACGCCTACAAGGCTGACTTGAGATTGATCTAACGGAAGTTCTGAACGAGCGATCGCTACTCTTTGGCGTTCAGCTTGCGGATATCCACCCCACGCCACCAATTGCACTTCTGTTAATCGGTTAAACACCCGTTGAATTTCTGCCAATTCTGGGGGAGATAGAAAATCTGTCAAAACCACTTCCCAAGTTTTGATCGCTTGCTCTGCTTGATCGATTACACGAGCTACACTATCTCGATTTTCAACACCTTTTAAAAGTTCTTCTCGTGGCAACATTCTTAAAAATTATGAGTTATCAATTGAGAATTAATCTGCTATAACTATCTTGATTCTAGCTTTAATTCCCATTTCTACAGTTCCCGTGAGATTAGTTAGCCTTTATACTTGGGATTTGTTTGCGATCACAGCGGCTTATGCCATCTCCAAAGAACAGGAAAGTAACTCAAGCCGCTGTCTCATGATGTGTAAACTATGATTTATTCAATACACAGTATTTGTGTCGGCATAACCTTGGATATTTTCTGGATCAAACTGACGTAATATTTTGGTTGCTTGGCGAGTAAGAGTTTCAGAACCTTGAACGGCGACTAAATATTTACCTGCATCTAAGCGGTTGCGATAAGGTAAAGCATCACCACCACCTATAAGTAAACCGACTCCGCCACCGACAAACACACCACCCATCGCACCACTAGCAGCACCCAGCAGTCCGCCAACAATGTGATTGCCAACTTCACCTGCCCAGGCAAAAGTATCTAAACCAGTAATGAGGCTGAATGTAAAACCTGCAAAAAAGCCAAATGGTATCAGCCAGGTTGCCATCTGTTTTGCTTGCTTTTTAGCCTGCTCTTTGGGGTCAATTAAGCCAAACTCATCAGCCGTTTTATACCCCCTCCCCAAAATAGTGCTGTTAATGCCTTCTTTTTCTAAAGCTAAGTAAGCAGCTTCGGCTTGAATCCGGTCTGGTAATACGGCAACAAGGTAATTCATTGATTTTACAATTTGTCTAATAGAAGTTTTGCCTTAATTAACAGCGTATCAGTCCTGGTCGATTGAACCTCGCATGACTAGAAGTCACATACCTGAATTACTCCAAGACTTACATCGGAGTTAGGAGGCTCACATCTTGCACCAAAGCACTAGAAGGACTACACAAACGCAGTGAAAGTTTTCCCAGAGGGTACTCTGTCTGCGCGGACTAAGGTCAAATTAAGGGTTTTGAAGCCGCTTTGCGTCTATGTTCGGGTAGCCGCGATTTTAATCTCACGATTAAAATGCAGGCCGATCATTTTAGCAAATCTAGTGGCTCACAAAAATTGTTTACGCCTTGCTTGAGGACATATAGCAAAACTGGCGTTGCCAAAATCTTAGGAAATGTTGGCGTTGTTTTGAGATGTTCCATCATCTTCTGAAGAGAAGTATTAAGTAAATCTTCTCGATATTCTTGTTCGCAAATGACCACACGCCATTTTCTCGCCAAGGCATCTAACCACTCGGAATTTGCTCTTTCTGGTTGTTGTCCTGCTCGGATAGCTAGCGTCATCGCTGCATCTTCCAAATCTCCATCACAGTCTTCAATTAAATCCAGCGCTTCCATATCGCTAGGATCGTCTGCCAATTGAGAGCGAAACTGTGCAATTTCTTGAGATGTTACTTTAGTCATGAGTCTTTGACAAGGCAAGCGATCGAACACTCAGTTATGTTAGTCCAAATTTGACTATAGCGCTTCTCTGTTAAGTCCAATACAGACCTCACAAAAACAACTCCTTCACTACTACCTTTCCCTAACCCTCTTTTAAGAGGAGCGGAAAAACTTTTGTTACTGGAAGAAGGGGAGTAAAATTCTCAGCCTAGAATAGTAGTCTATTATCGATAGACTCTTATCTTTTAGCGATCGCTAAAGGATTTCTAAAAAATCACAATTTACAATACTGCCTTTTGGACTAAAAAGCCTCATTTATCCAGTAAATACACTGGATAAATGAGGCTTTTAGCTAGCTTTTTATCAGAAACGCTACTGGACTGTGTAATGCCCTGATAAACACAACAGCAGTCAAAAGTATTGATTCAGTTGAGTTTCAGCTAATTAGCGGAATGCTCTGAGGGTAACAGACCGTTGTAACTGAGCTAAAGCGCGGTTGTAATCCAAAATTGCTGTGACTCGATTACCTTCAGCTTGTGTGAGGTCATTTTCAGAGTTAATGACATCAGTTTGAGTACCTACACCAGCTTGGAATCGCAAACGTGCTAAACGTAGAGCTTCCCTGGCTTGTTCTAAAGCGGTATTAGCGGTTTGAACATTCTCCAAACTAGATTGCTGGGTAGAATAGGCTTGTTCTACCTGAAAGCGAATTTGGTTGCGCTGTTCAGCAAATTGAGTTTCTGCGATCGCAATATTAGCTTTCTGCTGATCTGCTCTTGCTTTTGCTGCTCCTCCATCAAACAAATTTAGGGTTGCCCTGACTCCGAATGAATAACCATCAGTAACACTGACATTATCATCGAACTGATCTAGCAGATCGTAACTGGCGACCAAACTAACTTGAGGGCCTAGTTCTGCAAGAGCTTGTTTACGCTGTTGCTCATTAGTATTGCGTTGTGCCAACTGCTGTTGCAGTTCTGGACGATTTTGATAAGCCAACACAATACTTTGTTCTAGGGTTGGGTTCCAAAGACCAGCTAATTGTACAGGGTCAGCCGCACTGATATTTATTGCTTGCGGCAAACTTATCCGAGTTGCTAATTGACGACGGGAAATTGACTGCTGGGATCTAGCATTAGTTAAATTTTGTTGGGCATTTGCTAAATTCACCTGCGATCGCAACACATCGAACCGCGTACCAACCCCAGCTCGCTCTAAAGCTTCTGCATCACGCAAACTAGCTTCGGAGTTTTGCACAGCCGACTGGGCAATCCGTACTTGTTCATCCGCTTGTTGCAGATTGTAGTAGTCAGTGGCAACATTCAGACGGATTGTCTCAAACTGAGTTTCTACAGCCAACTCATAGAAACGTACCTGTTCTTCAGCCGCTCTGATGCTAGCTTGCACTCTCCCAGAACTATAAAGGTTATATGAAAGTTGTGCTTGACCAGAAAAAGATGTACTAGGTTGATCTTGGTTAGATAATAAGCCATTTCGCCCACTTAATTCGTCCTGAAGCTGACTACTAGCAGACTGACTACGAGTCAGATCCGTGCTAACTCCCAGAGTGGGCAATAAAGCAGCTTGCGCCTCGCGTAGAGTTGCTTTATTGCGTTCTAGCTCCAATAAGGACACCTGTAGATCGTGATTGTTACGCTGTGCTAGCTCCAGAGCCTGTGCCAAAGTAATCGGCTGATTTCCCTGAAGTTGCACTTCCTCCGGTTTGGTGGGAAATTGCAGAGGATTTGAGTTAGGAATCAGGTTCTCTGGAATTTGTACCCGCCCTGACGGCACTGGAGTTACGGTTGTTGGTACATTAGCAGGTTGCACCGAACCCCCTGGTGCAGGAGTTACGGTTCCTGGCGCAGTGAGAGTTGGCGTCGAACCTCCTGGCGCAGGAGTTACGGTTGTTGGTACATTAGCAGGTTGCACCGAACCCCCTGGCGCAGTGAGAGTTGGCGTCGAATCTGTCGGAATCGTGGTATTACTCTGAGCCAAGCGACCAATAGCATTTTGTTGTAAGCAGGTGCTTGAGGTTAATAGCAAATCAGCCAAGGAGTCAGTTTTGCTTTTGCTCAACTCCTGTGGACACCTCTGCGCTGACAACAGTTTTGCTGCACCTGCACCTGTGGCTGAAGTTTGTAAAAATGTTTGCAACTGAGTAACAGTATTTATCTTTTGAACCACTGGCTGCTGTGCAGAAGACAGGGACAAAATTCCTTTTTGGACAGAAGGGGGTTTTGAAGTGTAGTTGGGAACTACTATCTTCTTTAATTTCTGCTCATAAGCGCTTGAATTACTCTGTTTTTGGTTCTTTTGAGCTTGGGAAGGATTAGAGGTAGGTGTCAAACTGAAAAATCTACCTTTATCTTTCTTAAGTAGTTGTTTTATTGGCACAACAGTATTTTCAGCCGTAAATACGGGAATACTGTTATCATTTAAAGGTTTCAGACTAAGTTTAGTAAAACCCAAAGCAGGTACTAGGGTTGGAACACTAACATTTGCACTGTTAGGCAGTTGCCTATTCATGGTATCCACAACCAAGCCTTGACCATAAGTAGAAGTCAAAACACTAGGAGAAGATGCCAGTTGTATCCCAGTTAGTTTCGCAGTACCAGCCCAAGCAGGCTGAGTTGTTAAAACCGCTGCCGTTACACCAGGTAAGAAGCTATAAAATAATTGCTGTCCTTTCACCGCATCCCTCACACGAAAATCAATCTAGCGGCAGAAAACCTTTCTTCACCACAGAATATAGCACGATACTAAACTTAGGAAAGAATATACTACGATACTAAATTTAGGGTTCGGAACTCTGTTTGTCTTCAAAACGTCTAACAATGCGAGAAAGTTCCGCCTTTTCATCGATACTAACGCGAGTAGGAGCACCGCTGATAATCCGTTCGTAGTTTCGGAAAGAATCTTTAATTTCGGGCCCGTCAGCAGTAATATTATACTCACGAATGCCCTTATCATGCCAAGACCCGCGCATTTTGAATACGTTAATTGCCCGCGACATTTCTCCGCGAATTTCTACGTACTGTAACATCAGAATTGTATCGGTAATCGTGGAAATATGAGAGTCAGTAATCGAATGCGCTCCCATAAATTGGTCGGTTGTGTTGGTAAAGAAACCAGTAATTTCTTCTTGTTTAGCATAACCTGTCACACCAATTACAAACTGCCGAAATGCATTATTCGTAACTCCTCTAGCTAGTGCTGATAGAGAATCAATGGCAATCCGAGCGGGTTTGAAAATAGCAATTTCTGATTTAATAATTTGTAAGTGGTCTTCTAAACCAGTTGATTCAGGATAGGTACAGATTATTTTGAGTAAACCTTGATGTTCTAATTCTTCAAAATCAATTCCCCAAGAGGAAGCATTACGAGATAGTTGGGCGCGTGATTCTTCATAAGCAAATAATATCGCCTGTTCTCCATTGAGGCAGCCATCTTGAATAAATTTACTTACTAACAGGGTTTTGCCAGTACCTGTGGCTCCTGTTGCCAAAATAATTGAATCTTTAAAGAAACCACCACCGCACATTTCATCTAAAGTTTTGACACCAGAAGATACTCTGACATTAGAAGAACGTTGAGTCAAGCGCATTGCTCCAAGTGGAAAGATGTTAACTCCTTCATTAGTGATCGTGAAGGGATACTCGCCTTTCATGTGAGTTGTGCCGCGCAACTTGAGAATTTCAATTGTGCGGCGGCGGCGTTCTCCTTCTAAAGCGTTGCGAACAATTACTACATTATCGGAAACAAATTCTTCCACTCCAAAAGAGGCAACAGGCCCATACTCTTCACTACGTTCAGTGGTAATTAGAGTGGTGACACTTAGTAGTTTGAGACGTGCTACTAAGCGAAAAATTTCGCGTCGCACTACTCCCATCGCTTCATACTGCTGAAATACTGCTGTTATTGAGTCGATTGAAACTCGTTTAGCTTTGTATTTGCGGATGGCATATTGCAAACGCTCAATCAGTGCAGAAAGGTCAAAATTTCCAACGATATCTTGACCTTCTGGATCGGGAGATGCGTCAAGAATAAACAACTTGCCTTCTTCAATTAAGCGGGGCAAGTTCCAACCAAAAACATGAGCATTTTTAATAATATCACTCGGTGATTCCTCAAAGGTAACAAATACTCCTGCTTCATCAAAATAGGTGATACCGTTATAGAGAAACTGAAGAGAGAATAAAGTTTTGCCTGTGCCGGATGTGCCGCTGATCAAGGTAGTTCTACCAATTGGTAAACCACCATGACTAATATCGTCAAACCCTTCGATCATCGTCCGAATTTTTTCTATACCCCCAATTTTCGGTGGTTGCTTTGGTTCTAGTTGCTCGTTTTCACTCATTGCTTGATAACAAAAGGGGATTCAAACCTGTTTTTTTATGACTAAAGTTTGGACTCAATTTTTTATAATTAAAAATTTACTCTTCAAAATCTTCTTCACTCAGTTCTTCATAGAGCAAATCCAATCCAATCAACACTCTTTCTCTATCTGAAAGATCCCCAATAATTTTGCGAACGGGTGGAGGCAAAATTTTAGATAATGTTGGCGTTGCCAATATTTTATCTTCTTCCGCCAGTTGCGGACTTTTCAATACATCGATCACTTTTAAAGCATAAACACCTTCAAACTCCTGCTCTAAAATATCTTTGAGTGTTTTTAATGCCCGGACTGAATTTGGAGTATTTCCGGCTACGTAAAGCTTAAGAACGTAGGTTTTTCTGGCTTTAATCATATACTTAATAGCTAGTCATGAGCATAAAAATAACAAGAGGTGTTCGCGCATTGGGAGTAACTAACAGCAGTAGCTTATTCCAATTTTAATATAAAGCGATAAACTTAATTTATTTAGAAATCGAACTTCTATAAACTTCGCACAAGTGAGCCAAGACATCGATCAACGTTAGGCGGTAATCAAGTAACGTTTCATTGCTCCTACCTTCTAATTTTAGCTGGTTAGAAAATTCTTCAATTATCTCCATGTGAATTTCGATTATTTGGGGCACAGGAATATTAGCATAAAATATAGTATTGATAAATTTATCAATTTTATCTTTGAGTGTTTTGTCTGTAGTAAAATAATCTATAAGAATCAGGCTATAATCTAATTTAAGCTGTCTTAATAATCCTTGTCTTTCTGCCGGAGTCATCTCCTGAAAATGCTGTTGACTTTTTTGCATCTGACTGGCAAATACATGAATGTACTTGCTAGTGTATGCCTTCCTTGGATTTAGTGGCAGCCAATTTGGTAAGTAGTTGATTTTTCCAGAGGTCGTTGCAGCAACAGGTAAGTAGCAAAATTGGGTAATAATTCCGTCCATCAATTTCCCTACCCACGTACTCAAACCTTTTAGGTTGGCTAAGTCAACTGGATTATTTAAGCATTTGTTAACATTAGATTGCAGAATCAATATCGGTAATAACATCTATTGTTGAATATATCTCCTTGATCGCCCTGACCAATAAACGCGGGCTGATAACTTTGGGTAACGCTTGTAGGGGATACTGAGTGTGCAGTCAACTGGTGATTTAACCCCAAAATAACGCTCTATGTGAGCAGATAGTGCTACGCACTTAACAATCTAGTGCAGCAATTAACTGGTAGAACTTAGTAGGTCTTTGATCATGAGGTATCCGTCAGCATAGCAAGACACAATAATTAACTCATGATTTACATATCTCTGTATATAAATAGATATATTTTTTTATTTTGCTCCTTGATAAGATACTTAAACGAACTTAAAGGATTGTCGCATTCCAAATCATTATAATTCCTCAAGGTTCTAAAGCGAATCTTTGGGGCCATAATTGTTTTAGCCGTCGCTATCGATGAGGAGTTTAAATACCAGTAAGACACTGGGGAGGCTAGTTGCTAGAAATGAGAAACGTCGCCTCTTGGAAAAATGCACTCGTTCGCAATTCCCGTGTCCGTAAGGGGAAATCCCGTTGTTTTAATGGCGTTGAAATAACCAGAGTTGCTTATTATATGAGTCTTCTTAGAGGATATGACTTCAGGCGAAAAGACCATCAACTGGCAGATGGAAGTGCTGGAGGGTTCCACGGGAAGAATGACCCCCAAATCCCTATGTTAATGCTAGATTACCCGCTTTATGACTTTCAGGCAACCGTACCGAGCTGCCTCCAAACAAGTTCTCTGGCAGTAGTGTTGGAGATTTTTGAGCAAGAGCAGTGCGATCGCTTGGTAGTAGTGAATCAACAGCAATGCCCCATCGGATTGCTGTATTCTGCCCGTTTAATCCCAAAATTATTAGCACAAAGTGACGATAAAAATCTAAATTTACAACAATCGCTCTCTACCTGGGGTCAAGGTCTAATTGAGCCAATACAGACAATATCAGCTTCTGAGCGTGTAGAGCGATTAAGCTTGCGCTGGTGCGATTCACAAGTCGAAAAATCCCAAAACTTAGATTGGGCGCTGATTGACTCTGAGGGTCGATATTTGGGGCTGCTAGATAGTTCACGCCTGTTGCGATCGCTGGCTCAAGAACGTATGGCTGGCTTACAAAGGTCTAGCGAGCATCGCCATGAGTATGATGGTGAACCAAATGAATCCAATTTGTTAAAACACCAGCCACTGGTACACTTGCTAGAAAGACTGCCTTGGCCTTTGATGTTGCAAACGGGTACTGGTGAGGTGGTAGCGCGAAATCCCGCCTGGTGGCAGCAATTAGGAACCTTGAAAGATCCAGAAGGGGTTAGGCAACAGGTGGAGGCAATACTTGTCCCTAAACGCTCCGAAATAGCAGAATATGCCACCCAACCAGCAATCAAAGTTCATCCCAATGGTAGGGAAAATGAGCATAGTGGTGAAGAAGAACTGACTCAGCAAGCAGCATCAGGTAATGCTGCATACAGCCGATGCTATTTGGATAGTCAGGTGGGTACTTGTACCTGCGTTGTCGAAGTGCAAAATGGTCAAGAGCAAATCTGGCAGTTTGCCAAAATTCCCTTAGATAGTCCTGAGTTTAAAGTTATGAGTGCCGAAGAGGAGATTGCACTCAGCACTGATTTGTGGTTGATTTTAGCTACTGATGTCACTGAACAGCAGCAACTTTGTAAAGAACTAGCAGCGAAGAATGCCGATTTAATTCAACTAAATCGGTTAAAAGACGAGTTTTTAGCTTGTATTAGTCATGAACTCAAAACTCCCCTAACTGCCGTTTTAGGATTATCGCGCTTGCTAGTAGATCAGCACTTGGGAGAACTTAACGAGCGTCAAGCCCGTTATGCGGGACTGATTCATCAAAGCGGACGCCACCTGATGAGTGTGGTGAATGACATTTTAGATTTGACCCGGATGGAGACGGGACAAATGGATTTGACGCTGACTCCGGTGAAAATTCGGGCTGTGTGCGATCGCGCCCTATCGGAAGCCAAAGCTATCCACACTCAAACCACCAAAGCGACATCTGTCTCGCCACCTGCAAATGCCCGTTCATCTGCTCCCCAATTCTGTCTTTCCATTGAACTAGGCTTAGATCAGATGGTGGCAGATGAGTTGCGCTTACGCCAGATGCTAGTACACCTACTTTCCAACGCCTTTAAATTCACCGAAATATCTGGCGAAATTGGGCTGCGGGTAAGTCGTTGGGAAGGATGGATTGCCTTTACAGTTTGGGATACAGGTATTGGCATTCCTGAACACCAGCAACACTTAATCTTTCAAAAATTCCAACAACTAGAAAATCCCCTCACTCGCCAATTTGAAGGCACTGGTTTAGGGCTAGTATTAACTCGCGCCTTGGCTCGCCTCCACGGAGGAGATGTCAGCTTCTTATCCCGTGAAGGTAAAGGTAGCCAGTTTACACTACTTCTGCCGCCCAGTCCTCCGAAAACAGGCTTTTCGGAACCAGATATGGGAATCAGAGAAGACGAGGAGACACAATACCAACCGACACGGGAAAATCTCGCCGCCGCTCGTCAGCATCCTAGTACGCCCACACAGCATCATCTTACGAGTTCGCAACGATTGGTTTTGGTAGTCGAGGCAGTAGCCCGATATATTGAAGACTTGACCGAACAACTCAAAGGTTTAGGATATCGGGTAGTGATTGCGCGATCGGGGACAGAAGCAGTCGAAAAAGCGCGGCGCTTGCAACCAATAGCGATATTTTTAAATCCGTTGCTACCTTTGCTATCAGGTTGGGATGTACTGACTTTACTAAAATCTGACACCGCAACCCGTCATATATCTGTAATTGTGACAGCGACGGCAGCCGAAAAGGAGCAAGCATTTGCTAACCGAGCCGATGGTTTCTTAAGTTTGCCAGTAGAGCATCAGGTCTTAGCACCAGTTCTAGAAAAATTATGTACTGCACAAGTAATACCGCAGATAGGGTTAAATAATAGTGAAATTATCCCAACTAAAACCCCACTGCGAATTCTCAGGTTGGTGAATCCCCAGTTAGAATCCGTCAATCCCCACCCCTCACTTCGAGAACATCGGGTGATTGAAGTGGATGACCTAGATCAGGCAGAACTTTTGGCGCGGGTATGGCAGTTTGATGTGATTTTGTTAGATGTCGAAAGTACCACCGCCCAAATTTATTTGCAACAACTAATTGGACATCCACGTTTAGCAGCTATACCACTGGTTACTTGTGATGTTGCAACTACCTTAATCGCTTCTAAAATACCAGGGCTATCTGTATTTCCTTACTTAACACCATTTGCTAAAGACAACAGCAGTCGCACTGAGAAAACAGATGCTTTACTATCAGTACTAGAAATTGCTTCTGGTATTTGCTGTCCTGCTAACGTCTTGGTAGTGGATTTGACAATGCTACGGGATTTCCCCCAGGTAAGACGTAAGTCAGCTAAGGGTTATCGGACAGAAAAAAATTGCTCAATTAGTAGTGAAACTGCTGAACGGGGATCTGAATGGTTCCAAGCTTTAATTCAATACCTCCAAACAGCAGGCTTCAAAGCAGCGATGAGTCCTTGTTGGGCAGAAGTGTTGCAACAGATTCGCCATGAAAGCGTTGATTTACTGCTAATTTGTTTAGGAGAAACCTCTATCCACAAAGATGTGCTCAAAGCACTGAAAACATTGGGAGATTCACCTTTAAAGTTGCCACCAATTTTGGTATTAAATCAGCGATTAAATCGCTCAGAAACCAGTTTCCATGATCAGGTAGCTGATCAGGAAATCGACAAAAAGAAGAAGAATGGTTTGGAATCTATAGAAACTGTTGTTAGTGCGATCGCTACCCAAATATTACCGCGATCGATATCAATGGAAGACCTCTTAAACCAGATCAATCAAGCTTTAGCTGTCAACGGTTACAATCACAAATGTTAATGAGGTCATTGGTCATTAGTTATTCATCAAAGGACAAATGACTAATGACTAATGACAATTTATGATATGTCGATTTTTTGATTTTTCATTTTCTTAAAAGGAACTCGAACCAAGTTATAAGCACCCTTGGTCGATAAATTCTTGTAATCATCTGGCTGTAAGTCCATTTGTAAAAACTTTTTCTGTTCGGTCAACAGCAGCACTGAGGAAGGTTTTAGTCCTTTAGCAGCCTGGTTTTTAATATGCTCTACAGCCTCTTTGGGAAACTTTAAATAATTTACGTGGATGTGGCTGTAAAATACCACACTAGGCTTTTTGAAGCCAAGCATGATCAATTCTTCGTTTGGTTGTTTTGCTTCTAGAATGACCGCAGACAATTCCCTTAAGGGTAATTGACGTTCTCGATCGATAAAGAACGAAGCAGGCGTTAAGACAAAAATTATAAACGCCACAAACCCGATTAAATTAATACTGATAATGTAGTTCCAGCGGCGACTCAATAATAAACCTGCAACCAAAACAGCACAAACTAGCCAAATTATACCCGCTATTACTGGTAAACCAGATTGCTCAATTAGTTCGTGGAAGTTACTTATCGCTGGATCGGTACCTAATATATGGGTTATGTTGAGCAGTGCTGTTGCCAGAACTGATAAAAATACTACATTCACCCAACCACTCATTCGCAGCAAAGACGCGGAGATGGACGGAGTGGGAGAGGCGGAAACAGGACTTGTTTGCCGTGTCTTTGAATCTGAAAAAAGGTCGCTCCACAACAAGGCTACCAAAATTGCTGCTGCTGGCATTAAAGGCAATACGTAGCTAGGGAGTTTAGTAACGGCAATGCTAAAAAAGGCAAAGATGCTAGCAAACCAGAACCAGGAAAATAAACTAAATTGCTGAAAACGTTCAAGGGATCGCCAATGCGATCGCTGCCAAAACTTTAGTCTGATTATAGAAGCTGGTAAATACACTGAGTATGGTGCAAAACCCAACAGCACGACTAAAAAGTAAAAATACCAAGGTGCTGAGTGACCATTAACTACTTCTGTAAAGCGTTCCAGGTTGTGATAACCAAAAAAGGAGTTAATGTAATTCCAGCCATTGCGCCAAATTACTAAGGCATACCAGGGCACTGACAAAGCGAGAATTATCAGTATACCTACAAGAAGGTGCATTTCCCGCAACACTTCTCGCATTTTACCCACGTAAAGCAAAAAGGCGGCAACAATTAGCCCCGGCAAAACAATTCCCACTGGTCCTTTGGTCAAAATTGCGCCAGCAATCAGCACATAAAAAGCTAAATACCACTTATTAGGAAATGGAGAGGTTGCTTCGCTTTGGGATTGGTGATTAGGGGTTAGGGATTGGGAAAATTCCTCCTCACTCCTCAGTCCACTGCCTTCTGTTCCCAGTTTCCCAGTCCCCAGTCCCCAGTCCCCAGTCCCTCCCTTCCCTGCATACCCTAGAAAGAAACATAACAAAGCCGATGCCATGCATCCGGTGAGCAGCATATCAGAGACACCCGTTCTCGCCCAAATAATAGTTTCGGGATTGAGTGCCATGAGCGCTGCTGCTATAAAAGATGTTAAGTAGCGACGAGTAGGACGTGAAACTTGCTCTAATTCGTCTTGTTTAGCCAGATACCACTGGATGGTGTAAAAAGCTAAACAAACTAAGCCGAATGCTGCGATCGCAGAAGGAAGGCGTACTGCCCATTCATTCACGCCAATCAGATGATATGCGATCGCCTGACACCAGTAAATTAAAGCAGGTTTATCGAAACGAGTGTCACCATTGAAAAATGGGGTAATCCAATCACCTGTGACGAACATCTGGCGGGAAGCTTCGGCAAAGAGCGGCTCTGTCTCATCAATCAAGCCAGTGTTGCCCAAATTCCAACCAAAAGCCACCCAGCCAACCACCATCAACCATAAAATCGACACAGCTACACTAAGGGCTGGATTTTTTGCTATTTTGTTGAACCACCGATCAACAGTGTGCTTAACACTCAATTTCATTCTCATTTAGTCAATAGTCAACAATCACTAATCAATAGTCGTTAGTTATCTATCTTTTGTTCTTGGGAGTTTTTAATTCAACAATTTTCCTCTATCCATTACTTAACACTTTACCAACTGTCGGGTAAGCATGTAAAAATAAAGCTTTGAGCAAACGGTAAACAATGCCCACTCTACAACAATTGCTTCTGTACTCAATATTTACCACTTAGCAATATTTATTGACTCAGCACAAGTTGCCATTCTCTGTTTTGGGAATTCCACTTAGGTAATTGAGTTTCGCCAATAATATAAGGGCCCCAGTAACGACGGGAACCATCTTGTGCAAAAGCAACTAAAACATCTCCTTTCTCTAGCTTTAAATTATTCTGAGGTAGGGATAGAACCAGTCCTTTCTCACTACCTTCTTCGGGAGCAAAATCCCAATGTGCCGGTACATCGTGGTGAGTTTGTTTTTTACTAGATCCTTTTGCTACTGACTGTCGTGCCAGCAGAACCAGCCGCACAGGCTGATTTGTTTGATTGCTCATTCGCAAAGTCCCTTGATCCTTGGCAATGCTTGCTGATTTATCACGCTCTGCCAAGACAGGATAAGTATTCTCTTTACTGCTGTGTTCTACTTGATTGGTTGGGGTAGGTGCTGGTGTAGATAGATTAGCGGAAATACCTTTTTCAGGTACAACCGAGGTTGTCTGCCACTGTTGAGTTTCTGTTGGCAGTTGTGAAGATGTATCTGGGTTTGTATCTGGATTGGTAGACTCAAAAGATACACTCACTCCAAAGCATCCCACCAGAGCAACAAGCAGTCCCAAGCACAAAGCTGTAATACCGACGTTACGATACACTGAGGATTTCATATTGATAGTTATTAGAAATAAATATTTTGTCTAGGCTTGACCAAATAGTAGCCTATTATCCCAAAAGGCAATCACACAAAATAGCCTAATATAGATTTTCCTAAAATTAGGAACACGAATGTATAATAAATATCATTTTTATTAGAAAACATTTGAAGGATATAATCTCTTTGATGTTTGAAAAACAAGAGGTACAGACACCCATTACTTGGAATTTTGACCGTAAGTATGGATAAAAACAAGATAATTTGATACCTACTCAGCCAATTCATTTGTATAAAAAAAATAAAAGTTTCCTGGAACCGCTAGCGGCCTCTACAAGACATCCTTTGCTAAACGTCAGATAAATCTAAGTAGTATATTTTCTCTTATGCTATGAAAAGCTACCTTAAGAGGATGTTTAAAAAGTGCTTGGTGATATACCAATAGCTTAGAGATCCTCCTTCCTAAATCTATGCAAGTCCCTTCTCCTGTTGGGAGACGCTACAAGTAGCTTACTTCCGTAGATGAATACAAGTCAGGAAAGCCACTTAATGGACTCGCTTCCTTTAAAAAGGGGAATTTTGAATCATTTTCCCATTTTTTAAGGCTTGCTCGTGGGGATCAAACTAAATATTTATTGTTTCCAAACATCCTCTAAAAAACGATACTTCTGAAGAAGATGATAGAATGGTCAAATTTGAATAAACACTGGAATTGCAGTAGATATATACAATAGTAACAAACAAGCTGATGCTAAAACCAATATCCTCCTTACCTTAATATAGATATATTTCAAGATATTTTGACTTTTCCCAGAAGTCCCTTTGATGCAAAACACTCGTCTCAATAACTTGTTCGATGCCATTGCTACACGCTTTGGGCAATGGTTTTTAAATCCTTGGCGACGACTATCGTTGCTGATAATTAGTTTTTTGTTCGGTTTTTTTCTGGGAAACGCAGTTTCCACTACAGCCGGACAACGGGCAGAGTTAGACATTGTGGCAGCTGGTTTTTTAGTCTTGTTGACGGAAATTACCAGCAGAATATTTTATAGTCGCAGCTTTTTGGATAAGCGATCGCTCTTGGTAGACTCACTAAATCTCCTGAAAGTTGGTTTCATCTACAGCCTGTTTCTCGAAGCTTTTAAGCTGGGATCGTAGTGAGATGGAGAATTTATGAATTTGTGGCTGAGTGTTTTGGCAACCAATGAGGTGGGGGAAACTTGGAAGCAGGAAGCAAGAGAAGCAGCGCTGGCAGATCGGTTAAGGGCAAAAGCTTTTGGCATCGCGCCAGAAAATGTTGATGAAATGATCGAAAGGCGATCGCATTTACTAAAATCTGTCTTTCCAGCTTTTAGCGAATTCTGCCAAGCTACTCTCCAAGTACAACCCCAGGAAATGTTACAGGTATTGTGGGACTTGTGGCTGCCTTTGGGGATCAAACTAGCATCGCAGCGCCAACAGTTGGAACATCCTCTGATTCAAGGAATTTTGGGAGGACAAGGCACTGGTAAAACCACAATGTCCAAAGTTCTCATTTTGATTCTCGATCATTTGGGATATCGGACTGTGAGTTTATGTTTGGATGACTTATATAAAACTTACAGCGATCGCTTGGTTTTAACACAGCAAGATCCCCGCTTAATTTGGCGCGGTCCACCAGGAACTCACGATCTAGACTTAGGCTTAAATGTACTAGATCAAATTTGCCAGTCGCAAAGTCCAGTGATCCTTCCCCGCTTTGATAAATCAGCTTTTGGAGGTGCTGGCGATCGCACTACTTCCGAAATGGTGATGGATGTAGATATTGTACTATTTGAAGGTTGGTTTGTGGGTGTGCGACCAATCGACCCTAATTTATTTGATACCGCACCACCGCCAATTGTCACAGATGAAGATAGAGCATTTGCCCGTGATATGAATCTTCGCCTCCACGATTATCTACCACTCTGGGAGCGATTAGACAGCTTAATTGTGCTTTATCCCATTGATTACCGCTGTTCTTTGGAGTGGCGTAAACAGGCGGAACAGCAGATGATTGCTGCGGGGAAATCGGGAATGAGTAATGCAGAGATAGAGCAATTTGTCAATTATTTTTGGCGATCGCTGCACCCAGAATTATTCATCACGCCGTTGGTAAGAGATGCGACAGCGGTTGATTTAGTGATTGAGATTCATCCCGATCATAGCTTTGGTCAAGTGTATTGCGATCGCACTTAGGCCGTTAATTCTCAAGCAAACCAGGTAAAAACACTATAATTTGCTTAAAGCGTGATTTATCCTACTCCTTAGAACAAAAATGCCAGAGGTATCGTTAAAGCTTTTCTTTTCTTACTCTCACAAAGACGAAGCTCTACGAGATGAACTAGCTAAACACCTGAGCATATTAGAACGGCAGGGTGTGATTTCAAGCTGGCACGATCGCAAGATACTACCTGGAGAGGAGTGGGATTACCAAATTAATGATAATCTAAACACCGCCGACATCATTCTGTTACTCATCAGTTCAGATTTTCTTTTTTCTAAATATTGCTGGGATGTCGAAGTTAAGAAAGCAATAGAACGTCACCATGCTGGAGAGGCTTGTGTTATCCCGGTTATTCTGCGAAGTGTTGATTGGAATGGCGCACCGTTTGGAAAACTTCAAGCTTTGCCTAAGAATACTGAACCTGTAGTATCAAGGAATTGGCATAATCAAGATGAAGCCTTCACAGATGTAGCTAGAGGAATTCGGGCGGCTGCTGAGAAGCTAAAGAAGGAAAGAGACGAACGGCAAAAACAGGAAGCAGAAAGGCTGCGACTACGGGAACAAGAAGAGGAAACCAGAAAGTTACAACAACAGAAAGCAGAAAGGCTGTGGCTACAGGAACAACAAGAAGAAGCAGATAGGCTACAAAGACAGGAAGCAGAAAGACTACAAAGACAACGAGAACAAGAAAAAGCCGATAAGCTGCGACTACAACAGCAATCTACTAGTAACGACGATCTCCTCTCTGAGAAAGGTGTAGACTATAGGCGGTTGCGCGATTTACTTCAAGCTGGACAGTGGAAAGAAGCTGATCAAGAAACTCTGGCTGTTATGCTCAAAGCCACTGGCAGAGAACAAGAAGGCTGGCTTGATTCTGAATCTATTAATAACTTCCCTTGCACTGACTTACGCACTATTGACCAACTGTGGGTAAAATACAGCAATGGGCACTTTGGGTTTAGTGTGCAAAAGTGGATTTGGGAAAACGTTGGAAAAGACTACGAAAAGTTTGGCGATCGCGTCGGATGGCGAAAAGGAATGTTTTTGAATAAAGAGTGGCGATTATACTCATACCTGACCTTTACACTAAATTCTCCGCAGGGACAATTGCCGTGCCGATCGATGGAGCGGCTTTTTGGCGGTGTAGGGAGACTTGGTGGGAGGAAGGGTGGTTTTATGGGCGGAGTTGGGATTTTTTGTTGTCTCTTCTCTCGCGTCGAAACTTGTGAAGTGTAGCATATAAGGCTTACAAGAAATTGTGAAGATTCACAAACAAGTAATTTCGCACGAAGTATTGCGGTTTCTACGTTTCCGTTACCTGGTACTGAGCAGAAAAAAATTCTTCTTGTTGTGCTTGTAGTACAATGCAAGCTTTTTGGCTGTCATAGCAATTAGCAAATATAAATTTGCTCGCTACTTTTTCTATTTCTTGGTTACTTGCTTCCCATTTATCCCAAAGTAGTCTCATACTAATTCGTAATTCGTAATTAGACAAGTTGTAAAAAGCTCTCTCGGTAATTTTAACTAGTTGGGAAACCTCTAGCTTGAAAAATCTGTTCAGCGGTTAAATTCAATTCTGGAAAAGTAGGAGAGACTATGTGATCTGTACCTCTAAATTGAGTAACTTGGTATTCACCATCGATTAATTGATAAATAGATATAGTGGGTAGTTTAGGATTACCAATAAACTTTCTAGCACTTATAGCAGCGTAATCTATAATCCAATATTCAGGAATACCTATAGCTTCATAATCAGCTAATTTTTTGTAGTAATCATCCCGCCAATTAATACTAACAACCTTAATAACTAATGGAATTGATGCAGCTTGACTTACAGTCGATTCTTTTTTCCACAAAGGTTCATTCACTAAATTTGGTCGATTGATTATTAATATGTCTGGTGAATAGCTTTTAAAGCTGACAAATTGCTTTTAAAACTTGTAGCAACTGATTTGAACGCTCTCTTTCCATTAAATTTAATTCTGGTAACAGATAATAAATAGGGGGATTTTCTTGTTCGATATAGACAAACTGATAACTTCTACCATTAGTCGTTAATCCCCAAACTGATTTTTGATTATCTAAATTTTTATAAGCGTATGTGAGTAGCTGAGGCAAACCTGTTGATATATCAATCTGACTATTTTTAGATTCAATTAACAATACCCAAAAATATGTTTGAGGCTTTGTATGTTTAGATTTACTAATAGCTAAAATATCAAATCTTCCTTTAATTTTGATATCTTCATCTTCCACTTCAATATCAGTAATATTCTCCTCCAAAACAATCTCAATTGGATAGCGATAAAAACCAGCTAATCTTAATAAAGGGGCAACTGCAAGAAACTTTACCTGACCTTCAGAAACTTTTCCTGCTGTAAGATAGCGTCGAAAGTCATTTCTAATTTGCAGAAGTTCCTGCTGTTCTGCTTCCGTGAGAGATTCTAGAGATAAATATTTAGAAAAGGAGTCACTGTATTGTTCTTGAAAATCAAATAGACGCTGAACTTCTTCTAAGGATAAATTACGAGCGTTAAGAATTGTCATATATTTTTGCTTGATTAAGGCTTATATAAAATTGTGAAGATTAACAGATAATATAAATATTAGAGACAAAAATAGTAATTTTGTGTTCTTCTGCTAAATCAAAAATCCGACCAGGAATTCCTACCCATAGCAAACCCGAAATCCAAACACTGACATCTAATACAATCCTCATGCTTTCGACCGTTTTTCCCGGCGCATTTCCTTAACAAGTTTACTAATTTCTGACAATGAGGGTTGCTGTAAATCTGGTTCAGATTCCTCTAATCTTTGCGATAATTCACACCAAGTTAGAGGGTTGCGAATTTTTTTCAATACAATTTCGTCTTCTGTAATTGATATTACATATTCATCGCCAGCACTAAGTTTTGCTTGGACTTTTGCTGGTAGTTCCAATTTACCTTCTGCTGTCACTTTAACGAAAATATCTGTTTCCATTATGGAATTTTCCTTATTCAGGCGCAACTCAATCTAAATTCCCTATATAAAACCTATCTTAACCCTTGGCTGATTGCATGGAATACAAACAATTCGCAGGGTGGCACAGCTGTGCACCCTATCGTGAGAAAAAATCTAGCCTCAGTGTTACAGAGGAAATGGGTTGCGATTACGATCTATCAGACGATCCCATTGCATAGTTAAGGTGCTTCCCATTTTTTCCTGTTGTTTTGCCCACACCGATAGTAGGTCTAAACAAGAGTGATCTATATAAGCCAAGTCTTGCATATAAACATGCAATTCACTTCCTGGAGGCACAAGTTCTAAAATATTCGCCAATTTTGGTAGCCTCACAAATGTTGCCGCACCTTGTAAATAAATGTCTATTCTCTGATTATCTTCGTACTTAATAACTTGGATATTCAGCACAGACATTTTGTGAATTAGTAAAATTCCTGTCAACAGAATACCAATTAAAACACCTGTGATCAGATCAGTAACAACAATCCCGATTAAAGTGGCAGCAAATATTACCAGAGGAAAACGCCCATACTTTTTTAACTGGCGAATATGTTCTACTTCGATTAGTTTGTAACCAGTAACAACTAGAATTGCTGCCAGACTAGAAATGGGAATTATTTTGAGCAAGGTTGGGGCTGCAATTACTAAAATTAATAGCCATAGACCGTGAAGTATAGTCGATAATCTAGTTTTAGCACCAGCTTCTACGTTTACAGAACTGCGGGCTATCACTCCTGTCATCGGCAAAGCACCCAAGAACCCACATATAATGTTGCCAATTCCTTGCGCCGTTAATTCGCGATCGAAATCGGTTCTTGGCCCGGTATGCAATCGATCTACTGCTACGGCTGAAAGTAAACTTTCTGTACTAGCAATGAAGGCAATCACGATCGCATCTAGCAAAACTGGGGCCTGAATTAGGCGTGGTAAGCTGGCAAGTGTTGGTAATTGAATTGCTTGTGCCAGATTTCCAGGTACATCAACATACTGAATCGGTAATCGATACACTGTAGCTATGACGGTGGCAATTACAACGCCGACAAGCGCACCAGGAATCAACTTTAAACTATTGGGTTTAAATTTTTCCCACAGCAGAAGACTGATAATAGTTATTACACCTATGAGTGCTGCAACGTGATGAACGCTACCATCAATAGGGAACAAAACTTTGTAAATGCTGTTGGGAATAGAAATTAAATTCTCAATGCCGTGTATACGCGGTTGGTCGTCTAGCATGACATGAAATTGGGAAGCGAGGATTAATATCCCAATACCTGCAAGCATTCCATAGATGACAGCCGGTGACATGGCGCGAAACAACTGGCCAAGTTTAAATATACCTGCGAGTAATTGGATTAAACCCGCCAGCAGCAGAATTGGCCCAACCATTTCAATGCCATCTTCTTGAACTATTTCTGCAACAATCACCGCAAGCCCAGCAGCAGGTCCACTGACAAGCATTGGTGAACCGGAAACAGCACCAACAATAATTCCGCCTACTATTCCTGTAACTAAGCCGCGAGATGCCGGAAGTCCCGAAGCGATCGCAATACCCATACAAAGAGGAAGGGCGACAAGAAATACCACAAATGATGCCGGTACTTCACTAGTCAATGAGGATTTGTCTATGATTGCTTTCAAATTTCTCATTTGCTTCTCCTCTAATGAAAAGTTTTTAATTTTTGGCTGGCAAAGTGAACTGTTACAATCCAGCCGAAACTAGACTTGCATTGAATAGTTCAAATCTGTTCACTGAGTTCTAATTGCAATGCAACTGTACTGGCATACTCAGCCCTCCAATAGCAAGCACGAACTCATTAAGTTAAATTGACTTACGGTTATAGTTACTCTTTACATTTCTTAATGATTACAAGTCCATGATAACAGTAGGGTTATCTGATTGATATTACATAACTTTTTTATTGGATTCGCCGCAAAATATTAATTAAAATTAAACAATAAATTATAATTAGCCCAAAAAGGGTATAATATAAGCCCTATAATTTAATTTTCTCAGGCTCTTAACGCACAACTGCTAAGTATCCCAAAAATCAGCTTTACAAGTGTATTAATTATCATTCTCTAGATTTTGAGAAATTATTTTTGAAAGTCTCTTAGCGCTTGATGGGATTCATCCAAGCTTCTAATCGGCTAAATGCTTGGGAAGAAAGTAGCGTCAAACATAAATAAATCACCGCTACACCTGCGTAAATCTCAAAGGCGCGATAGTTATCAGCAACAATTAACTGTCCTTTACGTAGTAATTCTTCAAACCCAATCACAGAAACTAAGCTAGTATCTTTCAACAAACTGATAAACTCATTACCCAAAGGTGGAATCATCCGCCGGAAAGCTTGGGGAAAAATTACATAACTCATAGTTTGCACAGAACTTAAACCTAATGATTTTGCTGCTTCTGCTTGTCCTGGTTCAATTGATTGAATTCCAGCACGAACAACTTCGGCAATGTATGCAGCGCTATTCAAACTTAAGGCAATTACCCCAGCACTTAGACGATCAAAAGAAAATGTCAAACCAAGTTCTTGTAAAATTGCTGGTAAACCAAAGTAAATCATAAAAATTTGCACCAGCAAAGGCGTTCCTCGAAAAAAATCTACATACGCCCTCGCCAACCAACGCACAGATGCAATATGAGAAAGGCGAACAATACCAATCAAGGAACCGCCAATTAAACCAAATACTACAGAAAGTATCGTCAATTGCAAAGTTATCAATGCACCCTGCAATAAACTTGGAAAAGCCTGCAATACCACCCTAATTGAAGTTAATATTTTAGGTGGGCCAGCGTTAGTTTGATTCTCAAATGGTGATTTAGCTGGTAGTGATGGTGGTTCAACTTTAAACCATTTCTGGTAAATTTGGGCATAAGTGCCATTTTTCAGCACCCTATCCAAGCCATCATTTATCAATGTCAAATTCGGCGAGTTTTTAGCTGTAGCAATTCCATAAAACTCCTCCGTCAGCAATTTCTGTACTACTTTAATTCCCTGAAGATTGCCCGTATTAATAGCATATACAGTCACAGGTGCATCATTAATTACCGCATCTACATTACCGTTGACCAATTCTTGCAGGGCTATGGGTGCAGAATCAAAACTGCGAATTTGTACCCCAGGAATACTCTTAGCCTTTGCAGCCCCAGTTGTGCCAATTTGTACAGCAATCTTTTTATTTTTGAGACTGTCAAAACCAGTAATATCTTGATTGTCTGCGCGAATTGCGATCGCTAACCCAGCCTTAAAATAGGGACGGGAAAAAGAAATCGTCTTCGCCCTCTCCTCAGTAATCGTGATGGAACTAATTGCTGCATCTACCGTTTTGGCTGCTAAAGCTGAGATCATGCCATCAAAAGGCAGACTTTGAAAATCAACTTTAAAGTTAGCAGAAGAAGCAATCGCATTCATCAAATCAATGGAAAACCCCTGCAACTCGCCACCTTTTCCTTGAAACTCAAAAGGTGGAAACGCCGGTTCTGTAGCAACCCGCAAAGTTTTCCCCGCGCTAGAGTTCACAGCACAGCTAATCAGTAATAAACAGCTAAAACCTACGAAGACACATAAATACAGCCAACGTATAAAACCAAATTTAGCCATATTATCTTCTCTCCTTCTGTGCCTCTGCGGTTTCTTAAAATATTACAATCAACTGTAGAGCAGCTTGACATAAGTAATGAACAATACCATCCCTGCGATTATTTTTGACAATATCGAAAAAAACTTTGGTTCCCTGAAAGTTCTCAAAGGAATTACCGGCGAAATCAACCGGGGAGAAGTCGTAGCAGTTATCGGTTCCTCCGGCTGTGGTAAAAGTACCCTACTACGCTGCTTCAACCGCCTAGAAACCATTGACAAAGGGCGTTTAATCATCAACGGAATTAACTTATCCCGACCCACTGTCAACTATAGCCAACTGCGGCAACTACGAACACAAGTAGGCATGGTTTTCCAACAGTTCAACCTGTTTCCCCATCTCAGCGTCTTAGAAAATATGACACTCGCACCGCGTAAAGTCTTGGGTAAAACACCGAAAGAAAGCGCCCAACTAGCGAGATTATATTTAGAAAAAGTTGGCTTATCTGACAAAGCCTCTGCTTATCCCGAACAACTTTCTGGCGGACAAAAGCAACGAGTAGCGATCGCTCGTAGTTTATGTATGAATCCCCAAATCATGCTATTTGACGAACCCACCAGCGCTCTAGATCCCGAACTCGTCGGCGAAGTTCTGCAAGTGATGCAGCAATTAGCCACAGAAGGGATGACAATGGTGGTTGTTACCCATGAAATGCAGTTTGCCAAAGAAGTAGCCCATCAGGTGATCTTTTTAGACAAAGGTATTGTGACAGAACAAGGCCCAGCCTATGATGTGCTGACCAATCCCCAAAGCGATCGCCTACGTATTTTCCTAAGTCGCCTTCAAATAATTCGTAATTCGTAATTAAAGACTTCCTTTAAACTCCTCACTCACTACTCATCACGGGTTAAACGCCCCGCTACCACTAACATCACTCAGCACTCAGCACTCATCACTCAGCACTCTTTAAAGGTACTCGCGCAAAAAATCAAAGGGATCATCTTCCCAACAAGGTTCAGGTATTAGCCAAAACAAACTACCGCTGATGTCGGCTTCAATTTCATCACTGTCGTCTCTATCAAATAGTTCTATCAAAGCTGTCCAATCACGTTCTCTCAGAGACGTTATCGATGGGGCATATACCTGGAGATTATTTGAGTAATTCACGCGCAAAGTTGTGCTTGACAGCCGTAAAAAGTTAGTATAGAAATTTAGAAATAATCAGATTCTAGCTTTGACAACCGCAGTTATACCAATTCAAAATTCAAAAAGTCTGATTTAATCTGGCTTTTCAGGTTTGTATCTATCACATTCTTTTTTCAAATCGGTATTAAATAGTTATTTTGATACTATTAAATATGGACTACTCTCATAAGTGTCTCACAATTTCAATAGGACTGCTATAGTATTTATTACATATTACAAGCTGAATTTACTCAGACAGGAAAAATCCTTGAGGCTGAAATTCTACTAATTCTACGCCAAAGACTTCCGCAAAAGATTGTGCTATGTAAAAACGCACTTCTTGGCAGGTGATATCTGGAATCCATTCGGCTAAACTGCCTACAGGTTTATCAGAAATACCGCAGGGTACAATGCGCTCAAAGCCTGTCATGTCTGGACAAACATTTAACGCAAAGCCGTGCATAGTAATCCAACGGCTGACTTTAATACCAATAGCCGCAACTTTTCGCCCTTGCAACCAAACGCCAGTAAAAGCCGGAATTCTTTCTCCTTGCAATCCATAAATTGCCAATACACGAATTATTACTTCTTCGAGTTGCCGTAAGTACCAATGGAGGTCTTTACGATAACGTTGCAGATTTAAAATTGGATAGCCCACCAGTTGACCGGGACAATGGTAAGTAACCTCACCGCCTCGTTCAACTCGATGCACATCGTATTGACCTTTGTCAATCTCAAATTTTAGAAAGTCTGAGTTGCTTCCTTGTCCCAGAGTGTAGACAGGTGGATGTTCTAGCAAAATTAATACGTCATCTAGACTGGGGTCGTGGATGCGCTCAGTTAGAAGCGATCGCTGCCATCCATGAGCTTCCAAGTAAGGCATTAATCCTTGGTTATATAGCAAACAAATGTTTTTCTGTGGTTTATTACTACTATGGATCATGCCAAAATTCAACTGTATAAAGAACTAAATATATTTCAAGTTACAGGATTAAAATCAACAATTGTCAAGCTTTGCAAAGGATTTTAAAGGAAAGTCAAGGGAAGATGCATTAGAAAAAACAAAGTGCTAGCTTGAATATTAACCTCAATAGGTTTTAGGAGGAATTCTCTGCAATAAGCATTATGCCAAGACAATAAGGAAGAATGTATTGGCTGATGACTTTAATATCATTAGTTTGCATTTCAAACAGAATCAAACTTCCACAAAGCCTTGTATTCTTGAACCACAGCAAGCAAACCTCAATCGAACACAGAAGGAGCAAATATCAACAGTTCTGTAAGCATTCCTTTTAAGGAAAAGGTAGTCATAAAAGCTACAATTAGATTTCCTCACTCAAGAGTGCTAATTGGATATACAATATACAATTAAACATCAGCGCAGAGATGAGGAGGTAAATTAAGGGTATACTTGACAATTCCTCAGATGCAGTAAGCTGAGAGACAGCTTAACAGCAGTAGATACAATATAGTTCACAATTTGTTTTGGCGGGAGTAAAAACCTTACCGCAATTTCTTTTCATACAAAGCAAATTCACACATCCAAAATATTCAGCGGGAGAGTATTACATGAAGCTTGTCATCCACGGCAAAAATATTGAAATCACCGATGCGATTCGTGAGTATGTACATCAAAAAATTGAAAAAGCAGTTAGTCACTTTCAAAGCATTACAAATGAAGTGGATGTGCATCTTAGCGTCGCCCGGAATCCCCGAATTAATCCAAGACAAGCGGCTGAAGTAACTATTTATGCTAATGGTAGCGTTATTCGTGCCGAGGAAAGCAGCGAAAGTCTATATGCCAGCATTGACTTAGTTGCAGATAAAATTGCCCGTCAACTGCGGAAATATAAAGAACGGCGTCAAGACCACAAAACTCATACTCAACCAACAGAAGTAATTATTCCAGAGTCGATAGTAACAGATTTAATTGGCGATCGCACCGCTGAATTGCCCAACGAAGTCGTCCGCACCAAATATTTTTCCATGCCGCCGATGACCGTTGCAGAAGCCCTAGAACAACTGCAACTCGTGGGACACGACTTTTATATGTTCCACAATTCTGAAACTGGAGAGATTAATGTAATTTACGAACGTAATCACGGCGGTTATGGTGTTATTCATCCCCGCAATGGTAACGGAAATACTAACGGCAAAAATGGCAAGGCAAGTCACACTAATATAGTCATGCCAGAAAAGTCGCATTCGAGTAAATAGGAACTGGGGAATAGGGAGATGATGAGAGCAGGGGAGAAGTTGCAGTAAGTCTTTCCCCTCTCCACCTCTGCCCCTTTCAATGCCCATTCCTTCATTTCGCAAACTGTTGCAAAGTTTTCAGATATTAGAAAAGATTTTGACTTTACAGCTATTTTCAGGTAAATAGACCACGCGGTAGGGGCGCAAGGCCTTGCGCCCCTACAACAGATGTGGTTCAAATACATGAAAATTGCTGTAAAATAGTTCAAACATTTCTTAATAAATATTTGGCATAGATGAGCTTTTGTCTCCAGAAATTACCTAATACGTGAGCGTTGGAGTAATGTGAAAATTTGCAGTTCGGCTGCTGGGTCGCCGTGGTATTCAAATATGATATTGTTGCTCAGTCATCGCAGCAAATTCATCCATGACTTTCTGGGTGATGTCTGCACAAGCTAGATAGTAAGGATTGACAGTTTCTCTAGCTTGGAAGTTGACATCAGATGCTATCTCTATTCCTTGTTCAGCAAGAGGTGATAGATTCTCACCCAATTCAAAGTCCACTCCTGGTACTGTCACCCACCAAGCTGACGGACAATGACCGTACAGGGCTTGAGTCAGAGCTAAGAGCGGTATGTCCAGCAATGACACTACAAGAGTTAGATAAGAGCGATTCTACTTGCACCTGGGAATTTTCGGACGCTAAACAAGCATCAATAAATACTGCCAAATCAGTATTTGCCAACGCTTCAGCAAGTTCGAGGGTGAGTTGGTGGACAGCAATGGATTTCACGTTTGATAGCTGCAATGCCTTAGCTACTCGTTGACCAATGCCATCATCACTACGCAACTCATTACCGTAACCAATTGCGATGCCTACGGCGGGCGTTCGCGTAGCGTCTCGTAGAGAAGCCATCGCCTCCGGTAGAATATAGCCTATCGCATTACAATTCATACTTTTTAGTTATCCAACCCTATTTTTAAGTTAGATAAAAAACTTGAGGAACTTGTGAGGAAATATTTGAATTAAACAGTTTTTTCATCTATTAAAAATAAATTCTCAAAATTGAGTATTCAAAATAGGTTAAACTGCGTGTAAAAGCTGGCAGAATATTAATACCACTCTGCAATAAATATTAATATATAATTTAAGAATAAGTAGGTTTTGTCAGCATATATCAGATGACTTAAGGAGGTAACTATCATGCAAAAAGAATATATGGAAATTTTAGAATCATTAATTAATAAATTGACATTATCCGCAATATTAGAAATGTTAGAGCGAATATGTCACAAAAAAGCGGAAAATCTGAGAACTCATTGGCAAGATGAGACTTCAGCAAAGCTTTGGGATAAAGCTGCTAGACAGATAGAACAGATAAATGTTGATGTTTGATTGAAGAAGAATTCAGAATTCAGGAGTCAAAATCAATGGGTAGGTGATTCAGACCCGCCACTTAATTATTGCACCACGAAATCGGAGATTTAGTGTAGTGTTCTAAGGTTTATTCAGCGTTTGATTAAGTGCTCATGTATTTGCACTGTAGCAACGCAATAATGCTACTCACATTCTCAATCCAAAGGTATTCCTTTATACACTCATTGCAGGACTCTGCTATCAATTGGTAGTGCAAAATCACGAGACCATTCATTCCAAGAGCCAAAATAATTTTTAGTAGAAATTCCCGCCTCTTCAAGGGCTATTAATGTATTCGCAGCTCTTGAACCCTTAAAGCAGTAAATATACACAATGGACTCGGAAGTAATACCTACTGACTGACAAATTTCTCGGATTTCATCTGGTGATCGGAACGTGGGAATTTCCGATTCAGAATTCATTAGATGATGCCATTCTAACCATACTGCGTTAGGGATTCTACCTTTGCGAGGACAAAAATCAGGATTGTAGGGAGAAGAACTCAACCCAAGCCATTCGTTGCGATCGCGTACATCTAATTTAATAATTGCTGGATTGTCAATTGCTTGCAACATCTCGGTGGTAGTCACCATCATGTCAGCGTTGGGATGCAATCTAAATATGCTGCTTTCACGCTGCGGTACTTCATCGGTAGTAGGTAATTCTGCCTTTAGCCATGCTGTATATCCTCCGTGTAAAATAGATACCTGAGCGCAACCCAAATATTTTAGTAAGAAAGCTGCTCGACAAGATTGACCATAACCTTTATTTAAAGCATCTTCATAAACAATTAACTGTTCTGTACCAGATATTCCTACCCTGCTCATGATTTCTGCAAAATACTCTTGCAATTCCTTTAATCCTGCTGGGGAGGATTTCTCTAAAAGATAGGTGAAAAAATCTCTAATATTTATGGATTGAGAAATATGAGAACTAGCATAATCTTCTTGACTTCGCGTATCAATAATGACAGTATGTGATGATTTTTCTGCTAACAGTGACGTGAGTTCTTGGGGAGAAATGAGGAGTTTTGTCTTCACGCTTTCATGCTTATTTTATTGTACCGTTAAGCATTATCACCCTTGGTAGATTCGCATTTTGGAATGCAAATTACAGAAAAATGAATGTTAAATGTTATGAGATAACTTTTGTAGATGTATTGTTTTTAAGTAAAAATTGCGAATTCAGAATCCAGAATTATACATAAATTACTCTCGCCAAAGTTCATTGACAATACTTCCATCCGTGCCAACTAATTGAATATGCAAAGGCACCAACTTGTCTGTTTTTAGTGATAGCCGCCGTGCTATTGAGCAGGTTGCAAGAACCTTATTTCGTCGAGATTCTGCCAAAGTGGAAAAATTTAGAGCTATTGCTAGCTTTTGACAATGTAGGTATTGGCGACAACATAGAAATAAGAAACAAGATCCCCGACTTCGTAAAAGTTGTTGGAGATCTTTAGATTTCATCTTAATTTCATTAGATTATTAGTAATATCGTTAAAATTAGAAAACTGTTTAGGTAAGATTTATGCAACTGCTATTTTTAAGGAATGGCTTCTTGGCGTTAACTTTTACTGCGATCGCTTCAGGCAGTGGGTTAATTACAGGCTGTACTAGTACTGCTTCCCAGAACCAAAGCCAAGCGCCAAAGGAAACCGCCACCAGTGCAAATGACAAGCAGATGATGAATCACGGTGGTGGCATGATGAATCACAGCATGGGAATGGATTTAGGCCCAGCCGATGCTAATTTTGATTTACGATTTATCGACGCTATGATACCGCACCATCAAGGGGCTGTGGAAATGGCGAATGTTGCTCAGGTGAAATCAAAACGTCCTGAAATCAAAAAACTAGCAGACAATATTATCAAATCGCAAAACCAAGAAATCACTCAGATGAAGCAGTGGCGACAAGCTTGGTATGCCAAGGCGGGAGATAAACCAATGGCTTACAATAGCCAAATGGGTCATACGATGGAAATGTCGTCTGACCAAATGAAAGCTATGATAATGAGTCAAGACTTAGGTGCAGCCGATGCTGAATTTGATCTGCGCTTTATCAATGCGATGATTCCTCACCACGAAGGGGCTGTAACAATGGCAAAAGATACTTTAACTAAGTCTAAGCGCCCTGAGATCAAGAAATTAGCGCAAGAAATTGTTAAAGCCCAAGAGATAGAGATTAAACAAATGCAACAGTGGCGAAAAGCCTGGTACAACAAGTGATATTAATTTGTAATTCGTAATTAAGAGACACGATAAGGCTTAATATCTGCTGTATTCAATACTTTACCTTGGATAAAAGTCGCCGTTCTTATAGAGTGTAAGAGAATGGGATGAAGATAAGGGAACTGGGGTAGTTAGGGGAGGGGAGTTAATTCAATTGATACCTATTTAAGAAGAGTTAGTCAGAATCAAGTCTTAAGCTAATTGGCTTAAAATTTTTTTTGACCGCCTCATAGTTGTCATAGATACTCATCTCTGGCGTATCCCATTCATCTGCAAAGTTTCCTAGATGCGATCGCAAAATCTCAGCCTGCGCTTTGTTAATTCCCTGAGAAGCTAGGTCAATTTCACTCGACCTCATAAAAGTCACAATTACTTGCGTTCCTTCATCTATATCGGTGGGTTGTTCAGTGAGTTCCACTCGACCATTACGATATGTTCCTTCAACACTAGTCAATATTTTTAACCTCGCTGCTTGTGAATAGTTAAATAGTGTGGCTTATGGCAACAATTTCCTTCTGATTAAAAATATTTAATCATGTTTCTATGCTACTGTTGTTTGCTTTTCTGATTTGTTGCATTTGTGCTTTTAAACCTCTTAATCTTTTCAAGATATCTTTTCCTTTTTCATATCTAATACCTAATTTAAGCAATTGACGACATCGATACATCTTTAAATGCTGTCGGTTAGGAATTTTTAACTCACCTTCATTTGTAGCAATAATTCCAGTAACTTCGTATGACTTTTTGCCAATATAATGCTTTTCCTTTTTCTTGTTACTACGTAATCCGTAACGATGAAACTGCTTTTTGATCTGCCAAATCAACTCACCTGGAACACGATCGCCTGAGATTGTGACATCATCTATATAAACAGTCAAAGTGCAATTTGCCAAATCAACAATTTTGTTGATTGCTTCCCACATATCTATATGTGCAAAGTAGGAAAGTATAGGACTCGATGGGCTTCCAGTTGGCAGATGATCTTTGAAAGTTGAGAGCTTGGTTAAGATGTTAGCGACATCTGAAGAGCATTTCATCTGTTTACGGAAGAACCAATCAATACGCTTGGCTGGTGTAGAAGGAAAGTATTTTTCAATGTCAAGGCTCCTTACTTCTGTGGAATTGACATGAGTTTTAGCATTACTGATGTAGGAACGCCCTTTTGCAGGAGCATGTATGTAGTTTGGAACCTTAATTCGCTTCAGAAGCTCTTCAATCCGTGTTTGGACACATTTAAGGTCTTGTCTTGGCTTTTCAAAACGACGGCTTTTTCCTCTCTCTGGATCGAATATGTCCAACTCTACATACAAATGCTCTGTGTTAGTCAGCAATTTAAGCTTAATTTGACTAACACGCAAGAGCTTTGCAAGTTTTGCTTTAGATTTCAAGCAGTAAAAAGGCGACTGGTCTAATTCGTATCTTGCATATTTACTCTTTTGCATAAGAATGACCAGACCTTTCAGCAATGAACTTAAGGATGGCAAGAATCTTAGAGGATACGAATGTCCTTAACTTCTCTGTTTTCATATCCTTATTTAAGCTTTCTGAAAAAAACATGATTGAGGATGCTGGTATATCAAAAAACTCTGAGTATCGGTTCAGCAACTCAAGTGTTGGAGTTTTCTTTCCTGACTCAATTTCCGAGATATATGACTTGGATATACCTAGTTTCTCTGCAAGCTCTTTCTGTGTTAGGTCATGGAATACTCTTATTAGTCTTAGAGCTTCACTTAGCATGTCTAACCTCCTTTGGCTAGAGGTTTTTTAAGGGGTTCTATAGAAGATTTAGCAGTCTAGTTCTGCAAAAGCTCAATCAGCCATTTCAATAACTTGAAGATGACTGGACCGAGTTGAAATAGCAGACGGAGCGTTTGAGGTTTGCGGAGCCATTTCAGCCACTGCTTATGTTTACGCTTTTTAGACTGCTTCTGCCGTTTGTCAGATTCTGGGTTCTCCATCGGAGACATCTCCTTGTAATAGGGTGTTTGCACTTACTCACAGTGACGTGAATAAGTGTTGCCACAAACAAACCCGGAGAACGGCAGTTTTAATCCTCCCCTATACTTGCCGCAGCTAATTTGCTTAGGCTTAGGCTACGGTGGTGTGCTGGGTTGTATCAGTGGAACTTCTTCTTTAGTTGTTACCCGATGTTAGGATCACATAGATACTTACAATTACTTGTGTTTTCGTATGCTTTCTAAAGTGTTTTTCCACTGTTTTTATCAGCAAACACGGTAGAAGATGGTTTATCATCTCCCTCGGATCGAAATAACGATCCAATGAATGGCAACTGTCTCCTTTAACCTGACTCAACCCAGTGTAGCACAGTTTTTTGAAAACTTTGTTCGCCAATAGCGATTTTTTTAAGGATTAGTATCTTAGTCTGATCGCACTAAGCTGTTGCGTATCTAAATTGTACTTTTTGGAACCTTAGATAAGCTGCTGTGAGATTTTTAGCTTAAAAATTAAGTGCGCCTCAGCTTAGGATACTGACAGAATAATCCTATCTAAACGTTTTCTTCTACAGGTTCAAGCGGCTGCCAATGATGTTTTGTTATGAATCTCAGGTTCAAAATACAGGTATTGGCATTCCCCACCAGGAACTGACTCGGATTTTTGATCGCTTTTACCGGGTGAATAGCGATGCCTACGGCGGGCTGCGCCTACGCTCTCGTAAAACTGGTGGTTCTGGATTAGGATTAGCGATCGCCAAGGCAATTATTCATGCACACCAAGGTAATTTAAACGTGCAGAGTCAATTAGGCAAAGGTAGCACTTTTACCATTCAATTACCCTTTGATGTCACGCAAATTTACCAATTTAAATTGCTGTATCGTCGCCAGCCTAAATTTAAATAAAATTTTCTTACCAAACTTTACTCATATTCAAAATAAACCCAGGTAATACCAACTCGCCGCTAACACTAGCAGGATTATCTAAACACTCTTCTGGCAATCCAGGACGATAAATATAAACTTGATGCTGCTTACGGTCAATCAACCAGCCTAACTGTATTCCTGGCTCATTCATATATTCCTGCATTTTTTCCTTCAAAGTTTGGAGGTTGTCGCTAGGAGATTTGAGTTCGACTACAAAATCTGGACAAATGGGTGCAAACTTTTCTTGTTGTTCTGTTGAAAGAGCATTCCACCGTTCTAGTTTAATCCAGGAAGCATCTGGAGAGGGTTCTGCACCTGTTGATAGCTTAAATCCGGTACTAGAGCTAAAAGTTATACCTACACCATCTTCTTCTGACCACACCCATAGCTGTCCTGAGATATTACCTGCTCGGTTTCCTGTCTCTGAATCAGTAGGAGGCATAATTAGCAATTCTCCAAATTTATTTCGCTCAATGCGTAAATCACAATTCACCTAACAGAATTCAAAAAATTGTTCGTCTGTCATTCGCATTGATGACGGAATTTGCAAAACCAAAGGAGATGAGAACATCGAGATTTTCTCCAGGTTATGATGCCTAGCCCACTGACAATTCAGGCCATGTGCAAAAGCCCACGAAAAACCTAACCCCCTAACCCCCTTCCCGACGCGGGAAGGGGGAAATTCAAAGTCTCTCTCCTTTTAGGAGAGAGATTTAGAGAGAGGTTTTCCAGATACCGTGAAAAATTCAAAGTCTCTCTCCTTTTAGGAGAGAGATTTAGAGAGAGGTTTTCCAGATACCGTGAAAAGTCAGCTAGCCCACTGATTATATTCTCACGCAAAAAAAACAAAGACACAAAGATATAACTTTGCGTCTTTGCTTTTTTATCCGAAATCATTTTCAGATTTACTTATTAGGCTGAGGAGTTAGCCGCAGATAGGGTTTAACTTCCTCGTAGCCTTTGGGGAATTTCTGTTTTAGTACTTCTGGATCTTTCAGTGAGGGGACAATAACAACATCCTCCCCATCTTTCCAGTCAGCTGGTGTCGCCACGCTGTAGTTATCAGTCAATTGCAGAGAATCAATCACCCGCAAAAGTTCATCAAAGTTGCGTCCTGTGCTGGGAGGATAGGTGAAAGAGAGACGGAGTTTCTTATTGGGGTCAATTACGAAGACCGATCGCACTGTCACAGCCGCATTAGCATTGGGGTGGATCATGTCGTAAAGGTCAGCAACCTTGCGATCTGCATCCGCCAAAATTGGGTAGTTAAGGGTGGTGCTTTGAGTTTCTTCAATGTCTCCCACCCAGCCTTTGTGAGATTCTACATCATCAACGCTGAGTGCGATCGCTTTGACATTGCGCTTGTCAAATTCTGGTTTTAGCTTGGCAACTGTGCCGAGTTCTGTTGTACAAACAGGTGTAAAATCAGCAGGGTGAGAAAACAGCACAACCCAGCTGTCACCTGCCCATTGGTAAAAATCGATGTCGCCGTGTGTTGAGGCTTGCGTAAAGTTGGGTACTGTGTCACCTAGACGGAGAGCCATGAGAGATTCCCTGTAGTTAGAAAGACATATATATTCTAGTATGCCATCATGACATAAAACCCCTATTTCCCAATCGGAGTTTAGCGGTTTGAAACAAAATTTTAGGTTGTCAGCACTCTTGGATAAGGGAGGAGAGGATGGTAAAATTTATTGACTAAAGTACACAAATATGCTTTAAAGTAGTATGTTTTCTATACAGGTTTTTCTTTAGATTTTAAAAATCAAATAGGAATTCTATAGTTATCTTAGCTTTGAATGTGTAAGTCTATATCAACTCTACCTTGCTTGACTTGAGCAACGCATCGTAACCACTCATGCCAAACAGCAGGGTCAGCAGTTTCACCATCTCCTATAGTACTCATGTCTCCAAGTAATCCTCCCAAGTCATTTGATTGGGTTCTTTCATACACTTCAACTAAGAAGGCGTACATTGCAGTATAAGCTTCTTTTTCAGTCAGATTGATACTCATTAATTACTTCCTCCTGGCGTGGAACTGGATAAGCCTATATTCGGATTGTATGTTTTTGGAACATCATTAATTCTCCCATTCTTGATGATTCCTCTTTATCGCAACTGGGGTGGCTTTAGTTACTTTAAGATTAAATTTAGTAACTCGCATCAGAGGTAAAGTTCCTAAATCTCCCTTTCCAAAAATTTATATATTAATTGGGATTGGTTTTGTGATTGCGGATATTGTTGTCAAAGCGGTTCTAGCGCCTATTTGGCAAAAACTGCTATTGTCTGCGTTGGGTTAAATTAATTTGTTTGTGAGAATTTTCTGGTAGGCTTGGATTGTTTGCTTTGCGATCGCATCCCAGCTAAAATTTTCTAATGCATATTTTTGGGCGTTTAATCCCCGGCGTTGGCGTTCTGCGGGATTTTCCAAAGCTTCTTGCAGTAACTCTACCAGTGCTTGAACATCTGTTGCGCCTACCCAACCCGACTCACTATCACGTATCTGTTGACAAATATGCACTTGGTCAGAAATGACTACGGGTACACCTGCTACCATCGCTTCAGCTACAGCAATCCCAAAGTTTTCGTAGTAGGAAGGTAAGACAAATAAATCAGTAGCTTGTAGTAAACTAACTTTGAGTTCACCAGTGACAAAACCTGTAATTGTAGTGTGCGATCGCAATGGTGAATTTTGAATTTGGCATATTATCTTTTGTTCATAATCTGGTTCTTGGGGATTAGTTCCAGCTAAGACAAAATGAAACTTATAACCAACTGCTAACAGCTTCTCTAGCGCCGGAATCAACAAGTTTAACCCTTTTTTCGGGTCAATTCGTGACATAAATAGTACTAAAGGTACATCCTTTGGTAGTTCTAACTGACTACATACATTTTTAATAGAAGATTGACGGGGAATCACACCCAAGGGAATCACTAAATCTGGCGTAGATACTCCAAATCGTTCTGATATTTTAGCTTCTTGGTCGCTGGTAAAATGAATTGCTGCCGCACTAGCTAAATTTTGACGTTCTATAATTGCGACATAAAGCTGTTTTAATTGCTTTTTCTTCTGTAAATCAGCCGGATCGAGAGTACCCAAAGGACGGAAAATATAAGGTAGCTTTTGCTGACGACACACAAGAGCAGCAGCACTAATTATTGGCGAGAATAGGGCATGAATATGTGCTATGTCAAACTCATGAGCGTGACGTTTTAGCCAGCCTAATAAATCTATTGAAAATTTGTAGCGACGGAACGGCGCGCAACGAAAGTAAATTATTTCATAGCCATCTTGTTTAATTGGACGATTTAAAGGAACATCCAGAGGTGTTTGACCATTATCACCATTACTATCAGTTGTGAGAATTGTAACTTCTACTCCCTCTTTTGCTAACGCTGGAGCTAATCCCAGTACCATTTGACTAGGCCCACCGTAAATTAGAGAAATTGAGGGAACAATTTGTAATATTTTCATTTTTTTGTCATTTATCCTTTGTCTTTCGTCATTTATCCTTTGTTATTCACTAATGACCAATGACTAATGACTAATGACTAACTCTTGATAAAACTCTAATTGTTGTTTAGCCAAAGCTTTATTTGTATATTGAATCATTGCTTTTTGATAACCCATTTCACCAAGAGTATGAGCAAAATCTGGTTTATCCATTAATTGTACTAAGCAATTAGCAAGAGCTTGAACATCACCTTCAGGAAATACTAAGCCAGTATCACCAATTACATAGGGAATTTCACCGGAATCAGAACCAACCACAGGAACTTGGCAAGCCATCGCTTCAATTAGCACATGACCAAATTGCTCTTTCCAGCCAGCAGAAGTTAAGGTTTTAAACTTGTAAGTTGTTTCTGAAGGTAATACTAAAGTACTCATTAAATTAATATAGCTTGAAACCTCATCATGGGGAACACTTTCTATCAAAATCAATCGTTTTTTAATATTGTTTTCTGCCGCTATTTTGATTAATTCACTTTGCAACTCTCCCCGTCCCAATAACAGTAATTTCCAACGTTTATTTTTCAAAGTTGCTAATGCTTGCAAAAGCGTTAACAAACCCTTCTCTTGCACAAATCGCCCAACAAAACCTACTACAAAATCTTCTTTTTCAATGCTCAACTTAGCTGCTAAATCTGGTTGAGCTTTGGGAGTAAATAAACTTTCATCTACACCCAGTTGTGGCATGACTTTAATTGCTCCTGTATATCCTCGTTGTCGCAAAACTTCTGCTCCATCTTGATTACCAGAAATAATGCCGTGGCTATGGTTGAGGTTATATTTTTCTAATAAAGAAATCGGTAGTTTCAGTTCATAAGGAAGATTCCACCAGGTAAAAAATACATTTTTTGCCTTGAGTCCTAATAGCTGATTTAAGGCAATCATTTGAGTATAAGCCAAGGCTCTAGACCCTTGTTCAACTTGGATGATTTGGGGGCGAAATTGTTTTAATAAAGATATCAAATCAGCGCCAAAGGTAAGGAGTCCCTGATGATTTTGACTAAAATTAGAAACTGGAACTATTCTAAATCTGCCTTCATCACGGTATTCAGTTTCAATAATTCTGTTTTGTACACCGCCTGGTTTCCAGCGCTTTGGGACTACAACTGTCACTTCAATGTTAGGTTCTAGTTGAGATAAAGCACGTAATTTTTCACAGTTGAGGTCTACGATATAAGTGTGACTAGCAACTAAGATTTTCATTGATATTTATTATTTGTCATTTGTCATTTTTTTAAATAACTAATACCCAATGCCCAATAACTAAACTTGTTCATCCAATCGACTGTAAATTTGACCATCGTTCCATAGTGATTGGATGACAGTACCCAAGGCTTTGAAAAAACCCAAAGTGTAGAAAATAGCGCGAGTGGCAATTTTGATGGGGGAACCGCTTTTGTGACAAGGTGGGCGTCCGAGAACGTGACAGTCAAATAAACGACCATATAAACGTAAAGCTTGAGTCACAGTCAGGTTTTTCAGCCCCAGTAAAAAATGGTTGTGGTAGAAGGTGAGTTGATATTTTAGCGATCGCATACTAATATCATGACAACCTCCTGTTTCTTCGCCTAAATGTACCAAATGGGCCTCTGGGTCGTACCAAATTTTATACCCCGTTTGTCGCAACCGCAAACAAAAATCTGACTCTTCGCGCACTGCACTCCCACCAAATCTCTCATCAAACCTCAATCCATACTTGGTAAAAATTTCGCGGCGAAATGACATATTGCAACCCCTTGCTGTCAGCACTTGTTGGGGTTTAATGGTATGTACTAAATCAATATGATACCAAGCAATTCCTGGGTCCATAGCTTCGGGAGGCAAATATTCAATCTCTAAATCTCCTCTAGAATCACCTAATTTCATTCTGTCAAAAACCCGACCGGCTACAGCCCCCACCTCTGGGTTTTGCACATAATTTTTCGCATGGGCTGCTAACAATCCAGGGGTTAACTGAACATCATCATCAATAAACAATATTATTTCACCAGATGACCGCCGGACGGCATAATTTCGCGCCCCTGGCAAACTTGCCCAATCTAAGCGCAACCATTTAATTTTACCTGCCTTTGCCATCTCTTCTAGGTAGGCTTGAATTTCTGGTTGGTGTTTTGGAGTTTGGTCTACAATTAAAACTTCAAAATTTGGATAGTCCTGTTTTAAGACATCCACAATGCTATCGCGTAGCGCTTCTTCTCGTCCGTAGGTTGCGATAATTACAGTAACTAATGGCCAATTATTCATAATTTTTATTAAGTAATTTTACAACTTCTATAATAGCCTTGTAAAAATTAATTTTCATGAAATTCAGTAAATGATTATTGCTTTAATTTACACACTGTATTTTCACGGTTTCTGAAAAACCTCGCTTTCATTCCTCCCTGACTACGAAATTGCTTACTCATCAATAAGTATCATCAAAAACAAGTGTATGGCAATAATTTCGAGATAGGTTTGAAATACTGAGGTATTTTTGACCTCCAATGATATTTTTTGGTCATTTTTCTTTCATTTAAATTGTTTTTAGACGTTTTTTCTTATTTTTTTGTTGAGGGTTGGCATCTTCTTTATCTTGTTTCTCCAATTCTGGCAATTTAAAAAGAACTCCCGCAAAAAACCAATAATAGGCAGCAACAGGATCGACATCCAGAGGATAGTAGTAAGTGTTGTAACTAATAAACAATATAAACACCCACAAAGCTGCTCCAGAACTGCGGAAATTACGGTTCTTTATGGAGCGATAGGTTTTAAAGCCAAGAATTGTTAAACTTGTTACCAAACCCAGAAACGCTAATAATCCAAAAATTCCCACTTCATAAAGTACTTTGGGGTAATAGGTTTCTACAAGCTTAGTTTCACCCATCACACGGGCAGAGTTTGTCGCTCGTCCTAAGCCACTTCCCAATGGGCCGTCTACGTTTTTCCAATTTTCTTCAAATTGCTGGATGATAAAATCTTGAGGTGGTGAAGCGTTCCAACGACTGGCAAAACTCTCGGTTCTCTCTTGTACGACAGCAGGGTTAGCCACCATCGCAATTCCCAGAATGAAGGCAAGTCCCACGCCTATGGGGATAAATCGTTTCAGGTTGCCAAGTTGTCCGGTGAGTAATAGCAAAATCCCGAAGCAGATTGGTACTAAAGCTAAGGCGATTCTCTGTCCAGAGATTACAGCATCGATAAAGACTCCCACTAAAGAAGCTAAACCGATTATCCGCCATATTGGAGAGGGATCGTTGAAGCCGGTGGCAAAGGTAAAAAAGGTGCTAGAAATTAAGAACCATGCCCATTGCCAAGGAGCTACAAATGTCCCTGGTAGGCGAATAATCCCTTCTTCGGGACTATATACTAGCGCTCCACCAAAATAACACCGAGCTTCGAGTGTTGCTCTAAATAAGGCATCTCCTTCCAGACCTCTAGTACCTTGACATACACCAGTTAGTAGTAAGAAATATTGAATAAATCCCAGCGCGCAGCAAATCAGTGTGAGGACAATTTGGAGGCGCAATAAAAATAGAAAATCCCGCTTATCGCGAATTAGATAGTAGGCACAACCAATCAGAGGGACATAGCCTAAAAATACTTTTAGTCCCAGAATTCCCATACCTAATGGTATTTCTTGGCGTGCTTTTTCTAATAGTCCCGCACTAGGCGGGTTAAATTGCTGTGCACCATTGACAAACAACAGTGTTAGCACACTGCAAGCCAAAACAATATAAAGTGGGATTTTAATACCTTTGGGAATAATTAAGGGTAGTCCCTGTCTACGGCAAGTCTGCCAAAGTCCAATTAACGCTGGAACGTAAAAGGCATCTTTAGCTAATTGGAGTATGGGGCTATTGCCCAAGTAGTAGGTGACAGTACCTCCCACAGGTATGTAAATGATGAAAGCATATAGGGCTTGGCGTGGATATTTGTAGGAAAGGGACATGACTATTATCCCTAACACGCCAGGGACTGCTGCTTTAATTCCAGCTACGAAAAAAAGTAGAATGCCAACGAAGACACCGCCAAAAACGGCGGTGGTGAGTAAGCTAGTGAGTTCTTTACGTACTTGGGCAGATTTGCGCTTTTGGGCTAACTGTTCTTTGAGGCTAAGGGTAGAAGTTTCCTTTTTAGCCTGCTTTTTCGATTTTTTAGATTGCTGAGATTTTGATTTAAATTTTGGCATAGTGGCACTGTAGCCTATCAGCCTCGCAAAGTACTCCATTATATAGGACTAACGTTTGCTTTAGGGTGTGTTAGCACCGAAACTATGGTAGAATTCCAAGCTTTTGGTGTGTTCCGCTTTACTAATACATCCTACAAGACTATTTAGACTTTTTCAAAAACAATTTACAATTCTGATAGTTGATAAATTTCTTTGGATTGCTGTAATTTGTATAATCCGAATTCATCTCTCAATGATTGATTTAACAATTTACGATTAAAAATGTTAAATTTTAATCTTTTTGAATTGTTAAAAAGATTTTCTCCTGTTGCCAAAATATAAACCGCACCTGGAAATGGTAATGATTTAATGGGTTTTGCCTTGTTCTTTAAAATATCTCTGACTTTAGCGTGGTCTATATAATATTTATAGTATCCGTAGCCACGATTATATTCTGCGGTTTCTGGCAAATCATTCAAATCATATCGAAGAATATTACAAGTACCGCACATTTTATAAAAATTGCTTCTCTTGATATATATGTAATCACTACCTTCTTGGTATTTATAACCTTTATTTATAAACCATCCATTAGAATCAGGGTGTTGTTGAACAAATTTGGCTAAATTTCCACTCACACAATCGTCAGCATCAACAGTCATGGTGTGAGTGGGAGAAAATTGACGAGCATAAACCAATCCTTTTAAGATTTTACGCCCTTTATCTGCGTCTCCTTTGGCTTCAGCAGTAGGCTCGTTTGGAAGAGAAAAATCAACTGTAATGTATGTGATTTGAGGATGAGTGAATTCTATTTTGGGCTTTTCGTGACAAACAACAATAACGTGAAAGTTAGGTGAAGTTTGATTGCAAACTGATTTAATGCATCTTTCAAATAATTGTGTTACACGCTCCCAGGAATTGGAAACTTGTGCACTTTTGAGTGGGATAACAAAAATAAGCACTGTATTTTATCAGAATAAATAGCTAAGAATCTCGAAGCAAATAATAACACGTTAAGACTTACGCTAAGACTAAATGTCATATCATGTCCGCATTCCTTAGTTGTAATTTCCACACAGAACTTACGCAAAAATCACCAAAAAGCTTAATTTCCAACCGCCATCTCTATGAAATTAAGGCAAGAGACGCGATGAATCGCCGTCTCTACAATAATTAGTCGTTTCGTCTTGACGGCGATTAATCGCATCTTTAGCGATCTAGAATTTTCATCAAAAAATCTTAACCAAACCTGATTGAATTATTCGGGTTTAATAAGTAATCAAAATGTCACAGCTTCTACACATAACCAAGAGTGGTTATGTGTAGAAGCTGTGATTAAACTTGGCGTTTTTTTTCAGATGAGATATTAGCTAATTTAGTCCATCAGATGCTGCTGAACTTGTGAAACTAGTTCATTTGTCCAGTAGTTGGCAAGTTCGGCATTGGCGGCTTCTACCATTACTCTGATGACTGGTTCTGTGCCAGAGGCGCGAACCAAAATTCTGCCGGAATCGCCCATTGCAGCTTCAGCAAGAGCGATCGCTTCTTGCACAGGTTGACAATCTTGCCATCCCAAACGGCGATCGCGATCGACAACTCGCACGTTCTGCAACAATTGTGGATAGGTTTGGAAGCTTTGATCTACTAATTCGCTCAAGGAAACACCTGCCTCTTTCACCAAAGATGCTATGTGTAATGCGGTTAACAAGCCATCCCCAGTCACGGCATAGTGACGGCAAAGAATATGACCTGATTGTTCGCCACCTAACATTGCTCCAGTGCGCTGCATTTCGGCTTGCACGTATTGATCGCCAACTGCGGTACGAATTAAGTTACCACCAATTTGCTGCCAAGCTTTCTCAAAGCCTAAGTTGGCCATGACTGTAGATACAATCAAGTTGTCTGGCAATTGTTGGTTTTGTTGTAAGTGGCGTCCCCACAGGTAGAGAATGTAATCGCCGTTAACTTGCCTGCCTGTATTGTCTACTGCTAAGACGCGATCGGCATCGCCATCGAAGCCAAAGCCGATATCGGCGTTGTGTTCTTGTACCGTTGCTGCCAGAATGTCTAGGTGCGTGGAACCGCAGTTAACATTAATGCGATCGCCATCTGCTTCGTTATGTAAGCAGATTACCTCCGCCCCCATTTGTGTAAATACTGATGGTGCTAACCCAACTGCGGCTCCCCACGCCAAGTCTAAAACAATCTTCATTCCCTGAAGATTTCGGGCAATGTTCAAGGTTTTTTTCAACGCCGAGCTATAATCTTCCACTAACTCCAAACGTGAGTAATGCCGTCCGCAATTACTGACTCTAGTTATTGGTGATATTTTGCCACGCAGTCCCGCTTCTATTTCTGCCTGCAATATTTGCGGTAACTTCCCACCATTGCCACCAAAAATCTTAATCCCATTGTCTTCTGGGGGATTGTGGCTAGCAGAAATCATCACTCCGCCGATGGCATCAGTGACGCTGGTGAGATAGGCAACGCCAGGAGTGGGGCATAATCCCAAATACCAGACTTCTAACCCTGCTGCTGTTAACCCTGCACTCAAAGCCATTGCCAGCATATCGCTGGAGTTTCTAGAGTCCTGTCCGAGAATGACTGGCCCTACTTTAGTCGCATGGTTACGTAAAACAATCCCTGTCCAAAAACCAACTTGCAATGCTAGAGGCGCACTCAGTAATTCTCCGACTCGCCCGCGAATCCCATCTGTGCCAAATAAGGGATTTGCTGGTAATGAGATTAAATTCAGTCCAAAACTGCTCTCAATTCCTTTGCCCAATCCCTCAACTTCAGAAGTAGAACCCCCAGAAATGCCCGATGTCCGAGTTATAGATGAAACCATATTTTTAAACACTCCACACAATCACACTGAAAAATAGCACTTAAGACTTTATTCAGCAATTTTGACATGCTTTTTCTCTTTAGAAATTCATTCTAGATCAAGCTATCCTTACGTAATAATACTGAATTATTCTTTCTTTGATTGTAAATCTTTGATAAAGTCAGTATTGGTTTTTACCTTATCAGTAAAATCTCCACATTTTAGCTAATTATTCCTTTTATGCCCGCAACTTTATTTTTGATTTTTATCTGTTTTAGTTCCCACATTGCAATGCTACCAACCACGAAGTATGTAATAAACATTACTCTGGTTTTATCACAAAAATTTTCACCAAAGCTGAGAACACAAAAAAATCATCAAAATATTGAAATCTAAAGTTCTGTCTTCTTAGCCTCGTTGCTGTGTAAAAAACGACAAAATCATTACAGCTTAAAAAATTTTAATATAAATTCTCATCAAATAGTTTTAAGGTAACGTCTTAATGGCCTTTTTAGCCGTTAGTGAATCAAAACTCCGGCAGTTAACTTTTTAAAGTTGAGAAATTTAGTATGAGCAGCAATTTAGCAACCAAATTACGTGTAGGCACTAAGAAAGCCCACACAATGGCAGAAAATGTAGGTTTTGTCAAGTGCTTTTTAAAAGGAGTAGTGGAAAAAAACTCTTACCGAAAACTTGTTGCTAACTTCTACTTCGTCTACTCAGCGATGGAAGAGGAGATGGAAAAGCACCGCCAGCACCCAATAGTTTCTAAAATTAACTTTCCTCAGTTAAATCGCAAGCATAGCCTAGAGCAAGACCTGAGTTATTACTTTGGTGCAAACTGGAAAGAGCAAATCAAACTATCTCCGGCGGGTGAAGCTTATGTACAGCGCATCCGAGAAATATCTGCTACAGAACCGGAATTGTTAATCGCCCATTCATACACTCGTTACTTAGGTGACTTATCTGGGGGACAAATTCTCAAAAATATTGCTGTAACAGCGATGAATTTGTCTGATGGACAAGGAACAGCCTTTTATGAGTTTCCAGAAATTACTGATGAGAAGGCATTTAAAGCCAAATATCGGCAAATTTTGGATGAATTACCCCTTGACGAGGCGGCAACCGATCGCATCGTTGATGAAGCTAACGCCGCCTTTGGCACGAATATGAAGCTGTTCCAAGAATTGGAAGGTAATTTGATCAAGGCGATCGGTGTAATGCTGTATAATAGCCTCACACGGCGTCGTACACGCGGTAGTACTGAACTCGTTGCTGCTGAGTAATCATCTTGAGATTGCGGAGTATGGTGTGTGGAGTGATAAGTTCAGATAGCCTGATGAAGGATAATTCATAGGTGTTTCTGGCGAAAGAGCGAAAAACGCTCAAAATATTTAGGGGCAATAGCCTTGTGACTGCTTTTGATTCGTGAAAGCAAGCATGGGGAGATTGCCCCTCAATTATGATTGAAAGAGTCAGCTACCTCAGACCTGAATCATTACAGAACTTTTATGTGTCGGCTAAACTGTTCCTCAACAAAATAGCTGCTAGAAAATTCACTTGCAAAAGAAACTTGATGAAAGTGATAATCTAGATTCAGCAAATTATAGACAAGTCTTAAAAAATAATCATCTATCCAGAAATACTACATCAAATAGTGAAATACCATATTTTCCTTCTAACCTGCGATTTAAAGTTTTTAGTAACCAAGACCATTGAGGTTTCAGGGTTGGATCGATGCGGTTCCCAAATACCGGATTAAAAAACTGATTTACTTGAGTTGTTCTCACATCAATCACTTTAGTTAATAAATCTGCTGCTTTGATTGGAGATGAATTAAACCAATAGTTAGCAACCACTAAATTATGTAAATAAGCAACTACAATTTTAGGATTTTCTTTAATGAACTGTGAGCAACAAACAATTCCTCTGATTGATGGAATTCTTAAACTAATTGTTTGAGATAGAGGCAGCTTTCTCACAAAAGCATAAGCTTCTAAAATTGAGGCAAAAGTGTGACAACATACGTAAGCATCTATAGTTTTATTTGCCAAACTCTTACTTGCTCTACGAGGATCTTCATTCACTAATCTGCAATCTTTACTAACATCCATATCATAGAGGTCAAAAACAGTAATGATGAACCTATGGGCATTTGAACCAAATAAGATAGAAATCCGTTTACCTTTTAGATCCTGGATAGTGTTTATAGAAGAATCTTTATGCAAAACAATATTTACATCTTGACCCAAAAGATTATACGAAGCAATCCCAATTAATTTAGAACCAAAACTTAAATCATCAAAGAATTGGCTACCATTATTCAATAGAGAAATATCATCTAAAATACAAATATCTAGTTCTCCCCGCTTCATCTGTCGGTTCATTTGTTCCCCAGAAGCAAAGGGCAGAATTTGTAACTCGAAATCTCGATTAATTTCAATATTTTTGAAAATAGCCTGTTCAAGTGATGATGCTCTCTGTAAATCAGAAATATACTTAGTTCCATATCCAGCAATAAACTGTCCTATGGAATCTCTCTGAATACCTATCCTAAGAACATTTTCTTCTTTGGGAGAACAGCTACCTAAAAATAGATTTACGTTGGGCAAACTTTCTAAGTTATCCGGATCTAGCCTAAAACTTCTTACCAAACCCTCTGCGGATATTAACAATTCACTAAAGCGAGGAACATGAAGATAAATTCCATATTCATTGACATCTTGAATCGGAAAAGTTAGGACTTGGTATTGAGATATTATATCAGCTTGACAAAAGTCGGGTAAAATCGTTAGCTTTTGATTTTTTGAAGCGTAGTTTAGTACATCTGGATAGCTGTGTAGCACCTGTACACCAGTTAATTTGTTCATCAAAAGTTCATTTTTAGATAGTTCCTGATGAACCTCATCTAAAAGTACAACATCAGCCAGATCGATATCATTTATTTTAACTAAGCTATGCTCATTGAGATATTTACTTGCCCCAAAGGATACCAACAGCATTTTATGAGTCTTTAATCTAGTGCAGTGGTGTTCTTCTTTGTATCCAGCGCAACTGTTGAGCAAAAGATCCATTTCTATGAGTTGAGAATTGGAAAAAAATCTGCTATTTTTAACCGCAATCTCTTTAAGATTTCTACCTGGAAAACAAAGCTGAAATCGCTGCAAATATTGTTTGAGCCAGACTTCTAAAATTAAACTAGTAGCCCCCAATATCAAATCTTCGCCCTCAGCGCTAAATGTTGCCTGAAATTCTTCTTGCAGATTTTCTACAGTTTCTACTAGATTAAGTGTCTGGGAAATCAATTTCCTGCCTTTATTAGTCAAGCAGATAGAGCCAGGTGAGCGATTTAGGAGAATTACTCCAAAATAATCCTCTATTTGTTTGACTTTTTTACTAATTAGTGCTTGACTATAACCTAGTTTTTGTGCTGCTTTAGAGAAGCTACCACAGTCATCTACTGCTTTTAAGATTTTGAGGTGATTTAGGGTAATATCTTCGAGTTTAATCTTATTCATGCTAGGTAAGATTTTTAATTACAAGGTAATTAAGCTACTGTGCTGTCTATATTCGGAAATAACTAGTTTGTGGAAGCGAATAGTGTCTTCCAACATAGATTCAAATTTCAGTACTATTAAGTCAACGCCAACAGCTTCATATTCTTTCAGGCGGTTGATAACAGTATAGCGATCGCCAATCAGTTGAGCAGATAAACCGAGATTGGCTTTAATGGTTTGACTGATATCTAGTTTGTTGTGGGCAACTACGTTAGGATCGATTTGCTCTTGGAAGTACTCGATTTGCTGCCAATCGGCAGAACGATAAATCGCTTCTAATCTAGCTTCGGCTTGGGCTGTATGTTCGCCAACGATCGCAAAGGCACTCATTGCTACTTTAATCTGACGACCGTAGCGATCGCTAGCCAATCTTTTCACTTTCTGCACCAATGCTGCCGTTTTTTCTGGTTCATCAGCGTTGATAAATAAATAATCTCCCAAACGAGCCGCTAGGTTAATTGCTCTGTCTGATTCCCCAGCAATGAAAATGGGTGGTGTTGGTGTCGGCTGATCTGCGAGAATACCACCTTTAATGGTGTAGTATTTGCCAACATAATTAAATCCTGCAACTGTCCACAGACCTTTGATTACATCAATGTACTCTGCTAATCGTGCGTAGCGATCGCTGTGAGGTAGCCAGATATCTCCATAGCTTTCTACTTCTAATTTCCACCAACCTGCAATACCACTGAGAGCAAATCTGCCGTTACTAAGCTGATTTTGAATGTTTGCACTCAAATTGGCAACTACCGCAGGCAGTTTAAAACCAGGTTGTACAGCCGCAACAATCTTGATATTCTTGGTGTTCAAACTTGCTAAAGCTGCTGTAATCCAAGCGTCAGCGACATTATAGTTAGGCCCATGAACTGCATTTAAGTAATGTTCAGGAATGTAATAAAAGTCATAACCTAACTCGTCTGCCTGAACTGCCAGCTTTACCAAGTCTTGTGTAGATAAATTAGCTTCATGGTTGACAACCCGCAACCATCCACCACAGACCGGCGACCAAATTCCAAACTGAAGTGGCATAAATATTTTTCCTGTGCTTTTTTTTACGAGGCATTCATTAAATTACGGTAACTACATAGTTTTACCGTAATTTAGTAGTTCACACTACCACATTTATTTCTGCTATGTATAGTTGCAGATGACAGATGAGAAGCATTTATTTATCACGATATGGAATAGTATCGATACTCTGTCGAGTCCTGATTCCTAATTGCTCTGACTGAATTAGGATAATAGCCAGCAGGTATAAAAAATAATTAAATACTCAGAAAAATTGGGCAGTATTCCAAAATGGAATATGGAAATGGAATTTAAGTATATCGAGTCACGACATCAGAAAAATTGTTGTGATAAAGTCTGATTCATTAAAAACTACGGTAGCACAGTCGAGTTATGGTATATTATTGCCATCAAAGAATTGTCTACTTGTAAACTCAAAGTAGTTTGCAACCACTCTCAAGCTTTCGATTTTGACTAAAATTTTGCCCTATCAAGTTTTAGCTGATTTGTTAGCGATCGCAAATTTAGATTTTGTTACTTCACTTGCAAACTTAGACAAATAACCAAGCAAGTTCAATTACAAACGCACAATTATGGTAGATATTAAGTTCGCGTATTGGATTCCCAACGTCAGCGGTGGGTTAGTTGTTAGTAAAATTCCCCAACGCACAGATTGGACTTACGAATATAATGCTCAACTAGCTCAGACGGCTGAAGAAGTTGGATTTGAATATGCTCTAGCACAAGCCAGATTTATCGCTAGCTATGGCGCTGAGTACCAACTAGAGGCACTTACAACTGTGTCGGCCTTGGCTCCAGTCACCAAGAAATTGAAATTGATTGCAGCAGTTCACCCTGGATTGTGGCATCCGGGAGTAGTTGCCAAAATGGGTGCAAGTATTGATTTTCTCTCTAACGGTCGGTTTGCTCTGAATGTAGTTAGCGGCTGGTTCAAAGATGAATTCACTATATATGGTGAACATTGGTTAGACCATGACGAACGCTATCGTCGTTCAGAAGAATTTATCCGCGTTCTCAAAGGTTTGTGGACTGAGGAGGAGTTTCACTTCAAAGGCGACTTTTATCGCATCAACGGTGGTTGGGTGAAGCCTAAACCAATTAATCAGAATCCCCACCCAGAGATATTCCAAGGTGGTAACTCCAAAGCAGCACGGCGGATGGCTGGCCGCGTCTCTGATTGGTATTTCATGAATGGTAACACCATAGAAGGCGTGAAAGAGCAGATTGAAGAAGTGTCTGAATTAGCTCGTCAAGAAGGACGCACAATTAAGTTTGGTTTGAATTCCTTTATCATCGTGCGAGATACGGAAGCAGAAGCGCATGAAGTATTGCGCGATATTATTGCCCAAGCTGATGTAGAGGCGGTGAAAGGATTTGGCGAAGCCGTGAAACAGGCGGGATCTTCTACTCGTGAACGTCAGGGAATGTGGGCGAATTCCAATTTTGAAGACTTGGTGCAGTATAACGATGGCTTCCGATCGGGCTTGATTGGCACGGCTGAACAAGTAGCTGAAAAGATTCGCCAGTTCCATGAAGCGGGAGTCGATCTAATTCTCGGTGGCTTCTTACACTACACAGATGATTTGCCTGCATTTGGTAAGACAGTAATACCGATTGTGCGCGAACTTGAAGCTAATCGTCGGACAGCTGATGAGTTGGTTGGAGTGTAGATTAACAGCAACATACTCTGTAGGAGCGGGTTTTGTGGATTGAAACTGTTGTAGATAACAGCTATATCCGAACGGCACTAAGAAAAACCTAAAGGCTGTCTCATAGTAGTGACGATTATCAGTCACTCAATCACAATCAAGGAGTTTTACTATGACATCAGTAATTAATACTGACCAGAAGGCGCATATTATTGGGGATGACAAAGAAGCGATCGCGATCGCTCACGAATTAGCAGCTGAGTTTGCCAAGGGAGACTCAGAGCGCGACCAAAATCGGCGTTTACCTGCCCAAGAGGTAGAAAAGTTTTCCCAGAGTGGATTGTGGGGAATTACAGTCCCGAAAGAGTATGGCGGTGCTTTTGTATCAAGTGCCACCCTGGCAGAAGTCATTAAAATCATCTCCGAAGCTGATTCTAGCCTCGGTCAAATTCCCCAAAACCACCTCTACATGGTGGAAGCAGTCCGGTTGGATGGTACAGATGAGCAGAAGAAGTTCTTCTTTGATTTAGCTCTACAAGGTAAGCGCTTTGGTAACGCCTTCTCGGAAATTGGCACTAAGTCTGTGACTGATGTCCAAACAAAATTAACACCAGATGGCTCTGACTTCGCACTTAACGGACGCAAATACTACTCTGCTGGGGCACTATTGGCACATTGGGTTCCAGTGATTGCCAGTAATCCAGATGGTAAGACAGTGGTGGCATTTGTCGAAAGAGATGCCGAAGGACTAACCCTACTTGATGATTGGACGAGCTTCGGACAGCGTACCACTGCTAGCGGCACTACCATTATTGAAAATGTGAAAGTTAAGGCAGAACACGTCATTCCGCACTACTTAGCCTTTGAGAGGGCAACACCAATGGGTGCGATCGCGCAAATCATCCAAGCCGCCGTAGACGTGGGAATTGCTAAAGCCGCAGTCCGTGACACCATCCACTTCGTTCGCAAGCATACCCGCCCTTGGGTTGACAGCAATTTAGAAAAAGGGTACGAAGACCCACTGACACTCTATAACTTAGGCAATGTCCAAATTCAGGTTCACGCTTCTGAAGCATTGCTGCGTCGTGCAGGCGAATTTCTTGACATCGCCAACGAGTCAGGCTTAGAAGAACCCAAGGTAGTTGAAGCATCGATCGCAGTTGCTGAAGCCAAAGCCTTAGCCACCGAAGCAGCATTACTAGCTACCAACAAATTGTTTGAGCTAGCAGGTACTAAGTCCACATTGGAGGAATTCAACTACAATCGCCACTGGCGAAATGCCCGCGCTCACACACTCCACGATCCCGTGCGTTGGAAGTACTACGCTGTTGGTAACTACTTCCTCAATGGTGTCTATCCCCCGCGCCATCCTTGGTTGTAATTGCAGCATTCTCTACTGGGGTGAAGCTTTCAGAATTAATATTTACCAGAATGCTTTACCCCTGATAAATCAAACATTATTTAAGTTGGTACTATGATTGATATTACTCAATCAGCAACGCCAAAAATTTTAACGTTGCTGAGATGATTTAAAACGTGAAGGTTGTCCTGACAGTGCCAATTACCGCATCCTGATTGTCATTGTTTTGAGCAGGAGCCGTTATCCAAATTACGCCAGGGGTGATGGCAATGTTATCTGTGAACTGATACTTGTAAAAGCCTTCAATATGTAAGGATAAATCGTTTGCAGGTTCAGGATTACCACCCTGATAAGGTTCTGCACCCACAAGGATACCAGCAAGGTTGCCTTGTTTCCCTAAATCTGGGAATGCCAATCCTAAAGCATAGTACCAAATATCTGCACTACCACTCCCTGCCAGATTTTTGGCGTTAGTGTAACCAAAGAACCCATTCACCGCAAATCGAGGGCTAAATTTATAGAAAGCTTCGACTCCGTAGGACTTGGTAATCGTCCGCTCAAATGGAGTATTGGCTTGAGCTGTTCCGACTAGTGTAAAACCACTACCCAGGTCAAATATTCCTCCCCGATTTTGGTAAGCGTTTACATAAGTCAAACCAATGCCAGAGTTATTGTTGGGGTTCCATGCTATTTGTCCAAATGCGCTATATTGACCATTAAAAAAACCGCTATCTGGCTGAGGATTGGCATGATCTCCTGCTAAGTAAGCCAAGCTCAATACCAATTGGTCACTTAATCGATAATTGAATCCCCCACCTGCACCACCACCAATACGATAGATAGGACTAGAGGAAGCAAATTCTGTCAAAGCGCGACGGCCGCCTGTGGCACTATCCAAATAGGGACTCAGAGTTGGAACAAAATCAAAATATACTCCGTTCACGGCTCCTATATAAGCATCGATTTTGCTGCCAACTGGGAAATAGTAAGAGAGCCAATCTACGGCCAGGTTGTTGTTACTAGGAGCAAGATTGAAGGTTTGCAAACCTTCAGCTGAACCACCAGGAAGCTGCAAAATATTAGTGTTTCCAGTACTTAGACGAGTATATAGAGAGTCTTTACCTGTAAAGCTAGTTTTGAATACAAGGCGAACTCTATCTTGAAAAACTGTGTTATCACCATTAACTGAGCCTTGGAAGGCATTCGTAATTACAAAGATGGCTTCCGCAGAAAGCTTTGTAGTTGTTGAAAACTGATTTGCTTCTAGTTCCGCAGTTCTAGGTTCTAAATTATCAACGCGACCCCGTAGAGTTGCTAGTTCAGCACTAAATTCTTCTTGCAGTCTTTGTAGGGTAGTTAAGTCTTGTTTGGTAACTAAGTCAGATGTAGCTGTTGCAATTAGCTCGTTGATCCGAGATAAACAAGCATTTAAGCCTGCTGCAAATTCATAGCGAGTGATGGCGCGGTTTCCCCGATAAGTACTATTTGGATAGCCCGCAATACATCCATAACGCTCAACTAAAGACTGGAGTGCAAGAAACGCCCAATCAGTTGGTTGTACATCTGAAAACTGAGATACAGAAGTTACCTGAGACATACTATTTGTCTGTTGGACAATTGCATCAGTATTGATTGCAGGAATTTTAGGCGTTTGTGTTATGGTTGTTACCGAAGAATTGTTTCCAAAATTGGTGATGCTTGCGGCGGGCTGCGCGATCGCAATTGGTATATTTGTTTGAGTCTCAGTCCTAGCCACTAAATTCTTGTCTTCAGCATGGGCTGATGTACTGGCTAGCAAAGTAGCCCCCAAAACCATCGATTCTATGAATAAATTATGAAATGAACGATTGAACATTTCTACCACTCCTCATATTTTTGGTTTGAAAAATTTAGTGAAAGCATCAGACATTTCAGTAACTTGTCAAGCTAAAAAATCATGACTAGTCCTGATAATGTTGAATTAATTTAACACTCGAAATTTTTAACTAAGATTGCTACACTTCGAGATATAACCAGATGTATCAGTTAATTTATGGTATTTTTATCTGCATATTCAGTGTAGAAAAAATTTGTTCTCACACAAATAGATTTCTTGCACAAGCTAATCTATTTGACAAGAGAATATCTATCTGTAAAATCACAATATTTTTACAGAATAATCAGATTTTATCGGCAATCAAACATAAACTACTATATAAACATCAAGTTTAAGTAGATTTTGCCTTTAGATTAATAATATTGCATATATATTCTATAAAGACAAGTAGAATAGAAAAAATATTTCAAATTATGATTCGGCTTTCTTCTCGATAAAATATTTTTATGTTGCATTAATAACTTAGATAATTTAGCAAAATTTATTTTATTTTGGCTTGCTTTGTTAGTTAGTATATGCAATACTAGTTTTATAGTGAAATAGTCTTATAAAACTATTTTGAATTCAATTTTTTTTAGCCATTTTTATAGTTACTTCTCAAAATAAGGTTACAGGAGAAGTGGTAAAGTATGCAATTAATCGAAACGAAAGAGTCTCAAAATTATCTCGATCTAGCTAAGTCTTTAGCACAGGAATTTGCCCAAACTGCTGTCGAGCGGGATGCTAAAGGGGGAACGCCAAAGCACGAACGCGATCGCTTGCGCCAAAGTAACTTACTGAAACTGATCATACCCACAGAGTACGGTGGTTTAGGGCAAAGCTGGATTACCGTTCTGCAAATTAGCCGCGAGTTTGCTAAGGTTGATAGTTCCATTGCTCACGTCTTTTCTTACCACCATTTAGGCGTAGTAATTCCGCATATCTTTGGCTCGGCAGAGCAAAAACAGCGATATTACTCAGAAACTATTCACAATAATTGGTTTTGGTGCAATGCCCTCAACCCTTTAGATAAAAGAGCGACTCTGACACCGGAAAATGATTATTTTCGTCTGAACGGAATTAAAAGCTTTTGTTCTGGCTCTCAAGACTCGGATATATTACCGATCGCTGCCATTGATCAAAAAACTGGTGAATTGAATATTTTGGTAATTCCTACCCAACAGCAAGGCGTTACTGTTCATCATGATTGGGATAATATCGGGCAACGCCAAACAGATAGTGGTAGTGTTACTTTTGAGAATGTGTTGGTGTACCCTGACGAAATTCTTGGTAGTAGAGACAAACCCAGTCAACCCTTCAACACTATTCGCGCCTGCTTAACTCAATTGAATCTTGCTAATATCTACTTGGGAATTGCCCAAGGAGCATTTGAGGCTGCTAAAACATATACCGCAACTAATACAAAACCTTGGTTGACATCAGGTGTAGAAAGTGCAACCCAAGATCCTTACATCCTTCAGCACTATGGCAAAATATGGGTTGAACTCCAAGCAGCTAAGAGCTTGACTGAGCAAGCAGGAGAATTATTACAAGCGGCTTGGGAAAAAGAATGGTCACTCACCGCCGAACAACGTGGGGAATGTGCGCTTTGCGTCGCTACTGCCAAAGTTGCAGCGACTAGAGTCGGTTTAGACATTACTAACCGCATTTTTGAAGTTATGGGCGCACGCGCTACTACCGCAAAGTACGGCTTTGATCGCTATTGGCGTAATCTCCGTACGTTCACTCTCCACGATCCGGTAGATTACAAAATTCAAGAGATCGGAAATTGGGCGTTAAATGATGAACTGCCAAAACCTAACTTTTATTCATAGTTATATCGATTATTTCACCAAGGCAAAGGCGCTCATTTTGCCCATCCCACAAGTAGTAGTAATTTATTTGTTAGAAATCCTTTATTCAACGATTAAGTTCTTAAGGGCATCTTGAGCATCAGCGTTTTCTGAATCTATTTGCAGCGCTTGCCGAAAAACTGCTGTGGCCTCTTGTTTTGAGCCATCACCAGATTCACCATAAGAAATTTCTCTGCCAAGTTTGATGTAAAGTTCAGCCATTTGGCGGCGTGGAATCACATTCGTCAACGGCTGATAAAAAGCCATGACAACTAAAGCCTTTTTGCTTGTAAAGTGGCAAATTGATATTTGGGCAGGTGTGATAACTGCCTTCACGAATTTTTACCACCTTCTGGCAGTTTGCCAGGGCTTCATCTAAGTTTCCCTGTTTAGCTAGTAGCTAGTGCTTCATTTACTGTAATAATAATCAGTGGGTTTTGTGGCAACGGCTTGGCGATAAAGAGCGATCTGTTTGTTAGCGATCGTGGCTATTATGTTGTAGCTTGTTAAGGTCTTGTGCTGCGTTTTGATGACCAAGATTCAGTACCCTGATTCCTAATCTAGTCAGGGATCAGGGAGAATATAAACAGCACAATTGATTAAATAATGGCAACAAAAATTCCTGTCACAGTAATTACAGGCTTCTTAGGTAGTGGAAAAACCAGCCTAATTCGCCACCTGCTACAAAACAACCAAGGACGCCGCATTGCCGTTTTAGTCAATGAATTTGGCGAACTCGGTATTGATGGCGAATTGTTAAAATCCTGTCAAGTTTGCCCGGAAGATGGTGAGGGCGACACTAATATCTTTGAATTAACTAACGGCTGCTTATGCTGCACCGTGCAGGAAGAGTTTTACCCGATGATGCAAGAGTTAATCAAGCGGCGGGATAGCATCGACTGCATTTTGATTGAAACCTCTGGTTTAGCCTTGCCAAAACCACTGGTGAAGGCTTTTCGCTGGCAAGAAATTCGCAACGCCGCCACTGTGGATGCAGTGATTACTGTAGTAGATTGCGCGGCGGTAGCAGCAGGAACATTTGCTAGCGATCCAGAAGCGATCGCAGCCCAGCGACAAGCAGATGATAATCTAGAACACGAAACACCCTTGCGAGAACTGTTTGAAGACCAACTTGCTTGTGCAGACTTGGTAGTGTTGAATAAAATTGACTTGGTAGATGTCGAGACAAAAGCCAGAGTTGAGGAATTGATTAAGCAAGAGTTGCCCAGAGTGGTGAAGATTGTCGAGAGCGACCGTTCTCAACTAGACGCATCTATATTATTAGGATTCCAAGCCGCAGTCGAAGACAATTTAGATTCTCGTCCTAGTCATCACGATACTGAAGAAGACCACAATCACGATGAAGAAATTACTTCAGCTAATTTAATTTTGGATCGTACCTTTGATCCAGAAAAGCTGCAACAACAGTTGCAAACATTGGTACAACAACAAGAAATTTACCGGATTAAAGGCTTTGTCGCAGTGCCAAATAAATCCATGCGCTTGGTGATGCAAGGTGTGGGAACCCGATTTGATAAATTTTACGATCGCCCTTGGAAACCAGAAGAGGCTAGGCAAACGCGCTTAGTTTTCATCGGGCGTGATTTGAAGTCTTCAGAAATCGAATCACAGCTTGTAGCTTTATAAGTTAGGAGTTAGGAGTTAAGTAGAACTAATACACTGTGGCGGAAGTTTGCCTACCTTTAACAAGTAAATTTTGCCATTGTCTATCGATTATTACGCGGCTTAGAACAACTTATATCATGTCCGCTTGATTACTTATTAAACCCGAAGAACCCCAAAGAGCCAAAGCTACGCTTCGTCTCCCCTCCCGAAGAGCGGGGAGGGGATTAAGGGGAGCCAGTGCGTTGGGCGGGCAATGCCCGACTTGTTCGCGTAGCGTCTCCCCTTGGGAGAAGCACCTGGCGTGTGGGGTGTAATGACTAGGGGAATCATAATTAATTATGCGGACATGATATTATAATGGTAAATTTATTCCGCTATTGTGTATTAGTTAATTCAAAATCAAAAAGAATACTAATAACTAAAAGCTCCGAATTTTTTACTCTCAACTTAACTTATAACTCCTAACTCCTAATTTAAACCCTCACCCTTCACTTTACAAAGATATGACAATTTCTCAACTATTTAACGTTGCCAATCTTTTGGTATTGCCATTTTGGGCGTTGATGATTTTATTGCCGAACTGGAAAGTCACACGGTGGATAATGTCATCATATCTACCCTTTGTGGTGTTAGCAGGAACATATTTATATTTGTTTATTAACAGCATTACCCCAGAAAATGCTCAAGCTTTATCGAATCCTCAATTAGCTGATATTGCACGGTTTTTTGCAGATGAAACCGCTGCGGCAACAGGTTGGATTCATTTTTTAGTGATGGATTTATTCGTCGGTCGGTGGATTTATTGGGAAGGACAGAAAACAGGTATTTGGACAATTCACTCTCTGGCTCTATCTTTGTTTGCTGGGCCTTTGGGATTACTGTCTCACATCTTGACTGACTGGATTACTAAGACATTTTTTCCAAAGTTTCAACAGAATGAAGGGGTGACGGTAGGAGAAAAAGCGGCGTCATAATTTGCCACATAATAGGGTAACACAGCTGTGCTACCCTACTATTACCAATTACCTGATTTTAAAATCATTAAGCGTTGTCGTGTCTATAGTCGGCATCTAACCAACAGCGCGGTAGAACTTCACCTGAAGGAAAAACGAGATTTTCTTTTTTAAAAGTCTCAGGTTCCTGTTCTTCTTGACCTTCTTGGTCTTTTGCCTTAACAACATCAGTATTCGGGTCAAGTAATTCCTGAATTTCAACAATTTTTACCAATTCGCCACTATCTTTGACTTGTAAAAGCATAGAAATTGCCTCAATGAGTTTGCATGGAAGTTCAAAGCGAGTCTCAAGATAAACTCGCTCAAATCTTAACCGATTTTGAACGCGGAGATTCCTTAATTATTAAAGGAAATTTTTATCGTATATCCACAGATAAATTATACGAGATTGATCTATGTGTATCTGTGGAGTTCATTTTTATAAAATAGACACAGAAAACCTATCCCTCATTCCAAAGCTAAAATCGAATCAGGGCATGCTGATTAATAAAATTGTCAAACTCAGATAATCTTGGTTGTAGAGATTAGATTTCGCGTTGATATTTTTCTAAAATATCAACTAATGTTACTTGGCATTGCAGTGGCAGTAAATCGATTAAAGGAAGTTCGCTTCTACCGCCGCCAATTTTTACTGTAATTGATTTCAAGACTTTTAAAACTTGATCTTCACTTACATTGTTGGAAGTAATTAAGGGATACAACTGTTCAGCAACAAGGGTGTGCAGTTTGGCATTAGATAAATAAAGATGCCATTTGGCAATGTCTATGTAGACATTTTCGCCAATTTCAGCTGCTAGGGCTTCCAGTAGTTCTGTGGTGTTAGTCTTTGCCATAAAAATAACCCTACGTTAAGAAAGAGTGCGAAATCTCAGGCTTTTTTACATTATTGCTCAATTAATAGGCTGATTCTACTACCACAGGTTACAATCGCCCCAGCATCAGCAGTCCGTCTTCAGGTGGATTTAGGTGGAGTTTCGCTGTAATTAGCGATCGCACTAATATAAATCAGATGCACTAATACTATTCCTGTCCAACTTAAAGTCACCCAAGGCAGCCACTCCCAGGTAGTGCTTTTCAAGATGTGAAAAAACCACAAGCCAGAATTAATCGTAGCAGCGATCGCTACATGCATGGCAAAATTCATCCGGTCATCGATCTTGCGGTAATCAGGGTCTTTGCGATCGGGTTTGCGAGGCCAACGAGGAGGCATAAATATTTGTTACAGATTTAAATACACCCTATTCATTCTAAGGTTTTTGGGGCATTCATGTGGCGCATATAGGCTCAATGCCTATTCTTCCTGTGTTTAACGGTTGTAGCTGTCGATTAACACGATATTTGTCGTCGTTAACAAATTATTTGTCCTAGTTTCTTAGTGACTGTAATCCTTACGCTTATTGCTCTGGCGGGGAATAATCTCCTGATTTCCCACCACTCTTACTTATTAAACGAATTGATTCAATTTGAATCGACTTTTCTAAAGCTTTTGCCATATCGTATAACGTCAGCGCAGCTACAGAAGCGGCAGTTAAGGCTTCCATCTCTACACCAGTTTCAGCTTTGGTTTTGACTGTGGCTTGAATTTGATAACCCGGTAGTTGGGGATCGGGTATGATTTCGACTGCGATTTTTTGCAAAGGCAACGGATGACACAGGGGAATTAAACTGGCTGTTTGCTTGGCTGCCATAATCCCAGCCAATCTTGCAGTTGCTAACACATCCCCTTTTGGGACATTTCCGGCTTGAATGGCAGCGAAGGTGGCTGGCAGCATTCGCACCTTAGCCGCTGCTACTGCTTGGCGAATGGTGGGTGCTTTATCAGACACATCAACCATCTGTGCCTGTCCTTGGGGATCTAGATGGGTTAAGTTGGCAAAATTAGATGGAAAATTATCTTGCGCCATTTGGTTAGAACGTGTTAATATAGATTGTCGATGAGGGCGTGTAGCTCAGTGGACTAGAGCACGTGGCTACGGACCACGGTGTCGGGGGTTCGAATCCCTCCTCGCCCGTTTTTAAAAAGTTAAGAGTTGAAAGTTAGGAGTGATGAGTTAAATTTCATCACTCCTAACTTTTAAGTTTTTCAAGGCGTAGGCATCTGGAGCTAGACCTAGTGCAAAGCGCAGTGAGTTGGATAGGTTTTTGCTCGAATGGGTGAGGAAGAGGATAAGTGCTAAAGAAGTGATCGCAGCACCGTAGCCAAACATATCGCGGTAGCCTACAAGTTCTGCGATAATACCCAAAATAGGAGCAGCGATCGCAATTCCCAAATCAAGTCCAGCTATACATATAGCAAAAATTTTCCCCCGTTCTTGCGGCAGTGAACGGTCTGCCATCATGGTAATCATCATCGAGATCAGTGTACCACCACCAGCACCTTCAGCGATCGCAGCCAGTAAGAAAACGATCGCATTGTAAGCTTGCCACAGCAATATTAACGCCAAAACGTAGCAGAAAATCCCAAAAGTAATAAACAAACCACGCCCGAAGCGATCGCTTGCCTTACCAGCAAATACCCTGATACTAAAACTAGAAATTGCCGCAGCTGTAAAAAATAGTCCACCATTGAAGTCCACCTCAGTGGATTTGAGGAACAACGACACAAAGGTATGTACAGCACCGAGAGACAAACCAACCAGTAACATAACTATAGTTGGAATTCTCACCCGTGGACTGGCCAAAATTTGCCAAAATTTGCGATCCTCTTCCTCTGTCTGCTCCTGCGTTTGTACTGGCGGATTCGTAACTTGTACAATCCCCAACAGGGCGACAAAACCCAATTCGGCAGATAACAGAAATAATATCCCGTAACCACTTGTAGCTTCTAAATACCCACCCAAAGCAGGGCCAATTGCTAAACCAAGGGGAGTTGCTAAGGTCATATACCCAATGATTTCACCACGAGTCTCAGCAGGCGCTAAATCTGCGACTAAGGCACTGTAGCCAGTGGTAAAAGCAGCAACACTAATGCCGTGAAAAATCCGCACCAGGATCAACAGCCCAAGAGATCGGGTTGCCAAGTAACCAAAGGGTGCGATCGCAGCTACGATCGTACCAATCAATAAGACAATTTTGCGACCACGTTCATCGGCTAATCTTCCCAGCATCGGGCGAGATAGCAATAACCCAATGGCAAAACTGCCCATGACGATCCCAATTTCTTGCTTGCTTGCGCCCACATCATCAATGTAAAGCGGTAGGGTTGGTAAAAGCGAAGATATGCTCGACCAGAATAATAAACCTGCCGTAAATAAAATCAGCAGGTTGCGCCGCAGTTCGGCGTCAAAGGTATTAAATGCTTTCAAGGTAGATGCAACTTAATGAGTTTTTTGTCCAAAGTCCAATTGTCTAGAGTCAACCAAATATTTACTCTTAATTATTTACTAATGACCAATGACCAATGACTAATGACTACCATTGTTACGTTACTTAACATTTTTTGCTACTACCTCTCGCACACGATAGATAGGCCGTCCTTGGGATTCGTGGTATGTACGCATGAGCAATTCTGCTAAAAGTCCGAAGCAAAACAACTGCACTCCTGTTAGTAGCAGGAGAACTGCTAAAATCAGCAAAGGGCGATTGCCAATCATTTCACCTAAAGCCAATTTGACGAAAGTCAAGTAAATTCCGATCGCAGTCCCCGAAAACATTGAAATCAAGCCCAAAAGCCCAAAAACGTGCATCGGACGGGTGAGGAATTTTTTCATAAACAGAATGGTTAACAAATCCATCAATACCCGGAATGTCCGCCAAATTCCATATTTACTACGGCCAAAGCGGCGGGCGTGATGACGTACAGGTATTTCAGTAATTCTAGCTCCTTCAATGTACGCCAAAGCAGGTAAAAATCGGTGTAATTCCCCGTAGAGATTCATATCTGCCAATAGTTCTGAACGATAGGCTTTCAGCGAACAACCATAGTCATGAATATTCACGCTAGTGGTGCGGCGAATTAGCCAATTGGCAATTTTGGAAGGAAGTAACCGATTTACGGCACCATCTTGGCGTTTTTGCCGCCAACCACTCACCAAATCATAACCCTGATCCAGCTTTGCTAATAACATGGGGATATCAGCTGGATCATTCTGGAGATCGGCATCTAAAGTGACAATCGCTTTACCGACTGCATAATAAAATCCAGCAGCCATCGCCGCAGTTTGTCCGTAGTTACGACGCAAAATCACCGCCTTTAAATCAGTGCGGATTTGCGCCTGTTCTTTGAGAAAATCCCCAGAACCATCTGTAGAACCATCATCCACACAAATGATTTCATAATTTACCTGACTAGAAGATAAAGTAGAGGCGATCGCTTCTAGTAAAAGTGGCAAACTCTCCACCTCGTCATGTATTGGTACTACCACTGAAACATCGGGGACAATTGCAGAAATCACCCCATTTTCCTCACTACTCCTTTCGGAAACCAACCCACTCCTCATAAGTCTCAGCGCCCTCAGCGTCTCTGTGGTTCGTAACTCTTAAAAACTCTACCAGCACCTCGCAGCTGCTGATAGTATGACTGACTAACCGCATCTCCCTGTTCCGAGAGAATATCAATTCCGATCCCATTCCGTCCCTGCTCTTTCCCAGAACTATGGATATAATAACCATCTGCCAAATAAAGCCCGACATGGGTGGCTTTTTGGCTAGTTCCAAAAAATACCAGATCCCCGGCTACTAATTCTGCAATCGTAATTGGTTGAGTGAATCCTTCCTGTTGATAGGCATCTCTAGGTAGCCAAATACCCACCGAAGCAAACGCCGCCTGCATTAACCCAGAACAGTCATAATTTGGCCCAACCGTACCACCCCAAAGGTAATAATTTGATTGTTGCATTGCTTTTTGGGTAAAGGCGATAATCTCTGCTAGGAGTTTTTTAATCTCCGATTCAGAAAATGTTGCAGCCTGATAAGGTACAGTAGCAGATCGTAATGAATCAAATTCTGAAAGGTATACCCATCCTGGATAGTCATCTTCACATAAATACACCTCAACCGTTAAATTTTGATGATTTGATGTTACCCACAAATGTCTCCCAGATGCAGCTTGAGTTGCTAAACGCGTACATTCAGGAGAATCATATAAATTCAGATCAGCTAAACACTGATACTCCCCTGATTTTGGATTTTGGATTTTGGATTTTAGATTAAAGGACATTATCAGAGAATGATTTTTTTTAATAAAGACGAACAACTCGAAAATCTTGGGTTAGGCATTTTAGATGCAACTTGGGCAGCATTTGAGACGTTAGCACGTAACCAAATTGCCTTGACTTGGGTTGTTTACGATCCACCGGTGCGAGTAAATACTGGTGGGGCGCTGACTCCCAACGCTTTTTGGGATCACCCAGTTCGTGGTTTCACTTATCGCGGTGTTGAGCGGATTTATCCTGCTAGTGTAGTCAAGCTATTTTACCTGGTGGCGGTAAACGAATGGCTAGAAAAAGGCATGAGTCAAACCTCCAAGGAGTTGGAGCGAGCTTTGCGGGATATGATTGTCGATTCTAGTAACGATGCTACCAGCTTGGTTGTGGATATTTTGAGTGGCACTACATCAGGGCCACAATTACCAACCGGGCCCTTTGAAACCTGGAAATATCAGCGTAATATTGTTAACCGCTATTACCAATCTTTGGGTTGGGAAGAAATGGAGACGATTAACGTCTGTCAAAAAACTTGGAGTGATGGCGCTTATGGACGAGAACGGGCATTTGTGGGAGAGTTACTGGAAAATCGCAATATGTTGACAACAAATGCGATCGCTAGGTTACTGCATAGTATTGTAGGTGGAGTGGCGGTTTCAAGTGGGCGATCGCAAGCCATGATGGCTTTACTCAAACGGACTCTTAACGATTTGCCCACTGACAGAGAGGAAGATCAGGTAGCAGGTTTTTTAGGCGGTGGACTCCCTGAAAATGCTCAAATTTGGTCAAAGGCGGGTTGGACAAGTCAAGTTCACCATGATGCCGCGTATATTGAATTACCAGAACAGCGCCCTTACCTCTTAGTGGTATTTACTGAAGGTAAAGCCCAGGCTAAGAGTCGGGATATTTTGCCCTTTGTTTCTAAACTAGTTGCCGAAGCGATCGCTAGTCTATGATCTACTCTCCTTATCTACGAGAGGCTACGCGTTCGCGCAGCCTCTCGTAGAGAATAGAACGAAAGGAGTTACGTTAAACAGGTAACTTTTACGGAGTTCAAATACTCATTAATGGAGTTCAAAGGCTCATTAATGGAGTTCAACTACTCATTAATGGAGTTCAACTACTCATTAATGGAGTTTAAATACTCATTAATGGAGTTCAAATACTCATTAATGGAGTTCAAATACTCATTAATGGAGTTCAAATACTCATTAATGGAGTTCAAATACTCATTAATGAGGTTTACAGCTATTTTTAAGTAAATTAACCACATCTTTTTTGGATATAAGACGCCGTAGGGACGCACAGATGTGCATTGGTGTCAACTTAAGTTTAAACGCTTATACCACACGCATTTTACCCCACCCCTCAATCCCCTCCCCTTGCGAAGGGGAGGGGAAGTTTTGGCTTTAGACAAAACTGGGGTGGGGTGACGCGGATAGTCATGGTAAGCGAGTGGATTTAATATCAGGTGATTATAGGGCTTTCACGTTAAGTTGACACGTATGACAGATGTGCTACCCTACTATTTAAACTTAAATTCGTCAAACTTCAATACTTCCGAATCAGGCTTGCGAGTATCAAAACGATAACTACTTATCGTACCCGTCCCCGTATCAAAGATACTGAAAACTGTAATATCGTTACTCGCAATATAAGGCATCGGCTTTCCATCTTCACCCAGCAAGGGGGCAATTGTTGGTACTATCGGTTCTAACCCATTGGGATCGCCAAGCTTAACATAATCCTCTTGATACCCAATTGGTACTTCTCGCTTTCTATCACCCCAAGCAGCACCGTAAGTATTACCCACATTAGATGTTTCCAGAAAGTGCATTCCACTGGGACTAACAAAGCGGTTCCACAAATGGGAATGCCCATAGAATACCAATTGCACATTAGCTGCTTCAAGTATTGGGACAACATCGCGGATAATATAATCTGCGTCTTTGGGATACTCGTAACGCACTGCTTTGATATTGCCGCTATCCCGTTCAATTATCTGTACTGGCTCTGTATAAGCAGGAACTATATTATCACCCAAAGTATGGGGTGGGTGATGGAACATCACAACTTTGTATTTTGCTTGTTGAAACTCAGGGCTGTTAAGTTCCGACTCTAGCCAATTATATTGCTTGCTGCCTTTAGCAATTGGCTCATAAATCACCTGTCCATAACCCCAATTTTCAGGATTATTTAAATCCTTTTCAGCTTCTAGATATCTACCCTTATGCTTTCCATTTAAGCTAGGAGTCCGCCACATATTCGTAGCGTACAGTACCACCAAATGCACATCACCAAAACTAACTGCATAATACCTTTTTCCACCCTCTTTACTTTTTGGTAAAGAGAAAATCTCTTCGTAGGTATTAGTATTAAAAGAATTATCGATTAAAGATTTATCTGGGTAGATTTTTTGAGCAACGACACGGGGAATTGTATCATCAAATTCATCATTTAAACTTTCCGTCCTGGCAAAGCGCCCCATCACCTCATGATTGCCAATGCAACTAAACATGGGTGCATGTTGAATTATTTGTCCACCAGTGTAGGTTGTCTTTACACCATCGTGCGTCATTTCATATTTAGCACGACCTTGTAAACCAGGAAACAAGGCACCACCAACATTATCATCAAACCATTCTGAGGCGCGATCGCTAACGTTGACCAAATCACCGGCAAACCACACACCATCAACCCGTCCCACTGTTTCTACCACCTTTTGCAGATTTGCTGCTGTCATCGGCTTTAATTGATGATCTGAGGTAAGTAAAATTTTCAGTGGTGTATCTGATTTGGGAGTAGCTGCAAGGCTAAAAACATCACTGTCAACACTCTCACCGTCTTCTTGCACACTCGTGACACGATAGTTAACCCGCACACCAGGAGTTAACCCAGTTACCTCAGCCTCATGTCGCCAAATGTGTCGCTGGACAGGTTTTTGATAAACTTGTCCGTCTGCGGTTTGGTTTGCAACTCTTGATTGTTGGTCTTCACGTGTGCGACTGAGTTTGGTAGTATTTGCCCTAGCAGTTTGTTTGAGATTTTCGCCGTAGGTTACTGTGTGATTAACACCAGCAAATTCAGTAAACCAAACTACTCGTACTGAAGTTGCAGTTGGCAATTGCAAAAAGGGGTCGGTGAGTAGTTGGGGTGCTGATGTCATAATTGTTTGCCCAAATGAACGCACACCTACCAGAGTAAAGCATATAACAAGCACAAGCATAGCTACTGAGGAAATTTTTCGGCTGCGTAAGCGTCTGAGCATGAGCAACATACCAAATTTTAGGGTATTCACCGACTGAACGCATTTTATTATAAGAAATATGCCGAAAACCCTTGAGGAATAGCAACTTATACCAATTCAAAAAATGTTTACGACAGATAAGCCCACCCGCGCTGACGCGCACCCTCCCCTTAGCAACTAGGGTGTATACATAAGTCAGAAATAGTTGACTCACCTGGTTTTTCGTGTCAGTTTTACCCCACCCTAACCCTCCCCTTGGAAAGGGGAGGGAACAAGATTTCTTATTTCCCCCCTTTATAAGGGGGGATTAAGGGGGGTAATTTGACTTGTATATACACCGTAGCTCCAAAGCATCGAGGAGGATTGGTGAGGGGTACGATCGCGGACATGATATAACTTACGGTCTTTTTATAGTCCTCTCGGTTGACTTATGACTCTTGACTCCTGCCCAAACGGTAAGTGGCTGTCCGACTTGCTTATACAGTAGGCTCTCCAGAATTACACCATTATTGTTAGCGGTAAGAGTTTTATTTGGTTGATGCAGAGACTCATAAAAGCCGTTATACCAGCCTTCTTTAGACTGAAGGTTGCCTTGAACGAAATCAAATAACTTGCGGGTATAAGCAGTGTTATAAAGTACATGCCAGCCGATCGCAGCTTTGGCACTGAGGAATCGCAAATTGTTGTGCTGTTCTCTGGTATCTGCGATGGTTGCCCAAGGTTCTCCGTTAACAAATAGGCTACTGTAAACAAAGTATGGCGGGCGATCTAAATTATCTTCGGTGACGGCGGTTAATTGTTTTGTCGCTTCATAACGCGCTGCTTGGGCAGCTAAAATCCGATCGGCATAAGCTTTAGGCAAAGCTTGAAACCCAGTTTCGATACCATCCAAGATATAGGGTTCGCTAAGAACGTAGTTATTGGCTCCAGAGTTTTTATAGTCCCGTTTGTCGTAAGGAATTCCCTGTCCGTAAAGATCGACAAAGGCAGTATGGGACTGATAATCTAAGGCTTTGTTAACATTTAAGCCCCAAAGCTTCAAACCATAAGCAGCATAATTCTCATAGCCTAAGCGACCCTCTTGATTGTACTGTTCTTTGCCTTTGATAACGGCAGTACCATACATTTGGCCATTTGTGGTCAGACGCTTGACTTGCCAGTGTTTCCAAACTGCTGCTGTTTGCGATCGCATTTCTGGATACTTTGCCTCGACAATCTTCAACCAGATTGCCATTCTTCCTAAATCAATGGCTGACCATCCAATTTCTTCCCGTTTTTCTAGTTGACCATAATTAACAGGTAAGAGAGTTTTCGCATTGTAAACTTTGTTGGGTAGTTCTCCTTTATACAAAGGCATTGATGCTAATGTATTCAACATTTTGCTCATTTTGGCTGCAAATTCAGCCGCAGGCACGATGTTGAGTTCTCTAGCACTGACTAAGGCTGCGATCGCTGCTGTCTGATCCCACATACTTATCGAGGCAAAGCCATCAACGGAATTAATCAAGCCAGTTTCATCGTTCCAGTTGCGCTGGAAGTATGACCAAGCCTGACGGGCCGTTGTCATTTCTTCTGGGGTCAGTTTTCCAACTCCAGGAGCAACGTATGGAATTATGGCTACTGTTAATTGGTTCTTAGGAATGGGTTGACCTGGCAAAACTACAGATTTAGCATCAAGGCTGGCAACTATTTCAGCTTCTTTTGCACTAGAGACAGGGGGTTGGGTTTTCTGTGGTTGGGAAGCAGTTGGGGATGTTAATATTTCAGGTTTTTTTATAGAAGTCTGGGAAAGTTGCTTAGACCAACCATTTAAAATTGCGATCGCGATCGCAGCGGTAACGACTCCTCCTACAGAAGCTAGTATGGACAAGCTCTTAGGTGGTGGTTGAAAATCAGAACTCATACTGATTAAAGCCTTATTTTGTAAGTCAGGGTTATTTGCGTAGTTTCACCAAATACATTCTTCCCAACTTTGAAATCTAACTAACACCTATAAGTCCACCTGACTACTACAATAAAATAGTCACGCACCCGATCTCTGGAGTTCTAGCAGTGGGCTTATTTGATGATTTGAGTCGGTTTCTGGAAAACCGTTTAGAAGAATTCTTGCGTAACAATCCACATTTGGAGTTAGAGGCGCTGCTAGAACAGCTGCGTGAGCAAGAAGAAGACACATTAAAGCTGATCGCAGATTTAAAATTACAAGAGAAGCGATCGCAAGAAGAAATTCTCTCCACCGCTCAAGAAATTCAGCGTTGGCATATCCGCATTCAAAAAGCCAAAAACGCCAACAGAGAGGATTTGGCAGCGGCAGCAGGTGAGCGAGAAGCAGCCCTGTTGCGCGAAGGAAATCAGCGCTGGGGACACATGCAAGGGCTGAAAGAACGCATTAACCAATCTCAAGAACTATTGCAAAAAATTCAGCAACGGCGACAGGAGGTACAAGCTAAAGCCGCCGAAGCACAGACAGACCGTGCTAAAGCGCAAACCCAGCAGCGTTTTGAAACTACTGGCTGGTCGAATCAAACTAGCAATTTTTCTAGTGGTTTTGATGACTTAGAAGAGAAGTTCCGTAGCTGGGAAACTCAGGATGAGTTAGAACAAATGAAGCGGAATATGCAGAAGTAGCGCATATTGGCTAAAATACGCCAAAATAACAAATGAGTTCGCCGAATTAACAAATGCGAACGCCGAATTAACAAATGCGAACGCCAAAGTAACAAATGCGAACGCCGAATTAACAAATGAGTTCGCCGAAATAACAAATGCGAACGCTAAAGTAACAAATGCGAACGCTAAAGTAACAAATGAGTTCGCCAAAGTAACAAATGCGAACGCTAAAGTAACAAATGCGTACGCTAAAGTAACAAATGCGAACGCCGAAGTAACAAATGCGAACGCCAGAAATAGCTTACTCACTTGGTTTTTCGCGTCAGTTTTACCCCACCCTAACCCTCCCCGATGCATTGGGGAGGGAACAAGATTTCTTATTTCCCCCCTTTACAAGGGGGGATTAAGGGGGGTAATTTGACTTGTGTGTACACCGTAGCCTTTACAAGGGGAGGGAAACAGATTTTTCTTATTTCCCCCCTTTACAAGGGGGGATTAAGGGGGGTAATAATGTGATTAAAATCACAGCCAACTACTTTTCAAACAACCTCTTAAGCTGAGTGAGCACTAAAAACGAAAAATCAAAGTTTTCAGGCAAATTTTACGACAAGAATTAGGGATTTTTAGAATAGTAGGATAGGTTGATTGCTGTTGCTCATGGAAAAAAGCAACAGTTGTTGGCAAATCAGGATTACCCCGCCCCTGAATCGGTTGTAAAATTCGCACAGCGACTGACAAAGCTAATAAGCGTGTAGTATGTATATAAATTATATATCCCAAGCAATATCTAACTTTTCCCGTTATCTCCTTAATTGAGCGATCGCTTACTCTACCCCTAGCCCAAAGCCCTGTTTTCTCGTGATTCATTGTCATTAATATTGATTTATTGATAATAAATTATTGTCTCAAACCCTTACTATTTCGTTGTTTCACGACTTAACGGGAAAAGTCAGGTCACGAATGGCCGGAAGTCGGCTCTATGCGCCCGATCCCCGCGCCTTAGATGGCCGCGAAGTCGGCATCACGGACACTTGAACCCGAATTGGCCTGATGCCGGACTCCCGTTTACTCAGGAGTAACTGACGGGAAGACGGCTTCCCGTTACCGAAGCATTTTAAGCTGACAGGCAATCTCATCGCCGTCGCTCCCGCTCAAGGGAGAGATGTACCGCTTCTCCGTAGCCCTTGTCTTTGCGTAGGACTCTTGCGTCAAGAGCGAAGGTCGTCCACACGGGCTCCTCCCGTCGCTCTCTCGCTGACCGATTCAGATGGCCGACGTGCCGCCGTCGACCGACAACTCCACCCCATTCACGAAACTCGAGTCGTCTGAAGCAAGAAACAGCGCCACCGTCGCAATCTCCTCAGGGCGACCCATCTTTCCCCGCGGGATCAAAGATTCGAACTGCCGTATCGTCTCCGCGTCGAACAACTGCTCCTGAATCGGTGTTTGGATCTGTCCCGGACTCAGCACGTTTACCCGAATCCTCCTGTCCTTCAGCTCGTTCAGCCATGTGCGGGCGAATGAGCGTAGCGCAGCCTTGCTCGCGGAATACACCCCGAAAGTAGGAAAGCCCTTAACTGAAGCGATCGAGCCGGTCATGAGTATCGACCCACCATCGTTGAACAGCGGCAACGCTTTCTGCACAGCGAAAAGCGTGCCACGCGTGTTCAAACCGAAGACCGCATCGAAGTGCTCTTCCGTAATGTCGCCGAGCTTGGCGGACTCCCCCGAACCGGCGCTCGCGAACAGCACGTCGATCCTTCCCTTCTCCCGCTTGACCTGATCGAACAAGCGATCCAAGTCGTCCAGGTTGGCCGCATCTCCCTGCACGCCGGTCACGTTCCGTCCGATTAGGTCGACAGCTTCATCGACCTTTTCTTGGCGCCTTCCCGTGATGAACACATAGGCACCTTCTTCAACAAACAACTTGGCAGTGGCCAGCGCCATTCCGCTTGTTCCACCCGTAATCACCGCAACCTTGCCATCAAGCTTTCCCATAACCGTCCCTTTCGTAATCGTGGCAACATCCGTAAGCGCTAAACTGATCTTCAGATGAACCGACTCATAGGGAGTATATCGCAAGTTCGGAAACTATGAACAACACCTCGCCACAGGTAGTTGAAGCACTGCTGAGTTTACTCAAAGATGAGAGTGAGAGTGTGCGTGACTCTGCTGCTTTTGCATTGGGCAACACCTCGCCACAGGTAGTTGAAGCACTGCTGGGTTTACTCAAAGATGAGAGTCAGATTGTGCGTTACTTTGCTGCTTTTGCATTGGGCAACTTGGGCAACGCCTCGCCCCAGGTAGTTGAAGCACTGCTGGGTTTACTCAAAGATGAGAGTCAGATTGTGCGTTACTTTGCTGCTTTTGCATTGGGCAACTTGGGCAACGCCTC